>NZ_JBHYFK010000004.1:0-343105 GCF_051859565.1 Glycocaulis sp.
CGCACCCGCCGTCAGGCCGCGCCATGGCCCTCAATCGCTCTGGTCGGCTACACGAACGCGGGCAAATCCACCCTGTTCAACCGGCTGACCGCGGCCGGCGTGCTGGCCAAGGACATGCCCTTTGCCACGCTGGACCCGACCGTACGCGGCGTGCGCCTGCCATCGGGCCGGCGCGTGCTCGTGTCGGATACGGTGGGCTTCATCACCGATCTGCCGACCGAGCTGATCGCGGCCTTCCGTGCGACTCTGGAAGAGGTGAGGGAGGCCGACATCCTCGTCCATGTGCGCGATCTGTCGGACCCCGACCATGAGGGGCGCAAGGCGGACGTTGAAAGCGTGCTGACCGCGCTCGATTGCGGCCCGGCCCATGGTCAGCCCCTGATCGAGGCCTGGAACAAGATTGACCGGCTGGACGCCGAGGCGCGCGATGACGCCGTCTGGGCGGCGCGCATGGCGGCCAGCAAGTCCCGCGCATCCGTACACCCGGTGTCGGCCGTGACGGGCGAGGGGGTGTCTGCGCTTCTGGAGGCGGTGGACGCCGCGTTGGGCCGTGATGATGAGCGTATCTCGCTCGACCTTGAGCCCGGACAGGCCGAAATCGCTGCCTGGCTTCATGAGCATGGCGAGGTCGTCAGTGACCGGCGTGACGCCAAGACCGGGCAGATCCGGATCGAAGCGCGGCTCGCCGGACCTGACGCAGGCCGGTTCCGGGCGAAGTTCGCAGCCCTGCTGAACGATCAGGCGGAGGCGTAACAGCTAGCGCGCGCAGCGTTCGTCCTCCTTCACCCGGCCCCATTCGGCTTCCATCTCGTCAAGGCTGGCTGACGCAACCGGATTTCCACCTGCGTCCATACGGGTCTCTACCGCGCGGAAGCGGCGTTCAAACTTCGCGTTAGCCGCGCGCAAAGCCTCTTCCGGGTCAACATCAAGTTTCCGCGCCAGATTGGCGCAGACAAACAATAAATCGCCAACTTCTTCCTTGATGTTCGCGGTGTCTCTGGCTGCGATGGCCTCGCGCAGCTCACGCGCTTCCTCCTCGAACTTGTCGAGCACGCGTTCCGCATCCGGCCAGTCAAACCCCACACGTGCCGCGCGTTTGGTGAGCTTCAGCGCCCGCAGCAGCGCGGGTAGGGCAAGCGGGATGTCTGCGAGGGCGGAGCTGTCCGGACTTCGCGCCGCGCGCTCTTCGGCCTTTTGCGCCTCCCAGGCGATTGTCTGGCCTTGCGCGTCGCGCGTATCGCCATCGCCGAATACGTGCGGGTGGCGGCGCTCCATCTTTTCCGCGATGGCTTCAGCGACATCGTCAAACGCGAAGTGCCCGGCCTCGGATGCCATCTGGCTGTGAAAGACCACCTGAAACAGCAAATCGCCCAGCTCGGACTTCAGATCCGCCATGTCGCCGCGCGCGATGGCGTCGGCAACTTCATACGCCTCTTCAATCGTGTACGGCGCGATGGAGGCAAAATCCTGCTCCACATCCCACGGACAGCCCGTTTGCGGGTCGCGCAGGCGCGCCATGATGGTAAGAAGGCGTTCCATTGCTGGTTCGGTGTCGTGGTGCTGGCCGGGGGCGGCATTCTGGGGCGTGTCGGGCATTTACTTCACCGTGCTGTCAGGGCTGCCTCGCAAGAGAATGAGGGCAACGACTCGCCGGCCATGCTGGGCCGTTTCACCTGCGCTGTGAACCGGGATCATGCGCTGCAATGGCGTTGATGATCGGGCAGTCTGGCCGGTCGTCGCCATCACACGCTCCGGCGAGCGTTTCCAGCGCCCCGATCATCGCGTTCATCTCCGCCACGTGGGCGCGCAATTGCCTAGTATGCCCGTCTGTCAGGCGTTTGACATCCGCGCTAGAGCGTGAGCTGTCCTGCCACAGGAAGAGCAGAGCCTTCACATCGGGTATAGGAAAACCCAGCCTCCGGGCCGCCCCGATAAAGCGCAGCGTGTGGATGTCCTGCCGTGCGTAGACGCGATAGCCATTGGCCGTGCGCCCCGGCTGGAGGAGGGCGATCTCCTCATAATAGCGGATCATCTTGCGCGAAATGCCCGAGGCTTTCGCCGCTTCGCCGATATTCATCTACATCACGCCATACATGCGCAGCGGCATCCAGATCGCCATGGCGATCATGATCAGGTTTTCGGTCAGCGAGATGAAGCCCAGTGGCACTCGGCTATCGCCGCCCATGCAGGCGCATTTGAGCTCGCGCCGGTCGATATAAACCGCCTTGAAGACCGAAACGGCCCCAATGGTACCGATGAAGAGCGCAACCGGCGAGGCAAGCCAGATCAGCGAGCCGGCCAGCATGAGAGCGCCCGCGCCAGCCTCGGCAAATGGATAGATGCGCCCATAGGGCACCCACCGCTTCGCCAGCAGGTCGTAGTTGAGGAACATCGTCGAGAAGGACTCGATATTGGTCAGCTTCTGCAGGCCCAGCAATACCATGGCGATGGCGATGAAGTACTCCACCGTGTTGAGATGGAGGAGGGGGCCACCCAACTGCCACGCTACCGCCAGCGCCAGCAGGGCTGCGACCGAGAACAGCGCGATGACGGGGGTGTAGCTGGTGCCTTTGCCAGTGGAGAGGCCGAAATGCTCGCGCAGCGCCTCGTACCCGCCAATGCGTTTTCCATCGATGAAGGTCTGCGGGGTGGTCTTCACGCCGTGCTCCGCCTTGAAGGCGTCGGTTTCCTCGCGGCTGGTGAGCAAATGGTCCTCTACCGTGAAGCCCTTGCTGCGCAGGAGGTGGCGGCTTTTTAGCCCGTAGGGGCAGGTATGGTCCGGCATATCCATGCGGTAGAGAACGGCCGTTTTTCCAGTCATCACAGTGTCCTTTCCGTGAAGGGGGATTGGCGCGCACCCTCGACCTTACCATCATGGGAAGGTCAACGCGAAAGGCGGGACAAGTTCAGATCCAGCGGCGCACACGGGCGCAATAGGCAGTGAACCCATCACCGAAAAGGGCCTGCAGGGCACGCTCCTCGGGCCGTATCTGGAAGTGGTTGATATAAGCAACGAAGAAAGCAATGCCCACCAGCCCGCTTGGATGACCCAGAATGATCGTCCAGCCGAGCAGCATGGCGGCCATGCCCAGATACATCGGATTGCGGGTATAATTGTAGATGCCCGTCACGACGAGAGTGCTGGCCGCGCGGGGATCGATCGGGCTGACTGTTGTGCGCGCTTTCTGAAAGGCTAGAATGCCGGCGGCGGCTATTGCCACGCCCAGTGCAGCTACCAGCAAGCCAAACGCGGCCTGACCGGGAAAGCCCATGCTCAGGCCCGGCGTCAGGGCCATGAGACCCCAGCCCAGCGCGCCGCTGACCAGTACGACGAGAGGGGGCGGAATTCGGGTTTCAAGCCATCTCATTGCGGATACGCCTTTTCGTGCGGTGAGCCGTGGGAGAGGGCAGCTCGGTACGCTCTCACCCGACGGCGCCAGTCTAGGCAAGGTTGAAACTTTAGCTAGAGTGCGAACACAATGGCATCGCTCGCTCACCATCCGTCGTCCCGACGGCCTGCCCGGCCGCGATGGTGGGCGCGCACGAAAATGGCGGCTGTGCTGGCTGCCTTGGCCCTGCACGTGGTTCTGGTGGCCGGGCTTGCTGGTGTGTGGCACAGCTCCACGCTGGAGACGATGCCTGCTCCGCAGATTGTCTTGTTGAGTCTGGTTTCGCCGCCTGTGGAGCCGGAATCCGTGTTCTTCCCGACCCCGGAAGCCATGCCTGAGCCGGTGCCCGAGGTCGAGGCGGACTCTGTCCAGGCGCGACCGGCCCCGGTTCCGGCTGCCCCAGCGGGGGCGGGGGATGTGGCGGAGGCGGCGGACATTCTCACGGCTGATGGGGGGCAGGCGGGGTTTGCGCCGGATGCGTCGCGCCAGGGGGCCGCCGCGCGCAGCGTGGCGTGCGCAGTGGCTTCGGGCCAGCTACGAGAGGCGATGGGGTGCGATGGCACCCGTGATGGTGCGTTTGAGAGTTTCACGGCGCACGCCGACGCCGATACCGTTGCCCGGATTGATCGGGCCTTTGTCATGGCGGAGGAGGAGCCGGCCATTCGGGTCCCCACAGCAAACCTCGCCCCGATGGCGTTACCGGGCCAGACATTCAGCCAGCATTCTCATTATGTGAGCGGCGCGCATTCCGCGTTTGGCCGGTTGCCGGTTTCGGATAGAACCCGCGATCCGGGGTTCGGGGACTAGGGGCGGCCGGAGACTGGCGGCCTTGCAAGCGCGTGATTCCCGCATGCATATTTGTCGCATAATAAATATTATGAGAAATATTATATGGTGTGACCTAGCGTTTGCGGCTAGACGGAGTCTGCGGCAAGAATCTCGCCCGTAATCTCGTTCAACACGAGTTTCAGCCCGTCATAGCCCGGACGGACACCATCGGGGCACCGTGAGAGCACGGTACGGTAATCCATGTCGATATGCATGTTGGTGAGCACGGTATTGCAAACGCCCACGCGCTTCACCCAGCCGAGCGTCTGGCCCAGATGCGAGTGTGACGGATGGGGCTTCTCGCGCAAAGCGTCAGCTATCCAGAGACTTATGCCGGAAATTGCATCAAAGGCATTGTCTGGCATTTCCTTTACATCTGGCGTGTATGCGACAGGACCGATGCGCACACCGCTGCATGGCACAGACCCGTGATCGACGGTAAACAAGCGCCCTTCTATGCGCCCGCCTGCCCCGTCTACCGAGAATGCGCCATCTCGCGGCAGAACCACGGGCTCCAACAGGGGTGGATAGCCGGAACCCGCTGGCGTCTCGAAGATATAGCCAAAGCGTGCAAACAGCGCTTCATATGTAAAATCAGCCATATAGGCCAAGAGCCTCGCGCGGCGCCGATAGACGATGGCGCGCAAATCATCAATACCATGGGACTGGTCAGCATGGTCGTGGGTGAAGGCCACGCCATCAAGATCAGACACGCGCTCGCGCAGCATCTGAAACCGGAAATCTGGCGATGTATCAATGACAAGCCGGGTAATCTGCGTGCTGTCGGCCAACGCAGACAGACTTGCCGCGCGTTCGACCAGCAAGGAGCAGCGTGTGCGGTGATTCTTCGGCTCCGCCGGATCGCAATCGCCCCAGTCGCCATCAACACGCGGCACACCGCCCGATGAGCCGCAGCCCAGCAATGTGATGCGCAGGAGACCGCTCATGGCGAGACCTTGATACGGTCAAACAGGGCGAGGCAATTCGCGGTCGTGCGCTGCGCGGTTTCTTCCACCGTCCAGCCCCGGATTTCTGCCAGTTTCTCAGCGACATGCGGGAGAAAGCTCGGCTCGTTTCTCTGCCCGCGATGCGGCACAGGTGCCAGATACGGGCAGTCGGTTTCGATGATAACGCGGTCGGCCGGGATGATATCGCGGAAGATCGCACGGACATCGTCGGCCTTCTTGAATGTGATGATGCCGGAAGCAGAGAACCACAGACCCAGAGCGCTTGCGCGACGCGCCAGCTCTTCGCCGCCCGTGTAGCAATGCAACAGGGCCTTGAAAGCCCCCTTCCCCATTTCCTCCTCCAGCAGGTCAGCCATCTGCTGATCGGCCTCACGGCAATGCAGGATGACGGGAAGCCCGGTACGCCGTGCCGCCTCGATATGGGCGCGCAGACTCGCCATCTGCTGGTCGAGCGGGCTGTAGTTGTAGTGCAGGTCGAGGCCCGTCTCGCCAAACGCCACGAGTTTTGGATGGCCACCAGCCATGGAGATCAGCTCGTCAGCGCTGATATCCGGCCGGTCCTTGGCGTGATGCGGGTGCGCGCCCAGCGTACACCAGACATCCGGCTGCGCTTCGGCAATAGCCTTGACCTGATCGAATTCGCCCAGACGGCAGCAGATCGCGATGATGGGCGATACCCCAGCCGCGCGCGCGCGCTCCAGCACCGCGTCCAGGTCATCGCTGTAGGTCTCGCCGTGCAGATTGGCGTGTGAATCGATGAGCATGGGTGAAAGTCCCGTCCTACGTCAGGCGGCAGACTGCCGGGCGGCATCTTCCAGCAATGAAAATGCGGCCAGCAGGCTTTGCCGCGGGTCGAGATAGAGCGTTTCAGCCTCCCGGGCGAGGCTGGTAATGCGCCGCGAGGCATCAGCCCACTGCCCGGCCTGCGCCGAATCGCCCTTGCTGGCCGCGTCTCTTGCCCGCCGTGCGGATTCCCCGGCCATCATGTCGAACAGGACAGCGCGGGCCTGATGGCTGTCCGTGCCGGTCGCTTTACTGATGAGCCGTTCGGCGCCGCTCTGGTCGATCCGGCCTGACGGACTGAAGGCCGCTGTCAGGTCGCGCTGCATGCCAGCCAGGCCGCTGACATGGAAGGCAAGCGCCCTGCCCGGCGCGCCTTTGGCAAGTCTTGCCAGCAAGGCGGCTTCCTCGCCGGGTACAGAATGCCGGTCTTCAAGCCAGTCGGCGCAGTGTGCTTCTGGTCCCGCGCGCAGATGCAGGCGGCGGCAGCGGGAGCGTACGGTGGTCGGCAGACGGCCGGGTGATGTGACCACCAGAAGAAGGATTCCCCGCTCAGGTGGCTCTTCAAGACTTTTCAGCAAGCCGTTGGCAGCATTGCGGTTCATCTCATCCGCGCTGTCGATGATGGCCACGCGCCAGCCGCCCTCTGCCGCACGGCGGGAGAAGAAGGCGGGAATCCGGCGGGCTTCCTCGATAGTGATCTCGCCCTTCAGCCGTTTGCGCTGTTCATCATACGGGCGGCGCACCAGCAACAGATCAGGATGGGACAGTGCCTCCATACGCTGGTTCACCGGATCTCCCGGCGCATGAGCCAGAGGCGCGGATGGGTCAGGTTTCACGCCCAGCAGCCGCCGCGCCATGCGCCAGGCCAGTGTTGCCTTCCCAACGCCCTTGGGGCCGGTGATCATCCAGGCATGATGCATCCGGCCAGAGCGGATGGCAGAGGCGGCGGCCTCCTCCGCGTGTTCATGCCCGAGAAGGCTGTGGACATGGCGTGGATGCGGCAGGCCGGGCTCTGCGTCAGCTTCCGGGAGGGCATCATCGCTCATTGCGGCCATCCCAGACGCTGCTGGATGATGGTCAGCGCCGCAGCGAGCACCTCTGCCGGCGGCTGGCCCGCATCGATAACGGCGCACCGCTCCGGTTCCGTCGATGCGATGTCCAGAAAGCCCTCCCGCAGCCGCTGGTGGAAGGCCAGCCCCTTGCCTTCAAAGCGCTGTTCGCTATCGCCTCGTGAACCGGCGCGGCGCAAACCGGCCTCCGGATCGAGATCGAGCACCAGCGTCAGGTCGGGCGCGAAATCGGCGAGCGTCAGGCGGCGCAGCGGGTCCAGCGTGGCGCGGTCAATGCCGCCCGCGGCGCCCTGATAGGCGGTTGTGGAGTCGAAAAAACGGTCAGATATGACCCATCTTCCGGCCGCCAGCGCGGGTTTGATACGGCGCTCCACATGATCATAGCGCGCGGCGTAAAGCAGCAGCGCCTCACTCATGGCATGCCATCGGTCAGACGCGCCTTCAACCAGTAGCCTGCGGATTTCCTCGGCCCCCGGCGTGCCACCCGGCTCGCGGGTGCGTTCTACACTGATACCGCGCAGGACGAGGGCCGCTTCCAGCCCGGCGGCGAGCGTGGATTTGCCCGTCCCCTCCCCGCCTTCGAGCGTGATGAACCGTCCCGGCTTCATGCCTCGCGTCAGCCGGCAACCAGATTGACCAGGGCGCTCATCGCGCGGGAGACCATGCCCTGCCGGCGCACTTCGCTGGCGGCTTCCAGCGGGTATTCGCGCGTGCGGCCATCGGGCATGGTGATGACAAGGCGCGCCACTTCATCGCCTTCAGAAACTGGCGCGGTCAGCGGGCCGTCATAGACGATCTCGGCGCGCATCCGGTCGCGCTCACGCCGGTGCATCGCCGCGCGAATGGGCGCAGTAGTGCGCAAGGAGACGTTGCGCGCCGTGCCCATATAAACGTCTGCCGCACCGATCTCTGCGCCCGCCTCAGCAAGGTCGACCATCACGAAGTCAGAGAAAGCAGCCCGCATCAGGCGTTCGGCCTCGTTGGCGCGATCACGCATGGACTGGGCCCCGTTGAACACGATGATGCGGCGCTCCCCGCTACGCTGTGCTGACGCAGTCAGGCCATAACCAGCCTGGCTGGTATGGCCTGTTTTCAGGCCGTCGGCCCCTTCAAAAACGCCCAGCAGCGGATTGCGGTTCGCCTGCCTTATACCATTATAGGTGAAGGTCGTTTCGCTATATAAAGCATAGTATTGTGGGTGGTTCCTGATTATGTGGGCCGCCAGACGGGCCAGGTCTTCTGCCGAGATGACGTGGCCGTCTGCCGGCAGGCCGGTCGAGTTGCGGAAGCTGGCCGTTTCCAGACCGATTTCGCGCGCACGGCGCGTCATCATGTCGGCAAAGGCCTCCTCGCTGCCGCCAATCGCTTCGGCGACCACGATGCAGGCATCATTGCCCGACTGGACGATGATGCCGCGCAGCAGGTCGTCCACGCGTGCTCGGCTATTGACCTCCAGAAACATGGTGGAGCCCCCCGACGCCGCCCCGCCCTCGCGCCAGGCGCGTACGCTGACAGGCAGTTCGTCGTCGAGCGAGAGCGTGCCGGCTTCGAGCGCCTCGAACACCATGAGCGCTGTCATCAGCTTGCTCATTGAGGAGGGCGGCATGGGTTCGCTGCCGTCTTTCGAGAACAGGACTTCTCCGGTCTCATAATCCATGATGACGGCGTGGCTGGCCGATGTCTGGAAGACAGGCTCCTGCGCGGCAGCAACACCGCCAAAAACGAGAAACAGACCGGCAAGTGCGGTAGCGAGACGGACCATCGCGGCTCTCCAGCATCAGCAGCTAAATAGGGGCAACCCATAAAACCGTGCGCCGGGCCTGCCGTCCAGACGGGCGCACAGGTTCAAGAGGCGGTTCAGTTGACGGCGCCGCGCGCGCTGGCGGTGTTGCGCCGGGGCAGAAAGCCTGAAACGGCGGCCCGGTCGCGCGGATCGGCGGGTCCGAACGCTTCCACCCTCACCTCCGCCAGACCATCTTCGATAAGGCCGAGTAGCCGGGCGGCGGCCCGGCTGAGATCCACGATCCGTCCCTCGACAAAGGGGCCGCGATCATTGATGCGGACCACCACGCTCTGGCCGGTATCAATGCGGGTTACGCGGGCAAGGCTGCGCAGGGGCAATTCTGGGTGCGCCGCCGTCAGCGCATGCATGTCATACACCTCGCCGCTGGCCGTCAGGCGCCCGTGAAAGCGTTCGCCATACCAGGACGCCAGCCCCGTTTCGCTGTGACGTGCCGGCTGGGTAAAGGGGTCAGGCGCAGGGCTGCCGGCAACCGCCACTACGTGGACCGGGCTGGCCGCAGGCAAGACGTTGGCTGACGCTCCGAGCGTGTCAGCGGTCTGCGAACACGCTGTCACCATCAGACCCGCAATAGCGGCCATTACGCCTGTGAAGAGATTGCGCGTTGACAAGATCATCGGCCATCCTTGCGCCCTGCCCGCCTGGAGGCACTGTCACTAGCAGGGACAGCGCAGCCCGGCAATCGGCCAGATGACCGGATCTGCCCCGGATGGCATCAGGCCGCAGTGCCCGCGGCCTGCTCCTTGGCCTGCCGCTTTTCTTGGCCAGAAAATTCGAGATCCTTGTGGCGGCGGCGGTCTGGTCCGGTGAAGCTCTTCGAGCGCACGAAGGGACGCGGCGCGTTGATGACTTCGGCGATCCGGTTCCAAAGGTCACGCGCCGTCACCGGCTTGACGCAAACCTCGGTCACGCCCGCATCACGCGCCGCGATGACACGCGAACGTTCGGTAAAGCCGGTAATCATGATGATAGGGATCATCTGCTGGTTATGGTCGCGCCCGGTGCGCACCAGGCGCGTGAACTCTATCCCGTCGAGAATGGGCATGTTGTAGTCCAGCAGCACGAAGTCATACGGACGCGTCCGGATAAGCTCCAGTGCCTCTACGGCGCCACGCACCTCGTCCACATGGCGTATGCCGAAACTGTTGAGGACGGTCCGCAGGATCGAGGCCATGTGCGTGTTGTCGTCCACAACAAGGACACGCAACACTTCCAGCCTTCTGCGCTCTCCCGCACTATTTTCCGGCAACGCCCCACACTCCGGTCGATCTTCAGCCAACCTAGGCGGGCATTGCTGAATAAACGGTTGCAGAACTGGCCAGCTCGCATTTGCGTCCGGAGGCTGAATGCGCCCATGATGGCGGCTAAACTTGGAAAGGACGCGACATGAGACGGTTTGCCTTGCTTGCGGGCGCTGGAATGACCCTGGGGCTGGCCGCTCCGGCAGCAGCTGGGGATGGGTTCTGGGACCGGCTGAACGCGCTGTGCGGACAGGCCTTTGAGGGCGAATTGGTGCGCGCGCCTGAGGGCGATACCAGCTTTGAGGCCCAGGCCCTGTTCATGCATGTGCGCGCCTGCGAGGAGAACCGTATCCGCATCCCGTTCGTAGTGGGTGATGATTTGTCGCGCACCTGGGTGCTGACGCGCCATGATGATGGCCGTATCGAGCTGCGCCACGATCATCGCCATGATGATGGCAGCGATGATGATGTGACCATGTATGGCGGCTTTTCGCCCAGCGAAGGCGGGCCGCACGGGCGCATCTTCCCGGCCGATGACCAGACCATTGGCGTCATCCCCGGCTCCTGGCCGAATGTGTGGATGATGGAGGTCCATCCCGGCGAGCGCTTTGTCTATTTCGTCCAGCGCCTCGGCACCGAGCGCGCCTTCCGGGTGGAGTTCGACCTGTCAGAAGCGGTGGATGCGCCCCCTGCGCCGTGGGGCTGGGAGGACTAGGCATCCGCCCCTGCCCTGCCGCCCGGCGGCGGGGCAGATGCGGCGGCAGGACCGCAGCGGGCAATTGCGCTTGCGGCACGGCGCGGTAAGCGGCTAAACGATGCGCGCCGCCGGAGGGGTGGCCGAGTGGTTTAAGGCACCGGTCTTGAAAACCGGCGTGCGGGAAACCGTACCGTGGGTTCGAATCCCACCCCCTCCGCCATTTTTGCGTTTTGAAAACGCAGGCTACTTCTCGGCACAATAGAAGAAGGCCGCGCCCCCGTAGGTACGCGGCCTCCTCATCAACCCGTGTTCATTAGTTTTCGTATTTAGGCATCGCCTTGAGCTGGTCTTCGGTGGCGTTCAGATAAACCCGCACATCCGAGCCATCCTTTTCGCGCAATACGACAAGGCTGCTGAACGGGACCGCAACGGGGTGCGTGCCCATGCCCAGAAAACCGCCGACATCAATAACGGCATGGGTCAGCTTGCCGTCCGGCCCGAGCTTCAGGGAGCTGATCGAGCCAACCGAATCGTCATCGCGGCCGTAGACTTTGGCACCGTCCACATCATCGGTGCTCAGATCATGAACATGCGCGGACAGATATCCCTGCCGGGAGAATGTGTGGGTGTCAGCGCCAGGCGTGTGGTGCGGCCGTTCGGAGGCGTGGGTCATTGTGATCTCCTTGATCCGGGTTAAGGGTGCTCCAGAACAGCGCCAGGCGCGCAATGTTCCCTTGAGCCCTTCCTTAATTACAGCGGGCGGGTGGATTGGGGCCCGAACCGAACCAAAAGCAGCTCCCGACCGCGACTTCATGGGCTTGCGGCGCGGTCATGCGCTATACACATGGGTGAAGGCCATTCTCCCTCGAACCAATGCAAGGAAAGACTGAATGCTCCACGTCGATCTCCCTACCCGCGCCGACATCGCCAGGCTCAATGGCGTTCGCAGTGATGCCTGCGTGTCGATCTATCTTGAGACCACACCGCTGACGCAGGACAGCGGCGCATCGCTCATCAAACTCGGCAATCTGGCGAAGAAGGCACGCGATCAGCTGGAGACAGCCGGGTTCGACAAGCGGCGTCTGGCGGCGCTGATGGAGCAGATCGAAGCGGTGGAAGCCGATGAGGAGTTCTGGCGCCTGCAGGCCAACAGCCTTGCCATTCTGGCCACGCCCGACCAGCTGCAGACCTTCCGGCTGGCAAGCCATCTGACCTCCATGGTGGAGGTATCTGACCGGTTTCATCTCAAGCCCTTGCTGCGCGCGGTCACCTTCCCCCATTCGGCATATATCCTGGCGTTGTCGGAGAATGCGGTGCGTCTGGTGGAGGTGCATGCCGACCTGCCGCCAGCAACGATCAAAATCGATAATTTGCCGAAGGACGCGGCGAGCTCTGCGGGCAAGTCCACGCTCAATGACCGCTCGGCCAGCGGACGCATTCACGGCTCAGAGGGGCAGAATGTCCGATTCCAGCAATACGCCCGCAAGGTAGACGCCGCGCTGCGCCCCTTCCTTTCGGGGCGTGAAACGCCGCTGATCCTGGCCGCGACCGGACGGCTGGCGTCTGTATTCCGCTCTGTGTGCAGCTATCCCCACCTGCTTCCCGACGGCATTGAGGACAGCCCCGACCGCATCACGGATGGCGAGCTTGCGCAGTCGGCACGCAGCGTCCTGGACGCCGAATATGCGCGGGAGATCAAGCAGATCAAAGCGCTCTATGACAAGCGCGCCGGGGATGGCCGGGCGACGGCAGATGTGTCGGATGCCGCCCGCGCGGCCACGTTTGGTGCAATTCACACGCTGCTGGTCGATATCGATTCCGTCATTGCCGGCACCGTTGATGACGAGACCGGCGCAGTGAGCTTTGCCAAAGAGGCAAGCACGCAGACCTACGGCGTTGTCGACGAGATTGCCGGACGGGCGCTGGCCAGCGGCGCACGGGTTCTGGGTGTCCGCAGGAGCGATCTGCCCGGTGGCGGCGACATGGCGGCGATATTGCGCTTCGCCGTGTAATCTGCTGCGGGCTGATCGCAACCCCAAAAAAAGGCCTGCACGGCGACGTGCAGGCCTTTTTCCGTTCTGCCTTGACCCGAAGGGGAACAGGTCAGTTCAGGAACAAGCCGTTTGAGAACCGGCGCTTTGGGTCCGTCGGGATGGGCGCCGGCCGCAAACGGCTTGTTGCCAGACGGCAGGACCAGCCTTGCAGCCAGCCCTGCCCCCTGATTACGCGCGCATTCTAGAAATCGTAGCTGAGGCCGAGATAGTAGTAGCCGCCACTGGTTCCGAATACGGAGTGGTTGTCATAGATCATGCCCATCATATCCAGGGCTGCCGAACGGCCGGGCGGGTAGGTGTTACCCAGATTGCGCCCGCCAAGCGTGACCGTGACGTTTTCAAAGCCGCGATAGCGCACTTCGGCGTCGTAGAGCACTTCAGCATCACGCGGCAGGAAGTTCGTCGCGCCATCCAGGCGGCGCCACGTGCCGTAATACACCGCACGGCCCATCAGCTCGAAGTCCGCCACGGTGTGGGTGAGCGTGATATTGGAGCGCCAGCGCGGCGTGCCACGTTCAAACTCCTGCACTTTCGCCGGTGAGAACACACCCGCCGGGTCTGAACGCAGGCTCTGCTCGTTATAGTTGGTCGCCAGGCTCAGATTGGTTGTCTGGCCGTTGTTCCAGTCGAACAGGTAGGACGCGACGAGGTCAAAGCCGCGCACCCGCGTGTCCAGACGGTTCTGGAAGTAGCGCACGGTCTGCACGCTGCCGCCATTGGGGTAACCCAGAGCGGCCAGCTGGGCACGCTGGGTTGCATTGGTGGTGATGGAGTCGTTCAGCAGGAGGCGGTCATCCACGTCGATCTGGTAGAAGTCGAGCGTGGCGGACAGCGCGCCGGCCGTCATGACAAAGCCGCCGGAAATGCTGGTGGAGGTTTCCGGAACCAGCGGGGTGGAGCCGAAGATCTGGGCTTCAGCCGAACCCGGCACCAGAACGGCGTCGAGTACGAAATCACCCATGTTCAGCTGCGAGGTCTGGCTCTGGCCGAAGAGCTGGCCGGCAGCCGGAGCCCGGAAGCCCGTGCTGACCGCGCCGCGAATGGCGAAATTGTCGGTCAGGTCGTAACGGGTCGCCAGTTTGTAGCTGAGATTGTCACCGAACGCTTCATAGTCTTCAAAGCGCAGTGCAGCCGCAAAGCTCCAGCGGTTCGTGATATCGGCTTCCACCTCCAGATAGGCGGCGATGGAGTCGGTCTCGAACTCACCGGCAGCGTCCGGGCTGAAGCCCTGGAAGCCGTTGGCGCCCACGGGAAGATCGCGAAGCGGCCCGATACGGTAGGACGCCGGATCGCCCACGCCGATCGTGTAGGCCTCGTTGCGGTAGCTCAGACCGCCAAAGAAGAACAGATCGCTGGCAAAGGCCGCAACGCCGAAGGATTTGTAGAAGTCCGCATTCAGCTGGTATTCGCGCTGACGCAGGCTGCCCGGACGGAAGCTGGTCGGCGAATCCACGCCCATGGAGGCGTTGATGGTGTTGGAGATGCGGTAATCGATCTCGTTCTGACCCCAGCGGGCCGAGACATCCCAGCCGAAGCTGTCAGACTCTTCACGGCGCACACCGATCACGGTCGAGAAATCGGTCTGCTCACCGCCGAACATCGGCACGTAGCCGCCCGGATAGATCGCGGCGAGGTCAAAAGCTTCCGGGTGGGCCGGCGTGCCCTGGAAGGCCGACGGCGCATAGGTGGCGTGACGGCCAAGGCCGCCCGCAGCCTGGGACTGGCGGTAAACGAAGCCGACTTCACTGTCCGTGAACGCCGCGTTGCCGAACAGATAGGCGTCCATGCCATTGCCCAGATCCAGACCGGCATTCCACGATGTCTTGATCGCGCTGTAGGCCGGGTCGCCCAGATTGATGGGGTGCAGCGGGACGTTCTGTACGCCCTGCGCGCGCAGCGCCTCGGCACCGGCGTGCGGACCGTGACGATAGGTGCCACTTTCCTCAGTCACCTGGAAGGACAGGTTGATGAAGCCATTGGCTGTCAGCGGCAGACCGATATTGCCCTGCAGGTCCAGCACGTCGCCGCCATCATAGAACCGGCCGGCATGGGCGCTGATCGTCGCGCCCTCATTGCTGTCACGCAGATTCATGTTGATGACGCCGGCGATGGCGTCCGAGCCATATTGTGCCGAGGCGCCGTCACGCAGCACCTCAATCGAGCCCAGCGCGATCGGCGGGATCATGTTGAAGTCCTGCCCTTGCGAGCCGGACGTGGTAGCGTGGCCGGTACCGATCTGTACCACCGACGAGCGGTGACGGCGCTGGCCGTTCAGCAGAAGCAGAACGTGGTCAGCCGGCGATGCACGCAGCGTGGCCGGACGTACGAAGGACGAACCATCGTTCAGCGGCAGGCGCTGGACGTTAAAGGCCGGAACGGACGTGCGCAGCGCGTCGTTGACGTCGACATAACCCGTCGAGACAAGCTCGTCCGGCGAGATGACGTCGATTGGCACAAGGCTCTGGGTGTCGGTGCGGCCCTGACGGCGGGTACCCGTCGTCACGGTGATGACTTCGACCTGTGAGCGTGCAGATGCGTCGTTGGGCGCCTGGGCCATGACGGCCGGAGCCAGCCCTGTAACGCTCGCGGTGGCCAGCGCCACCATCCCCGCCTGGGCGAGCAATGTTTTTTTCATGATATTCCCCGATTCATTCATCGACAGTGATGTCGGATGAGTTGTCAGCCGATCATCTAAAAAATTTCCTATCGTAAATATTTTAGATGATCAAGCCCGGTGTCATCAAATCGTCAATCAGCCGATGACATCGCGATAAAGGCGCAACAGATTTGCGCCCATGATCTTGTCGGCGTCGCCCTGGCTATAGCCTCGCGCCACCAGCCCGTCCCGGATCACATTCATGCGTGCCGGCCCGTTGAGCTGGTCGATGAATAGCGGCCAGTCGGCATCATTGAAGGCCGCGCCCATCTCCCGGCGCAGCGATTCGAGATACTCCTCGCTCATCTCGATAACGCGGTGATCGCGGTCGCTGCCAATGGCTACATGCTCGATGCCGCATACATTCACGGCATGGTCGATATGAGCGAAGTAGGCCTCTAGCGCGCCTTCGCGCCGGTCGGTGAGGAACGGGCGGATCTGGCAGATTCCCGTTACACCACCGCGCTCGGCCACGGCCCGCAGATTCTCGTCGGTTGTGCTACGGATATGCGGGTGAACAGACCGGCAAGACGCGTGAGAGTTGATGATCGGCACCGCTGAAGCCGCCACCGTTTCGGCCAGGGTCCGCATGCCCGCATGGGATACATCGATCAGCATGCCAACTTCGTTCATGCGCTCGACGAGCGCATGGCCAAACAGACTCAGGCCGCCATCATTAGGCTCCCAGCATCCTGAACCGGCCCAGTTCTGGTCGTTATAGGTCATCTGTGCAGAGCGGACGCCCCGCGCATAAAAGGCATTGACCCTGTCGAGGTCGCGGCCGAACTGCGTGGTGTTCTGGAACAGGTAGAACACCGCGATACGGCCGTCACGGTGGGCTTGCAGGGCGTCGTCCGCCCGTGTCGCCTTGATGAACCAGTGCGGATTCTCGGCGATGTGGGCATCGTATTCGTCCAACGCCTGAAGGGCGTCCTGATAGGCGTCCTCTTCGTATTTGCGTGGATCGCCCAGCGTGACCGTAATCGCCGAAAGGCCGCTTGAGCGCATCGCAGTGAGCAGGTCATCGCCATATTCCAGACGAAGCTCGCCCATCGCATCGAACGCAAATGGCGCACTGGCAGAACCAGAAGCGCTGACCGCACCCCAAGCGGCCGAGCCCGCCACCATTCCGGTCAGACCGGCGGGCAGCGTTGCAGCGAGGAAACCGCGTCGAGAAAATTCCATGATATTGCCCCATAATATTTTCGCATCGGAAATATTATGGGTTGGCGAATGGGGCGCTGGCAAGTCCCCTGCCCGCGATTCGGGCTACACTGCCGGACGTCGGAGCAATGGAAAGTGCCCTCGCGCGGGGGCAATTTGCGGCTTGTCAGGCCGTGTTTATCCACAGAACAACCGCATCCTGCTCGCTGATCGACACGCAGGCATGCCGCATATTGCTGTCGATATAGATGCTGTCGCCTGCGCGGAGGTGTTCGGGCGCATAATGCTCGGTGTGAAACAGCACCTCGCCTTCCAGAACGTAGAGAAACTCCTCGCCCTGGTGCCCCCGCCAATCGAGAAACTCATCGATGGCCCGCGCCTTGATAACGGAGCGGAACGGCAAAATCCGTTTGTTCATAAGATCTGAAGCCAGCAGCCGGTGGGCGTACACGGCCGTTTCCATCAGCTTGCCATCCCCGGCACGCGTGACCGAGCGGCGCCCCGACGCTTCCAGACTGGTTTCGGCATTGAACAGCCGCGTGATGTCAATCTCGAAGCCGTCGGCCAGCTTCTGTACCACATCGAATGTCGGCGACATGTGGTCGTTCTCGATCTTCGATAGCGTCGAGGCGGCAAGGCCGGTGCGCTGCGCTGCCTCTTCCAGCGTCCAGTTCTTGCTTTTGCGCAACTGGCGAACCTGCTTGCCAAGCGCCATGGCGCCTGCCCTGCGCCTTGCGGGTGGCTGAACGCGATTGGACTCGATGATGTTTTGATAGTCTTGCGTATTGCTCATGTTTGCCCCGTCGCGTGCCTGCGCCCTGTCCAGCCGTATTACCGATGTGTAGCGCGTCAAAACTATACCGCAAGGCCGATGCGCCAAGTCCATTCTCTTACGCATTTGACGCACAGAAAACTTTCCGATAGGAAAAGTTGTATGACACTGACGTTTGCGGCGGGCTCACGGGTCACGGCCCGGGCCACCAGCTGGCAAACGCAATGAACCACACTAGCCAGAATTGGGGCGGGCTGTATGCCTGATACACTAAGTCACTTTGCCGCTGATGATGCGGTGATTGCGCGCGGCCCTGCCGTGTTGGCGCGCGAGGCCTTCTCGGCCATGGGTCTGGACTTTCCGTTGACACGCAACGGGGAGCTGACTGTCCACACGCCGGTGGACGGCTCGCAAATTGGCACGATGAGCCCGGAAACGGCCGCATCAACCGATACGGCCATCGAGAATGCGGTGTCGGCGTTCCATCAGTGGCGCGCCGTGCCTGCGCCGCTCCGGGGCGAGCTGATTCGGCGATTCGGCAATCTCTGCCGCGAACACAAGGAAGCACTCTCCTGCCTCGTCACGCTCGACTGCGGCAAGACGCTGGATGAAGCACGCGGCGAGGTTCAGGAAGTCATCGACATTTGCGACTTTGCCGTTGGCCTGTCGCGCCAGCTGCATGGCCTGAGTATCGCCACCGAGCGCCCCAACCACCGCATGGCCGAAACCTGGCACCCGCTGGGTGTGTTCGCGCAGATCAGCGCATTCAACTTCCCGGTCGCCGTGTGGTCCTGGGGCACGATGATCGCCCTGACTTGCGGGAATGCAGCGATCTGGAAGCCATCAGAAAAGTCTCTTCTGTCGGCATCGGCCTGCGCCGGACTGCTGGCACGCGCCTGCGCAGATTTCCCCCAGGCGCCAAAGTATCTCCATCAGATGCTGGTCGGTGGCGGCGATGTCGGCGCGCAGCTCGCAGCCGATCCGCGCGTCTCGCTCATCAGCGCCACTGGTAGCACGAAGATGGGGCGCAGCGTGTCGAGCACGGTCGCCGCGCGCCTTGGCCGTTCGATCCTTGAGCTCGGCGGCAATAATGCCGCCATCATCACGCCGTCTGCCAATCGCGATCTCGTGCTTCGCGGCGTGACATTCTCGGCAGCGGGCACGTCCGGCCAGCGCTGTACCTCCATGCGCCGTCTGATCGTGCACGAAAGCGTGCATGACGAACTGGTGGCCCAGCTCAAGCGGGCCTTCGGCCAGCTGCGTGTCGGCAACCCTCTGGAACCTGGCGTGCATGCCGGTCCGCTGATCGATCTTCCGGCGATGGACATGTTCAACGCGGCGCTCGATCAGGCACGGGCCGAAGGCGGTGTGGTGCATGGCGGACAGCGCCTGCTGGCAGAGGAATACCCGGACGCGGCCTACATGGCTCCCGCCCTGGTCGAAATGCCGTCACAGACACCCATCGTACATACCGAAACCTTCGGTCCGATTCTCTATGTCATGCGCTATCGCGACATCGAGGAAGCCATCGCGATGAATAATGCCGTGCCGCAGGGCCTCTCGTCGGCGATCTTCACCGACAATATGCGCGAGGCGGAGCTGTTCACCTCCAGCCTCGGCAGTGATTGCGGTATCGCGAACGTCAATATCGGCACCAGTGGCGCAGAGATTGGCGGCGCGTTCGGCGGCGAGAAGGAAACCGGCGGTGGCCGCGCCTCCGGTTCGGACACGTGGAAGGCCTATATGCGCCGCGCCACCAACACCATCAACTACTCAACCGACCTTCCCCTGGCCCAGGGCGTGCGTTTCGACGCGGCCTGAGCTGACATTCGACTTACCAACCCGAAGAAAGGGCAGACCATGACTTTCAAGACCCTGCTTATCACCGGCGCGGCCGCCCTGGCCCTCGCCGGTACTGCAGCCAGCGCGCAGGAAATTCCGCAAGGTACCAGCTACCAGACGGAGTCGCTTCTGGGTGAACGCCTGTACACCCGTTCGGCCGAGACGATGAATCTGGCAGATCCCAGCGCATTTGAACGCGCCACGATTGAAGCCCATGCGGCCTATGTCGCCGACATGAACCCGGACACGGCCACCTGGTACGGCCGGATGCTGTCCTATCAGGGCTATTTCCGTGAAGCGATCGAAGTCTATGACGCGGCGATCGAGCGCTTCCCCGAAAACGCCAAGCTGCGCCGCCACCGCGCGCACCGCTATTTCACGCTACGCGATTTTGACGCTTCTATCGCGGAAGGCCTTCGCGCCGCTGAACTCTACGAGAACATGCCGCTTGAGCGCGAGCTGCTCGGCCCGGACTACTTCCCGTCCACGCCGGACGTGGTCCAGTTCTACCTGTATTACCATCTGGGCCAGGCCTATTTTGCGGCGAACCAGTACCGTGAAGCGGCGCGCTGGTTTAACCGCTCGCACGAGGTAGCCGTGGGCGTAGATGATGCCGTGAGCATCACTGCAGCGGTCTATTGGGAATACATCTCGCTGGCCCGTGCGGGCGACTTCTTCGCCGCCCGTGAGCTGCTGGACAGCTACACCTTCACCCTCGAAGACCTGAGCGAGAACATCGAAAGCAATTTCTATTTCGATGGCATCCAGCTCTTCAAGGGCGAGCGCGACTTCGACACCTTCTTCAGCGATGAAGATACTGGCATGGCGTTCTCCAACGCGTCGGCGGCGGCCTCGTCCACGGCCTTCACCCTTGCCAACTATCTGCTGCTGCAAGGCCATCGTGACGAGGCGAAGGAATGGTATCGCCGCTCGATCAATGTCGATGGCTGGTCGTTCTTCGCCCGCATCCAGGCGGAAGCCGACTGGGCGACGCTCTTCCCGGGCGAGACTCCCTAAACCCCTGCCCGGGGCCCTGTGCCGCCTTCCACGGCGGCGCAGGGCATTTCTTTGCCTGACTACTCACTGAAAGGTGCTGGCCATGCCGATCCGAATGTCTACTGCCGTCGCTGCTATGCTACTGCTGGCAGCAGGTCCCCTGGAAGCCCAGATTGCCGACCGCGACGCCGCCCTCGCCCCTGCAGGAGAAGCCCTGCGTGAGGGCCAGACGCTGATTGGCACCCCTTTGAGCGAGCCGGGCTTCAGCCCCGAACTGCGCGCCGAGCTGGAGCTTGATCTGGCGATTGCGCGGGCCACGCTGGAACTCGCGCCGCACCGTGAAGATTCCTACATCTGGCTTGGCCGCCGCCTCGGTTATCTCGGCCGCTTCGAGGATGCGGTAGATGCCTTCACGCAAGGTCTTGAGCTGTTTCCTGACAGCTACAAGCTTTTGCGCTTCCGCGGGCGCCATCTGGCGCGCAGCCGTCAGTTTGAGGCTGCGATAGCCGACTACACGCGTGCGCTGGAACTGATGGAAGGCGTGCAGGACAGTTTCGAGCCGGACGGTATCGCCAACGCCTATAACCTGCCGCTCGGCACCTTCCGCTCCAACCTTCACTATTACCGCGCCCAGACCAGCTTCGCCGTTGGCGATTTCGAGACGCTGGTGGCCGGCATGCAGGCTGCGCTGGATGAGCCTCTGCTGATCGATCCGACCGGCGATATGGGCGTTGCCATCGCCTACTGGCTCTATATCGGTCACAGCCTTCTGGGCGATGACGCGGCTGCGCGCGCGGCGCTTGTGCCGGTCCACGCTGACTTGCCGCTGATCGAGAACGCCAACTATCTGCGCGGCGCGCTCTTCTTCAAGGGCGAGATCGCCCGCGAGGAGATGGAAGCCTTCCCCGGGGCCATCGAGCAGTTCGCCATCGCCATGGCGGACCGTCTGGCGGGTGATAACGAGGCTGCCGAAGCGCGCATGGAAGCGATTGTCCGCGCTGGCGCGTCCGGCTTCTGGCCGGCCGAGACGGAAATCCTGCGGATCCGGGCGGAGCGCTAAACGCCAGGTGCCGGCGCGGTAAAAACCCCTCGCCGGCACTTATTCCTTGGCGTCTTCGGCCTTTTCCGGCGTTACTTCGGCGTCGGCTTTCTCGCGCTTTTTGCGGCGATCAAATACGTCACGCATGTGGCGCTCATCGTCCTTGGACAACAGCTTGGCAAATTCGGGAAAATGATCGTCTTCTTCTTCATCGATGTGGTGAAGATAATCATGTTCGAGCGTCTTGAATTTCTGAAGCCATGCGCCTGATGCCATGTCTGTCGCGGCCAGATCGTTCAGGGCCTCGTCAATGTCGTGATGTTCGGCAACCGAGTGGCGGGTTTCATCGGTTGCGGCGGGCTTGCGCATCATCGTTGAATAGAGCGCCTGCTCTTCCGCAGCGGCGTGCGCCTTCACCTCCCGGGTAAACTCTTCAAACAGAGCACGGCGCTCGCGCGTGTCACCGCTGGTTTTGCCGATTTTTTCCAGCAGGTCACGGTGACGGTCATGGTCGTCCTTGAGGCGCGCAAAAATGGCGGCACTATCAGCCATCGCAGAGTTCTCCCAATTCATGCCAAGGGTTTAGCAACCCTCTAGCTGAGAGAATGGTTCCCCGCGCGACAGCGTTCCTGCGCCGTTATTCCCTTACCGCAATAATCCGCCCCTCGCCAAGACTGAGCGTGCCGTCGGTATCAATGCTGGCAGGCAGCGAACCCTGGATAATGCCAAGGAAGGTCGTTTCCAGCGCCATCAGATCGCCTGCACAGGCCATGCGCGTGGACACGCCCTGCCCCAGCACGATGCCCTCACCAGTCATCTGGTAGCTGGCCGAATAGCGATTGCAGGGCGCCTGACCCGACAGGCGGCCCTGGCCATCGAACTCCATCGTAACGGCGCGCGGGCCGGGCACTTCCTCGCCTGCGATATGCGTAACGCGCCATACCTCTCCGGCCAGCAGGCTCTCTGCATCGCCGCCGCAGCCGGAATAGGTCTCCATATTCCCAAGCGTGATGGTTACGGTGTCGGGATAGGACAGACCGGCCATCGAATCCTGACAGATCGTGTGGGTAATCTGGATCGTAAACAGCTCACCGTCATCGCCAGAAACGGTGAGCACGTTCGTTTCCTCGTCCAGCGCACCCCGCCCGGTCACGCGCCCGGAAAGACGTGTTTCACCGTAATCGCCCAGATACTCCGCTTCACCGCCCGAGAGCCGCAAAATCCAGCCCGGCTCGTTGCCGCGTGCGGTGTAGACAGCCGGCGCAGGCTCCGGTTGTTCCACGTCAGATTCTGATTCTTCCGGCAGATAGGCACTCGACTGACACTGCACCCACTCGCCATCCGCCTCGAAGCGGACCAGTGCGCCTTCGCCCCTGCTCCAGAACGCCCGCGGCCCTTCATCGCTGCCAGCCTCGAAGCGGGCGCCCGACGCGGCAGGCACCGAGCTGAGTATATAGGCGGCGTCGCCCATGGTGAGCGTGATGTCCGGCGCGTGATAGCGGGCGCTGAACGACTGTCCGTCATCGCACATGTAGGCCGTGTCGTCCGAAGCGGAGTGATTGCTTCTGACCAGCATGATGACGCCGAGATCGGCCGCCGGGTTCCCCGCAGGGAATCGGGCGTCTTCGGGCGTAATCCAGACCTGGGCGCTGTCGGGATCGAGGATCCGGCCGCTCACCGCAAGCTCGCGATCAGTGGCCACGGCCTC
This sequence comes from Glycocaulis sp., assembly GCF_051859565.1. Classification (GTDB taxonomy): domain Bacteria; phylum Pseudomonadota; class Alphaproteobacteria; order Caulobacterales; family Maricaulaceae; genus Glycocaulis. The sequence continues at coordinate 23,009 of NZ_JBHYFK010000004.1, forward strand.
GGGGTCGTAGGTGAGGGTCAGGTCGATGGGCACCTGACGTCCGTTGAACGGTTCGCGCGCCTCCGATACCAGCTCGGGGCGGTCGCTGCCGGGCTCGAACGCCAGCAATTGCGCTTCCACAATCGCGTTGTCTCCAAGGGCAATCCGCTCCCGGTACGCGACGGCAAAGGTCACGCTGGCCGTTCCGGCTGCAGAGCCAGTGCCGTCATCCTGCACCGCCTGCCCGTTTTGGCCACAGCCAGCGGTCAGCAGAAGGGCGGCAGTTGCGAACGGAAAAAACGCGTAGGCCGGTCTCACAAAGAGGCGCAAATGGGATACTCCCTGCTGTGTCAGTCCGCATGATTACACTTACCAGCCCAGTGCGGAAAGCAGAACCGCACTGCCTGCCGGCAGAACGCCTTGCCGCTGTCCCTGCCCGCCTGTAGACCGGACACATGAGCGAACATTTTCCCACTTCAGTGAACCTCGAAGGCGAAGACATTCACTGGTCTCCGGAAGGCGGGCTAAGCTATGGCCGCTATCTCGGCCTTGACCGGATTCTTGGCGCGCAATCCCCGCTGACCGAAGAGCATGACGAGATGATGTTCATCATCATCCATCAGGCCAGCGAGCTGTGGCTGAAACTGTGCCTGCACGAGCTGGAGGCGGCGATCGCCCATGTGCAGGCTGACGAGGTCCGCCCGGCCATGAAAATGCTGGCACGCATTGCCCGCATCCAGGAGCAGCTGACCCAGTCATGGGCGGTGCTCTCCACGATGACGCCGTCCGACTATCTGAAATTCCGCGACCAGCTGGGCCAAAGTTCAGGCTTCCAGTCAGCCCAGTACCGCACGCTGGAATACCGGCTCGGCAACAAGAATGCGGCGCTGGCCAAGGTGCATGCCTCCGATGAGGAGGCGCACAAGCTGGTCAGCAAAGCTCTTGAGCTGCCAAGCCTTTACGATGAAACGTTGAGGTTTGCTGCCAGATCCGGCCTGACTGTCCCCTCCAGCGCTATCGAGCGTGACTGGTCCCAGCCCTATCAGCCCGACGACGCCGTAGAGGCGATGTGGCGCGAGGTGTATCTCGACACCGCGAAGTGGTGGGAAGTGTATGAATTTGCCGAGAAACTTGTCGATCTGGAGCAGAAGTTCCAGCAATGGCGTTTCAACCACATGAAAACGGTGGAGCGTATTATCGGTTTCCGGCGCGGCACAGGCGGGTCCGGCGGGGTGTCCTATCTTGTCAAGGCGTTGAACTTGCGTCTGTTCCCCGAACTCTGGACCGTGCGCACCACACTCTAGTCAGGCAGGTACAATCCCGATGCGGCAGTTTTACATCTTCATCAAATGCGAGCTGGGCAAGACCTATGACGTCGCTTCGGCTCTGGTCGATACTCTGGAAGAGACCCGCCAGGTGCATTCGGTTTCGGGCGCTTTCGACCTTCTGGCCCAGTTCGCCGTGGACTCCGAAGCCGATATCGGCCGTTTCGTGAACCAGCGGGTGCAGACGATTACCGGGGTAAAGGATACGCAGACGATTATCTGCTTCAACGCCTTCACCCGTGACCGCGGCCTTGGTGACTGATGCATTTCGGCGTTTTCGACCTTTTCAAGATCGGTATCGGCCCGTCCAGCTCCCACACCGTGGGGCCGATGAAGGCTGCGCGTCTGTTTCTTGAGCGCGTCGATGCCGAGCACGGGCTGGGGGCCATCACCCGCGTCAAGGCTGAAGCCTATGGCTCGCTGGCTCTGACGGGTTCCGGCCACGCCACCGACAAGGCGCTGATCTGGGGGCTGGCGGGCGAACATCCCGAAACCGCCAATCCCGACGCCCTGCCCGGCATTATCGAAGAGGTGGAGAATTCCGGCACGATCCGTCTGCTGGGGCAGCACCAGATCGGCTTTGACCGCGATACCGACCTGCTCCTCGACGGCAAGGTACGCCTGCCCTTTCATTCCAACGCGATGAAATTCACCGCGTTTGATGCGAACGGGGAAACGCTGTCGGAACAGCTCTGGTACTCCATTGGCGGCGGCTTCGTGATTGACGAGGCCGAGGCCGGGCGCAATTCCGCCGCTGAAGCCCCTGAAGGCGAGCCCTACCCGTTCGATAATTGCAATACGCTGATCGAGATTGGCGACCGCGAAGGGCTTTCCATCCCCGAAGTGATGATGGCCAACGAGACGGCCTTCCGCGGCGAGGCAGAGGTCCGCGAGCGCATCGCCGTCATCTGGCAGGCCATGGAAGACTGCATAGACCGCGGCGTCGCGGGCGACGGCGTTCTGCCCGGAGGGCTGAAGGTAAAGCGCCGCGCACCGGCCATGCAGCGCCGCCTGGAGGAAGACCCGGAGCGCGCCACCCGCGATCCGCTATCGGCCATGGAGTGGGTCAATCTGTGGGCGATGGCGGTCAATGAGGAAAACGCCGCCGGTGGCCGGGTCGTCACCGCGCCGACCAATGGCGCGGCCGGGATTATCCCGGCTGTCGCGCGCTATTTCGACCGGCATTGCAAAAAGCCCGGCGACGAGGACGCGATGGTGCGCTTCTTCCTCACGGCTTCGGCCATTGGCGCGCTCTACAAGCTCAACGCCTCGATTTCGGGCGCAGAAGCCGGCTGTCAGGGCGAGGTGGGCGTTGCCTGCTCTATGGCCGCTGGCGGGCTGGCAGCCGCGCTTGGCGGCTCAAACCGGCAGATCGAGAACGCGGCCGAGATCGGCATGGAGCACAATCTGGGCCTGACCTGTGATCCGGTGGGCGGGCTTGTCCAGATCCCCTGCATCGAGCGCAACGCCATCGGCGCGATCAAGGCGATCAATGCCGCCCGCCTCGCCATGCTGGGCAATGCCGAATACAAGGTGCGCCTCGATCAGGTGATCGAGACCATGCGCCAGACCGGGCTCGACATGGCCGACAAGTACAAGGAAACCTCCGAAGGCGGCCTCGCGGTCAACGTGCCTGTGTGTTGAGGTAGCGCCCTCGCGCAGATAGTTGAAACCCCGGACGCGATGCGTTTTCCTCCCCCGTTTACGGGGGAGGTGTCAGCGAAGCTGACAGAGGGGGGAGCTTTTTGAGATAATCCCCCCTCGGTCCTTCGGACCACTCCCCCCGTAAACGGGGGGAGAAAAGGACCGGCGCTCCTGTATTCGGATATTCCAGTGCAAATCACCCCGCAGACACCAGCGCCTCGGCGACGGCGCATTCGGCGCGGGTCTCGTGGCGGCAGGTGGCAAGTGAGGTTTCCAGCTGCGCCTCAATAGCGCGAAGGTCCGCGATCTTGGCTCTCACCTCTTTCAGGTGCTGTTCGGCCAGCGCATCAATATCGCTGCAGGTGGCGTCACGGTCTTCGAGAAGGTCCAGAAGACCTGAGATCGCCGCCAGCGGAAAGCCAAGGCTGCGCCCGCGCTTGATGAAGTCCAGCCGACGCAGATGGGCGGGCGTGTAGGCGCGGTGACCACCGGCCGTGCGGGCCGGTTCGGGTAAGAGGCCCACCTGTTCGTAATAGCGGATGGTGACGACCTGACAGCCGGTGCGGCGGGCCAGTTCTCCGATTGCATATATTTCCTGCATGACGGGCTTGAACCTATAGCGACTATAGCTCGCAGCATGCATGCCGATGTGATTCCGGCAAGTCCGGGATCAGTCCGAAAAAGGATAAACGGCATGACAATCTTCTCCCCTCTCTCCCTCCCGCTGAAGCGTGCCTTCGGTCTTTCGGCCAGCCTCGCCGCACTGGCGCTGGGCGCAGGCATCAGCCCGCTCCCGCTCCTGGCCGCTGAGGCCCATGCCGATGAGCCGGAGACCATCATTGTCTCGGCGACGCGCACGCGCAGGCGCGTGCAGGACGAACCCATCCGCGTGGAGCTGATCGACCGCGAAGAGATAGAGGAAAAGATCATCATGTCGCCGGGCAATATCTCGATATTGCTGGCCGAGACGGGCGGGCTTTGGGTGCAGGCAAGCTCCGCCGCACTTGGCTCTGCCGGTATCCGCGTGCAGGGGATGAGCGAGCGCTACACCCTGCTGCTGGCTGACGGCTTGCCGCTCTACGGACAGACAGGCTCCATCGGCCTGTTGCAGATACCGCCGACCGATCTGGGGCGGGTGGAGGTGATCAAGGGCGCCGCGTCCTCGCTCTACGGCGCTTCGGCGCTGGGCGGCATGATCAATCTGGTCTCGCGTCGGCCCTCGGACGAATTTGAGGGCGAAGTCCTCACCAATATCACCAGCCAGCGCGGACAGGATGTGACGGGCTACGCATCCGGGCCGTTGTCAGAAGACTGGAGCTTCTCGCTGACCGGCGGCGGTCACTGGCAGGAGCGGCGCGATCTGGATGGTACTGGCTGGGCCGACATACCCGCCTATCAGCGCTATACGCTGCGCCCGCGCCTGTTCTGGCAGGGCGCCTCGGGCGCCGAGGCGCTGGTGACGTTCGGCGCGATGACCGAGCGCCGCCGGGGTGGCACGATGCCCGGCCGTACCGTGCCGGGCGGCAGCAGTTTCGTGCAGGGTCTGAATACGCAGCGCTTTGATGCCGGTCTCAATCTCGACCTGCCGCTGCATGACGGGCTGACGCTGGGCGTGCGCGCTTCGGCCATGGAAACGCAGCACACGCATCTGTTCGGCACGCAGATTGAAGACGACCGCCACCGCACGGGCTTTGCCGAAATCTCCCTCACCCGCAGCGCAGGCATCCACACGCTCGTCGGCGGGGCTGCCGTGGAGGTCAATGACTACGCGTCTGACGATTTTGCGGCGTTCAACTGTCGCTACACCGTGCCCGGCGTGTTCTTCCAGTACGATATCGAGCTGACGCCGGACCTCACACTATCCGCTAGCGTCCGTGCTGATCACCACAGCGAATATGGCGGTTTTGTCAGCCCGCGTATCGCCGCGCTCTACCGGCCGGGCGCGTGGACGGTCAGGGCGTCCGCGGCGCAGGGCTATTTCGCGCCGGCGCCATTTATCGGCGCGATAGAGGAAACCGGCCTTTCCCGGCTGGAACCGCTTGCCGGGCTTCAGGCCGAACGCGCTGACACGCTGTCGTTCGATGTGGGACGGCGTTTCGGTCCGGTGGAAGCCAATGTGATCCTCTTCCAGTCGCGTGTACGCCACGAGACGGCGCTGGTGCCTACGGGTGTCTCGCTGCCGGACGGCACCAGCCAGATGCAGATCATCAACACGCCGGGAACCTCGCAGACACAAGGCGCAGAATGGCTCCTTCGTTACCGCTATGACCACATTACGGTAACGGCGAGCTATATGTTCACCGATGCCGTGTCGTCTGATCCGGTGACCGGCATGCGGCGCACCACGCCGCTCACCCCGCGCCACTCGGCCGGATTCGTGGCGATGTGGGAGGACCATGATCGTGGGCGTGTCGGGTTCGAGGCCTACTATACCGGCTCGCAGGAACTGGACGATAATCCCTATCGCACCCGTTCAAAGCCGTTTGTGATGATGGGCATTCTCGGCGAGATCAATCTCGGCCGGGTCAGTCTGTTCCTCAATGCCGAAAACCTGCTGGACATCCGCCAGAGCCGGTATGATCCGCTGGTGCGCCCTTCCCGCGCGGGCGATGGCCGCTGGAGTGTCGATGCATGGAGCCATACGGACGGCTTTGTCGTCAATGGCGGGATGCGGATGCGCTTTGGCGGCGGGCATCATGGTCATTGAGTGTTAGATATTGGATCAAACAGGCCGACACCCCGGTCGCGTCAGCGATCCGGGGCAAACCTTTCTCCCCCTGCTTGCGGGGGGAGTGGCCCGAAGGGCCGAGGGGGGGATAACCAAACAAGCTCCCCCTCCGTCAGCTGCGCTGACACCTCCCCCCGCAACCGGGGAGGGAATCGCGTCGCGCTTCCGGGCTTTCAGGTCCTTGAAATTTAAGCCGCCAGCTTTGCCGCGACCCGGTACTTCGCCTCAGTCGACTTGGCGATGTCGTCCAGCGTGATGCCGTCTGCCAGCTCGATCAGCTCAAGCCCGTCTTCCACCACGTCGAACACGCCATAGGTGGTGATGACGCGGTCAACGCAACCCTTGCCGGTCAGCGGCAGGGCGCATTCCTTCAGGAGCTTGGGCGAGCCGTCCTTGGCGGTGTGCTCCATGATGACCACGACGCGCTGGACGCCGGCGACGAGATCCATCGCCCCGCCCATGCCCTTGACCATCTTGCCGGGGATCATCCAGTTGGCGATATCGCCCTTTTCAGAGACTTCCATCGCGCCGAGGATGGACAGGTTGATATGCCCGCCGCGGATCATGCCGAAGCTGTCGGCCGAGCTGAAATAGCTGGTGCGTTTCAGCTCGGTGATGGTCTGCTTGCCGGCATTGATGAGGTCAGGGTCCACCTGGTCCTCGGTCGGGAACGGGCCCATGCCCAGCATGCCATTTTCCGACTGCAGGGTAACGTCCATATCCTCGGGGATGTAGTTGGCCACGAGCGTCGGGATGCCGATGCCCAGATTGACGTAGAAGCCGTCCTCAAGTTCCTTGGCGGCGCGTTCGGCGAGCTGGTCGCGGGTCCATGCCATGATCTGTCTCTCCCTTAAGCCGCGCGCACGGTGCGCTGTTCGATGCGTTTCTCGTGGCTGCCCTTGATGATGCGCTGAACGAAAATGCCCGGCGTGTGGATATGGTCGGGATCGAGGCTGCCGACGGGGACGATCTCTTCCACTTCGGCAATCGTCACCTTCCCGGCCGTTGCCATCATCGGATTGAAGTTGCGGGCCGTCTTGCGGAAGACCAGATTGCCTTCGCTATCGCCCTTCCACGCCTTGATGATGGAGAGGTCCGCCTTCAGGCCGGTTTCCATCACATAGGTCTCGCCGTCGAAATCCTTGTGTTCCTTGCCTTCGGCGACCAGCGTGCCGACGCCCGTCTTGGTGTAGAAGGCGGGAATGCCTGCTCCCCCTGCCCGGATGCGTTCGGCCAGCGTGCCTTGCGGGTTGAATTCCAGCTCCAGCTCACCGGAGAGATACTGCTTCTCGAAGGTCTTGTTCTCGCCGACATAGGACGAAACCATCTTCTTGATCTGGCGGGTGTGCAGCAGCAGGCCCAGCCCGAAATCATCCACCCCGGCATTGTTGGAAATGACGGTCAGGTCCTTCGCGCCGCTATCGCGCAGGGCCAGGATCAGATTCTCCGGTATGCCGCACAGACCGAACCCGCCAGCCATCACGGTCATGCCGTCAAAGGTCAGGCCGTCGAGCGCAGATTTCGCATCAGCAAAGACTTTTTTCACCTTGGATGTCCTCCGGGCATAAATTCAACGTGCGTTGTATAATTGCCGGGCGCGCATCCGCCAAGCGGGAGTTGCGTCCATCAGCTGTGCCGGTGGGGATAGCGTATCACTGGGCCGGGGTCCATCGCCCGCGCGGGGCCGGACTGCAGCCGGAAAAGGAAACGCCGGACTGGAGGTTTGCCTCCAATCCGGCGCAGGTTGAGGAAACACTAGCCTCATGAAGCCCGGAACCGGCGAGGGACTGGGAACACATGGCCCAAGCTTCGGGGGATATAACGCCACAGCGCGCCTGAACCGGCGCTGAACGGCCGGCACCTGCATTCAGTCTGGGGACCGTCGGAAATACTGCCGGTCGGATTCGACGGCCACCGCCCCGCCCAGAAACAGTATGTAGGCCGCCCAATAGATCCACAGAAGGAAGATGATGACCGCCCCCAGAGACCCGTAGAGCGATATGCTCACCACCGTGGCCACATAGGTGTTGAACCCGGCTGACAGCGCCAGCCAGAGCGCGGTCGACACACCCGCGCCCAGGGCGCAGCCGGCCCAGGACGTCTCCCCTGCGCGCTGCATCACATAGCGATAAAGCAGCATCAGCGCCGCCATCATGGCCAGGACCGATACGGTCCACGGGTTGATGACCGCGCTGACGGCATCACCGCCCAGCCCGAGAGGCTCCAGCACGAAGCTGATAATCGAGGGCACGATCATCACGGTCAGATTGGCCGCGAACAGCAGGCCGATACCGGCAAGTACCGCCAGCATGGCGATCAGGTTGAACTTCACCAGCGAGCGGAGACCATCGCGCCCGGCGATATGGTTCAGTCCGGTAATGATCGCCTTGGTACCGCGCGAAGCCGCGAACAGGGCAATCGCCAGCGCAACGAAGCCCTGAAGTGTCAGCAGCGTGGGCGACGTTGTGGCCAGCCGTGTCAGCTGGCTCATCACCAAGTCTGCCACGTCGCCCGGCAGGACGCGAGCTATCCGGCTGACCTGCTGCACCGCATCGGCCTGATCCTGAACCAGACCGTAGATCGACGCGATGACTGCGATTGCGGGGAAAATTGACAGCAGTGCGAAGAACGATGCGCCGCCAGCATAAAGCATCACTTCACGCTGGAGGACACGGGTGATGGAGCGGACAATAATCGCAATCGGGCCGAAGCCGGCAACGGCCCGGATTCGCGTTCTGGCCGCTTCAATTCGCTGTTTCAAAACACTCCGCCTTCCAGGCCCGCTATTGCGCGCGCTGATATACCCAACGCGCCAGCGCCAAGGCCGTTCAGCCCTTGCTGCCAAAGGCGCCCGCGCTGCGCAGCGCTGCGATGGAATTTCTGTCAAAACCCCAGTCGGACAGAACGCTGTCGGTGTCTGCTCCGGGCGCTGGCGCAGGCCCCTGAATGGCGCCAGGCGTCTTTGAAAAGCGCGGAGCTGGCGCTGCCTGGCGCACACCAGCCACATCTGTGAACACGCCGCGCTCGACCATATGAGGGTGGCTGGCCGCCTCCTCGGTTGTGAGCACGGGAGCAAAGCAGGCATCGCTCCCCTCCAGCATCGCGCACCATTCATCGCGTGTCCTTGAGGCGAATGCCGCTTCCAGCTTGCCGCGCTGGGCGCCCCACTGACTGGCGTCATAGGGGTTGGCCATTACCGGGTCGTCTTTCAGCGACAGCTTGTCCAGAAGCAGCGCGTAAAATTCCGGCTCCAGCGGGCCGATGGAGACATGCTTGCCGTCGGAACATTTATAGGCGCCATAGAAGGCCGCCCCGCCATCCAGCAGGTTCTCGGCCCTGCCCCGGCTCCACATGCCCATGGCCTGCAACTGGTGGATGGCGCCCATCAGGGATGCTGCACCGTCGACAATGGCCGCATCGACCACCTGCCCCTCGCCGGTTGTCCGGGCGTGGGTCAGGGCCGCCAGCACACCGAAGGCCAGATAAAGCGAGCCGCCACCGAAATCACCGACGAGATTGAGCGGAATGGCCGGGCTCTCCGGTGTGCCCATCGCATCCAGCGCGCCGGTCAGCGAGATATAGTTGATGTCATGACCTGCCGCGTGCGCCAGCGGGCCATGCTGTCCCCAGCCTGTCATGCGCCCATAGACCAGTGCCGGATTGCGCTTGAGGGCAATATCGGGCCCCAGTCCCAGCCGCTCCATCACACCGGGGCGGTAGCCCTCCAGCAGGATGTCGGCGCGGCTGATCAGATCGAGGCACGCTTCGACGGCTGCCGGGTTCTTCAGGTCAAACGCGGCAGAACGCCGCCCGCGCGCCAGGATTTCCGCCGGGCCGCCGCCATGGGCGCCCGGCCGGTCGATGCGCACCACGTCCGCGCCCATGTCAGAAAGCAGCATCGCCGCAAAAGGTGCCGGCCCCAGCCCAACAAATTCAATCACTTTAACGCCACGCAAAGGGCCTTGTGCGTTCATGGAGGTGCTCCGGGTAGCGAAATAATGATGCGTTTGAAGGAATTCGGGTTGTGACACTGAAATTACATCGACACAATGCCAGCTCTGTCAGGCCCGGGGGACCGATGGGGCGTGCCGTCACATTACTCGTTTGCGGAAACGCAGAAGCGGCCGGAGAGCTCGCCGGAGAGCTTGGCGCTCTGGGCTTTTCAGCGCGGGCCGCAAGCGCCTGCAGCGCGGCGCCTGCCCTGCAGGCAGACCCGGCCGATGCGATCATAGCGCTGGAGCCGCTGGAGGGCGCGGCAAACCTGCAAGCACGCGCAATCATTTCGCTGGCCGGCATGTTTGATGGCGCAAGCGCTGTTGTCGTACCGCCCGCTCATCCCATCCAGATTGCCGCGCGGGTACGCTCACTCCTGCGCCTCGGCGTGCTGGAGGAGACAGCCAGCTTGCGATTGGCTGACCTCGGAGATGCAGGCCATCTGCTTCACAAGCCCGAACAGAAAGGCGGCCCCATCTCGGTTCTTTATGCCGGCCCGCCTGATCCGGCCTATCTGCGGCTGGAGCATGCGCTGGAACGCGCTGACGCCCAGGCCGTAGCAGCGTTTTCGACATTCAACGCATTCGACTATCTTCACGAACGCGCGTTTGACGCAGTGGTGCTGAATACGCGCCCGAAGCCGGACATTGCCCACACGGTGTGTTCGGCCATGCGGCGCAATACGCGCCTTTATCACACCCCGACAGTGCTCCTCAGCCATGATGAGGTGTATCGGGCGGCAGATGAAGCGTTTGCCCGCGGCGCATCAGACATTCTTCCGGCATCGCTGGATGCGGATGATCTGGCTGCGCGCATTCTGGCGCTGGCTCATGAACGTAGGCGCAGACGCCTGTCGAAAGGGCTACTGGAATCTTGCCGGGTGCCGGCTGTGCTTGATGGCGAGACAGATCTCTTCAACGAGACGTTTGGACGGCGCCACCTTTCCAGCCTGACGGACCTTGCACAGAAGCAGGGACTGCCGCTGGCCCTGATCGGCCTCAAGGCGTCAGTTCCCGGTGCTGCAGGACCGGCAGAAGGGCGCCATGCTTCGGGTGCGCTGAACCAGTTTGCCTCCATGCTGCGCCATTGCGTGCGGGCAGAGGATCTCGCCGTGCGTCTTTCAGCCGACACCTTCTATCTCGCTTTGCCCGGCACCAGCGCTGCTGACGCGCAAGTGGTCGCCGCACGCGTCGCCGCCATCGCCGAATGCACGGCCTACGAGGGCGAGGACCCGCAAACGCCGTTCCGCATCGTGTTGCGCCACGAGGTGACGGATGCCGGGGCTGGCGACAAGGCCCAGACCCTCGTCGCCCGCGCACTGGCCGGCCTGCAACAGGAGCGCGTCGCCGTCGCAGCCGTCTAGGCGGCTGCCTTCCCGCGGGATGCGGCATCAGCAATCGGAGCGATCAGACGTTGCACGCCCTTGAGGCGCTCGCCCACGTCCGGGAAGTCACCACGCAGCACCATCGAATTGTCGGGGCGCAGCTTGTAGTCGGCGGGCCGCTTGTTCATCAGCTCGATCAGCGCCATCGGGTCAGCAAAGGCATGATCGCGGAAGGTCGCGACCGCGCCCTTGGGCCCGGCATCGAGCTTGGCGATGCCAGCGCGCTTGCACAGGGCCTTGATGGCGACGACCTGTAAAAGGCTCTCCACCTCGTCCGGCAGAGGCCCGAAACGGTCGATCAGCTCGGCGGCGAAGGCTTCGCGCTCCTGCTTCGTGTCCAGCTTTGACAAACGCCGGTAAAGCCCCATGCGCACATCAAGATCAGGAACGTAGTAGTCCGGTATCAGCACGGCCGCGCCGGTATTGATCTGCGGTGACCAGTCGCCCTCGTCCAGCGCCGGACCGTCCGTTTTCAGCGAGGCAACCGCCTCCTCCAGCATGGCCTGATAGAGCTCAACGCCGACATCGCGGATATGCCCCGATTGCTCCTCGCCCAAGAGATTGCCGCCGCCGCGCAAATCCAGATCGTGGCTGGCGAGGGTAAAGCCCGCGCCAAGGCTATCGAGCGATTGCAGCACTTTCAGCCGCTTCTCCGCCCCTTCGGTGATCTTCTCACGCGCAGGGGTGGTGAGGTAGGCATAGGCGCGCGCCTTGGAGCGGCCCACCCGCCCGCGCAGCTGGTAAAGCTGGGCCAGCCCGAAACGGTCGGCGCGGTGAACCACCAGCGTATTCGCCGTCGGCACGTCAATGCCCGATTCCACGATCGTGGTGGATAGCAGAACATCGAACCGGCCCTCGTAGAAGGCGGTCATGATGTCTTCGAGCGCCGTGGCCGCCATCTGGCCGTGGGCTATCTCGAAGCTGACCTCCGGCACGGCTTCCCGCAGGAATTCGGCCGTGTCTTCCAGATCGGAAATACGCGGCACCACGAAGAAGCTCTGCCCGCCCCGGTATTTCTCGCGCAGCAGCGCCTCGCGCGCGGTTACCGGATCAAACGGCGCGACATAGGTGCGCACCGCCAGACGATCCACGGGCGGCGTCGCGATGATGGAGAGATCGCGGATGCCGCTCATCGCCAGTTGCAGGGTGCGGGGGATTGGTGTGGCGGTGAGGGTCAGCACGTGCACATCGGTGCGCAGCTCTTTCAGGCGCTCCTTGTGCTTCACGCCGAAATGCTGCTCCTCGTCGATCACCAGCAGGCCGAGATCGGAGAAAGTGATCGTCTTGGCCAGCAGGGCGTGGGTACCGACCACGATCTCGCAGCGCCCCTCCTCCAGCTCCTTGCGGGTCTCGGCGGCTTCCTTCGCACCGACCAGCCGGGAGAGCTGGCGCACCTTCACCGGCCAGCCCTTGAAGCGCTCCACGAAGGTATTGAAGTGCTGGCGGGCTAGCAGCGTAGTCGGCGCCACCACCGCCACCTGCTTGCCGCTCATCGCGGTGATGAAGGCCGCGCGCAAGGCCACTTCGGTCTTGCCAAAGCCAACATCGCCGCAGATCAGCCGGTCCATCGGCCGGCCACGGGCGAGATCCTCGAACACATCCTCGATGGCCGAAAGCTGGTCTTCGGTCTCGGCAAAGGGGAAGCGGGCGGCAAACTCGTCATAAATGCCCGCTGGCGGCTCGATGACCGTGCCTTCGCGGGCATTGCGCTCTGCGGCGATGCGTATCAGCTCGTCGGCCATATCGCGCAGGCGCTTCTTGGCCTTCGCCTTGCGCGCCTGCCAGGCGACACCGCCCAGCTTGTCCAGCTGCGCCGTCTCGCTGTCATTGCCGTAGCGCGATAGCAGCTCGATATTTTCTACGGGCAGGAAGAGCTTGGCCGCGCCGGCATATTCCAGCTCCAGACAATCGTGCGGCGCGTCCTGCACGGTCAGCGTTTTGAGGCCCAGATAGCGCCCCAGCCCGTGATCGGAATGGACCACCAGATCACCCGCCGAAAGGCTGCCCGCCTCGGTGATGAAGTCGGCATTCTTGCGCTTGCGCACCCGGCGGGCCAGCCGGTCGCCCAGAATGTCCTGCTCGGCGACGACCGCCAGCGTATCGGTCTCGAACCCCTGCTCCAGCGGCAGGACGACGCGGGCAATCGCGCTTTTGGGCAGGCCCTGCACCGCGTTCCAGTCGCGCGCGATGGCAATGGGAGCAAGCCCGTGTTCACCCAGCACGCTGGCCAGACGGTCAGACGCGCCCTCGGTCCAGCCTGCCACCATCACGCGCTTGCCGGACTGGCGAAGCTGGACGATGTGCTGGCGCGCGGCGTCAAACACGTTGTGTCCGGCCTGACGTTCGGCGGCGAAGCTGCGCCCGATCCGCCCCGGCAGGGTGACGACATGCTCGCCCGGCTCGTGCAGCGCGGTGAGGCGGCGCGTGGCGCGTGTGCTCAGCATCGCCTCCCACTCATCGCCGGTGAGATAGAGCGCCTCTGGCTCCAGCGCGCGGTAGACCGGCGCGGAGAACGCGCCCTTGCCGGTGCTCGCCTGCGCGGCGTCCTGGCGGGCCTGATAATAGTCGGTGATCTGTTCGAGGCGCTCGGTAACCGCATCGCTGCTCAGCGGATCCAGCGCGGTGATGCCACTCGTTCCGAGATAATCGAACACCGTCTCCATGCGCTCATGGAAGAGCGGCAGCCAGTGTTCGGCCCCTTGCGGGCGCGCGCCTGCGCTGACCGAATCGTAGACCGGATCACCAGAGACCGCGCCGCCAAAGCGTTTGAGGAAACCCGAACGGAAGCGCGAGATCGCCGCCTCATCGATCAGCACCTCGCTGACCGGCGTGAACTCCACGCCTTTCAGCTGGCGGGTGGTGCGCTGCGTCTCCACGTCAAAGGCCCGCACCGATTCCAGCGTATCGCCGAAGAAATCGAGCCGTACCGGCTCCTCCGCGCTCGCCGGGAACACATCGATCACCCCGCCGCGCACGGCAAAGTCACCGCGCTCCGACAAAGTGGCCGAGCGCGTATAGCCATTGGCGGCGAAATAGGCCGTCAGGCGTTCGACCTCGACCACACCGCCCTGCTTGGCGCTGATCCCCGCCGCCTGCATGACACTGCGCGGCGCGACGCGCTGCAGCACGCCGTTCACCGTGGCGATGACGATCAGCGTGCCGTCCTTGCTGGCATCCCAGTTGGCGAGGCGATGGAGCGCCCCTGCCCGGCGCGCCGCCGTGCGCGGGCTGGGGCTGATCCGGTCATAGGGCTGGCAGTCCCAGGCCGGCAGGCGCAGGCGGGCAATGTCCGGGCAGAAGAAGGCGCAAGCCTCAGCAAACGCCAGCGCGCGCGCCTCGTCCGACGCGATGAAGAGATTGATTCCGCCCCGAAGGCGCGCCGCATCGCAGAAAACCAGCGCGTCATAGCCTTCCGGCACACCGCTAATGGTGAGGGTTTCCGGCGCGGTGGCGATACGGTTCAGATCGGTCATCTCTTCACATCCATCAATGCGGTATCGCCCGCATGGGCGTTTTCGCGGCCCGTGCGGGTTTGGTTCTTCTACCTGCGTTTTCCCGGCGAACGCCGGTGAAACGCGTGTTAGTTGCCGCCCGGACCGTCGCTCACGATGGCCTCATGGCGGAAGCCTTTAAGCGCATCCAGCACCGGGCCGTCATAATTGGCCGGCGTCTCCGCCCGGCCCGTGATCCACGCATAGACCTCGGTGTCCGGCGCGTCGAGCAGGCGCTCAAACTCGTCCAGCTCGGCCGGGCTCAGACCCTCAAGGCGCGCCTCGGCAAACCGGCCCATGATCAGGTCGGCCTCCTTGAAGCCGCGCCGCCAGGCCCGGAAGGTCAGGCGCTTCTTGCGGTCGGTGTCGTTGATGGACGGGTTCGGATCGGAAAACGGATCATCACTCATGGCGCGGGATATAGCGGGCGACGGGGGAGAGGCAAAGGGTGGTTTCATCTCTCCGACGCGTTTCACCGGCGAAAGCCGGTGCCCAGTCCCTTTCTTAGTTCCGCAACGCATCCGCGTTGCGATGTTCCGCGAAAAGTCGCGGGCGCGCAGTCGCGCTTGCGGCGCTTCGCGCCGGGGAGCCAGTCCGGCCCCGTCAGGACGAGGGCTTTGTCTCACCTTCTCCTCGTCATGCCCGCGCATGCGGGCATCCAGAGATCGTAGAGCGAAGTCCATGCAAACGGCTCTGGGTTCCCGCCTGCGCGGGAACGACGAAAGAGAAGAGCAAAGGCGATGATGCGGCATCCACCCTTCCCTCAGCCCCCGCCCCGCGCGAAACTGCCCCCATGCGCCCTGAGTCCCTCTTTCCCCTGTTTGCTGATCTGACGAGCCTTTCCGGTGTCGGGCCGAAGCTGGCTGCGCTGCTGGAGAAGGTGTTTGGCGGCGGGCGGGTGAAGGACGCCGTCTTCACCCTGCCCACCGGGATTATTGACCGTTCGCGGCGGGTGACTATTGCCGAGTGCGGTCAGGGCGGCGCGTCCGGCCTTGTCACGCTGGACGTGATGATCGAGGCGCATGTGCCGGGCGCAACCCTGAGACAGCCCTACAAGGTGCGTGCGAGCGATGAGAGCGGCTTCCTCCATCTCGTTTTCTTCCACGCCCGCAAGGACTATCTGATGCGCACTTTGCCGCCCGGTGAGCGGCGCATCGTGTCGGGCAAGGCGGAGCGGTTCGGCTCTGAAATCCAGATCGTCCATCCGGACCTCGTGGCAAAGCCCGGCGAAATCAGCACGGATGACCTCATCCAGCCCGTCTACCCGCTTACCGCAGGGCTGACCGCCAACACCGCCAGAAAGGCCGTCAGGGCCGCGCTAGAGCGCGTTCCTGACCTGCCGGAGTGGTGCGGGGCCGAAATGCCCGAAGCCGCATCCTGGCCCCTCTGGAAGGCCGCTATCGAGGCCGTGCATGCGCCGCGCTCCGCCGCTGATCTGGAACCGGGCAGTATTGCCCGCACCCGCCTCGCGTTTGATGAGCTATTGGCCCATCAACTCGCCCTGAAGCTGGCCCGCGCCAGCCGCCGCGCCCGCAAGGGCCGCGCGCTCACCGGATCTGGTCAGAAGGTGCAGGGCGTCATCGCCGCTGCCCCCTTCACGCCGACGGGCGCGCAGATGCGGGCGTTCGAGGCCGCAAAGACCGACATGGAAGCGGCGACGCGCATGATGCGCCTCGTCCACGGTGATGTGGGCTCGGGCAAGACCTTCGTCGCGGCCCTGTGCGCCGCCCATGCGGCAGAGGCGGGCGTGCAGACAGCGCTGATGGCGCCCACCGAAATCCTCGCCCGCCAGCATGCCGCCGTGCTGACGCCCCTGCTGGCGGCGGCGGGCATTCGCACAGTCACGCTGACCGGCCGGGACAAGGGCCGCGCGCGGGCCGACATCGCCGGAGCAATCGCGGACGGGTCTGCTCATGTGGTGTGCGGCACCCATGCCCTCTTCCAGGAGGCGGTGGAGTTTCATGATCTGGGCCTCGTCGTGATTGACGAGCAGCACCGCTTTGGCGTGTCAGACCGTAAGCGCCTCGCCGAAAAGGGCCTCGCCCCCGACACGCTGGTGATGAGCGCGACGCCCATCCCGCGCACGCTGACCCTCGCCGTTTATGGCGATCTGGATGTCTCGCGCCTCGATGAGAAGCCCGCCGGGCGCATCCCGCCAACCACGCGCGTTATTCCCGGCGAACGGCTGGACGACGTGATCGAAGGTCTGGGCCGGGCGGTAGCCAAGGGCGAGCGCGCCTACTGGGTCTGCCCGCTGGTGGAGGAGAGCGATGTCTCCGACCTCGCAGCGGCAGAGGAGCGCTACCACCTGCTCTCCAACTCGCTTCGCGCCCGCATCGGCCTCCTGCATGGGCGGATGCCAGCGCGCGACAAGGAGCGCATCGCGAATGCCTTCCGGAATGGCGAGATCGATATACTGGTCGCTACCACGGTGATCGAGGTGGGCGTCGATGCGCCGGACGCCACCATCATGGTGATCGAGCATGCCGAGCGCTTCGGCCTTGCCCAGCTGCACCAGCTGCGCGGCCGCGTGGGGCGCGGCGACAAGCCCTCCTCCTGCCTCCTGATCTATCACGGCAAGCTTGGAGAGACCGCGCAGCGCCGCCTTGAGGTGATGCGCGAGAGCGATGACGGCTTCTTTATCGCCGAGGAGGACTGGAAGCTGCGCGGGTCTGGCGATCCGCTGGGCCTGCGCCAGTCCGGCCTGCCGGACTACCGCTTTGCCGACCTTGCCGCCCATGCGGGCCTGCTCCCCATGGCGAGCGATTACGCCAAGCTCATCGCCGCGCGCGAAAACCCGTTTGAGGGCGAGAAGGGCGAAGCGCTGCGCACCCTCCTGTACCTGTTTGAGCGCGATGAGGGCGTGAAGCTTATGCGGTCGGCCTGAGATAGCTTTCTCCCCCGCCTGCGGGCGGGGTGAGACGCGAAGCTTCGAACGCCCGAAGGACCGAGGGGGGATTTTGAAGGGAAAAGATTCCCCCCCTCCGTCAGCTGCGCTGCCGTTCGACGCTTCGCGTCTCACCCCGCCGTGAACGGGGGAGGAAAACGAGTGCCTAGTCGCTCTGGCGGGGCGGTTCGCCTGCCGCCTCGCGGGCTCTGGCTTCGGCCTCGGCCTGATCCAGCGTCTCGCCTGCCGGCATGGCGCCTTCAGGCAATCTGTCCGGCGTCACAAGCCCGAAAGAGATAATGAGCTTGGCGGCTTCCTCAATCGTGATGTCGAGCGAAATCGCCTTTGAGCGCGGGATGAACAGCAGGAAGCCGGAGGTGGGGTTGGGGGTCGTCGGCACGAACACCCCGATCACCTCCTCTTTGCCTTTGCCGACATGGTGGCGGATAGCACCCTTGCCGTGGGAGGCCACAAAGGCCACGGCATAGCTGCCCGACATGGGGTATTCGACCAGCACCACCTCCTTGAAGGCGTTGTTCTGGGCGCCCAGCACCGTCTCGACCAGCTGTTTCAGCGCGCCGTATATATTACGCACCAACGGCATCGTGTTGACGATGCGTTCGCCGATAGCCAGCAGGCTTCGCCCGAAAATATTGGCCGCAAGCGCACCCAGAAGCGTCAGTCCCAGAACGGCGATGATGAGCCCCATGCCCGGCAGCGCGAAGGGAAGGTAAGTCTCTGGATTATAGCGCTCCGGGATCAGCGGCTTGATCGTGGAATCGACAAAGCTGATGAAGATGTAGATCAGCCAGATGGTGACGGTCACGGGCGTTGCGACCACGATGCCCGTGAGAAAACTGTTGCGAAGCCAGCGCAGCACTAGATCCGTCTCCTGTCACAAAAAGGGGTTACCCCGCCCGGCGCGATGATGGCAAACTTGTAACGGGACTGCCAGCGCGCCTGGCGGTAAGCACAGGCAAAAAGGGTATGTACTGATCCATGCTGAACTTGCGCGCGCCTGCCCGTCCCCTCACATGGCTTCTGGCCCTTACGGGAACGGGGATGTTTTTGCTGCTACTCGCGGCCAGCTGGCTCATGCGCGATCAGATTTACCAGACCTTCCTTGATCCCGGCGTGCCCTTCCAGACTTATGAGCCGCCGCCCGCCCCAGATTACGCGCAAGGCGAAAGCTGGGCTGTGCGGCCGATGCTGGCGGCGATGGATGAGGATGAGCCAGCGGTGTTCTTCGTACACCCTACCCTGCATACGGGCGGCGATCACTGGAATGCGGCTCTCGACCGGCGCAGCCACCGGGAGCGGCTCGAGCGCTTCTACCTGCCAAACTATGCCGGTCCGTTTGCGGAAACAGGCGCGGTGTTCGCGCCGCGCTACCGGCATGCTGCCCTCTATGCCTACATGAATAACCGGGAGGATTCCCTGCAGGCCCGTCTTCTTGCCTATGAGGATGTGCGCGCCGCCTTCACGCAATTCCTCGCCGATGCAGGTGATGAGCGTCCCATCATCCTTGCGGGCGCCGGACAGGGCGCAGGTCATGTAACCGGCCTGCTGCTGGACATTGTGTCGCGCGACGAGGACCTCGTTGCACGGCTGGTGGCCGCCTACATCATTGAAGCCCCTGTTGCCGCCGATCTGTTTGACGGTCCGTTACGAGACATTCCGCTCTGCGCCGCACCGGACGCAGTCCGCTGTGTTATCACCTACTCTGCCGTCCGCGCTGATGAAGCGGCGCGCATAGACGCGATCACTGAGCGCAGCTCGCTATGGATTGACCGCGGGCGGCTGGGACAGACGCCGGGCCGGGAGCTCGCCTGCGTAAACCCGCTATTGTGGAACACCTCGGAGGACTATGCGCCTGCCCGCCTGCATCGCGGCGGCGCGGCAGCCGAGGGGCTGGAACTGGGCGAACGCCCCTCCCCGCTGGCCAGCCAGACCGGCGCGCAGTGCCAGAACGGGCTTTTGTTCGTGGATCAGCCACGGTCGCGGACGCTGCGCCGGCCATCGAGGCTGGCGGAAACGCGGCGCGTGCCGCCCTTCAACCTGTTTTATGCTGATCTGGAGGCTGATGTGACGCGCCGCGCGGCCATCCTGGCTGCGACGCTGGCAGAAGAACGCCGCTGGGCACCGGAACTACCAGAGGCCGAAGAAATCGGGTCCGTGCCGGTGCGCCCGATCGACTAGCGGGTCTTGCCGGCTTTCATCTTTTCGACGAGCGCGGTCGTGGAGAAACCCGCCTGCAGCGGGGCGATCACGACCTCGCCGCCGCGCGATCTGATGAAATCGGCTCCGGGCAGGTCGTCGGGTTTGTAGTCAGCTCCCTTCACCAGCACATCGGGCGCAATCGCGCGGATCAGTGCTTCGGGTGTGTCTTCCTCGAACACCACCACACGGTCTACGCTCTCCAGCGCTGCGAGCATCGCTGCGCGGTGAGCCGCCGGATTTACGGGCCGCCCTTCGCCCTTCAGACGCGTCACGGACGCGTCGCTGTTCAGCCCCACCACCAGCCGGTCACACACCGAGCGCGCATGACGCAGCGAGGCGAGATGACCGGGGTGGAGAATATCGAAACACCCATTGGTGAAGCCGACCTTCAGCCCGTCGCGATGCCAGGACTGAACGGTCGCAGCAGCCTGTGGCCGCGACAGCACCCGCCAATCGACATCCCCTGCGCCGGGTATCGCGCTGTCGAGCAATTCTTCGGGAGACACGGTCGCCGTACCTGTCTTGCCGACGGCTGTACCGGCCGCCAGGTCTGCCAGAGCGATCGTGTCCGCGAGCGGCAGACGCGCCGCTACGCCCAGCGAGAGGGCTGCCAGAGCGGTGTCGCCAGCGCCTGACACATCATAGACGGAGCGCGGGCGGGCGCGATGGTGATGGACCTCGCCGTTTTCGATAAAGCTCATGCCCTTGGCGCCGCGGGTCACGACAACCGCCGGGGTTGAGCCAAGCCGGGCCTTCAGTGCCGCAAGCGCCGCCTCAACTTCGGCATCCGAACCAACGGGCATGGCAACTTCGCCAGCGAGTTCCTGCGCGTTCGGCTTGATAAGGTAAGCGCCGTCATAGCGGGTATAGTCATCACCGCGCGGATCCACACAGACCGGCTTGCCAGCCGCTTTTGCCAGCCTGATGACTTCAGCGCACACCGCGCGCGTCAGCATCCCCCGGCCGTAATCAGACAGGATCACGACGTCTGCGCGGTCCAGAGCACCAGTGACGGCTGCGATGACAGCCTTGGCCGTATCGGCACTGATGGCCGCGCCGGGATCAAAATCCACGCAGAACATCTGCTGGCTGCCAGACACGTATCGGGTTTTGGTTGGTGTGCTCCGGCCGGGCTGGCGGATCAGGGTGCAGCCATGCGTTCCGCAATCGGTCAGAAGCCCTTCAACCGCGTCGCCCTGCGGATCATTTCCGGCGACGCTGATAACGCTTGCCTCACCGCCCAGACTGATGAGATTGCGCACAAGATTGCCCGCGCCGCCGAGCATCATTTCCCGGCGGGTTTCCGACAGGATAGGCACTGGGGCCTCGCGAGAAATGCGCTTCACCTCGCCATAGACGAAGGAATCCAGAAGCACGTCACCAATAACGAGCGCGCGTTTTTCGGCTATGGAGCCCAGAAGGAGTGAAGCGGCCTGACGCTGCATGACGCGCCCTAAAGTGCCATCACAGGGCTGGCTTTGGCCATGCGGTCAAACTCCAGCAAATCAGCTGCAATCGCCTCGAAATGCTTCAGCGGTATCATGTTGGGCCCATCAGACGGCGCATTGTCCGGATCGGGGTGGGTTTCCATGAACACGGCGGCAACGCCGATGGAAACGGCGGCACGCGCGAGATACGGCACGAACTCGCGCTGGCCGCCAGACGACGCGCCCTGCCCGCCGGGCTGTTGCACCGAATGCGTCGCATCGAAAACAACAGGGCAGCCTATTTGTGCCATGATCGGCAGAGCGCGCATGTCAGAGACCAGCGTGTTATAGCCAAAGCTCGCCCCGCGTTCGCAGGCCAGCACGTTCGGATTGCCTGCCCCGGTAATCTTGGCGACCACGTTCTTCATGTCCCAGGGAGCCAGAAACTGGCCCTTCTTTACATTGATCGCCTTGCCGGTCTGCGCGGCCGCGATCAGCAGATCGGTCTGTCGGCAGAGGAATGCCGGTATCTGCAGCACATCGACGGCCTGGGCCGCGATGGCGCATTGCTCTGCGGTGTGGATGTCGGTCAGGACAGGCAGGCCGGTGGTCTCGCGGATTTCCGCAAATATCGGCAGAGAGTCTTCAAGGCCGATCCCGCGCTGGGCGTTCGCGCTGGTGCGGTTGGCCTTGTCGAACGAGGTCTTGTAGATGATCTGGCAGCCCAGCCGCTCGCCGATTTCCTTCAGCATGGCCGACACTTCCAGCCCGTGCTGGCGGCTTTCCAGCTGGCACGGTCCGGCGATGAAGGTTAGCGGACGGGCATTGCCGATCTCGAAAGCCGGGAGGGTGCCGCGAGCGAGTGTGACAACGGCGTTGGGAGCAGTCATTAGCGGTCTGTCTTTCCTTGCAGGTGCAGCGCGACCGGATTTTCGCTGATCCGCGCGCCGGTTGCCTTCGTAATAGCTGACATAGGTATTCCCGTCATCCTTGCACTGCGGCTTTCATTATCGTGTCCACCTCAAGTCATTCTGCTGGTTCTCCCGTCATCTGCTGGTTCCGTCAGGATCTCAGACTTGCTGATAACCCCGCCCTGCTTGCCGCCACGCAGAGTAGCGCGCCGGTCATCTGTCTGTACGTGCTTGATGACAAGACACCCGGAAAATGGGCCAGAGGCGGCGCATCTCGCTGGTGGCTGCATCACAGCCTCGCCGCACTCTCTGCCAGCCTTGAAGAGCTTGGCGCACGCCTCGTGCTGCGCCGGGGCGACGCCTTTGATATTGTCACCGGCCTAGCCAGCGAGCTTGGCGCACAGAGAGTTTTCTGGAATCGCTGTTACGAGCCGTTCGCCCGTGAACGGGACGCCGGCATCAAGACCCAGCTCAAGCAGGCTGGCTGCGAAGTGGAGACTTTCAACGGCGCCCTCCTGATCGAGCCCTGGAATCTGAAGACGAAGGATGGCGGACCGTTCCGCGTCTACTCGCCCTATTTCCGGGCGCTGGCTCCGCATTGTGACGACATCGCCCCCCTGCCTGCACCGTCTTCAGTTACCGACGGGTCGCAGGGCGTGCACTCCGACGCGCTTTCAAGCTGGACTCTGCTGCCCTCATCGCCGGACTGGGCCACAGGGTTCGGCCCTGTCTGGACACCGGGCGAAGGCGGCGCGCGGGCGAGGCTCGAAACTTTCTGCGAAGATGCGGCGCGAGACTATGCCGATGCCCGCAATCTCCCCGGAACAGAAGGCACGTCGCGCCTCTCGCCTCATTTGCATTTTGGTGAAATCTCCCCCCGCCAGATATGGCATCATGCGGTCAGCCATGTGCCCGCAGGAAAAGGCCGCGAGACCTTTCTGAAAGAAATCGGCTGGCGCGAGTTTTCCTACAATCTTCTCTTTCACTTCGATGATCTGCCGGAATCGAATTATCAGCCCAAGTTCAACGGCTTTCCGTGGAACTTTGATGAAACGGTTTTCCAATACTGGGCCCGCGGACAGACAGGTTATCCGATTGTCGATGCGGGCATGCGCCAGCTATGGCAGACTGGCTGGATGCACAACCGCGTGCGCATGATCGTTGCCTCCTTCCTGACCAAGCATTTGCTGATCGACTGGCGCCGGGGCGAGGAATGGTTCTGGGACACGCTGGTGGACGCAGACCTCGCCAACAACGCCGCCAGCTGGCAGTGGGTCGCCGGATCGGGCGCCGACGCCGCGCCCTATTTCCGTATCTTCAATCCGGTGACCCAGGGCGAGAAGTTTGACGAAGCCGGCCACTATGTCCGCGAATGGGTGCCAGAACTGACGAACCTGCCGGACAAGTATATCCACGCGCCATGGACGGCTCCGTCAGAGGTCCTGGCGCGCGTCGGAATAGCGCTTGGCCGTGACTACCCCAAACCGATAGTCGATCATGCGCTGGCTCGCGAACGCGCACTGGCCGCTTTTTCCAGCCTCAAGGATGCCGCATGAGCTCGATTGACCCGATATTGATGCGTCCCTCCCGGATTGCCGTGATTGGCGCCGGTGTGGCTGGCCTCGGCGCGGCCTGGGCGCTGCGTGGCCTGCATCAGGTTGTGCTTTACGAGAAGGAAAACCGTCTTGGCGGCCATGCCAATACGGCTCATGTCGATCACGCCGGGCAGAAAACGGCCGTTGATACCGGTTTCATCGTCTTCAACCGGCTAAACTACCCCAACCTGACGGCGCTGTTCACGCATCTGGGCATTGAAACCCACCACACCGACATGAGCTTCGGGTTCAGCCTGGACGGTGCGCGCGAGTGGTCATCGAACGGGCTGGGCGGGCTGTTTGCGCAGCCCTCCAACCTGATGCGTCCGTCCTTCATCCGCATGCTGCGTGATGTGTTGCGCTTTAATGCGCGGGCAGTGGAAGATCTGGAGGGCGGAATTCTGACCGGCCTGTCTCTCGGCCAGTATCTCGACCTCTATGAGTTCAGCCCTGGCTTCCGGGAACAGTATCTCCTGCCCATGGGCGCCGCGATCTGGTCGGCCAGTGAAAGCGACATGGCCGCCTACCCGGCGGAGGCCTTTGTCCGCTTCTTCAGGAACCATCGCCTGGTCAACGCGAAACGCCCCAAATGGGAAACGGTGGCGGGCGGCAGCCAGACCTATGTCGACGCACTGTGGCGCGACATGGAAGCCTCTGGTGTGCAACGCCGGACTGGCGCAGTCAGTGTCACCCGGCTGCGCACGGGCGGGGTACGCATTGTTGATGCGGATGGCCATGCAGAGCGGTTCGACGAGGTGATCCTGGCCTGCCACACCAATGAAGCACTGGACCTGCTGAGCGACGCTGATGCGGACGAGCGCGAAATGCTCGGCGCCATACCCTATTCGTCCAACACGGCCGTACTGCACCGCGATGAAAGCTTCCTGCCCCGGCGCAAAGGCGCGCGCGCCGCATGGTGCTATATGCGCGATCTGGAAACGGGCAATGCTGCAGTGACTTATGACATGAACCGGCTGCAGCATATCAATCCGGCGCAGCCCATGCTGGTGACGCTGAACCCCGTGCGTGAGCCAGACCCGGCCAAGGTGCTGGGACGCTATAGCTACGACCATCCGCAATTCACACCCGCCGGCCTGGCCGCGCAGAGAATATTTAACCGCGTTCAGGGCGTGCGCCACACATGGTTCGCGGGCGCCTGGCTGGGATATGGCTTCCACGAGGACGGGCTGCGTTCCGGCCTGCGGGTGGCCTTGCGTCTGGGCGGTGCCATCCCGTGGGCATTTGCCGACGGGGACGTAAATGGCGGAGAATGGGGTGAGCGGCCGGGCATCGCCCTGCCCGATGTTCATGCCCTGCCCGCGGAGTGATGATGACGCCGCCTGCCCGGCTTTTCCTCGGACATACCGTACACGAGCGCACCCAGCCCTTCGTGCATCGCTTCCGCTATTCCATCGCCATGATGATGCTGGACCTAGACCAGCTGGAGGCAGCGGGGCGCCTTTCGCGCCTGTTTTCGGTTGAGCGCTTCAACCTGTTCAGCTTCCGCCAGCGTGACCATGGCCCGCGCGATGGGTCATCGCTTAAGGAGTGGGCCGTGTCACGGCTAGCCGCTGCGGGTGTGAACTGTGCCGTGTCGCGCGTGCGGCTTTTATGTTCACCGCGTGTGCTGGGCTACGTCTTCAACCCGATTTCGCTTTATCTGGCGGACGATGCGGACGGAAACACGCTCGCGGTGATCTACCAGGTGCATAATACGTTCGGTGATGCTCACGCTTATGTGGCACCGCTCACCGGCGGCATGCCCGAAAAGCACAGCGCACAGAAGCGGTTCCACGTTTCGCCCTTCTTCCCGGTGTCGGGACGCTATGACTTCACCTTGCGCGATGGCGACGATCAGCTCTCGCTTGTGGTCAGCAAGGTTGAGGCATCCGGCAAGGACTTCCTCGCCACCATGCAGCTAACGGCGCGCCCGATAACATCGGGAAATCTCCTCAAGCTCTTTGCGCTGCAGCCTTTTTCGACCTTGAAAACGATCTCCGCCATCCACTGGGAAGCGCTACGGCTTCTGGTGAAAGGCGCGCGCTATCACCGCCGCCCTCCGCCGCCTGCCGGCGATACAATTATCGACCGATCAGAGGCATCCAACCGGACAGTTTGAGCGTAAGCACAAATAGGCGTAGAATTGGACCGGCAGTCAGCCGGAAGGTATCTCCGAATGACCGATGCAGCTCTTTCCAGTTTCGACGCGTCACGCCCGCTTCAGGCGTGCCGGGACACGATTGCCCGGCTGCAGGGCGTACCGCGCCTGTTCAAGGCGGGCCTTGCCCTGCTTTTGAAGTTTGGCACCGGATCGTTGACCGTCGTGCTTCCAGATGGCCGCAGCCTGCGCTTTCAGGGCAAAGCGCCGGGCGCTGATGCGGTAATGGAGGTACGGGACTACGCCATGGTCCGCCGCGTGTTTGCAGGCGGCGATGTCGGCTTTGCCGAATCCTACATGGCGGGCCAATGGACAACGCCAGACCTTGCAGCAGTGCTGGAAGTGTTCTCCGCAAACCTCGATAAAATAAACAATATCGAGAAAGGCGGCCCCCTCACCCGCATGGCGCACTGGATCTGGCACCGCCTGCGCGCCAACACCAAGGCGCAGGCCCGCAAGAATATCGAGGCGCACTACGATCTCGGCAATGCCTTCTATGAGCTGTGGCTAGACCCGTCCATGACCTATTCGGCCGCGCGCTTTACCGCGCCGGATCTGGGGCTGGAGGCCGCGCAGAAGGAGAAGTATGCCAACCTTGCCCGCCTGATCGGGCTGGAGCCCGGCATGCATGTGCTGGAAATCGGCTGCGGCTGGGGCGGGTTTGCCGAGTATGCCGCTGGTGAGATCGGCGCGCGTGTGACCTGCCTCACCCTCTCGCCCTCCCAGCGCGACTACGCCCTTGAACGCATGGAACGCGCGGGCCTGTCAGACAGGGTGGAGATCAAGCTGCAGGACTATCGCGACGAGACCGGCCGCTATGACGCCGTAGCGTCCATCGAGATGTTCGAGGCGGTCGGCGAAGAATATTGGCCGTCCTACTTTGCCAAGGTGCGCGAGTGCCTCCAGCCCGGCGGCAAGGCGGGGCTGCAGATCATCACCATCCGCGACGACCTGTTTGACAGCTACCGCAAGCGGACGGACTTCATTCAGCGCTATATCTTTCCCGGCGGCATCTTGCCAAGCGTGGAGCGCCTGAATGGCGAGTTCGCCAAGGCAGAGCTGAACTCCGTTACGGCTGAGATGTTCGGCGTGGACTATGCCGATACGCTCGCCCACTGGATGGAGCGTTTCCAGGCTGCGTGGCCGCAGATCGAGCCGATGGGCTTTGATCTGCGCTTCCGGCGCATGTGGGAGTTTTATCTCGCCTATTGCGAGGCGGGCTTCCGCACCGGCCGCATTGATGTCGGCCAGTTCGTGCTGGAGCGCTAATCCACCGGCTTGTCCCAGCCGGTCTGCTTCCTCACCAGCCCCAGAGACCAGCTGTATGGCAGCGCGTAGATGGCTTTCAGCGCCCACGTAAAGCGGCGCGGGAAGGTGATCTCGAAACGCTTGCTTTTCAGGCCCGATGCGATGCGCTTTGCCGCCGCCTCCGCACTGACCATGAAGGGTTTGGGGAAGGCGTTGGCGTCCTGTGCGGGCGTCTCCACAAAGCCCGGCGTGATGACCTGACATAGCACGCCATAGCGGTGCAGCTCGATGCGCAGGCATGCGGCCATATTTACCAGCGCAGCCTTGCTGGCCCCGTAGGCGGATGAGGTCGGCATGCCGCCGAAGGACGTCGCCGAAGATACTATGGCGATCTGCCCTGCCCGCCGTTCCGTCATGCGCGGGGTCAGCGCGCACAGGCACGCCGCCGTGCCCGACAGATTCACATCAAACGTTTTCTTGTAGTCCTCAAAAGACGGGTTTTCGGCGTTGATGGAGAGGTAGATTCCCGCGTTCAGGACGGCCAGCGCGATTGGTCCGTGCGCCGCTTCAATGGCCTTCACCGCGTCTTCCACGCCTTCAGCGTCGGTCAGGTCGACCGCGTGAGCGATGATGCGGCCCTTGCCGGAATGCTCTGCGGCGATCGTCTCCAGCTTGTCGGCGCTTCTGGAAGAGATAATGACCGTCCAGCCCTGGCTGGCCAGGCGCTTCGCCAGCGCCGCGCCAATG
Organism: Glycocaulis sp.; assembly: GCF_051859565.1. GTDB lineage: Bacteria > Pseudomonadota > Alphaproteobacteria > Caulobacterales > Maricaulaceae > Glycocaulis. The sequence goes on from NZ_JBHYFK010000004.1 coordinate 50,746, forward strand.
CCTGAACTGCCGCCCGTTACCCAGGCGATGCCGTCTGACGGTTTCATGGCGCGCGGTGTCATGAGGCTTTCCTTTGTGTGCGGGCGATGCCGATGGATTCGAAGAAACGGACGGCGTCGCCGCGTATCTCCTCGCGGCGGGCGTCGCTGAACCGGTTGAGGTTTGAGAGGATGGGTCCGAGGCGGCGATTGCCCTTCAGCCTTGCCTCATTCTCCATCATGAAATTCCAGTATAGATAATTGAACGGACAGGCTTTTTCGCCGGTTTTGGCTTTCACCTCATAGCGGCACTTGCCGCAGTGATCGCTCATCCGGTCGATATAGGCGCCGCTCGCCGCATAGGGCTTTGTGGCCATGACACCGCCATCGGCGTAAAGCGCCATGCCGTGCGTGTTGGGTGCTTCCACCCACTCATAGGCATCGGCATAGACGGCCAGATACCATTCATTGACGGCCTTGGGATCAATACCGGCCAGAAGCGCGAAATTGCCGGTGACCATCAGGCGTTGGATATGGTGGGCGTAGGCGTGCTTGCGCGTGGTGTTCACCACATCGGCGATGCAGGCCATATCCGTTTCGGCGGTCCAGTAAAACGCCGGCAAGGGCCGGTGCGCGTTCAGCGCGTTGCGCTCCAGATATTCCGGCATGAAGTGCCAGTAGATGCCGCGCACATATTCGCGCCAACCAATTATCTGCCGGATGAAGCCCTCAACAGCGTTCAGCGGTGCCTTGCCGTCCTGCCACGCGCCTTCCGCCTTGCGGCACACCTCCAGAGGGTCCAGCAGGCCGCAATTGAGGTAGAGCGACAAGACGGAATGGTAGAGGAAGGCCTCTCCATCCTTCAACGCATCCTGATAATCACCGAAATCCGGCAAGGCATTCTCGATGAACCAGCCCAGCTGTTCCAGCGCACCTTCGCGCGTCACCGCATAGCCAAAGGGCTCGATATCGCCAAATCCGTCCGGGAAACGCTCTTCGACGAAAGTCATGACTTCCCGGGTGATCGCGTCGGGCTCGATCCATGGGCGGCGGGGCAGTTTGGTGTCCGCCGGCAGAGCCTTGCGGTTCTCCGCATCATAGTTCCACTGCCCGCCTTCAGGCTGCTCTCCATCCATCAGCAGGCCGGTCTCCCGGCGCATCTCCCGGTAGAAATACTCCATGGTCAGGCGCTGCTTGCCGCTGGCCCAGCGAGCGAAGCGCTCATGCGAGCAGATGAAACGGTCGTCGGCGCGCATTTCGACCGGGACATCGAACCTGTCCGGCCATTCGCGCATGATCTCCATGAGCCGGTACTCACCGGGCTCGGTATGGACAATACGCTGCAGACCCTTCTCGTCGGCCAGTGCGCGCGCCACCTCGCCTTCAAGGCTATGGGAGTTGTTGGGGTCATCAAGGCGCACATAGCGGACGCTCAGCCCCTCCTCTTGAAGGCTCTGCGCGAAATGGCGCATGGCCGAGAACAGGAAGGTGATCTTCTTGCGATGATGCGGGACGTATGACGCCTCGTCATTGACCTCGGCCATCAGGATCAGATCGTCAGGCTGAACGCCCCGCAAGGCAGACAAATCGCGCGTCAGCTGATCGCCGAGGACAAGCCGCAAGGTGCGCATCAGGCGACCGGATTGGCCTGCCGGACATAGCGGATGCGCTGGCCGCGCGCCTCGAACTCGCACCCCGCCCAGAAACCGTTCTCGTCATACCACAGGTCGACGGTGAGCGTGCCTTCCAGGCGGATGCGGCGGGCCTGAATGGTGCCGCCATCAGCTTCGATCTCTTCCATCCCCATATCAGTGATGGAGACCTCCATCGCGTCGCCATGTTCGGTGTTGAGAATCCGGCGCAAATCTTCCTCGTAGCCGCGCCAGTGCGAGGACGGGATGATGTCGCCCGGGAGTTCAGCGGTGTGCTGCTCCCCCTCCGGCAGGACACCCTCGCTCACAATGCCTGCGCCATTGCGCACGGCCTCGACAGGGAAGCGGCTGCCGTCTTTCAGCGTCTCGCCTTCCAGCGCTACCAGCTGCCCGTCGCGCCAGCGCTCTACCGAGTCGTGCTCATAGCGGAACACCGTCACCGGCCCGAAGCCCGCACGCAGCCGAACCGACACTTCTGCGATCAGCTCGTCGCCGTTGCGTTGAAAGCGGACCTCGTGCGTGCCGAAACTGGAATTGCCGCGATAGACATTGAACTGGATCGTCTCGCCGCCAGCCGGATCAGCGGGAATGGCCGCATAGGCAGCCGGCAACGAGAACGACAAGGCGATGGTCGAAACAAGGATCGCAAGCGGTTTCATCAGGCGGGCTCCCGGTTGTTGGGCAAACTTGGACAATACGGCAATCAGTTCCGGCGGCGCAGGGAGCGGTTCAGCCTGTTCAGCCAGCCATAAAGCGGGTTGGCCGGTTTCCACTCACCCAAGCTTACCGTCAGGCAGATGCAGGGCGTGGCCCCATGCACCTCCGGCCGGTGGCGCAAGCCCGGCGTAGCGCGGCACAGATCACCTGCCCGGTACAACGCGTGGCCATCATGAAAGGCTCCCGTCAGCACCAAAGTCAGCTCCTCACCTCCATGGTCGTGATGGGGAATGCCGCCACCGGGCATCAGCCGCACAAGATTGGCTTCCACATTCGCGTCGCTGGCATCGGCAAGATGAATTTCCTGAACGCCGCCAAGTTGCCGCGACCAGTCCAGCTCACCACCCGGCATCTCCAGAAATGGCGTCAGAGCGCGCGGCAGGCCGGTTTCCGTATCTATCGCTGAGGGCTGTTCAGATGATGTGATTGGGGTTCCTGCATGCTCCAGCACATGATCGAGGGCATTTTCGGACATGGCGGCGGGCGGCAACTGGCTGAGCAGGCAGCCAAATCCCGCTTCAGCGACACTCACGCGTATCGCCGCTTGCGGGTTCAGCGCCGCCTGACATTCCGCCAGAAGGCGGATGGCGGCAGGGCCTGTACCAGCGGCATAATCGAACAGATGCGCGTCTTCTCTGGCAGGCACGAGGCAAAGCTCCATCTGGTGTTTCGGAAATCTATACGCGGTGGCCCCTTGACCGGATCAGCCAGACCGCTAGCCAGAACATGAAAAGCCGCTGAAGGATGTTGGCCATGACGCAATATCGCCCTGCCCGCTCTGTGATCGACCTGATCGGCAACACGCCGCTGGTCCGCCTGAACGCTGCCAGTGAAGCGACGGGCTGCGAAATCCTTGGCAAGGCCGAGTTTCTCAATCCTGGCGGCTCGGTAAAGGACCGCGCGGCGCTCGGTATTGTGCGCGCAGCCGAAAAAAGCGGCGCGCTGAAACCCGGCGGCACGATTGTCGAAGGCACGGCCGGCAATACCGGCATCGGGCTTGCCATGGTGGCTTCGGCGCTGGGATACCGCACGGTGATCGTGTTTCCGCGTACCCAGTCGAAGGAAAAGCGCGACGCGATCCTGCTGGCGGGCGCCGAGCTGATCGAGGTGGATGCCGTCCCTTACGCCAATCCCAATCATTATGCGCGCTATTCCGGTACGCTGGCCGAAGAGTTGAACGCCAGCGAGCCCAACGGTGCCATCTGGGCCAACCAGTTCGACAATGTAGCTAACCGGCAAGCGCATTTCGACACAACAGGCCCCGAAATCTGGGAGCAGACCGGCGGCAAGGTCGACGGCTTTGTCGCTGCGGTGGGTTCCGGCGGCACGCTGGCCGGCGTCGGCATGTATCTCAAATCAAAGAGTGACAAGGTGCAGATCGCGCTGGCAGACCCCGGCGGCGCGGCGCTTTACGGCTATTACGCGCATGGAGAGCTGAAAGCCGAAGGCAATTCCATCACCGAAGGCATCGGCCAGAGCCGCATCACCGCCAATCTGGAAGGCGCGCCGGTCGATCATGCCTTCCGCATCCCGGACGAGGAAGCGCTGGAAATCCTCTACGCGCTGATCCAGCACGAGGGGCTATGCCTTGGCGGCTCTGCCGGAATCAATATCGCCGGTGCTATCCGCCTCGCCCGCAAGCTGGGGCCGGGCCACACCATCGTGACAATTCTGTGCGATCACGGCGCGCGCTATCAGTCCAAGCTCTACAACCCGGAATTTCTGAAAGAAAAAGGCCTGCCAGTGCCGCCCTGGGTGAAGAATTAGTCCGCCTTGGTAGCAAACCAGATAGTCGCCCCGCCGCAGCTCTGGTCATTCGCCACGCACTCGATACCGGCAAAGCCGTTGCTCTCCAGCAGGTCTTGATACTCCTCCGGGGCAAGGCTGGCATGATATAGCGGCTCGCCGCGCCATTCTCCTATCGAGACATCGCGAGCCGATCCGCTGGTAAACTTTAGCGGCGCACCTGGCGCGAGGTGCCGGGCGAACACCGGAAACATCGCCGCCTGATCGTCCGGGGGCAGATGAAACAGGCTGTGCCATGCCAAGATCGCATCGAAACGGCGGCCAAGGGCAAGCTGGCGCATGTCGGCCACGATCCACTCATGATCCGCAAAGCGCTCGATACAAAGCGCAATAAGCGCCGCCGACGCGTCTACGCCGGTCACCCGCAGTCCGCCAGCCACGAGGTCGCGCGCCACCGGCTCGCCGGAGCCGCACCCCAGATCAAGCACCTCTCCGCCGGGGCGGACGGCACTCACGAACCGGGCGATCCAGCCGGCTTCGCCCGGCGGGCGGGCGTGCCGCCGGTCCTGGTCCCAGCCCGGCGCGTGGCGCTCATAAAGCCCGATTACGCTTCTCGCAGCTTTCGAGGCGTCACCCAATATCACCACCTACCGGAACGGCGGGGCATACATCAGCCCGCCCTGATTCCACTGTGCGTTAAGGCCCCGGCGCAAATTCAGGCCGGACGCCGTGCCGAGATGACGCTCGAACAATTCGCCATAATTGCCGCCTGCCTCAATCGCGCGCAAAGCGAACTCCGCATCGAGGAACAGGCCCTCGGCGAGCGGACCTTCAGCGCCCAGAAGACGGCGTATTTCAGCATTGCTGCCATTATCGGCCATTTCGGCCGCATTGGCAGCCGTCACGCCATACTCCTCCGCCGCGATGAGGGCATGGAGCACCCAGCGAACGGCATCCGCGAACTTCTGGTCGCGTGAGGCGACGACGGCGCTCAGAGGCTCCTTGGAGATCACATCGGGCAGGATCAGGTGGGCGTCGGGTTCAGACAGCGTCATGCGCATGCCGGCAAGGCCGGACAGGTCATTACTGAGCGCATCGCACTGGCCGCGCCCATAGGCGGTTATCCCGGCGCGGACCGTCGCCACTTCCACCAGCTGGAAGGTCAGCTCATGGGTCTGCGCGTAATCAACGAGGTTCAGCGCCGTGGTGGTGTTGCGCAAAACGCAGATGCGCGCGCCGTCCAGCTCCCGCGCACTGGTGACACCAAGATCGCGCGGCACCAGAAAGCCCTGCCCGTCATAATAATAGACGCCTGCGAACGAGAAATTCTCCTGCGCATCGCGGCTCAGCGTCCAGGTCGTATTGCGCAGTAGGATATCGACATCCCCCGCCGACAGCGCGTCCAGCCTCTCCTGTGTGGTCAGCGGCACAAGCTGCATACGCTCCGGGCTGCCGAGGAAGGCGGCCGCATAGGCGCGGCACAGGTCGACCTCGAAACCGTTCCAGTTGCCCTCTTCATCCTGCCGGGCAAAACCCTGAAGCCCGGTATCGACCCCGCACCGCACGGTGCCGCGTTCACGCAGCTCGTACATCTGCGTGCCAAGCTCGGCGGTCTGGCTTTGCGATACGGTAAAGCCGAGCGCAAACGCGGTGGCAGCGCGCGCGAGGCGGCGCGGCATGAGAAAGTCGAAGAAAGCTGTTGGCGTCATGGTGCGGTCCGCCCTAAAGGCTGACAGACTATGGGTTTAGCGAAGAGGAGCGTCGGCGTCGATATGAAACGCGATACGCGCATCATCCATTCCGGGCGCAGCGATGAGGGTGACGGTCTCGTCAATCCGGCAATCAAGCGCGCCTCCACGGTCCTGGCTCCTTCAACGTCAGAGCTCTATGAACCCACAGGCACGCGGCGGCATTATGGCCGTGGCGGCATCGCTCCCAACAGAGAACTTCGTGACGCGATTCGCGGCCTTTATGATGCGGACCACTGCGCGCTGGCCCCGTCCGGTCTGGCGTCTGTCGTGTTGGCCATACGCACAGCTCTCAAAGGTCCGGGAGAGGCCCTGATAAGCGACGGTGCGTACGGGCCTGTGCGCCGGTTCTGCGACGAGGAGCTGCCCCGGCTGGGCGTGAAGCCGGTCTATTATGGTCCGCGCATCGGTGCAGGGATCGCGTCGCTCATTAGCGCAAATACCGTCCTTATCGCACTGGAATCACCGAGCTCCCTCACATTCGAGCTTCAGGACGTCCCAGCCATCACTCAAGCCGCGAAGGCAGCCGGTGTTCCCACGGTGATCGATGACACGTGGACGGCGGGCGTACTGATGAACCCGCTGGAATTGGGCATCGACTATGCCGCGCAAGCCCTGACCAAATATGTCGGCGGGCATTCCGATTTCCTGATGGGATCAGTTACGGCCAGAGGCGAGGCGGCGAAGACGCTTGCCGACCGCGAGAAGCTGTATGGCCTGCATGTCTCGCCCGATGATGCGTTTCTGGCACTGCGGGGGCTGCGCACCCTGCCCTTGCGGCTGGAACGCGCTGAATCTGCGTCGCTGGAGATTGCCCGGCGGCTGGAGGCGCACCCGAAGGTCAGCCGCGTCCTGCACCCCGCTTTGCCCTCACACCCGGATCACGCGCTGTTCGCACGGGATTTTTCCGGCGCAGCCGGATGCTTTTCCTTCGTGCTGAACGGGATCAGCGCGCGCGAGGGCGAAGCCATCGTCGACCGGCTCAAACTCTTCGGGATCGGGTTTTCCTGGGGCGGCTATGAAAGCCTCGCCCTGTCTTGCGACCGGCAGATAAAGCGCACCGCCGTACCGTGGAAGGCCGAAGGCGCGCTGCTGCGCCTGTCCATCGGACTGGAGGATATCGACGATCTCTGGGCCGATCTGGAGCAGGCGCTGGCGGGCATCTGACTAAATGGAAAAATGGTCGGAGCGGCGGGATTCGAACCCACGACCCCTTGTCCCCCAGACAAGTGCGCTACCGGGCTGCGCTACGCTCCGACTCTTCATCTTCCTTCGCAAGGGGTGTGGAGCGAAGGAGCGGTCTTATAGGCTGGTGGTTACGGCGTTGGCAACACGGCTTTCCAGCCTTGGCTAACCACGCGCAGCAAGCGCGGAATCGAGACGGGATTTAGCCCGTTCAACCTTCGCCAGAACGGCTTGCAGGGCCGGGAGCGATCCGGCGCCCGCTGAAGCACTGCTTCCTGCCGCCGCCGCTGGCATTGCTGTGCTTTCGCCAGCGCTGTCTGGCAACGGAACAGCAACTTCACCGCCCTCACCCAGAGCCGCAACCGCGGCCACGCCATTATCGCGCAGATATTTCTGCACGCCCTTGATCGTGTAGCCTTCGGCATAAAGCAGACGCCGCAGACCCTTGAGCAGGGTCACGTCCTGCGGCCGGTAGAGCCTGCGCCCGCCCTTGTGCTTGACGGGTTTCAACTGGGCGAACTTGGTCTCCCAGAAGCGCAATACGTGCGTGGGAAGGTCCACCTCGGCGGCGGCCTCCGAAATGGTCCGGTATGCATCAGCGGACTTGGTCATGCGGGCGCTGTCCTATTTCGACAGGGCAGTATCAATGCGTTCTTTCAGAACCTGTGAAGGCTTGAAAACAAGCACCCGGCGCGGGTCGATCGGCACTTCCTCGCCGGTCTTCGGATTGCGGCCGACCCGGCCATTCTTGTCGCGCAGCTGAAATGAGCCGAAGGAGGACAGCTTCACCGTCTCCCCCTTCACCAGCGTGTCGGAAATCATGTCGAGCACGGCCTCTACCAGCTGCGCCGATTCCTGGCGCGAGACGCCAATATCCCGGTGGATGGCATCAGCCAGATCCGCGCGGGTAAGTGTCTTGCCCGTCATTGCAAACTCCCCGGATTGAATTCGATAACAAACGTTATGCCCTAGCGGGCGCGGCGGTCAATGTTAACCATACGTTTACGGTCAATATCGCGCTAATGCCGCACCCCATGTAAACCCGCCGCCCAGTGCTTCCATCAGCACCAGGTCGCCGCGCTTGATCCGCCCGTCCTTTACCGCCGTGTCAAACGCCAGCGGTATCGAGGCTGCGGACGTGTTGCCATGCCGGCCGACGGTGGAGATGACTTTCTCCACCGGAATGGACAGGCGCTTCGCCACACCTTCCAGAATGCGCTGATTGGCCTGGTGAGGCACAAACCAGTCAATCTCGCTGATCGGAATGCCGGCCAGTTCTGACAGCTCCTCCATCGAACCGGCAATCTTGCCGACCGCGTGACGGAAAACCTGATTGCCCTGCATCCGCAGATGGCCAACGGTTTTGGTGCGGGACGGCCCGCCATCCACGTACAGCAGATCACAATACTGCCCGTCAGAGCGCAGATGGGTTTTTATCAGCCCTTCGCCCTCGCTGGCCGACGACAGCACCATCGCCCCTGCCCCGTCGCCGAAGAGCACGCATGTCGTCCGGTCGGTCCAGTCGAGGATGCGCGAGAAGGTTTCGGCGCCGATGACCAGCGCGTTCTTCGCCTGCCCGGCCTTGATGAAATTATCCGCCGTTGCCAGCGCATAGAGGAAGCCTGAACATACTGCCTGAATGTCAAAGGCAGCGCCCTGGCGGATACCCAGTTTTTCCTGGACCATGGTGGCCGTCGCAGGGAATGTCAGGTCCGGCGTGGCGGTTGCCAGCACGATCAGATCGATCTCGCCCGCATCCATCCCGGCATGAGCCAGGGCCGCGCGCGAAGCGTGGGTGGCGAGATCGGAGGTGAACTCGTCATCTGCCGCGATATGGCGCTGACTGATGCCGGTGCGTTCGCGGATCCATTCGTCACTTGTCTCGACAAAGCGCGCCATGTCCGCGTTCAACATGACGTGTTCTGGCAGGTAGGTGCCGATTCCGGCGATACGGGATCTGATTGCGGTCACGCGCTCTCCTGCTGCCCTTCGGGCGCTTGTTCCGTTGCGAGACGCGCCTCTGCCGCCTCCAGCAATGCCAGGTTCTTCTCGATTTCATTCAAGAAGGCACTGTCGGCCATTTCCAGTGCGATACGCAGCGCAGTGGCAAATCCGGCAGCGTTCGTGCCGCCATGGCTTTTGACCACCACACCATTAAGCCCAAGAAACACGCCGCCATTAACGTTATTCGGGTCCATTCTCGCCCGCAGCTGGTCAAGCGCGCCGAGCTGCAGGAGGCTGGCAGCGATTTTGGCGATGAAGGAGCTGGTCAGCGCCTCGCGCATCCAGCCGGCGACCAGGCGGGCCGTGCCTTCAGCGGTTTTCAGGGCGACATTGCCGGTAAATCCGTCCGTCACCACGACATCGGTTGTGCCAAGCGAGATGTCGTCGCCCTCGACATAGCCACGATAGTTCATGTCCAGGCCGGCGGCGCGGATCAGGGCGTCGGCATCGCGCACGACATCATTACCCTTCAGCTCTTCCTGCCCGACATTGAGCAGGCCTACGCTGGGACGGGCTTCACGGTGCACGGCGCGGTGGAAGGCCTCGCCCATGATCGCAAACTCCACCAGCTGGGCGGGCGTACACTCCACATTCGCGCCAACATCCAGAACGGTAGAGAAGCCTTTCGGCACGGGCCAGCTTGCCGCAATCGCCGGACGGTGCACGCCCGCCTTCATGCGCAGGCACACCTTCGAGATTGCCATCAGTGCGCCGGTATTGCCGGCCGAAACCGCCACTTGCGCTTCGCCGTCGCGGACAGACTGTACCGCATTCCACATCGAGGAGCCCCGCGAGCGCCGAACCGCCTCTGACGGCTTGGCCGACATATCCACCTGGCTGTCGGAGTGGCGTATCTCGCTTACCGCAGCCACGGCAGGGTGCGCGTCGATCAGCGGCCGCAACTGAGATTCGTCGCCGTGGAACAGCAGGCGCACTTTCCTGCGCCGTCCTTTCAGGAAGACTGCCGCGCCGTCAACGACGATGCCCGGCGCATGATCGCCGCCCATGGCATCGAGGGAAAGTACCAGCTCTGAATTCATAAAGGGATCCGGAAACGTAAATCCTGTCCCGCCCCGAGTCCAAAATCGGTCCCACCCGGGGCGAAGGCCCGCAACTTACCGATTGACCGCTCCGATGCAACATCGCCGCTCGGCTATCAGGCCACTGCCAGCGCTCCCAGACGCCCTTCAAGCAGCTGATCGGCCGGCATGGACCTGATCTGCTGGTCTGCCGCAATCGCATGCCGGGACAACGCTTCGGCCGCGCCCTCATGCTCTGGCGCGTCGTCGAACAGATTGCGCCACAGCACGGCTTTCAACTGTCCGGCGTCTCCGGCCTTGAGCGCGCCATCATAGGCCGCTGCCCGCCCATAGAACGCTTCTGCCATGGTCTTGATCTTCTTGCCGACGCTCATGTCGCCAATACCCATCTCCCGAAGCGCCGCATCCATATCGTCGAACAGCCGCCCGAAAAGTGCTTGGGCCAGCTTTTGCCCGCCCTCGCCCTCTTCGCGCAGCCGGCGCATCACCAGGGCTGCGTGCAGCACGATCATGTCAAATCGCCCGTCGACCGTGTCTGGCACGCCCAGCTCCGCGTAGAGGCGCGGGGCGCGGGCTTCGGCCAGAATGGCCTCGTACAGCTGGCTGGCGCGGGCCTTTACAGGATCGGCACGGAACAGATTCAGCGGAAATCGCATTTGGCACTCCCTGACGGCGGGACTAGACGCTAGGATGCGCGACAGGTAGGTCAAAAGGCTGACGCGCGCCAGTAGGCGCGTGGACGCACCTGCAGGTGAGGCGATGGAGGCCAGAACGCACATGAACCGCAAATCCATGCGAATGCTGACTGTGGCAGGCGTGGCGCTAGGCGCAATGGTCCTTACAGCCTGCAACCCCACCCTGCGCACGCACGGTTATCGCTATACCGATGGCGAAGTGCCGGAGATCCAGGTGGGCGAAGATACGGAAGCGACGCTTCTGGCAACGCTCGGCAGCCCGTCGGTGCGCGGCACGTTTGAAGAAAACACCTGGTACTACATAACCGATACACGCGAATATCTCGCCTATCTGCGCCCGAATACGCTCGCACGCCGGGTGATCGCCGTGCGCTTTGATGATGACGGTACGGTCGTCGAGGTGAACGAATACGACGCTTCTGACTCCCGCCAGGTAAACTATGTCGCGCGCACCACACCGACACGGGGCCGCGAACTGACACTGCTGGAGCAGGTACTGGGCAATGTCGGCCGCCTGCCGACCGACCAGATTTCCGGTCAGGACAACCTCCCCGGCGGCGCCGGCGGTCCGCGCCGGAACGACTAGCGGCCCCGCCCTGGCCTACGAAAAATATCTTCACGATCCTCTCGCACACAAAAAAGCCCCGGCATCGCTGCCGGGGCTTTTCCTTGTGCCCGTGAGGCCTGGCGTCAGGCCGCGCCTGCCAGAACAGCCAGCAGGAGCAAGGCCACGATATTGGTGATCTTGATCATCGGGTTCACGGCAGGCCCTGCCGTGTCCTTGTAGGGATCACCCACCGTATCGCCGGTCACGGCAGCCTTGTGAGCCTCAGAGCCCTTGCCGCCATGATTGCCGTCCTCGATGTACTTTTTGGCGTTGTCCCAGGCACCACCGCCCGAAGTCATCGAGATGGCCACAAACAGGCCGGTCACGATCACACCGAGAAGCATCGCACCCACAGCGGCCAGCGCATGAGCCTTGCCGGCTTCATTGAAGCCAAGCTCCGCCCCGCCAACGAACCAGATCACAAAGAACAGCACGATCGGCGAGAGCACCGGAAGCAGTGACGGCACGATCATCTCGCGGATCGCAGCTTTGGTAAGCATGTCGACCGCACGGCCGTAATCCGGCTTGGTCTCGAACGTCATGATGCCCGGGTTTTCGCGGAACTGGCGGCGCACCTCATGCACCACAGCTTCGGCTGCCCGGCCCACGGCCATCATCGACATACCGCCGAACAGGAAGGGCAGCAGACCGCCGAAGAACAGGCCCACGACCACGTAGGGGTTTGACAACGCGAAATCGACAGCCACACCGGCGAAGAACGGATACTCGGCGGGATTGGCAGCAAAGTAGCTCAGATCTTCGGTGAAAGCGGCAAACAGCACCAGCGCGCCAAGGCCCGCCGAACCGATGGCATAGCCCTTGGTGACGGCTTTGGTCGTGTTGCCGACTGCGTCGAGCGTATCGGTGGTTTCACGTACAGATGCGTCGAGATCGGCCATTTCCGCGATACCGCCCGCATTGTCGGTCACCGGACCGAACGCATCGAGCGCGACCACCATGCCGGCCAGAGCCAGCATCGTCGTCACCGCAATGGCGATACCGAACAAGCCCGCAAGATTGAAGGTGACCAGAATGCCGACAATGATCGTCAGCGCGGGCAGAGCGGTGGATTCCAGCGAAACCGCCAGACCCTGGATCACGTTCGTGCCGTGACCGGATTCAGAGGCCTTGGCCACCGACTTCACCGGGCGGAAGTCCACGCCGGTATAGTATTCGGTGATCCAGACGATCGCGCCGGTGACCAGAAGACCGGCAACGCCGCACAGGAACAGGTCGAGGCCATTGAAGCTCACACCGCCAGCAGTGGTGATCTCGGTATCAAAACCGATCATCGACCAGGTCACGACGCCCACACCGACAAGCGAAAGCACAGCCGAGGCAATGAAGCCCTTGTAGAGCGCACCCATCACATTGCGTGAGCCCTTGGAGAGGCGCACGAAATAGGTCGAGATGATGGAAGCGATGATGCACACGCCGCCAATGGCGAGCGGGTAGATCATCATCGTGTCGACGCCGATGCCGCCCGTCAGGCCGCGGAAGAAGATCGAGGCGAGCACCATGGTGGCGACAACGGTCACCGCATAGGTCTCGAACAGGTCAGCGGCCATGCCCGCACAGTCGCCGACATTGTCGCCGACATTGTCCGCGATGGTCGCGGCGTTGCGGGGATCATCCTCGGGGATGCCCGCTTCCACCTTGCCGACCATGTCGCCGCCGACATCCGCGCCCTTGGTGAAGATACCGCCACCAAGACGGGCGAAGATGGAGATGAGGGATGCACCAAAGCCCAGTGCGACGAGCGAGTCGATCACCGTGCGGCTGACCGGCTCAAAGCCCATCACCGTTGTCAGAAGGAAGTAGTAGACCACCACCGACAGCAGGGCGAGGCCAGCAACGAGCATGCCCGTCACCGCGCCAGACTTGAACGCCATGGAAAGCCCTGCAGCCAGGCCCGTCCGCGAAGCTTCGGTCGTGCGCACATTGGCACGCACCGAAACCAGCATGCCGATAAAACCGGCCACACCGGACAGGATCGCCCCGATCAGGAATCCGACAGCGACCTGCCAGCCCAGCAGGAAGAAGACGGCGACGAAAACCACCGCACCTACCATCGCAATGGTGGTGTACTGGCGCTTCAGATAGGCATTTGCGCCTTCCTGGATCGCCTTGGCGATTTCCTGCATGCGTTCATTGCCCGCGCTGGCGGACAGGATGGAGCGGACTGTTACCGCGCCATAGATCAGGGCCAGTATGCCGGCCCCGATGACCAGCCATAGCCACAGCTCAATGCTCATAATTGGTTTCCCCGTTTTACGTTCTTGTTTTTGAGGGGGAATGGCCGCGTGACCGGCAGGCGCAACGAATCGCGCTGCCTGCAGCCCCTCCCATTGACCGGCGGACTATGCCCAATGGGGTGGAGCGGCGCAATCAGTGTTAGGGTTCAAACCCTGATTGAGGCTGAAGGCCGGGGGTCAGCGATAGCGGCGCTGCAGGCGGATGCCGGATGCCAGCGGTTCAAGTTCGCTGACAACCCCTGCGCCCAGCCGGGCATCAATAGCGCGGTCCCAGCGCTCGTAGGTGTCGCCCGTTGAAAAGTCATCCCGCGACACAAGGGTGAAGGGGTGAGCGTGAGCCAGCGCAACGAGATCGTGCATCAGGAAGTGAAGCCGCTGGCGGATTTCGGGAATGCTCGCCTCATCGGCGAGGTGCAGCCTGACGTTCAGAAATGAATACCCTGCCAGGCGGCCGTTATCTACCAGCGGAACGGTGATGGCTGGCAGGTCGAAATGCGGTGTGTCAGGCGGCGCAAGCCGTTCACCAGCCTGCATAGCCAGATCGCGAAGATCGTTAGGCACCACCAGAGCGGGCGCCGCTGCTTGTTCAGGCGGTGGCGCAGCCATCGCCGGGGCATAGGCCGACACAGTCAGGACGAAGAGGGCAGCGAAGCGTTTCATGGCTTCATACTACCCGCGCACCCGTCAAAAATGCGTGAATCCACCGGCTCCATACTCGATGGACACACCGCCAGAAATGACCGTCACCGTGTCACCGGGGGCGAACGCACCAATAACTGTTGCCTGCAGACCCGCCTTGCGTAGCTCGGCGGTAAATGTGTCGACCCGCGCCTGCGGCACGGCGCACGCCAGCTCGTAATCATCGCCGAAGCTTGCCAGCGCCAGCCGCGCGGCCTGCGTGTCGTCCTGATTGTCCAGCCAGCGATGCGCCGCCTCCGATAGCGGCAACACATCAAGATCAATCTCCAGCGACAGCCCGCTTGCCGCAGCCAAATGGCGGCTGTCGGCGATCACGCCGTCGCTGACATCTATGGCCGCATGCACATGGGCATGCAGTGCATCTGCCAGCGCGAGGCGGGGCATCGGCAGCTGAAGGCGTTGCAGCAGGTACGCCCGGTCATCGGCCGATGGCTGGTACTCTTTGGTTTCGACCTTAAGGCCGAGGCAGGCATCACCAATCGTGCCCGTTACCACCAGATAATCCCCGGGCTTTGCGCCCGAACGGGTTATGGCCTTGCCAGCAGGCACCTCACCGAATGCTGTGACTGCAATGACCCAAGGACCATTCGCCGACGTGGTATCGCCGCCGATCAGGGTGATCGAGAATTCTTCCTGATCCATCGCCAGCCCGTCAGCAAATCCGCCCCGCAGCGCGTCAGGCGCGCCGGCTGGCCAGACGATATTGGTCATATACGCAACAGGCCGGGCGCCCATGGCAGCGAGATCAGACAGGTTCACCCGCAACGCCTTGCGGGCCACCAATGCCGGCTCGGTGCCTTCAGGGAAATGGCGCCCCTCCACCAGCGTGTCGGCAGTGATGACCAGTTCCCGCCCCGACCGCACCGAGAGCAGCGCAGCATCGTCTTTCAGCTCAAGTGCGCCCTTGAAGCCCGCGGCCAGTGGTGCAAGGCGGTCCTTTATATACCCGAACTCGCCGTTCTCACTCATCAGCTCTCCGGCGCGGCGTCAGCGGCGGGGCGGGCTGCCCGGGCGAACGCATCCAGCGACGCGTTGATGAAAGCCGGTTCCGGCCCCTCGAAAAAGGCATGCGCGATGTCGACATACTCGTTGATGACCACGCGGGTCGGGACGTCGGTCCGGCGCAGCAGCTCATACCCACCTGCCCGCAAGATCGCCCTTACAGTGGCGTCGAGGCGGGACAGCTTCCAGCCCTCTTTCAGGGTAGAGGCCGTCAGCTTGTCGACATCATCCTGCGCCCGCACAACGCCGGAGAGCAGGTCTTCAAAGAAGTCCTCATCGGCCTCGATGAACTCACCCGGTTCGCCATCATGGCCAAAGCGGTGGTCGCGGAACTGTTTGACGACGGCGCGCGCGCCCGTGCCCGACAGCTCCATCTGATACAGCGCCTGCACAGCGGAGAGACGCGCCGAACGGCGAAGGCGGGCACGCGTATCGGAAGGCGTTTCCGTCATCTAGCGGGACCCGAAACGCTGGGCATTGGCGATCATCGCAAGTGCCGCCTCGGCGGCGTCCTTGCCCTTGTTCTTTTCGCTGACATGCGCCCGCACGCGAGCCTGACGGATATTCTCGACGGTGAGGATGCCATAGCCCAGCGGAACACCCTTCAGGGACAGATCCATCAGCCCGCGCGCGGACTCGCCGCACACATAATCATAGTGGCTGGTTTCGCCGCGGATCACACACCCAAGCGCCACATAGCCGTCATAGGGCTGCTTGCCGGCCTCGGCCATGGCGATCACGCCGGGGATCTCGAACGCGCCGGGTACTTCGATGATCTCGAATTCAGCGCCCGCTTCGGTCAGCGCGGCCGTCGCGCCCTCCACCAGTTGTTCGGTGATATCCTCGTAGAACGGGGCCGCGATGATGAGAAGTTTCGGTCTAGCGGCCATCACGGCCTCCTTCTGGACAGGTCTGGTTCAACTAAGCTCGCGCTGGCTGGTGATTTCAAGGCCGTAGCCATCCAGCGCAACAATGGTCTGAGGCGTTGTCGTAAGTAGCTCCATGCGGCGAACGCCCAGATCAATCAGGATCTGCGCGCCCAGCCCGTATTCGCGCAGGCGCCGCGCCTCGCGTGTGTCGGGCGGGTCGGACGGGCTGGCGCCAAAACGTTCCGTGATGGCAGACGGGTTGGTCTCGCGGATGAATACCATCACAGCAGGCCCGTCATGTGCTGCCAGTTCGGCAACGGCGTGCTCGACCAGCCCTGCCCGCCCGCCAAGCGCGCCCAGCACATCATCAGCAAAGCTGACCTTGTGCATGCGCACCAGCGGAGCATTGCCGGGCCGGATATCACCCTTCACCAGAGCGACATGTTCCACCGCATCGACGAGTGAACGGTAGACGATCAGCTTGAATGGCCCGCCATGGCGTGTCTCAACACTGGTTTCCAGGCGGCGCTCGATAAAACGGTCATGCTGGCGCCGATAGGCGATCAGGTCTGCAATCGTGCCGATCTTCAGCTTGTGCGCGGCGGCAAACTCCACCAGCTCTGGCAAGCGGGCCATCGTCCCGTCCTCATTCATGATCTCGCAGATCACGCCGGACGGGTTGGCACCGGCCAGACGGGCGACATCCACCGCTGCTTCGGTATGGCCCGCCCGCACCAGCACGCCGCCATCGCGCGCCGTGATGGGAAATATGTGGCCGGGACTGACAATGTCTTCAGGCCCGGTCGCCGGATCGATGGCAACAGCAACCGTGCGCGCGCGGTCATGGGCCGAGATCCCTGTTGTGATCCCTTCGCGCGCTTCAATGGATACCGTGAAAGCGGTCGTGTGGCGCGAGCGGTTGCGCGGCGTCATGGGCTGCAGGTGCAGCGCTTCGGCACGTTCACGCGTCAGCGTCAGGCAGATCAGGCCCCGCCCGTGCTTGGTCATGAAGTTGATAGCGTCAGGCGTCGCAAACTGGGCCGGGATGACAAGATCGCCTTCATTCTCGCGATCTTCAGCGTCGACAAGAATGAACATCCGGCCGTTGCGGGCTTCTTCGATAATTTCCTCGGCAGAGGCGAGGTTGAACCCGTTTGCTGACATCACTTCACGTCCTTCGCGCCGGTCATTGCGGCAAGGCGCGCGGCGTAGCGCGCCATGATGTCCACCTCAAGGTTCACCCGCATGCACGGCTGCAGGCGCGAGAGCGTGGTAACAGCCGCCGTATGGGGAATAATCATCAGATCGAAGGCTGTCCCAGACACGCCATTGACGGTGAGCGAGACCCCGTCAACCGCAATCGAGCCCTTCTCGGCGATAAAGGGGGCCAGTTCAGCTGGCGCCTCAACCGTCAGCGCCATCCAGCCATCCGTGTCGGTCCGGGCCTTCACGGTGCCTACGCCATCAACATGGCCCTGGACAATGTGTCCGCCCAGCTCGTCACCCACTTTGAGCGGGCGTTCCAGATTCATGCGCGAACCGGGTTTCCATTCGCCGAGCGTCGTGCGGGCAAGCGTTTCGGGTGACACCTCAACCTGATAGAGCGCGCCAGACTTGTCCGGCTCGATAGCGGTCACGGTCAGGCATACGCCGTCATGGGCGATGGAGGCGCCCAGCACCAGCTCGGCGGCTGGCCACGGCCCGCGCACCGTAAAACGGCGCACCGGCCCGTCTTCGAGAGCGGTCAGCTCGCCGACGGCAGTGACTATTCCGGTGAACATGGGTTGGGGCCTGCCGTCAGTTGCCTTCGCGCTCATAGCTCTCATGCAGGTCGCGTCCGATAACGCGAACCGATGTGCGCCGGAATTGGGGTGCGCTGGCCAGATTGCCAAGCCCAAGCGCTGCAAACACGTCCATGCCGTCCCCGCCAATGATCATCGGCGCACGGAACCATTCAAGGCGGTGAACCAGGCCGGCTTTCAGCGCTGAGGCTGCCAGCTTGCCACCCGCCTCGATCAACACGCGCGAATGCCCTGCAGAGCCGAGATAACGCAAGGCAGCGCGCAGATCAGCGTGCCCGTCAGCGTCCTTCTCGACGCGCACCAGCCGCGCACCCTTCGCGCCGAGGGCCTTGGACCGGGCTTCATCATCAGACCCATGGAAAATTATGGCGGGCCCTTCCTCGAAAAGCTTCGCGCCAGGTAGAATGCGCAGGCGGGTGTCGAGAACCGCCCTCTCCGGCTGCTCGGCCGCTTTCACGCCGCCAGGACGCACCGTCAGGCGCGGATCGTCTGACAGCACCGTACCGATCCCTGTCATGATGACGTCGTAACGCGCGCGCAGAGCGTGAACCGCGTCGCGCGCTTCTGCGCCGGTGATCCATTGTGACTGGCCGGTCGACGTGGCGATCTTGCCGTCGAGCGAGGTCGCCAGTTTCAGCGTTACATGAACAAATCCAGCCATTATGCCTCGTCCTCGCCCTCACCTAGCTCGTCGCCAAGCTTTTCACCGCGGATGAACTCTGAAAAATCTGCCACTTCACGAAAATCGCGATACACTGACGCGTAGCGCACATAGGCAACCGGATCGAGATTGCGCAGCCCCTCCATGACGAGCTCGCCTATCCGCCGCGACGGAATATCGGGCTCGCCGCTGCTTTCCAGACGCCGGATAATGCCCGAAATCATCTGCTCGATACGCTCGCGGTCAATCGAGCTCTTGCGCGCAGCCAGCAGCACCGAGCGCATCAGCTTGTCGCGCTCAAAGGGCACGCGCTTGCCGTCCGACTTTATGACCTGAAGGTCACGCAACTGCACCCGCTCAAACGTGGTGAAACGCGCGCCGCAGGACGGGCATTGCCGCCGCCTGCGGATAGCCTGCCCGTCTTCCGAAGGACGGGAATCCTTTACCTGCGTATCAGGATGGGAACAGAACGGGCAGCGCACCGGCCTGGCTCCTAGCCCAGATCAGGATAGATCGGGAAGCGCCTGCACATGGCGATGACTTCCTCGCGTATGCGGCCCTCGACCTCTGCATTGCCTTCGCGATTCTCGGCGAGAGCATCGAGCACATCGGCCATCATCTCGCCGATCCGCCGGAACTCCGCAACGCCAAAGCCGCGCGTCGTTCCTGCCGGCGCGCCGATACGCAAGCCGGAGGTGACGGTGGGCTTTTCCGGGTCGAACGGCACGCCGTTCTTGTTGCAGGTCATGTGAGCGCGCTCAAGCGCCGCCTCGGAGATGTCCCCGGTCAGCTTTTTCGGACGCAGATCGATAAGAGCCAGATGGCTGTCCGTCCCGCCGGAAACCAGCGCGTAACCCGCATCTGACAAGGCACCAGCTATGGCGCGGCAATTCTCCACTACGCTGGCCGCGTACTGCTTGAATTCCGGGCGTAGCGCCTCACCAAAGGCAACCGCCTTGCCGGCAATCACATGCATCAGCGGACCGCCCTGCAGGCCGGGGAAGACAGCCGAATTGATCTTCTTGCCGATATCCGCATCGCGCGAAAGCACCATGCCGCCCCGCGGACCGCGCAGCGTCTTGTGCGTCGTGGTCGTCACCACATCGGCGTGCGGAACGGGGTTCGGATAGACGCCTGCTGCGGCCAGTCCGGCGAAATGCGCCATATCGACCAGAAGCAGGGCGCCGGCCTCGTCGGCGATGGAGCGGAACTTTTCAAAGTCTATCTCGCGCGGATACGCGGACCCGCCTGCGATCAGCAATTGCGGGCGCAGTTCCAGGGCCTGCTCGCGCAGCTTGTCATAGTCGATCAGGGCATCGCTCTCGCGCACGCCATAATGATGCGCCTCGAACCATTTGCCGGACATGTTCGGCCGGGCGCCGTGGGTCAGGTGCCCGCCAGCGGACAGGTCAAGGCCAAGAATGCGGTCGCCGGGCTTCAGCAGGGCCAGAAACACGGCCTGGTTGGCCTGACTTCCCGAGTTGGGCTGCACGTTGGCGTAGGCAGCGCCAAACAGCTTCTTGGCGCGTTCAATGGCAAGTTCCTCGGCAATGTCGACGAACTCGCAGCCGCCATAATAGCGCTTGCCCGGATAGCCTTCGGCATACTTGTTGGTGAGCGGTGAACCTTGCGCTT
The DNA here is from genome assembly GCF_051859565.1 of Glycocaulis sp. Taxonomy (GTDB): domain Bacteria; phylum Pseudomonadota; class Alphaproteobacteria; order Caulobacterales; family Maricaulaceae; genus Glycocaulis. The sequence continues at coordinate 71,041 of NZ_JBHYFK010000004.1, forward strand.
CGAGAACCGCGCGGCTGACAATGTTTTCCGACGCGATCAGCTCGATCTGATCCTGCTGGCGCCCGATCTCTTTTGCGATGGCGCTGGCAATCTCGGGATCGCGGCTGGCAAGCGTTTCGGTGAAAAAGCCATTGCTGGCGGTTTCCTGGGCTGCATCCGGCATCGGCGACTCCCTCATTGCGGCTGATCGAATGCCCTTGAAATACGCGCTGGCGAAGCGCTTCACAACCACACACCGCCGCACACGGTAAAAAGCCGCATCAGGCAAGTGGTGCGAAGCAGCATGGCCACGGCGGATACGACATCTGACACACAGATTTCTGATTTCTTTTACTGCACAAACTTATTGGTATTGGCAGAGCCTATACTTGTTTGGCCAACCAAAGCGGTTTACACAAATTACATACCGCGTCCCCTTAAACAGAAGCGAATGTCAGGTGATGAATATGACCGAAGACAACACTGCCCCGATAGATCAGGAAGAAGTATTGCGGATGACCACCGACATCGTGGCATCCTACGTCGCCAACAACACGATTGCCGCTGACGGGGTGCCGGAAATCATCCGTCAGGTGCATGGCGCGCTGCGTGAGCTGACCGGCGGAGAAGTGAAGCCTGAAGCCAAGGCGAAGCCGGCCGTGCCGGTGTCGCGGTCTGTAACTGACGACTACATCATCTGCCTTGAAGACGGCAAAAAGCTGAAAATGCTCAAGCGCTATCTGCGCTCGCAGTATGACATGTCGCCGGACGATTACCGCCGCAAATGGGGCCTGCCCTCGGACTATCCGATGGTTGCGCCGGCCTATTCGCGCCGCCGGTCCGATTTCGCCAAGGAAATCGGTCTTGGCCGTGGCGGCCGCAAGTCACGCAAATAGTCTCTGGCTTGATGGTCAGACGATGACGCCCCGGCCTTTTGGCCGGGGCGTTTTTTCTGTGCCGTCGGTGTTCAGGCCGAGACGCCGCGCCAGCTTGCGCAAGGCCACCCGCTCCAGATCATGGCGTGCTGACCGTGCCGGACCGAAGACAACCACTTCGGTTCCGGTAGCCGCATCTATAGCGGCAAGCCGAACCGAATCTGCGAGCCCCTGATACTCAAAGATGATTTCCCGGCCGGGCAGTCCGCCTCGGCCCGTCATTACGCGACCCGGGCGTTCGCATACCGCGCGTATACAGCCTGCAGCGCGGCAATCAGCTGATCGAACATCTCGTCGGTATGCAGCGGCGACGGCGTGAAGCGCATCCGCTCCGTGCCTTTCGGGACAGTGGGATAGTTAATCGGCTGAACATAAATCCCGTGCTCATCGAGCAGCGCATCCGTTATCCGCTTGCACAGTACCGGATCACCCACATGCACCGGCACGATATGCGTCGCGGACTCCATTACCGGCAGTCCAGCCGCCTTCATGCGGGCTTTCAGCGTCGCTGCCCGTTCCTGGTGCTGGTCGCGCAAATGGGAGGAGGATTTGAGATATTCCACGCTGGCGCGCGCGCCAGCAGCCAGCACAGGTGCAAGCGAGGTCGTGAAAATGAACCCCGGCGCCGCAGACCGCACCGCGTCGCATATCACCGCATCAGCAGCAATATACCCGCCCATGACGCCAAAGGCCTTGCCGAGCGTCCCTTCGATGATGTCGAAACGGTGCATCAGACCATCACGCTCGGCAATTCCGGCGCCACGCATGCCGTAAAGGCCGACCGCGTGTACCTCGTCGAGATAAGTCAGGGCGTTGTACTTGTCGGCGAGATCACAGACCGCCTCAAGCGGACCGATATCGCCGTCCATCGAATAGACCGACTCAAGGGCGATGAGCTTGGGCGCGTCCAGAGGCGCGGCTTTCAGCAGTTCTTCAAGGTGGGCGACGTCATTATGCCGCCAGACATGCTTCTCGCAGCCGGAATGGCGCACGCCTTCGATCATGGACGCATGGTTCAGCGCGTCCGAATAAATGATGAGGCCAGGCAGTATCTTGCCGAGCGTCGCCAGCGTGGCCTGATTGGCGATATAGCCGGACGTGAAGAGCAGCGCGGATTCCTTCTGGTGAAGGTCTGCCAGCGAGCGCTCCAGTTCCACATGGTAGTGCGTCGTGCCCGAGATATTGCGTGTACCGCCAGAGCCGGCCCCGACATCGTCAATCGCCTGCTTCATCGCGCCCGTCACGCACGCGCTCTGCCCCATGCCCAGATAATCGTTGGAACACCAGACGGTGACCTCGCGCATGCTGCCATCATCGGCGCGGTAGCGTGCTTTCGGAAACTCGCCCTTCTTGCGCAGCAGGTCGGCGAACACGCGGTAACGCCCTTCGGCACGCACCCGTGCGACCGACGCCTTGAATGCTGCTGCGTAATCCATGTCGTGTTCTCCTGACCGCTCTGATGGCGGACTATCGGGCCGGTCTTGTCTGAGCCGTATATGGACTGGTTTCATGCATACCGGAAGGCGGACCGATTGTCGCGCCTTCTAGTTGAAACTGTTTCGCAATTTCATTCCGTCCTGTTGGCGGCAATCATTTCAATGATCCCTGAGAAGTCTTTCTCATTCCCGCCGGATTCGGTGAACAGGGTGTAGAGCTTCTCGGCATGGGCGCCGAGCGGAATGGCGGCGTTCGCCGATTGCGCGGTTTCCAGTGCAAGGCGCAGATCCTTCAGCATCATGGGCGCCGCAAACCCCGGCTTGTAGCCGCGATTGGACGGGGCGGCCGGAACCGGCCCCGGCACCGGGCAATAGCTCGTCATCGACCAGTTCTGCCCCGACGCCTTGGACGAAATGTCGAAGAAGCGCTGCGGGTCGAGGCCCAGCTTCTGTGCCAGCGCAAACGCTTCGCACGTGCCGATCATGTGGATACCCAGCAGCATGTTGTTGCAGATCTTGGCGGCCTGCCCTGCCCCGGAATCACCGGCGCGGATCACCGCCTTCCCCATCTTCTCCAGATAAGGCCTTGCCGCTTCGAAAGCCTCTTCAGGCCCGCCGACCATGAAGGTCAGCGTGCCGCCTTCGGCCGCCGCCACGCCGCCAGATACCGGCGCATCGACGAACTTGATCCCGGCCTTCGCCGCCACGCCGCCAACGGCGCGCGCCGAATCCACATCAATCGTCGAGCAATCCATCAAAATGGCGTCGGGCTTCACATGGGCGATGATCCCCTCCTCGCCCTCATAAATGCCCCGCACATGCTTGCCGGCGGGCAGCATGGTCACAACCGCATCGGCGCCAGAGACCGCTTCGAGCACGCTTGATGCGGCCTTGCCGCCCTGCCCGGAAAACACCGCGACCGCATCCTGATTGAGGTCGAACCCGCGCACCTCATGGCCGGCCTTGACCAGATTCACGGCCATGCCCGAACCCATATTGCCCAGTCCGATAAAGGCGATGACGGCCATGATGTGTCCTCCGGAGATTATGGTTATTGTCTAGTCGAGAAAGCTCTGTTCGCGCTCCGCTTCCAGCGGAACGAACATCGCCTCCACGTCTTCAGGGCGCATTTGCGGCCCCCATTTGGGTGCATTGTCCTTGTCGAGGATGACAGCGCGCACGCCCTCGTAGAAGTCCGAACCCTCCACCAGCAGACGCATCGAAACGCGCAAATCCTGCTGCATCACAGCGCGCAAATCGAGATCTGCGCCCTTGCGCAGCGCGGCCAGCGTGACCGCGCAGGAGGTGGGCGATTTGGAGTTGAGGATGGAGAGCTGCTTGGCCGACCAGGCGTCGCCAGCCGCCTCGAGGCGCGCTTTCATCGCGGCCAGCTCATCACCGGCAAACGCCGCATCGATGAGCCCGCCCAGATGCGCCAGATCAGACTCGCCCGGATCACCGGCATGGGCTTCCAGAATGTCTTCCAGCGCCTCGCCATCAGCATCGAGCTCAGCGCTCTCCAGCGCGGCGATAAGGGCCTCCTGCCGGTCTGACGGCACATAGTGCGTGGCCACGCCAGCCGCGAGGCTGTCAGCGGCTTTCAGGCGCGCGCCCGTCAGCCCCATCCACATGCCCGTCTCGCCTTTCAGGCGCGGCAGGAAATACGCGCCGCCAACATCCGGGTGGAAGCCGATGCCGGTTTCCGGCATCGCAAACATCGTCCGGTCGCCCGCCACGCGGTGCGAGCCGTGAACCGAAATGCCGACCCCGCCCCCCATCGTGATGCCGTCGATCAGGGCGATATAGGGCTTGGGATATTCAAAGATCAGCGTGTTGAGCTGGTATTCGTCGCGCCAGAATTTCCAGGCTTCATCGCCGCCCGCCTTGCCGCTTTCCGCCAGCATGCGAATGTCGCCGCCCGCGCAGAAGCCCTTGCCCCCTGCCCCGTCAACGACAACCGCTTTAACCGCATCGTCATCGCGCCAGCCGAGCAGCGCCTTGATGAGACCGTCCACCATTTCCTGATTGAGGGCGTTCAGCGCCTCAGGCCGGTTCAGCGTGATACGGCCAACTGAGCCGGTTTTGCGGGCGTTTATGAGGGAGGTCATCGGGCCGGAAATCCTTATGTGCGTCTAGCGGAGGTCGATGAAAGGCGCACCAAGCGCCTCGCAGGCTGCTAACAGCCCGGCATCCCGGCTGGCAAGGGGCGCGTCCAGCGTCACCGCCAGCGAAAGATAGGCGAAATCGAACAGGGAAAGGCCTGCCGCCAGTGCGCCCTGGCCGCTTGCCAAGGTGTCGTCTATCGAAGCCGGAGCGAAATAGCGGATGCCCAAGGCGTCCAGACCGTCGAGAGCATCTTGGTAAATCAGGCCCCGCCGTGAAAACCGGACGAACTGATTGCCCACCTCCCAGCCGAAGATATAGGGCGCTGCCAGTTCGTACTCATCAGATTGCGCGAGCAGCTTTTGCGTTGCTGGCGTCGATTGCGAGGGCAGCACCCACGCAATCGCGACCGATGCATCAAGCACGAGCGCGCTCAAGTGCGGCCAAGCTCTTTAAGCTCTTCCCAGCTGAGCGCATCCTCTTCCGGGTCTGGCCGGATGGTGGCGCCAAGGGCGCGAAAGCGCTCTACCAGCTCACGGGCTGGTACTTTTTTCCGGGGCTGCCGTGATGGCACCAGATCCGCCAGCGGCTTGCCGTGGCGGGTGATGGTGATGGGCTCGCCCGTCTTCTCCAGCTCGTCGAGCAGGCGGGAGAGATGGGTTTTGGCCTCAAGCACGCCGACATATTTCATCATGGCACCCGTCAATTCTGACCAGAAGTCTGACCATAATAGCTCAAATTCTGGTCAGAATCCATGGTGGACGGCCTTTGCGCCCCCTATCGGGTCATGGCCCGGTTTATCCGGGCCACCCATGCCTGAGAGCTTGCTTTTCCCTGATCCTTCGAGCGCCACCGCGTCCGCAAGGATAAGGGAAAAGCCCCAGAGCCCTCATCCTAGCGGACGCGGTGGCGCTCGAAGGGCGAGGGCGTAGTTTCTTTGCAGGCATGGGGCCCCCGGACCGCTACGCGGGCGGAGGATGACAGCCCCCCTACCGCAAAACATCCTTCGCGATGATGACGCGCATGATCTCGTTGGTGCCTTCAAGAATCTGGTGGACGCGCAGATCGCGCACGATCCGCTCGATCGGGTAGTCCTTCAGATAGCCATACCCGCCATGCAGCTGCAGGGCGTCGTTTGCGATCTTGAAGCCGAGATCGGTCGCGAACCGCTTCGCCATCGCGCAGTATTTCGGCGCGGACGGGTCATTGGCATCCAGCGCGGCGGCCGCGCGGTAGAGCATGAGGCGCGAGGCTTCCAGCTCGGTTGCCATATCGGCCAGCTTGAATTCATTGGCCTGAAACGCGGAGACCGGCTTGCCGAACTGCTTGCGCTCTTTGGTGTAGGCCACGGCGAGATCAAAGGCTTCGGACGCACCGCCCAGCGAGCACGCGCCGATATTGATGCGCCCGCCATTGAGGCCCTTCATGGCCAGCGTAAAGCCCATGCCCTCGTCCGCGAGGCGGTTCTCCACCGGCACCCGGCAGTCTTCAAACGTCACGACAGCTGTGGGCTGCGAGTTCCAGCCCATCTTCTTCTCGTTCGCACCGAAGGAGAGGCCCGGCGTGCCCTTCTCCACCACGATTGTAGAGATGCCTTTCGGCCCGTCTTCGCCCGTGCGGCACATGACGACATACAGGTCAGACACCCCGCCGCCGGAGATGAAGGCTTTCGCGCCGTTCAGCACATAATGGTCGCCATCGCGCACAGCCTTGGTGCGCAGGCTGGCGGCATCGGAGCCCGCACCGGGTTCGGTCAGGCAGTAGGAGCCGATAATCTCCATGGCGGTCAGGCGCGGCAGCCAGCGCTGGCGCTGTTCCTCGCTGCCCCAGCTATCGATCATCCAGCTGACCATGTTGTGGATGGAGATGAAGGCGGCGGTCGAAACGCACCCGCGCGAGAGCTGCTCAAAGATCAGCGCCGCATCAAGCCGGCTCATGCCAGATCCGCCCACATCATCGCGTGTATAGATGCCCGCAAAGCCCATCTCGGCGGCTTCTTTGAGGACATCGACCGGGAAATGCTTTTCCTCGTCCCAGCGCGCGGCATTGGGCTTTAAACGGTCATCAGAGAATTTGCGTGCGGCGTCCTGAATCAGCGCCTGCTCTTCCGTCAGCTCGAAATTCACGGCAAACCTCCTGACAAGCTCTAATGGTCTTTGGCACGCGAGATAGACGAAATGGCCCTGTTTCCCAATACCCGCCTGCGGCGCACGCGCAGCCAGCCCTGGATCCGCAATCTGGTACGCGAGACCCATCTGACCCCGCACGACCTCATCTGGACGATTGTCGTATCAGACAGCGCAGACCCTATCGAGCCGGTCGAAGCCATGCCCGGCACGGTGCGCATGAGTGTCGCCGAAGCGGCGAAAGCCGCGAAGCGCGCGCGTGATCTTGGCATCCCGGCGATTGCCGTCTTCCCGCACATCGACCCTTCTCTGAAGGATGGTTCCGGCAAGGAAGCGCTCAATTCCGATGGCCTTGTCATGCGGGCGGTCAAAGCGATGAAAGATGCCGCGCCGGAGGTGGGGATTATCTGCGATGTCGCGCTCGACCCCTTCACCGATCATGGCCATGACGGCGTTATGGAGAACGGGGTGATCCTCAATGACGCGACCGTCGACCTCCTCATCGCGCAGAGCCTGGCCCAGGTTGAGGCGGGCTGCGATGTGCTGGCCCCTTCCGACATGATGGATGGCCGCATCGGCGCGATCCGGGGTGCGCTGGAGGAAGCGGGTCATACCGACACGCTGATCCTCTCCTATGCCGCGAAGTATGCATCGGGCTTTTATGGCCCGTACCGCTCCGCCATCGGCTCGGCGGCGCTGAAAGGCGACAAGAAGACCTATCAGATGGACCCGGCCAATACCGATGAAGCCCTGCGCGAAGTGGCCATGGACATTGAAGAAGGCGCCGACATGGTGATGGTGAAACCGGGCCTGCCCTATCTCGACATCGTCACCCGCGTGAAGGAGGCGTTCGGCGTGCCGACCTATGCCTTCCAGGTGTCCGGCGAGTACGCCATGATCATGGCGGCCGCGCAAAACGGCTGGATTGATGGCGAGCGGGTGATGATGGAAACCCTCACCTGCTTCAAGCGCGCAGGCGCAGACGGCATCCTCACCTATTTCGCGCCCATGGCGGCGGAGATACTGGGGGAGTAGCGGTCAAACTTTTCCCTCGTCCTTCGAGACGCTCACTGCGTTCGCCCTCAGGATGAGGGAAAAAGCTCAACCCAAGCCCTCATCCTGAGGGGCTTCGTCAGAAGCCGTCTCGAAGGACGAGGGCTTAGGTGTGCGCATTTCCTGCACGAGGTCCCGGATCGGCTACGCCGTCCGGGATTTCAGGTTCGGCAAACTAATCAACCCGCCCGATCGGTGGCAGGGACCAGCCAAAGAGGATGGCCGCGCCGCGTATCGTGAAAGCCAGCGCAGCGGCCCCGAGCGCGGCGACGCTGGTCATCACCCCCATCTGCACCGCGATGATATAGGCCGAAGCCCCTGCGAGCGCCGCGAGCGCATAGATTTCAGCACGCAGGATAAGCGGCACCTCGTTGACGATGATGTCGCGTAGCAGTCCGCCAAAGGCGGCGCTCATCACACCAGTCAACGCAGCGATGGACCAGTGCGCCCCGGCGGCGAGGCCAGCTTGTGCCCCGATCACACAGAATACGCTGAGGCCCGCCGCATCGGCCCAGACCAGAGCTTTGAGCCGTATGCCCTTGCCCGACGTGACCAGTGCCGAGGCGTAATAACCCGCGATACCGCCGATCAGCGCCAGCGCGAGATATTCCGGCGCATTGACCCAATAGACCGGAAGGCTTCCCAGGATCATGTCGCGCAGCGTACCGCCGCCCATGCCGGTCACGGCGCCCAGAATGGCTGCGCCAAACGGATCCAGCCGGTTGCGCGCGGCGATGATCCCGCCAGAGACGGCGAACAGGAACACGCCTGCATGGTCGAGAATGGAAAAGAGAAGCTCGACGCTCATTCGCGGTTCAGCCGCGCAATGAGGCTGGACGTATCCCAGCGCCTGCCGCCCATGGCCTCTACTTCCGCGTAGAACTGATCAACCAGCGCGGTGACGGGTAGCTTGGCGCCATTGGCGCGCGCCTCTTCAAGCGCAATACGAAGATCTTTCCGCATCCATTGAATAGCAAAGCCGAAATCGAACTTGCCCTGATCCATGGTCTGCCAGCGGTTCTCCATCTGCCAGCTCTGCGCCGCGCCCTTGGAGACCGCGCTGATGACGGTTTCCACGTCCAGCCCTGCGGCTTGCGCAAAGTGAATACCTTCGGACAGCCCCTGCACGAGGCCGGCTATGCATATCTGGTTGACCATCTTGGTCAGCTGACCGGCGCCCGCCGGGCCCGCATGGACGATGGCCTTGGCATAGGCCTGCATGACGGGTTCAGCCTTGGCGAAAGCATCTGCCTCCCCGCCGCACATGATGGAGAGCTGGCCGTTCTCCGCGCCCGCCTGCCCGCCTGAGACCGGCGCATCGACAAAGCCGATGCCGCGCGCAGCGGCCGCCGCATGAAGTTCACGCGCCAGCTGCGCCGACGCCGTGGTGTGATCCACCAGTACGCTGCCGGGCTTCATGTGCTCAAGCAGCGGAAGGGCAATCGCGCGGACATCGGGATCATCGCCCAGGCACATGAAGACGATGTCTGCTCCGTCAGCGGCCTCTTCAGGGCTGCTGGACGCGGTGCCCGCGTGCTGATCTGCCCAGGCCTTCGCCTTGGCTGCTGTCCGGTTCCAGACACGCACCTCATGGCCCGCAGCCTTGAGGTGGCCTGCCATCGGAAAGCCCATCACGCCGAGGCCGAGAAATGCTGCGCAGGCCATGTGTGTCGTTTCCTTCGTGTTTAGTGCGCCGCTGCGAATACCGAACGGTGGAATACCAGCGCGGGCGCGGTGCGCGGCTGGTCGAAAGCCGCTACCCGCCCGACAATGATGATGTGGTCTCCGCCCTCATGCACCGCATCAAGCGTGCATTCAAAACGCGCTATCGCGTCCCTGACCAGCGGCACGCCGGTCTGCCCTTCTGCCCATTGGCCGCCTGCACGCCCCAGATCATCATCGCGCGCGCAGGCCAGCGCCAGCGCTTCCTGATCGGCTCCCAGCACATTGATGGCAAAGCGCGGTGCGGACGAGAATTGGCCATATCGCAGGCTCGCCCGGTCAAGCGACCACAGCACCAGAGGCGGCTCCAGCGAGACTGACGCAAACGAGTTGATGGTCAGCGCGCGGACGCGGCCATCCTCCAGCACCGTGACCAGAGCCACGCCGGTGGGATAGCAGCCCAGAGCATCGCGGAATGCGCGCGCAGTTTCCAAAGTGTGCCTCCATCCGGTGCTTCAACCCGCCCTTAACCCTGTTCGTGTAGCTTGGCGATACAACAACAAGAATGCGGGTGGGATATGGCTTCCGGTCAACCAATCATCATCAAGAAAATCAAGAAGGCCGGACATGGTCATCATGGCGGCGCTTGGAAAGTGGCGTATGCAGATTTCGTCACAGCGATGATGGCGTTTTTCCTGCTGATGTGGCTGATCAACTCGGTCGATCAGGAGCAGTTGCGCGGCGTGGCCGACTATTTCTCTCCTTCCACCGTCAGCACCGACAATACCGGCTCGGCGCCACTGCGCCTGATGCCGCCGCGCGGCGATGAAGGCGTCTCCAGCCCGGACATGGCATTCCTGGAACGCAATCCGACCTCGCACGCCCCGGGTTCGGGAACTGACGAAACACCCGATAATGGCGAAGGCAGCCCGCGTGACATCGCGCAGGACGCGCTGACCAGCGCCCTGGCGCGCCGCGAACAGGCCGAGTTTGAAAGCGCGGAGATGTCTTTGCGTCAGTCGCTGGAAGAAATGCCCGAGCTTGCCGAGCTCTCCCGCCACCTGATCATCGACCAGACGCCTGAAGGCCTGCGCATCCAGCTGATTGATGAGGAAGGCCGTCCGATGTTCAACGCCGGAGCCACCCGCCCCAATGAGCGCGCCATCGTGCTTCTGCGCGCAGTAGCCAATGCGGTGGAGCGCCTGCCAAACCGGATCACCATCTCTGGTCACACCGATGCCTCGCCCGTTCCGGCCAATGCGCCGTCGAACTGGGAGTTGTCATCTGCCCGCGCCAATGCGGCGCTGCGCATATTGCAGGAGCGCGGCATCTCTGACGACCGGGTGTCTGATGTCCGCGGCAAGGGCTCTGCCGAACCGCTTTTCCCGGACGATCCCTACATGGCAGGCAATCGCCGCCTGTCGATCGTGCTGCTGCGTGAAGCGCCCGTGCTGCCACCGGGGGGCGCGCTGTAAGCGGCCGCCCCTTGCATGAAAACGGGCTGTTCCGGTGGAACTGCGCTGAGGCTACACTGATTTCAATCCTGACGCGGATTCGCCGCCAGTATTGAGGGATCAGAATTGCCGTGACGCACCCGTTCACCACGCGCCAGCTGCCGTTCTTCCTGACGGCACCGACGCCCTGCCCCTACCTGCCGGGGCAGCTTGAGCGCAAGGTGTTTACCAGGGTCGATCCGGCAGACGGTCCAGGGCTGAATGACGCGCTGACGCATGCAGGCTTCCGCCGTTCCCAGTCCATCCTCTACCGGCCCGCCTGCGAACGCTGCTCGGCGTGCAAATCGGTGCGGATCCCCGTCTCAGAGTTCACGTTCTCCCGGTCGCAGCGGCGTATCCTGAAACGCAATGACGACCTGATGGTCGACATCCGTCCGGCCGACGCCACGACCGAGCAATTTGCCCTGATGAGCCGCTATCTGGAATCGCGTCACGGCGACGGTGACATGGCTGGCATGCACTTCCTCGATTATGTCGGCATGGTCGAAGACGGAATGCAGCGCACCCATATCGCCGAATACCGCGATGCAGCGGGGCATCTGGCCGCCGCCGCCCTCGTTGACGAACTCCCCGACGGGCTATCACTGATCTACAGCTTTTTTGACCCCGACCGCGCGCCCTTCAGTCCCGGCAGCTTCATGATCCTTGACCATGTGCGGCGCGCGAAAGCCGCCAGCCTCGCCCACATCTATCTGGGCTATTGGGTCAAGGGCAGCGCAAAAATGGACTACAAGGCGCGCTTTTCGCCACTGGATGTCCTCGAGCCCGCAGGCTGGCGGCGGTTAGAGGCTGGCGAGTAGCCCAAAGCCTGCTATTGAAGGCGTAAAGGCCCGCTCTGGAATCGGGCCGTCAGCGCGCAAAGCGCGTCTACGGGGGAGACAGTCATGGATCGCAGGACATTCCTGAGCGGGGCGGCAATCACGGCCGCCGCAACGGCAACCGCCTGTTCGCAGGAAACACAAGGTGAGGTGGCCGCACCGGCCGTGAACCGGCGGCGCACCCGCAGGCTGCGCATGGTCACGACCTGGCCGGCAAACTTTCCAGGTCTAGGCACCGCCGCCGACACGACCGCCCGCCTGATCGGCGAAATGTCCGGCGGCGAGCTGGAAGTGCAGGTTTATGGCGCGGGCGAGATTGTCGGCGCGTTTGAGGTCTTTGACGCGGTCTCCAACGGCGTCGCCGACATGTATCACGCGGCAGAGTATTACTGGCAGGGCCGTTCACCGGCCTACAATTTCTTCTGCGCTGTTCCGATGGGCATGACAGCCATGGAAATCATGGCCTGGGTGGAATATGGCGGCGGACAGGAATTGTGGGACGAGCTCTCGGCCCAGTTCAATATCAAGCCTTTCCAGGCCGGCAATTCCGGCCACCAGATGGGCGGTTGGTTCAAGCGCGAGATCAACGCTCTCTCGGACTTCCGGGGTCTGCGCGTACGCATGCCTGGCCTAGGCGGCGATGTGATCCGCGCACTGGGCGGCGCGGCGGTCGCCTTGTCTGGCGGCGAGATCTACCAGGCCCTCCAGTCCGGCGCGATTGATGCCACCGAATGGGTTGGGCCGTGGAATGATCTGGCTTTCGGCTTCTACCGCGAAGCGCCGTTCTACTATGGCCCGGGCTTCCATGAACCCGGCTCCTCGCTCGCACTGGGCATGAATCTGGGCGTCTGGGAAAGCCTGCCTGCAAATCAGAAAGCCATCGTGAAAGCGGCAGCCCATGCCGCCAACAACCTCTCCATCGCCGAGTTTACCCACCATAACGGCATCGCGCTGCAAACCCTTATCGAGGATCACGGCGTGCAGCTTCGTAATTTCTCCGACGAGATTTGGCGCGAGCTGGGCCGGGTGAGTGAGGAAGTGGTGGCCAATGCCGCCAATGCGGACGCGATCTCCCGCCGGGTATACAACAGCTACGTCCAGTCGCGGCGGCGTTCGCGCGAATGGGCCAACGTGTCCGAGACGCCATACCTGCAAAAACGCGAACTGGTGCTGGGCGGCTAGACAATGCGGGCGGGCGACTGGCTGCTTCTCGCGCTCATTGCACTGACACTGACGCTGATCGCCGCTGATCAGATCAGCGGCGGCAGTGTTCAGACATGGATCGCATCCGACCTGCCGGCCACAGGCCGTGAGTTCGGCGCGCTTCTCGGCTGGGTAGGCTGGGCGCTGACGCCCGTCATCGCGCTGCCGCTGGTCGCCGCCCTGTGGATTGTGATCGCCGCGCCGCCCGCCCTGATGACCGCAGCACTGGTCCGCACCAGCGTCATCATCGATGCTGTCAACCGCGCCATTGGTGACGCGGCCCGCTGGTTTGCTCTCGCGCTGGTGCTGGTCACCAGCCTTGTTGTCATTCAGCGTTATGTTTTCGGGGTTTCGGTCACAAAGCTGCAGGAAAGCATTATCTACCTGCACGCTCTACTTTTCCTGCTGTCGAGCGCGGTGACGCTGCTGGCGGGCGGGCATGTCCGCGTCGATATTTTCTACTCGCGCCTGTCGTCCAGGGCGAAGGCGTGGACTGATCTTGCTGGCGTCTATCTGGCGCTGATCCCGATGTGCTGGCTGATCCTCGACACGTCGCGCACCTATGTGGGCGGCGCCTGGCGGATACTGGAACGCTCGCGCGAGAGCGACGGCCTGCCTCTGGTCTTTGCCCTTAAGACCGCCATTCCCGTCTTTGCCGTAATGATGATCGCGCAAGGGGTCTCGATGGCCGCGAGGGCGGCGCTGACACTGGCTGACAGGGACACCCCTGACGAAGGCCTGCGCGAGGACGCGCCGACGGGAGCCCTGTGATGGACCTCCTTCTGGTTGCCCTGCCCTTCCTGATGTTTGTCACGGCAGTGATCGCGCTGCTGCGTGGCTTCCCGGTGGCATTCACCCTGGCCGGTGTCGCCATCCTTTTTGCGCTGATCGGACTGGCGTTCGACGCGTTCGACCCGCTGCACATGCGCGCCTTTCCGCAGCGCATCTACGGCAACATCATGGAGATGGATAAATCCATCCTCGTGGCCGTGCCGCTTTTCGTCTTCATGGGCGTCATGCTGGAAAAATCGCGCGTTGCCGAGGAATTGCTCGAAGCCATGGGCGCGCTGTTCGGCTCGATGCGCGGCGGGCTTGGCATTTCGGTCGTGATCGTTGGCGCGTTGTTGGCAGCATCAACCGGCATCGTAGGCGCCACCGTGGTAACGATGGGCCTATTGTCGCTTCCGACCATGCTCCGGCGCGGATATGACCCGGCGCTCGCCAGCGGTTCAATCGCCGCGTCCGGCACGCTGGGGCAGATCATTCCACCGTCTATCGTATTGATCCTGCTCGGCGACCAGCTGGGTTCAGCCTATGCGCGCGCGCAGCGTGAACAGGGCATTTTCGCCCCCGACATCCTGACCGTGGGCGATCTGTTTGCAGGGGCACTCATTCCCGGCCTCCTGCTGGTGGGCGGGTATATCGTCTACCAGATCGTCATCGCGGTCACTCGGCCATCTGCCTCACCGGCTATTCCCAGGGAAGAACTGAACGCGGACATCTTCAAGGTGCTGCGCGCGCTGATACCGCCGCTGGCGCTGATCGTTGCGGTGCTGGGTTCGATCCTTGCCGGCCTTGCCACACCCACCGAAGCCGCCGGTGTCGGCGCTCTTGGCGCAACCCTGCTGGCGGGTTTCCGCAATGCGGGCGCATCGTCCAATCCGCGCGGTGGACGCTGGCTGGTAGCCATCGGAGCTATCAGCCTGCTGGCGTTGATCGCTGCTGCCATGGCGCTCAATCTGCGCGCCGGAGTGGACGGCAATGAGCGCCTTCTCACCCTGGGTCTCGGCGCAGTGGCCGCTGTGGGTACGCTATGGGCGCTCATCCGCCTGTTCCGCACACGCGTACTCGACGAGGTGATGACACAGACCGCGCGCATCTCCTCCATGGTGTTCGTGATCCTTATTGGCGCCTCGCTGTTTGCGCTGGTCTTCCGGGAGCTCGGCGGTGATGGCAGCGTGCGCGCCATGCTGGAGGCCGTGCCAGGCGGTGTATTCGGCGCGGTGCTGGTGGTGATGCTCATCATGTTCGTGCTGGGCTTCTTCCTCGATTTCATCGAGATCACCTTCGTGGTCGTGCCTATCGTCGCGCCGATCCTGTTCCTGATGGGCGTGGACCCGATCTGGCTGGGCGTGCTGATGGCGCTGAACCTGCAGACCAGCTTCCTGACCCCGCCCTTCGGCTTTGCGCTCTTCTACCTGCGCGGTGTGGCGCCGCCTTCGCTGCCGACAAGCGCCATCTATCGCGGCGCCATCCCCTTCGTTATCATTCAGCTTTTCGCAATAGCGCTGGTTGCCGCCCTGCCCTGGCTAGCCACCGCCCTGCCAAGAGCACTTTATGGCTGAACCACGCCCTGGCGACGCTCCCGGCGGTCCGACCCCAGCAGAACGCGCGGCGCTGCAGCGCTACGTAATTGTTGTTGCGGCACTGGCGCTGACCGGACTCTTCGTCTGGATGGTGAAGGACTTTCTGGGGGCGGTCTTCCTTGCCGCCGTGCTGGCCCTGATGCTGACACCCATTCAGGACGATATAGCCGACACGCTGGGCGGCCGGGCACGCGTATCGGCAAGCCTGCTGATCGTGTCGGTCATTCTGATAGGCATGGTGCCGCTTGGCATTCTGGTCGTGATTGTCGTGCGGGAAGCGTTGCAGGTAAGTGAGGCGCTCACCCCCTTCGTGCAGGAACAGGTGACGAACTGGCGGGCAGCCGGCGGCGGAGTGCCCGAATGGGTGCCGTGGCGCGAGGAAGTGATCCGCTATCAGGGCGAAATCGCCAGCCAGATCGGCAGCTTCGCCGCCACAGCCGGACGGGTTGCCATCAACACCATGACGTCGGCGGCAGGCTCGACCCTGATGGTCTTTCTGAACCTGATCGTTTTCCTCTACGCGCTTTACTTCTTTCTGGTGCACGGCCGCGCCATGACCGCCACGGCGCTGCAACTCCTGCCGCTGCGTCCGCGCGACCGCATTCTGCTGGCCGGGCGGGCCGTCTCCACCATCCGTGCGACGATAAAGGGCACGCTGATCATCGGCCTTGTGCAGGGCACCGTTACGGGACTGGCGCTCGCCATCGCCGGCGTGCCGGGCGCCCCGTTCTGGGGTGCTGTGGCGGGGCTTCTCTCCGTGATTCCGGGGATCGGCACCCCCCTGGTCTGGGGGCCGGCTGCCGCCTGGCTGATCTATCAGGACGAGATGACAGCCGGTATAGCGCTCGGCCTGTTCGGTTTTATCATCATCATGAATATCGACAATTTCCTGCGCCCGCGTCTGGTCGGCAGGGACGCCAGGATGAGCGATCTCATGGTGCTGATCTCAACGCTCGGAGGCCTGACCCTGTTCGGCGCCATCGGCATCATCATAGGCCCGATGATAGCGGCCCTGTTCAGCGCGGTCTGGCACGTCTATGCGCGCGCCTACGCGCCGCTACTGGGGGTAAAACCCTAAACCGCAGGCACAGCCCCGGCGCGCGGCGGAGGCCGGTTGCCGCCCGCATAGCGCTCCAGCGCGGCGATGCGCTTGTCCATGGGCGGATGGGTGGCGAACATGCCTGCAAACCCGCTGGAGCGGTCATGCAGGAACATCTGGCGCACTTCTGCCGGCGCGCCTTCTACATCCGGATTGCCCGACACCTTCATCAGGGCGGAGATCATCGCGTCGGGGTTCTTGGTCAGCTCCACCGCGCCCGCATCGGCCATGTATTCGCGCTTGCGCGACAGGGTGAAGCGGATGGCGATCGCCAGCATCCATGCCAGCGCGGCAAGAGCCATGGCCACCAGGATGAACACGCCCGCATTGCCGCCCGATCCGCGCCGTCCGCCCCCTGCCCGCCCTAGCGAGCCATGCAGCATGCCGCGCACCATGATCTCCACGGTGAAAGAGATGATGCCGACAAAGATGATGGAGATGACCAGGAGGCGCACATCGCGGTTGATGATATGGGTCAGCTCGTGTGCCAGCACCGCTTCCAGTTCATCGCGATTGAGCTTTTCCATCAGGCCGCGCGTCACCGTGACCGCTGCCTGTTTCTCGGTCAGGCCGGAGGCATAGGCGTTCAGCGCGGGCGTTTCGATGATCCGCAAGGCGGGCATGGTCAGCCCGCGCGAAATGCACAGATTTTCCAGCAGGTTGTAAAGTTCCGGCTCGTCATTGCGCGACACCTTCTTCGCGCCGGTGCTGGCATCGATGATCGCCTGATGTGACAGCCAGGCAATGGTGAACCAGATCACCACCCCGATCAGCACCCATGGGGTAATCATCGGCATGGCATAGGCCGCCTCTCCGGCAGCCCGGCCTACATCAGCCTGCTCGCCCGCCGTCCACGCCAGAAACAGCACCGTCATGGCGTAGACGAGGCCGAGGATCAGGAACGGGAATCCTGCCAGCAGCAGGATGGATTTGAGATTATTGTTCCAGATATGGCTGCGAAGGCCGGTCGCTGCGAGCATGACAGGCCTCCGCGTGCCGGTACCTTAGAACTTCACCGACGGCGCAGCGCGCTCGGTGGCCGCAATCTCGAAGAACTCGCGGCCCTTGAAGCCGAACGGGCCTGCCAGCACCACGGCCGGGAATTGCTCAATCGCCGTGTTGTATTCCGACACCGCATTGTTGAAGAAGCGGCGGGCGGCGGCGATCTTGTTTTCCAGATCGGCCAGCTCGCGCTGCAGCGACAGGAAGTTCTGGTTGGCTTTCAGATCCGGATAGGCTTCCGACAGCGCGAAGAGCTGGCGCAGCGCGCCGGTCAGCATGTTCTCGGCAGCGGCCAGATCCTTCATGCCGGTGGCATCTATGGCCTGCTGGCGCGCCCTGATGACGTTTTCCAGCGTTTCCTTCTCGTGTGTCGCGTAACCCTTCACGGTCTCAACCAGGTTCGGCACGAGATCGTAGCGCTGTTTCATCTGCACATCGATATCGCCCCAGGCCTGATTGGTCGTCTGACGCAGGGCCACGAGGCGGTTGTAGATGAGGATGATGGCCAGGCCGATAACGGCAAGGATGACGAGGATGATGACAAATTCCATGGAATTATCCTTCCCGTGAGGAGGTGGCGGGGCTTGTACCTTTGACAATTAAACCCAACCGTCCGGCGCGCCAAGCCTGTTGGGCGTCTGTGGCTTAAGGGGCGGTTTCCAGAAGGCGGGCGCGGTGCAAGTCCTTCTCACGTCCCATTAGTCTGAACATACGTATCAGCTCGCTGCGGCTGGCGACCTGAACGGGCATGTCACCCATGCCGAGGCTGATGCTCTCATGAACCTCCACAGGCCACCACTTACCCTCACGGCATACTTCCAGCCCGGCCATGATCTCGACCGGCACTTGGCCAAAGCTGGCGTTAAGGAACTGACGGGAGCGGAACAGTTGAGATGGCTCTGACTGTTTTCGCGTGACATCGGCGCGCTCCAGAAGCGCTAGTGCATCCCGGTCAGATACCAGCACATCGATATCAGCCAGCGGCCCGTCCTCGATGCCGTGGAGATGGAGTCCGGCGCCGCCATAAACAGCCCAAGGGTCGCGGCAGGTCTTCATGGCGTCCGCCAGAGCAGTTAGCGTCGCCTGCAACCCGGTCAATGCTAAACCTGCCCTCTCGGCGCAAAGCGTCCAGCGCGCGAAAAGCCCTTCGGTGCCAGACGTCCGGCCTGCGCGCGCTTGCCGAGGAAGAGCTTCCAGTCTTCCACCAGATGCTTGCGCCCGGCCCCGTCCGTCCAGGTCAGGCCCTCTTCGGCGGCAAACACCGTGACATCGCTCACCTCTCCGCCCTTGCCGCCCAGCAGGCGCACACCCTTGCCGCGCGTCATTTCAGGGATCTCATCAAGAGCGAAGACGAGCAGCTTGCGGTTCTCGCCGATCACGGCGGCAGAGTCGCCTTTCGCTTCGGTCACGACGATCACCTCGGCGCCCTCGACGAGATTCACCAGCTGGCGGCCCGCCCGCTTGATGGCGGGCAGTTCGGCTTCCGGCACGAGGAAGCCATGGCCGGAGCTAGACGCGATCAGCAGCTTGCGCGCCGGATCATGCTTCACCAGCGCCAGCGGAGCCGAGCTTTCATCAAGATCGATCTGCAGGCGCACCGGCTCGCCAAAGCCGCGCCCGCCCGGCAGCTTCGACGCATCCAGCGTGAAGACCCGCCCATCGGTGGCAAACAGGAGAAGCTTGTCGGTCGTCTCGCAGCGCACGGCAAACGCCGTCTCGTCGCCATCCTTGTGTTTCAGGCTTGAAAGGTCGTCCACATGGCCCTTGAGCGCGCGTATCCAGCCCTTTTCGGAGAGCACGACCGTCACCGGCTCGCGTACCACCAGCGCCTCTTCCACGCGGTCGGCCAGATCATCGGCCGGCGCATCGGCAAAATGGGTGCGGCGGCGGCCAATCGCGGTGCGCGGGCCGAAGCTCTCACGCACGGCAGCGATTTCACCGTCCACCTTCGCCCATTGCTGCTCATCACTCGCAAGGAGGGCTTTCAGCCCCGCACGCTCCTCGCCCAGCCGGTCAGATTCCGCGCGCAGCTCGATCTCCTCCAGCTTGCGCAACGAGCGCAGGCGCATATTGAGGATCGCTTCGGCCTGCCGCTCGGACAGCTGGAACTCGGCCATCAGATCGGGCTTGGGCTCATCGCTCTCGCGGATGATGGCGATGACCCGGTCGAGATTGAGAAAGCAGATGATATAGCCTGCCAGCACTTCCAGCCGGTCTTCCACCTGCGCCAGACGGCGCGTGGCCCGGCGCACCACCACTTCGCGGCGATGGTCCAGCCATATCTGCAAGACCTCTTTCAGGCTCATCACGCGCGGCGCGCCCTTGGGGTCCAGCACGTTGAGGTTCAAGGGAAAACGCACTTCCAGATCAGTCGCGCGGAACATGGATTCCATCAGCACGGCCGGATCGACCGTGCGCGCGCGCGGCTCCAGCACCAGGCGCACATCCTCCGCGCTTTCATCCATCACATCGGCCAGCAGAGGCAGCTTTTTGGCTTCCATCAGGCTCGCGATGCGCTCCACCAGCCGCGCCTTCTGGACCAGATAGGGAATCTCCGTGACGACGATGCGCCACGTACCACGCCCCTGATCCTCCACCTCCCACTTGGCGCGCAGGCGGAAGCCGCCCCGGCCCGTCTCATAGGCTTCAAGGATGGAATCGGCAGACTCCACGCAGATGCCGCCGGTGGGAAAGTCCGGCCCTTTGACGAATTTGGCCAGCGCGCGCACGTCTGCATCCGGCCTGGTGATCAGATGGCGCGCCGCATCGCAGATTTCAGCCGCGTTATGGGGCGGGATGCTGGTCGCCATACCGACCGCAATGCCCGTCGCGCCATTGGCCAGCAGGTTCGGGAACGCACCGGGCAGGACGACCGGCTCTTCCTCCGACCCGTCATAGGTCTTGCGGAAATCGACCGTGTCCTCGTCCATATCCGCCAGCAGCAGGCGGGCCGCTTCGGTCAGGCGCGCTTCGGTATAGCGCATGGCCGCCGCGCTATCGCCGTCCACATTGCCGAAATTGCCCTGCCCCTCGATCAGCGGATAGCGGGCGGCAAAATCCTGCGCCAGACGCACCAGCGCGTCATAGACGGACTGGTCGCCATGCGGGTGGTATTTACCGATCACATCGCCGACCACACGCGCGGACTTTTTGAACGCCGCATCGGGATCAAGCTTCAGAAGGCGCATGGCGTGCAGGAGCCGCCGGTGAACGGGCTTCAGACCGTCACGGGCATCGGGCAGCGCGCGCTGGGTGATGGTGGAGAGCGCATAGGCCAGATAGCGCGAGGACAGCGCATCCTCGAAGCGCTCAGGGAAAATGCGCCCTGCCTCACCAACCGGTTCGTGTCCCATGCCCTGCCTCTGTCACTGATTCTGCTTCAGGCCAGTATAGGGCGTTCAGCCTAAAGTCTGCCCGCCGATTCCAGCCGCTCGATCATGCGCGCGCGCGCTTCGGGCAATACCTTGTCAGTGGGCCACAGCACGCGCCGTTCGATGAAGTGGGCGGTGAGCTTAAGACCGGCGGCAATATCACCCGGCGAGACCTCTCCCGACCCTGCCATGAAGCCCGGCAGGGCCAGCAGGCGGTCAGCATATTCCGCGCCGGCCTCCGCGCCGACCGCACGCCCGGTGCGCGGGCTGACATATTTGAGATCATGGGTCTGGCCGGTGGCGGCACACTTCTTCAGATCCATGCCATAGCCGAGATCAGCCAGCAGGCCCGCCTCCCAGCGGATATAGAGCGCGGGCCAGATATCGATATCGTTCAAGGACGATACCAGCACCTCGAACGCGCCATGTACCGCCGGATGTGCCTCGCGCTCCGGCAGGGCCAGCACCGCCATCGCGCAGGCCGCATTGAGGCCAGACAGCGCCAGCGGATCATCCATCAGCGCACCGGCGTCCAGCGATTCTGCTTCCAGCGCGTAATTGCCCAGATGCTCGTCCAGCCGCGCCCGCCAGACCGCGCGCACCGCATTGCCCGGCTGCAGGATGGGCCGCATGGCCTTGGACCGCCCGCCGCGTACGAGCCCCGGATGGCGGCCATGCTCCGGGGTAAGCAGCTCCACAATGGCGCTGGTCTCACCATAATTGCGCACAGCGATGATGCGGCCGGTATCAGTCCATTCCATGGGGCACCCCTCGTCCTTCGAGACGGCCTTCGGCCTCCTCAGGATGAGGGGTTAGCCGCCCCTGCCCCTCATCCTGAGGGCGAGCGCAGCGAGCGTCTCGAAGGACGAGGGGCATAATCACGCATCAAACTCCAGGCCGAGCGCGGAATAGCGCGCGCGCTCCTCGCTCCAGCCGGGACGCACCTTCACGTGCAGGAAGAGGTGAACCTCGCGCTCCAGATCGGCAGAGAGCTCCTTGCGGGCCAGTTCGCCAATGGTTTTCAGCGTCTGGCCGCCCTTGCCGATGACCATCGGCTTGTGGCCTTCGCGCTCCACGTAGATCGTCTGCTCGATACGCACCGAGCCATCCTTGCGGTCCTGCCAGCTATCGGTCTCCACGGTGAGCCCATAGGGCAGCTCGTCATGGACGCGCAGGAACAGTTTTTCGCGCGTGATCTCAGCAGCCAGCAGACGCATGGGCAGATCGGCAATCTGGTCCTCGTCATAGAAGAACTCGCCTTCAGGCATCAGCCCGGCAAGACGCGCGGCCAGATCCTTCACGCCGCTGCCATTGCTCGCAGAGATCATGAAGACCTCGCTGTAAGCGCCTGTTTCATGGAGACTTTGTGCCAGTGCCAGCAGCTCGTCGCGCTTGATGAGATCAATCTTGTTGAGCGCCAGAATGGCCGTCCGATTGGCGTTTTTAAGCCCGTCAATCACGCGGCGCGTGTCTTCATCGGCGCGCGCATCCTGCCCGCCTGTACGGCCCTTCAGCACGCGCGACGCGGCAGCGGCATCGACCACGTGGACGATGGCATCGGCCTCGTCTGCCCCGGCCCAGGCCGCTTTCACCATCGCCCGGTCGAGGCGCCTGCGCGGCGCGAACACGCCGGGCGTATCGACCAGCACGACCTGCGTGCGATCCTTCATCATCACGCCGCGTATCTGGAAGCGCGTGGTCTGCACCTTGTGGGTGACGATGGAGACCTTCTGGCCGACCAGCGCATTCACAAGGCTGGATTTGCCCGCATTGGGCGCGCCCATCACGGCGACAAAGCCTGCGCGGGTGGTTTCCTTACTGGTCATGGGCGTGTTCCCGTTTGAGCATGGCTTCGGCGGCGGCGCGCTGCGCAGCCTGTTTGGTCGCGCCTTCACCCATAGCAGGTTCCAGCCCGTCTATCGTCACTTCCACCGTGAAATGCGGCCGATGGTCCGGCCCTTTGCGCGACACCAGCTGATAGGCTGGCGCTGGCAGGCTTTTGCGCGCCGCCCATTCCTGCAGATAGGATTTCGCGTCCTTGGTCTGGCGGGTGAGCTGGGCCAGCTCCTCCTCCCACGCGGAGTCGAAAAAGGCACGCGCAGCTGGCAGCCCGCCATCGAGATAGATAGCGCCGATCAGCGCCTCGCAGGCATCGCCAAGGATGGATTCCTTGTCCCGTCCCCCAAGGCGCTCCTCGCCCGGTGACAGAAGCAGCGCATCTCCCAGACCGATGGACCGAGCGACGCGCGCGCACGCACCCTTATTGACCAGCGCATTCAGACGATGCGCCAGCCCGCCTTCGCTAAGGCCCTCAAACATGGAATAGAGCTGTTCAGCCACCAGAAGGCCCAGCACGCGGTCGCCTAGAAACTCCATGCGTTCGTTGGAATCGGTGCGGCGGCGGCCATCGCCATGGCTGGCATGGGTCAGCGCGATTTCCAGCAGGCCGGGATCGGTAAATTTATAGCCGACGGCCTCTTCAAGCTGCTTGAGCCGGTTGGTCATGCGCCCGGCTCCGCCTTCGGGATCGCTTCCAGGATCGCGAAGGCCTGCGCCCAGGGGTAATCATCGGTCAGGGTCAGGTGAACAGTGAAATCCATGCCGTCCGGCGTGAGCGCGCGGGCACGCTCCAGCGCCTTGCCCGACAGATTCATCGTCGGCTTGCCGCCTTTGAGGTTGATGACTTCCAGATCACGCCAGATCACGCCCCGGTATATGCCGGTACCCAGCGCCTTGGCGGTCGCTTCCTTGGCGGCAAAGCGCTTGGCATAGGTGTCCACCTCGCGCATCCGGCTCTCTGCCTTGGCGCGCTCGCCTGCGCTGAACACCCTGTTCTTGAAGCGGTCGCCAAACCGCTCAATCGAGCGCTCTATGCGGCGGATATCGATAATATCGGTGCCGATGCCGATTATCACGCGACCTTCTCCGCGCGCGCTTCGTCCATCAGGGCGCGCATGCGCTTCACGGCCGTTTCCAGCCCGGTGAAGATCGCCTCGCCAATGAGGAAATGGCCGATATTGAGCTCGGCGAGCTCCGCGATTGCGGCCACGGGCTTCACATTGTCAAAGGTCAGGCCATGGCCTGCATGCGGTTCGATACCACGCCGGACGGCCTCTCTGGCCGCGTCCTGCAGGCGTGCCAGCTCGCGCGCCACGCCCGCTTCATCGCCCTCCAGCCAGAGCTCGGCATAGCGCCCGGTGTGCAGCTCCACGACCGGCGCGCCCAGAACCTCGGCTACCGCAATCTGCACCGGGTCCGGCTCAATGAAGAGCGAGACGCGGCATCCAGCGTCTTTCAGGCGGCGCACAATCGGCGCGATGGTGTTGTGCAGACCCGCCACATCCAGCCCGCCTTCGGTCGTGCGCTCCTCACGCTTTTCCGGCACCAGGCAGGCGGCATGGGGCTTAAAGCGTTCAGCGATTTCGGCCATCTCGTCGGTCGCGGCCATTTCAAGATTGATCGGCAGGCGCGTCGCCGAGCGGATAGCCTCCAGATCACCATCGCGGATATGACGCCGGTCTTCACGCAAATGGATGGTGATCCCGTCCGCGCCCGCGCTTTGCGCCACCGCCGCCGCCCGCACCGGATCGGGATGCGCGCCGCCGCGGGCATTCCTGATGGTCGCGACGTGATCGATATTGAGGCCCAGACGCAACATCGGCCTTACGCCTCCAGCCCCCGGCTGCCGGGCTTGATGGCCGGAATGCGCTCCAGCTCTGGCGGCAGGGCGTCTTCGGCATAAGCCGGGAAAGCCACCGTCGCGAGCGCGATCAGCGGCACGCCCACGTCAGCGCGCCCGCCGGAACGGTCCACAAGACAGCATTCAGCCACCACTTTGGCACCAGTCTTCTCTATCGCGGAGATGCACTCGCGCGAGGAGAGGCCCGTCGTCACGATGTCCTCGACAACCAGCACGCGGTCGGCCGCGGTCAGCTGGAAGCCGCGCCGAAGGCGGAACTCGCCATCCTCACGCTCGACAAACAGAAAAGGCAGGTCCAGCTGGCGAGCGGTTTCATAGCCCGGAATAATCCCGCCCAGCGCGGGCGAGACAATGGCGGTAATGTTGTCCTGAACCTTCGCGCGCACGGCCTCAGCCATCGCCTTGCACAGCTTTTCGGTGCGGGCAGGCTCGCGGAAAACCAGCGCCTTTTGCAGAAAGACCGGGCTGCGCAGGCCAGAGGACAGGATAAAATGTCCCTCCAGCAAGGCACCTGCCTCGCGGAACTCGTCCAGCACTTCGTCTGCGGTCATCATATCCGGCCTCCCGATAAAAAGCGGCGCTACTCGTAACGGGCGCGCTCGGCACTGACTACCCGGTCACACGTCTTCAGTGCAGCGACGATGTTGGACAGGTGGCGCACGTCCACTACCTCAATGTCGAACGCCATATCAAAGAAATCGCGCGAGCGGGAAAGCGTCTTGATATTGGTGATGTTGCCGCGTGCCTCACCGACAGCCCCGGCAATCTCGGCCAGCACGCCCGGCTCGTTGCGCACAGTTGCCAGCACCCGGCCCACCGAAACAGCGTTCGAGCGCGCTTCAGGCGTCCATTTCAGGTCGATCCAGTTATCGCCAGAGGCCGGGTCTTCCTCCTCCAGCTCGGCCAGACGCTCGCAGTCGATGACGTGGACTTCCACGCCCACGCCCTCGCGCAAAATGCCGACAATGCGGTCGCCTGGAAGCGGCGAGCAGCAGGGCGCGAAATGCAGCGACACGCCGGGCGTCAGACCGCTGCCATGCACGTAAAGCGCGCCCTTTTCATCGTCGATCAGCTCGCGCTGGCTCGGATCATTGGGGCTTTTCTCGCGCTGGCCGGGAAATACCGCGTCAAAGAGCTGGGTGGAGGTGATCTGCCCCCTGCCCAGTGCCTGATAGAGTTCCGGCGCGGATTTCAGGTCGAGCCGCGCCAGCGCCTCCGTCAGCATGTTTTCCTTGAAGGCCTTGCCCTCACGCTGGAAGGCGTGCTCGGCGATCACCTTGCCAAGGCGCTCAAACTCCTGCTGCTGGGTTTCGCGGATCAGCTTGCGGATCGCGGCCTTGGCGCGGCCGGTAACCACAAGGTCTTCCCACCCCGCAGGTGGCTGGCGCACCCCGCCCTTGATGATCTCTACCGTATCGCCATTGCGCAGCCGGGTACGTAATGGCCGCTCGCGTCCATTGATACGCACGCCAACCGCCCCTGCCCCCAGCTCGGTATGGACCGCGAAGGCAAAATCCAGCGGCGTTGCACCCTGCGGCAGGGCGATCAGCTCGCCCTTCGGCGTGAAGGCGTAGACCTGGTCGGTGAGCATCTCCAGCTTGGCATGCTCGAGAAACTCGTCCGGGTCACCGCCCTGCTCGAGAATTTCGACAAAAGCCCGCAACCGGCCGAGCGGGTCGCCGCCTGCCTCGCGCGCTGACTTGGCGTCATAACCGTAGCGGCCAGCCTTGTAGCGCCAGTGCGCGGCCACGCCGGTCTCTGCAACCGCCTCCATGGCCTCGGTACGTATCTGCAGCTCCATGCGCACATTGTGCGGACCCACAATGGTGGTGTGCAGCGAGCGGTAATTATTGGGCTTGGGGGTGGAGATGTAGTCGTGGAAGCGCTCCGGCACCGAGCGCCAGTTCTGATGGATCACCCCCAGCGTCCGGTAGCACTCGTCCGGCGTGTTCACGATCACTCGGAAGGCGTAGATGTCGGCAATGTCGTCAAACGAGGTGCCCTTGCGCTCCAGCTTGCGCCAGATCGAATAGGGCCGCTTCTCGCGTCCGAACACGCGGCAGTCTATGCCCGCCTCCTCAAGCCGCTGGGAGAGCAGCGAGGACATGGCGGCAATCGCGGAGGCCCGTGTGGCCCGCAGCGCGGCCAGCCGGCGGGTGATGGACTCATACGCGTCAGGATTGATGTTGCGGAAAGCCAGGTCTTCCAGCTCGACGCAGATACGGTTCACGCCGATGCGCCGGGCTAGCGGCGCGTAGATTTCCAGCGTCTCACGGGCGATCCGCTCACGCTTTTCCGGCTTGGGCATGAAATGCAGCGTGCGCATATTGTGCAGCCGGTCGCAGAGCTTCACCAGCAGCACGCGGACATCGTCCGTAATGGCCAGGACGAGTTTCTGGAAGTTCTCCGCCTGGCGGGTACGCTTGTTGATCAGCTCCATCTGGCTGAGCTTGGTCTCGCCATCAACGAGGCGGGCGACATCCTCACCAAAAAGCTCGGTTATCTCCTCAAGCGTGGCATCGGTGTCTTCAACCGTGTCGTGCAGGAGCCCGCTGCACACCGTTGCCACGTCGAGATGAAGGTCGGCGAGCAGCATCGCCACCGCCACGGTGTGCCCGTAATAGGGCTCACCGGAATGGCGCTTCTGATGGGCGTGCTTGTCGCGTGAATAGTCGTAGGCGCGGCGTAACAGCTCCACATCCGCATTGGGATGGTAGGTCAATACGCGCGCTATGAGGTCGTCGGCGCTTGGGATGGTTCCCGGCGCTTCGGCGGACGCGCTGAGCGCTACCCCGCCCAACGTTTACAAACGGCCGTCTGCCGGCCCGTCCCGATCGCTCTGCAGGGCGCGCAGCATGGCTGCCTCGTCCATTTCAGGTGCAGGCAGGGCGCGCGGGGCGTCAGCAGCGTCGTGACGCGCCTCGTCTTCATCGTCATCAGCCGGGATGACACGCTCCAGACCCGCAACCAGGCTTTCCGCCAGCGCATCAAGGTCCAGCTTTTCGTCGGCTACCTCGCGCAGCGCCACAACCGGGTTCTTGTCATTATCCCGGTCAATCTGAAGCTGGGACCCGGCCGCGATATTGCGGGCGCGGTGCGCAGACAGAAGGACCAGCCGGAAACGGTTGGGGATTTTTTCGATGCAATCTTCGACAGTAACGCGAGCCATGAGCGTGGACGCTCCCAAATGCAAACAGGGGGTCGGGGGTAATAGCGAACACTCCTGATACCTCAGTGTGCCTCCGGCTTCAAGCGCGCCGCTGCGCTGCACAAAGCATTACCCGCCCCTGACGAACGGTCCAAGCTGTGTGGTGGCGTGAATGTCTCCGGGGGGCAGCGCGTCAATCAGCCTGCTGATCGCATTGCCGGTTACCGGATGTTTCCAGCCTGGAGCAATCTCCTGCAAGGGCAGGAGCACAAAAGCACGCTGATGGGCGCGCGGGTGCGGCAGAACAGGCCCCTCACCGCCTTCGGCCACGAGCCCGCCAAAGTCGACAATATCGAGGTCCAGCGTACGGGGCGCATTGCGCTGCGACCGTACCCGCCCGAACTGCTCCTCCACCTCATGCAGGCACCAAAGCAACTGTGTTGGCGTCAGGTGCGTTTCAACCTGCGCAACGGCATTCACATAGGCCGGATCTGCAGGGTCCGGCCAGGCAGGCGATTGCCAGAGCGAAGACCGGGCGACAAGCCGGACACCGCGTGTTTCCAGCGTCCCGGCGGCCTCGCACAGCACCCTCCGGGACGTTCTGCGCCCCAGGGCTTGGTTTGAGCCGAAAGCGATGTAGATATCCAATTTAGTGCCTATTTTAGTTCGCCATTAGCCCCCATAAGGAGCACCATGACTTTTTATCCCAATGAGCGCATCGGCCTTTTTATCGACGGTGCCAACCTCTATTCCGCAGCCCGCGCACTCGATTTCGACATCGATTACCGCAAGCTTCTCGAAGAATTCAAAAAGCGTGGCCGCCTCGTCCGGGCGAACTACTACACCGCCTTGCTGGAAAATGACGATTACACGCCCATCCGCCCGCTCGTGGACTGGCTGGACTATAACGGGTTTGCAATCGTCACGAAGGCGGCGCGCGAATACACCGATGAGCATGGCCGCCGACGCATCAAGGGCGACATGGATGTCGAGATCGCCGTTGATGTGCTGGAGTCTGCCAGCTATCTCGATCATATCCTGCTATTCTCCGGTGATGGCGATTTTCGCAAAGTGGTGGAGGCCGTGCAAAGGCGCGGTGTCCGGGTCTCGGTCGTTTCCACGCTGAAATCCCAGCCGCCCATGATAGCCGACGATCTGCGCCGTCAGGCCGATAACTTCATTGAGTTGGCGGAGCTTGGCCGTCTGGTTGGCCGTGAACGCCGTGCCCGCGAGGACTTCGCACCGGCTGCGTCCGGCGATGATGATGACGCATAGCGTCCTGGCCGAGCCCCGCGCCGATTGCCCGCTCTGCCCGCGCCTTGTCGCCTACCGGCAGGAAAACGCCCGTCAGGAGCCGGACTGGTTCAATGGCGCAGTGCCGTCCTTCGGGGACGTAAACGCACGCCTGCTGATCGTGGGGCTGGCGCCGGGCCGTACCGGAGCCAACCGCACCGCCCGGCCCTTTACCGGCGACTGGGCGGGCGATCTGCTCTATGCGACGATTGAGCGGTATGGCTTCTCAAAAGGCACTTATAAGGCCGACCCGAATGACGGGCTGACCCTGCACGACGCCATGATCACCAACGCAGTGCGCTGCGCGCCTCCGCAGAACAAGCCGGTGGGCGAGGAGATGGCCAATTGCCGCCCCTTCCTGGCCGCGCGTATCGCGGCCCTGCCCAGGCTGAAAGTGATGATCGCTCTGGGGCGTATCGCGCATGAGAACACGCTGCGCGCGCTGGGCCGGCGACCAGCAGCGTTCACCTTCGCCCACGGGGCAGAGCATGAGGTTGATGGACCGCAAGGCCCCCTCACCCTCATCGATAGCTATCATTGCTCACGCTACAACACGAACACGGGCCGGCTGACCGAGCCCATGTTCCACGCCGTGTTCGAGAAGGCCAAGGCGCGGCTTTAGCCGAAATCCTTCATCAGGCGCGCCTTGGAACGGTTCCACTCACGCTCCTTGATGGTCTCGCGCTTGTCGACCGTCTTCTTGCCCTTGGCGAGGCCGATCAGGAGCTTGGCAAGCCCCCGGTCATTGAAATAGAGCCGCAAGGGGATGATGGTACGTCCCTCGCGCTGCACCGCGCCGGCCAGCTGGGCCATCTGCTTCTTGTGAAGCAGCAGCTTGCGATGACGGCGCGGCTCGTGATTGAAGCGGTTGCCGCCCTCGTAAGGGGGAAAATCGGCATTGATCAGGTAGAGCGCGCCATCGCGCTCCACGCTGACATAGGCTTCAGCAATATTGGCCCGGCCCTGACGCAGGGATTTCACCTCGGTGCCGACCAGCATCAGGCCAGCCTCCATCGTATCCTCGATCTCGTAATCGAAGCGCGCACGCCGGTTGACGGCAATCAGCCCGTTATCATCGCTTTTGCTCATATCTGCGACAACTCTTTGAGGACCGTTCTGATCCGGTCCTTCACTGCGTCGGGGCACTCTACCAGCGGCAGGCGCACCTCGGCAGAGCACAGGCCCAGAAGGCTCGCCGCGTATTTTGCAGGCGACGGGCTGGAATAGGCGAACAACACCTCATGGAGCGGTTGCAGGCGGTCATTGAGATCGCGCGCCTCCTCCCAGCGCCCGTCCAGTGTTGCATTCTGGAAAGCGGCGCACAGGGCGGGCGCCACATTCGACGACACCGAGATCACGCCCACGCCGCCATGCGCGTTATAA
Organism: Glycocaulis sp.; assembly: GCF_051859565.1. Lineage (GTDB taxonomy): Bacteria > Pseudomonadota > Alphaproteobacteria > Caulobacterales > Maricaulaceae > Glycocaulis. The sequence goes on from NZ_JBHYFK010000004.1 coordinate 101,232, forward strand.
CCCAGCGCGCTGGCATCTTCCCCGGAGAGCTGGATGAACTCAGCGCCAATGGCGCGGCGATGCTGCGTCACGCGGGCAATATCGCCCGTCGCGTCCTTGACCCCGATCACATTAGGATGTTTCGCGACGCGTGCCATGGTCTCTACCGAGACATCCACGATCGACCGGCCGGGCACATTGTAGACAAAGAGCGGAACTTCCACCGCATCGGCGATGGCGAGATAATGCGACGCCAGCCCTTCTTGCGAGGGCTTGTTGTAATAGGGCGCAGCGACCAGAACAGCGTCAGCGCCTGCACTCTTGGCAAAGCGCGCCAGCTCGATTGCGCGGGCGGTATTGTTTGACCCCGCGCCAGCGATAACCGGCACCCGGCCTGCCGCCGTGGCGATAACCGTCTCGACCACATGACGATGCTCGTCATCACTCAGCGTTACGCATTCGCCCGTGGTGCCGACCGGAACCAGGCCATGGGTGCCCGCCTTTATCTGGTGCTCCACCACACGTTTCAGCGCGGCGGTATCAACCTGGCCACTGCTGAAAGGGGTGATGAGTGCCGTAAAAGAGCCGCGGAACATGGTTTGCATAGCCTTGTGAGATTGGTGCGCGAACGCAAATGGGCGCGGACCATATCGATTGCAACGTCAAGCGCCAAGACGCTGCAATCGCTGTGGACAGTGCGCGCGCATTCGACGAGTCTGTAGATCTGCCTGCCGCCAGGAGTTTGCCCCCATGCTGTTGCGTGCCGCCCTGCTCGCCCTGTCAGTCTCAGCGCTGAGCGCCCCCGCCTTTGGCGATGTCCCGGTGCCGCGGCTGAAACCGCCCATGGCCAATCACTCCGCCATTCTGAACGATGCCGATTTTGATCTTCTGCGCCGGGCACTGCGGGCCGCCGATTCCGGTGACTGGACCTTCGTGCGCGAGGCCCGGTTCAATATCAGCCACCCGGTCGCCCAGAACCTCCTCCTGTGGCGGCTGGCGTCCTCGGACGCGCGCGCGATCTTCTCCGAGCTGCACATGGCGCTCGAGGCGCTGGACGGCTGGCCGCGTCAGGCGGCGATCCAGCGCGAGGCGGAATGGAAGCTGGCCGACGCCGGCCTTGGCCCGGACCTGACGGCCAGCTGGTTCGCGCAGCGTGAACCGCTCACCGGAGAGGGCCGCATCGCCTGGGGCGAAGCGCTGATCGCCCTTGGCCGCACTGATGAGGGCCGTGAGCAGATACGTGAAGCCTGGCGGACCCAGTCCCTGCGCCAGACCTATCAGAGCCAGGTCCTGCGCCGCCATGGCGATTTCCTGACGGCTGCAGACCATGCCGAACGGGTGGACTTCCTGCTCTGGGCCGGTCAGCGCAGCCTGGCCAGTGCCCTGCTGCCCCAGCTTGGCGCCGGCGAACGCCGCGTTGCTGATGCCCGCATAAGGCTCGCTGCCCGCGGCACTGGCGTTGACGGCGCCGTGAACGCTGTCCCGCCCAGCCTGCAGAACGATCCCGGGCTTGTATTCGAGCGGACGCGCTGGCGGCGGCGGGGAGGCAATGCCGATGGCGCCCTGCAGCTGGCACTCGAACTGCCGGACGCCCATACCAACACCACTGCGCTGGAATCGATGTGGAGCGAGCGCAAGCTGATCATTCTGGATCTGATGCGGTCAAACGACCACGATACCGCCTACCAGCTCGCCGCATCGAACGGGATGAGTGCCGGGGTCGCTTTCGCCGATGCCGAATTTCTGGCTGGCTGGCTGGCTCTGGTACATCTGAACCGGCCGGAGGACGCACTGGCCCACTTCAACCGGCTGGAGGCAGGCGTGACCACGCCGGTTTCGCTAGGCCGGGCCAAATACTGGCAAGGGCGCGCTGCGGAGGCCGCTGGCAATGCCGTGCTGGCTCGTGACCGCTTCATGGCGGCTGCCCAGCACGCCACCACCTATTACGGCCAGCTGGCCATTCTGGCGCTGGGTGGCGCCGCGGCGGAGCTGGACCTTCCGGCCGACCCGGTCATCACCGAGGCGGACCGCGCAGCCTTCAATAACCGTGACCAGGTGCTGGCCTTGCGCATGCTGGGCGAGCTGAACCAGACCTTCCTGTTCCGCACCTTTGCCGCCCATCTGGAAGGTCGCATGGAAACACCGGCCGAGCAGGCAATGCTGGCCGACATCGCGCTGGACTATCTGAGGCTCCGGGAATCGGTGCGGGCGGCAAAGGCTGGCCGCATGCAAGGCATGATCCTTGCCGAGCGGGCCTACCCGGTCATTGATGTGCCCGCAGACGCGCCCGTGAGGGCAGATCCGGCGCTTACCCTTTCGGTGATCCGGCAGGAAACCGAATTTGATGCCCGCGCCGTCAGCGGCGCAGGCGCGCGCGGCATGATGCAGATGATGCCGGCCACGGCCCGTCAGACTGCCCGTCAGCTCGGCCTGCCTTACGAGTTTGAATGGCTGACCGACGACCCTGACTACAATATGCGCCTTGGCATGGCCCATCTGCAGGAGGTCGTCGATGATTATGACGGTTCACTGGTGATGGCGCTGGCAGCCTATAATGCGGGCGGTGGGCGCGTGCGCCGCTGGGTGCAGGAATATGGCGATCCGCGCTTTGGCGCGATTGACCCGATTGACTGGGTGGAAAGCCTGCCGTTTGCCGAGACCCGCAATTATGTGCAGCGCGTGATCGAGAATTTGCAGGTCTATCGCGCCCGCCGGGCCGGACACACCGCCGTGCCACTGGCCATTGAACGCGACATGGTCGGGGCTGGCGCTGGCCTGCGCCGTATCTTGCCGCACCTCTCCGACGAACAGCTGGCCGAGATCGAGGCAGCAGACGCTGCTGCCCGTGAAGAGCTGGGCATGGCGCCGATGCCGGACGTCGACGGCGAGGATGGCGGTACTTAGGACGCTTTCTGCCGCAAGCTCGCCAGATCACTCCAATCGTCAACCCCGCGCAGGCGGGGATCCAGAGCTCGTAGGGCTATGTCGGTGCCGAGCGGCTCTGGGTTCCCGCCTGCGCGGGAACGAAGAAGAAAAGTGCCGCTACCGGTTGTTAGGAGTGTACGCCTATCGCACGTCCAAACACACCTGCATCCACATTGCCGCCGGTAGCGACCACCACGGTCGTCTTGCCCTTTGCGTCTATCCTGCCCGACAGCACGGCGGCCAGCGCACACGCCCCGCCCGGCTCCAGCACGATCTTGAGGTGCTGCCAGGCAAAAGCGATGGCAGCCATGGCCTCCTCATCGCTGACCACGCCAACGCCCTTCACGCGAGGCTGGTTGATCGGAAAGGTCATCTCGCCCGGCGCGTGCGAAAGGAGCGCGTCCTGCAATGATCCCGATGACCGCAGATTGCTCTCACGCTGACCGGAGATGAGCGAGCGGGCATGATCGTCAAAGCCTTCCGGCTCCGCGCCATAAACGTCGATGTCCGGCGCTTTCTCCGCTAGCGCCAGATTGATCCCGGCCAGCAAACCGCCCCCGCCCACGCAGCAGACGAGCTGATCTGCCGTCTCGCCACGCTCTTCAAGCTGGTGTGTGATCTCCAGCCCGCACGTGCCCTGCCCGGCAATGACACCGAAATGGTCGAAGGACGGTATCAGCGTGGCCCCGGTCTCATCGCACAGACGCCGGGAGATTGCCTCGCGGTCCTCGCTGGCGCGGTCATAGGTGACGACGTGTCCACCCCTCGCCCGCACGCCCTCGGCCTTAATCGACGGTGCATCGGCGGGCATCACGATAGTGGCCGGGATGCCAAACAGCTTTGCCGCGTCGGCAATGCCTTGCGCATGATTGCCGGACGAGAAGGCGACAACGCCCTTGGCCCGGTCGGCGTCAGGGATCAGCGAGATCGCATTATACGCGCCGCGAAACTTGAACGAGCCCGTGCGCTGCAGGCATTCGGCCTTCACCAGCACACGCCCGCCGGCAGCCTCGTCCAGCGCCGGCCCCCACAGCAAGGGCGTGCGCACCACCAGCCCTTCAAGGCGCGCCGCCGCCTGCAGGACATCACTGAAGCCGGGTAGATGCATGCTCTCTCCTCCGCGCACGGGCCGCTTGCTGCATCACGGCCATATCTGCTGCAAGCAAGTTGCGCAAAAGGTATTGCATCGCAGCGCGGGCGCGCCTTTGATACCGGCAACTTCAAACAACGGGCCAGGCAGGCGGGCAAATGCTCTGCCAGTGAATGGCCGGTAACATCCGAGCGGGAGGACAAGCGCCATGTTGCGTGGACAGATGATGAATCGCCAGCTGATGATTTCTGGCATTCTACAGCATGCAGCCGACAATCACGGGGGCCGCGAGATCGTGAGCCGGCTGCCCGACACGGGCGAGATTCACCGCTATGGCTGGAAAGACTGCCACGCTCGCGCCAAGCGCCTCGCCAACGTGCTGACCGGCCCGCTGAAAGTGAAATCTGGCGACCGGGTGTCCACCATTGCCTGGAATACGCACCGCCATCTGGAGCTGTATTACGCGGTATCGGGCGTCGGGGCGGTTGTCCACACGGTCAATCCGCGTCTTGCGCCCGACCAGATCGCCTGGATGCTCGACCACGCCAAGGCCAAGCATGTCTTCTTCGATGTATCGTTTGCGCCCATCATCGATGCCATCGCCAAAAAGTGCAAAACCGTCAAACGCTTCATCGTGATGACGGACAGCGCGCACGCGCCGAAAACGGCCACCAGATGCGATGCATACGAAGACCTGCTGAAAAGTGCCTCGCCAGACTATGACTGGCCGGAGTTTGATGAAAATCTCGCAGCTGGCCTGTGCTACACCTCCGGCACGACGGGCGATCCCAAGGGCGCGCTCTATTCTCACCGCTCTACCGTTCTGCATGCCATGGCGTGTCTGGGACAGGACGTGCTGGGCGTCGGCTCACGCGGCACGATCATGCCGGTCGTTCCCATGTTCCACGTCAATGCCTGGGGCGTACCGTATGCGGCGGCCATGGGCGGCGGCAAGCTGGTCATGCCGGGTGCGCAGCTGGACGGCAAATCCCTGCAAGAGCTGATTGAAAGCGAGCAGGTTACACAGGTACTCGGCGTCCCGACCGTCTGGCTCGGCCTGCTGCAGTATCTGCGCGAGAGCGGCAAGCGTATCGACAGCGTGGAGAACGTGCTGATGGGCGGCTCTGCCATGCCTGAAGCGCTGCTTCGCGCCTATCAGGACGAATATGGCGTGGACATGCAGCAGGGCTGGGGCATGACCGAGATGAGCCCGCTGGGCACGGTCGGCAAGCTCCTGCCCAAGCACGATGACCTCTCCGATGACGAGAAGATCAAGATCAAGCTGAAACAGGGACGGCTGATCTATGGCGTGGAAATGCGCGCCGTGGATGATGATGACAATGTGCTGCCGCGCGATGGCAAATCATCGGGCCATATCCAGGTGCGGGGGCCCTGGATCATCGACAGCTATTTCCGGGGCGCCGGCGCCGAGGCCTTCACCGATGATGGCTGGTTCCGCACCGGCGATGTCGGCTATCTCGATGACGATGGCTACATGACGATCACCGATCGCTCGAAGGACGTCATCAAGTCCGGCGGCGAGTGGATCAGCTCCATTGATCTGGAAAACGTGGCCATGGGCCACCCGGACGTGATGATGGCAGCCGCCGTCGGCATGCCGCACCCCAAATGGCAGGAGCGCCCGCTGCTGGTTATCCAGCCCAAGCCGCACACCACGCCCACAGCCGAGGCCATTCAGGAATTCCTCGCCGAACGCCTGCCCAAATGGTGGGTGCCGGACGGGATCGAGTTCATCGACGAAATGCCGATTGGCGCGACCGGCAAGATCCTGAAAACCCGCCTGCGGGAGATCTACAAGGACTATCAATTCCCCGACGCGGGTTAGGTCTGCCCTACTCTCGTCATTCGGGGCCAGTGTTTTCCTCCCCCGTTTACGGGGGAGGTGGTCCGAAGGACCGGAGGGGGGGAAATCTTTCTCAACAATCCCCCCCCTCGCCGCTTCGCGGCACTCCCCCCGTAAACGGGGGGAGAAAACTTGTGGTCCCACCAAACCGGCTCAGTAAAATTACCAACCTGTCACTTGCGGTCTCCGCGAAACGCACTACCTTTATCGAAAATCGATAAAAGGAGCCCGCAAATGGAAATCCTCGTTCTTCTTCTGGTTGGTCACTTCCTGCCCACGATCGTCGCACTCGCGCGCGGTCATCACAACGGCTTTGCCATCTTCCTGACGAACCTGCTGCTCGGCTGGACGGTGATTGGCTGGGTGGTGGCGCTGATCTGGTCGACAACCGCCGTCCAGCGGCGCGCCAATATCATCAACGCCTGATCACTCGGCGGGCTTGACCGGCACCCCGGCCCTTGCCGCCTGCGTCGGCGGCACAACGGGCCGGGCCTTGCTCTCAATCGCGGTCATCGGCGCATAGCGCAGCACCAGAAAAGCGGTAATGGCGCCCGCCAGCACATTCGCCAGCGCATAGCCGCTTATCATGCCTGCAGGTCCGAACTGCGCCGCTCCCAGCCAGACCAGCGGCACCAAGAGCACGAAACAGCGCATCAGATTGATCCCTACCCCCAGCAGCGGACGGCCCAGCCCGTTGAATCCGGCGGCAGCGGCCATGGCGATTCCATAGCCGCCCATGGTCACCGGCGCGATCCACCAGGTCAGCCGGGCCATGGCCTGCGCCTCCTCAGACGGCAGGAACAGCCAGGACAGCGGATAGGCCAGCACGGCAAGCACGGCCGCCATCGCCACACCCCAGCCTGCACAGAACAGGAAGGCGGAGCGGAAGGCCTCGCGCACGCGCTCGATATGACCGGCCCCGCCATTCTGGCCCGTAATGGGTCCAATCGAACCGGACAGCGCAAAAAGCGGGATCAGGGCCAGCGCTTCCAGCCGCCCGGCCACGCCAAACCCGGCCACCACCGGCTCGCCAAATTGTGCAGCGGCGGCGAATACAAACGTCATCGCCATCGGGTTGATCATGTTGGAGCCGGCTGCAGGCGCGCCAATGCGTGCGATCTCGCCCCAGTTCCATGCGATCTCGGAAAAGCCCGGCCAGGACAGATCCATGATCTTCTCGCGGAAAATCATGATGCCCATCGCCACCACGAAGACCACCAGGTTGGAAATCAGGGTGGCCAGCGCCGCACCCTGGACCTCCATGGCCGGTATCGGCCCCAGACCGAATATCAGGATCGGGTCGAGGATCATGTTCAGCACGGCGGCGATAATCATGATGATGCTTGGCAGGATCGCATCGCCCAGCGCACGCAGAATATTGCTGGCGATCATCGGGCCGACCATGAAGATGATGCCGGCAAACCAGATGACCATGTATTCGCGCACGAAGGGCATCATCGCCTCGCTCGCGCCCATCAGCCGGAAGAGCGGGTCAATCAGGGCGATGCCGATGGCCGAAGTGATGGCGGTTATGACCAGCGCCAGAAGCACGGCGTCGGTCGCTACACGTTTTGTGCGTTCGCCGTCACCGCGCCCGGCAGCGCGCGCCACCACGGATACCGCCCCTGCTCCCAGACCGATGGCGATACTCATCACCGCCATGGAAACGGGAAACACGAACTGCACGGCGGCCTGCTGCACCGTACCCAGGCGGCCCACCCAGTAGGCATCGACAATGCCGACCAGCATCATGGCGACAATGCCAAAGCTCATGGGGATGACCATCCGCATGAGATGGCCGAAGACCGGCCCTTGCGTCAGGTCGCGGGCATTGCGTTTCTGGGACATGCAGGAAGAACCGGCCTTTTAAGAATGGCTCTCACATTTAGGCGCGTCCGGCCTCCCCCGCCAGTGGCAGTTCGTGAAATCTTTGTCACGGCCTGTGGGTAAGGTCGAAACTCGCCATGCCGGCAAGGTTTACGATGTCGGATACCGGCGATCCCAGCCGCGCAATCTGCACCGATTTTTCCAGACCCACGAGCAGGCCCTCGATCACGGTTGCCCCGCCCGTGGCTTTCAACAGGCGGGTAGCGATCGAGGCGGAGTGGACGGCCGGCATGACCAATACGTTCGCGGCGCCCGACAGGCGCGAGAAGCTGTAGGCTTCGTGATGATCGGGGTTCAGGGCCACATCCGCCGCCATCTCTCCCTCATACTCGAAGTCCACGCCGCGCGCGTCCAGAACGCGTACCGCGCTCTGGATTTTTTCGGTACGGATGCCCGGCGGGTTCCCGAAGGTGGAGTAGGACAGGAACGCCACACGCGGGGTTAGGCCCAACTTGCGGGCAGCAGCAGCGGCGCCAACGGCGATGTCGGCCAGTTCGGGGGCTTCGGGAAATTCGGTAACGTTGGTGTCGGCTATAACCACGGTCCGGCCCCGGCTGATCGCCAGAGACAGGCCGATAAGCCGGCCTCCGGGCGCCTCGTCCAGAACGAGGCGTATATCGGACAGCGTGTTCATGAAGTGGCGGGTGACGCCGGTCACCATACCCTGCGCATCGCCAAAGCGCAGCATGCAGGCGGAGAAGACGTTGCGGTCATTATTGACGAGGCGCTGCACGTCCCGGCGCAGATAGCCCCGGCGCTGCAGGCGCTCATACAGGAAGTCCACATAGTCCGGATTTTGGTCAGACAGACGTGCGTTCCAGATCTCCAGCGAGCCGGGATCAATGCCCAGCTCCTTCATATTGGCTTCGGCGATTTTCTCGCGCGCAACCAGTACCGGCGTGCCTAGCCCCTGCGCCTGGAAAGCGGCGGCAGCACGGATCACGCTCGGCTCCTCGCCTTCGGCGAACACGATGCGCTTGGGCTCTGCCTTGATGACTTCGGTGATATGCTGTTGCAGGGCGGCGGTCGGATCGAGCCTGCGCGCCAGCCGCGCACGATAGCCTGAGCCCTCTTCGGGCATGGGCAGGCGGGCGACACCGCTATCCACCGCCGCCTTGGCGATATAGGGCGGTACAAACGAAATCAGGCGCGGATCAAAGGGTGACGGGATGATGTAATCACGTCCAAAGCTGAGGCGGGCGGAGCGATTGGCACGCGCCACCTCGTCGGGCACATCGGTGCGGGCAAGGTCAGCCAGCGCCCGCGCCGCAGCCAGCTTCATCTCCTCATTGATCGTCGTGGCACGCACGTCGAGCGCGCCACGGAAGATGTAAGGAAAGCCCAGCACATTATTGACCTGATTGGGAAAATCAGACCGGCCCGTAGCGATGATCGCATCCGAGCGCACCTGCTTGATGAGATCGGGCATGATCTCCGGTGTCGGATTGGCCATGGCGAAAATGATCGGGTCAGCCGCCATGGACTTGACCATTGCCTGGCTGACAATGCCGCCCGCCGACAGGCCCAGCATCACGTCGGCGTCGACCATTGCCTCATCGAGCGTGCGCATGTCCGTCTCACGGGCATGCGAGGCCAGACGGGGATGCAGATCGTTCCGGCCGGTATGGACCACACCGTTCACGTCGATAATGGTGACATGATCGTTCTGCACGCCGAGCGACTTGATGAGTTCGAGAACGGATAGACCCGCCGCCCCGGCCCCGATCAGCACCACCTTGATGTCTTCAAACTTCCGGTTGGTCAGGTGGCAGGCATTCATCAGTCCCGCAGCCGCGATAATGGCGGTGCCGTGCTGATCGTCGTGGAACACCGGAATTGCCAGCCGATCACGCAATTTCGCTTCGATTTCAAAGCATTCGGGAGACTTTATGTCTTCCAGGTTTATGCCGCCAAAACTGTCGCCAAACCCCGCCACACAGTCGATAAACTTCTCGGGATCCTCGTAGTCGATCTCGATATCGAAGGCGTCGATATCGGCAAAGCGCTTGAACAGGACAGCCTTGCCTTCCATCACCGGCTTGGAGGCGCGCGGCCCCAGATTGCCAAGGCCCAGAATCGCCGTGCCGTTGGACACAACAGCGACCATATTGCCCTTCGAAGTATAGTCGTAGACGGCGTCAGGATCGGCCGCGATCGCGCGCACGGGCGCGGCCACGCCGGGACTGTAAGCCAGAGCCAGATCACGCTGCGTCGCCATGGGCTTGGTCGGTGCCAGCGCCAGCTTGCCCGGCGGATCCTGACGGTGGAACGCCAGTGCATCCTCATCGGTACGCGAGCTGGACGTGTCTGGCGGGCTCATTTCGGGCATGGGATACACTTTCAGATCGGCAAATCAGGCTGACGGGCTTGGTTAAAGGCTATAGCCGGGCAGAACCGGCTCGGCTAGCGCTTCAGGCGAGCAAGCGCTGCAAGGCGCGCCTGCTCGCGCCCAAGGCTTTCCAGTGCTGCCGGAAGCACATCCAGCAGGTCTTCTGCCGTACCGCCCGGCGGCAGGTGATAGCCCGCCTCACCATGCAGGAAGGCGGCTGACCGCGCGGCCTCGAAAGGCGCTACCCCTTGCGCCATCAGAGCGCCGATAACTCCGGCCAGCACATCGCCGCTGCCTGCCGTCGCGAGGCGTCCGCTGGCGTGGACATTCACCGCTGCGCGGCCATCAGGGTGCGCGATCAGGGTCGCCGGGCCTTTGAGAAGCACGATGGCGCCCGCTCGCCGTGCGGCCTCCTGGACGGCCTCAATCGGACGACTCCGTGGCCGCCCGGCAATGTCCGGGAACAGCCGCGCAAATTCTCCCGCATGCGGTGTCAGCACGGCCCGCTCATGCAGGGCCGCGAACAGCGCTTTCGGGTCATTAGCGAACACGCTCAAGGCATCGGCATCGAGCACGGACTGAATCCCGGTGGCGAGCGCTGCCAGCACGCGCGCTTTCAGTGTCTCGTTCAGCCCCGCCCCCGGCCCGATCACCAGCGCGCTGGCGCGGTGAAGCCTCAAGGTATCGGCGAAATCCTCCTCGCGGATGGATTTCGTCATCACGGCGAGGCTGGCACTGGCCACTTCCATCAGCGAGGCGGGCGGGCAGAGCAGCGTGACCAGCCCTGCCCCGGCTTTCAGCCCCGCCATGGCAGAAAGCCGCGCAGCCCCCGTTGCCCCCGGCGGCCCTGCCAGCACGCACAGCCGGCCCTTGCCGTGCTTGTGCGCCCCGCTGTCATGCGCCGCATCCGGCAGAATGACGCGCTGCAGTTGCACGATTTCCGGCAGAGCGCCTGTATCCTCCCGCCAGGCATCCGGGATACCAATGTCGACAACGATGATCTCGCCGCAGGCAGCACGCGCCGGGTGGAAGAGATGGGCGGCTTTCAGCCGGTGAAACGTCACCGTCAGATCAGCCTCGACACACAGCCCCTCAACGGCGCCATAATCGCCGTGAGCGCCGCTGGGCACATCCACCGCAACAACCGCGCAATCGCTCTCAGCGAGGCTTCTGGAGGCCTCCAGGGGCACGCCCTCCAGCGGCCTTGAGAGACCCGAACCGAACAGAGCATCGACGACCAGAGCGAAGCGCTCCGCCTTGAATGAATCCAGTGGCTGGACCGCACCCGTCCAAAGGCGTGCCATATGCGCGGCATCGCCTTTCAACCCTGCGGTATCGCCCAGCGAAAATACGTCCACGGCCCAGCCCTGCTCCGCCAGCAGGCGCGCGACGACATACCCGTCGCCGCCATTATTTCCCGGACCGCACAGGATCGCCGCGGGGCGTGGCGCCCACCGCGCCATAATGGCTTGCGCCACACCTGCTCCAGCGCGCTCCATCAATGTCAGCGAAGCCACACCCTGGCGAACCGCAAACGCATCCGCCCGCGCCATCCCGGCGCAGTCGAGCACTTCAGGGCCCGGCAGGCCCATTGCTCCATCCTTGAACATTCGTGCCTCACCTCCGGGCAGCCACTCTGGACGTCATGCCACTTCGGTCAGATTGGCTTGAGACGCGTCATGGCTTGGCTATGCGTGTCCCCATCAAGGAGACCTGCTTCATGAAGAAGATCGAAGCGATCATAAAGCCTTTCAAGCTCGATGACGTGAAGGAAGCCCTTCAGGAAATCGGACTGCAAGGCCTTACAGTGACCGAAGCCAAGGGCTTCGGACGGCAGAAAGGCCATACCGAGCTCTATCGGGGCGCGGAATACGTGGTCGACTTCCTGCCGAAGATAAAGATCGAACTGGTGATTCCCGATAGCCGCGTGGATGCTGCCGTCGAAGCCATCCAGAACGCGGCTCAGACCGGACGCATCGGCGACGGCAAGATTTTCATCATGCCGGTCGAGACCGCCATTCGTATCCGCACCGGAGAAACCGGCGACGACGCGCTTTAGACGCTGCGCTCCGCCTTCCCTTCATTCCCGAGCGCCTGATGGCGCACAACACTGAAACGAGGACGACATGTCAGACGCGATCCTGAAGAAGATCAAGGACGAGAATATCGAATACGTGGACCTGCGCTTCACCGACACGAAGGGCAAGGTGCATCATGTGACCTTCGACAAGTCGATGGTCGATGCCGACTTCTTCGAGGACGGCCAGATGTTTGACGGCTCGTCCATCAATGGCTGGAAAGCGATCAACGAGTCCGACATGGTACTCAAGCCCGACGTCACGGGCGCGTTCATCGATCCGTTTTTCCAGGAGCCAACCCTCGCCGTATTCTGCGATGTCTATGATCCAGTCTCCGGCGAACCGTATAACCGTGACCCGCGCACGACAGCGAAGAAGGCGGAAACCTATATGGCCTCGGCCGGTGTAGGCGACACCGCCTATTTCGGCCCCGAAGCCGAGTTCTTTGTCTTTGACGATGTGCGCTGGAAAACCGCCCAGAACGAGACCGGTTACGTGCTGGACTCCGAGGAAGGCCCTTACAACTCTGGTACCATGATGGAAGGCGGCAATCTGGGCCACCGTCCCGGCCCGAAGGGCGGCTATTTCCCGTTGCCGCCGATCGATTCGGCGCAGGACATGCGCACCGAAATGCTCGCCGTCATGCGCGAGCTGGGCCTCGAGCCGGAAAAGCATCACCACGAGGTGGCGCCCAGCCAGCACGAGCTGGGAATGAAGTTCTCCACCCTGCTGCAGATGGCCGACCGGATGCAGCTCTACAAATACATCGTCCACAACGTGGCCGCGTCTTACGGCAAGACCGCGACCTTCATGCCCAAGCCTGTCTATGCCGATAACGGCTCGGGCATGCACGTCCACCAGTCGATCTGGAAGGATGGCAAGCCGCTCTTTGCCGGCGACAAATATGCCGATCTCTCGGACATGTGCCTTTATTATATCGGTGGCATCATCAAGCACGCGCGCGCCATCAACGCCTTTGCCAACCCGACGACCAATTCCTACAAGCGCCTGGTGCCGGGTTATGAAGCCCCGGTCCTGCTCGCCTACTCGGCGCGCAACCGCTCGGCCTCCATCCGCATCCCGTATGTCGGCTCACCCAAGGGCAAGCGTATCGAAGCGCGCTTCCCCGATCCGGCCGGCAACCCGTACCTGACCTTTACGGCCCTTCTGATGGCCGGCCTCGACGGCATCGCCAACAAAATCCATCCGGGCGAGGCCATGGACAAGGATCTCTACGATCTGCCGCCAGAAGAGCTCAAAGACATCCCGACTGTCAGCCGCAACCTGCGCGAGGCGCTGGAAAACCTCGATGCAGACCGCGCCTTCCTGAAAAAGGGCGGCGTGATGGATGACGACCAGATCGATGCTTACATCGACCTGAAAATGGAAGAAGTCAGCCGGATCGAGCATCACCCTCACCCGGTCGAGTTCGAACTCTACTACAAGGTCTGATCAGACCCGTCCTCTAGTGAAGCAGGCCCGCCGGTTCTCCGGCGGGCCTTTTTCGTGACTGTTATGGAAAGATTACAAGCGCGCCTGAGTGGTCGACGGGCGCATAAGCATCGTCTAAGACTCTTCGCGGCTTACTGCGCCTGGCTCTCGCCGGGCCAGAGGGGAATGTCCGCCGGAGGGTCTATATGCGCCGTCGTCTTCTTGCTGCTGCATCGCTTGTAGCGCTGTGTTCATCGCCAGTCTGGGCTGATGAGGAGATTAGCAACGAACGCACCAGCCCGGTGCGGACATCCAATGCCGGTGACATCGTCATCACCTCCAGCGGCCGGGTCACGCTGACGGGCAATAGCGGCCCTGCAGTCGTCATCGATTCTGACAACTCGGTGGAAACGCGGTCAGGCAGCGAAATCACCATCAATAATCGGGATGGAGCCGTCGGCATTTTCGCGGAGAGCGGCCGTACCGGTGATATCGTCCATAACGGGCGCATTTCGCTGGCGGACTCCGAGGTGAATGGGAACCAGCCCCTTGATGAGGCATTTGGCAACCTCACCGAAGAGCGCGACAAAACCGGAATACTGGTCGGCTCTCCGGGCGGTGCTGCCTTCGTAGGCAACGTAACCATCGGAACCGGCGGCGCGATCAACGTCACCGGCCAGGATTCTTACGGCGTTCGGATTGCATCAGACATCGACGGGGACATCACATTTGGCGGTAGCGTGAATGTCGTCGGCGAAAACTCGATCGGCGTCTCGGTCGAAGGCAATACTGATGGCAATGTGAGAGTTCTGCCTGGGGGTGCGATCAACACGCTTGGCGCCGGATCCAACGCAGTATCGGTGACCGGCGATGTGGAGGGTGGTGTCAGCATTGCTGGACAGGTGCGTTCAAACGGTTTTCGGATCAATGAGCGTGCACGCCAGGCAATATTTGAAGCGCTGGCTGACCGCGAAGCCGGCGATATCGCAGAGGACTCGCGTCTCGCCGGATCAGCCGTCATTATTGCGGGTTCCGTTCGGGACGGCGTCTTCATCGCGGGCCCCACTTCAACAAACACGGCCGGTGGTAGCATTCAGGTGACCGGCTCGGCGCCGGCACTGACAATTCGACCCGGCGAGAACGCCTCAGGACCGATCACGATCGGCGAAGTTGTCTACGATGAGCCTGACACCTCCGAGGGCGCGGAAGAAGACGACATCGTTACAGTTGAACGCGGCTTCGGTCTGGTGATCGACGGCAACGTCAATGCAGCAGGCGTGTTTGATGGAATTGATACTCGTGCGATTCTGATTTCGGGGCGGGATGTTAATGGCAATATCCAGGCGGTAATTCTCGCCGAAGGGGGAATGCAGATTACCGGCACAGCTACCGCGACATCGTTTGACGGGCATGCTCAGGCTGTCACCATCGGCGAAGGCGCCCAGATGGCCGGTATCAACAATTCCGGAACAATTTCGGCGCTGGTTTTCCGCGGTTACGAAGACGACGGATTTGCGGACCCGGCCTATGGCGAGGGAACGGCGATCGCCCTCAGTATTGAGTCTGGCAGTGACGTCGGCCGGATCGACAATTCGGGCCTCATCACGGCCACACTTAACGTTGGTGGATCTGCAGCGACGGGTATCGTTATTTCCTCTGACTCCGTCACCGACATCAGTAACACCGGGCGAATCAGGGCTATCACCACCAACTATGAGGCCACTAACTCGCCGACGCTGATCGCAGTCGACGCGCGCACGATGACATCCGGTCTGACTATCAGCCAGTCCGCTCCTGCAGATGAAGATGCTAATGCCCCTGCCATCATCGGAGACGTATATTTTGGCGCCGGGGATGACACACTATCGTTGACCGCCGGCCGCATGGATGGAAACGTTTACTTCGGTGCTGGCGCCGATCGGCTTATCGTTCATGGCGCGGAGTTCCATGGATCGCTTAATAGCGGTGACGGGCAACTGGAGATCGATGTTGAAGATGCCACGCTCGCACTCGGACTAACGGGTCAAACCCACATCACTTCAGCGCGCTTCGGCGACGGCGGCGTCCTCAACCTTGTCCTGGACCGTGACAGCACGTCGAGCGCTGCCCTGATCGCCACGGGCGAGATTGCCTTTGAAGACGGCTCCGAACTGTCGGTGTCGCTTTCCGAGCTGGTGGGGCAAAGCCGCGAATATCGAGTCCTGTCCGCCGGAACTCTCACCGTCGCCGACGAATCCGTTATTCTTGAGGCTGTCGATACACCCTTCCTTTATTCGGCAACCTTGGTGCGCGCGTCCGACGACCCGGATACGCTGGTGCTCAGCCTCGAGCGGAAAACGGCCGAACAGATCGGGTTCGACCCGAACCGCGCGGCGGTCTATGACGCAGCCCTCACGCTGTTTGAAGATGTCAGTTCGCTGGGCAACGCCATTGCGTCGATCCGTGACGCCGACGCGTTCTACAACGCGTATGACCAGTTGCTGCCTGAATACGCGGCTAGCGCGATCCAGTTTGCCCTGGCCTCCCACGACGCGGCAGCGGGAGCGCTATCGACCCGTCTGCGTAATGCCCGCCTGTCGCCGTCCGAACTTGCCGGCCTGTGGATCCAGGAGTTTGGCTATTACGCTGACCGTACAGGCTCCGCCCTGGGGCCGGGCTATCGCGGTTACGGGGTAGGCCTTGCCGTCGGTATCGACCGGCCGCTCGGGCCGTTCTATGCCGTGGGCGTGAGCTTCGCCGGGGCAGCAAGCGAGATCGAACAGATCGGCCTGAACCATGACCCCATGACCACGCTGATGGGTCAGGTGTCCGGCTATGCCGCCATCGACTTTGGCGGTATCGACGCTTCGTTCACCGCTTCGGCCGGCATCAACCGATTCGAAACGCAGCGTAATATTGGTATTGGCAACTATACCGGCTCCACGTCTGCTGACTGGGGCGGCTGGCATTACTCCCTCTCCGCCCAGGCGGGCCGGGACATTCCGCTGGGCAATTGGGTAGTCAGGCCGGAAGCTTCCCTGACCTGGCTTTCGATTTCGGAAGACGATTTCAATGAAATCGCGCTCGATAACACGGCTCCGGAACTTGCCCTGTTTGTCGACAGCCGCACGACCAGCGCACTGACAGGCGGGGCCACGGTAACCGTCGCGCGCATGTTCCAGCGCTCCGGCAGCTGGTGGATGCCCTATGCCCGCGTAGGATATCGCGGTGATTTCTCAGGCAACTCAGGCGAGACAACGGCCCGGTTTGGTCAGAATGGCACACCCTTCACGCTTCGCGCTGCAGAACTGCCATCGGCTGGCCTGCTGGCCGGTCTGGGCTTCTCTGCAGGTTCTAACTACACCACATTCACCTTTGCCTATGACGCGGACTATCGCGACGAGTATGTGAACCATGTGCTGCGCCTCGTCCTGCGGATGAATTTCTAGACTGGTTTAACGCCTTTTAACCATGGCGAGGGATACACTCTGGCCATGGTTATACGTCTGGCCCTTCTCTTTGCGCTTCTGACGGCGGCAACTCTCGTGGCCGCCTGCAGCCATCGCGCGCCCCCGACGCAGGTGCAGAACGCCTGTTCGATTTTCGCCCAGTATCCGGCTTGGCGCCGCGCGACCGAACGGGCCGAGCGCCGCTGGGGGCTGTCCCAGGGCACGCAGCTGGCCTTCGTGAACCGCGAATCCAGTTTTGTCGCCAATGCCCGCCCGCCCCGTACCCGCAGGCTGATCGTGCTTCCGGGCCCCCGTGCCTCATCGGCACATGGTTATGCCCAGGCGCTCGACGGCACATGGGACTGGTATCGCGAACAGACCGGCAACCGCTCTGCCCGCCGGACGAACTTCGCCGACGCGGTTGATTTCATCGGCTGGTACGCCTCAATGAGCCAGCGCCTGTCACGCATCTCGCTGGATGATCCGCGCAATCTCTACTTTGCCTACCATGAGGGTCATACCGGCTATAATCGCGGCACGCACCATTCCAAAGCCTGGCTGCAACGCGCCGCCAGCCAGGTGGAGGCCGATGCCCGCCGCTATGATAGCCAGCTGCGATCCTGCCAACGTAGCAGCCGCTGGTTCCGGTAGACGAATTCGCTGAGGCATTGAGCATCAGCCAGGGTGTTGGAGTTACCGGGCCATGCAAGATGAGATTTTCGTAGATAACGGATCGGTTAAAATCTGCGCACAGGGCTTTGGCGATCCTGAGGGTGAACCGCTCCTCCTAATCATGGGCGCAACCGCGTCGATGCTATGGTGGCCCCACGGGCTGATGGAAGCGTTTGCGAAAGCCGGGTTTTACGCCGTTCGGTTCGATCATCGCGATACCGGGCGCTCCACATGCGTGCCGCCCGGACAAGCGGCCTACAGCATCCACGACATGGCGGACGATGCGCTGGCCGTGATGGACCGTTTCGGCTGGGACAGCGCGCACATTGCCGGCATGTCGCTCGGCGGCCTGCTCAGCCAGCTGATAGCGCTGCGCAACCCGGACCGCGTGCGCACGCTCACACTCATTGCCTCGGAAATCTTTGGTGACCCCGGTGTGGAAACCCGGCCCATCTCGCCAGAAATACTGGACTGTTTCAATTCGCTCGGCGAGGTGGACTGGCAAGACCGGGACAGCGCCACAGATTTCCTTGCCCGGTTAAGCGTCGTAACCGGCTCCAGCATGCGTCCACCACGCCTGCAGGCTTATGCCGAGCTGGCGCGGGCGGAATTTGACCGCGCCGTCAATCTGCTAAGCCGTTTTAATCATGCAAACCTTGACGGCGCCTCGCCTTGGGCAGACCGAACGCATGATATCCGTACTCGGGTTCTGGTGATTCATGGTGACCATGACATCGTCATCGACCCGGCTCATGCGCAGGCTATTACGCGTGCCACCCCTCACTCCCGGCTGATCATGATGGAAGGCGCTGGCCATGAGCTGCACCCGGATGACTGGCCGGAAATTGTCGCCCAGATCACAGATCATGCAGCGCGCGGGACGGCCTGAACCTGCCCTCAGCCTGCGCCTGCTCCCTCCCCAATCGGTTTCGGCTAGGGCAAGTTGAGGGGTGATGACCCACGATTCGCAAAATGACCTGTTCGGCGGCGGCGCGCCTGCCCCGAAGCCCGCCTCGCCCGCTCCGCGTGCAGAGCCTGAGCCCGTGAAGGCGGCAGCAGAGCCCTCTGCGCCGCGTGCGCCAGTAGCCTCCCCTGCTCCGCCACCACCGCCGCAGCCGGGCTACAACGCCTCCTCCATTGAGGTGCTTGAAGGGCTGGAGCCGGTGCGCAAGCGGCCGGGCATGTATATCGGCGGCACCGATGAGCGCGCGCTGCATCACCTCTTCGCCGAAGTGCTGGACAACGCGATGGACGAGGCCGTGGCAGGGCACGCCGACCGGATCGAGGTGCGTCTTGATGAGGAAGGCTTCGTCACCGTTACCGATAATGGCCGGGGCATTCCCGTAGACGAGCACCCGAAATTTCCCGGCAAGTCGGCGCTGGAAATCGTGATGACCACGCTGCACTCAGGCGGCAAGTTCTCCGACAAGGCCTACCAGACCGCAGGCGGCCTGCACGGGGTGGGCATCTCCGTCGTCAACGCACTCTCGGAACGCGTCGAAGTGGAAGTGGCGCGCGACCGCACGCTCTGGGGCCTCAGTTTCTCGCGCGGCACGCCGCTCGGCAGTCTGGAAAAGCTTGGCGCAGCGCCCAACCGGCGCGGCACCAAAATCCGCTTCAAGCCTGATCACGAGATTTTCGGCAGCCGCGCCCATTTCAAGCCCGCGCGCCTGTTTGCCATGTCACGCTCCAAGGCATTCCTGCGCCGGGGTGTAGAGATACGCTGGTCGTGCGTGCCTGAGCTGGTCGAAGGCACGGCCACGCCCCCTGAGGCCGTGCTGTCCTTCCCCGGCGGGCTGGCCGATCACCTTGAAGAGCTGGTCAAAGGCGCAGCCCTCGTCACCGAAAGCTTCTCAGGCCGTGTCGAGCGCTCCGAAGGGCGCATGGGCGCGGTGGAATGGGCCGTAGGCTTCTCCGCCAACGGATTTGGCGAGCATGACAGTTTTTCCAACTCCTACTGCAACACCGTGCCGACCCCGCAAGGCGGTACGCACGAGGCGGGCCTGCGCGCCGCGCTCTCGAAGAGCCTCAAAGCACACGCCGAGTTGGCGGGCAATCGCAAGGCGGGCCTTATCACGCCCGACGATGTGATGGGCGGGGCGGGTGTGCTGGTTTCGATCTTCCTCAAAGACCCTGAATTTCAGGGCCAGACCAAGGACCGGCTTTCCACACCTGAGGCGCAGCGCCTTGTGGAGAATGCCATCCGGGACCGTTTCGACCACTGGCTCGCGGCCCGGCCGAAGGAAGCCGCACGCCTGATTGACTGGGCGGTAGAGCGCGCCGAAGACCGGCTGAAGAAGAAGAAGGAAAAGGAAGTCCAGCGCCAGAGCGCCACGCGCCGCCTGCGCCTTCCCGGCAAGCTGGCTGACTGTTCCACCTCCGGCGCCGACGGGACCGAAATCTTCCTCGTCGAGGGCGATTCCGCCGGCGGCTCGGCCAAGCAGGCGCGCGACCGCAAGACGCAAGCCATCCTGCCCTTGCGCGGCAAGATCCTGAACGTTGCCTCGGCAACCCCGGACAAGATCGCCGCCAATCAGGAAATCTCCGATCTGATGCTGGCGCTCGGCACGCGTCCGGGCTCGAAGTTCGATCTTGATGATCTGCGCTATGAGCGCGTCATCATCATGTGCGACGCGGACGTGGACGGCGCGCATATCGCAGCGCTTCTGGCCACCTTCTTCTACCGCTTCACGCCGGGCCTGATCGAGAGCGGACGCCTCTTCATGGCCCAGCCGCCCCTCTATCGCCTGACCGTCGGGGCGAAGACCCTCTACGCACAGGACGACGCAGAGAAGGACGCCATTATGAATGGCGAGTTCAAGGGCAAGCGCGTGGAGCTTGGCCGCTTCAAAGGCCTTGGCGAGATGACGCCGCCGCAACTGAAAGCCACCACGATGAACCCGCAGACGCGCTCACTCGCGCGCGTGACCATTGATGACGCCTTCCGCGAGGAGGCCGATGATCTGGTTGAAACCCTGATGGGCAAGAAGGCAGAGCTTCGCTTCCAGTACATCCAGGAACACGCGCCCTTCGTGGAAGCGATTGATTTGTAGTGTTTATCCGCTCAACTCCCTGCGATGTAACACAATAACCCCCTTCCCCCTGCGGCGGATTCCGGCGAACGTGCCCGCAACGCAATTATCCGGGGAGGGTTGAACGGTGGCGATACACGGTTCACGGGAAAAGGGCGCGCTATGGCCGATGATGGCGGGCGCACTAGCGGGGCTGGCGGCCCTCGGTCTTGCCGCCTGTAATGGCGATGCTGGCGAGACCACGAACGGCAACGGCGCCAGCACTGGCAATGGCGACGGGCTTGTCCGCTTCAACCCGGACCCCTACCCCTCCACTTACACGCCCTTCCCCTCTGAAGTGGTGCTCATTCAGGGCGCGACCGTGTTTGACGGGCTTGGCGGCGAGTTTGAAAACTACGACGTCCTCATGCAGGACGGGCGCATTGCCGGTATCGGAGAAGGCCTTGAGGCGCCAGAAGGCGCAACCATCATTGACGGGCGCGGGCGCTATGTGACCCCCGGCGTCATCGATATCCACTCCCATCTGGGCGTCTACCCCTCCCCCGGTGTCAGCGCTCACAATGACGGCAACGAGATCACCAGCCCGGTGACGGCAGAGGTCTGGGCCGAGCACGGCGTCTGGCCTCAGGATCCGGGCTTTGACGCGGCTCTGGCCGGCGGCGTGACCACGCTGCATGTCCTGCCGGGCTCGGCCAACCTCTTTGGCGGACGCGGCATCACCTTGCGCAATGTGCCTTCGCGTACCGTGCAGGGCATGAAGTTTCCTGATGCCCCCTACACGTTGAAAATGGCCTGCGGGGAGAACCCAAAACGCGTCTATGGCGGACAGGGCCGTGCGCCCGGTTCGCGCATGGGCAATATGGCCGGATACCGCGAGGCCTGGCAGCGCGCAGTGGAATACCGCCGCAGCTGGCAGCGTTACTGGGACGCCGGCGATGCCGACGCCACCCCGCCCACCCGCAATCTGGAGCTGGATACGCTGATGGGCGTTCTGGAAGGCGAAATCCTCATCCAGATGCACTGCTACCGCGCTGATGAAATGGCGCTGGTGCTCGATATGGCGCGGGAGTTCGACTACCGCATCACCACATTCCATCACGCGGTCGAGGCCTACAAGATCGGCGATCTGCTGGCCGAAGATGACGTCTGCGCGGCCGTGTGGGCCGACTGGGGCGGGTTCAAGATGGAAGCCTATGACTCAATCAACGAAAACCTCGCCCTCGTTCACGCCGCAGGCGCGTGCGCGATGATCCATTCCGACGACCAGCTGGGCATCCAGCGCCTCAATCAGGAGGTAGCCAAGGCGCTCGCCGCCGGACGGCGGCTCGGCATTGAGGTCACAGATGGCGAGGCCGTCGCCTGGTTCACCTCGAACCCCGCACGCGGGCTTGGCATTTTCGACGAGACGGGCTCGCTGGAAGCGGGCAAGCGCGCCGATGTCGTGCTCTGGTCGGCCCATCCCTTCTCCAGCTACGCCGTTGCCGACCACGTCTATATCGACGGCGCGCTGATGTTTGACCGCGAAGACCCGGCCCGGCGCACCGTACGCGATTTCACCCTCGGCCAGCCCGGCGAAGGAGTGCTGTAAGATGTTGAAATCCATGATCTCCGCAGCCGCCCTCGCCGCCATCAGTCTTGGCGCGGCCTCGGCCCAGACCATTGCCGTCACCAATGGCCGGGTCGTGACCAATAGCGATGCCGGCATTGTCGAAAACGGCTCAGTCCTCATCCGCGACGGCGTTATCGTGGCCGCTGGCGCGAATATCGCCATTCCCGCCGGCATCGACACCATCGACGCCAATGGCGGCTGGATCACGCCGGGCATCTTCCACCCGCACACCCAGCTTGGCCTGATTGAGGTGGGTCTTGAAAGCACCACCTCCGACGTGTCGGCGCCGGGGGCCAGCTTTACCGCCGCGATCGATGTGGCCGACGGATTCAACCCCTCCGGCGGACACATCCCGGACAGCCGCCGCCGGGGGATTACCCGCTTTGCGGTATTCCCCTCCACTGCACGCGGCGTGATTGGCGGGCGCGGCGCACTGGCCAACAGCTCCGGCAGGCCGGATTCGCTCTTTGACGACCGCACCTTCCTCTATATCGACCTGTCGCAATCGGGCGCACAGACCGCTGGCGGATCACGCAACGCGGCCTGGGCCTATCTGCGCGCAGCCTTTGAGGATGCCCGCTTCTACCCCGGACGCTTCATGTCCCACCATGAGGGCGATGCCATCAACCGTTTCGATGCGGCAGCCCTGGTGTCTGCCGTGCGCGGCGAAATCCCGATTGCCCTTCAGGTGGAACGCGCATCCGACATCCGCCGTGCCCTGCGCTTTGCCCAGCAGCATCCGTCAGCGCGCTTCATTCTGGTCGGCGCGGCGGAAAGCTGGATGGTCGCCGACGAAATCGCTGCAGCGGGCATTCCCGTCATCATCGACCCCTTGCGTAACCTGCCGGCCAGCTTTGACGTGCTTGCGGCACGCCTGGACGCCCCTGCCCGCCTGCATGCCGCAGGCGTGCAAACCGCCTACACCACAATCAGCGCAGACCTCTATTTCAACCCGCGCCTGATCACCCAGCACGCAGGCAATGCGGTTGCCAATGGCGCTAGCTGGGAGGATGCCTTCCGCGCCATCACAATCACCCCGGCCGAGATCCACGGCGTAGGCGACCGTTATGGGGCCCTCGCAGAGGGTTATGCCGGCGATGTGGTGGTCTGGGATGGTGACCCGCTGGAGGTGATGAGCGCTCCCGTGGCCGTCATCATTGACGGCGAGAACCAGTCCCTGGTCTCGCGCCAGTCACGTCTGGCAGAGCGCTATGCCGAGCAGGTGCCAAACGGCCAGTATGGCTATCGCCACTAGAGAGAATCGCTGCCGCAGGTATGGGCGTTAAGCCACAGTGCGGCACTGATACATCACGTCTGCGCTAGGACGCGTTGACACCCAATGGCGCGCGCCTATGTTGCGCGACGCAAGCGGCTTGCGATCCGCGTAATCCGCCCGAACGTACGATAGCGCGCCCCGTGCCATAATGGCGGGGCGGATATGAGGCGCATGACTTTTGATGATCTGGGCTTGAGCCCGAACCTGCTGGCAGCCATCAAGGACGCTGGCTATACCGCCCCTACCCCCATTCAGGCCGGTGCCATTCCGGTGGCATTGACCGGACGCGACGTTCTGGGCATTGCCCAGACGGGTACGGGCAAGACCGCCTCCTTCACCCTGCCGCTCATCGAACGCCTGTCGCGTGGCCGTGCCCGTGCACGCATGCCGCGCTCCCTTATTCTATGCCCGACGCGCGAACTCGCCGACCAGGTGGCACAGAATGTCCGCCTCTACGCGAAGAACCACAAGCTGACCATGGCGCTGCTGATTGGCGGGGTGGCCTTCCAGCCGCAAAAAGAGATTCTCGACAAGGGCGCAGACATTCTCATCGCGACGCCCGGCCGTCTGCTGGACCATTTTGAACGCGGTGGTCTGATGCTTATGGGCATCGAGATCATGATCGTCGACGAAGCCGACCGCATGCTGGACATGGGCTTCATCCCGGATATCGAGCGCATTTTCTCGCTGGTGCCGCCGCGCCGCCAGACGCTGTTCTTCTCCGCCACGATGCCCAACGAGATCGTGCGCATCGTGAACACCTTCCTGAAAGACCCGCAGCGTGTGGAAGTATCCCGCCCGGCGCAGACGGCAGAGACAATCAAGCAATACATCGTGCGCGTTTCTGACGGTTCCCCGAAAGGCAAACGCGCCGCATTACGCGCAGCGATCAATCGCGACGGCGTGAAGAACGGCATCGTGTTCTGCAACCGCAAGCGCGATGTGGATATCGTTGCCCGGTCCCTGCAGCGTCACGGCTTCTCTGCGGCGCCGATCCATGGGGATCTGGCGCAGGCGCAGCGCATGAAAACGCTGGAAGACTTCAAATCCGGCGCCGTACGTATACTCGTGGCCTCCGATGTGGCTGCGCGCGGCCTGGATATTCCGGCGGTAAGCCACGTCTTCAATTTCGATATCCCGCGCAATGCCGATGACTATGTGCACCGTATCGGGCGCACCGGCCGCGCCGGCCTGACGGGTGAATCCATCACGCTTGTCACAGGCGAAGACAAGAAGTCGCTGGCCAATGTGGTGAAGCTCATCGGGTCAGAGCCAGAGACGCTGGTGCTTGATGGCACTGCGGCGCCCTCTACCGCGCCCGCCGGGGCGGACGGTTCCGAAGGCGAGGTGAAGGCAGCCCGTTCACGCCGGGGCGGCCGTTCCCGGACGCGCCCCGCAGCTGACAAGCCCGATGACCAGGCCGCGGCCAAGGCTTCGGCCGACGCCCCTGCTCCTGCGCCGGCGAACGATGCACAAAAAGGCAAACGGGCAAAGCCCGCGAGCAAGAATGATGACGTTGAAGCGGCCGGCTTTGGCGATCACGTGCCCGAGTTCCTCTTGCGTTCGGCGTTCGGCTAGGCCCGAAAATAATACAAAATTCGGTGACCGCGTTTACCGCATCTTTCCAAAACGCCCCTAATCTCCCTTCTCAAGGGAGTCATTGGTCCGAAGAAGTCGGTCCGAGAAAATGGGGAAATTCACGTGAACGGTCGCTTGCAAACACATGAAGGTTTTGATCTGGCGCGCCGCGCGCTGGATCTGATGGTCGAGCACCAAGTTGCTCCCACCCCCCAAAACTATGCCGTCTGGGTCGCCTATGTCTCTGACTCCATCCCCGAGCTGTCGGAGGCACTCCAGAGCGCCGTGGACAAGGGCGGGCCGATCGACGACGAGCTCTGCGACGAGCTCTATGACCGCCATTTCACGTTCAAACGCATTCAGGACGCTGTTCTTGATACCGGCGGTGCGATGAGCCGGGAACTCGGGGCCGTGGTAAAAACCCTGGAAGCAGCCGAACGCGACACCGCCGCTTACGGCGAGGCGCTGGCCGGTGCCTCTGGCCAGCTGGGCGACGCCACAGACACGGTAACCTTCAAGCGCATGGTGGAGGGCCTGGTCTCTGCCACCGCCCGCATGCAGCGCCGTTCAAGGGAGCTGGAGCGCCGCCTGCAGGAAACCTCCGTCGAGGTGAACCAGCTGCGCGGCAATCTCGAAAAGGTCCGCGAAGAGGCGATGACCGATGCCCTGACGGGCCTGGCCAATCGCAAACGTTTTGACGAATCCATGCGCAAGGCTCGCCGCGATTCCGACCTGCAGGGTGACGATTTCTGTCTGGTGCTGTGCGATATCGACCACTTCAAACGCTTCAACGACACCTGGGGTCACCAGACCGGCGATCAGATCATCCGCTTTGTCGCGGCCTGCCTCTCCCGCTTTGCAAAAGACACACACATCGTCGCGCGCTATGGCGGCGAGGAATTTGCCATCGTCATGCCGAAGACACGTTTGGCGGACGCCGCCGAAGTCGCCGAGAAAGTCCGTGCGACGGTCGAGTCCAAACGGCTCCTGCGTAAGTCTACGAATGAGGACCTCGGCCACATAACTGTGTCCATGGGCGTGTCCCAACACCTGTCTGGCGAATCCGTGGAGAGCCTCATCGAACGGTCAGACAGTAATCTTTACAAGTCCAAGCAGACCGGCCGGAACCGCGTCACAGTGGATAATGTTCAAGACAATGCCGGGGTGGCGGCGGCGTAATCAGCCCCGGTAAATTGCTTCCCATAATTGCGGTTTCAAACGAGAATGCATCTTCGGTCCCCGGGGGTGCATTTTTGCTATGGTGCAGCAGCGTACAGGCGAAACACAATTCCGGTGGCGCGGCGAGAACGTCTCGCGGTTGGAGAACCTCTCCGACATAATTTTCGCACTGGTGCTGACCCTGGCGGCGCTGCAGTCCATCCCCTCCTCATTCGATGAGCTGGTAGGACTCTGGCGCGGAGCGATATCCATTGCCGTCTGCTTTGCGCTGGTGCTGCTGATATGGCGGACCCATCACGTCTTCTTCCGGCGTTACGGGCTGGACGACGCCACCGTGACCGCACTCAACGCCCTGCTCCTCTTCCTCGTGCTGATCTACATCTACCCATTGAAATTCATGACGGATTTCGTCGTGAATTATTTCACGGGCGGGTTTGGCAATGTCGAGGAGGTCACCGGCGTCCTGACCCTGACGCAGGTGCCGGTACTTTACGCTATCTATGGCGGGTTCTTCGGCGCGGTGTATGGCGTATTCGCCTTGCTTTACGCGCACGCCCTGCGGCACGCCGATGCGTTGGAGCTGACCACTCAGGAGAGAAGCTGGACGCGGTTCGAGATCGAGTTCAGCCTCGGCACCACAGGTTTGAGCCTTGCCGTTATCGCGCTGGCATTCCTGCTGCCGGATTCCATCGCGGCCTTTGCCGGAATATTGTTCTCGCTCATGGGCCTGATCGCGTGGCTATGCTCGGCACGAGCTGAGGCACGCATCCGCCAGCTGGGAGCCGCAGCGTTTTAGGCGCTGGTTGGAGGAGCGGTAAGCCTGATGCTGTCACGCTGCTCCCAGCGCTCCAGAAATGCGCCAAGTTCCGGATGAGCCGTACGCCAGTCTAGCTCTGCATATCTCAGATCAAGATAGGAAAGCGCCACGGCAATCGAGAGCGCACCGTGATCCACCGACCGCTCAAACTGGCCACGCTCACGATCCAGCTGCTCCAGCGTGCGGGCAATGCCCCGTTCCCAGCGCTCAACCCAGAGCGGGTATTGCAGCTTTGCGTCCCGGTTCTTCTCGATCCGCCGGCCGATCGTCAGGTCCATCAGCCCGTCTGCAACCGCTTGCTGACGCAGGACCAGAATGCGGCTCTCACCATTGGCGGGAATCCAGCGGTCATCATTGAGCGTGTCGATGAACTCGCAGATCAGCGGGGAGTTGATCAACGCCGGACCGCTCTTGCGGATCAGGGCCGGCACCTTGCCAAGCGGATTGGCCGCGTGCAACGCCGCCGGATCATCCAGCGGCGACACTTCGACCAGTTCGATCTTGCTTTCGAGGCTCTTCTCGATGATCAACGCCCGGCATTTACGGGCGTAAGGCGATGTCGGCGAATAGAAAAGTTGCATGCAAGCCCCCGAAATTCAGCCACCGGGTTTATAAACCCGCGACAGCGCACGCAAGTTGCCTAAACGGCGCTAGCCACAGGAATAATGGTGACGCTTTCGCCACACCCGCACGCATCGGTCTGGTTGGGATTACGGAACACGAATTTGGCGTGTAGCGGGGTCACTTCATAGTCAATCTGGCTTCCGAGCAGGAAGAGGATCGCCTTGGAATCGATGACGATCTCCACGCCCTGATCTTCCACCCGCTCGTCCAGCGGTGCAGGCGCCTCGACATAGTCCATCGTGTATTCCATGCCCGCGCAGCCGCCATTCTTTACGCCTACGCGCAGGAAGCCCTTGCCCTCACGCGCCATCAGCGCGCGCACGCGCTCCGCAGCGGTTTCGGTGAGAGTGACGGGTTTGGGGCGTTCACGAACCATGTCATTGGCTCCTAGAGCATATTCAGTTGCAGGCGGGCTTCGTCGGTCATCCGGTCCGGCGTCCACGGCGGGTCGAAGGTGAGGCTCACTTCCGTGCGCTCCACCCCGTCGACCGTATTGCAGGCATCCTGCACCCAGCCGGGCATCTCGCCAGCCACCGGGCAGCCAGGCGCGGTCAGCGTCATCTCCACCTTCAGCGTACGATCGTCTTCCAGATCGACCTTGTAGATCAGGCCCAGCTCATAGATGTCGACCGGGATTTCCGGGTCATGCACCTGCTTGAGCGCGGCGACCACATCATCGGTGATACGCGCGATTTCCTCTGCCGGGATCGCCCCCTCACCGTCCGCAGGGGTTTCCGGCGCGATAGGGCGCGCAGGCGCAGCGCCCAGATCGATGATATCGCGCTGGCGGCTGGCGGCGGGGCTGGCAGTGCTGGACATATCGTTCATTCCCATAAGCCCTAAATGAGGAACTCGCGCGCGCGGCGCAAGGCGTCGAGGAAGGCATCGACCTCCTCAGGCGTGTTGTAGACGGCGAAGCTGGCGCGCACGCTGGCGGTAACGCCAAAGCGCTTCATCAGCGGATGGGCGCAGTGATGGCCCGCCCGTACGGCGACGCCATAGCGGTCCATGAGCTGGGCGATGTCGTGCGCATGAGCATTCTCCACCACAAACGAGACCATCGGCCCCTTGCCGGGCGCCTCGCCCAGAATGCGGATACCGTCCATGGCTTTAAGCCCCGCCGTGGCGGCCTCTGCCAGCGCGTGTTCGTGCGCCAGCGCCTCTGGCGTGACGTGTGCGTGCATCCAGTCCAGCGCTGCGCCAAGCGCGATTACATCGGCGATGGCAGGCGTGCCGGCCTCGAACTTGTGCGGCGGCGCGGCATAGACGACGCCCTCTTCACTGACCTCGGCGATCATCTCGCCGCCGCCCATGAAGGCCGGCAGACGATCCAGCCAGTCACCCTTCGCATAGAGCGCGCCGGTGGCGTTCGGCCCGTAAAGCTTATGGCCGGTGATAACGTAGAAATCACACCCGATAGCCGAAACATCGACCGGGCCATGCACAGCCGCCTGCGAGCCGTCAAACAGGATCGGCACGCCGTGGCGGTGCGCGATCTCTGTCAGCGCCTTCGCGTCATTCTTCGTGCCGAGCACGTTGGACATATGGCTGAGCGCCACCATCTTCGTGCGAGAGGTGAAGATAGCTTCATAAGCCACTGTATCCAGGGCGCCTTCATCCGTCACCGGAACCCAGCGTATGACCACACCCTTGCGCTCGCGCAGGAAGTGCCACGGCACGATATTGGAGTGGTGCTCCATCTGGCTGAGGATGATTTCATCACCCTCTTTCAGGCTGTGGCCGATGCCGGCGGCCACCAGATTGATCGCCTCGGTCGCGCCGCGCGTCAGCACGATGTCTTCGGTCCGCGCAGCGCCCAGAAACGCGGCGAGCTTGCCGCGCGTCGCCTCGAACGCTTCGGTCGTCTCGTTGGCGAGCGTGTGCAGGCCCCGGTGTACGTTGGCGTAGGAGCCGCGCCAGACATCGCCCAGCGCATCGATCACCGCTTGCGGCTTCTGCGCGGAGGCGGCGCTGTCCAGATAAACCAGCGGCTTGCCATGAACCTCGCGCGACAGGATCGGAAACTGCGCGCGGATGGCGGTCACATCAAACCCGGAATCGGTGCGGGCGAGCGCGCTCACGATACCGCCTCCAAAGCTGCGTCGAGCCTGGACAGCAGGGCATCGCGTACGGCCTCGTCCTCGATGGCGTCCAGCGGCTCAGCCAGGAAGCTGCGCGTCAGCACGGCGCGCGCACGCGGCTCGGAAAGCCCGCGCTGGCGCATGTAGAACAGAGCCTCCTCATCCACCGCGCCGAGCGCATTGCCGTGCGCACAGACCACATCGTCAGCGTAAATCTCCAGCTCCGGCTTGGCGTAAATCTCCGCGCCATCAGCCAGCAGCAGCCCGCGATGGTTCATCTGCGCGTCGGTCTTCTGGGCGGCCTGCTCGACATGGATCTTGCCCTGGAAGACGCCGCGCCCGCGCTTGGCCGCTGCGCCCTTGAACAGCTCGCGCGTCGCGCCATTCGGGCCGGTGTGGCGCACAATGCCGGTCTGGTCGAGATGGAGGCCCGAGGCCACCAGATACGAGCCGCCAAGCTGAAGCTCCGCGCCCTCGCCCGCATGGCTGACATGGGTTTCCAGCCGGGCGAGCTTCGCGCCGAAGCCGAGCGTCGTCTGGTACATTTTTGCGCGCGGCGACAGATCAATGCCGCTGGTGACTACCAGCACGCCGTCAGGAGAGGCGTCCTGCTCGACAATCCGGGTCAGCGCCGCGCCCTCGCCCAGCACGATACGCAGGGCGATATTGGCAAATCCGCCCGCCGCCACTTGGTAGCGCTCATGCAGCGTCGCGCTGACGCCTGCAGGCACGTTCACCGCCGCGATATGGTGGGCCGCGCCCTCGCCGCCCTCAAATTCCAGCGACAGGCTTTCGCCGTCGTTCAGCTCATAGACCGGGCAGCCATCTGTCAGACCCGCCGCGAGGCGGGGCATGAGCAGGTCCGGCTGAGGGTCCAGTCTCGCAATCTCGTCCGCCTTGCGTGAAGCGTTGACAAAGAGCGTGCCGGCCCCGGCAGGTGCCTTGGCGAGCGCGGCGCGCAGATCAGACCATTTCCACGCCTCCACCCGCCGGTGCGGCAGGCCGCCCGTTTCCAGCGCAGCGCGCAGCTCGCCCGTGGGCAGGCTGGCCGCCAGCGCCGCTTCAAACGCGGAAAGTTGCGCGATTACGCCCATCAGGCTGCCGCTCCGGTGAATTTCTCATAGCCTTCGGCTTCAAGCTCCAGCGCGAGCTCCGGCCCGCCCGTCTCCACGATGCGGCCATTCGCCATCACGTGAACGACGTCGGGTTTGAGGTATTCCAGCAGGCGCTGATAGTGGGTGATGACCAGCATGGAGCGCTCCGGAGAGCGCAGCGCATTCACGCCATCGGCCACCACGCGCAGCGCGTCGATATCGAGCCCGGAATCGGTCTCATCCAGGATGAGGAATTTGGGCTCCAGCATCAGCGCCTGGAAAATCTCCATGCGCTTTTTCTCGCCGCCCGAGAAACCGACATTCACGGGGCGCTTGAGCATTTCACTGGAAATACCTAGTTTTGCGGCATTTTCCCGCGCGAGCTTCATGAAGTCAGGGGCCGAAATCTCGCCCTCGCCGCGCGCTTTAAGCTGCGCGTTCGCGGCTTCTTTGAGGAAAGTCAGGGTCGGCACGCCGGGGATTTCCACCGGGTACTGGAAGGACAGGAAGAGCCCCTTGGCGGCGCGCTCTTCGGGCTCCAGCTCGCCAATCTCTTCGCCCAGGAAGCTGACCGAGCCGTCCGTCACCTCATAGCCCTCATGGCCCGCCAGCACGTAGGAGAGCGTGGACTTACCGCACCCGTTCGGCCCCATGATGGCGTGCACCTCGCCTGCAGGCACGGTCAGGTCGACGCCTTTCAGGATGGCCTTGGCCTCACCCTCTTCCGGGTTCACGCGGGCATGGAGGTTTTTGATCTCAAGCATTTGTTTCTCCATGTGCTTCTTGCTTACCCCTAGCCGCTGCTTCGCGCGCTTCCCATAATTCATCCATAGCTTTCCGGTAGCGCTCATGGTCCACGCCACCCTCAATGGCCTTCGACAATGCCGCCGCCTGGAGGAGCAATTCACTCGAAGCCGCCTTCAACAGCCTCTCATGCTCAAAGTCAGCTGCCAGCTCATCGTGCAATCGCCAGACAAAAGCGCTGACGCCGACCCGGACCGCAGCCTCTAGAAGGTAAGGATCGGCAGCTGATTTGACGATCAACCGCGCATACGCACTGGCTGCTTCATGGATGGGCTTTGCGGCCTTATCCATCTCGAAGCCAAGCTGTGGCGAATCTTCCATCACCCCACGCTCCCTTCCAGTGAGACTTTGAGGAGCGCCTGCGCCTCGACGGCAAATTCCATCGGCAATTCCTGCAAGACCTCGCGGCAAAAGCCGTTGACGAGCAGGGCGACCGCCGTTTCCTCGTCCAGTCCGCGTGAGCGGGCATAGAAGAGCTGGTCGTCGGAGAGCTTGGAGGTCGTCGCCTCGTGCTCCAGCGTGGCTTTGGGCGTTTTCGCCTCGATATAGGGCACGGTATGCGCGCCGCATTGATCCCCGATCAGGAGCGAGTCGCACTGGGTGAAATTGCGCGCGCCTTCTGCCTTGGCGTGCACCGAGACGAGGCCCCGATAGGTCTGGTCGGAGCGCCCGGCCGAAATGCCCTTGGCGATGATGCGCGATTTCGTATTGCGGCCCAGATGGATCATCTTGGTGCCGGTATCGGCCTGCTGGCGGCCATTGGTGACGGCGATGGAATAGAACTCGCCCTGGCTGTTATCGCCGCGCAGCACGCAGGACGGATATTTCCAGGTGATGGCCGAGCCGGTCTCGACTTGAGTCCAGCTGACCTTGGAATTGCGCCCCCGGCAGTCAGCCCGCTTGGTGACGAAGTTATAGACCCCGCCCTTGCCTTCGGCGTCGCCCGGCCACCAGTTCTGCACGGTGGAATATTTGATCTCGGCATCATCAAGCGCGACCAGCTCCACGACCGCCGCGTGCAGCTGGTTCTCATCGCGCATGGGCGCGGTGCAACCCTCCAGATAGGACACGTACGCGCCCTTGTCGGCGATGATCAGCGTGCGCTCGAACTGGCCGGTGCCTTGCGCGTTCATGCGGAAGTAAGTGGACAGCTC
This sequence comes from Glycocaulis sp., assembly GCF_051859565.1. Classification (GTDB taxonomy): domain Bacteria; phylum Pseudomonadota; class Alphaproteobacteria; order Caulobacterales; family Maricaulaceae; genus Glycocaulis. The sequence continues at coordinate 134,163 of NZ_JBHYFK010000004.1, forward strand.
CATCGGGCAGCGCACGCCCGGCGGCACGTAGACGAACGAGCCATCGGAGAAGACCGCGCTGTTGAGCGTCGCGAAATAATTGTCGGTGACGGGCACCACGCTGCCGAGATACTGGCGCACCAGATCAGGGTGCTTCTGCAGGGCTTCGGAGATCGGCATGAAGATCACGCCGGCCTTCTCCAGTTCCTTCTTGAAGGTGGTGGCGACGGACACGGAATCGAACACCGCATCGACAGCGACTTTTGGCATTTCGCGTGCTTCAGCCGCCGTGCGGTCCTCCGCCCCCTCAACGCCGAGCAGGACTTCGGCCTCGCGAAGCGGGATGCCGAGCTTTTTATAGGTTTCAAGCAGCTCGGCAGGAACTTCATCCAGAGACTTGTAATTGGCTACGTTTTTCGGCGCGGCATAGTAATACGCATCCTGATAGTCGATTTTCGGGTGGTGGACGTTCGCCCATGTGGGCTCCTCCATCTGCAGCCAGCGGCGATAGGCATCCAGCCGCCAGTCGAGCATCCATTGCGGCTCGCCCTTCTTCTCCGAAATGAAGCGGACAATGTCCTCGCTCAACCCCTTGGGCGCGAACTCCTGCTCGATCTCGGTCGTGAAGCCATACTTGTACTTGTCGGCTTCCAGCCGGCGTACGTCTTCAATCGTTTCCTTCACCGCAGGCATGAACAGGCCCTTCCTTTAGTCAGCCTCAAGCGCCGGCGCGCCCATCCGGGCGCTTGGCTACCGCGCCACGAGGCGCGACGGCCGTTCGGCCTTGCCATTCTTGCGTGCGCAAGAATGGTTTAGTCAGTCTCTACACCGCCGCCGCGAGACGCGGCCGGATGCGCGCGTATTCGCGCATCCAGGCGTCCGCGAAGCGGTCCACATCGTCTTGCGTACTCGTCCAGCCAAGGCTGATACGGATGGCGCTGGCGGCTTCGTCTACACTCGCGCCCATCGCTTCCAGCACACGGCTTTTCCTCACCTTGCCGGAGGAGCAGGCAGAGCCTGCGCTGATGGCAAAGCCCGCCAGATCCATGGCGATAACCTGTATTTCGCTCAGCCACCCGTCAGCAGACAGGCAGAGCGTATTGGGCAGGCGTGTTGCCCCTGCCCCCCATATGCGCACGCCCTCAACCGATTCCAGCCTCAACTGCAGCGCGTCACGCAGGGCGGCCATGCGCGCAGCCTCATCCACCTCTACAGCGGCTAGGGCGGCGGCAAAGCCAGCAATCCCGGCGACATTCTCGGTGCCGGAGCGGCGGCCCGTCTCCTGACCTCCGCCATGCATCTGGCGCGTCAGCGGCGCATCACACGCCAGCAGCAGCGCGCCAACGCCTTGTGGCCCGCCTGCCTTGTGGGCGGAGAGCGCGGCGTAATGGGCCAGGCTGCCGGCAAAGTCAAAAGCGAGCTTGCCTGCCATCTGCACGGCATCGACGTGGAACAGGCCCTCCGCCTCGCGCACCAGCCGTCCGGCAGCTTCTACAGGCTGAACAACGCCGGTCTCGTTATTGGCCGCCATCAGCGCCACGAAGGGCACGCCGTCCGCGTCCCGGTCCCAGCCGGAGAGACGCGCCTCCAGCCAGCCCAGATCAGCGACGCCTTCCGGTGTGACGGGCAGGATTTCGACCTGAAGACCGCTGGCGGACGCCGCATCGCGCACCGCATCATGCTCGATGGCGGAAATGATGAGGCGTTTCACGCCCGCCGCCTTGGCGGAGGCGATGACGAGATTATTCGCCTCGGTACCGCCGGAGGTGAACACAACGTCCTCCGCGCGTGTTACGAAATGGCGGGCGAGCGAGGCCCGCGCCGTCTCTACGATGGCCCTCGCAGCCCGCCCGGGGCCATGGACCGAGGACGGATTGCCGCCTGCATCATAAGCACGCGCCATCGCTTCGCGCGCTTGCGCGCGCAACGGGCTGGTTGCGTTATGATCCAGATAGACGCTCATAATTCCTGCTATTCTGCCGCTGCGGCTCTCAGGGCGGCGGCCATGCCGCGCGGACCGCTGGCAGACCCTGCCACCCGGCGGCTGACCACATCCTCAAGACTGACCGAGCTGAGATAGAGATGGATATGGCGCGACAGCTCATCCCACAGATCATGGGTGATGCAGCGCTGGCCGCTTTCCATGCAGCCTTTCATCTGGTGCTGGCAGCGCGTGATGTCGACCGGCTCGTCAACCGCCAGGATGATGTCGGAGATACGGATGTCCGCCGCAGTCCGCGCCAGCCGGTAGCCGCCGCCAGGGCCACGCACCGCCTTGACGATACCCGCCCGGCGCATGCGCGCGAACAGCTGCTCCAGATAGGATAGAGAGATTTCCTGCCGCGAGGCGATTTCAGCCAGAGGGACCGGGCTGCCATTCACATGGCTGGCAAGATCAGCCATGGCCATCACCGCATAGCGGCCTTTGGTACTCAGCTTCATGACTGCCTCTCCCAAACTGCCCGGCACGGTAAATTGTTTACCGCACTCGCATTTGCCCGGCGCTATATGCTAAGAGCGCGCACGCCGTGCTGGCATACATTCGTCCCTCCGGAAGTAGGTATCCCAGTCACAGAGTCAAGAATTATTGTCTGGCTCCTTGCAGCTTGCGCCAATTAGCCGCGCGCATATCTGACAAGGCCGCTGGATAAATCAGTTTCAGGGAAGACCAGATCACTCATGCCTGACGTCATTATTCCCGGCCCGGCCGGCCGCATCGAAGGCAAATACAGCCCCGGCAAAGCCGAAAACGCGCCCGTCGCGCTGATCCTGCATGCCCACCCGCGCGGTGGCGGACACATGGACACGCCCGTCTCGCTGATGATGTATGAAGTGTTCAAGCAGCGCGGATTTGCCGTGCTGCGCTTCAACTTCCGCGGCGTGGGCCGCAGCCAGGGTGTTTACGAACAGGGTCTGGGCGAACTGTCGGACGGCGCAACGGCGCTGGACTGGATGCAGGCCCACAACGCCAACGCGCCCTATTGCTGGGTGGCGGGCCACTCCTTCGGTGCGTGGATCGGCATGCAGCTTCTGATGCGCCGTCCGGAGATTGCCGGCTTCATCTCGGTCTCCCCGCCCACCAATATGTATGACTTCACCTTCCTGGCGCCCTGCCCGGCTTCCGGCCTCGTCGCGCACGGCGATGCGGACGTGATCGTGCCGCATGACGACATGGAAAAGGTGATGAGCAAGGTTCGCGCCCAGAAGGGTATCGACATCAAGCGCCAGATCATCCCCGGCGCAGGCCATCTGTTCTCCAACCATGTGGAGCCGCTGCAGACCGCGATTGATGACTATCTCGATCTGCGTCTGGTTGAGCTTGACAACCCCAAGCCCAAGATCACCAAGCGCTAGGCTCAACGGGTGAAATGCGAGCCTGCGGTATTCACGCGGGCCCGTCCACCCGGCCGCCAGCGCAGACACTGCTAGTAGTGCAGCGCGCGGCCATACGCATCCAGCACGCTCTCATGCATCATTTCAGAGAGCGTGGGGTGCGCGAAGACGGTGTGCATCAGCTCGGCCTCGGTGGTTTCGAGCTGGCGGGCGACGACATAGCCCTGAATGAGCTCAGTCACTTCCGCGCCGATCATGTGCGCGCCCAGAAGCTCGCCGGTCTTCTTGTCGAACACCGTCTTGATGAGGCCCTGATCTTCGCCGAGCGCAATCGCCTTGCCATTGCCCACGAAGGGGAAGCGGCCGACGCGCACCTCATGCCCGGCTGCCTTGGCCTTCGCTTCAGTGAGGCCCACCGAGGCGATCTGCGGATGGCAATAGGTGCAGCCCGGAATGTTGGACTTGTCCATCGGGTGGACATCCTGGCCTGCGATCTTCTCCACGCAGATCACGCCCTCATGGCTCGCCTTGTGGGCCAGCCAGGGCGCTCCGGTTACATCGCCGATAGCATAGAGCCCGGAGACGCCGGTCGCGCCATAGCCATCGGTGACGACATGGCCGCGCTCGATCTTCGCGCCCAACGCTTCAAGGCCGAGATTTTCGACATTGCCGGTAATGCCGATGGCGAGAATCACCTTCTCGACCTCGATCACTTCCGACTTGCCATCGACCTTTATGGTCGCCTTCGCGCCGGACTTGCCGGTCTCAAGTTTTTCCACCTGCGCCTTGGTGATGATCTTGAGGCCCTGCTTCTCGAAGCTCTTCTTCGCCAGCTGGCTGATCTCTTCGTCCTCGGCGGGCAGGATGCGGTCCACCATCTCCACCACGGTCACCTTGGAGCCGAGCGTGGAATAGAAGCTGGCAAACTCCATCCCGATGGCGCCGGAGCCGATGACGAGGATGGATGCGGGCAGCGCGTCCGGGACCATGGCTTCCTTGTAGGTCCAGATGGTCTTGCCGTCCGGCTCCAGGCCTGCAGCAGGAATGGTGCGCGCGCGGGCGCCTGTGGCGAGGATGACGTGCTTGGCTTCGTAGGGGGAGGATTTGCCGTCCTTGCCCTTCACGACGACTTTGGGGGCCTTGGAGCCCTTTTCCAGCTTCGCCTCGCCCTCGATCACCGTGACCTTGTTCTTCTTCAGGAGGTGGCCCACCCCGCCCGACAGCCGCCCGGCGACTTTGCGCGAGCGCTTGACGATGGCCTCGATATCAAAGCGCACATTGTCCGCCTTCAGGCCGAACTCCTCGGCGCGCTGGAAGAGATGGTAGATGTCGGAGGTGCGCAGAAGCGCCTTGGTGGGGATGCAGCCCCAGTTCAGGCAGATACCGCCCAGATGCTCGCGCTCGACAACGGCCGTTTTCATGCCCAGTTGCGCCGCGCGTATCGCCGCGACATAGCCGCCCGGCCCGCCGCCAATGACGATGAGATCAAAGTTTTCAGATGCCATGAGCGGCACTCCTGACTGGAATTGGCGGCATGCCGCCTAGAGCAACATCGTCACCGGATCTTCAACCAGCGGCTTGAGGGCGGCGAGGAATTTCGCGCCCGCCGCGCCATCGACCACGCGGTGATCGCAGGTCAGCGTAATCGTCATCACCGTCGCGATGGCGAGCGCATCATTCTTCACGACAGGGCGCTTCTCCCCTGCCCCCACGGACAGGATCATGCCCTGAGGCTCGTTGATGATGGAGGCGAACGACTTGATGCCCATCATGCCGAGATTGGAGATGGAGAAGGTGCCGCCCTGGAACTCTTCAGGCTTCAGCTTGCGCTCGCGGGCTCGGGCGGCAAGGTCTTTCATCTCCTCGGAGATTTTGGCCAGCCCCTTGGTCTCCGCCTTCTTGATCACCGGCGTGATGAGCCCGCCATCAATCGCCACGGCCACCGCCACATCGGCGTGCTTGTGCATGACCAGCCCCTCATCGGTATAGCTGGCATTGCTTTCGGGCACGCGGATGAGCGCCAGCGCGCAGGCGCGGATCAGCATGTCATTGACCGACACCTTCACACCTTCAGGTGCCTTGGCGTTCAGCTCGGAACGCAGCTTCAGCAGCGCATCCAGCTCGAGGTCAATGCTAAGCGGAAAGTGCGGCACATCGCGGAAGCTCGCCGTCATGCGGCGCGCAATCGTCTTGCGCATGCCGTCAAGCGGGACGACTTCGTAACTGCCCTCTTCCAGATTGAGGCTCGCGACGCTGATCTTGCCGGGCTCGGTCTTTGCGGGCGGAGCTTTGGTCTCGGACGCGGCGTCTGTCTTCGGCGCTTTGGAAACGCCTTGCGATAGCGCCGCCTCGACATCGCGCTTCACGATGCGGCCATTGGGGCCAGAGCCCTCCAGATCGCTCAAATCCAGCCCTTCCAGCTGCGCCATGCGCTTTGCCAACGGCGAGGCCTTGAGACGGGAGTCTTTGCCCTTCTGGGGTGAACTCCCGGACGCGCTTTTGGCGCGATCCAGGACCTCGTTCTTGTCCTGCTCCCGGCCCCGGCTCTCGCTGCGCTCGGCCGGGGTTTCAGACGATTTGGGTTCCTTGCCCTTGCCCTCATCCTTGGGCGCAGGTTTTTGCGAAGCGGAAGACTGCGCACTTTCAAGCGCACTTTCATCCTCGCCCTCTTCCAGCAGCACGGCGATGACGGCATTGACCTTCACGCCTTCACTGCCGCCTTCCACGAGGATCTTGCCGACCCGGCCTTCATCGACGGCCTCGACCTCCATGGTCGCCTTGTCGGTCTCGATCTCGGCGATAACATCGCCGGATTTCACCTCATCGCCCTCTTTGACGAGCCAGCGCGAGAGCGTGCCTTCCTCCATGGTCGGCGAGAGTGCGGGCATCAGGACTTCAATGGCCATGGCACTTACTCCGCGTAACAGACGGCTTTGACCGCCTTGATGATGTCATCGACACCCGGCAGTGCGAGCTTTTCAAGGTTCGCGGCATAGGGCAGCGGCACATCCTTCTGATGCACGCGCGCGGGCGGCGCATCGAGATAGTCAAACGCCTCAGCCGTCACGACGGCGGCGATTTCCGCGCCGACGCCCATGCGGCCCCAGCCCTCTTCGGCGCAGACGATCCGGTTGGTCTTCTTCACACTTTCCACAACCGTATCGGTGTCCAGCGGACGCAGGGTACGCAGATCGATAACCTCGCACTCAATGCCTTCTTCAGCCAGCTTCTCCGCTGCCTGCAGGGCAAAGCCGACCATGCGCGAATGCGCCGTAATGGTGCAGTCTGTGCCCTCGCGGCGGATTTTCGCCTTGCCGATGGGCAGCACCCAGTCGTCCACATCCGGCACATCGAAGCTCTCGCCATAGATGAGCTCGTGTTCAAGGAACACGACCGGGTTCGGATCACGGATCGCGGCTTTCAGGAGCCCCTTGGCGTCCGCCGCGTCATAGGGCGCGACGACTTTCAGGCCCGGCACATTGGCATACCAGGCCGAATAGTCCTGGCTGTGCTGTGCGCCAACGCGGCTCGCTGCGCTGTTCGGCCCGCGGAACACGATGGGACAGCCCATCTGCCCGCCGGACATATAAAGCGTTTTCGCGGCCGAGTTGATGATGTGGTCGATCGCCTGCATGGCGAAGTTGAAGGTCATGAACTCCACGACCGGTTTCAGGCCCGCAAACGCCGCGCCGACGCCAACACCGGCAAAGCCGTGCTCGGTGATCGGGGTATCCACGACGCGCTTGGCTCCGAACTCTTCCAGCAGGCCGCGCGTGACCTTGTAGGCGCCCTGATACTCGGCGACCTCCTCGCCCATGACGAAGACGCGCTCATCGCGGCGCATTTCCTCGGCCATCGCATCACGCAGCGCGTCGCGCACCGTGGTCGAGACCATCTTGGTGCCTTCGGGGATTTCCGGGTCCTTGAGGGAGGAAGATTTCGCCTTCTTCTCGCCACCCTCGTCCCTGGCTGAATTCCCGGACGCGCCCCTGGCGCGATCCGGGACCTCGTCATTATCCTGCTCCTGGCCCCGGCTCTCGCTGCGCTCGGCCGGGGTTTCAGACGATTTGGAGGCAGACTTTACCGCCTCATCGCTCTCGCCTTCCTCTTTCAGGATCGCGATGGGCGCATTGACCTTCACGCCTTCACTACCGGCCTCGACAAGCAGCTTGGCGACAATGCCTTCCTCGACGGCTTCCACCTCCATGGTCGCCTTGTCGGTCTCAATCTCGGCGATGACATCGCCGGATTTGACCTCATCGCCTTCCTTGACGAGCCAGCGGGCGAGCGTGCCTTCCTCCATCGTGGGAGAGAGAGCGGGCATGAGAACTTCAATGGGCATCAGGCGGCTCCGGAGAACGGAAGGACTTGGAACAGAATGATTGCGGTGCCAGCGACCGCGAGGAACCACGCCAGTGTGCGCAGCACCGGAACTCCAAACCAGTAAAGCGGTGCATAAATCGTCCGGCCCGCCACAAACAGCCACCCGCCTAGAGCGGTCAGGTCGTTGGCCGAGCCGGTCGAAATCGCCACCAAGGCGAGCGGCGCGTGCAAGAGCATCGCCTCAACCATGTTCTGGTTGGCCCTTTTGGCGCGTGAGGTCAGGAGGCTTGAATCGGTCAATCCGTCACGAGCGCCAAGCTGATCCTTCGGCGAGTGCTCCAGATTTGAAAAAATTACCTGAACAACGATCATCGCCGCATAGATCAGGACGGCAATCACCAGCAGGCTGGCGTCAATGGTCATCGATCAAGCCTCCACCAGCACGTCGGTGTAGAGCTCGGAAGGATCCGGCTCAGGGCTCGACTGGGAGAAGTCGGCCGATTCCTGGACGATCTTCTTGATCTCTTTTTCCATCTCTTTCAGCTGGTCCTCGGTAGCAAACTTGCCTTCGAGAATGCGCTTTTTCGCCAGATCGATCGGGTCCTTGTGCTCGCGATACTCGTTCACCTCGTCGCGGGTGCGGTACTTGGCCGGGTCGGACATGGAGTGGCCGCGATAGCGGTAGGTCTTCATCTCCAGAATGTACGGCCCCTTGCCGGAGCGGGCGTGCTCCACGGCCTTTTTTGCGGCTTCATAGACGGCATTCACATCCATCCCGTCGACTTCCTCGCCGGGAATGTTGAACGACACGCCGCGCTTGTAGAGATGAGTTTCGGATGAGGAGCGCTTCACGCTCGTGCCCATGGCGTACTGGTTGTTCTCGATGATGTAGATCACCGGAAGGTTCCAGATCTTGGCCATGTTGAAGCTCTCATAGACCTGGCCCTGATTGGCGGCACCGTCGCCGAAATAGGTGGCGCACACCTTGCCGTCGCCGCGATAGGCATTGGCGAAGGCAAGGCCGGTGCCGAGCGAGACCTGCGCGCCGACAATGCCGTGCCCGCCAAAGAACTGCTTCTCGCGGCTGAACATGTGCATGGAGCCGCCCTTGCCGCGCGAATAGCCCCCTTCCCGGCCCGTCAGCTCTGCCATCACGCCATTGGCCGTCATGCCAGCGGCCAGCATATGCCCGTGATCGCGATAGCCGGTGATCACCTGATCGCCCTCTCGCAGCGCGCTCTGCACGCCAACCACAACCGCTTCCTGACCAATATAGAGATGGCAGAAGCCGGCAATCAGCCCCATGCCGTAAAGCTGGCCGGCCTTCTCCTCGAAGCGGCGGATCAGCAGCATGTCGCGATACCACGCGATATACTCATCTGCGCCGGGCCCTGCGGGCTTCTTAGCGCGGGACGGAGATTTGGAGGAGGCAGATTGGCGAGCGGCCATACTTCACACGCGAAATAATATCGCGCTCCCTTGTCAAGAACTCATGCGGGAGTATCAGACGGACGCCTGCCGGGTAAAGCCTGAAACGGAAGTTTTGCGCATGCGAAGAAGCGTGCCGCAGCGCAGCAATGCTCAGTATGCGATGGGTTGCGGCTCGAGGCGCACAATGATCTCGTGGGGGTGCGCGAAGTTCAGCACTACCCGCGCCCGCTCTTCCACATAATCAAGATCAAGCTCGCCAGAGTTCGGCGACAGCCGGGCGGCGCGGTCTTCGAGCCGGATGCGCTCCGCGCGCACCTCTGCCAGCTCGGCCTCAGCCTGAGCAATGCGTGCAGCCACTGTTGCCTGCTGCACAAAGCCGCGCTCTGAGAAGAAGGCGTGATGGGCCACATAGCCCAGCACGCCAACCATCAAGCCTATCAGGATGAAGCGCTTCAGCGCGTTCATTCCCGCCTCCATCCACCGCCCGCCTTTTGCGGATCTGACAGATGGAAAGCTATCGCGACAACGTAAAGGAAACGTTAGGCGAATCGTTAACCGAAGCGATTCGCCTGCCTATTCCGCAGCAATGGCGCTGCGCCCCGCATAGACCGCCATATCGCCCAGCTCCGCCTCGATGCGCAGAAGCTGGTTGTATTTCGCCGTCCGGTCTGCGCGCGCCAGCGAGCCGGTTTTGATCTGCCCGCAATTGGTGGCTACGGCGAGATCGGCAATCGTGTTGTCTTCGGTTTCACCCGAACGATGGCTCATCACCGCGCCATAGCCGGCACGCAGGGCCATCTCGACGGCATCCAGCGTTTCAGAGAGCGTGCCGATCTGGTTGACCTTCACCAGAATAGCGTTGGCCGCGCCCTCCTGGATGCCACGGTGGAGACGCTGCGGATTAGTGACGAACAGATCATCGCCGACAAGCTGGCAATCGCCTTCCAGCGCGGCGGTGAGCAGGTTCCAGCCTTCCCAGTCATCCTCGGCCATGCCGTCCTCGATGGAGATGATGGGATAGGAGGCGACCAGACCCTGCAGATAGGCCGTGAAGCCGACGCTGTCATAGGTCTTGCCAGCGCCTTCGAGCACATATTTGCCATCACGGAAGAACTCGGTGGAGGCGATATCCAGCGCCAGCACCACATTCTCGCCCGGCTTGTACCCTGCGTTCTCTACAGCGGCCATGATGGCATCAAGCGCCTCTTCGGGACTGCGCAGATCAGGGGCAAAGCCACCCTCATCGCCGACATTGGTATTGTGGCCATCGGCTTTGAGACGCGCGCGCAGGGCGTGGAAAATCTCGGCCCCGCACTGCAGCGCGTCGGAAAAACGATCAAAGCCAGTCGGCATGATCATGAATTCCTGAAAATCGATGGGATTGTCCGCGTGTGCGCCGCCATTGATAATGTTCATCATCGGGGTCGGCAGGACGCGCGCATTCACCCCGCCCAGATAGCGGTAAAGCGGCATATTCGCTGACAGGGCCGATGCCTTGGCAGCTGCCAGCGAGACGCCCAGTATAGCGTTCGCGCCAAGGCGCACCTTGTTGGGTGTGCCATCCAGCGCAACCAGGGTCTGGTCGATGCGGCGCTGCTCCTCGGCATCAAAGCCGGCCAGCGCATCAAAAATCTCGCCCTCGACCGCCTCGATCGCCTTGCGCACGCCTTTGCCGCGATAGCGGTCCCCGCCATCGCGCAACTCGACCGCCTCGTGTGCGCCTGTGGAGGCCCCGCTGGGCACCGCTGCGCGGCCGATGGAGCCATCTTCCAATTCGACATCCACCTCAATCGTGGGGTTGCCCCGGCTGTCGAGAATCTCGCGCGCGATGATGTCGGTAATGGCGGTCATAAATGTCTGTCCTTGGCATTGAAGGCGCGGCAGCTGAATCCGCGCGAATGAGGGTTTCTGGCGCGCTTGATAGCCGAGGGCCGGTCAAGACAAAAGCCCCGCGCGGGGTTATCGCGCAGGGCTTTTGATAAGCTGTCAGACGGGCCCGCGCCGCAGCGCGAGAGGGCCTAGTCTTCTTTCGGCGTCAGGATCTGCTTGCCGCGATACATACCGGTCTTCAGATCGACATGGTGCGGACGGCGCAGCTCGCCGGTGTCCTTGTCCTCGACATAGGCCGTGGTGCCGATCGCGTCGTGGCCGCGGCGCATGCCACGCTTGGACGGGGAGGTTTTGCGCTTAGGGACCGCCATGGGTCTCTCCTGAACTGGTCGTTTTCAAAAATCGGTATGGCTCCGCGCGGGACACGCGAAGCAGTGAGCGGCGGGCTATACCTGTTTGCAAACATCAAGGCAACAGGCGTGGTGCGCCAGACAAGGCAGATGTGATCGGGATTCTCGTGATTCGCCGCTCGTTTTGCGCTATGATCCCTGTTGAGCAGTCCCGCCCGCAGGCCAGACGACATCAAGGCTCGGAACATTTTGTAGAGATGAGTCGGTAGGACCTCTGGCGCGGACTGCGGTTCTTTTATCCCCTAAACCAGCCGTGAATGCTCCATGGCCGCCGCGATGAAGCTGGCAAACAGCGGGTGCGGATCGAAGGGGCGCGATTTGTATTCCGGGTGGAACTGCACACCGACAAACCAGGGATGATCCTTGTGCTCGACAATCTCGGGTAGCAACCCGTCCGGTGACAGGCCGGAGAAGACGAGGCCATGGGCCTCCAGCTGCTCCCGGTAGGCGATATTCACCTCATAGCGGTGCCGGTGGCGCTCTGAGATCATCTCCGCGCCGTAAATCTCATGCACCTTCGTGCCTGGTGCCAGCTGGGCTGGATACGCACCAAGGCGCATCGTGCCGCCCAGATCGCCTGCTTTCGAGCGGCGTTCCAGCTCATTGCCCTTGGCCCATTCGGTCATCAGGCCAACCAGCGGCACTTTGGGCTCGCCAAATTCGCTGCTGCCCGCGCCCTCAATGCCCGCCAGATGGCGCGCGGCCTCGATGACCGCCATCTGCATGCCAAAGCAGATACCGAAATAGGGAATCTTGCGCTCGCGCGCGAACCGGGCTGCTGCGATCTTGCCTTCCGCGCCCCGCTCGCCAAACCCACCCGGCACCAGAATGCCATGCACGTCTTCCAGAGCGCTGAAGGCATCAGGCTGCTCGAACTGTTCAGAATCCAGCCAGCGCAGCTTGACCTTCACCGCATTGGCGATGCCGCCATGATTGAGCGCTTCCATGAGCGACTTATAGGCATCGATCAGCACGGTGTACTTGCCGACAATGGCAATCGTCACCTGCCCGTCGGGCTCGTTCACGGCTTTGGAGATTGCCTGCCAGCGCGTCAGATCGGGTTCTGGGGCATCGGACAGGCCAAACCGCTCCAGCACGACATTGTCAAAGCCCTGGGCGTGGTATTCCAGCGGCACGTCATAGAGCGAGGACGCGTCGCGCCCCTCAATCACCGCGTTTTCCGGCACATTACAGAACAGGGCGATCTTGCGCTTGTCGGAGGGCTCGATCGGAATCTCGCAACGGCACAGCAGAATATCCGGCTGGATGCCGATGGAGCGCAGCTCCTTGACCGAGTGCTGGGTCGGCTTGGTCTTCATCTCGCCGGCCGCCTTGATGAAAGGCAGCAAGGTGACGTGGATGAAGATGGCGCGGTCGCGGCCGAGCTCCTGACCGAGCTGGCGGATGGCTTCAAAGAAGGGCAGGCCTTCAATATCGCCCACCGTGCCCCCGATCTCGCACAGCACGAAATCGACATCGCCCGCGTCAGACAGGACGAATTGCTTGATGGTGTCGGTGACGTGCGGGATCACCTGCACGGTCGCGCCGAGATAATCGCCGCGGCGCTCGCGCTCGATAATGGTGGAATAGATCCGCCCCGTGGTGATGTTGTCGCCACGCGTGGCCGACACGCCGGTAAAGCGCTCGTAATGGCCAAGGTCGAGATCGGTCTCGGCCCCGTCCTCGGTGACATAGACCTCGCCGTGCTGATAAGGGCTCATCGTGCCCGGATCGACATTGAGATAGGGATCGAGCTTGCGCAGCCGGACGCGGTATCCGCGTGCCTGCAGGAGCGCACCAAGAGCGGCTGAAGCGAGGCCTTTTCCAAGAGAGGAGACCACGCCGCCGGTTATGAAAATGTATCGCGGCATGGAAGGACGGGTTAGCGCAGAATCACGCGGCGGGAAAGCCGCGCCCTGTCACCGCATGTGAGAAAAGCCGGGAAAACGCAGCCCTTCAGCCCAGTTGCTGCAACAGGAACAGCATCCATAGCCCTGCCAGCGCGAGAAAATTGACTGTGAACACCGCTCCGCGCAGAGGCACATTGCCGGTGAGCGTCTGAACGGCGGTGTGCAATACCCGCCCGGCCACGAAGAGCCAGGCTAGCCATACCATTGCGCTTGTGGCCGACTGTGTGGCCCAGAGCGCCAGCACCAGTGGGTAGAACAGCATGGGCGCTTCGAACTGGTTACGCAGATTGGCCGCGACGCGGGCGCCGCGATCCACATCACCGCCAGCAAACTGCAGATCGGAATATCGATGTTTGTGCGCCCTGACAGCCCGCAGGCGCTCGACGGTCAGCCATGTATAGAGAAACGCAACCAAGGCCAGGTGCGCGGCGGCAGGCAGCAGAATTAGACGGGCCTCGGCGTTTGCAAGAAGCCCGTCCATTTGGTCCCTACCGGCCCGGCTCGTCGTCAGCAGGCGCGCCTTCGGCATCGCCCTCGAACGGCGCAGGAGCCTCCGCCGGCTCTTCAGGCGTTTCGGTGGCAGACGTCTCGCCAGCCGGCACAGGCTCGCCCTCGTCGTCAAAGTCGAAGGGCAACGGTCCGCGCTCTTCCTGGGTGCCGACACGGTCGATGACCGACTGCCCGGAACGGTCGATGGTCGACAAGGCCGCCAGCGCGATGGAGTTTGCCATGAACACGGCGCCGAGAATCATTGTGGTGCGCGTCAGAAGATTGGCTGCGCTCCGGCCTGACATCATGCCGCCAGGGCCGCCGCCGCCAATACCAAGAGCACCGCCCTCGGAACGCTGCATCAGAACGACCGCCACCAGTGCAATCGCCACAAGGATCTGGATTATAAGCAGAATAGTGGTCATGGAGCCTTGAAACGCCTTGTTTGCCGCAAGGCGCGAACCCGGCGGCGGATCAACTTGCCGCGCGTTGTAGCTCAGCCTCTTTCGATTTGCCACTCTCCAACTGCCGCACGGGAGCAAGCCTGCGGCGGAGGGCTTCCACTGTCGCCTCGATTTCCTTCACCGAGGTCTCCACTGAATCACCGCCTGCAAAGGCCGTCAGCACGCCCATGGCCAGCTCCTTGATCAGGTTCAGATTAGCCATGGTGAAGCCGCCCTCGCCCAGAAGCTCCTCACAGACCTGATAGAGCGCGAATGCAATACGCGACGCTTCGCCGGCGCTCTGCCGGGCCAGACGCAGCCGAAGCTCCTTGGCCGTACGCGCCAGATCCTCCAGATCGAGTACCGCCACATTGCCTGAGCTGAGCTCGCGCAAGCCCACCTCTACGCCAACTGTCAGGCGCATGCACAGGCGACGGATGCGCTCGGTCTCGACGGTGCGCCGCGCCTCCGCAATCCAGCGATTGGCTTCGTCGATGGCGCTTTCATCACCTTCGGTAACAACCTGCAGCGTATTGGGCGCGTCAACGCGGTTGCCTGCCCCGATCCCCCGGTCAATATCCTTGCGGCGGTCCGGGCCGATATAATCGCTGGTCACGACGAAGGGCTTGCGGGCTTTGACAAGCGTGCGAATGCGCTCTTCGGCAAAGGCTGTGGAGAACGGGCGGATGATCACGTCATCCACGCCTGAATCGATGGCCTGCTTCATCACATGGCCGTCACGCACCCAGCTGGTGAAAGCGAACACCACAAACGGGTTGCGGCCCAGCTCGCCCGCGCGCACGGCACGTACGGCGCGCAGAAGCTCGTTCTCGTTATTGACCAGCTCGGCGATGATGAGGTCAGGCGAGGTGTCTTCCAGACGCCGCTTGAACTCATTGACCGAGCTCAGACAGCTGATCTCCCGGAATCCGATCTCGTGCAACGCATAGCGCGTGTTGCGCAGATTGACCCCGACCGGATCGAACAGCAGCACCGAAGCGCGCCGATAATCGATATTCCTCATCGCACCACCCATGGCAGGAGGTCTTGCTGCCTCCCCTGCTTGGGTAAACCTTGCCATTGAAGTCTGAAAATCGCCTTACGAAGATAGGTTAACGAGGCGTGCAAAGACATGCGCGTCAAGGCTGGCGCCGCCCACCAGCGCGCCATCAATATCCGGGCAGGCCATCAATGCCGCTACGTTCTCCGGTTTTACCGAGCCGCCGTAAAGAATGCGCAAGCGCTCCGCGCCGTCTCCGGGCCATGCCGCGCGGATGGCTGCGTGCATCTCCTGGGCCTCGTCCGGACCGGCACTGCGCCCCGTTCCGATCGCCCAGACGGGTTCATAAGCAATAATCACATCGTCCGCGCTCGCTTCAGGCAAACTGCCAGCCAGCTGCGCCAGAACCGTTTCAATGGCGAGGCCTGCCTCACGGTCTTTGAGTTGTTCGCCGATACAGATGATGGGCGTCAGCCCCTCGCGCAGCGCCGCCCCGGCCTTGCGGCGGACCAGATCATCGCCCTCGCCATGACCGTCGCGGCGTTCGGAGTGGCCCACAATCACGTGGCTGCATCCCAGATCCTTGAGCATCCCGGCAGAGATTTCCCCGGTATAGGCCCCATCCGGCTCCGGCGAACAATCCTGTGCGCCCAGTGCGACTGGTGAGCCCGCGAACAGGCCTTGAAACAGGTGCAGCAAGGTCGCAGGCGGACACACCAGAATGTCCACCCCGTTCGCCGTCAGCGAATCCCGGAAACGCTGCGCCCAGGTCCCGTCGGCCACCCGGCCGTTCATTTTCCAGTTACCCGCGATCAACGGGCGGCGAATAGACATGATGGCTCAGTCCCCTGCGTCAATGACGCGCGAGCGATACCAGCCAGTCCCGCGCGGGGCAAACCCTGTTCGTTTCGCGCAGGCAGTAGCCTTGCCCGCCGCGCGCGCCACGGCTAGGGTCCGCCGCCTTGGCCAGCCAAGCCTGTTGCAGCCCTTTTTCCGGTGTTATCGAAGCTCCATGCTCTCAACGATCCGAAATCTCGCCCGCTCTCCGATTGCCGTCCTGATCATCATTGTTCCGGTGGTGGCCGCTTTCGCCCTGTTCGGCATCAACGACATATTCACCGGCACGGGCAATGCCGTTGCCACGGTCGGCTCCGAACGCGTGACGCTGCAGGATGTCAGCCGGACCATGCAGCGCGAGGTGCGCCGTCTGCAGATGGAAAGCCCGCGCATGACGCAGCAGGAAGCGGACGCAGCGGGTCTTGGTGACAGCGTCATCAACCTGCTGGTTGCACAGGCCGCGATCAGCGCGCAGGCCCGCGAGCTTGGTATCGCGGCTACCGACGAGCAGGTAGCAGAGATCATCCAGTCAGCACCGGCCTTCCAGAGCGTGTTTTCCAATCGCTTCGACCCGGCCGCCTATAATGAATGGCTGCGCCAGGAAGGCTGGACGGCCAATACATTCGAGGCGCAGCTGCGCGCCGATCTGCGCCGCCAGCAATTTGTCGATGCCGCATTGTCAGGCGCAACGCCACCGGCGCTTTTCAGCCAGCTGCGCGCCCGCTACCAGGGCGAAACCCGCACTATCCGGGCCCTGCTGATCCCGCCCGCCCTGGCAGGCGAGGTTGAAGCGCCCGATGATGAAACCCTGCAGGCCTTCATCGCGGAGAACGAAGCGTTCTTCACCCTGCCCGAGCAGCGCCGGATCACGCTAGTGCGTCTCGACCCGCAGCTCGTGTCTGCCGATGTCGCTGTGGACGAAGCTGAACTGCGTGAGCTTTACGATATGCGCCGGGAAACGGGCGAGCTGTCCGAGGCGCCGCTGCGCACCTTCCTGCAATGGGTAACGCCCGACCAGCAGACTGCCGAGAACATTGTCGAGCGGCTTGAGGCCGGTGAAGATCCGTCAGCCATTTCCGCAGCGACAGGTCTGGGTGATCCGGTGCGGCTGGAGGACGTGGAACAGTTTGCTGTGCCCGACCAGGTAATCGGTCAGGCCGCGTTTGAAATGGCGCAGGGCGAAGCACGCGCCGTCCGGGGCCGTCTCGGCTGGCGCGCTGTTTATGTGCAGGCCGCCAACGACCCTGAAATTCCGGACTTCGAGTCTATGGCCGATGAACTGCGCACCGAGCTGGCCGGCGACGCTGCGGAATATCGTGTTCTCGATGCGCTTGCGGAATTCGAGGATCAGCGCGGACGCGGCGCGACGCTTGAGGAAGCTGCAGAAGCCGCCGGCATGCCGCTGGAACGCTTCGACTTCATGACGCCCGATGCATTTGAGATTTCTTCGGGTTCACCCCTGATGAGCCTCATCCGGGAGGAAGCCATCCTCCAAGCGGCGACCGCCACGCAGGAAGGCTTTGAATCCGACCTGACCGAATTTGGCGAAGGCGGCTATTTCATCCTGCGCGTCGACGCCGTTCGTCCCAGCGAGCTGGCACCGCTGGCCGATGTGCGTGAGCAGGCTGAAGCTTTCTGGCGCCTGCGCCAGATCGACGACCGGCTGCAGGAAACCGTCACGCAGGCGCTGTCGCGGGCCGAGGCCGGTGAAAGCCTTGACGCCATCGCGGCAAGCATTCCCGGTACCCGCGTCGAGGGAAGCACCCTGTCACGCGGACAGACAGCAGGTCCGTTCACGCAAGCCCTGGTAGGCGCAGCGTTCCGTGCCCGCGAGAACACCCCTTTCGAGGCACGCGCCGGCGATCAGCGCACGCGGGCAGTGGCAATAGTAACTGCCATCACGCCCGGGGCCTCCGAACTCGACAGCGCGACGCGCCGGGCCATCACCGAAGGCTATGAGAACGATATCGTTATCGCGCTGGAGCGGGCCCTGCTGGACAATTATGACGTACGGATCAACGCCCAGCTGCGCGACGCGGCGCTCGGCCGGTCCGACGCTGAGTAGGCAGCCCGCATGATGCCCGGTTCGCACGAAGTCGACGCAGCCATTGCCCGCTGCGAGGCAGAAGGCCATGTCCTGCTGACCGCGCAGCGCGTGGACGATCTGGAAAATCCGGTATCGGCCTATCTGAAACTGTCAGGGACGGCGCGTCATTCCTGCCTCCTGGAAAGCGTCGAAGGCGGCACTTATCGAGGCCGCTATTCGGCTATCGGCCTGGACCCTGACCTGATCTGGCAGAGCCGGAACGGCAAAGCTTATGTCGCGAAGGCCGAAGGCTTTGACGACGTGCCGGAACATTTTGCTGAAGACGGCCAGCCGCTGGAATCGCTCAAGCGCCTCATCGCAGAGTCTGCCCTGCATGTGCCCGGTGAGCTGGCACCGATAGCGGCAGGTCTTTTCGGTTATCTCGGCTATGACATGATCCGGGAAATCGAAAACCTGCCGGCAAATGCGCCGTCCGACCCACTTGGAACCCCGGACGGATTTCTGATCCGGCCACGGGTAGTGGTCGTTTTTGATGCGGTCCGCCAGGAAATTCTGGCCGCCGCGCCTGCCCGCCTCTCGCCAGGCATTTCCGCCCGTGAGGCAGTAGAGGCCGCCGCCTTGCGCATAGGCGCGGTTTTTGAGCGGCTGGACACCGCTTCTCCCGTCCAGCGCCGTCAAGCCGCTTGTGAGCCCGCCCCCGAACCGCAGAGCAATATGGCGCCCGGGGCGTTCCACGCGAATGTGGACAAGGCCCGCAACTATATCCGTGCTGGTGATGCCTTCCAGATCGTGGCCAGCCAGCGCTTTTCAACGCCTTTCACGGCGCCCCCTTTTGCGCTTTACCGCTCGCTTCGCCGGACCAACCCCTCGCCCTTCCTCTTCTTCTTCGATCTGGACGGTTTCGCGATTGCAGGTTCCAGCCCGGAAATCCTTGTCCGCCTGCGCGACGGCGTGGTCACCGTCCGCCCGATTGCAGGCACGCGGCCGCGCGGCGCGACGCCCGATGAGGATAACGCCAACGAAGCCGAGTTGCTGGCCGATCCCAAGGAGCGCGCCGAGCACCTCATGCTTCTGGACCTGGGGCGCAACGATGTCGGCCGGGTCGCCAGGCCGGGCAGTGTGCGCGTCACCGAGCGCGAAATCGTCGAACGCTATAGCCACGTCATGCATATCGTTTCCAATGTCGAAGGCGAGCTGAACGATGGCGAGGATGCCATATCGGCCCTGTTTGCCGGCTTCCCGGCAGGCACCGTCTCGGGCGCACCCAAAGTGCGCGCCATGGAGATCATTGACGAGCTGGAGCCGCACCGGCGGGGCATTTATGCCGGAGCTGTCGGCTATTTCGGTGCTGGCGGCGGCATGGATACCTGCATCGCGCTGAGAACAGCCATCATCAAGGATGGCGTCATGCATGTGCAGGCAGGCGCGGGCATCGTTCTGGATTCCGACCCCGAGGCCGAGCGCATGGAAACCGTGAACAAGGCCAAGGCCCTGTTCCGCGCGGCAGAAGAGGCATGGCGGTTTGCCTAGCTCGCCTGATGCCTGCCACGCGCTTCGGCAAGGCGCGAAACCGTGACGAGCTCCACCCCTGCCGCCTCGGCGCGCTCTGCGAGCCCCTCAAGGGCGGCCAGCGTCATGGCATGCGGATGACCGATGGCAATGGCAGACCCGGTTGCGACGGCCCGGTCAAGCGCCTCGCCAATCGCCGCATCAATCGCCTGAGGCGTGCGCACATGGTCCAGAAAGACATCCCGGCGCAGAGCCGTAAGTCCGGCCCGGGATGCGACCGCGGCAGCAACGCTGCGCTGATGGGTGAGGGAATCGACAAAGATCAGGCCAGAGCCTTCCAGCGCGGCAAACACGCGTGCCATGGCTGCCCGGTCCGTTGTCATGGCGCTGCCCATATGGTTGTTGAAGCCGGTAGCGCCCGGAACGCGCGACAACGCCCACCCTGTCCGGCGGGCGATCTCTGCAATGTCGTGCGCGCGGATCAGCGCATTGGGTCCGGGATCAGCAAGGCCGACAGGCTCCATCGGCAGATGCAAGAATACTTCCAGCCCTGCAGCAGAAGCTGCATGCGCAATGTCCGGCGCGGCCTCAGCAAAGGGCAGTATGGAGAGCGTCAGAGGCAGGCCAGACGCGATTAGGGCGTCGGCCACCGCCACGTCCGGCCCGATATCATCAATGATGACCGCCAGCATGGGCCGCACGCCGGACATGACGAAGGGTTCTTGAGGCAGAACAGGCGTGGCGGCATCGGCCACCACCGGGAGGCTTTCCAGAACTGGCGCGGCTTCTCCCGGTGAAACAGCCTGGAGCGCACCCTCCTCTGACGCCTCACGGCTGCCCAGCTGAAACGCCAGACCGGCAAGCAGCAGCATCGCCGCGGCGGCTGCGCTGGCCATATGGATGACGCTGGTTGCGGGCGAGGACATGAAAATGATGCATAAGGTGAGTCGCAAACATTGGCGGCTCCTCAATGCCCGACTAGATTGCCTCTGCCGCGCCGCAATATGGACCTATCGGGCATGCTGCTCATCATCGACAACTACGACAGCTTCACCTTCAACCTGGTCCATTATTTCCAGGAGCTCGGCGCGCAGACCCGCGTGATCCGCAACGATGCCATGAGCGCGGCTGAGGCGCTGGGCCTCGGCGCAGAAGCCATCGTCCTGTCACCCGGTCCGTGTGATCCGGACCGAGCAGGCATCTGTCTGGACGTGCTGCGACAGGCGCCTTCAGATCTGCCGATCCTGGGCGTCTGCCTCGGCCATCAGGCGATGGGACAGGTCTACGGCGGCAAGGTGGTTCAGGCACGCGAGATCATGCACGGCAAGACCAGCCCGATCACGCATGACGCTACGGGCGTGTTTGCCGGCCTGCCCTCACCGTTTGAGGCGACACGCTACCACTCGCTCGCCGTCGACCTGCCCGAGGGCAGCGAGCTGGTCGTCAACGCCCGCACCGCCGATGGCGAGATCATGGGCCTCCGGCACCGTTCCCGCCCTGTACATGGCGTCCAGTTCCACCCCGAATCGATTGCCTCCGAGCACGGCCATGCCCTTTTGAAGAATTTTCTGGCTGAAATCCCCCGCCAGTCCGGCAAGGCTGCCGCATGAGCCAGATGCGCCCGGCCATCTCCGCCCTTGCAGGCGGAAAGCTGCCTGCGCCCGAGGCGCTGGAGGCGGCTTTTGATGCGCTGATGGATGGCGAAGCGGATCTGGCCGAGATTGGCGGCTTTCTTATCGGACTGGCCGCGATTGGCGAGGATCCGGGCGTGCTGGCCACCGGAGCGCGCGCGATGCGCGCGCGGATGAACACGGTGAAAGCTCCCGCCAATGCCATTGATACATGCGGAACCGGCGGCGACGCCCGGGGCACATGGAACGTCTCCACCGCCGCCGCGCTGGTGGCTGCTGCTGCGGGCGCCGTGGTTGCCAAGCATGGCAACAAGGCCGCCTCATCAAAATCTGGCTCGGCAGAAGTGCTCGATTCATCGGGTGTGAACCTGATGGCAACGCCTGAACAGATAGAACGGGCGCTGGCCGAGGCCGGTGTCGCCTTCCTGTTCGCCCAGGCCCATCACGGCGCCGTGCGCCACGTGGCCCCTGCCCGCAAGACGCTGGGGGTGCGCACCGTGTTCAACCTGCTGGGTCCGCTATCGAATCCTGCGGGCACACGCCGCCAGCTTTTGGGCGTATTCGACCGGCGCTGGCTTGTGCCGATGGCCGAAGCCTTGCGCGATCTGGGCGCCGAGCGTGCGTGGATCGTCCACGGCGAAGATGGTCTGGATGAGATCACCACAACCGGCGCCACCCATATCGCCAGCCTGGAGGCCGATGGCAGCGTGCGCGAGTTCACCGTCACGCCTGAAGATGCCGGATTGCCCCGCGCGAGCCTTGATGATCTCAAGGGCGGGGAACCGGCCGAGAATGCCGCCGCCCTGCACCGCCTGCTGGACGGCGAGCATGGCGCATACCGCGACATTGTCCTGTTCAATGCCAGCGCGGCACTGGTGCTTGCGGGCAAGGCTGATGGCCTGAAAGACGGCGTGGCGCTGGCAGCAGCCGCCATTGATGACGGGCGGGCCGCCGGAACGCTCAATAAGCTTGTACATATTACAAACACCTGAGGAGCGCCCGCGATGAGCGACACGCTGGAGCGTATTGGCATCTACAAGCGCGCGGACACCGCGCGCCGCAAGGCAGCTCTCAGCTATGCCGACGTCTGCGCAAAGGCGCGCGCTGCCTCACCTGTGCGCGGTTTTTTCAGGCAGCTGCAAACCCGGCAAGCCGCCGACGGACTGGCCCTGATTGCGGAGATCAAGAAGGCAAGCCCCTCCAAAGGCCTGATCCGCGCCGACTTTGACCCTCCCGCGCTCGCCCGCGCCTATGAGGACGGGGGCGCAGCCTGCCTCTCCATCCTCACCGACACGGAAAGCTTTGAAGGAGCCGACAGCCATCTGGTCGAGGCGCGCGCCGCCGTCTCCCTGCCCGTATTGCGCAAGGACTTCCTCTATGACCCCTGGCAGGTCGTAGAGGCCCGCGCTCTGGGCGCAGACTGCATTCTGGTCATCATGGCAGCCGTGGACGACACCCTGGCCGCCGATCTGGTGGCGGAGGCTGCACACTGGAAAATGGATGCCCTTATCGAGGTGCATGACCGGGCGGAGCTGGACCGGGCCCTCGCCCTGCCCTCGCCCCTCATTGGTATCAATAACCGCAATCTGCGCACCTTCGATGTGACGCTCGATACGTTCGAGGCGCTCAGCGCGCATGTCCCCGAGGACCGCTTTCTCGTCGCAGAGAGCGGCATTTTCTCCTTCGATGACGCTGAGCGGGTGCGTAAGTCCGGCGCCAAAGCGCTTCTGGTCGGCGAAAGCCTCATGCGCCAGAATGATGTAACGTCAGCGGTGAAAGACCTGATGAAGTTCGCGTGAGACCCCGTATTCCGCTTGACCAGCCGCCGGAACAGGCATAGAACAAAACATGGCCTTTCTGGCTTTGTTCCCGCTGCGCCTGGAGATCAGACCCCTCATGCTGACCCGCAAACAACACGAGCTTCTGCTCTTCATTCACAAGCGCCTCTCTGAAGACGGCGTTTCCCCGTCCTTTGACGAGATGAAGGAAGCGCTTCAGCTGGCTTCAAAGTCCGGTGTTCACCGCCTCGTCAGCGCGCTGGAGGAGCGTGGCTTCATTCGGCGTCTGGCCCACCGGGCCCGGGCGCTCGAAGTGCTCAAGCTCCCGGATGCCTCCGCACCGCGCGCAAGCGCCGCAGATAATGTCGTCAGCGGCAATTTCGCCCGCCGGGAGGTGGAGACAGATTCGGTTGATGTGCCGCTTCTGGGCAAGATCGCGGCTGGCGTACCCATCGAAGCCATCCAGCACGAAACCGAGCGTTTCGGCGTGCCGTCCCAAATGGTCTCGTCGGGTGAACATTTCGCGCTCGAGGTCGAGGGCGACTCCATGATCGAGGCCGGTATTCTGGATGGCGATTATGTCATTATCCGGCGCGGAGACACGGCCAATAATGGCGAGATTGTCGTTGCGCTGGTGGATAATGAGGAAGCCACGCTCAAGCGCATCCGCCGCAAGGGCGGGTCGATTGCTCTTGAAGCGGCCAACCCGGCCTATGAGACCCGCATTTTCGGGCCCGACCGGGTGCAGGTTCAGGGTCGTCTGGTGGGGCTGATCCGCCGCTATCACTGATCCGGGGGGCCGGGCGGCGGCGGACAGTCAGTTGCCCCGCTCCCGCCCCCAGACACGGGCCGCACTGCCATCATTGGCGCCGCGCAGGCGGATTATGCGGCCATCTCTGACCCAGAACTCGGCACTGCCCAGCTCTGCCCGCGCCGCATCATCCAGAACTGGCACGGCGCAGCGGCGCTTCTGCCAGGCACTGACATTGCCGCGCGCGATCACGAGATCGGCGCGCACGCAGTCTTCCTCCAGCGAGGCGGGATGCTCGCTGACAGCCACGCGCAGACCCTCAGCCGTGACAACAAGGCAGCCCAGCGGATCGCACGCATAATCCCCGCGCGGCGCGGCGCTTAGCCCTGTTCCTGCGCGCTGCAGGAGAACGCCTGTCTCGAACCGGCCCCGGCGGCGGTCGCTGACCTGCCAGTCTCCGGGTTCACCGGACTCAGCTGAAAGGCTGCGCGAAACGAGTACGCCCGACGCGGTGATCATCATGTCGGGCGGCGATTGCAGTGCCCACAGGCCAAGTGCCCCGGCAGCAAAAGGGACACCCGCCACTCGCACCAGCCCGCGCCCCAGCGTCGCCAGGGCAAACCCGGTCGCATAGAGGCCAAGCACGATCCCGCCCGGTGCCAGCGCCGGCATGGCCGCGCCGGGCAGCGAGGATGTCCACGTGGCGATGGCAAGAACGATGTCCATGCCCGCCGCGCTCACCAGGAGCGGCAGCCCTTCCAGCCCGAAGGGAGCCAGCAATAGCCCCACGACACCCGCCGGCATGACCCAGAAGCTGAAGACCGGCATGGCCAGAAGGTTTGCGCCAAACCCGTAGGCTGCCATGCGCTGGAAGTGGAAGGCGGCAAAAAGCCCGGTCGCGCTGCCCGCCACCAGGCTGGTAACGGCAAGGCCTGTAAACGCGGCCTGTACCCGCGCGAACCAGCCGTAATCTGCCATATCGCGTGTCATCCGCCATCTCTGCCAGGCTTCATAGACGGCGATCAGCGCGGCGGTGGCGGCGAAGCTCATCTGGAAACCCGGCTCGATCACGCTTTGCGGGCTGAATGCGATGATGATGAGTGCGGCCAGAGCAAGCGACTGAAACGACACCGCTCTTCGCCCTATCAATATCGCTGTGAACATGACCGCAGCCATGACGAAGGCACGCTGGGTGGAAATCGCCCCGCCAGACAGCAGCAGGTAGCCAAGGGCGGCGAGCAGTGCGATCAGCGCGGCAGGCTTTCGCGGGTCATGCGCGCGGGCGAAGGGCTCAATCGAGGCGATGAGCCAGCGCGCCGCGAAATAGATGCCGCCCGCCAGCAATGCCATATGCATCCCCGATATGGCCAGCAGATGGCCGAGGCCCGACAGCCGCAAGGCCTCGGCATGATCCTCGGTCACACCGGACCGCTCGCCCGTCAGAAGGGCTGCAATGACCGGGCCTGAATTGGGTCCGGCTGCATCGGCGATGCGCTGCGCCAGCCGCCAGCGCCAACCCAGAAACGCGCGCAGCTCCTCCTGCCCGGCAATCTCTTCCGGCTGAGGCTGGGAAATGGAAAAGCCCGCGAGGGCCACCCGCTGATACCAGGCCGCCCGCGCGCCGTCATAGCCGCCTGCCGCCGCAGGCCCGCGCGGATGGGACAGGACAGCATTGACACGTATGCCGTCGCCGGGGGTCAGGGTTTCGGTGTTGATCCGCAAGCGCACCCGGAACGGCGCCACATCGGCGCGCTCCAGCGTCTGCACGCGCAATAGCACGCGCCCCGACCGGCCTCTGCGTTCGATGCGCTCCACCCATCCTGTAACGGTGCGGGCTCGGTCGCTGACCTCGATCACGGGCGGCGCAAGCGAGAGCGTCCTGCCCTGAACATGGGCATGCCCGGCCAGCGCACAGGCGCTCAGGACGATCGCTGCCATCAGGGACGGCTTGGCGGTGAGAAGCGGGACGGCCAGAACGCAGGCAAAAGCGGCAAGCCAGAAAACCGGGATCAGCACGCTGCCAGGCTCTGCCGGAACCGAAAGATAGACTGCTGCACCCAGCCCCGCGGCCAGCGGCGCCCACAAGATCAGATCGGACGACCGGACAGCTCTTGATGGCAATACAGGCTGCAAAAGACGGCTCAGTGCCGCGCGCTCGGCGCCCGAAACCGGGCTGCGCCCCCGCCGGATTGATGTCCAGACCGCCTGGATGTAGCGGTGCATGCAGCCACCCTGTGTTGTCACTTCAGCGGTGAGACTATCTCTTTACCGCGCTAACATGCTAATCATCCCGCTCCCTTCGCAGCGCAGCAACATCTCGCACGTGCAAAACAGACCTGACATCATCACGCGTTTCGCCCCTTCGCCCACCGGCTTCCTCCATATTGGCGGGGCGCGAACGGCCTTGTTCAACTATCTTTTTGCGCGCCAGGCAGGCGGCCAGTTCAAGCTTCGCATCGAAGATACCGACCGCGAGCGTTCCACGACCGAGGCCGTGGACGCGATTCTGGCCGGCATGAACTGGCTGGGGTTGGAATGGGACGGCGACGCCGTTTCCCAGCACGCGCGCGCAGACCGCCATCGTGAAATTGCTGAAGAGCTTGTCGCGCAAGGAAAGGCATTCCGCTGCTATTGCACGCCCGAGGAAGTGGAAAAGCTGCGCGAGGAAGCCTTCGCTGAAGGCCGCGCGCTGCGCTCTCCCTGGCGCGATGGCGGCACACCGCCCGGTGACATGCGGTTTACCGTGCGGTTTCGAGCGCCCGACAGCGATGTGACGCTGCATGACGCGGTTCAGGGCGACGTGCGCTGGGCGGCCAAGGAGTTCGACGACCTCATCCTGCTGCGTGCCGATGGCAACCCGACCTATAATCTTGCCGTTGTCGTCGATGACCATGATATGGGCGTGACCCACATCATCCGCGGCGACGATCATCTGGTAAATGGCGGGCGTCAGGCCCAGCTTTACGACGCGCTTGGCTGGGACCGGCCGGTCTTCGCTCATATCCCGCTGATCCACGGGCCTGATGGCAAGAAGCTCTCCAAACGCCACGGTGCGTTGGGGGCCGAGGCCTATCGCGAGATGGGCTACCTGCCTGAAGGGCTGCGCAATTATCTGGCGCGGCTTGGCTGGAGCCATGGCGACCAGGAATTGTTCACCGACGCAGAACTCATCGCCGCCTTCTCGCTTGAAGGTCTGAACAAGGCGCCTGCCCGGCTCGATTTCGACAAGATGGCGTTTGTAAACCACCACCATATCCGCCAAGCCGACAATACGCGGCTTCTGGCGCTGCTGATGGAGCGCCTGGAAGGTCAGGACGGGCTGGTCAGCAGCGCGGTGGCAAACGCACGGTTAACGCCTGCCATGGACATGCTGAAAGAGCGTTCAAAAACACTCGCCGAAATGGAAACGCAGGCCTATTTTCTCCTCCGCGAGCGCCCGTTCGCCATTGACGATGCGGCGCGCAAGCATTTGTCTCCCGACGCACTCGCGCTGCTCTCCCGCCTGCGCGCCGTGCTCGCCGCACACAATGACTGGAACAGCGAAGCTCTGGGCGACTTGCTCAAGGCATTTGCGCAAGACGAGGGCGTGGGTTTTGGCAAGATCGGCCAACCTTTGCGCGCCGTACTGACCGGAGGCGCCCCGGCGCCCGATATGAGCCTGGTTCTGGCATTGCTGGGCCGGGAAGAAGCGATTGCCAGGCTGGATGACCACACCCGCCCGGCCTGAACCGACCTGAATAATGTGAAGGGATTGGACCGATGAAGAACAAGACCGAAAAAACGGGCTCCGCCCAGCTTACCATTAACGGCAAGACGATTGACTTGCCGGTTCTGGGCGGCTCGGTTGGCCCCGATGTCATCGACATCCGCACGCTTTACCGCGACGCTGGCGTGTTTACGTACGACCCGGGATTTACCTCAACGGCCAGCTGTGAAAGCCAGATCACCTACATCGATGGTGATGAGGGCATTCTCCTGTACCGGGGCTACCCGATTGACCAGCTGGCGGAAAACTCCTCCTTCATCGAGGTATCCTATCTCCTGCTGCATGGTGAGCTGCCGTCTGCAAAAGAGCTGGAGGAGTTTGACTGGACGATCCGCCGTCACACCATGCTGCACGACCAGTTTGACCAGTTCTTCCGCGGCTATCGCCGTGATGCGCACCCGATGGCGGTGATGGTGGGAACGGTCGGTGCGCTCTCGGCCTTCTATCACGACTCCACCGACATCAATGACCCCAAGGCGCGCACCATCGCCAGCCACCGCATGATCGCCAAAATGCCAACCATCGCGGCACGCGCGTTCAAATACTCGGTTGGCCAGCCTTTCATCAGCCCGCGCAACGAGCTGGACTACGCCTCCAATTTCCTGCGCATGTGCTTTGCCGTACCGGCCGAAGACTACAAGGTCTCCCCGACGCTGGCCCGCGCCATGGACCGCATCTTCATCCTGCACGCCGACCACGAGCAGAATGCCTCCACCTCAACGGTTCGCCTCGCCGGCTCGTCTGGCGCCAATCCGTTTGCCTGTATTGCGGCCGGCATTGCCTCGCTCTGGGGCCCGGCCCATGGCGGCGCGAATGAAGCTGCGCTCAACATGCTGGAAGAGATCGGCTCGGTTGACCGGATTCCTGAATACATCAAGCGCGCCAAGGACAAGGATGATCCGTTCCGCCTGATGGGCTTCGGTCACCGCGTCTACAAAAACTACGATCCACGCGCCAAAGTGATGCGCACCACCTGCCACGAAGTGCTCGACGAGCTGGGCGTGAAGAACGATCCGCTTCTGCAAGTCGCCATGGAGCTGGAGCGCATCGCGCTGGAAGACCCGTATTTCGTCGAGAAAAAGCTCTACCCGAATATCGACTTCTATTCAGGCATCACCCTGCGGGCGATGGGCTTCCCCACCGAGATGTTCACGGTGCTCTTCGCACTGGCCCGCACCGTCGGCTGGATCGCTCAATGGTCTGAAATGATTGAAGATCCGACCCAGAAGATCGGCCGCCCACGCCAGGTCTTCACCGGCGCCACCGAACGCGCCTACCTGCCGGTCAGCAAGCGCTAGAAACTACAGCGGGCCGAGTTGAATGAGGGCGCGGGCGGCGTTGACGCTCGCGCCCTCTCCTTGTCCTGCCATCAGTTTGGTTGTTTCCACAAGGGCAGCAGAGATCGCCCTGCGATGGGTT
This sequence comes from Glycocaulis sp., assembly GCF_051859565.1. Classification (GTDB taxonomy): domain Bacteria; phylum Pseudomonadota; class Alphaproteobacteria; order Caulobacterales; family Maricaulaceae; genus Glycocaulis. The sequence continues at coordinate 163,049 of NZ_JBHYFK010000004.1, forward strand.
GCATCATCCAGCAGCTTTGCCATATCCGGCACCAGATGCTCTGGCACGGCGCGCGTCTGCAGGCGCTCTGGCAGCAATTCACGCCCGGCAGCGATATTGACCAGGCTGACATAGGGCGCCTTCAGCATGAAGTTCCACGCAATCGTCCATGCGACCGGCCCGAGCCGGTAGCCGACGACGCTCGGCACGCCCATGCGGGACAATTCCAGCGTTACCGTGCCTGAACAGGCCAGCGCCACATCAGCGGCAGCGAACGCATCCAGCCGCTCTTCCGGCCCTACGATGACCATCCCGGACAGCGCATCGCGGCTGGCAAGGCGGCTGTGAACGACTTCGGCCACCGACGGTGCCACCACCGTCACCAGACGCAGGTCTGGGCGGTCTTTTGCCAGCGCTTCAGCCGTGCCAGCGAAATCGTCGAACAGGCGCTCCACCTCCGACTTGCGGCTGCCGAACAGGACCAGCATCACGCGCGCATCCGGCGTTATACCATGGCGTGAACGAAACCCCGCACCGTCGCCCGTCAGGTCGCGTTCCAGCGCCGGATTGCCAACAACGATGGTTGGCAGGCCGCAGGGTTCGAAATAGTCCGGGTCAAACGGGTGAATGGCGAGCAGATTGTCGACCGCGCGTGCCAGTACCTTGGCCCGGCCTGGCCGGGTCGCAAAGGCCTGCGGGCCAATGTATTTGACAATACGCGCGCCAGGACATGCTTCGCGCGCTTTCCACGCTACCCGCAGCATGAACCCCCAGGAATCGATCAGCACAACCTGATCGGCTCGAAACTCCGCCGCGGCGCGGGCGCACGCGCCCGCGCGCTCATGCACCAGCCGCCAGATGCGCAATCCATCGAAGAGGCCCAGAACAGATAGCGCCGAGAGATCAATATCGGTGGTCACGCCCTCAGCCGCCATCGCCTCACGGCCGACCCCAGCGATTTCAACATTGGCCCCCGAAGCGCGCAGCGCACGGATCAGTTCGGCACCGACTATGTCGCCAGACGGTTCAGCGGCAACGATGAAGACTCGCAAGGGCCGGTCTGCCGGGCTCATGAGATATGTCCCTTCAGCTGTGTGCAGAAACGCCGACGACGAAAATGCCGTGACGGCGCGCCGCCTCGTCAACCGCCTCGCGCCCCAGTATCAGCGCCGCACCGGCCTCAACGGCGATGCCGGCAAGCCCGGCGCCCGCCGCGCGCTCCACGGTGGCTACGCCCACCACGGGAAGGTCTATGCGGCGCTCCTGCTGCGGTTTGGGCCGTTTGGCGAGCACGCCGCGCCGCGTCTGCCGGGTGCCGCGAATAGTCTCCGGCAGGCTGGCAACGCGCTCCAGCATGGCGTCTGTGCCTTCCTGTGCCTCCAGCGCGAGCACCAGCCCCTGGCACACGACAGCCCCCTGCCCGGCATCGAGAACGCCTATCGCCGCCGCCATCTGCATGGCCTTGTCGATATCCTGCCGGTGCGCCTCCACATCCACATCGCCTCCAATGACACCCGAAGGAGCAAGCAAAGAGGATGAGAGCTCGTCGGCACCGACGACTTGCAGGCCTTGATCCTCAAACGCCTTCACCACGACACGCAGCAGCGCATCATCTCCGCGTACCGCAGCGGCCAGCAGCCGGGGCAGAAGCTTTGCGCCCTCCATATCCGGCACGAAGTTGCGGAAATCAGGCCGCGTTACTATCCCGGCGAAACAGACGGCATCGCATCCGGCAGCGTGCAGATCCTTCAAGACATGACCAAACTGGCCAATCGTTCTGACAACGGGATCGTCGAACCCGGCGGGGTCGGCAAACCCATGCAGGGCGATCACACAGCCCAACCGGCCGTCAGCGGCACACGCCTGTGCTACCAGGCGCGGCAAGGCGCCGCCACCTGCTATCAGGCCCAGGCGTGTCCAGCTGCCGCTCATGGCTGCTAGCCCTGTTCCGGGCCGCAAAGCGGGCGGGCAGCCGGTGCCTTCACGAAACTGATGATCTCCATCACCTCAGGGCGATGTTCAAACAGGCGGCTAGCGTCCTCCACTCGTTCTGAGAACGCGCCCTCAGCGGCAAAGACCAGCCTGTAGGCCGCGCGCAGGTCATGGATCAGGTCTCGCGAGAAACCCCGCCGCTTGAGACCGACAAGGTTCAGCCCCGCCAGATACCCGTGATTATCGACCATACCATAGGGGATGATGTCCCCTGTCACCGGGGCGCCGCCACCGACGAATGCGTAGCGCCCGACGCGGCATTTCTGATGGATCGCGGACAGGCCGCCCATGATCACGAAATCGCCGATGACCACCTCGCCGCCCAGCGTTGCATTATTGGCAAACACGACATTGTCGCCGACGATGCAGTCATGTCCGACATGGGCGCCCACCATGAAATAGCCGCCAGAACCCACACGCGTGGTCCCGCGGGCAGTCTCGGTGCCCAGATGCATGGTGACGTGTTCGCGCAGCGTGTTGCGCTCACCGATGACAAGGCTGACATCACCGCCCTTGTATTTGAAATCCTGGGGCGGCGAGCCTAGCGCCGCGAAGGGATGCACCACACAGTCGGCCCCGATCTCGGTCTGGTTCAGCACGCTGACATGAGAGATCAGACGGGTGCGGTCGCCGATCTTCACCTTCGGGCCGATCTGGCAAAAGGGACCGATCTCTACGCCCTCGCCCAGCTCGGCGCCCGGCTCGATAATGGCAGACGGGTGAATACGCGTGGTCAAGATGGCTCTCCTTGAGACTGGCGCTGCGCCGAAGTTGCCGAGAACTCCGCCTCGGCCACCTTCACGCCATTGACCCGGGCCTCGCCCTCGAAACGGAACAGCCCGCGGCGATTGGCCAGCACACGTACCGGCATGTCCAGCACGTCGCCCGGCCGGACCGGCTTGCGGAAGCGGGCACGGTCCACGCCAATGAACAGGATCAGCGTATTGGCTATGTCAGCGTCCAGCGTCTTGGACATCAGCAACGCGCCGGTCTGGGCCAGGGCTTCAATCATCAGCACGCCCGGCATGACGGGATTTTCAGGGAAATGCCCCTGGAAATAAGGCTCACCCGCCGACACGCACTTTATCCCGACGATGGATTCGCCTTCCACATAGCTATGGGCGCGATCGACCATCAGAAAGGGAAAGCGGTGCGGCAAGCGGGCGAGTATCTCGTCCGGGCCAATTATATTGCTTGCGTCTGTCATGGAGCCCCCATGTCATCCGCCGGGCTATCCACCCGGCTTGTCATCGTCTCTGTTGCCATCGCGTCCGCCAGAGCGTCCCTTGGGCGCAGCAAGACGTTTCAGGATAGCGAGCTCCCTGAGCCAGCCGCGGATGGGTTGAGCAGGCTGCCCCGCCCATGTTTCTCCCGGCGGCACATTTCCGGCAGGTGACGCGTTTGCAGCCAGCCGCACCCCGTCGCCTATCGTGACATGGTCGACAACCCCGACACGTCCGCCAAACTGCGCGCCCCGCCCGATCTTCACGCTACCGGAAACGCCTGCGAACGCTGCCATAAGCGTGTGCTCGCCTATATCCACATTATGCGCGATATGGCACAGATTATCGAGTTTGACGCCGTCGCGCAGGCGCGTGTCACCGAACATGCCCCGGTCGATCGTACAATTGGCGCCCACGCGCACATCGTCGCCTACTATCACCCGGCCGTAATGGGGCAGTTCCACCAGTCCGGCAGGGCCAGGTGCCAGCCCGAAACCGGCCTCGCCAATCACACTACCCGGACCGATCCGGCAATTACGCCCGATGACGGCAAATCCGACAACCGCACATGCAGACACGCGGGTCCCGTCACCGATCTCCACGCCGCTTCCGATAACGGCATTCGGACCAATATGGCAGTTCGCTCCGATATGGGCACCTTCACCGATAGAGGCACCAGCACAGATCACTGCATCGGGCGCGATGACAGCAGATGGATGAATTGCGTGACCGGACGCGCTTTCGCGTGGCGCAACGATCCTGCCGGCGATAGCAGCAAAGGCCGCTTTGGGGTGCCTGACGGCAATGAACGCCGCACGCGGGTGCAACACTGCATCTGTCAACGCGCCAGCATTGCCGATAATAACGCCCGCGTGCGCCGCGAGCGCGTCGGGCAGTTTCGCACCGTCTACAAATACCAGCGCTCCGGCCAATGGCTCGCTGGCCGATGCCACGTCAACGGCCTCACAAACGGGATTGCCGGTGAGCTCACCATTGAGCTCACCGGCAATGTCCTTCGCGTACAGCGTGCCGGCAGGCCGGTAGAACCGGGGGTCAACAGCCACCGGACTAACGTCTACTGACCGTTACCGCTGCCACCCTCTGGCGCGCGTACACGCGTCACCGGCGTGGTCTGGATACGCTGGTTCAGCCGCTCGATCACCGTAGCAGTAACGTCCACGCTGTCAGCCGCATAAACAACCTGCGAACGGTCGAGCAGGACGGTGGCGCTACGCTCGTTGACCAGTTCCTGGAGGACGGTCTGAAGCGTCTCGAGCACCGGACGAAGCGCCTGACGCTCCGTCAGCACCAGCTCCTGCTGGCGGACCCGGCGCAGACGCTCAAGCTGCTGGGCGTTCTGCTGCAGCTGCTGGATGCGCTGCATCAGGTCCGGGCGTTGCTGAATGGCATCCTGGCTCAGCGCCGAGGTTTCAGCCTGCAGGGCCTCGTTCTCCTGGTTGAGAGGCTGGGCAGCGGCTTCCAGTTCAGTCTGGATTTCGCGGCCGATAACCTCGAGCTGGCTGGCAATATGCCGGCCGACCTGGCTCTCGGTAAGGATGGTCTCTTCGTTAATGACCAGAATGTTCTGTGCGTGGGCAGCGCCAAGCGTGCCAAGGGCAAGAACAACACCGGCAAAGAACGCGCGAATGCGTTTGCTGGCAATCTGGCTGGGTTGGAAAGTCATTGTGTTAGAACCCTGTACTTGTGCTGAAACGGAAGAACTCACGGCGGTCATACTCTTGATGAACCACTGCTTCGGCGAAGTCAAAACGCACCGGACCAAATGGCGAGTCCCAGAAAATACTGACGCCCACCGACACACGCGGTGCCAGCTCATCAATCGTGAAGGGCGATGTTGTTCCGCCTACGTCAGCAATCTGGTCAACTGAAGGCAGGACACCCATCGTGCCAAACTCGGTGAACACGCTCCCGCGTACGCCGTACTGCTCGGGCAGTCCCAGCGGGAAGCCCAGTTCAAGCGCGCCGATAGCGTAGAAATTGCCACCCAGTGCGTCACCGCGGATCAACTGGCCCTCCGCGTTACGCTGCACGACGCGCGGGCCAATACCTGCCGTCTCGAACCCGCGGAAGGAATTGCCACCCTTGAAGAAGCGGTCGTTGATCCGCACGTCATCCCCGCCCCAGCCAAGTATCAGGCCCGTCTCACCGGTCAGGCTGAGGACAATGTCGGGACGGAAGACATTGCGGTAAATGGCGCCGCGCCCTTCCGTACGAACATAGCGCACATCACCGCCAAAGCCGGCAAGCTCCTGATTCAGGTTGAGCTGAAAACCATTCGTCGGACGGCGGAAATCGTCAATCCGGTTCCACGCTACGGAGTAGCCTACAAGGGATGTAAGCCGTGAGCCCGACGCGCGGGCAATGGCGCTGGATACGCCGGCAAAGGTGCGCACCTCGTCATTGCGCAGTGTAAAATTCAACCCGCCTTCAACCGAAGCGGTGAGCGGAAAGCCCGTACGCAGGCTGAAGCCGGTGGATTCAGTTTCAAAGGATGCTTCCCTTGAGAAGTTGGAGCGCACCTGGAACAGGTCGAAACCGGCCGCAAGATTGCGGTCGAGGAAGCGCGGTTCGGTGAAACGGATATCGATCTGGCGGCGGCGTGAACTTTCCGAAACACGAAGACGCAGGAACTGGCCGCGGCCACGCAGATTCCGCTCCGATACCGAGAAATCAACAAGGAAGGAGTCTGTCGAAGAGTAACCCACGCCGAAAGCAAGTTCGCCGGTAGGCTGCTCGGTTACGTTCACCTGCAGCCGCGCACGATCCGCGCTGCTTCCCTGTACTGGTGTAATTTCGACATTTTCAAAGAAGCCGAGGCGCCGCACCCGCTGACGCGACAGATTCACCAGCACCTGGTTGAACGCATCACCTTCTACCAGCTCCATTTCCCGCCGGATCACCCGGTCGAGGGTACGTGAATTGCCCAGAATATCGATCCGCTCGATATATACGCGCGGCGCCGGATTGATGACGTATTCAATATCGACCGTCTGCGTTTCCCGGTTCGTGCGCACGCGCGGACGAACATCCACGAACGCATACCCTGCGGCACCGGCGGCGAAGGTCAGCGTATCCACGGATTCTTCAATCCGGCTGCCCACATACAGGCTGCCCGGACGGGTAGAGACGATCGCCTCAAGATATTCGGAGCTGAGATCTTCAATCTCGGTCGTGACCGTGATCTCTCCGAAATTATACACTTGGCCTTCATCGACCGTGTAGGTGATGTAGAAACCGGACTGGTCAGGCACCAGTTCGGCAATGGCCGAACTCACGCGGAAGTCGGCATATCCACGATCGGCGTAGAATTCACGCAGCCTTTCACGGTCAAATTCGAGACGATCCGGATCATAGTTGTCATTGGAGTTGAAAAGACGCCACCAGCGCGCTTCGCTGGTTACGACTTCGCCGCGCAGGCGGCGGTCAGAAAAGGCGCGGTTACCCACGAAATTGATCCGCCGCACGCCAGTCGTCGGGCCTTCCGAAATCTCGAAAACGAGGTCGACCCGGTTCTGCGGCAGCTCGACAATCTGCGGGTTTACCTGCACGGCGAAACGGCCAGAGCGGCGATAGACCTCAAGGATACGCTGGACATCCGCCTGGACGCGGGCGCGCGTGAACAGGGCTCGCGGCTGGAGCTGGATCTCGTCGGTGATCCGGCTGTCACTGACCGCGCGGTTGCCTTCCAGCACGACCCGGTTGATGACCGGATTCTCGCGCACGAAGATGATGAGCGTAGAACCCTCAATGCCTACGCGGACATCAGCAAACAGATTGGTCGCGAACAGGGTCTGGATCGACAGGTTGATCAGCCGCGGGTCAGCCGCATCGCCCGGTCGCACCAGCATGTAGGACAGGATGGTGTCGGCTTCGACACGCTGATTACCCTCAACGAGAATCTGCATGACGCGCACAGGCCCCTGCTCTTCCTGCAGGCTTTGCGCATCCAGCTGGGGCGCTTGCTCCTGGGCCGGCTGGGCATAGGCCAGCGGTGAGCACAGAAACGCCAGGGCCGCTATCGTCCAGACGAAAAACTTCATTGACTGCACCACCCTGGTCCCGTTCTGCCAGCCATCATGAGAAGAGGCCAACCAGATAACTCAAATCATTCCAAGTGGCGACAACCATCAGCCCGAGGATCAGCGCGAGACCGGCCTTGAGGCCAATCGACTGAACCGAAGGGCTGGGTGGATGTTTCGCCACGGCTTCGTAGGCGTAATACACAAGGTGGCCACCGTCTAGAACCGGGATTGGCAGGAGGTTCATCAAACCGATCGCCACCGACAACAGCCCGGCCAGCAGGACAAGGCTCGTCAGAAGCCGTGCCAGTGCGGCCCCCAGATCATAGCTTGCGCCTTCCTGCGCGCCGGGATCACTGACAGCCGTATTGGCAATCTGCCCCGCCGTAGTGGCGATTCCCAGCGGCCCGTTTATGTGCTCGAACGACGCCCGGAACGTGACCAGGCGCGCCATGTAGTCAACAATTGTTACCGAAATATCGGCCGTACGCGTGACGCCATGGCCAAGCGCCTCAATAGGCCCGAACCGGCGCTGGACGATTTCGGCATCGCGGGAAAGGCCGACACCCAGATAGCCGAATGCCCGCGTACCGCCGAGCCCGTCATCACGCATCTGCCGACGCGGCGTGGCCTCCAGGGCCAGCTCCGCTCCGTCCCGCTCTACCGTGAAACGCATGGGCTGTCCTGCCCGCGTCATCACGGCTTGCGAGAGATCGGTAAAGGTGCGGGCGCGTTGCCCATCGATTGTGAGCAGCAAATCGCCGGCCTGGAAGCCCGCCGCTTCGGCGGGACTGTCTGCTTCCACCTGACCGATACGGGGCTCTATCGTTACATCGCCGCGCACCATGCCCAGTGCGGCAAACAGCACGATGGCGAGCAGGAAATTGGCCACCGGACCGGCCAGCACAATAATCGCACGCTGCCACACCGGTTTGAAATGAAACACTTTTCCGGAGTCGCTGCGCGCGGCGCGCAGGCGCTCAAGCGTTTCGGGGTCGCGCGCGCTTGCTGCATTGGCATCACCGAGAAAGCGGACATACCCACCGAGTGGCAACCCGGCCACCCGCCACAACGTGCCCTTGCGGTCGTGCCAGCTGAACAGGGTCGGACCGAAGCCGATCGAAAACACCTCGGCGTGAACCCCAAAAAAACGGCCGGCGAGATAATGTCCCAGTTCGTGGATGACCACGACAAAGGAAATCACGGCAACGAAGGCCGCGACGCTGAGCAGTCCCGATCCAAGCAAGTCCGTCACGCTGCCTTATGCTCCCTGTGCAAGGCTGGCGCTGCGCCGCGCGCGCGCCTTTACCAGCGATACTGCAAGCTCGCGCGCTGCAGCGTCCGCCGCGTATACCGTATCGAAGTCGGTCAAAGAACCTCTGGCTACCCCCTCACCCTGGTCCAGAGAGTCCGCAACGATTGCGGCGATGTCAAGGAAGCCGACATGACCATTCAGAAAGGCGTCCACCGCGATTTCATTGGCGGCGTTCAGGATGACAGGGCTCGCCCCGCCTTCCCGGAAAGCAGCGCGCGCGAGCTCCAGAGCCGGGAAACGCTGCGGATCGGGAGCCTCAAAAGTCAGCTTGCCCAGAGCCGGCAGGTCGAGGCGTGAAACGCTCGTTTCCATGCGGTCCGGCCAGCCCAGTGCATGGGCAATCGGAGTGCGCATATCGGGCGTGCCCATCTGGGCCAGCAGGCCGCCATCCTGATGCTCCACGAGCCCGTGCACGATGGATTCCGGGTGAACGATCACATCCACTCTCTCTGGCGGCAGGGCGAAGAGGTGGCAGGCCTCGATGACCTCCAGCCCCTTGTTCATCATCGTTGCCGAATCCACGGATATCTTGGCGCCCATCGACCATACAGGGTGGGCAACTGCATCACGGGCAGTGGCACGCGCCATGGTCTCAAGGCTGGAATTACGGAACGGCCCGCCGGATGCGGTCAGGATGATCCGGCGCACGCTGGCCGCATCGCTCCCCCCGAGGGCCTGAAAAATCGCGTTATGCTCGGAATCGACCGGCAGGATCGTCGCGCCGGATCGGCGCGCGCTTTCCATGAAAAGCGGCCCGGCGCAAACAAGCGCTTCCTTGTTGGCCAGCGCGACAACCTTGCCGCGTTTTACCGCCGCCAGTGTAGGCGCCAGGCCCGCAGCACCGACAATGGCGGCCATTGTCCAGTCCGCGTCCATCGAAGCGGCCTCGGCAACAGCTGACGCGCCAGCACCCCATTGCAGGCCCGAGCCTGCCAGAGCGGCCTCCAGCACATGGGCCTGGCGTGGATCAGAAAGCGCCGTGAAGCGCGGACGGAAGCGCAAGGCCAGCTCTGCGAGCTCTGCCGCGCGGGTATTGGCCGTCAGGGCCGTGACGGCGTACTGCCCGGCAGGTGCTGCCGCTATCAGGTCAAGCGTCGCCAGCCCGACCGAGCCCGTTGCCCCCAGAATGGAAACGCTGCGCGTCATCTAGAAGCTCCCGCCCGGCCATCCGGCAGGTGCCAGAAGGGAAAAAAGGCCGGCAAAAACAGTCGCGAGCATCAAGGCGTCCACCCTGTCCAGCACCCCGCCATGGCCGGGGATCAGCGTCCCTGCATCCTTCACGCCAAACCGGCGCTTGGCGAGTGACATTACCAGATCACCTGCAACAGCCATGCCCGCAGCCGGCAATGCCGCCGCCAGCGCATAGGCCGGGTCCAGCCCCCACATGCCCGCAACCAGGACACCGGCCGCCGCGCCGCATCCGACCCCGGCCACCAGCCCGGTCCACGTCTTGTTGGGGCTGGCGGCGGGCAGAAGTTTCGGTCCGCCCAGCCAGGTGCCCGCAAGATAGGCGAATGTGTCAGCCGCCCAGACCACAGCCAGCAGGAACAACAAGGCGCCGAGCCCGCCATCTGCCGCGCGCAGGCCAACAAGGATGCTGGCCGCGCTCGCGACATAGATGAGGCCCAGCGGCGCTTCCCACGCCCTGCCCCGCCTGCGGCGGTCCAGATAGGCGCCCGCCGAACCAGCCAGCACCCAGACGGCGCACCAGACCCATTCGCCATTGGCGGCCAGCAGAACCGCGCCAACGGCTGTGCCCGTAGCGATGGAGAAGGCGCGCGGCGGCGCATCCCGGTCCGACATGCGCACCCATTCCCACGCCATGGCGGCCGAGAAGGCAGCGACAAAGATGGCGAACGGGTAGCCGCCAAGCCAGACCAGCCCCAGAGCCAGCGGTGCGAGCACGAGAGCCGATGCCAGCCTGCGCAGGAATACCGGGTCTCTGGGTCCGGGAAGGCGCGCCAGCAGACTCACGGGCGGCCGCCGAAACGCCGGTTGCGCGCCTGGTAGATGGCGATCGCCTCCTTCATGTGGTCCACCGAAAAGTCGGGCCACAACACATCCATGAAAACCAGCTCCGAGTACGCACCCTGCCATAGCAGGAAGTTGGATATGCGCATCTCGCCGCTGGTGCGGATAATCATGTCGGGGTCAGGCAGGCCGCTGGTATCAAGGCGCGCGGCGAAAGCCTTTTCGTCAATCTCGCCTTGCAGGGCGCCGGCCTGAGCCTCTGCCAGCAGCGCCTTGGCTGTCCGGACGATTTCGTCGCGGCCACCATAGTTGAACGCCACATTGAGATTGAATCTTGAATTGGAGGCGGTCCGCGCCTCCGCACGGTCAATAATGTCCAGAATGTCTCGCGAAAGACCCTGGCGGCTGCCCAGGATACGCACCCGAACGCCATTGCGTGCCAGATCGTCCAGATCGGCGTCGACAAATTGCTTGAGCAGGTCAAACAGCGTGCTGACTTCCTCGGAAGAGCGCCGCCAGTTCTCGGTCGAAAAGCCAAAAAGGGTCAGATGGGTCACGCCCAGATCAGCCGAACCGCGCACCAGCGCGCGGACGGCCTCCACACCCTGCCGGTGTCCCATGGCTCTGGGCAGACCGCGCGCGGCCGCCCATCGCCCGTTTCCGTCCATAATCACGGCAACGTGGCGCGGCACCGGAATCTGGCCGCCGGGTTCAGCTGACATCGCAAACAGTCCTCCCCGGACCTGTCAGACAGCAAGCAGGCAATCAGACCTGCGTGATTTCTTCCTGCTTGGCCTTAAGCAGCTCGTCGATCGCGGCGATATTATGGTCGGTGGCCTTCTGGACCTGATCGGAAAAACGCTTGTGCTCGTCTTCGCTGATCAGATTGTCCTTCTCGGCGCGCTTGAGCGCTTCCATACCGTCCCGGCGCACATTGCGCACCGCCACGCGCGCCTGCTCGGCATAGGTGCCAGCCGTCTTGGCCAGCTCGGCGCGGCGCTCTTCATTGAGCGGCGGGATCGGGATGCGGATCAGCGTTCCTTCAACAACCGGATTAAGGCCCAGCGAAGAGTTGCGGATCGCCTTGTCCACAGCTGGCGCAAGATTCTTGTCCCAGACCTGAACCGACAGCATGCGCGATTCCGGAACAGACACGGTACCGACCTGGTTGATCGGGGTCAGGCTGCCATAGGCGTCGATCTTGATCGGATCGAGCAGCGCGATGCTGGCGCGTCCGGTGCGAAGCCCGCCAAACTCCTTCTTCAGCGCCTCAACAGCACCGTCCATGCGGCGCTCGATATCCTTCAGGCTAAAATCGCCAGCCTTGCTCATACTGTCCTCACCTCTTTTGTGCCGGTTTGGGCCCGACCACGGTGCAAACGCCCCGCCCGTCAAGCACATCGGCCAGACCATTCGTCTTCTGGATATCAAACACCACAATCGGTATCTGGTTGTCGCGCATCAGGGTCACCGCCGATGCGTCCATCACTTTCAGGTCGCGCGCGATAACATCAAGATAGTCCAGCTGGTCATAGCGTTCGGCGTTCGGATCCTTCTTGGGATCCGCCGAATAAACGCCATCGACCTGCGTGCCCTTGAACAGGGCATCACAGCCCATCTCAGCCGCGCGCAGCGCCGCCGCCGTATCGGTTGTGAAGAACGGATTGCCGGTTCCGGCCGCGAAAATCACCACCCGGCCCTTTTCCATGTGGCGCACGGCCCGGCGGCGGATATAGGGCTCGCACACCGTCGTCATCGGGATGGCCGACTGAACACGCGTCTGCACGCCCCGGCGTTCCAGCGCCGTCTGCATGGCCAGCGCATTCATCACGGTTGCCAGCATGCCCATATAGTCAGCCGCAGCCCGGTCCATGCCCTTGGCGGCTGCCTGCAGGCCACGGAAAATATTCCCGCCGCCAATTACAAGGCACATTTCATAACCGGCCTTCACCGCAGCGCCGACTTCCTCGGCAATGCGTTCGGCCGTGTTCATGTCGATCCCGTAGGACTGATCGCCCATCAGCGCCTCGCCGGAAACCTTCAAAAGGACCCTGCGATAGGGTCCGGAGGGAACCGGGCGGGCGTCGGCGGGTATCTCGCTCACGGGTATCGTTGCTCCGTCCTGTAAAGCTGTTCCGGCGGCTGGATAGTCCAGCCGCCGGAGATATTCAGATCACGATTTGCCGAGCGCGGCCACTTCGGCAGCGAAATCTTCTTCTTTCTTCTCCACGCCTTCACCCAGCACCATGCGGACAAAACCCGTCAGCTTGATGGGGGCGCCCGCATCCTTGGCTGCCGCCGCGATGGCGCCTTCAACCGTCAGATCCGGATCAAAGACGAAGACCTGCTTGAGAAGCACGACTTCCTCGTAGAACTTGCGCAGGCGGCCTTCGACCATCTTCTCGATGATGGCTTCGGGCTTGCCCGACTGGCGGGCCTGGTCAGCGAACACCGCTTTCTCACGCTCGATGACGTCAGCGGACAGCTCGTCCACATCAACCGCCAGCGCCACAGCCGGTGAACCGGCGGCAACGTGCATGGCGATCTTGCGGCCAAGCTCGGCCAGAACAGCCTTGTCACCCGTCGATTCAAGCGCGACCAGCACGCCGATTTTGCCAAGCCCGTCAGCGGCGGCGTTGTGGACATAGCTGGCCACCACACCGTTCTCGACCGAAAGCGCTGACACACGGCGCAGCGACATGTTCTCGCCAATCTTGGCAATCAGGCTGGTCAGGCTGTCCTCAACCGTCTCGCCAGACTTCGTCTTGGCCTGACGCAGCGCATCGGCATTGTCGGCATCGATGCCCAGTGCGGTGATTTCAGTGACGGCCGCCTGGAACAGCTCGTTACGGGCCACGAAGTCGGTCTCGGCATTCACCTCGACGGCAGCTGCCGCCATGCCATTGCCGCGAGCCGCAGAGGCAACGCCCACAAGGCCATCGGCCGCTACGCGGTCAGCTTTCTTGGCCGCCTTGGACAGGCCCTTCTTGCGAAGCCAGTCAATGGCTGCCTCGACGTCACCATTGGTTTCAGCGAGCGCCTTCTTGCAGTCCATCATGCCCGCGCCGGTGCGTTCGCGCAGGTCCTTGACGAGAGCGGCTGTGATCTCGGCCATGGGGAGTCTCCTGTTATTTTTGTGTCGTTCGACTTAGGCTTTGGCGTCTTCGCTGGCGGGTTCCGCAGCAGCCTCGGCTTGTGCCTCGGGGGCGTCTTCGGTCAGCGCCGGCTCGACCGCCGGGTTAACTGCAGCGCCCATATCGACGCCCAGCGACGCCTGGCTGTCGGAAATGCCGTCCAGCACCGCATCGGCGACGAGGTCGCAGTAGAGCGCGATGGCACGGGCCGCATCATCATTGCCGGGAATCGGGAAATCCACCGGATCGGGATCGCAATTGGTGTCCACCACGGCCACGACCGGGATGTTCAGACGCCGGGCTTCCTGAATGGCGATCGCTTCCTTGTTGGTGTCGATCACGAAGATAAGGTCCGGCGTGCCGCCCATTTCCTTGATGCCGCCGAGCGAACGCTCCAGCTTCTCGCGCTCGCGCGTGAGCATCAGGATCTCTTTCTTGGTGAGGCCTTGCGGGCCGCCATCCTGATCGAGAATGCCTTCCAGCTCGCGCAGGCGGGCGATCGAGATCGAGATCGTGCGCCAGTTGGTCAGCGTGCCGCCGAGCCAGCGATGGTTCATATAGTACTGCGCGCAGCGCTGCGCGGCCTGTGCGACCGGCTCGGACGCCTGACGCTTGGTGCCGACAAACAGGACGCGGCCACCGTTGGCCGCCACTTCGCGCACCTTCACCAGTGCCTGATGGAGCAGCGGAACCGTCTGCGACAGGTCGATAATGTGGATGTTGGAACGCTCACCGAAGATGAACGGACGCATCTTGGGGTTCCAGCGGTGGGTCTGGTGACCGAAGTGCGCACCAGCTTCAAGGAGCTGACGCATGGAGAAGTCAGGAAGGGCCATATCGATTTTCCTTTTCCGGTTGGCCTCCGCAGGGCGGAGCCGGTCTTCCTGCAAAACAGGAAAAGCCAGGCACCGGATCGACGGATTCGAACACCGAACCTGCCGTTGCCCCACGTGCGGGATTGCGGGCGCGCTTATAGGCGTGCTTTGCCCTGCAGACAAGCGCCTGTCTGCGGTGGACGGCCGGAATTTGGCCGGCCCGGCCGGTCAGACAGCCAGCGCCTCGACCGCGCTGACGCCCGGCACCTCTTTCAGGGCGCTGCGCAAGGCGGGATCCAGCCGGTATCCGCCCGGCAGCCGCACCCGCGCACGCGAGCGCCCCTCAACCGGCAAATCGAGCACCACGACCCCGCGCCCCTCGCTTCCGGCAGAGCCCAGGCGTGACAGCCGGGCATGGATGCCATCAAGCGCGGCCACATCCTCCACCTCAACACACAAGCCCGGCAGCTGCGCCTCGCGCAGCAGCCCTTCCAGGGGCTCACAGCCATCCATGATAAGCCGTATCTGCTCGTCCTGGTCCTCGACCTTGAACGTCGCCAGAACCCCCTGCCCGGCCTCCAGAAGGTCACGCACCTCATTGAACACGCGCGGCGGAACCAGCGCCTCGAACTCACCGCTAGGGTCAGACAGGGTGAGGAAGGCAAAGCGCTCATTGGAACGGCGGGAGATTTTCTCCTGCCGGCGGCGGACAATGCCCGCCATGCGCACCGCCTTTACAGACCCCTCCTGTACACGCTGGACCAGCTCCGACCAGCCGACCGCACCGCGCCGCGCCATCACTTCGCTAAACGCATCAAGCGGGTGACCGGACAGATAGAAGCCGATAGCGGCCAGTTCCTCGTCCAGACGCCGGGAGGCCTCCCACGGCTCGAAGGAAGGCAAAGGTGGACGCTCCAGCGCCACCGGATCACTCCCGCCCCCGCCAAACAGGGAAACTTGCGCAGAATCGCGTTCAGCCTGCGCGGCCTGCGCAATCGCGCATAATGTTTCTGCGGCAGCCATGACACGCGCGCGATCCGGCTCAATCCCGTCGAATGCCCCTGCCCGCGCCAGCGTCTCCAGCAGGCGCTTGTTGACATTGCGTGCATCCACGCGCGCAGCAAAATCATAAAGGTCCGCGAACGCGCCGCCGTTACTGCGCGCGCGCACGACCTCTTCCATCGCGCCCATGCCGGCACTGCGGACCGCGCCTAGCCCATAGCGCACGGCACCGTCCTCCACAGAAAAATCGGCCAGCGAACGGTTGATATCCGGCCCCAGCACAGAAACGCCCATATGGCGGCATTCCTGGAAGAACACGGCGAGCTTGTCGGTATTGGCGGCGTCAAGGCTCATCAGCGCGGCCATGAAGGCGACCGGGTGGTGCGCTTTGAGCCAGGCGGTCCGGTAGGCAATGAGCGCATAGGCAGCCGCGTGGGATTTGTTGAAGCCGTATCCGGCAAATTCGGCGACGAGGTCGAAAATGTAGGAGGCTTTCTCCTCCCCAACCCCACGCTCGGCCGCGCCCTTGAGGAAGCGCTCGCGCTGCTTGTCCATCTCCTCCTTCTTCTTCTTGCCCATGGCGCGGCGCAGGAGATCGGCCTCGCCGAGCGAGTAGCCCGACAATATCTGGGCGATCTGCATCACCTGTTCCTGATAGATGATGACCCCGTGGGTCTCTTTCAGGACGGGTTCGAGATCGGGATGGAGGAAATCAGGATCAGACCGGCCGAACTTGCGCTCGACATAGATGTCGATGTTTTTCATCGGGCCGGGACGATAGAGCGAGATCAGCGCGATAATGTCTTCAAACGTGTCCGGCTTCACCTTCTTGAGCGTATCGCGCATGCCGGAACTTTCCAGCTGGAACACACCGATCGTACTGCCTGCCGCCATCAGCGCGTAGGCCGCAGGATCGTCAAGAGGGACCGCATCCAGATCGATGTCTTCGCCCGTGGACGCCTTGATATACTCCACCGCACGCGCCATCACGGTCAGCGTTTTCAGGCCCAGAAAGTCGAACTTCACAAGGCCCGCAGGCTCCACCCATTTCATGTTGAACTGGGTGGCGGGGATGTCAGAGCGCGGATCACGGTAGAGCGGCACAAACTCGGTCAGCGGCCGGTCACCGATCACGATGCCGGCGGCGTGCGTGGACGCGTTCCGGTAGAGGCCTTCCAGCTGCAGCGCGACGGTCATCAGCCGGTCAACGGCTGCATCCTCGCGGCGCATGGCCTGCAGCTTGGGTTCGGTGTCGACCGCCTCGGCCAGCGTGACAGGCTGGGCCGGATTGTTCGGGACCAGCTTGGCGATCCGGTCCACGACCGGAAAGGGTATCTGCAGGACCCGGCCGACATCTCGCACGACAGCGCGCGCCTGTAGCGTACCAAAGGTGATGATCTGGGCCACGCGGTCAGAGCCATAGCGCTCCTGCACATAGCGGATCACCTCGCCCCGGCGCTCCTGACAGAAATCGATATCGAAGTCCGGCATGGACACGCGTTCGGGGTTCAAGAAGCGCTCGAACAGAAGACCAAATCGCAACGGATCGAGATCGGTGATCGTCAGCGCCCAGGCTACGACAGAACCGGCGCCCGATCCCCGTCCCGGCCCGACCGGAATGCCTTGCGCCTTCGACCATTGAATGAAGTCGGCAACAATCAGGAAATAGCCGGGAAAGCCCATGCGCTCGATGACGCCCAGCTCGAAGGCCAGCCGGTCCTCGTATTCTTTGAGGGACGCTGCCGGTTCCACGGCCGCCAGCCGCGCCTTGAGCCCGTCCCGCGCCCGCGCGGCCAGCTCCTCGGCCTCGGTGCGCCCTTCAAGCCCCGGAAAGCGCGGCAGCACCGGATCACCTGTGCGCGGCCGATAGGCGCAGCGGCGCGCAATGTCGAGCGTATTGGCGATAGCCTCCGGCAGGTCGGCGAACACGGCCGCCATTTCAGCACCGCTTTTGAAATAGTGCGCGGGCGTGACCTTGCGGCGGTCATCGACGATCACATAGGTCGACTGCGCGATGCACATCAGCGCGTCGTGGGCTTCATGGCGCTCAGCTGTCGCGAAGTATGGCTCGTTAGTCGCCACCAGCGGCAAATTACGGGCATAGGCCTCCGGGACCAGCCAGTCTTCGGCTGTCACATCATCGGCCCGCCCATGGCGTTGCAATTCAATATAGAGCCGCCCGGCGAACGCTTCACAAAGCCGGTCCAGCACGGCCTCGGCGCGCGGTGCCTTGCCGGAGACAACCAGGCGGTTGAGCACGCCGTCATATCCGCCCGTGAGGCAGATCAGCCCGTCACTGTGTTCGAGGATCGCGCTGAGCGGCACCGAAGGTTCATCAGCGGGTCCGACATCGAGATAGGCTGACGAGGAGAGCGAAACGAGATTGCGGTAGCCGGTCTCATTCTGGACCAGCAGAACGAGCGTGCCAGTGGGGACAATCCTCTCCCCGGGCCTCTCCGATTCCAGCTTCACAGACAGGGTGCAGCCGATGATCGGCTGCACGCCCGCACCGGACAGATATTCGGAAAACTCCAGCGCACCGAAGAGATTATTGCTGTCGGTCAGCGCCAGCGCAGGCATGTCCATCTCGCCGCAGAGCTTTGCCAGCTCCGGGATGCGCGTGGCCCCTTCCAGCAGGGAATAGGGCGAACGGCTGCGTAGATGGACGAATGCGCTATCGTTCATACCCGTCTCCTGTAGCCCCGCCCGTCAGGCAGGCTGCCAACTCTCGCCGGATTCGGACGGGCTACCGACCTGCCATGTCAGCCCTAGCCTATGAGCGCCGTGCTCCATGTCAGCACAACGGCCACGAACCCGAGCGTAACAAAGGCGGTGCTGGCCTCTTCGATCAAGCGCTTCATGTGAGAACTCCTGTTGAAAGGTGCGATATTCGCTGTTTGTTCCGCTTGAAATATTCGCCTTTTGTTCCGCCGTCAAGCAGAATCGCCCCGGCGGCAGAAACGATGTCCGCCCGCTATTGATTTCATAAGGAAAACGCGATGCCGTCAGGCCGCGACGACGCGGCCATTCTCCAGCGTGACGACCCTGTCCATCCGCGCGGCCAGCGCGAGATTGTGGGTGGCGACCAGCGCCGCCGCGCCCGCCTCGCGGCACGCCGCCGCCAGCGCGTCAAACACCTGATCGGAGGTCGCCGGATCGAGATTGCCGGTCGGCTCATCGGCCAGCAACACGCGGGGTTCCCCCACCAGCGCGCGTGCGATGGCGACACGCTGCTGCTCGCCGCCGGAAAGCTGGGCCGGCAGATGGGTCAGCCGGGCGCCAAGCCCCAGCTTTGTCAGCCAGTCACGCGCCTTGGCACGCGCCTTCGCCTTGCTTTCACCTGCGATCAGGCGCGGCAGGGCGACATTGTCCAGCGCATCAAGCTCAGGCAGCAAATGGTGGAATTGATAGACAAAACCGACTTCACGCCGGCGCAGAGCCGTCCGCCCGCGCTCATTCAGCGCCAGCCCGTCAATGCCCGCAATATGCACCGAACCGGCATTGGGCTTTTCCAAAAGCGCGGCCGCATGCAGGAGCGAGGATTTGCCTGAACCCGAAGGGCCAACAAGGCCGACCAGCTCGCCAGGCATCAGGTCGAGATCAGCGCCGCTGAGCACCTCGATCAGTTCGGCATCGGTCTGGTACTGGCGCACCAGCCCGCGAATGGAGAGGGCCGGATCACTCATAGCGCAGCGCCTCCACCGGATCGATCCGCCCTGCCCGCCAGGAGGGCGGCAGCGTGGCAATCAGCGCGGTCGCAAAACCCCACACGGCCACGAACGCCACTTCAGCCCAGTCCAGCCGCGCAGGCAGGCGGTAAAGCAGATAGACGGACGGGTCGAACACATCGACGCCCGTCACGAACGCCAGGAAATCCTGTATCGGGCCGATAAACACGGCGATCAGCACGCCCAGAATAATGCCCGCAATTGTGCCCAGCACGCCTATGGCGGCGCCGGAGATGAGGAACACGCGCATTACCGCGCCCTGCGTCGCGCCCATCGTGCGCAAAATGGCGATATCGCGGCTCTTGTTCTTCACCAGCATGACGAGGCCGGAAATGATGTTCATGGCGGCAATCAGTACGATGATGGAGAGGATCATGCGCATCGCCATGCGCTCCACCTGCAGCGCGGTCCAGAAGGACTGGTTCTGCCGGCGCCAGTCAAACACGGCGGAGCCGGGAGGCACGAGCTGGCGCACAGCCTCCACCACCGCCTCAGGCGCATCCGGATTGGTCACGCGTATATCGATATAGTCCGCGCCGCCCGATCGCCCGAAAAACAGCGCAGCCTGCTCCAGCGGCATGAAGACATAGATCCGGTCCAGATCGAGAACGCCCATCGAAACAATGCCTTCCACGACATAGTTCTTGCGGCGCGGCACGGTGCCCATCGGTGTCGACGCGCCCTGCGGTGCCAGCAGGGTCACCGTGTCGCCTGCACTGACGCCCAGCTGCGCGGCAATCCCGGAGCCGATGAGGATGCCGTCGCCGCCATTATGGCCGACACCGAAATTATCGGCAGACCCTTGCACGATGCCGCCGCCCGCCGCAGCCGCCTCGCCTTCACCGGCGATGAGATCGAACTGGCCAAGGTCTGACGGGCGCACGCCTATCACCTGCGCGCCGGACGCCGCGCGCTCGGAGCTGATCAGGGCCTGCGCCGCGATGATCGGCCCGGCCTGGCGCACGCCCGGCACCTGATTGATCCGGTCAACCAGATCACCCGTCAGCGCCGAGCTTTCAGCCGTATAGACATAGACATGCGGCTGCACGCCCAGCAGGCGCGACAGCAATTCGTGGCGGAAGCCGTTCATGATCGACATGACGGCGATCAAAGCGGTCACCGCCAGCGTGATACCGATAAAGGAAATCACTGATATGAGCGTCACACCGCCATGCTTGCGCCGGGTTCTGAGGTAACGGAAAGCCAGCAGGAATTCCCAGGCGCTGAATGCGCCTGCGCCTTTGCTCCCGCTCTTGGCTACCGCAGTGCTCATTGGCCCGCCTGCGTGGCCGTGAGCTGCGAGAGTGCGCTTTCAAGGCTGACTTCGAAGCGCTCGCCAGTGGCGCGCCGCTTGATCTCAACCTTGCCCTCTTTCAGGCCCCGCGGACCGATAATGAGCTGCCAGGGCACACCGATCAGGTCCATGGTGGCAAACTTGCCGCCCGGACGCTCATTGGTGTCGTCCAGCAGCGGGTCCTTTCCAGCCTTCACCAGCGCGTCATAGGCGCTCTGGCAGGCGGCATCGGTATCCGCGTCACCGGGTTTGAGATTGATGATACCAACGCCGAATGGCGCGACGCTTTCCGGCCAGATGCACCCGGCCTCGTCATGGTGCGCCTCGATGATCGCGCCCAGAAGCCGGGACACGCCTACCCCGTAGGAGCCCATATGGACCGGGCGGTCCTTGCCGTCGGGATGGGTGGCATTCGCGCCCAGGGGCGCCGAGTACTTGGTGCCGAAATAGAAGATATGGCCCACCTCAATACCGCGCGCGGACAGACGCCGCTCCTCGGGCACTTCTGATGCAAAGCGCTCCGTCTCGTGCATTTCTTCCGTCGCGGCATAAAGCGAGGTGCGCGCATCGACGAGGGGCTGCAGATCGCTCTCAAAGTCCACATCCAGGCCCGGCGCACCCATATCGACGAGGGCGGAATCGCAGAACACCTCGCTCTCGCCGGTCTCGGCCAGGATGATGAATTCGTGGCTGAGATCGCCGCCGATAGGGCCGGTATCGGCGCGCATCGGCACGGCTTTCAGGCCCAGCCGGTCAAACGTGTTCAGATAGGCCACGAACATGCGGTTATAGGCGCGGCGGGCCGATGCCTCGTCCAGATCGAACGAATAGCTGTCCTTCATCAGAAACTCGCGTCCGCGCATCACGCCAAAGCGGGGACGGATCTCGTCGCGGAACTTCCACTGGATGTGATAGAGAATCTTCGGCAAGTCCTTGTAGGACCGGCAGTATGAGCGGAAGATCGCAGTGATCATCTCCTCATTGGTCGGTCCGTAGAGCAGATCGCGCTCATGGCGGTCGACAATGCGCAGCATCTCCTTGCCGTAATCCTCATAGCGCCCGCTCTCGCGCCAGAGATCGGCCGGCTGCAGGGTCGGCATGAGCAGCTCGATCGCCCCTGCCCGGTCCTGCTCCTCGCGCACGATCTGTTCGATTTTCTTGAGCACTCGGAAGCCCAGCGGCAGCCAGGAATAGATGCCAGCCGCTTCCTGCCGGATCATCCCGGCGCGCAGCATCAGCCGGTGCGAGACGATCTGCGCATCGGCAGGCGTTTCCTTCAGGACGGGCAGGAAAAAGCGGCTAAGGCGCATGGAAACGGTCTCGCGTCAGGGCGGTTGAACAACTGGATCAACGATTAGACCGCACCGTCAACGCCCGCAAGGCACGCATTGCGGCTAAGGGGGTTGAAACCCCGGAACCGCGAAGCGGTATCCGGGGCCTGTCGCCGCTTCTCCTGCACGAGGTCCCGGCTCTGCGCTGCGCTTGGCCGGGATTTCAGGTGTTGGCGGCTACCGGAACTCAGGCCCCCAGAGCGTGTTGAGGTCGATCAGGCCCAACTCCATCACCGCAAAGAAAACCAGCCAGAGCACGCTGGTGATGACGGTGGTCAGCAGCGCCTTCTCCTTAAGGCGCGGATTGACCGGCGCGCCGGGCTCACTGCCATCGACAATGTCACCCGTCTCGTACTGTCCCTGTATGCGCAAGGGCAGCACGGTGAAGATCACGATCCACCAGGTGATGAGATAGACCACCAGCCCTTCAACGAAGCCCACCTCGCCGGAGGTGATAAATAACTGTGCGAACATGATCACCAGCGCCAGAACGCTGAGAAACAGGCCGAGATAGCGAAACGCGGGTTGAACCTGCACGCGCGGACGTTCAGCCATCAATGACCTCCCTCGCCCGGCGCCTGCATCAGCTCGATGAGCACGCCGCCCGTATCCTTGGGGTGAACGAAGATCACCGGCACGCCGTGCGCGCCCATATAGGGTTCGCCCGTGCCGAGCACTGTCGCGCCGCGTTCACGCATTGCATCACGCGCCGCCACGATGTCGCTGACTTCAAAGCACATATGGTGCTGGCCACCCTTCGGGTTCTTCTCCAGGAATTTGTGGATCGGGCTGTCAGCACCCAGCGGTTCGATCAGCTCGATCTGCATGTTCGGCACGGAGACGAACACGACGCGCACGCCCAGATGGGGGAAATCCTTCGCCTCGGTCGCGTCTGTCGCGCCATACAGATCGGCATAGGTTTTCGCCGCCGCCTTCACGTCCGGCGTGGCTACGCCAACATGGTTCAATCGTCCGATTTTCATGGACACGCCTTCCCTAGACCATCAACACCATGGCTTCGACGACGGGCTTCTTGCCCCATAACCGGTTGGCCTCGCGGCGCACGGCCTGCCTTACCACGTCCTCCACCTCGTCCTCGTCGCGGCGCGCCTTGCTGCCCAGCTTGGCGAAAGCCCGCTCGGCGGCATCGGCCAGCACATCGAGGAACTCATCCATATCATCACCGCCCGTATCGGGAACACCCAGCGCCCGCAGGTCCGGCCCCGATACGATCTCACCCTTGCCGGAGACCGCCATGGCCACGCTGATCACGCCGCCATAGGCCATTTTGCGCCGTTCACGCATGGAGCTCGCCTCGGCATCGACGATGAAATTGCCATCAAGATGCAGGCGGCCCGCCGGGGCTTCATCGATAATGCGCGCACCGTCCGCATTGATGGCAATCAGGCTGCCATTGCTCGGGATAACGGCGGAGGGCACACCAAGCTGTTTTGCATAGGCGGCGTGCTCGATCAGATGGCGCGCCTCGCCATGAACGGGGATCGCCACTTTCGGCTTGGCCCATTCATACATTTGCTTCAGCTCGTCGCGGCAGGGATGGCCGGACACGTGGATATGCCGGTCGCGCTCGGTGATGATCTTCACGCCGCGCATGGCCAGCCGGTTCATCAGATCATAGATGCTGCGCTCATTGCCGGGGATCACGCGCGAGGAGAAGATGACCGTATCACCCTCGGTGAGGGTCACATTGCGGTGCGAACGATCTGCGATACGCGAGAGCGCCGCACGCGGCTCGCCTTGTGATCCGGTGCAGACAAAGGCGATCTTGTGGCTGGGGAAATAGCCCGCCTCTTCCTCTTCAACGAAGGGCGCACACGATTGCAGAAGACCCACGGACTTCGCCGCACCCGCCATGCGGTGCATGGAGCGGCCAACCAGACACACGCGCCGCCCATTGGCCTCAGCCGCCAGGATCGCCGTTTCAAGGCGCGCCACGTTGGAGGCGAAGGCGGCAATCGCCACCTTGCCCTTCTGCTCGGCGATCACCTTGGTCAGGCTTTCGCGTACGCCTGCTTCAGAGCCCGCCTCGCCCGGCGTGAACACATTGGTGCTGTCACACACCATGGCCAGAATGCCCTCACGGCCCAGCGCCTTGATGGCTTCGGGGTCGGTTGGCGCGCCAATCAGGGGTTCGGGATCGATCTTCCAGTCGCCGGTATGCAGGATCAGGCCCGCAGGCGTACGGATGGCCAGCCCGTTCGGCTCCGGGATGGAGTGCGTCAGCGTGATAAGCTCGAGATCAAACGGTCCGATGTCGAACCGGCCGGTCAGCGAAATCTCGCGCACCTTGGCTTCGTTCGACAGGCCGCGCTCGGCCAGGCGGTCGCGCATCAGATAGGCGGTGAAGGGCGTGGCCCAGATGGGGCAGCGCAGCCGCTCCCAGAGATAGGCCACCGCGCCCATATGGTCTTCGTGGGCATGGGTCAGCACGATGCCCAGAAGCTGGTGCCTGCGCTCTTCGATGAAGCGCGGATCGGGCATTATGACATCAACACCGGGCGTGGAGAGATCACCGAATGTCACCCCGCAATCGACGATGATCCATTTGCGGTCCTCCTCCGGCCCGAAGCCGTAGAGGTTCAGATTCATGCCGATCTCGCCCGAACCGCCCAGCGGCAGGAAATAGACCGTGTTTTCACTCTCACTCACGCCTCAGGCTCCTTTGCGGACGCTATTGAGGCGCCAGACTTCCAACAAACCGCGAATGGTCACATCCGCGTCAAAATGATCGATGGCGCGCGAGGCACCCTCAAAGAGTGACGCCACGCCGCCCGTCGCGATGACCGTCATGGGCTGGCCGTACTCGGCGCGGATACGCCCGATCAGCCCGTCTATGAGGTCGATATAGCCCCAGAACACGCCAGACTGCATGGCGCCGACTGTATTCCTGCCGATCACGCGATCGGGCTTCTCGATGGCGATGCGCGGCAGTTGCGCGGCCGCAGTGTGCAAAGCCTGCATGGACAGGTTGATGCCCGGCGCGATGATGCCGCCCTCAAACACACCGTCGGCGGACACGATATCGAAAGTCGTCGCCGTGCCGGAATCCACGATGATGAGATGGCCGGGATATTTCACCCGGCAGCCGAGCGCATTGACCAGACGGTCCGCGCCTGCCTCCCCCGGCCGGTCCAGATTGACGCTGATGCCCAGATTGACGCCTGCATCACCAATCACCACCGGATCGGTCTTCAGATAGCGCTTTGAAAGATTGCGCAGATTGAACAGCGATTGCGGCACCACCGATGAAATGACGCAAGCCGACAGATCGTCAAAGCTCAGCCCCTGCAGGGTCATCAGCTGGGCCAGCCAGACCGCGTATTCGTCTGCCGTACGCGGGCTGTAGGTGGCGGTGCGCCATTGCGCGCGCCAGTCCTGCCCGTCATGGACGGCAAACAGCGTATTGGTATTGCCGCAATCAATCGCCAGCAGCATCGCGTTCAGCCTTGTGGGTTAGCCGGAAAGAAGACATCGCCTGCGGAGATAAGCCGTCTTGTGCCATCTGCCAAATCCAGCCGCAGTGCGCCATCGGGCATGAGATCGGCAAAAATGCCTTCCACCGTCTCGTTCTCCAGTCGCGCCACGACCCGCTCGCCAAGCCCGTGCGCGCGGGCGAGCCACGCATCGCGTATCGGGGCAAAGCCCGACACCTGCCAGCGCTGTAGCCAAATGTCGAAATGATGGGCCAGCCGCTCCCCGGCATGGGCCGGGTCCGCCTTTGCGCCATGGGCGGCAAGGCTGGTCGCAGGGCGCTCAGAATCCTCCGGGTGATGGGCGAGATTGACGCCAATGCCTGCCGCCAGCCACAGACCGCCGCCGGGCGCGGCGCCGGATTCCAGCAATATGCCACAGACCTTGCGGCCCTCGATCAGCACATCATTGGGCCATTTCAGGCGCGGATTGAGACCGGGAGCAAGTTCCTCGACGAGATCAGCGACGGCCAGGGCTGCGGCAAAGGACAGCCGCGCCGCATCGCTGGCCTGCGTATCAAGCACGTAAAGCCCGGTGATGAAGAGATTGCCGGGCTGGCTTACCCAGGTGCGGCCGCGCCGCCCGCGCCCTGCGCCCTGCCGGTCTGCGCGTATCCAGACCGGCCCGCGCTCTCCTGCGAGCGCCCGGCGGCGGGCCTCTTCATTGGTGGAATCCAGCTCGGCGTAGTGATCGATCCGCAGCACGCTCTAGCCGCCGATGGCCGAACCCGCCTCGATGACGCGGTTAAGCATGAACGGCACCAGCAGGAGCAGGCCCACGGTCGCAATGCCGGTCACGCGCGTGATGACGGCCACGCTGGCGGGCGGGTTGAGGAACTCGCCCCCTGTGGGCTCATCAAACCAGACGCGCTTCAGGATCATCAGATAGTAGGCAATCGAGACGGTGGAGAAGATACCGGCCAGTACCACCAGCCAGACAAGGCCCGCCTGCACGGCGGCATAGAACACGAACAGCTTGCCGAAGAAGCCGACGAGGAAGGGCATGCCGCCAATCGACAGCAGCAGGCCCGTAAAGGCGAGCGCGAGGCCGGGGCGGGACTTGGAGAGACCTGCCAGATCCTCGATGCGCTCCACCATGCCCTCAGCACGGCGCATGGAGAGGATGACGCCGAACGCGCCAGCCACACCGATCACATAGAGCGTCATGTAGAGCAGAACGGCCCACACCGCCGCCTCGCTGGCTGCAGACAGGCCAACCAGCGCATAGCCCATATTGCCGATGGAGGAATAGGCCATCAGGCGCTTGATATTGGTCTGCAGCAGCGCGCCCAGCGCGCCGATACCCATGGAGAGGATCGCGAGGATAATTGTGATCTGCTGCCACTGGTCGGACATGGCGCCAAACGGCTCCATCAGCACGCGGATGAGCAGGACCATGGCGGCGAGCTTCGGCGCGGTGGCAAAGAAGGCCGCAACCGGCGTCGGCGCGCCCTCATAGACGTCCGGCGTCCACATGTGGAAGGGCGCGGCGGATATCTTGAACGCAAGGCCGGAGACCACGAACACCAGGCCGAAGATGAGGCCGACAGACGGGTTTTCCGCCGCCAACGCAATCGCGCCAAATTCGGTGGAGCCAGCAAAGCCGTAAACCAGCGACGCGCCGTAAAGCAGCAGGCCGGAGGAGAGCGCGCCCAGCACGAAATATTTCAGGCCCGCTTCCGAAGCACGAAGGCTGTCACGGTTGAAGGCCGCGAGGATATAGAGGGCCAGCGATTGCAGCTCGAGGCCGAGATAGAGCGCGATGAGATCACCGGCCGAGACCATGACCGACATGCCAAGCGTCGCCAGCAGGATCAGTACCGGGAACTCGAAACGCGCGAGACGCTCGGTGCGCAGATAATGGCCGGCCAGAACCAGGGCGATAGCCGCCGCGAGATATACAACCGCCTTGGCGTAGAGCGAGAAGCTGTCCAGCACGAACGCGCCATAGAAGGCCGTGCCGCCACCTTGCGGGGCCAGAAACACCGCCACGCCCGCCGCGAGGATCAGGAGCGCCATCGCCGCCAGCGACACCAGACGCGCGGCCGTTTCCTCACCCTTGATGAAGACACCCGCCAGCAGGAGCGCCATGGCGCCAACGGCAAGGATCAGCTCAGGAACGATGAGGCTGAGATCGGCAAGAAGCATGGATCCGGTCATGGGCATCAAGCCTTGAAGCTTACGGGTTGGCGGAGGCGGCCAGCGCCCCCTGATATTGCGAGATCAGCGCTTCGACCGAAGCGGTGGTGATGTCGGTGATCGGGGTGGTGAAGAAGCCGAGCCAGATGGCAAGGAAGGCCAGCACACCCAGATTGATCCACTCACGCCAGTCGAGATCGGTGGCCGATTCCAGTTTCGGGTTCGTCATCTCGCCGAACACGACCTTCTTGTAGAGGGTCAGCATGTAGACGGCCGAGACAATCACGCCGAAGGCGGCACCAAAGGCGACGCGCGGGTCGTACTCGAACGCGCCCATCATGGTCATGATCTCGCCGACAAAGCCCGAAGTGCCCGGCAGGCCGACATTGGCCATGGTGAACAGGGCGAAGAAGGCGGCATAGACCGGCATTTTGTGAACCAGCCCGCCATAGAAGGCGATGTCACGCGTGTGGAAGCGGTCGTAGATCACGCCGACACACAGGAAAAGCGCGCCGGAGATGATCCCGTGCGAGATCATCTGGAAGATCGCGCCCTGCACGCCCAGCGCATTCATCGTGAAGATACCCATCGTCACGAAGCCCATGTGGGCGACGGACGAATAGGCGATCAGCTTCTTGATGTCGGTCTGCCGGAAGGCGACCAGCGAGGTGTAGATGATCGCGATGACCGACAGCACCATCACCATCGGCGCAAAGAAGGCGCTGGCATCCGGGAACATCGGGATGGAGAAGCGCAGGAAGCCATAGCCGCCGAGCTTCAGCAGGATACCCGCCAGAATGACCGAGCCGGCCGTCGGCGCTTCCACGTGCGCATCGGGCAGCCAGGTATGAACCGGCCACATCGGCATTTTCACCGCGAACGAGGCGAAGAAAGCCAGCCATAGCCATGTCTGCGCATCGCGCAGGAATTCATGCTCCAGCAGCACGGTGATGTCGGTCGTCCCGGAGACGACGAACATGTAGATCATCGCCACCAGCATCAGCACCGAGCCGAGGAAGGTGTAGAGGAAGAACTTGAACGCCGCATAGATGCGGTTGGCTCCGCCCCACACCCCGATGATGAGGAACATCGGGATCAGCGAGCCTTCAAAGAAGATGTAAAAGAGTACGAGGTCCAGCGCGCAGAAAATGCCGATGACCAGCGCTTCGAGCAGCAGGAAGGCGGCCATGTAGTCGGCCACGCGCTTTTCCAGCTTCCAGCTTGCCAGAATGCAGATCGGCATCAGGAAGGCGGTCAGCAGGACGAACAGCACCGACAGCCCGTCCACGCCCATGCGGTAATTGATGCCCATGGCAGTGAGCCAGTCGGCCGTCTCGACGAACTGGAAGCCGGGCTGGGCGGTATCAAACTCCAGCACCAGCAGGATCGACAGCGCGAACACGAACAGCGTCACGAACAGGGCGACGCCGCGCGCATTGCGGTCCAGCGCCGGACGGTCCTCCGAGCGCATCAGCGCGCGCAAAACCAGTATCGCCACCGCGCCCAGCGCAGGCAGGAAGGTCAGCGCAGTAAGGATGGGCAGTTGTCCCAGCATGCCTATTGTCCCCCGGCCCGCGCGACCAGCCAGACGGCAAGGCCCAGAACGCCGATCAGCATCACGAATGCGTAGTGATAGAGATAGCCCGACTGCAGGCGCACGATGCGGCGGCCTGCCTGCATGACGGTGCCGGCCACGCCATCCGGGCCGAGCCCGTCAATGATGCGCCGGTCGCCCACCTTCCAGAACAGATCACCAAGCCCGCGCGCGCCGCGCACGAAGATGAAGTCGTAGATCTCGTCGAAATACCACTTGTTGTAGAGGAAGCTGTGGAGCGGGCCGCCACGCGCAGCGATCTTCGCGGGCAGGCCTTCCTTCACAACATAGAACCAGTAGGCCAGCACAAAGCCGAGTACCGTCACCGCAATCGGGCTGAACAGCACCCAGTCCGGCGGATGATGGCCCGTGGCCCCTTCTCCGTAATTGCCTATCGCGTACGGACCGGCAGGCAGGCTGCCACCCCAGAATTCCAGCGCCCCGCGGCCAACAAAATCGCTGCGGAACAGGAAGCCGGCGAATATCGCACCAACGGCCAGCAGCAGAAGCGGGATCACCATGATCCACGGGCTTTCATGGGCGTGGTCAAGCGTGTGCTTGTCGCCGCGGAACTTGCCGTGGAAGGTCATGAATATGAGACGCCAGGAGTAGAAGGAGGTCAGGCCCGCCGCGATGATCGCCACCATGAAGGCGAAATAGCCGAAGGTCACGCCATCCGCGCCCGCCATGAAGGCTTCCTCGATGATCATGTCTTTCGAGTAGAAGCCGGCAAAGCCAAGGTTCAGAAGCGGAATGCCCACGCCCGTCAGCGCCAGCGTGCCGATAATCATCATGATCCAGGTGACGGGCAGCAGCTTGTAGATGCCGCCCATATTGCGCATGTCCTGCTCGTGATGGAGGCCGTGAATGACCGAACCGGCACCCAGGAACAGCAGCGCCTTGAAGAAGGCGTGCGTAAACAGGTGGAACATGGCCGCCGAGTAGAGGCCAAGCCCCGCCGCGAAGAACATGTAGCCGAGCTGCGAGCAGGTCGAGTACGCGATCACGCGCTTGATGTCGTTCTGCACAAGGCCGACCGTGGCGGCAAACAGCGCCGTCGTCGCACCGATGAAGGTGATGATGGCCGAAGTGTTCGGCGCCAGCTCGTAGATCGGGTAGCAGCGGCAGACCAGGAACACGCCCGCTGTCACCATGGTCGCGGCGTGGATCAGGGCGGAGACCGGCGTCGGGCCTTCCATGGCGTCGGGAAGCCAGACATGCAGGAAGAACTGCGCCGATTTGCCCATCGCCCCGATGAAGAGCAGGAAGGCAATCAGCTCCAGCGCCATGAATTCGAGGCCGAACAGGGTGAGCGTCTGGACAGTGCCGTCATCGACCTGACCGAACACGGCGTCGAAATCCAGCGTACCGAACACGGCAAACACCGCCATCACCCCGAGCGCCAGACCGAAATCGCCGACGCGGTTGGTGACGAACGCCTTGATGGCCGCGTCATTGGCCGACTTCTTCTTGTACCAGAAGCCGATCAGCAGATAGGAGGCGAGGCCCACGCCTTCCCAGCCGAAGAACATCTGCAGGAAGTTGTCAGCGGTCACCAGCGACAGCATGGCGAAGGTGAAGAGCGACAGATAGGCAAAGAATCGCGCGCGGTGCGGGTCGTCGGCCATATAGCCCCACGAGTACACGTGCACGAGCGCGGACACGCTGGTCACGACGACCAGCATTACCGCAGAGAGCGAATCCAGCCGGATGTCCCAGCTAATGTCGAAATTGCCAACGGCCATCCACTGCGCGAGCTCGTAAGTGCGCGCATTGCCAAGGATTGCCACGTCCACAAACAGCCAGGCCGATGCCAGTGCCGCGGCGATCGTGGCCCCGGTGGTGATGAACTGGCTGGCGCGCGTGCCGATCTGCTTGTGGAACAGGCCGGCAATGATGGCTGCCAGAAGGGGTCCGAAAACGACGATAAAAGCCATGATGCCGCTCTAGCCCTTCATCAGGTTGACGCCCTCAACCGCGATATCGCCGCGGTTGCGGAAGAAGACGACGAGGATGGCGAGGCCGACAGCCGCCTCAGCCGCTGCGACCGTGAGGATCAGCATCGCGAAGACCTGCCCGGTCATGTCGCCCAGATGGGAGGAGAACGCGACCATGTTCACGTTCACCGCCAGCAGGATCAGCTCGATCGACATCAAAAGGATGATGACGTTCTTGCGGTTCACGAAAATGCCGAACACGCCAATCGTGAACAGGATCGCGGCCAGCGTCAGATAGTGTCCCAGACCGATCTCGAACATTAGCCGATCCCCTCGCCCGATTTGACCTCGACCAGCTCTACGCCTTCCTCGCGGCGGCGCTGCACCTGGCGCGCGATGTTCTGGCGGCGCACGCCCTCGCGGTGACGCAAGGTGAGCACGATGGCACCAATCATCGCCACCAGCAGGACAAGGCCCGCCAGCTGGAAGAAGAAGACGTAACGGTCATAGAGGATGGAGCCGAGCGCCTCGGCATTGGTCATCTCCGGCGGTACGGGCGTCTGCAGCGCAGCGCCCGCCGTATCCGACACCACCCAGGTGATGCCCGTCAGGGACAGAATGCCCACCAGCGCGAGCGCAACCGCGCCGCCGAGTGGCAGATAGCTGAGAAAGCCCTCTTTGAGCGCGGCAAAGTCCACATCCAGCATCATCACGACGAAGAGGAAGAGCACCGCCACCGCGCCGACATAGACAATGACCAGCAGCATGGCGAGGAACTCGGCCCCCAGCATCACGAAGAGGCCCGCCGCCGAGAAGAAGGTCAGGATCAGGAACAGTACGGCGCGCACGGGATTACGTGCGGCCACTACCATGAAGGCGGAGATAACCGCCGTCCCTGCCAGAATGTAAAACGCCGCTGCCTGCAGCATGGTCCCCCCTTGGGCCCGAACGGGCTGTGGGCTGTCTGGTCGTTAACGGCACCGGAAAGGCTTTCCGGACCGGGCTAATATGAGTCGGGCGCCCTTCTAGCGTTACCGGTAGCGGGCGTCGAGTTCGAGGTTCCGGGCAATCTCACGTTCCCAGCGGTCCCCGTTCTCGAGAAGCTTGTCCTTGTCGTAGTAGAGTTCTTCGCGCGTTTCGGTCGCGTACTCGAAGTTCGGGCCTTCCACGATGGCATCGACCGGGCAGGCTTCCTGGCAGAAGCCGCAATAGATGCATTTGACCATGTCGATATCGTAGCGCGTGGTGCGGCGTGAGCCGTCCTCGCGCGGTTCGGCCTCGATGGTGATGGCCTGCGCCGGGCACACCGCTTCGCACAGCTTGCACGCGATGCAGCGCTCCTCGCCATTGGCGTAGCGGCGAAGCGCGTGCTGGCCGCGGAAGCGCGGACTGAGGCGGCCCTTCTCGAACGGATAGTTCACGGTCGGCTTCGGCGTGAAAAGCTGGCGCATGCCAAGGCCGAACGCGCCCCAGAAATCCATCAGGGCGGCTCCGCGCAGGGTTTGGGCGATACGGCTCATTGGATTGTCCTAGCTTGCATTCGAGTAGACAACGACAGCGCCCATCACCGCGACCGCGACGAGCGAGGTCGGCAGGAATATTTTCCAGCCCAGACGCATCAGCTGGTCATAGCGGTAGCGGGGTACGAGCGCCTTCACCATGGCGAACATGAAGAACAGGAACAGCACTTTCAGCGCGAACCAGAAGACCGGCGGTATCCAGGTGAAGGGCGCGACATCAAAGGGCGCATGCCAGCCACCGAGGAACAGCACCGTCATCAGCGAGCACATCAGCACGATGTTGAGATATTCGCCGATCATGAAGAGCAGGTACGGCGTGGAGGAGTATTCCACCTGATAGCCCGCCACCAGTTCGGATTCCGCTTCCGGCAGGTCAAATGGCGGCCGGTTGGTCTCTGCCAGCGCCGAGATGAAGAAGATCACGAACATCGGAATGGTGATGACAAAGACCGGCCAGGGTAAGAGGTCAAACGACAATACATGCCAGTTCCAGAAGCCGCCGGCCTGCGCCATCACGATCTCGGATAGGTTCATCGTGCCGGCCATCAGGAGGATGGTGACGATCACGAAACCGATGGAAACCTCGTAGGAGACCATCTGCGCGGCAGAGCGCAGCGCGCCCAGGAAGGGATATTTCGAGTTCGACGCCCAGCCGCCAATGATGATGCCGTAAACGCCCAGCGAGGAGATCGCGAACAGGAAGAGAATGCCGACATTGATGTCGGAGATCACCCAGCCCGGCGCGACCGGGATCACCGCCCAGGCGATGAAGGCGAGCGTGAAGGTGATCAGCGGTGCCAGAATGAAGAGCGGACGGTCCGCGCCTGCCGGAATGACGATTTCCTTCAGCACGAACTTCAAGAAGTCAGCGAAGGACTGCAGCAGGCCGAACGCGCCGACCACGTTGGGGCCTTTGCGCATCTGCACCGCCGCCCAGACCTTGCGGTCCATCAGCAGCAGAAAGGCCAGCGACAGCAGCAGCACGACCATGAAGGCCAGGATCTGGCCAACCGCCAGCGCCGTGCCCCAGACCGGACCGAATTCGGTGACGAAATCGTTCATCAGCCCCTACTCCGCTGCCTGCAGCGTGGCGCGCGCGGCCTTCGCCGCAGCCGAGCACTCCGCCATGGTTTTCGACGCCCGCGCGATGGGGTTCGTCAGGTAGAAATCCTTCACCGGGCTGACGAAGGGCTCAGCGGAAACCTCGCCCGCCTCGCCCAGCGTGGACGGATCAAAGCTGCCCGCGCCTTCAGCGCCCGGCGCATGATCGATTTGGCCGAAGCTCTCGATCTCCTCGATCAACTTTGCCCGCAGCGCATTCAGGCTGTCATAGGGCAGCGTCTTGTTCAGACGCGCTGACAGCGCGCGGAAGATCGCCCAGTCCTCTTTGGCTTCGCCTTTGGGGAACACGGCCCGCTCGGCCAGCTGAGCGCGGCCCTCGGTGTTCACGTACAGCCCCGGCTTTTCGGTATAAGCGGCTGACGGCAATATCAGATCGGCGCGCATGGCACCGGCATCACCGTGATGACCGACATAGATCACGAAGGCCTTGCCGAGCTTGCCCGTGTCGATCTCGTCAGCGCCGAGCAGCACGACCGTATCCAGCTGGCCCTTGCCCGCAGCGGCGAGGATCGCATCCGTGTCGCGTCCGCCCTCGCCGGGCAGGAAGCCCATATCGAGACCGGCAACACGGCTGGCGGCCGTGTGCAGGACGCTAAAGCCATTCCAGCCCTCTCGCACCACACCGGCGGCCTTGGCCAGCTCGCCTGCGGCGCGCAGCACCTGCGCCCCATCGGCGCGGGCGGTGGCGGCATTGCCGAGGATGATGATCGGGTTCTTCGCGTCTTTGAGCGTCTTGATGAAGCCGGAACGCTTCTTGGCAAGCGCGCCAATCGCGTCCGGTCCGCTGCCCAGATGCTCATACGGATAGGTCAGGTCCACCGCCTCGCCGATCATCGCCACATCGAGCTGGCCATTGAGCCAGCGCTGGCGGATGCGGGCATTGAGCACCGGCGCATCGACGCGCGGATTGGCACCGATAAAGAGGATGGCGTCGGCCTTGTCGATACCGGCAATCGTCGCGTTGAAGAGATAACCTTCGCGCACGCCGCCGCCGAGTTTCGAGCCATCCTGACGGCAATCGAGCGAGGTCACGCCCAGCGCATCAAAGAGGTCTTTTGCGGCTTTGAGGCCTTCGGCATCATTGAGATCACCTGCGATCACGCCGATCTTCGATGCATCGCCAGAGAGTTTTTCCGCCGCGACGGTCAGCGCCTCATCCCAGCCAATGGCGGTGAGTTTGCCGTTCTTGCGCACATAGGGCTTGTCGAGGCGCTGGCGGGCGAGGCCGTCCCATACGAAGCGGGTCTTGTCGGAAATCCATTCCTCGTTCACGCCCTCATGGATGCGCGGCATGATACGAAGCACCGCGCCGGAGCGGCTATCCACACGGATGTTGGAGCCAATAGCGTCGTTGACGTCGATGGTCTCGGTCTTGGTCAGCTCCCAGGGACGCGCATTGAAGGCGTAGGGACGCGAGGTGAGCGCGCCGACCGGGCATAGATCGATGACATTGCCGGACAGCTCCGAGGTCATGGACTGTTCCAGATAGGTCGTGATCTCCATGTCCTCGCCGCGCCCGATGGCGCCGATTTCCGGCACACCGGCAATCTCGGTGGCAAAGCGCACGCAGCGCGTACACTGGATGCAGCGCGTCATCACCGTCTTGATGAGCGGGCCCATATACTTGTCTTCAACCGCGCGCTTGTTCTCGCCATAGCGCGAGCCTGCGCGGCCATACATGAGCGACTGGTCCTGCAGATCGCACTCCCCGCCCTGGTCACAGATCGGGCAGTCCAGCGGGTGGTTGATGAGCAGGAACTCCATCACCCCTTCGCGGGCCTTCTTCACCAGCGGGGAGAGCGTACGCATGGCAGGCGGCTCGCCATTGGGGCCGCCGCGCATGTCGCGCACCAGGAAGGCGCAGGACGCCACGGGCTTGGGCGCACCGACCAGCTCTACAAGGCACATCCGGCAATTACCGGCCACCGACAGGCGCTCATGGTAGCAGAAGCGCGGAATCTCGCGCCCCGCCGCCTCGGCAGCCTGCAGCAGGTTATAGTCCTGCGGAACGGTGACCTCGTCGCCGTCAATGATGATGGTGCGCGTATTCTCGCTCATCAAACCTGCTCCACGGCCCCTTCGGGCATCAAACTTTCGTCAGGGCGCCTTCGCCCACCACAGTCGTCCATTCACGCACCCGCCAGCTCGCGATCAGCCCGTTCTTCACGTACGGGTCTTCGTTCGCAAACCGCTCGGCCACGCTTTTGTCTTCACCCTTGAACACCAGCACCGCGCCATCGGCGGGGTCGGCCAGCGCGCCGGCCAATACCAGCTCGCCGCGCGCTTCAAACTCGCGCGCGAGATTGAGGTGCACCGAGCGGAACTCACCCCGGCGCTCCATGTAGTCCAGCGCGGTCTCGTAGAAGAGGATGAAGTGTTTCATCGCGCCCTACTCCGCCACCGCGGCCGGTTTGGACGGTTGCGTCCGCCCCGCCAGCTTGAAGATCGCGCCCCACGCAGCTCCGCCCAGCACCCAGCTTGCGAATACCGCTGTGACCATGAAGGGCGACATATAGGTCCAGAGGTGCAGATCCCTTCGCCCCGTCGATAGTAGGCCCACCCAAACTGCACCGAGCAGTCCAACCAAAACCGCCCCGGCGAGGATAGGTCTACGATGCACTAAGCCGCGAAGAACCGTATCCCAGGGGCCTCTCATCAGCACCCAGAGCGGCGCAACGAAAACCAATAGCACCACCCCTCTCCAGAGAGTCGCGTAGACCACAACCAGCCACATGGGAGTCATGTTGTAGATCGAAATTACCGTCTGCCCCTGTATCTGGGTCGCGCCGTGACGCACGATCGTAACGACGATCGTGGCGACAAGCGCTGCAACCAGATATGGGGCGATCTTTCTCACGATACTCCAACCTACTCCGCTGCCACCGGCACAAACACCGGCTTGCCGGCGCGGTAATTATTGATCCGGTCCTCGATCTCGTGGCGGAAATGGCGGATCAGACCCTGCACCGGCCAGGCCGCCGCATCGCCGAGCGCACAGATCGTGTGGCCTTCCACCTGGCCCGCCACGTCGAGCAGACCGTCGATCTCGCCGATCTCGGCTTCACCGCGCGCCATGCGCTCCAGCACGCGCCACATCCAGCCCGTACCCTCACGGCACGGCGTACACTGGCCACAGCTTTCGTGCTTGTAGAAATAGCTGATGCGGGCAATCGCCTTTACCACGTCGGTGGAGTTGTCCATGACGATGACGGCGGCGGTGCCCAGACCGGATTTCACATCGCGCAGCGCATCGAAATCCATCAGCACGTCGTCGCAGATCTCTTTGGGGATCAGCGGCACGGACGAGCCGCCCGGGATCACGGCCTTGAGATTATCCCAGCCGCCGCGCACGCCGCCGGCATAGGTCTCGATCAGCTTCTTCAGCGGGATCGACATCGCCTCTTCCACATTGCACGGCGCGTTTACATGGCCGGAAATGGAGAAGATTTTGGTGCCGGAATTGTTCGGACGGCCAAACTGGAGGAACCACTCCTTGCCCCGGCGCAGGATTGTCGGCGCAACGGCGATGGATTCCACATTGTTCACGGTGGTCGGGCAGCCATAGAGGCCCGCGCCTGCCGGGAATGGCGGCTTCATGCGCGGCTGGCCCTTCTTGCCCTCAAGGCTTTCTAGAAGCGCCGTTTCCTCACCGCAGATATACGCGCCTGCGCCGTGATGGATGTAGACGTCAAAGTCCCAGCCGTTCACATTGTCCTTGCCGATGAGTTTGGCCTCATAGGCTTCGGCGACAGCGGCTTCCATGCGCTCGCGCTCATGCACGTACTCGCCGCGCAGATAGATGTAACAGGCATGGGCCTGCATCGCGAAGCTGGCGATAAGGCAGCCTTCAATCAGATGGTGGGGATCATTGCGCATGATCTCCCGGTCCTTGCAGGTGCCCGGCTCTGACTCGTCCGCATTGACCACCAGATAGTGCGGGCGCGCGCCCACTTCCTTGGGCATGAACGACCATTTGAGACCCGTCGGGAAGCCCGCCCCGCCGCGTCCGCGCAGGCCCGAACCCTTCATCTCGTCGATGATCCAGTCACGCCCTTGCTGCAGGATTTCGGCCGTGCCGTTCCAGCATCCGCGCTTCTTTGCACCCTCAAGGCGCCAGTCATGGCGGCCATAGAGATTGGTGAAAATCCGGTCTTTATCGTGAAGAAGCATTATTCAGCATCCTTCTTCGGAGCGGGTTTCTTCGCAGCCGGCTTCTTTGCTGGCGTCTTCTTGGCCGCAGGCTTTTTCGCGGCGGTCTTGGCGGCAGGCGCCTTTTTCGCGCCGGTCTTTTTCTCGACGGCTTTCGCCGTCACCTTCTTCGGACCGGAGGTTCCAGTCTTGGCGGCATCAGCAGCCTTTGCCGTCTTGCGCGGGGCGCTCTTCACCGCACCGCCCGCTTCGTCAGCGTCGGGCGCCTTTTGGGCCGGGCGGCCCTTCTTGACAGGATCAGGGTCTTCACCCTTTTCCGCCGCCGCTTTGGCTTCCGGCGTATTGGGCATGTAAGGCATCGGCTTTGCCCGGCTGCCATCATAGAGGGATGCGTCTGCCAGAACGGCGACGTCCGCCTCGGTCGGCTCGGAACACTTGCGCCCCGTCACCGGCCCCATCTCGACAGGCTTGCCTGCAGTCAGATCATCGAGAATCTGTTCCAGCGCGGCGCCTGTCAGGTCTTCGTAATAATAGTCGCCATCCTTGTTGGCGATCTGGACCATGGGCGCGTTGGAGCAGGCCCCAAGGCACTCCACCTCTTCCCAGGAGAATTTGCCATCGGCGCTGACATTGCCGCGGCCCTTCTTGCCGATGCGCTTCTCGCACACGGCTTTCAGGTCGTCCGCCCCGCGCAGCCAGCACGGCGTCGTGCCGCATACCTGGATCAGGTGCTCGCCCACAGGCTCCAGGTTGAACATGGTGTAGAAGGTCGCGACCTCGTAGACGCGGATATAGGGCATCTCGCAGCGCGCCGCGATCTCGCGCAGGGCAGGCTCGGATACCCAGCCCTCCTGCTTCTGGGCAAGCCAGAGAAGCGGAATGACGGCAGAGGCCTTCCGGTCTTCCGGATATTTGTTCATCCAGAACGCAATTTTCTTCTCGCTTTCCTTTGAAAACGTGAAGCTTTCCGGTTGCACTTCGGCGGCTGCAAGACGGCGCACGCTCATCCCGGCTACCCTTCCCTTATAAAGTCGACGCGCGCGATAAACCCATCGCGCACGGTGTAAATCACAACAAGATCGATGGGCGCGGACTTGCCCTCGCCTTCCAGCCAGACGCGCTCATGGTCGATCACGCGAGAGCCGATCACCGCGCGGTGGACAGCGATGGCGTGAAGGCCTTCGCTCTTGAACCGCTCGACATAGCGCGCGCGGAAGGCATCGCGGCCTTTCAGGCTCAGCACGCCGGGGAAATCATAGACTTCCACATCGTCTGCAAAGCAGGCCGCGAACGCGTCCAGATCGCGCGCATTATACGCGGCCAGCTGGGCCTCAGCGAGGCGCTCAGGACTGGCAGCGTCTGCTATGGCGTGCGCGGCGAGCATTAGCGGTCCACCTCTCCGAACACGATGTCGAGAGAGCCCAGAATCGCCGATACGTCAGCGAGCATGTGGCCCCGGTTCAGATGATCCATGGCCGCAAGGTGCGCAAAGCCCGGCGCGCGGATTTTCACCCGGTACGGCTTGTTGGAGCCGTCAGCGACCAGATACACGCCAAACTCGCCCTTGGGCGCTTCCACGGCGGCGTAGCAATGACCCTCAGGCACGTGGACGCCTTCGGTGTAGAGCTTGAAGTGGTGGATCAGCGCTTCCATCGAGCGCTTCATCTCGGCCCGGCGCGGCGGCGCAAACTTGGTGTCGGTTGGCAGCACTTCGCCCTGATTTTCAGGTTTGGACAGCCATTCGCAGCATTGCTGCATGATCTTGCAGGACTCGCGCATCTCCTCCATGCGGACGAGATAGCGGTCATAGCAATCGCCGTTCTTGCCGATCGCGATCTTGAAGTCGAGCTCGTCATAGACCTCGTAGGGCTGCGCACGGCGCAAATCCCAGGCCATGCCCGAACCGCGTACCATCACGCCGGAGAAACCCCAGGCGAGCGCATCTTCCTTCGACACAACACCGATATCGGCATTGCGCTGCTTGAAGATGCGGTTATCGGTCAGAAGCGCGTCAATGTCGTTGAGCGCCTTGGGGAAAGCCTCGCACCATTTGGCGATGTCATCGACCAGTTCCTGCGGCAGGTCCTGATGGACGCCGCCGGGGCGGAAATAGTGCGCGTGCAGGCGCGCACCCGAAGCGCGCTCGTAGAAGATCATCAGCTTTTCGCGCTCTTCAAAGCCCCAGAGCGGCGGGGTCAGCGCGCCAACGTCCATCGCCTGCGTGGTGACGTTCAGCAAATGATTGAGGATGCGGCCGATCTCGCAATAGAGCACACGTACATACTGGCCGCGCTTCGGGACAGGGATGCCGGCAAGCCGCTCCACCGCCAGGCAGAAGGCATGCTCCTGGTTCATCGGCGCGACATAGTCGAGACGGTCGAAATAGCCGATGCCCTGCAGATAGGTCTTGTGCTCCAGCAGCTTCTCGGTGCCGCGGTGCAACAAGCCAATATGCGGATCAACGCGCTCGACTACCTCGCCATCCAGCTCCAGCACCATGCGCAGAACGCCGTGGGCGGCCGGGTGAACGGGGCCGAAATTGATCGTGAAGTTGCGGATATCCTGCTCAGCCATGGCTCAAGCCTTCCCTTCCGCCTTCTCGTCGCCGGGAATGACGAGCTTGGCGCCTTCCCACGGCGAGAGGAAATCGAAATCGCGGTATTCCTGGATCAGGTTCACCGGCTCGTAGACGACGCGCCTTTGCGCTGCGTCATAGCGCACTTCGACAAAGCCGGTCAGCGGGAAGTCCTTGCGTAGCGGGAAGCCCTCAAATCCGTAATCGGTGAGGATGCGGCGCAGATCCGGATGGCCATCAAAGACCACGCCATACATGTCGAACGCCTCGCGCTCGAACCAGTTGGCGGCCGGGTAGATGTCCACCACGCTCTCAACGCTGGCGTCCTCTGCAACGGTCAGCAGCACGCGGATACGCGTATTATGATGCATGGACAGCAAGTGATAGACGACGTCGAAACGGTCCGAGCGCGACGGCCAGTCTACCCCGCAAATATCAATCAGCGTCGTGAACCGGCAGGCCGGGTCATCACGCAGGAAGCGAAGCACCTTCTTCACCCGGTCACGATGAATGGTCAGCGTCAGCTCACCATGGGCAATCGCGTGCTCGCGCACATCCTCATCGAGCGCATCGGCAAGATGCGCGGCCAGTTCTGAGAGGGTATCGGGCTTGCTCAAGGGAGGGGCTCGCTTGCTCTGATGGTTCTTACTAGCGCTCTATCGTGCCTTCGCGGCGGATCTTCTTCTGTAGCTGGAGAATGCCGTAAACCAGCGCTTCGGCTGTCGGCGGGCAGCCCGGCACATAGATGTCCACCGGCACGATCCGGTCACAGCCACGCACCACCGAATAGGAATAATGGTAATAGCCGCCGCCATTGGCGCAGCTGCCCATCGAGATCACATAACGCGGCTCCGGCATCTGGTCGTAGACCTTGCGCAGGGCCGGAGCCATCTTGTTGGTGAGCGTGCCGGCCACGATCATCACGTCGGACTGGCGGGGCGAACCGCGCGGCGCCGCACCGAAGCGCTCAAGATCATAGCGCGGCATGGCCGCCTGCATCATCTCGACTGCGCAGCATGCCAGACCGAACGTCATCCACATCAGCGAGCCGGTACGGGCCCAGGTGATCAGATCATCGGCGCGCGCGACCAGAAAGCCCTTGTCGGCCAGCTGGTCTGACAGGCCATCAAAGAACGGGTCGTGTTTTTTCGGGTCGTATGCCGGAACGCCAGTGCGCGCCGCAGACATTGCCGGAACAGTGGGGGCCGGAACAGTGGGGTTCGCCATGATCGTCTACTCCCAGTCCAGGGCGCCCTTGCGCCACTCATAGAGGAACCCGACGGTCAGCACGCCGAGAAACACCATCATCGACCAGAAGGCGAAGATATTCCCCTCGAAGATCGGGAAAATCCACGGGAACAGGAATGCCACTTCCAGATCGAAAATGATAAAGAGGATTGCCACCAGGTAGAAGCGGACGTCGAACTTCATCCGCGCGTCCTCGAAGGCGTTGAAGCCGCACTCGTAGGTCGAGACCTTTTCCGGGTCCGGATCCGACGGCGCCAGCACGGCAGCCGCCACGATGAAGCCGATCCCCATTGCCAGTGCGATGGCAAAGAAGATCAGAACGGGAAGGTATTCCAGAAGTACCGCGTCCATTGTCCGCCCTGGCGTAGCTGATCAGCCCCGGATAGCCGGAACGCAGCCCTGCCGCGCCCAGCCGTTGCACAAGCCCCTGACAGAAGAACAGCCCTCCTGTCAATTTCGGCGGAAGCTAGTGCGCACCGCCCCCGCCCGCAAGCCATATGCAACACCAATTGAAGCGCATATTGCCGCTGCAAGCACCTGTTTTTGCGAGCCATTCTCATCTAGTGGGCCCAAACTCAGTCCCGGTTCATCTAAGCGACGGAAAATAGGCTGTCATTGCGTTGGACCTTATGAACCTGTTCCGGCTAGAGCGGAGCCCACACCATTGGCGCGAGCAAAAGCAGATATGAAAAAATTCCTCCTCCCCGGCATCGCCGTCATCATTGCCGCGCTGGCGGCGTACTGGGCATGGCAGTCGTTTTCATCACCCGGCGAAGGCAGCCTGCAGGTCGAGACGGACCGGATCGCCCCGCGCGACCTGTCACGTCAGGTTGCCTCTACTGGCTCAATCGCGCCGCTGATCACGGTGGAGGTTGGCTCCCAGCT
This sequence comes from Glycocaulis sp., assembly GCF_051859565.1. Lineage (GTDB taxonomy): Bacteria > Pseudomonadota > Alphaproteobacteria > Caulobacterales > Maricaulaceae > Glycocaulis. Next base: position 205,533 of record NZ_JBHYFK010000004.1, read on the forward strand.
TTCCGGCCAGATCCTCGAACTGATGGCAGACTTTAATGATGAGGTAGCCGCCGGACAGATCATCGCCCGTCTGGATCCGCAGACCTTCGAGACCCGCGTGCGCGAGGCGCAGGCCAGCGTGGAGGTGGCGCAGTCACAGGTTTCGGTCAGTCAGGCCAATCTGACCCGTGCGCGCGCCGAGGCGCGTGAAGCGCAGCGCGCCTTCGAGCGGGCGAGCGAGTTGGTTGAACGCGGAACCTTCTCACGCGTCCAGTTCGATACTGCCGAGACCGCGCGCGATTCTGCGGCAGCCAACGTTCAGGTAGCCGAAGCCAATCTCAGGAATGCCCGGGCCACGCTCGACCAGCGCGAGGCCAGCCTGGAAAGTGCGCAGGTTGATCTCGACCGCGCCACCATCCGATCGCCCATTGACGGCGTGGTTATCGACCGGCAGGTCGATGTCGGCCAGACGGTGGCCGCCAGCCTGAATGCGCCGGTTCTCTTCATCATCGCGCGCGATCTTTCACGCATCCAGATCGAGGCGCGGGTGGACGAATCCGATATCGGCCAGATCGCCGTGGGCCAGCCTGTCACCTTCGAGGTTGATGCTTTCCGGGAACGTGAATTCTCTGGTGAAGTGCGTCAGGTCCGGCTTGCCGCCATCGCCGAGCAGAACGTGGTCACCTACACGGTCGTCATCGAAGCCGACAATCCCGGCCAGCGCCTGCTGCCGGGCATGACGGCCAATGTGAACATCATCACCGGCGATGTTGCGGGCGCGCTCACCGTTCCGGCGACAGCCCTGCGCTTCCAGCCTCGCGGCGCAGCCGAAAGCCTTGTTGCGCCGGACGCCGCAGCCAGCACTCCTGCCCAGAGAGGTGGCGGCAATGCCATGATGGCCCGCCTGCTGGATCCGCTGGAGCTGCCTGATGACCGGCGGGCGCGGGCCGAGCAGGCCCTGCAATCGGCGTTTGAAAACATGCGCCGCAGCGGCCCTCCGGGCATGGGCGGCGGTGGTGGCGGTGGCAACATGCAGGCCATGTTGCAGCGCGCGCTCGGCGATGTCCTGACACCGGAGGAAATGACGCGTCTGAACGCGATGATGGCCGATGGTGCCCGGCGCAGTGGCGGGCGTCAGGGTGCGCGCGAGGAAGTTCAGCGCGGCACGATCTGGATACAGCGTGCTGACGGCCGGCTAGAGCCGCGCCCGGTGCGGGTCGGCCTGTCAGATGGCCAGTACACACAAGTCATGGGCGAAAATATCAGCGAAGGTGAGCGTGTCGTGGTGCGCGTGCGTGAGGTCCGCTGATGACGGATAGCGCTACGCTGATCAGGGCGCGCCAGCTATCGCGCGTTTACCAGCTGGGCGGCGGCGACGTTCATGCCCTGCGCGGGGTGGACTGCGACATTGCCGAAGGCGGCTATGTCGCCGTGATGGGCGCGTCCGGCTCGGGCAAATCCACCTTCATGAACATGCTCGGCGCACTCGACACGCCTACCAGCGGCGAGCTGACCATTGCCGGTCAGTCCCTCCTGAACCGCACAGCCGATGAACTGGCGGCGTTCCGCAACCAGACCGTCGGCTTCGTGTTCCAGCAGTTCAACCTGCTGCCGCGCACTACGGCGCTGGATAATGTCGCCCTGCCCCTGCTCTATCGCGGCATGCCAGCCTCAGAGCGGCGTCAACGCGCGGCGGCATGTCTGGAGATGGTGGGGCTGGGTGACCGTATGGATCACCACCCGTCCCAGCTGTCGGGCGGCCAGCAGCAGCGCGTAGCCATCGCCCGCGCCCTCTCCAATGAGCCGCGCATCCTGCTTGCCGACGAGCCTACGGGCGCCCTCGATTCAAAGACGTCCGACGATGTGATGGACATTTTCGACCAGCTGAATGCATCCGGCATCACCCTCATCCTCGTGACGCACGAGCCTGATGTGGGCGCGCGCGCGCGCCGCCGCATCGTTTTCCGGGACGGCAGAATCGTGGAGGACACACAATGAACTTCACCGCAGCGATAACCGTCGCGCTGACCGCACTGAGAGTAAACGCTCTGCGCAGCTTCCTGGCCATGCTTGGCGTTATCATCGGCGTCGGCTCGGTCATTGTGATGATCTCGATTTCCCAGGGCGCCAAAGCCGCCGTCGATGCGCAGATCAGCGCACTGGGCGCAAACTCGCTGCAGGTCCGCCCTGGCTCCTCCTTCCGGGGCGGGGTGCGCGGCGGTTCGGGGTCCGGCACGCCGTTGAGCGATGAGGATGTCGAGGCTCTGCGCGAGAACGTGCCTTATGTGATTGCAGCAGCCGGCATCATCCAGCAACGCGGTCTGACCGCCGTGGTCGACGGCGTGAACTGGTCCACCGAAGTGGCCGGCACGCACCCGGACTATTTCATCGTTCGTGAGTGGGCCGTCGTGGAAGGACGCGCCTTCACCGTGCCCGAGCTTGATGGCGCCGCCCGTGTTGCCGTGATCGGGCGCACCGTAGCCAACGAACTGTTTCCAGCTGGCGGCGCCACCGGCGCTGCCGTACGCATCAATGGCGTCCCGCTCGAAGTGGTCGGCGTACTCGCCGAGCGCGGCCAGTCCAGCTGGGGTCAGGACCAGGATGACGTGATTTTTGTTCCGGCAACGACCATGCGCGGCCGCCTGGGCGGGCTTTCCGCAGCCGGGGTACGCAATCCCGTCCAGTCTATCTGGCTGGGCATTGACCGCGCGCGCAACATGGACGCCGCCACCGAAGAGATCACCGACCTGATGCGCGTGCGCCGCAATATCCGCGTCGGCGGTACGGACGATTTTGCGGTCGTGAACTTCGCGGAATTTCTGCGCGCCCGCAACGAGACCGAAAGCCAGCTGGGTCTGCTACTCGCCGCGACCGCTGTGATCTCGCTCGTCGTTGGCGGGATTGGCATCATGAACATCATGCTGGTTTCCGTGACCGAGCGCACCCGCGAGATTGGCCTGCGCCTGGCCATCGGCGCCAAGCAGGCCGATATTCGCAACCAGTTCCTCATCGAGGCAGTCGTGCTGTGCGTGGCTGGCGGGCTCGTCGGCATGGCAGGCGGCGCTATCGGCGCGCTTGTCGTGGAATCGATGGGACAATTCCCCGTCTCGATTGAGCCCACGATCGCCTTTGTCGCCATCGGCGCCGCTGCCGGGGTGGGCATATTGTTCGGCTTCTATCCGGCACACCGGGCCAGCCAGCTAAACCCGATCGAGGCGCTGAGATACGAATAAGGGATATCCGGCGCGCGGCCTCAGATGACCGTCTCGTCCTTTTCGCCTGCAGGGTGTCCCCTTGTAGGCATGGACAGCAATTCGGGCAGAACATCGTCGCGGAACACGTCATGCAGGCGGCGCAGCTCTCCGGCCGGATCCTCATGCTCGTCAACGCGGATATCCCATAGCGGGTATTCCTCGGTAGAAACGATCAGAAGATTGGCCGAGCGTTCACCCTTGCGATCGCCCCCGGCTGCCTCGCCCGCCTCCACCGCGCGGATCAGGCGCTCATCAAATGGTGCATCGCAACTGCCTTGATACGCCTCTGCCATGGCCTCCAGCACGTGCGGACCCGCCAGCCGGTTGCCCTGCACCGAAAAGTCCACCCGCTCCAGCGCCCCTGCGTAGGCGATGCAGTCTGCGCCAGTCCATGTCACTGCAGGTCCGGTGGCCCCAATTACCGCCAGCTGCCGCTCGTCCGCGCGCGGATCAGCGCAAATCAGACGCTGCAACGCTTCAGCGGCATCAACCCCCTTCCGCAGCAATTCCATGGCATCGATCCCCAGATACGGATTGACCTTGGCTTGCGTCGCAGCCGCGCCGGCACCCGGCCAGGCATGGCTAAGCAGCTTGCCGACGGCTGGCATTTCCGTCAGTGCCGCCACGCCAAACAATTGGCCGCATGAAGAACGCGCAACGATGGAAAATGTCATGACAGCTCCGGGCAGCGCAGATCAATGATAATGGCGGAGTCGGGGTTCCGCCTTGCTTAGCCCCCACAACGTTATGTCAGGGCGGACGTTCCGCTTCGAGGTGGGGATCATTCTGTCCGTAGACGCATGGGTCACAAAACAACGGGCGGTTTCATAAAACCATCAAGACCGGCTGCTACCCCTCCTTGCACTCCAGTGACGAGAAAGGAGCGCCCAGATGCGTTTTGTCGCCGCCACGGCCATGGCTCTCGGCCTTGCCATCTCCGCAAGCGCGGACGAACCACGCGCGCTACCCAACCCGCCAGCCCCCCATGCGCCGGGTGCTCCTTACGCTCCGGCGGGCGTTCCCGACCGCATCATTCTGACTGTGGGCGCCGATCCGGCCCGGTCCGTCGGCATTACCTATCGCACTGACACACGCCAGAGCCTTGGCCGGCTGGAACTGGTTCGTGCGGTGCCCGGCCCGGCACAGAACCCGCAGCGTCAGATACTCGAGGCTGAGACCCAGGCGCTGGAAACCGGGAACGGCATCGCCCACCATCATCGCTTCGCGCTCGACGGTCTGGAACCCGGCACCGCCTACAGCTACCGCGTTGAAGGTGCCTATGGCTGGACCGGATGGATCGATTTTCGCACCGCTGCAGACAGCGACGAGCCCTTCCAGCTCGTCTATCTGGGCGATGTGCAAAACTATATCGGCGAAGTTGGCCATCGCGTGATTACGCAGGCTATCCGGCACGCCTCCAACCCGGCTGTCATCACCACGGCTGGCGATTTCGTATCCCAGCGCGCTGACATGGTCCACGACGATGAGTGGGGCCAGTGGTGGGACACTGGCACACTGCACTACGCCTCGATCCCTCACATCCCCGCCGCCGGCAATCACGAATACATTCCCGGCGAGATGCCAGATGGCAGCTCTGTTCGTGTGCTGGGACCGCACTGGCCGCTCCAGTTCGTCCTGCCGGAAAACGGTGTGCCGAGCGCGCAGGCAACCTCCTTCTATTCGGACTATCAGGGCGTGCGCTTCATCGTGCCGGATGTCACCGCCGTCCTGAGCCTTGGCCAGATGGAGGCCACTACTGACTGGATACGTGAAGTGGCCAGCGCCAGCGAAGCCAACTGGAACGTAGTGGTGATGCACCAGCCGCTCATCACCTGTGCGCGGCCCGAAAACACCGACCTGATCCACGAGTCCTGGCTGCCCATGTTTGAGGAGGTGGGCATCCATCTCGTCCTGCAGGGCCATGACCATTGCTATGGCCGCTGGAGCAATGCCGATAATCCGCGCCGTCCGGGCGCCGAACCTGCCCCGCAGACGGGCCCGGTCAGTATCGTGACCGTTGTCGGCGGCAAGATGTACGCGCTCAACGACCGTGTCGCCAATGAGGCGGATCGCTGGGGCGAAGGCACCCAGCTCTATCACCTGATCGACTTCTCGCGTGATGAGCTGGCCTACACCGCCTACACCGCTCAAGGCACGCTCTATGACGCCTTCACGCTCACGCGCAGGGACGACGGCGCGGTATGGATCGCCGACGATCTGGCCAGCCTGCCGCCCGTGCGTGAATGCGTGGATGACGATACCGGCCCGGACGGCTTTGCCTGCACCTCACGGGAGAAGTAACCCCCGGCAATATGCAGCCCTTAACGCAAAAAGGCCGCTCCTGAGGGAGCGGCCTTTTTGGGTATCTCTCTTGTGAAGAAGTGGCGCGAGTGACGGGGCTCGAACCCGCGACCTCCGGCGTGACAGGCCGGCACTCTAACCAACTGAGCTACACCCGCTTGGCACTTCTTCTCCGGGGCTGGCCCCGAACGAGATGGGTTACTTAATCGGCGTGTTCTGGCCGGTCAAGCCGGTTCGATCAGGCCGTAGTGAGGAAATACACAGCCATCCGCCCCTAGCCGGAATAATAGCTGCGATAGTTCTTGTAGTAGTAGGACGAACCTTCATACCCGTAGCGGGCCTGCGCGTTCATATCGACCTGCGCAAGCGCCACGCCCAGGACATTCGCCTTCACGTCGCGCAGCGTATCAAGAGCGCTGGCGGCCGCCTCGCGCGGCGTCGTCTTCCATTTGACGTTCATCACAACGGCATCCGCCTTGGCCGCGATGGCACGCGTGTCGGTAACGGCCAGTACCGGCGCAGTGTCTATCAGCACGAGATCATAACGTTCGCGCAGCACAGTCATGAGCGATTTGAAGGCATCGGAGTTGAACACGTCACGCGGTGTGAACTGCGATTCGACCACTGGCAGGATCTGCAATCCCTGTTCGGCATCGTCGACCAGCACTTCTTCAAGCGTGCAATCGCCGGACAATACTTCCAGCAGCCCCTTGCTGGCCTGAGGCGCGGCGGCCTTGGTCAGCAGGCGGCGGCGCAGATCGCAGTCCATTATCAGCGTGCGTGAGCCCGACATCGCCGATATCCGCCCGAGGGAATAGGTGGTCGTTGTCTTGCCCTCACCCGGCAGGGCGGACGTTATCGCGACAATCTTGTGAACGGTATCGATGTTGGAAAGCAGAATGGCTGAACGGATCACACGGAAGGATTCCGCAATTCCCGAGAGCGGATTTTCGCGGACATAGTCGTAAGGCTGATCGTCTTTGCCGGATCGCTTCTGGCCGAACCGCCCCTGAGTGAGCATCGGCACGGACGCAATATGTGCCGCGCCCAGCTCGCGTTCGACATCGGCCTCGGTGCGCACGCCATTATCAAACACTTCCAGCAGCACGATCGCCCCGGCGCCGGCCATGCCGGCCAGTATGAGGCCCAGAGCGAGATTGAGCAGCCAGCTGGGCGCACTTGGCTGCAGCGGAACCGGCGCACGTGCCACGATGCGCGCATCCGCTGTGGCAAGATCGTCCTGCTCGCTCGTCTGGCGGAAGCGGTTCAGAAAGGATTCGAATAAAGTGCGTGAGGCTTCCGCCTCCCGCTCAAGCTCGCGCAGCCGCACCAGAGCCCGGTTATTCGTTACCAGCTCATCGCGGAAACCCGACAGTGTGTTCTGAAGGGAGGCCACCCGTTGCCGGGCCACATTCACTTCTGTTTCCAGCCCGGCGACGATACGTTGGATTTCGCGGCTGATCTGCTCTTCCAGATCGGCAACCTCGCGCTCCACAGCCAGGAATTCCGGGTGACGCGGACCATAGCGCGAGGCCAGATCGCTGCGGCGGCGGCTGGTCTCGGTCTGCTGCGCACGCAAAGCGCGGATGGTTTCAGAGCGCAGCACCTCACCAATCGTATCAAGCGATGCACCACGCTGGAGCTGTGTCTGGACACTGCGAAGGGACGATTCAGCGGCCGACAGCTCGGCGCGCTGAATGGCCAGCTGCGCATTAAGGTCCGAAATCTGCTGCTCGGTCAGATTACTGCCGCCAGCATCCAGCAAGCCGTGCTCTGCGCGGTAAAGCTCTACAGCCTGCTCGGCCGTACGAACCTCTTCCCGCAGAACATCCAGCCGGTCATTCAGCCAGGTATTGGCCCGCTCCGTCGCGTCAAACTTTGCTTCCAGCTGCGACAGGAGATAGAGATCAGCGAACGCATTGGCGATGCGCGCCGCCTTGGCCGGATTCTCCGAGCGAAATCCGATCGATATGACATAGGTCATGCCCGAGCGGCGCGCGGTGAGCCGGTCGAGGACCGCCGAGGTCACCGCCTCCAGCGTACGCTGGTCGTCATCAATGCCGGCATGCGCCACCTGGGATGGTACGAGCGCCGACAGAAAGCCGCGAAGCCCCGCCACAATGGCGCCCAGTCCGGACGGTTCACGCAGGCTGCTATTGAGCTCAGGGTCCGCCGTCAGATCGAGGCTGTTGATCACCGCAAGCGCCAGTGAACGGCTCTGAATGAGCTGAACCTCGGTGTCGAGCGCCTGCGCATCCGACCCCACCCCGGTCAGCACGGCCTCGATATCGATCACCTGGGACTGCCGCGGATCAATGATCACGCTGGCCGTCGCGGTATATTGCGGCGTCATCTGCATCGTCACGATGACGGTCAGGGCGAACACAGCAAACGCGACAGCGGCGAAAACCGGGAGCCGCCGGCGGAATATCCGCCACAGCTGGCGCAGATCGACCAGTTCGTCTTCAGCGGGCTGTTCGGCATACACCTGCGGCTCGCTTCGATTATACGCCATGATTACCCCGGATTTTCTTTACGCGGCCATGCGGACACGCCCTCACCAGCGAAGTGCCGTCAGCTGCCAGAACTGTCAACTGGAAAGCAAATTCAGGGCCAGCGCGGGCCGCATCCGGTGTTGGCCTCAGTACTGCAGCACAACACCCAGCATGAAGCGGTTCGTGCTGAAATCGCGTGGCCCGGCTGTGCCTGACGAGCTCTGGTCGAGATGGCTATAGCTGGCCGTCAGGCCCACATTGCGGTTCATCAGATAGGTGGCCTGAACGGTCGCACCCCAGCGCTCATCCTCGCGGTCAATGCCCTGATACTCGTCGTTGGCGTAATCGACCCGCGCCGTCAGGATGACATTGCGCAGCAACTCATGGTCTGCCTGAGCGGACACGGACGTGCCGATATAACCAGCCGACGCCGCAATCCCGGAATCTTCAATGCCACGGCGGGCGGTGAAGGTGAACGTGGTCAGCTGGGTCGGGAACCATTCAAGCAGGCCGTCAATGCTGACACCGTCCACGCTGCCAAAGGCAGGACTGTCATACTCCTGCTTCATATAGCCGACGCCGATCTCGCCGCGCGCGAGGCCGCCAAGATCAAACTCCACGCCCACATCAAAGGTGTAACCGTCGGAATCGCGGTTGGTGGCAACAGCCGGCGGCGCGAGCCGGAAATCGCGCTGGTTATGCCGATAGCGGGCAAAAACCGCCGTATCCGGGCTGATCGCCCAGTCACCACGAAGGGTGAAGCGGTGCATGTCCTGATCGCGGAAATCCTGGCTCGCAACACCGCCACCGATCAGCAGCGCATCATCATAGTCCGATTTGGCAAAGTCATAACCGCCACGGATGCGCAGCCGGTTGAAGGTGTGCTCCGCACCGATGGCGAAGGTCGTTGTATCAAAGCGGATAGGCTCGGCAGCGAAGCCGGCAGCGCCGGCCGAGGTGCGCGGTTCGGTGCCCCGGCTGTGGGACGCAGACGCACCCACCGACGTGCCGCGATGGATGTCGAGCCGGCCACCCGCGCCGAGCGAATAGTCAGTCGTGCTCTCGGAGCCAAAATCGGCGTATTCGTTGCGGCGTACATCGGCGAAGGCGTTGAAGGCATGGCGCGACCAGGTGGTATCGACCGTGACGGAAGGATTGACCACGAAGATCGTGTCGGATTCTTCATTCGTCGCCGTTGCGAAAATGTTGTCGTTGAACTCGACACCGAGGTTCAGCGCCGGGCGCCAGATGAATGCACCTGCCCTGACTCCGAGCGCATCATATTCCGGACGCGGGCGCTGCGTGACACTGACATTACGGTCGCGATCCCAAAGCCATTGCGCGTCGGCATCTCCGGCAGCTGCAACGTTCGCTGCGCCGCCAGCCGTCAACGTCAGTGCAACCGTCCCTACGCCCGAAAACAGCTTGTTCTTAAGGCCAACCATCTCGTCCCCACCTTATGATACGTCACGCACCCTATACCCGGCTGGACGGCGCAATGTCTGTCTGACAATCCGCCGCCGGGTCCGCCAGCTTTAGTAGTCAGAGCCGCCACGGCCGCCCGGGGGCGGAGGCGGAGGCGGGGTGGGCGAGCTGCCAGCAGGGCCGCCAGGCACACCGGCAACACCGGAGCTGGAGAGCTGGGCAGCAGCGCTTTGTGTTGCTGCCTGCGCGGCTGGGGTTTGCATGACAGGGCTGGCCGACGCGATGGCAAGAGCAGCAGCAGCCGTCTGGCTGTCAGCGCCGGAAGCAACGATCGCCGCGACGATGGCAGCCTCAATCTCCTCGGCGGTGGCATCCGGACCGAGAGCGGCAACGGCAGCTACGATGGCGTCGGCGACTTCCTGCGCGGTCGGCGCCTGTTGCACGGCGGCCGTGGCATAAGCCGGAACGCTCACGGCACCAGCCGGAACCAGACCAAATACCGCGGCGCCCAAAACAGCTTTAGAAAACTTGATAACGGATTTCATAGTAAACCCCTGTAAATTTACCTTCGGTTTACTACTAACAAAACCATCCGGGGGAAACCAGCGGGATTCCGTGAGAATCCCGAATTTTGGCAATGGATGCGGCGATCTTTGTTGCCAGATGCAAAAATGCCACGCCGCGCCATGAGTCCAGAGCCGCGAGTGCGGGCTGCATGCGTGCAGGTCACGGCTTACAGTTCGATTATACATTCTTTAAGTGCTGGAATCGTAGTATTTGGCGATCTGCAAAAGAAATGAGGCCAATGCGATGGCTATCAATGCACGGTCTGAAAATGCGGAAAGCACAGTTTCCGGCGCACTGTCCGATGACATAGCTATTCCTGCCATGAGCAATCCGGCAGCTTTTCTGCTGGACGCGGGCACAAATAGCTTCCCCCCTGCCCCTTCGCCTGCCCGCACTCTCCAGCACCAGCTTGATGCACAGCTGACCGGATTTAGCGTTCACATTACCGAGTCAGCTATTCCCAGCGGAAAGCCCCAATGGTCCGCGCGGCGCACGCTCGCCCTCATACTGGTCAGCAACGGCGTGGCCTGGGCAGCGCTGGCTTGCGCAATATTCGCGCTGACGCGCTAGACGGCCCGAAACACCCGGAAATTCACACCAAGGCGCCGGGCGCAGTTCGCCATCAGCGCGATCAGTGATGTTCATCTTGTGGGAATGAGCGTCGCGATGGCAGGCCCTAGGGGAATCGAACCCCTCTTTCCAGGTTGAAAACCTGGCGTCCTAACCGATAGACGAAGGGCCCGCATCAGCGCGAGAGCGGTTCTATATCCAAGCAGAATCCCTCACGCAAGCCCTGCGGGTAGCTTCTTGTGCAAGATTGCGCAGTGCAGCTGCGTTCAACCTGCTGCTGCCATGTCTTCCAGATGCAGCTCTGCCTTGCGCCCGAAACGGTTGTCTTCCGCCTTGATGCGCCCGGCCGCATGCCATCGGCGGTCGTGTCCACTGCCCAGCGCCTCGCCGAGCGGCTTTCCCAGTGCCCGGAACGCTATCCCGGACACCTGCGCGCCGGTATCCGCCTCGAAGGTGAAGCGCAGATGGCCGGTTCCGACCTCCTTCACAAAGCGTATGCGCAGGTCAGACAAGGCAAAGCGCGGCTCGGGATTACCCATGCCGAACGGAGCGGCCAGTTTCAGAGATTCCCCGAAATCGAAATCGACCGCTGCGGGATGAACAATCCCGTCCAGCCGCAAGGTCCGGGCCTCATCGGCTGCTGCCCATTCCGGCGCGAGCCTTTCGGCGAGAAAGTCGCGAAACGCGCCGATCCGCGCCGCCTCTATGGTCAGCCCCGCCGCCATGGCGTGTCCGCCGCCCTTCTCCAGCAGGCCCGCCTCACGCGCGGCCAGAATCGCATTGCCCAGATGCACGCCGGGACAGGACCGCCCCGATCCTTTCCCGATGCCGTTCTCCACGCCAATCACGATGGTGGGCCGGTTGAACTGGTCCTTGATGCGCCCCGCCGCGATGCCGATCACGCCGGGATGCCAGCCCTCCCCGGCCAGCACGATCACCGGACCACCGGCGTCAATGCGCCCGGACTCAATCTCGTCTAAAGCAGCCGTCAGCACGGCGTCCTCGATGGCCTTGCGTTCGGCATTGAGCCGGTCGAGCTCCAGCGCGATTTCGCGTACGCGGGCGGGATCCTCTGAGCCCAGCAGCTCCAGACCCAGCCCGGCCACGCCTACGCGGCCGCCCGCATTGATGCGGGGGCCCAGCAGGAAGCCTGCATGATAGGGACTGGCCGGTCCTGTCAGGCCAGACACCTCCGCCAGCGCCGCCAGCCCGGCCTTCTGCCATCCGCTCATCACTTTGAGGCCTTGCGTGACGATGGCGCGGTTGGGCCCGGTCAGCGGCACGACATCGCAAACCGTCCCCAGCGCCGCCAGATCGGTCATAGCGAGAATATCGGGCTCTGGCCCCTTGAAAGCGCCCCGCGCCCGCCCTTCGCGGTTGAGCGCTGCCAGAAAGACCAGCGTGACGCCAGCCGCCGCCATATGCCCGCAGCCCGATGTGTCACCGGGCTGGTTGGGATTGACCAGCGCCAGCGCGGGCGGCGGCGGTCCGTCCATCAGATGATGATCGATCACCACCACCGGCAGGCCCATGCCGGCAGCACTTTCCAGCGCGCCATGCGCCGCCGCGCCGCAATCGACCGTCACGACCAGCCCTGCCCCGGCCGCCTTCAGGCTGGCGAAGGCTTCGGCGGAGGGGCCATACCCCTCCTCGATGCGGTCAGGCACATAGGTCAGCGCCTCCTGCCCCACCGCCCGCAGCCAGCGCACCAGCTGCGCGCCGGAGCTGGCTCCGTCGACATCATAGTCGGCAAAGATGGCGATGCGCGTGCCAGCCTCCACGGCGTCCCAGACGGCGCGGGCGGCGGCATCCATGCCCTTGAAGCTGGACGGATCGGGAAAGCTGTCACGCAGGCGCGGGGACAGGAAGGCGGACGCGTCACCGGCGCCAATCCCGCGCGCGGCCATCAGCCGTGCCAGCGCATCATTGCAGCCGGTGGCGCGCACAATCGCTGCCACCGCTTCATCTGACGCTTCACTGAGCGCCCATGCCCGGCCGGTCACCGATGCGGTTACGCCAAAGAGCGGTTCGCGGCCAGCCATTGGCGGTCAGCTGCCCTCCACAAAGCGCTGGGTGGTGATGATGCGGCGTGAACGCGGCGCGGAAGACAGGAGCAGGGTCTGCGTCGTCACCGTGCCCGGACCGTTCGTCACCGCCTCCAGCAACTGCCCGCCCGTGACGCCGCTGGCGACAAACAGGCAGTCCATGGACGCCAGTTCAGCGCCCGAATACTTCCGGTCGAGATCCTTGATTCCCGTCTTCGCGGCGCGCGCGCGTTCGTCATCATTGCGGAAGAACAGACGGCATTCGATCTGACCGCCAAGACAGCGCAGGGCCGCCGCTGACAGCACGCCTTCTGGCGCGCCGCCCTGTCCGACATACATATCCACCGGCCTCGCGGGATCGGCTGCAGCAATGACCGCGGCCACGTCACCATCCGGGATCAGCACCACGCGCGCCCCGGCCGCACGTACACCGTCAATGATGGACTGGTGGCGCTCGCGCTCCAGCACGCAAACGGTAATGTCAGAGACCGGCACGCCTTTGGCCTTGGCGACGGCGGCCACGTTCTCGCCAACCGGCCTGTCCAGGTTGATAACGCCTGCAGGCAGGCCAGGGCCCACCGCAATCTTGTCCATATAGGTGTCTGGCGCATGCAGCAGGCCGCCGCGCGGCGCGAGTGCCAGCAGGGTCAGGGCTTCGGGCTTGCCGTCAGCGGTTAGCGAGGTGCCTTCCAGCGGATCAAGCGCAATATCGATTTCCGGGCCTTCGCCGGTGCCGACCTCTTCGCCGATATACAGCATCGGCGCTTCGTCGCGCTCGCCTTCCCCGATCACGATACGTCCGCGCATGGGCATGTCGTTGAACGCCTTGCGCATGGCATCGACCGCCGCCTGATCGGCAGCAATCTTGTCACCGTGTCCGGCAAGGCGGGCGGCGGCGATGGCTGCGCGCTCGGCAGCCTCAACAGCACCAAGGGCGAGATGGGATAGAGACGACGAGGTCATTTAACAGACATTCCTTGTGTGAAAGGCAGAGTTGGCGAGCAGTAGCGCTCAGTCCCGGCGGGCAGGCGGAGGCGGAGGCGTGGCCCGCTCACGCGCCTGCTGGCCGTACACCAGAGGATCAATGGGAGGAAGCTGGATCAGCTGAGCCTGCGAAACCACCAGATCGCGCGTATCGGCCAGCTCACGTGCCGCAGTGGCCATTCGCCAGCTTTCCATCGCCGGGCGCGGTATTTCCGGCACGAAGGCGGGCGCCTCCCGGCCGGGGTCCTCGGCCATGCGCGCCTGTGTCCATGCGGACTCCCCTTCCGGCACTGTCACCAGTGCGCAAGCTGAAAGGAGCGGCCCGGCAAGCGCCGCACTCATGAGCAAGGCAGTCAGGGTGCGCAAGACAGTTATCCTCCCGAAGGGATTGGACGGATCACACGCTTTCTATACGCTTCGCTTCATCAGTGTCACGCCCTACCGGAAGTGCTGTCTGCCATGGCCGAGAAGAAAACGCCCCCCAAACGCAAGAAACCCGCACCATCCGGCAAGAAACCGGCGGCAAAAGCAGCAGCGGCCAAGCGCGCGTCCAAGCCTAGACAGGACGCGGCAAAGCCGGCGCCAACTGGCGCAGCGCCTGCATCCGAGTCACCCTTCCCGGCCCTGCCCGCAGCCGATCTGGAAACGCTGGAGAGCATCTCGCGCAATGTCATGCAGTCTGCGCTGAAGAGCCAGAAGCTGATGGCGGACATGATGCGGCGCTCTCTGGAGGGTGATCCGGCCCTGACACCGCAGGCGGATCCGCTGCATGCCTCGCCGGAACTGGCACAGACGTGGGAGAATGTGCTCGGCGACCCTGAATTGCTGCTGCAGGCCCAGTCAGACCTCTACCGCGGCTATCTGGATTTGTGGGCCGGTGCCACGAAGAAGATGTTGGGGGAGGACGCCCCGCCGGTCATCGAACCGGAAAAAGGCGACAAGCGCTGGCGTGCACCTGAATGGACCGAACATCCCATGTTCGACGCCATGCGCCAGTCCTACCTGCTAAATCAGCGCTTCCTTTTGAGCCTCGTCAACAATGCCAAAGGCATAGACGAGGAGACGCGGCGCAAGGTGAATTTCGTCACCCGCCAGATGATAGACGCCATGTCGCCGACCAATTTTGCCCTGACCAATCCGGACGTGCTTAAAGCCACGTTCGAGACCAAGGGCGAAAACCTGTCACGCGGGCTGATGAATCTCGTCAACGACCTGGAACGTGGCAATGGCCGCCTCGCCCTCACCCAGACAGACATGGAAGGCTTCGAGGTCGGCAAGGATCTCGCCGCCACGCCCGGCGATGTCATCTACCGCAATGCGGTGATGGAGCTGATCCAGTATGCGCCGGCGACCGATACCGTGCGCCAGCGCCCGATTCTGATCGCGCCGCCCTGGATCAACAAATTCTACATCATGGACATGCGCCCGCAGGGTTCGCTGATCCGCTGGCTGACTGAACAAGGCTTCACCGTCTTCCTGATCTCGTGGGTCAATCCCGATCAGTCCATGAAGGACGCGACGTTCGAGGATTATATCCGCCAGGGCCTGTTTCAGGCGCTGGAATGCGTGGAGCAAGCCACCGGCGAGCGGCAGGTGGACGCGATCGGCTATTGCATTGGCGGCACCATGCTGGGCAGTGCGCTCGCCCTGATGGCAGCCGAGAACGATGACCGAATAGCCTCTGCCACCTTCTTTGCCGCGCAGCTGGATTTCGAGCTGGCAGGCGAGCTTCTGGTCTTCATCGATGATGAATGGTTCAAGGAGATCGGCCGGCTGATGGACGTACAGGGCGGCGTGCTGGACGGGCGCACCATGGCCGACACGTTCAACATGCTGCGCGCGAACGATCTGGTCTGGTCCTTCGTCATCAACAACTATCTGCTCGGCAAGACGCCGCAGGCTTTCGACCTGCTCTACTGGAATGCCGACCAGACGCGCATGCCCAAGACCCTGCACCTCTACTATCTGGAGAAGTTCTACAAGAACAACGCATTGTCCAAAGGCGAGCTGGAGCTGGGCGGGCACAGGCTGGACCTGAAGAAGGTCAAAATCCCCGTCTTCATGCAGGCCAGCAAGGAAGACCATATCGCCCCGGCGGACTCGGTTTACCGCTCCGCGCGCCTGTTCGGCGGCAAGACGCAATACATGATGGCGGGGTCGGGCCATATCGCGGGCGTGGTCAATCACCCCGATGCGAACAAATACCAGCACTGGATCAATGAGGCCCTGCCAGAAACCCGCGAGGATTGGCTAAAGGGCGCAAACGAGCACCCCGGCTCCTGGTGGCCGCACTGGAAGGCGTGGCTATTGTCGATGAACGATACCCAGGTGCCTGCCCGCAAACCCGGCGGGGGCAAGCTGAAACCCTTGTGCCCGGCGCCGGGGGAGTATGTGAAGGTGCGGAGTTGAGTCCCGACTTTTTAGACCTCGATGGCTTGATAGTACTTCTTGCTATGGCAGGAGTAGTAGTGGTCGCCATCGGCACCCACATCATCCGACGCCACAAGCGAACTTACGTAAGTGTCACGGCAACGGCTCTCGTTTGCGGCGACAAGCGAACGATCACCATTCCGCTCGAATCCATTGTCGGCATCCACGCCATTTCAATTGACAAGATCACTTATGAAATCTGGGGTCTGGAACTGCAGACGCGCTCGGCGACACATCATCTGGATGAGGAGCTGAAAGGGTTTGAAATGGCTGTCACGCGGCTTGGAAACTACTTCGGATTCGATGCCAAGTCGGTCATTGCTTCTGCCAACGCTGCCTTAATCAAAAAACCGTTCGACAGGTTTCGGTGCACTGTGTGGACAGCTAGCGCCAACTGATAATGCAGCTCGGCCCGAAAGTACGCAGTTAGGAAGCGGGCCAACGTCACTCCGTCCGCTGAGAGGATTGTATGCCCAAGATAGATTTGAACAGGGCACCGGAGCGCACAGGGTCCGGTTACCCGCCGCCATTTGATGCGCCGTGCGCGGCTCGCGTCCGGCAACGGCTCGGTGACGCTGGCGGAATAACCGATTTTGGCGTCAATCTCATGCGCCTGCCCCCGGGCGGCTGGTCGAGCCAGCGTCACTGGCACACGCACGAGGACGAATTTGTCTACGTACTCGAAGGTGAGCTGGTCCTAGTCGAAGATGACGGTGAAACGCTGCTACGCGCAGGCGATTGCGCCGCCTTTCCAAAAAATACCGGCAATGGCCATCATCTGGTCAACAGGTCCAACGCCACCGCCCTATATCTGGAGGTGGGCTCGCGCCAGCCAGCCGATATCACCACCTGTTCCGACATCGACATGATGAGTGCCAATTCCGACGGCCGTTTCGTGCGGAAGGACGGGACACCGTTACCCTGAGGGCACAACACCCCTACGCCGGGGCAAACGCGTGGCCGGAGCTAGAGCCAGCCCTACTCCCCCGCCCGTACCTGCGACCCCTCCGTCACCAGCAGGGTCAGTTCCAGCGCATCGCCTTTGACGAGGTTATAGCCTGACACGCTGGCGAGTGGGCGTACCCTGATCCCGCGCACGGCGAGCGCGGCGTCAAAGCCCTCTCGCTCGGCAGCGTCCACGATAGCGAGCCCGCAGGCCGGGTCATTCGCCAGCACATCGGCAGCGGCGTCGGCATTGTCCGCCAGCAAAGCTTCTGTCCCGAGATAGAAGGCGTTGGACGGCTCACGATAGCCGAGTGTGGCTATGGAGAGCGTCTCGCACCCTTCCAATCGGTCCACCACACGCCCTACCCGCTCAGAGGGCCACATGGCGTCGATATTGGGGATGACCACGCCGAACATCGCGCCATAAACCGCAATCGCGCCGACACCGGCCAGGCCCAGCGTGCGTAATGATGGCGCGAAGGCCAGCACACCAACAGTTATCAGGCCCACCACGCCCGCAACCGCCGCGACCCAGGCATCGATACCTATTTCTCCATTGAACTCGATATGAGCCGCAATCGGCAGCGCGATCAGCACGCCGGAGACGGCCAGCGCCGCTGCCGCCACTGCCCAGTGGAAAATGCGCTGCTTCAGGCCCGTCAGCACCCCCGGCACGTCTTTCAGCGCCAGCCCCATCAGGATGGCAATGGCCGGGAAGGTCGGCACGACATAGTGCGGCAGCTTGGTGGTGACCAGCTCGAACACGATCCAGGTCGGCACGATCCACGCCACCAGAAACAGGATCGTCCGGTCTGTCCGGTTCTTCCACGCCGCCAGCACCGCCAGCGCCAGCAGCGCGGCCGCCGGCCAGAGCGTGACGGGCGACAGCATGAGGTGGAAGCCCAGCGGCCCGGTATGGTTCTCAGCCGCTTCAGAGACCTTGCGTAGCATCGACCAGCCGACAGCTTCGGCCAGGAACGCCCCGTCGGTCACGATTGTGACGGCGACCAGCCAGGGCGCGGCAATAGCGATGACGACCAACAGGCCAAGGCCGGGCCGTATCCGCCGCAACAGGTCAAAATCGCGCGTCAGCGCAATAAAGCCCACCAGCGTCAGACCCGTCACCATGGTGAAGATCGGCCCCTTGATGAGGATGCAAACGCCCGTCGCCGCCCACAGCGCCAGCGGCCAGCCGATAAAGGTCGGTCGCTTTTCGGTAATCTTCAAGGCGAGCATGGCCAGCGAAATCTGTGCCAGCATGCCAAACCCCAGCAGCAGCGCGTCGGTCTTCGCGGTGCGCGCCTCCACCTGCAGGGACAGGGCAATGGCGAGCACCAGACCGGCGGCGATCCCCACTTGCGGCGAGAACAAACGGCTGCCCAGCCAGCCTGTCATGATGATCGCGGCCAGGACGCCCAGCAGGCTGGTCAGACGGTGCGCCCAGACCGGAGCCTCCGCGCCGCCGAACGGCGTCGTGGTGATCACCTGCGCCCAATAAGTGCCGACGGGCTGCTTGTGGCGCGCCTCGTCCTGAAAGCGGATGTCGATGAAATCTCCGGTTTCCATCATCTGCCGGCTGGCCTGCATATAGCGGGACTCGTCGCGGTCCATGGCCGGAATGGAGAAAAAGCCCGGCAACATCGCCGCCAGGGCCACCAGGATCAGCAGGAGATAGGCATAGCGGTTCAGCCCGCCGCGCGCGCCCGGTGTCTGGAGCGTTTCAAGCCACCCGTTCATGCTGCACGACATCCCCGTTCTGGCGGCCCAGCAATAATTCCGGCGCCGGCACATGGGTACGCCGCATCAGCCAGACCACGCCCATCAGATCAAACAGGCCTGCCGCCGCACGCCCGATATTGGTGTATTTGGATTCGCCCGCCGCACGCGCACGGTTGACCACCGGCACGCTGACATAGCTGAACCCCAGATGGACACTGAAGGCCGGGATATAGCGGTGCAGCGCGTCAAAGAACGGCATGGCCAGAAACAGGTCGCGTACCACCAGCTTCAGTCCGCAGGCCGTATCCGGGCAGGAATCATTGAGCAGGCTGGATCGCAGGCCGTTGGCAAAGCGCGAGGCGAACTTGCGGCTGTTGCCGTCGGTGCGGTTCTGGCGCCAGCCCGCGACAAGGGCGCGTTCGCCCGCCACATCCAGATCAATCTCGGCCACCATGTCGAGGATCGAGCGCGGATCGTCCTGGCCGTCCCCGTCCATCGTGGCGACCCAGATCGAGCGCGCGGCGATCATGCCGGTGCGCAGGGCCGCGCTCTTGCCCGAACGCTTTGGATGCCGGATCAGGCGGATGCGGCTCTCCTGCGCCATCAGTCCCGACAGCGCCTCGGCGGTTCCGTCGGTACTGCCATCATCAATGACAAGAAACTCTGTTTCGGGAATCGCGGCGGTAATGACATCGCGCGCTTCGCGTACCACCGAGTCGATGCTCTGCGCCTCGTTCAGCGCCGGAATGAGAACAGTCAGCCGCGGTACGCGAACAGATGACGCCATTGTGGACAGGCTTCCAGATTTATGCGCAGAGCGGGATCGCCCGGCACAGCTATTGTGCATAGCATGCACAATCAGCCATTGGAAACTGCCATGCACTGCACGGTAAAGGCACCCTCCAAACGCAAACGGGCGGCGCCATCTGGCACCGCCCGTTCCGCATTCCACAATGGGAAAGATCGCTTAGCGCTTCGAGAACTGGAAGCTGCGGCGGGCTTTCTTCTTGCCGTATTTCTTACGCTCGACCACGCGGCTGTCACGGGTCAGGAAGCCACCGGCTTTCAGGACGCCGCGCAGGGCCGGCTCGTAATAGGTCAGCGCCTTGGAGATGCCGTGACGCACCGCACCGGCCTGGCCGGAGAGGCCGCCGCCAGTGACCGTGGCGTACACGTCGTACTGGTCGACGCGCTCAGCCGTCTCGAACGGCTGGGCCAGCATCATGCGCAGCACCGGGCGGGCGAAATAGACTTCCTGCTCGCGGCCGTTGACGACGATCTTGCCGGCACCCGGCTTGATCCAGACGCGGGCGATGGCGTTCTTGCGCTTGCCGGTGGCATAGGCGCGGCCATGCTCGTCGATCTTCGGTTCAGCAACGACCTTGTCTTCGGTTGCGGTGACAACCGGAGCATCGGCCTGCTTCATCGCCGATTTCAGGTCTTCAAGAGAGCGTGCTTGTTCGGCCATTATGCGCTCCGCACGTTTTTGGTATTGAGGGACTTGAAGTCGACGACTTCCGGCTGCTGGGCCTCATGCTTGTGCTCGGAGCCAGCATAGACGCGCAGTTTTCCAAACTGGGTGCGCGCCAGCGGGCTTTCTTTCGGCAGCATGCGCTTGACGGCGTTCTCCAGAACGCGCTCGGGGAACTTGCCCTCAATCAGCTTGCGCGGGCTGGTTTCCTTGATACCACCCGGGTGGCCGGTATGGCGGTAGTAGCGCTTGTCTTCGTACTTCTTGCCCGTGAACACCACCTTGTCGGCATTGATGACCACAACGTGGTCGCCACAATCGGTGTGCGGGGTAAAGTCGGGACGGTGCTTGCCGCGCAGACGGGTCGCGATATAGGCCGCGAGACGGCCGACAACGGCCCCTTCGGCATCAATCACAACCCATTTGTGTTCAACGTCTGCGGGCTTGGCGGAGAAGGTCTTCATCGCGTGGGCCTTGAAACTGGACAGCGAAGCCGGAACCGCCCGGCCTCTCATGGGATGCGGGCTGTTACGCCCACCAGCGATTGGTGTCAACACTGTCCATGAAAAACGCTGTAATTCAGCATGATAACAATGCGGTATATAATTACCGCATATTTTGAGCGGATGCAGCACACGCTCCGCACGCACTGTCATGCGCCTGCCAAATCACCTATAGATTATCGACACCCCGCTATCACCCCGGCCCTTTTTTCCTGGAGATATGAGATGCCACTTTCCCGCCGCCGGTTTCTGGGCACCGCCGCTGCCACGGCAACGGCCTTTGCCGGGCTGGCGGCACTGACGGGCTGCAACGGGGCTGCGCCGCGCAATTATCTCAATCAGGTGCGCGGCTACGGTCCGCTCCGCCGCGACGGGCGCGGACTGTTCGATCTGCCTGCCGGCTTCTCCTACACAAGCTTTTCCGAAACCGGACAGGAGATGAGCGACGGCCTTCTGGTGCCCGGTGATCATGATGGCATGGCCTGCTTTCCCGGCGCCTCCGCCGATCAGGTCATTCTGGTCCGCAATCACGAACTCAATCCGGGCGAAACGGAGAAATCCCCGTTCGGGCAGGATCATGGCCTGCTTGACCGTATCGATCCCTCCTACCTCTACGACACCCTGCCCGGCGGCGAGCCGCATCTGGGTGGCACCACGACCGTCCATTACAATCTTCGCACCCGGCGCGTGGAGCGCGAGTTCCTGTCGCTCGCCGGGACGGTCAACAACTGCGCAGGCGGGCCAACGCCGTGGGGCAGCTGGATCAGCTGCGAGGAAACCCTGATGCAGCAAGGCAGCGTGGCGCGGCTGGACCATGGCTGGAACTTTGAAGTTCCGGCGTCAGCTACCGGCCTTGTCGAGCCTATTGCGCTGCGCGGGATGGGCCGCTTCCGCCATGAAGCCGTCGCCGTCGATCCGGACACTGGGATTGCCTACCAGACTGAAGATGCCGAGCCGGGCCTCTTCACCCGCTTCATTCCCGACCGCCGGGGCGAATTCTGGCGCGGAGGAAAGCTGCAGGCTCTGGCCATTCGCGGCCGGCCCGGCGCCGATACCCGCAACTGGGAGGACAGCGCCGATCCCATTCCCGTCGGCGAGACGCTGGATGTGGTCTGGGTGGATCTGGAAGCCATCCACAACCCGGAGAATGACCTTGCACCGCGCTCCATAGCAGCGGGAGCGGCCAACTTCACGCGCGGCGAAGGCGCCTGGTTCGGCGAAGGCGAGCTCTATTTCTGCTGTACCGATGGCGGTCCGGCCCAGATCGGCCAGATCTGGCGCTACCGCCCCAGCCCCTATGAAGGGACGCCGCGCGAGCGCGAGGCACCGGGCCAGCTGACCCTCTTTGTGGAATCGACCAATGCGCGCCTGCTCGAGAAGTGCGACAACATCACAATTGCGCCTTGGGGCTACCTTATAGTTGTCGAGGATGGCGACGGGGAACAATTCATCCGGGGGGTCACACCCGCCGGACAACTCTACACGATCGGCCGCAACGCGGCTCCTGATGCAGATGGCGAATACAGCGAGATAACAGGCCCATGTTTTTCACCGGACGGAACGACGCTTTTCTTCAACGTGCAGAAGGGGCCAGGGCGCACCTTCGCCGTACGCGGACCCTGGGAGCGGCGCTCGCTGGCATCTGCCTAGCCGCCGCGCTGACGGCCTGCGAGGAGCCACCGGCAACCGAAGACCGCGAGCGCACCGAGACCACAGCCAATATCCGCACCGTCCCCGTAACGGGCATGACGCAGGAAACCAGCGCGGCCGATCACATCGCGCTCCTGCCCAATGGCGAGGCACGCGATGCCGGTCTGGTCATCACCTCGATCCGCGGCGGCGGGTTTGACGCGTTCAACGATTTTGGCGAGCGCATCTTCCAGACGGCTGGTCCTGCCCTGACCAGCCTGGTGGCCGTGCCTGCGTTCGACATGCGCGGCACCACGCTCCCACTTCTTTTCGGCAGCGATGCCGACCGGCTGGTACGCGGCTTCATCGTATTGCCGGGCATGCAGGCCATCGAGCCTCTGCCTCTGGACGTCGCCAGCGTCAGCGACCCGGTGGAGGGTGTGTGCCTTTATCGTCAGGGCACTGGCTTCATTGAGCTGGCCCTGCTGCATGCCAACCGGCGCGCGACCGTCTGGCGGATGATGGACACAGGCGGGGAACGCCTGTCGCTCAACCGCACCGCCGAGATCGCCCTGCCCTTCACCGCAGAGCGCTGCGCGGGCGTGGACGGCGATATCGTGATCGGCAGCGCCACAGGCGGGCTTGCCCGGGTTGAGGCCAGCGGCTCGGTCCGCGCCGATGCCGACGGCATATCAGTGGCGCACTTTGCCTATACCGAGCTTTATGGCCGCCCGGTCGTGCTGGTGCCGCTGGCGGCAGAAGGCGTCATCGGCGTGTTTGACGCGCGCACGCTGGAGGAGATTTCCGCCATTGAAGTGCGCAGCGAAATGTCGATTGCGGGGCTGCGGCGCCCCGGCGCAATCACGGTCACCGACCTGCCCTTCAGCGGTATGGGCTTCTCCACCGGCCTTGCCGCCATTCACGATGGCGAAGATGGCCGGATCAAGCTGGTGACGCGCGACGTGCTGGGCCGGGCTGTTACCGCGCCGGAATAGTTCGCGCCAAAGCGGCGGCTTCATTCTGCTTGCGGAAGACGCGCGCCCGCGCCATCGTTCTCGTCAGGGTCCGGCTAATCGCTGGCATCTGTTCAGGGGGCGGCGATGTATGTTCCAAAATGGCTTATTGGCGTAGTAGCCGTGATCTTTATCGGGTTTGCCGTCTGGACGAGCTTGCTGCTCACCGGACGCAATCCCCTGCCCTTTCCTGATTTCGGCTCGCGCATCTATTCGGCCTCATCGCCGGAGGCCAAGGAAGTGGTGGTGGAAATTCTGCGCCGCCACGGCGTCTATGAGCGGTTTCAGGTCAATACCGATGGCGTACTCCGTTCCATCATGATGGACGGCACCATCATCAACCACCCGACCCCGGAAGTTTTCGAACGCGTCGGGTCAGCGGCTGCCTGCATCGGGCTTGTCAGCAATGATCCTGAAACCAGCGCGGCTGAAGCTGCCGCCCTGCTGCGCGATGCGGGCTTTTCCGGCGAGGTTCTGCTGGATGCCGAGCCCGGCCTGCCAATCGCCTTCGTGCTTACGGATGCGTTGAACGGCTCCTGCCTGAACTTCAGGCCTCACATCACACGGATGCCGTCGCCTTAGCGGGTGTTACGCCCTGTGTCCGCGCCGTCAGCCAGGCGGTAAAACCCGCCATCAGGAAGAGCGCAATCGCGCCGCCCTGATGGGCGAGCGACAAATTCAGCGGCGAGGCCGAAACCAGCGTCCAGATGCCCAACGCCACCTGCCCGGCGATCAGGACCGGCAGGACGGTTCCTGCCCGGCGTAGATCCTCCGCGCCGGTGCGCCATAGCCGGAAGGCCAGCACGCCCCCCAGAATGGCCAGCGCATATCCCACCCAGCGATGCTGGAACTGCACCGCTGGCAGGCTTTCAAACACGGCGCGCCAGATGGGCAGGCCTGAGAGATACCCCTCCGGCACCAGCTGCCCCTCAAAGCCCGGCCAGGTGGTGAAGATGCGCCCTGCCCCGGTACCCGCCACCAGCGCGCCGAGCGCAATCTGGAACAGCACCGCGCCCCAGAACGCGCTGGCGAGCGTAAACAGCTTTCCGCGCTGAAGGATGGGCGTCTTGCCGTAGCGCAGCTCCAGCGCCGTCCACAGCGTCAGGCCGAGAATGGCGAACGCCATGATGAGGTGGGTGGCAAGCCGGTACTGGCTGACCGAGACGCGCTCTGTCAGCCCGGAGGCGACCATCCACCAGCCAATCGCGCCCTGCAGCCCGCCCAGTGCAAACAGCACCCATAGCCGCGTCTGCAGACGCTGCGGCACACGCCGGGTGAACAGGAAGAAGGCGAAGGGCAGCGCAAACGCAAAACCGAGGAAGCGGCCAAGCTGGCGATGGCCCCACTCCCACCAGTAGATGAACTGGAATTCCTCCATGCTCATCCCGCGATTCTGCAGCTGGTATTGGGGAATCTGGCGGTATTTCTCCAGCTCCTCCTGCCAGCCTGCATCCGTCATCGGCGGAATGGCCCCGGTCACGGGCCGCCATTCGGTGATGGAGAGGCCCGATCCGGTCAGCCGCGTCGCCCCGCCCACCACGATCATCGCGATGACCAGCACGGCTATCACCACCAGCCACCAGAACATGGCGCGGCTGGTGCCTTCCTGGGAAAACGGACGCGGCAGAGCTGTATGGGCGGACATGGGCGGCCTCTGGTCAACAAGTGCTGGCCCGCTACTTATCGCGTTGGCGGCATCCTGCAAGCGATGCGCGCGCTTTCGCCGCGCTGCCTGCTCACAACCAAGCGCAAATCGGGGCTGGCGTCACGCGCAGCCTCAGCCTAACCTTGACGTAAACGTAAACGGGAGGAGACCTCGAATGTCCCTTGAAACATTCCGCAAAGAGACCCGCGACTGGCTGGAGGCAAACTGCCCGCCGGGCATGCGCGTGCCCGCCAAGGGTGAGGCCGATATCTGCTGGGGCGGGCGCAACTGGACCTTTGCCAGCGACGACCAGCGCATCTGGCTGGAGCGCATGGCGGAGCGCGGCTGGACCGTGCCGACCTGGCCCAAGGAATATGGCGGCGGCGGTCTCACGAAAGAAGAAGGCTTCGTCCTGAAGGAAGAGATGAAGGCCATGAAGGCCCGCTCTCCGCTGGACAGCTTCGGCATCTGGATGCTTGGCCCGGCCCTTCTCAAATACGGCAGCGAGGAGCAGAAGCGCGAGCACCTGCCCAAGATCGCCCGCGGCGAAATCCGCTGGTGTCAGGGGTATTCAGAGCCGGGCGCGGGCTCCGACCTGGCCAGCCTTCGCACCAAGGGCGTGCTGGACGGCGATGAATACGTCATCAACGGCCAGAAGGTGTGGACCTCCTACGCCGACAAGTCCGACTGGATTTTCGCGCTGGTGCGCACCGAGGCCGATGCGCCCAAGCATCTGGGCATCTCCTTCATCCTGATCGACATGGATACGCCGGGCGTCTCCACCAAGCCGATCAAGCTGATCTCCGGCAAATCGCCCTTCTGCGAGACCTTCTTTGATGATGCGCGTGCGCCGGTGTCGAACGTCGTCGGCAAGCCGGGTCAGGGCTGGGACATCGCCAAATACCTGTTGAGCCACGAACGTGCGGGTATCGTGTCTGACGCCGTCTCCGGCGGTCTCAATCCGGTGGGCGCGGCCCATCTGGCAGGCGAAGTGGACGAAAACGGCCAGATCGCCGATCCGATCCTGCGCGGCGATGTCGCGCGCCTGACGATCGATGCGCTGGCCTTTGAAGCCACGCTGCGCCGCGTGAAGGACGAGGCCGACAAGGGCGAAGGCGTGGGCGCCAAGGCCTCGATCCTGAAATATGTCGGTACCGAGCTGAACAAGCGCCGCCATGAGCTGAACATGTCCGCGCTCGGCTCTGATGGCCTCCTGTGGGAAGGCGAGAAGGAAGAGGATGGCGATGCCGCCCGCTCCTGGCTGCGCAGCCGCGCCAATTCCATCGAGGGCGGCACCAGCGAGATCCAGCTCAATATCGTCGCCAAGCGCGTGCTTGAGCTCCCCGGCACCTGATTTTCATAAGGCATTGAACCCATGAGCTTTGTACTGAACGACGAAGAGCAGATGCTGCGTGACAGCGCGCGCAGCTTCCTGTCCGAAACCGCGCCCGTCACCGCCTTCCGCAAGCTTCGCGACGAAAACAACCCTGACGGCTTCTCGCGCGACCTGTGGTCATCCATGGCGGAGATGGGCTGGACCGGCATTCTGGTCGAGGAAGACCATGGCGGGGCCGATTTCGGCGTGTTCGCCGCCGGTCTCCTCCTGCAGGAGATGGGGCGCACGCTCACCCCCTCCCCCTTCCTCTCCACCGCCGTGCTGGCCGCGACGGCCTTGCGGGTAGCAGGTAGCGACGCACAGAAAGCCAAATGGCTCCCGAAAATCGTCTCCGGTGAAACCGTGATCGGCTTCGCCGTGGACGAGCGCGCCCGTCACAATCCCGATTCCATCAACACGACCGCGAAAAAGCAGGGCAACGGGCTGGTGCTGAACGGCACCAAGCGCTTTGTCGCCAATGGCGCTGCGGCTGATGCCGTCATCGTCGTGGCCCGCAATGAGGATGGCGCGCCCTGCCTGGTACTGGTGGACTGCAATCAGAAGGGCGTGACCCGCAAGGCCCGCCGCACGGTCGACAGTCATCTGCCCGCAGACTTCACTTTCGAGAACGTAGCGCTCGACGGTGATGCCCTTCTGGACGGCGCGGACAACACCGAAGGCGCGCTGAAACACATTCTCGATGTGGGCCGGGCCTGCGTGGCCGCCGAAAGCCTCGGCGTTGCCGAACAGGCCTTCGACGCGACCATCGACTACATCAAGGAACGCGAGCAGTTCGGCGTGCCGATCGCGAGCTTCCAGGGGCTGCAGCACCGCGCCGCGCACTTGCTGTCTGAGATCGAGATGGCCCGTTCCATCGTGATGAAGGCGCTGCGCACGCTCGATGAAACGCCCTCTCAGGCACCGATCTGGGCGGCAGCGGCCAAGGCCAAAGCGACCGCCGTGTCGCGCCTGGCCACCTCCGAAGGCATCCAGATGTTCGGCGGTGTCGGCATGACCGACGAGTACGATATCGGCCTCTACTACAAGCGCGCGCAGGCCGCCGGTGAATTCCTCGGCGACGATGCCTGGGGCGCAGGCCAGGTGGCGAAACTGTCGGGGTATTAGATAGTCAGGGGTATTAGATCGACGGCCCCTCCTCCCTTCGTCATTCCAGAAAGCGCGTCAGCGCTTATCTGGAACCCAGTTCTTCTTAAAAATAAGGCTGGGTTCCGGCTTTCGCCGGAATGACGAGGGATGGGATCGGCGCGCGCGATCCCAGCACCTGAAGGCGCGCCACCCCGGCACGCAACGCCGCAAGGGCATCCCGCCCCCGTTCCGCCACAATCGCCCCGGACGGTGTTAACCATGGACGGGCGGGAGCAAGCTGACACCAAAGACAACCCGCATGGCACGGGCGGGGCGATGGCCCGCGCGCTGCTGATCCTGGGCATTATCCTGTTTCCGCCGGGCATCATGCTGCCCCTCTTTGAGGCGCAGAGCCTCATCGTCTTCAAGGTCAGCTATTCCATCCTTGATACAATCGCCGCCCTCATCGGCGCGCGCGAGCCAGTGCTGGCCCTGCTGATCGCGACCTTCTCGCTCGGCACGCCGCTTTTGAAGGTGTCCATGCTGATCGCCATCCACCGTCTGCCGCCCTCGCGCGTCAGCCCGGTGGCCATGCGCTGGATTGAGCTGCTCGGCAAATGGTCCTTCACCGATGTGGTGGTCGTGGCGCTGGCCATCGTGATCTGGTCGAACGAGGCACTCTCCACCGCTGCCAGCCAGCCGGGCCTGTGGTTCTTCGCCGCCAGCGCGCTCAGCCTGATGCTGGCGTCGGGCGTGATGGCGCGGGACTTACGGGAGCGGGGCGTGGGGCAAGCGGCGGGCTGAAAAATGGCGACCCCGGCAGGATTCGAACCTGCGACCATTCGCTTAGAAGGCGAGCGCTCTATCCAGCTGAGCTACGGGGTCAATCACGCCTGCCGGGCCGCCAGCAAAGCCAGGGTCAGTGCGACCAGGGCTCTTTACGGTCGGCAGCAAAGTTGGACGCGTAGGATTTGATGCGCCGCGTGGTCTCGCGCGCCTCGCGGATCTGGAAAGGTATGCCATAGCGCTTGGCATAGGCCACCGCCTCGTCGCGCGTATCAAAGGAGAGATGCACCTGACGGCGGGTATCGCCCGAGCCGGCCCAGCCCATCAGCGGATCAGGGCGCTTGGCCTGCGCGGGTTCAAACTCCAGCACCCAGGCCTTGGTCCGGGCGCGGCCGGACTGCATGGCATTTCGCGAAGGCTGATAGATACGTGCGAACATCCCTGCCTCTTTCCTCGCTCGTCCGGGGTGGGACCCGGCCGTCAACAATGCTGGTCGGGGCGGCAAGATTCGAACTTGCGACCCTCTGCTCCCAAAGCAGATGCGCTACCAGGCTGCGCTACGCCCCGAATTTCGTGTGCATCGTTTAGGCAAAGCCGTGCGCACGCGCAAGGCCGGGACGCGCCCTACTCCTCAGCGGCCTCTTCCGTGCCGTCGTCAGCGTCCTCTGCGGCGTCTTCGCCAGCATCCGTCTCTTCGGCGTCCACCATCGGCTCATCGGCCACATCAGTGCCGAAAAGGGCGTGACGCACCAGATCGCCCGGGGCAATGCCGGTCTCGGCAGAGCGCCCGCCAGCAATCTCCAGCACGGCCAGAACCGGGAAGTCCGACGGCAAGGAGCGGCGCGAGAGCGGCTGCGCATTGGCGACGATCTTGGCAATCGTGCCGTCCTCGCGGATGAAGATAATGTCCAGCGGGATCAGCGTGTTGGCCATCCAGATGGAAACCGGCCGCACGACTTCAAAGTCAAACAGCATCGCCTCGTTCGGCTCCATGGATTCGCGGTACATCATGCCGCGCGCCCGTGATGCCTCGGTGGCCGCGATCTCCGCGATGAACTCGACCGGGCCTTCGGCCGTTTCAACGATAACCGGGTCCGGCCCGCCATATTCCACAACCGCGTCCGGCGCGGTGGGATCGGTCTGGGCATAAGCCGCAGCGAACAGGACAAGCGCCAGAAACGGCGCGGCGAAAAGGATGAAGCGTTGTATTGTCATGCCCGCACGCTAGCCAAGCGGCGCGCCCCGCGCAATCGCTCATGCAGGCAGGCCTGAGCTTATTGTGCAGTGCAAAATGCGTCTTGCCTCGCGCGCTCAAGCCGCTATCACACCGGCAAAACCAGCCCGCCCCGCACGGGCGACACGAAAACCGGAAGGCCCTCATCATGCGTATCGACAAGATTTCCCCTGGCGCCAATCCTCCTGAGGACATCAATGTCATCATCGAGGTGCCGGTAGGCGGCGAGCCGGTAAAGTACGAGATGGACAAGGCCTCCGGCACCGTCTTCGTCGACCGCTTCCTGCACACGCCCATGCGCTATCCGTGCAATTACGGCTTCATGCCGCACACCCTGTCCGAAGATGGCGACCCGATCGACGTCATGGTGCTGGGCCAGACGACGCTGGTGCCGGGCTGTGTGGTACGCGCGCGCCCCATCGGCGTGCTGATGATGGAAGACGAGAGCGGCATGGACGAGAAAATCCTCGCCTGCCCGCACCCCAAGCTGACCCCGCTCTATGACGACATCGTCGAATACACCGATGTAACCAAGGCGCAGATCATGCGCATCACCCACTTCTTCGAGCACTACAAGGATCTCGAACCCAATAAATGGGTGAAGATCATTGGCTGGGCGGATTCAAAGCGCGCGCAGGAACTCATCATGGCATCGCTCGAGCGGGTAAAGGGCTGACAAAGCGGTTTGCGGCCCTCGCGGCCTGTGCTGGTATCTCACTCCATAAGAAGTGAGACAGCGATGAAAAAGACCGAATTTGTCAGTGAAACCCAGCCCGGTGACCCGGTAGAGGCGTATGTGAACCCCGATTTCATGGGGTCCCCCGATGCGCGTCCCTTGCGCATTCTGGCGGAATATCTCTATCCGAAGAAACAGTTCGAAACCCACAAGGTCGACGACACGATCCTCTTCTTCGGCTCTGCGCGCATCCCGGCGCCCGATGACGCCGAGGCGGGCCTTGAAAAGGCCCGCGCGGCAGGGGCCGACACGAAAGCCGCCGAACGTGCCGTGTTCATGTCGCAATATTATGAGGCCACACGGGAGCTGGCGCGCCGCCTCACCGAATGGTCACTCAATCTTGATGACTGCCAGCAGCGCCGCTTCGTCATCTGCACGGGCGCTGGCCCCGGCATCATGGAAGCGGCCAATCGCGGCGCGAGCGAAGCGGGCGGTGAAACCATCGGGCTCGGCATCACCCTGCCCAAGGAAGAAAACAACAACCCCTACGTCACGCCGGACCTCAATTTCGAGTTCCACTACTTTTTCACGCGCAAATTCTGGTTCCTCTACCCGGCCAAGGCGCTGGTGCTGATGCCCGGCGGGTTCGGCACGCTGGACGAGCTGTTCGAGACGCTCACCCTCCTGCAGACCCGCAAGATGAAGAAGCGCCTGCCCGTGGTGCTGTTCGGTTCTGAATACTGGGACAAGGTGCTCAATCTGCAGGCGCTCGCCGATTTCGGCGCGATCAATCAGGAAGACCTGGATCTCGTCTACCGCACCGACAGTGTGGACGACGCCTTCACCTATATCGTCGATCAGCTGTGCAAATACGCCCTGCCTAATCCCGGCAAGGGAATGTAGGGCTGCGCACGCAATGGCTGACAACGAGGCCCAGACTGCATCTGCACCCGGAGAGGCCTGCCGCAATTGCGGCGCGCCCCTCTCGGCGCGGTACTGCGGTGTGTGCGGGCAACGCGCGCTCGACCCTGATGAACGGCGCTTCGGGCATCTCCTGCGTGATGCATTTGGAGTTCTGACCAATCTGGACGGACGAGCGTGGCGGACCTTCATCGCGCTGGTGTTCAGGCCGGGCGCGCTCAGCAAGGACTATGTGGAAGGGCGCCGGGTGTACTGGCTTTCCCCGATAGCTCTGTTCCTGATCGCAAATCTTCTCTTTTTCCTGTCACCGCCGATTACGGATTTCTCACTCAGCTTCGAGGACCAGGTCACGGGCGAGACCGTGTTGGCCGCCAACGAGGGTGAGCCAGTCTCGGCCGAGTTCGAAGCATTTCTGCGCGGCTGGCGCGGACAGCTTCACAGCCCCCTCGCCTCGCAATTGGTGGAACTCAGGGTAGAGGCGCGCAATGCCCGGCAGCAGGCTCAAGACCCGCAGGCCGGCCGTTACTCCGTTGCCGACTATCGCGATGCCTATAACGCGGTGAATAGCGAAGTGAGCAAGCTGCTGATCGGCTTGCACATTCCTTTTATGGCGCTGGCTCTGGCAGCCCTGTTTCCCTCCCGCCGCCTCTTTTATGCAGACCAGTTCATCGTGGCCCTGCACATCTTCAGCTTCTTCATCATCTTGCAGCAGCTATTGATGCTGCCGGCGCGGATCGCGAGCGGGTTCACCGATGCCGGCTGGGTATCGGCGAGTTTCGGCTACCTGCTCCTGACAGGATTGCTTGCTCTGGCGGTGCACATGGCTTTCGCCTTCCGGACGGTTTACGCCGCAGCCTGGTGGCGCGCCGCCCTCTCCTCGCTGGCACTGATCGCGGCGCTGCTGGCGGTCCACCTCGTGATCTACCGGCCGGTCCAGTTCCTCGTCATTCATGCGTTGATCTGATCGACAAAAAGCCCGGCGGTTTCCCGCCGGGCTTTTCCGCGTTCTGGGATGTCAGCTGCTTACTGGCTGTACAGCTCGGAAATGTGGAGCTGGGCGTTGGCGTTGCCTCCACCATAGCTGCCAATCCAGATGTCATACTGGCCGGACATCGGGCTGTTCCAGCGCAGTGACGGGTTCAGCCCCTGACCGCCATCATCATTGCAGTACCAGCGGCCATCCGGACCGTTGATGACCAGCGTGGTGTCCGAACTGGAATCGACCGAGATAATCAGCGGCAGGCTGCCGGCCTGAAAGTGCAGGCGGAAGTCCGGCGCGTTGGCGACATACCCTACGCAGCTGCCACCCAGCGTCTGGGCCGCGTTGATGTTACCGCCAGACTGAAGGTTGATGACATACGGATCCGGCGCGAAGCCGCCGCGAAGCGACACGGTGCCATAGATCGGGTTCAGGCGGTAATCCTGCGCCATCCCGGCGGCAGCCAGCATGGCCACGCCGATGGCGGCGGTTGCGACAGTACGAAGCATGGTCGTGATCTCCAGATGCGACCGGCTCGGCTCCCCGCCCCGGCCAATATGCGTCCCTCTTGCGAAGCAGACGCTATAACGCAGCCATGACAGGGTAAAGGACAATTACGCCGGTACTTCGGCTTTTCGCAAAACTGACAGCAAAGATCAGGCAGATACTGCCCGCGTGATCACGAAGTCAGTTCAGCCATATGCCGCCAGGAAAGCAGATCACCGGGCATTTGCCGCGCAGTCCAGCGATAGGGCGTTTGCGTCCAAGGCAGGATGTAGGGCGTCATATTGTCCAGCACATAATCGCCCTGATCGGTACTCACGACCAGTACTGCGTGACGCCCGGTAGCCAGCGAATAGCCGACCGCCAGGAACAGCGCACGCTCTGGTATGCCTGCCGCAATGAGCGCCTGGCGCTTCTCCAGCGCATAGTCTTCGCAATCGCCTTCGGCAGTACCTTCGAGCGTCAGCGGCAGGGTCCAGTATTCACTCACGCCATAGACATCCTGATCATCGCGGGGGCGTATCCGCATATTGATGGACTGGTTGACCCGGTTCAGCAGTGCAAACAGTTCCGGCGCCGCGACCAGACGGTCATCGCCATCCAGAACGGCGCCCTCTCCTTCAGCAGCCCCGGCGACCTGCTCTGCCTGCTTCTGGGTCCCAGCCCCAGCATCAGGCTGGTCTGCCCTTGCCTCGCCGCGTTCCTCGCCACGCGCATCGCTAGTGCCTTCCAGCAAACCCGCATCGGGCGCCAGACGGTGTGCCTTCGCTCCGTCCGCGCTCTCACGCAAAACTGGCAATGTGGCGCCGGTGGCTTCCGCCAGAGGAATGTCTGCACTGGCCAGCACAACCGCCACTCCGGCATCGGCTTGTGCGCCCGCAACCGAACCGCAGATCTCAGGCGCACGCCGGCACATGTCGATCAGGCCCGCCGGCGGCATGGCCACACCGGCAACCGGCATATGTGATGAGGCGGGTGGCGTTGTCGCACACGCCGTTACCGCCAGACCCGCAAGGCATGAAAGAGCGAGGCCGCGCATCATGCGCGCCAGCGCCTCGGGACCGAACCCATTCATGACCACCCCTCCGTCTTGTTATCGGAGAGTGATCTTGAATAATGGGATTTAAGGTCACGCTATTTATTATAGTTAAGATTGCGTTTATTGTAGTATTTTTTATAGTTAAATGAAATTAACCATAACATTTTACTTAAGAGAGGGAAAGCTGTTTCATTTTTGTTTACTATAACCCCGGCACGCTTCGACCCTAAGTCGTCCGCGCCAGCGCAGCCTCGATCTCCTCGCGGACACCTTCGGGCGCGTCACTGGCAAAACGATGCAGCCAGCGCCGGTCCCTGACAGCCTGGCCACCAAGTTGCAAGCGGACACTGGTACGGTTGAGATCATCAAGCTGTTCCCACGCCACGGCCGCAATCTTCAAACGCCAGCGGAGAATTTCGCGGTCACCGTACAGGTTCAGATAGAAGCTCTGGGCGAGCGCCGCCTGCCCTGCCGCCGTCAATCGGCCATTACGCGCCATATCGATATAGACAAGGCGGTTCCACGCCGTCACCAGCCGGGGCTCGCGTTCAACGGCCGCCAGCGTCGCACGATGGGCAAAATCCAGATCGCCGATATCCGCCTCGATGGCCCGCGCTGCGTAGGCATCGATCAGGTAGGCTGAAGGCGGCAGACCGGGCTCCCCGGCAATGGCCTCCAGCGCCTGCGGTGTCAGCTGATGAGCCAGATTGGCACTGACGCGCATCTGGCCTTGCCAGCCTGCCAATATGCCCGCCGCCAGTGCCAACGCTACGAAGCCGGCGCGCGATGCCAGCGCCAGCCTGCCTCCCCCCTTGCCCTGCTCGCGCTGGCGTTTCTGACCGTTGCGCCCTGCGGCTGCGATGCCCGCGCCCAGCCCCAGTATCCACGCCCACCACCACATCACGCCAGGCACTTCGAGGGCGAAGTCCGTCAGGCCATGCAGGACAACGAACGCGCTGATGCACAGCACGGCCCGCAAATAGCCCCGATGGCGCCGGCGCACCTTCAGCCCCTGCATCACCTGCCATATCAGCAGCCCGGTAACGGCCCACATGGCCAGTGCGCCCGTCCACCCGGCCTGCAGCAGCCATTGCAGGAAGACATTATGGGCGGCATTTGTGCTGCCCAGAGAGCGGACCGTCTGGCTGGTGGTGATAAGATCGTTGGTAAACACAAAGCTGCCAAGCCCGTGGCCCGTCACTGGCGCGAGCGCCACCGCGTTCCAGTAAGCGGCGAACATCTCCCCGCGCAGATTTTCCCGCAGCCCGCTCTCATAGCGGGTTGCCGCCATCTCACCTGATACCGTCCAGACAAGTCCACCGATCACGAAGACGCCAACAAAGCCGGCAATGCCAAGGCCGAGACTGCGCTGGCTGACCCCGCCATCGCGCGTCCACGCCAGCACCTGCCAGCCTGAGAGCGCTGCGGCGGCCAGTCCCGCAAAGGCTATGCCTGCGCGTGACGCCGTCAGCATCAGGCAGGTCGCTGAGATCAGCACGCAGATCAAGGCAAGCGCCAGCGGCAGCGCCCTCTCCGCAAATGCCCGGCCGCCGCGCAGCCCCTTGCGGATCTGTCCCAGCAGCTCGGCAAGCCCCATCAGGGCAATAATGCCAAAAAACGTGGCGGCGGTGTTGGCTGACAGAAAGCCTGCATTCAACCGCACAGCCGAAGGCGTGCGTGGTGTGATGGTGAAATCGATAAACGCCCAGAGCGCGATAAGCGTGCCGACCGTCAGCGTGGCGCGCCAAAGCACGCTTGCAGTATCGCGCTGGCGCGCACTGCCATAGCCCATCAGCCAGACCGCGCCGCCCGCCGCCAGCGCCGCAAACTCCGGGGCGGCGGTGTCCATCCACCCCATCATCACATGGTGAACGCCAAACGCGGCCAGCAGGAGCACCACGCCCCACACCGCAGGCATGGGCCGGTAGACCGCGCCAAACGCCACCGATACCGCAGCGATCAGGATGAGGACGCAGGAAAAAATCGCTTTCGCCGCCGGTATGTCGGCCCCGAAATAGAACGAGGCCGCGCCAAGTATCAGCAGGCAGAATCCGGCAGGAAACGCCAGCCGCGTGTATTGGCTCAGCTGTTCCGGCATCATGGCTTCCC
Organism: Glycocaulis sp.; assembly: GCF_051859565.1. Lineage (GTDB taxonomy): Bacteria > Pseudomonadota > Alphaproteobacteria > Caulobacterales > Maricaulaceae > Glycocaulis. Next base: position 241,217 of record NZ_JBHYFK010000004.1, read on the forward strand.
GGTCCGGCGCGGACCGGCCTTAGAAGAACCGTTCGCCGATGCGTATCGTGTCGCCCGGCTGGACCGGCGTGTTCACCGTCAGCGGATACTGGACTTCGCGGTCAGACCCTGCGCGCTTGATGAAGACCACGCGGGTATTGGCCCGGTAGGAAAAGCCACCCGCCGTGGCAACCGCATTGACGACCGTCAGGCCGGACGTGAAGGGGTATTCGCCCGGCTCGCGGACTTCGCCCATGATGTAGAACGGGCGGAAGTTCATCACTTCGGCACTGACGCGCGGATCGTTCAGATAGCCCTCACGCAAGGAGGCTTCCACCGCGCGCTGAAACTCGCGCAAGGACAGGCCGCCCGCGCGCACCTCCCCGATCAGGGGCAGCGAGACAGCGCCGCTGCCATCCACCGTGTACTCACCGGACAGGGTATCCTCACCAAAGACGATCACGCGGAGCCGGTCGCCCGAACCGAGGCGGTACTCGACGAGTTCGCGCTGCTCCTGGGAGGGGTCGGCCAGCATGACATCCGAACCGGCAATGGCCGCCGATCCGGTGGACACGCCCGAGGTCGCGCACGCCACATTGGAAAACGCAAGAACGAGCACAAGCAACAGGCGGTACATCAGGCATCCCCTCGATATGTCGGCGCTTACAGCATGACCGTTTTGCGCGCCATGCCAACGTCCGGCCTGCTGATTTAGCGTTCCCCGCGGCGTGATTGCAAGAAAGTTACGTCATCGCCTTCCAGCCGGACGGCGGTCAGCACCCCTGTCAGATAGGCGCCGGTATCGATGCCGATGCGCCGCTCATCATGATGATAGTCCTGTTCAGGCGTATGGCCGTGGACCACGACATACTCGAACCGGCGCGTCGAATGCAGGAATTTCTCCCGTATCCAGTAAAAGTCGCGCTCGCTCTGCTCTGCCAGCGATTTTGCCGGGTCCACCCCGGCATGGACGAACATGTAGGGACCCTCCACCACGAACGGCTCAAGCCCCTCCAGAAAGGCGCGGTGATGGGCCGGCAGCGCCCCGGTCAGCGCCGCGTGCGCGTCCTGCCAGGCCTGCGGGCCGGCCTGCGCGGCGGGCGGCTTCACGCCATAGCCCGCCAGCGTCTCACCCCCGCCATACTGCACCCAGACCGGCCCCGCCGCCGGATCGGCCAGAAAGTCCAGCATGGCCTCCTCGTGATTGCCCTTCAGGAAGCGCACGTCAAACGGCAAGCCTGACAGGGTGGAGAGCCGCTCGATGACCCGCGCAGAGCCCAGCCCACGGTCTATATAGTCGCCCAGCATGATGAGGGTGCAGCGCGTCCCCGCCGGCGCCGCCAGCGCATCATCGCGCAGACGCGCCAGCATCAGGCCCAGAAGATCGTCCTGCCCGTGCACATCGCCGACGGCATAGAGCCGCACACCCGGCGCCAGATCGGGCCGGGCGGCAGCGCGCGCACGCGGCGCGAAGAGGGATTTCAGCCGTTCAAACATGGTGCGATGTATAGGCTGCACACCCTGCCACCGCAACGCACCGGCCCGGACCGCAGGGGCGCGCATCAAAATCGCCGCACCGGGGCCGGAAAATCGCGATGAGCTGGCCGCCAATGCCTTGACATGGCGCGTTTTCCGGCAAACGGTCCGCCCCGGTGGGGGCTGGCACAGGGCATGCATCCCGGCCAGCTGGCGGACAGTGCGGCCGCGCGGGGAATGATGGACGATACTGGCAACATACCCGGCCCCCACGCCCCGCCCCGGCGCGGTGAAAGTTGCCGGCCTGACGGCCCTGCGCATCCTCGCCGCCATCGGCACGCTGCTCTCGGTCACGGTTATTGTGCGCGTCTTCCCGGTGGAGGCCGCAGGGCAGTTCTTCGTCTTCCTGGCCGCAGCCCAGTTCGTGGCGGGCGCGGCGCTCGGCCCCCTTCTCACGCTGGCGATACGCTTTGGCTCGGTCCACAAGGCCGATGGCGACCGCGAAGCGCTGGGCCGGCTGATCGTGTTTGGTGGCGGCGCGATTGTATCCGTGACCGGCCTGGTACTCCTGGCCCAGCCGCTGGTTACCCAGCGCGCGCCCCTTGTTCCGGGTGAGGCATGGGCCTTTGCCGCCGTGGCGGCCCTGAGCGGCGCGATGTTCTTCCTTGGCGGACTGGCGCGCGTGAATGGCAAGGTTATCGCCGCCATCGTACCGGAGAACGTGCTGCGCCCCGCCGGCCTTGCTCTCGCCGCGATCACGCTATGGCTGGCAGGCGCGGCGGCCTTTCCCGCGCTCAGCGCCGCTTACGCCGTTGTCCTCGTCGCGGTCTGCGCAGTTCTGGCCTTCATGGCGCCCTGGCGCGCGGCGCGCTTCGCTCCGGCGCCCCTGTCTGCCTGGCGGCCCTATTTCAAGGCTTACGGGCCGCTGCTCGCGTACAGTTTTGGAAACACGGCGCTTGCAACCGTTCATATCCTGATCGTCGCCTCCGTGGTGTCAGTTGAGGCGGTGCCCGCCTTCAAGGCAGCTGTGCAATACGCGCTCCTATTATCAACGGGCGTGCAATTTGCTGAACTAATGTACGGGCCGCAGATTGCGATAGCCTACCAAAAAGGAGACCGGCCCGCTCTGCAGAGTCTCGCCCGATCCTCCTCGCGCCTGGCACTCGGATTTTACGCGCTGGCTTTCGCGCCACTGCTGACCGGCCCCTTCCTGTTCGAGCTTGCTTTTGGAGAAATCGGCAGGGAAGCCTGGGGCCTGGCACTGATCCTCTGCGCCGGTAGGCTTGTTAGCGCATGGTTCGGCACCGTCGCAAATATTGCCAACCTCTCTGGCCGAACGTCACAATTCGCACTTACGCAAGGTGCTGGCGTCTGCCTATTGATCATCATCGGCCCCCTTTTCGGCGAGTACATGGGCAACACCGGGGTGGCGTTAGCTTCAGCGTTAGCTATGACCAGCTGGGTACTCGTCAGCGTCGTACTCTTGCAAAGGAGCCTCAAAATACAAATGGGACCTTTGGGCAGTCGGACATACACATGACTTCGGTAAAATTTCGCCAAATAACTCCCAGACAAATCACAGCGACAGTGTTATTTTTGGCTGTCATGTTTCCGTATATTGGACCGATACCTGGAATTGACACTCAACCATTTGCAGCGCTGATTGCTGCATGCATCGGGTTATATGCATTACAGCTAAAAGACCCAGTTTTACAATCAGCAGTTTTTGCTACAATAATTGTAGCACTTCACACCATTTTTTTTGCGGACGAGACCACAATAACGTACGTGATAAGAAGCTTTTTCCCAATTTTCACTGCACTATTCATATACATATGCTGCCGACGAAACTGGATAATCATAAATACGACCAACATAATGCTTGTTAGTGCGATATATATCGCGGTCGGATTAGTGCAGAAGTTATTCGAGCCGAGCTTTCTTACTGATCTGGTATCCCGCCCCACGGAGCACATCGCCCTCCTGATTCAAAGTGGCCGGGGCGTGCGTTCGCTTGCCCCTGAGCCCGCTCAACTTGGACACATGCTCACAATATTAAACATGATCATATTTTTGCTCTATGCAAGCAAGAGGGCTAAAATAACATTTAACTCATTTGCCCTCATATCCCTGATATTATTTTCCGCAAATATATATATTTCCTCATCTCTTTACTCGTTTGCGGTTCACTGCATTCTGATATCAATCGTATTTTTTCTATATAGACCTACAGTTTTAATTTTTGGATTAATTGCACTAACTTTTTATGGTGCATTTGAACTGATTGGTACAATTACCGGACAAGACAGCAGATTATTCCTGCTGCTTAATGACGCGCGCTCAAACCCAGAAAGTCTTTTTCGGTACGGCGCGATATATCGAGTTTTCAACATTCCGATTTCAATAATATCATCTATTCAGTATGGCATTTTTGGCTTTGGTCCTAGCGACGAAAAAGTTACAGTTTACCTTAACGTTTTTGGATCTGAATTTTCATTTCTGACGGGGGGCAGGAACTTGGGCGGCCTCGTTGAATTTTTCCTCCAGTTTGGCATCCTGTCCGCAGCGCATTACATTTTAGTTTTCCTCATATTTATAGGCAGCCTAAAAAGAATAACGCGCGCGTTAAACAAATATGATAGAATTAGATTGTCGATAGTTTATATTTTATCGCTGATTTTTCTTGGTTTTCAATATGGATCGACTTCCAATCCGCTGCTTTGGCTCTTATTGGCCGTGGGGTGGTGTGCACCGACACTTTTCCCACGACAAGGGGTTCTCCCCTACCGCCAGGCCTCAAGGCCAGGGATAACGCCGTAATAGCGTTCTGGCGCTATTGCCAGATGGCCGGGCGTAACGGTCAGGACCGCTATCCAGAACACCGTGCCGGGCGTTGTGAACAGCTGGATGGCGATATTGTCGTATCCCACATACTGGCGCGGATTGAACAAGAGCCTGCGCGTCACCTGCCGCCAGCCATCATCCGGGGTGAGTATCTGTGCGGAGCCGTGGCGCACGCCGTCGATGAACAGCGCGTTGAAGGACCCAGGTATCGTGCACGCCAGGCTGCCCGACTTTACCAGCACATGCATATTGATGGTCAGCTCTGGCGGCTGCGGCAGCTGGGGCGTCTGCAGCGGCAGGTAATGGGGCGTGCCATTGATCGTACGCACAGTCGCGGTGCCGCTGCCCGCCGTCACCTGCAGGACAAAGAACTCCACCCCGTAACGGCGATAGGCCGGATCTTTCAGACGGGTGAGGAGAGCATCGATATCCGGGTCGAGCGCCGCGCCCGTCCCTCCATAGGTGCTGTTATTGTAGATATATTTCGGGCCGGCCACGAACGCTGCCCCGTTAACCGGGATCAGATAGCCGGGCGCCTCGAAAGCGCTAACAACGGCGCTTTGCGGCTCGGGACTGCCGCCGAACCGGCCGGCGTCTTTCAGCAGATTGAAACTGTTGGCCACGGGCGGGGTGTGCGGCATCGAGACGGCGCCGCTGGCCGCATCGACAACCAGCGCGTCGCGCCAGTCGGCCCCGTTGGCGCTGACCTTGATGTGGAAATCATCATCGCCCGTGGTGCCAAACTCGGCCCGGCCCGACCAGCCCGTCTGGTAGAGCAGGCTCGCAGTGCCGCCGGGCGCCGCCTTGTTCAGCTTCATCTGGATGCCGCCATTGCCCGGCGTCACATCATCATGGCTGAGCAGTACCGCATCGGACTTTACCGCCAGCCGGTTGGTTTCATCCGCCTCCGTATTCACCCCCACCATCGCTGCCGGGTTGAGGCCGGCGCCTGTAAACGCGCTCCAGTCTTCGCCGTCAAAGACCAGCGCCTCGCCCTCATCGGCGATCCACGCCGTCCAGCCTGGTTGCGGCGCGAAGAACCGCCATGCTCCGTCCTGAAACGCGGCGAGATGACCGGCCGGCACGCCGGCCCACGGCCCGCTTGCCGCGTCTGCCACGATATGGCGCTCCCCGGCTTCCGGCTCTTCGGGGGGCGCGGACAGCTGGCGGCTGGCGACGCTCAGCTGCACCAGCGCATCCAGCATGAGGAGCGCGTCATTGTGCGTGACGTGCTTTTGCGCCTGGGCGGGCATGATGAAGGGCAGGTTCAGATTGGAGGTGGCGGTCACGGGCTGGCGGTCCCTGTCTGTGGTTCGACAAGCGGGCATTTTGGCCCGGAACGCGCCCCGGCCGGATTGATTTGGAGGGTTTTTTGCCCCTGCAGGCGATTTTCGCCCTCCGGGCACTGGACAGGCGCCACATCTGTCCGCAAGAAGCGGCGAAGGGACGGCGGCTCCGCCGCGCGGGGGGTATGAATGGCCACAGCAAATATTCCAAACGGGCATCGGCGTACCCGCAATCACCCTGTTTCGTACCCGTAATCACCCTCGATGAGGGTATGCATTTGTCTCCCCGTACGCCGTCATAGCCCAGTTCAGGACATCCGCCGTGAAGCAGCTCCTCCAGTCTCTCAAAACCGGCGCCACTGACGTTGCCGACGTGCCCGCACCGCGCGCCGGCAAGGGTCAGGTGCTGGTGGCGACATCGTGCACGCTTGTCTCTGCAGGCACCGAGCGCATGCTGGTCGAGTTCGGCAAGAGCAATCTGATCGACAAGGCCCGCCAGCAACCTGACAAGGTGAAGATGGTGCTGGAGAAGGTGCGCACCGATGGCATCGCCGCCACGCTGGACGCCGTCCGCTCCAAGCTCGATCAGCCGCTGGCGCTGGGATATTGCAATGTTGGCAAGGTGATAGAGAGCCACGCCGCCGGCTTTGCCGCCGGTGACCGGGTGGTCTCCAACGGGCCCCATGCCGGCATCGTCGCCGTGCCGCAAAACCTGTGCGCGCGCATTCCTGATGGCGTCAGTGACGACAGCGCCGCCTTCACCGTCCTGTCCGCCATCGGCCTGCAGGGCATACGTCTTGCCGCGCCGACGCTGGGCGAGTGCGTTGTGGTGACAGGGTTGGGGCTGATCGGCCTTCTCACCGTGCAGATGCTGCGGGCGCAGGGCTGCCGTGTCATGGGCATTGATTTCGACCCTGAGCGCCTCGCCCTCGCCCGCCAGTTCGGCGCCGAGACCGTCAACCCCGGCGCGGGCGAAGATGTGCTGGCACGCGCAGCCGCTTTCTCGCGCGGGCGGGGCGTTGATGCGGTGCTCATCACGGCGTCCACGAAGAGCAATGAGCCGGTCTCGCAGGCCGCCCGGATGTGCCGCAAGCGCGGGCGCATCGTGCTGGTTGGCGTGACGGGGCTGGAGCTCAGCCGGGCTGATTTCTACGAGAAGGAGCTGAGCTTCCAGGTCTCTTGCTCTTACGGCCCCGGCCGTTACGATCCCGCATACGAGGAAGGCGGTCAGGATTACCCGGTAGGCTTTGTGCGCTGGACCGAGCAGCGCAATTTCGAGGCCGTGCTGGACATGATGGCTGCTGGCAGCATCGACACCGCCCCGCTCGTTTCGCACCGCTTTGACATTGATGACGGCGCCAGGGCGATGAACCTTCTCACCTCTGGTGAGCCGTCATTGGGCATACTGCTCAACTACCCTGCCCCGGCAGATCAGGCGAACGCGGCAGTGGCACGCCGCGTGGCGTTGCCAGAAGCTGCATCGGTCAGCCGGCCTGCTACCTCGCCGGGACGCATTGGCGTTCTGGGGGCCGGCAATTATGCCAGCCGTGTGCTGATCCCGGCCTTCAAGGCGGCAGGAGCAGAGCTTCATACGCTCGCCAGCGCCGGCGGCGTCAGCGCCGTGCATTTCGGGCGCAAGTTCGGCTTCCGCAACGCCGTAACTGACAGCGAAGAGATTTTCACCGATCCGCAGATCGACACGGTGGTGATCGCCACCCGCCATGACGCGCACGCCCGGCAGGTACTGGCCGCCTTGCGGGCGGGAAAGCACGTCTTCTGCGAGAAACCGCTCTGCCTGACACCGGAAGAGCTGGCGGAGATCGAGGCCGAGGCCACTGCCCGCCCCGGCCAGCATCTCATGGTCGGCTTCAATCGCCGGTTTGCGCCCCACATCGTGAAAATGAAAGCGCTGCTGGACACGGTCGCCGAGCCGAAAAGTTTCATCATCACCGTCAATGCAGGCGATATCCCCGCTGACCACTGGACACAGGATCCTGATGTCGGCGGCGGCCGTATCATCGGCGAGGCCTGCCATTTCATTGATCTGGCAAGGCATCTGGCCGGACACAAGATTGTGTCGGCCAGCGCCATCAGCCTCGGCGCTCATCCCGGCCAGCCAATCCGCAGTGACAAGACCAGCATGACGCTGGAATTTGCCGACGGCTCCGTCGCTTCGATCCACTATCTGGCCAATGGCCACAAGAGCTTCCCGAAGGAACGTATCGAGGCTTTCGCCGCCGGGCGCGTCTTGCAGCTGGACAATTTCCGCACCCTTAAAGGCTGGGGCTGGAAAGGCTTTTCCCGGCTTGGCAGTACAAAGCAGGACAAGGGCCAGCAAGCCTTCGCTGCGGCATTTATCAAGGCCATTCGCGATGGCGCGCCGCCGCCCATCAGCCGGGAAGAGATCGTCGAGGTCAGCCGCGTGACGATCGATTGTGCGGCGAAAGCCTTACAGTAGGCCCGGAGCAGGCATCATTTTTCGCGGACATCTGATGTGCAGGACGCTTGAGGCAGTGACCAGGTAAACAAAATGGCCTCTTCATCACTGCACACCCTGATGCGCTATTTCGAGACACTGCGGCACCTCAAGCCCCAGCAGATTTATCACCGCATCTGGTTCCGGCTGGCGCGTCCCAAACCGGACCTGCGTGCAGCACCCTCCCGCCGTCCCGCCGCCGCCCGGTGGAGCGCGCCTGCCCGGCGCCATCCTTCGATGACCGGCGCCACCGGCTTTTGTTTCCTCTCAGAGCCCGCATCGCTGGATGAAGCAGGCTGGGACGATCCCGCGCGCGACAAGCTGTGGCGCTATAATCTCCACTATTTCGACGATCTGAACGCGGCAGATGCCAGCGCCCGCGCCCACTGGCACGGTGCGCTCATCCGGCGCTGGATAGCGGAAAACCCGCCGGGCAAGGGCACAGGCTGGGAGCCCTACCCCGTTTCCCTTCGCATCGTGAACTGGATCAAGTGGCTGCTGGCGGGCAACACGCCGCCGCCGGGCATGGTGGACAGCCTTGCCGTTCAGGCGCGCTGGCTGATGGGGCGGCTGGAATACCATCTGCTCGGCAATCATCTGTTTGCCAATGCCAAGGCGCTGGTCTTCGCCGGATCATGGTTTGACGGACGCGAAGCAGATAGCTGGCGCCAGATGGGCTTTTCCATTCTGGCGCGGGAATTCGACGAGCAGATCCTCCCCGATGGCGGCCAGTTCGAGCTGAGCCCCATGTATCACGCTCTGGCCGTCGAGGACGTGCTTGACCTTGTCAACATCACGGCCGTCTTCGCTGACGCGCTGGAGCCCGGGCAGGCCGCGCAGGCAGATCACTGGCGTCATTGCGCGCCGCTTATGCTGCGCTGGCTTGCGGTACTGTCCCATCCCGACGGAAAGATCAGCTTTTTCAACGATGCGGCCTTTGGCATCGCGCCCGATAATCGCGAGCTTGCGGCCTACGCCGGGCGCCTCGACCTCGCCCCCTCGCCTGCTTCTCCTGGGCCGGTCTTCCTTGAAGACAGCGGCTATGCCCGGCTGGAGCTTGACGAGGCCGTCCTCATCGCTGACCTCGCCGCGATCGGCCCGGACTATCTGCCCGGCCATGCTCATGCTGATACGCTCAGTTTCGAACTATCCCTGTTCGGCCAGCGCGTGATCGTGAATTCGGGCACTTCTGTTTACGGCACCGGGGCTGAGCGCCAGCGCCAGCGCGGCACACCGGCCCATTCCACGGTGAATATCGCGGGCGAGAACTCCTCCGATGTCTGGAGCGGGTTCCGGGTGGGGCGGCGCGCAAAGATCTCCCACCGCCATGTGGAGTTCTTGCCGGAACGTCAGACCGCCACGGCCGGCCATGACGGCTATCGCCATCGCCCCGGCAGGCCGGCCCATACGCGCACCATCGCCCTGGACGGGCAACGCCTCACCATCGAGGACACGATTTCAGCGCCGGCCGGCAATCCGGCAGAGGCGGTCTTCCACCTCCACCCCGATGTCAGCGTGCAGCAGGACAGCGAAGCGCACGGCACGCTGACCCTGCCCGGTGGCAAACGCGTGATCTGGCAGGCGGAGGGCGGGCGTGCGCGCATCGCGCCATCCAGCTGGCACCCGGAGTTCGGGATGAGTTTACCGGCAAACCGTCTGACCGTGCCTTTGCACGCCGGCAGAGCCCAGCTAACCGTCAGCTGGGGTGAGTAGGAAATGATGCACATCCTGTTTCTGACCGACAACTTCCCGCCCGAGGTCAACGCGCCCGCCAGCCGCACCTTTGAACACGCGCGCGAATGGGTACGGCTGGGCGCGAAGGTAACCGTCATCACCTGCGCCCCGAACTTCCCGGCCGGAAAGGTCTTTCCCGGCTATCGCAACCGCCTGTATGGCCGTGAGGAAATGGATGGCATCACCGTCATCCGTGCGTGGACCTACATCACCGCCAATGAGGGCTTCTACCGCCGCACGCTCGACTATGTGAGCTTCATGCTATCGGCCTTTATCGCCTCATTTGGCGTGCGCAAGGTGGACGTTATCATCGGTACTTCGCCGCAATTTTTTACGGCGATTTCGGCCTTCATGGTCAGCCTCTTTCGCCGCCGCCCATGGATATTTGAGCTGCGCGACATCTGGCCAGCTTCGATCAAGGCAGTGGGGGCGGTACGGGAAGGTCCATTACTAGTCACGCTCGAAACTATCGAAATGTTCCTTTACCGGCGGGCAAGCCAGATTGTTGCCGTCACGCACTCTTTCAAGGACGAGCTGGTCTCCCGCGGCATCAAGGCGGACAAAATCCACGTTGTGACCAATGGCGCCAACCTCGCCCATTTCCTGCCTCTGCCCAAGCCAGCGGCGCTGGCGCACAAGTTGGGGCTGGACGGGCGCTTTATGGCCGGCTACGTGGGCACGCATGGACTGGCCCACGGCCTTGAAACGGTTCTTGATGCTGCAGGGTTGCTACAGTCTGCGCCAGAAACGGCTGATGTGAGGATTGTCCTTCTCGGCGACGGCGCCCGGAAAGCCGCCCTGAAAGCAGATGCCGCCAAACGCGGCCTGGCCAACGTCTTGTTTCTCGATAGCGTGCCGAAAGCCCAGGTGCCGGAATACTGGTCTCTTCTGGACGTTTCCATAATCCACCTCCGGCCCGATCCCCTCTTCCGGTCCGTTATTCCGTCCAAACTGTTTGAGTGCATGGCGATGGGAATACCGGTTCTCCACGCCGTAGAAGGTGAATCTGCGGAAATCGTAAAACGCGAAGGCGTCGGGATCACGGTCACGCCCGGGGACGGAGCTGAACTTGCAAAAGCGATCACGCAGCTCGCCAACGCCCCTGCCCGTCTCAATGCTTTTCGCGAGCGGTGCCTTAGCGCAGCACCACGCTACGACCGCAAGACGCTGGCCAGCGCAATGCTGGACGCCATCTCCCGCACCGCCCGCGCTCGATAGCACCTTCTTCGGGAGGAAAGACCCCCGCATGCTTAACGAGCCGTTACGCAAATGCAACATCCGTGCGGTAAAGTGCCGGAATTGGGGGCGCTGCCCTGTAGCCGGAGTGATTCACATTGCGGAGAAGGGTGCGCAAGTGTCACGGTCCGCGCGGGTCGCTGGCAGGAATGATGGCAGCAATGGACAATCGCGGCACTCTTCTGGGGAGGGATGCAGACGGCCTGCTGGCACTCCGGCAGAGCGTCCAGATGCGCACGTCCGGTCAGCCCGGCCCCTCACCGCGCGGTGACGCTGGCCGCGCCTCGCCGGGGCGCGAAACGGGCGGAGCAGGCAAGCGCCTTTTTGACATTGCAGTTGCCGGAGCTGCCCTGACCTTCATGCTGCCACTGCTGCTGGCAACGGCTCTGCTTGTCAGGCTGACCAGCAAGGGGCCGGTTCTCTTCTGGTCGGCACGCGATAACGGCAATGGCGCCACATTCCCCATGCCGAAATTCCGCACCATGCAAGCCGGATCGCCGCTGCAACCGCGCGAACAGTTCACCACTGCGCCTCCCAGCATGACCCCGCCGGGCCAGTTCCTCCGCCGCACCAGCCTGGACGAGCTGCCCCAGCTGATCCCGGTGCTCACAGGCAGGATGAGCCTGATAGGCCCGCGCCCGCTATTACCCAGCGATCCGGGGATTTACGAGCGCAGGCTGCTTGCCAACGGCAAACTCTCCCGGCCAGGCCTGACCGGGCTGGCGCAGGTCAGGGGACGCAACAACCTGACCGCGCGCAAGAAGGCGCGCTATGACCAGTTCTACACCGATCACTGGTCCTGGCGCCTCGATATGTGGATCCTCTGGCAGACCGTAAAGGTCGTCATCTCGCGCGCAGGCGTGCTTTAGCGGGTGATGCTGCCAGCGCCTTACTGCGTATGGAGCGCCGCAGGGACACGAGCGACATCAAGGCTGTGCACCGTCACCACGCCCGTAGCCTCTCGCGAATTTCCACCCCCTGCCCGCCGTGTGGCTGCGGGGAAAATTCGTACTTGAAAACTGCCAGCGGTATGGACCGGCGGGATCAATGCCTCGAAGGATATCCTGCCATCATCGGCCATGCTGGACCGGAGTGCGGAGAACGCCTCACCGCGCGCCCGGACCGCTCCTGTCTTCGGGTCAACATAGATATTGTACTGCTTACGATCTCCCGCCTCGCCTATCTCGACACGGATGAGTATCTCGGCGCGCTGCTCGCGCGAACTGACAATCTCGCTGCGTAATGCCAGCCCTTCATGCTCCGCCAGAAAAAGTCCGGCACGATTGGGCATTGTGGTAATACGCCGAGAAACATAGTCGCCACTTGAATCGTCCCTGAGGACCCGTGCTTGCGAACCGACCGCACCGAGGACTGCAGCAAGGTCAAAGGGTTGAAGTTCGCTCCAGGCAATAGTGGAGCTGCGCGGGGTGAATTGTGCCAAGGGCGCAAAGACCGCCTCAGCCAGCGGATCATCGCGGAGAGCCTCGCCCAACAACACCGATCCATGAGCGCTCACGTGCCCATCATCGTAATATACGAGTTGCCTGTCGAGAAAGGCCGAACACTGCCCGTCGCGGCAAAGCACATCGTTAAAGTCAAAATAGGTTGCCCCCGCGCGGCGGGCTGACAGCGCGACTTGCTCATTGATCGCATCAATCACCTCACGCGGCGCCCCCCAGCGGGCCCCGCAATCGAGAAACGGCAGGCGCAGCCGCTTCCAGAGGCAGTTCCGGTCGAAATTGCCAATGCGTGAGACCTGGCCGAGAACTATCACATACGTACCGGCCCCGGTCAGGCCACGGACCGTGGCCTCCAACTCGTCCAGCATCAACGGCGTATCCCGTAGGGCGTAGGTGTCCCAGCTGGCGGAGATAATGACTGCCCTATACTGGCGGGCAATCTCGGTCATCATATGCGCAGAACTGACACATTCATCCAGCCTTGCCCGTCGCGCAAAGACTCTCGCTTCATTCGCGAAGGGCGGGCACGCGCTATGAGCGGCGTTGCGGAACGCAAAGCCATAGCGCTCAGCAAGCACACCCAGAGCCGGAACGTAGTGGCCAGCGTGGCTGTCACCCCATACGAGTACGTTAGGTTCATCCTGGGTATTGACCGCACATGCCGGGTTCAGGAGATCATTGGCGTTCAACCGCGCCCTCTGACACACATAAGCCATGCGCGAGGCGGGCTCCGCCGCTGCCGCATAACTTTCAATGCTCGCCCGATACCCGGCATCGTAATAGCGCCACGCATACCCGCCCGTCATTACGACCCCGCCGACCACCAGTGCAATCATCAGGGAGGGCGCCGCAAAGTGAACGGTAAACAGCCGGGAAAAACTGGCCCTGCTGTGCCGGACCGGCGTCTCGATAAGATAGTAGGACGCCGCTGACAGTCCAAACGTCAAACCAATGGCGATAAGCTGATGAGCCAGCAACAAATCGCCGAACATATAGCGGGAGTACGCCAGAATCGGCCAGTGCCACAGATAGAGCGAGTATGATAGCAGCCCGATCCAGACGACCGGGCGCCAGGCCAGCAGCCTTCCCAGCGTAGTGGTCCGCGAGGCACCTGCCACAATGATGGCCGCTGTACCGGCGGTTGCCGGCAGGGCGGCAAATCCCGGAAACAGGCTTTCAGCATTGAGCGCTATCAGACTCCAGCCGATAGCGAGAACGCCCGTCCATGACAAGATCTCGCGCCCTGCCCGACCAAGTTTGTCCGCTACGCCTCGCTCGGTCAGCGCATACGCAAGTGCGCCAAGCAATAGCTCACCGGCGCGCGCAGGCAGCATGTAGTAGGCAAACATTGGATGCTCACCCAGGAGCGCCTGGGCCAGCGTGAACGACGCCATCGCCGCGATGATGATTGCCACAATGCCAACACGGCGAGTCAGCCATGCGGCTCCGGCAATCCCCAGAATGGCAGGCCAGACGATGTAGAACTGCTCCTCCACGCCGAGCGACCAGAGGTGAAGCAAGGGTTCCAGAGCAGCACTGTCGGCAAAATAGTCCGTATCAAGCCCGAAGGTGAAGAACACGTTGGCGGCAAAGAAAATGCTCGCCAGCGCCGATAGCGCCATGCGCTGATTGTCAGGCTCGTTGAGGATGAACTGACCGGCGAGAAGCGTCGCGCCTATGACCGTGAAAAGGACAGGGAATAACCGCTTGATGCGCCGGCGATAGAACTCGGCATAGCTGAAACTGCCGGTTTGATGGGCCTTGGCGATAACGCCGGTGATCAGAAATCCGGATATGACGAAGAAAATGTCGACGCCAATAAAGCCACCGGGCATCCAGCTGGCATTGGCATGAAACAGAATGACTGACAGCACAGCAACAGCGCGCAGTCCGTCAATGTCGGCCCGATAGGCCATCTCTGACGCATGTCCACTGAACGACACGGTTTTTTCAACTCCCCCGGAGAAGCTCATTCAGAGCCATGAGGGGTCTAGCCGGTAGCGGCACGATGATCAACGAACAAGCATGGCCTGAGCTGGCAGGCAGCGGACAGGCGCAGCTTGTCAATCAAACGAACAAACACCGCAGCCATCAAAGGAGAATCTGGTGGGTGGTGACGGGGTCGAACCGCCGACCTACTCGGTGTAAACGAGTTGCTCTACCAGCTGAGCTAACCACCCTTCCAGAGGCCGCTGTTTAGCGCCGCGCGCGCGCGCGGGCAATCACCGCGCTGCCATCAGTTGCACCGAAGCGGCGGCCTATGCCCCGCCCCGCCTGGCCGGCTCCAGCCTGTCCGACCCGTAAGACCCGAACGAATGGACTGACACCGCATGGCCTTGCAGGGTTTCGAGCGCACGGGCCACGTTCGGGTGCTCCTCATGACCATCAAGGTCGAGGAAGAACATTTGCTGCCACGGCTTGCCCGCAATCGGCCGGCTCTCCAGCTTGGTCAGGCTCACCCCTTCCTTGCGGAAGCCATCCAGCGCGCTGACCAGCGAGCCGGCGGCGTCCGACGTCACGATTACCAGCGATGTCTTGCAAGGCAGCAGCGGCGATGCCGGTTCGGGGTCAATCGCCAGCGCGACGAAGCGCGTGTAATTCTCCGGGTGATCGGAGGCATGTGAATCGATCACATTCAGGCCGAACAGGCGCGCTGCGTCGCGCCCGGCCACGGCGGCGATATCCGGCTTGCCTGTCAGCGCCTCGTTCAGCGCCTCGGTGGAGGAACTGACCGCGCGGGTTTTCAGCTCGGGATGGCGGGCAAAGAAGCGCTGGGACTGACGCAGCGCCTGGGGGTGGCCCAGCACGGTGCGCACGGTGCCCAGATCGTGCGCCTTGCCGACTATGCAGTGCTCAACCTTGTAATGATGCTCGCCAGCAATCTTCAGCTTCGTATCGCGCAACAGGTCGTAGACCTCGACAATGCCGCCGGTTGTGGTGTTCTCGATGGGCGCAAACCCGTAATCGGCCTCGCCTTTCTCGACCGCTTCAAAAATGCCGGCAAACTCGCGCTGGATCACGGGCATGACGGCGGAGTAGCGCCCAGCGAAATGCGCGTCGGCTGCAAACTGGCTGTAGCTGCCCGGCCCGCCAAGATAGGCCACCTTGGCCTCGTTCAGCGTGGCGGTGCGCACGCGGGCATCAAGCCCGGCGCGCTGACGGCGCAAGGAGTCGTCGATAACCAGCTGGAAGAGCTTTTCAACGAAGGCCTCGTCCAGCCCCTCCTCCCGGCCCAGCGCAATGGCCCGGTCCAGCACCGCCCGTTCCCGATCCATATCGCGCACCAGTGCGCCGTCACCGGCTTTCAGCGCACCCAGCGCCTCGGCAAGCCGGCGCCGCTCCACCAGCGTGCGCACAAGATTGGCATCTGTCTGGTCAATTGCATTGCGAAGGCTTGCGCGCTCTTCGGTCCGGCTGTCGCTGTGTGTGGTCATGGCACCCTGCCCTCTTGTCCCTGAAATGAAAAACGGCCCCGTCCGGTTTGGTGGAGGGGGCCGTGAAATCCGTCTGGCTGCTAGTTTGCGCGCAGATTTCACCCGCCCCCGGTAAAGAGGCTGAAATAATAGCGGGTGGCAAAAATGCTGCGAGTGCTCATGGGGTTACTGTGAGCGCGAAATCAGGTGCGGTCAACGCCCTATGGCAACAGGCTTGGCAATGCATCGCCCGCGTGAAACGCTATGACCCGCGCATAGAAGGACATAACCGCCATGAAGCACTTCGCCCTTGGGCTAGCCGCAATCGCTCTTGCCGCCTGCACGCCGCCAGACGGCCAGGAGAGCTATGGCACCCCGCAATCACGGGTGATCGACGCCCGGATCGTCACTTCGCTTAGGGTGATCGACCTGGAGCTTTATCCCGATGCCGCGCCGGTATCGGTCGCCAACTTCATCGAACATGCGCAAGCCGGGCATTACGATGGCGGCTCTTTCTACCGCGCTGTACGCCCCGACAATGACCGCCCCGGCATTGAGCCCATGCATCTCATACAGGGCGGTTACGGGTTCGACGGCTTGCCGGGCGCTGAGGGCATTACCCACGAACCGACTGGAGAAACCGGCCTGTCGCATGTTTATGGCGCCATATCCATGGCACGCAATGAACCCGGCACGGCGACAACCGAGTTCTTCATCATGGTCGAAGACTATCCGGGGCTGGATTCCGGACCGGGCAGGCGCAATCCCGATGAGGCGGGCTATGCCGTGTTCGGCCGCGTCTTCTGGGGCATCGAAATCGTTGAGGCCATCGCGGCGCAGGAAACCAGCCTTGATGGCGCGCCAGAGGCCTTCCAGTACCCGCAATTCATCGTGGAGCCGGTGCGGATAGAGAGCGTGCGGATTTGGGAAAGAGAGTAAATCTCGCAAGTCGCCCGCCAAGAAAAAGCCCCGGCGAATGGCCGGGGCTTTTCCATTTTCTAACGGTGCAAACCCTAATGCGCCCTTGCCTCGCCCGCCTCGCCGGATGATGGCATGGCGGCGAGAGCCGCCTCGTCGGCCTCGGTCCACTCCACCGGCTCAACCGGATTGACCAGAGCGATGGAGAGCACTTCATCGACGGCTTCCACCGGAATGATGGTGAGGCCGGCCTTCACATTGTCCGGCACCTCGGTGAGGTCCTTCTCGTTCTCCTTGGGAATGAGAACGGTCTTGACCCCGCCGCGCAGCGCCGCGAGCAGCTTTTCTTTCAAGCCGCCGATTGGCAGGACGCGGCCACGCAGCGTGACCTCGCCGGTCATGGCGACATCCTTGCGCACCGGATTGCCGGTCAGTGCCGAGACGATGGCCGTCACCATGGCGATACCCGCTGACGGACCATCCTTGGGTGTCGCGCCTTCAGGCACGTGGACGTGAATGTCGGTGCGGCGGAAAATGGTCGGCTTGATGCCCACGGACGGCGCACGCGACTGCACGAAGGAGTTCGCCGCCGAGATGGATTCCTTCATCACATCGCGCAAATTGCCGGTGACTTTCATCTGGCCACGGCCCGGCATGGTGACGGCCTCGATGGTCAGCAGGTCACCGCCGACTTCCGTCCAGGCCAGCCCGGTGACGAGGCCAACGCGGTCGGCCTCCTCGGTCTCGCCAAAGCGGTATTTCTTCACGCCCAGGAAGCCTTCCAGGCTTTCCGGCGTAATCACCACCTTGTCGGTCTCGCCCTTCTCCAGCTTCACCACGCTCTTGCGGGCAAGGCGCGCCATTTCACGCTCCAGATTACGCACACCGGACTCGCGGGTGTAGTAGCGGATGACCTCACGCAGCGCGTCATCAGTCACCGACCATTCGTCCTCTTTCAGCGCGTGGTTCTTCAGCTGGCGAGGAATGAGGTGACGCCGGGCGATCTCCAGCTTTTCATCCTCGGTGTAGCCCGCGATACGGATGATCTCCATCCGGTCGAGAAGCGGCTGAGGCATGTTCAGCGTGTTCGCCGTGGTGATGAACATCACGTCGGAGAGATCGTAATCCACTTCCAGATAGTGGTCGTTGAACGTCGCGTTCTGTTCCGGGTCGAGCACCTCCAGCAGGGCCGAGGCCGGATCGCCGCGATAGTCGGCGCCCAGCTTGTCGATCTCGTCCAGCAGGAAGAGCGGATTGGAATGCTTGGCCTTTTTCATCGACTGGATGACCCGGCCCGGCATGGAGCCGATATAGGTGCGCCTGTGGCCGCGGATCTCCGCCTCGTCACGCACGCCGCCCAGCGACACGCGCACGAAGTCACGCCCCGTGGCTTCGGCGATCGAGCGGCCAAGCGAGGTCTTGCCGACGCCCGGAGGGCCAACAAGGCACAGGATAGGCCCGCGGATTTTCTTCGTACGTGATTGCACGGCCAGATGCTCGACAATGCGCTCCTTGACCTTCTCAAGACCGTAATGGTCGTTATCGAGCGTGGTCTGCGCCTTCGTCAGGTCGATCTTGGAGCGCTTGCGCTTGTTCCACGGAATGGAGAGCAGCCAGTCGAGATAATTGCGCACGACGGTGGACTCCGCCGACATCGGGCTCATCTGGCGCAGCTTCTTGAACTCGGCATCAGCCTTGGTGCGCGCTTCCTTGGTGAGCTTCGTCTTGGCGATACGCTCTTCAAGTTCGGCCAGCTCCTCGCGGCCATCATCGCCCTCGCCCAGCTCTCGCTGGATCGCCTTCATCTGCTCGTTAAGGTAATATTCGCGCTGGGTTTTTTCCATCTGCCGCTTGACGCGGGAGCGGATTTTCTTCTCCACCTGAAGGACGGAAATCTCGCCCTCCATCAGGCCCAGAACGGTCTCCAGACGGGCCACGACATTCGGGTTCGACAAAAGACCCTGCTTCTCGGTCAGCTTCACTGCCAAGTGCGCCGAGATGGTGTCAGCCATCTTGGCCGCGTCAGAGATTTCGCTGACGACCGAGAGGGCTTCGGGCGGCACCTTCTTGTTGAGCTTGGCGTATTCATCGAACTTGTCAGCAGCCGCGCGCATCAGCGCTTCAACCTCGGACTGCGGCCCGGTGTCTTCGTCCACAAGCTCGGCCTCAGCCTCGAAATAGGCCTGATTATCGCTGAACGCCTTGATGGTGATGCGCTGCGAACCTTCCACCAGCACCTTCACCGTACCGTCGGGAAGCTTCAGGAGCTGCAATACCGACGCCAGAACACCGGACTCGTAAATGGCGTCCGGCTTGGGGTCGTCATCGCCTGCGCTCTTTTGCGTGGCGAGCAATATCTGCTTGCCGCCTCGCATCACTTCTTCCAGCGCGCGCACGGATTTGTCGCGGCCGACAAATAGCGGCACGATCATGTGGGGAAACACCACGATGTCGCGCAAGGGCAGCAACGGAAGGGTTTTGGTCTCGCTCATACTCATGTCTCCGTGGGCCGCAGCCGGCCCGATAACCGGCTGTCACGGCCTGAACCCGTAGGGAAGGGTCCGCCAAAGGGTTTAACGGCGCGCTATGCATTCAGCCTCGCGCGCTTCGCTTCGCACAACAAGTGGAAGCTGAAGCGGACGCGTTCAAGGCACACCGCTGTCACAGCGGAAATCTGGCGGCAGGTGGAAGTCCGGCCGAAAGCCCGCTGGCAGACCTTCCAGTCAATATATACGTAATTTCCGGGACATCAGCAGGCTGCGGAGCAGGCTGATCTGGCTCATTGCGGCACGGCCCCCTGCCGCCGGAAGACCAGAGTGCAGCCTGCCTCGGCGGAAGATGCGCTGGAGGGAGGCGCACCCTGCTCGCGCGTGCCGAAATGAACACCCGACAGGGCAAGGTGCCGGTCGCCTTCCAGCGCCATTTCGCCGTTCACGCTGATATCTGAAGGTATCTGATTGCCGCCAGTTGCTTCAAAGCTGAAGGCGCCGGTCTCAGGCGACCATTCATACCGGCCCCAATAGTCCCAATAGCGCCCGAACGGCGTCCATGTGACCGACAGGCCATTATTCACCTCGAAGCGTATCTCCAGCGGCGGATCAATTTCAGCCTCGTCGCAGCCACGCACCGCGTCAAAAGACCAGGTGGCGATCAGCTGGCGGGCGGTGTCATCAATGATAACGATCCGCAACGTTTCAGACCCTTCGCCGCGTCGGCTGCCGCGCAGGGTTCCGGTCAGCATGATATCGGAACCGGGCCGGGCATCCTCGCCGATCTCGATGGACAGGCCGTCCTGCGATATCCGTGCGCCGTCTGACGGCGATATCTCGAAGTCCATGCACTGCACAGGCACAGGCTCGATGCCACGGCGCGGATCAAAACGGCCCACACTGATTGGGATGCTCACACCCGCCCCCGTCACAATGCGCGATGCAGGCAGCGAAGGCGGAATGTTCGCATCCATGGCGTGAAAAACCAGAGCCGCATCGCTTCTAGGATAGCTGGCACAGTCAATGGCCGCGGCGCCCGCGCCCGCCTCCTGTGCTGACCCGTCCGCCCGTGTGGTCGCGCAGGATGCGAGCAGAAGCGCCAACCCTGCAGAAGTCAGTCTGAAAGACGTCATGGTGTTCCTCACATTTGCCGTCTGAAGACCAGAGTGCAGCCTGCGTCCGCCGCCGATACGAGGGCGGTCTGCCTGTCAGGCTCGCGGGTACCGAAATGGAGGCCGGAGATGGCAAGCTGGCGTTCCTCCTCCACCACAAGGCGGCCGGTCGCGCTTACATCGGGCGGGAGGCGGTTTCCGCCTGTGGGCTCAAGACCGAACGCCCCGGTTTCCGGATCCCACGTATAGTGCCCCCAATAGTCCCAGTACCGTTCAAAAACCGTCCATGCGACACGCGCAAAATTCTCGGCGTCAAAGCGCACCTCGCGCGGCGGATCAATCGACATCCGGCTACAGCCACGCACGTCCTCGAAACTCCATGTCCCGATCAGCTGGCGTGACGCCTCGTCGACAATGGATATCCGCAAGGCACCAGTCCGCGTGGGCTCGCCCTCCTGGGCTATCACTGCCCGGAGTTCAACGACCGAGCCCACCGGGAGATCATCGGCTATTGTCAGGCGCTCGCCTTCCTCGGAAAGCGACGCATGGCCTGGCGGCTCTATCTGCCATTCAATGCATTGACCCGGAACAGGGCGCACCCCGCTGGGCCCGTAATACTCTCCGATACGGAAGGGGAAGCTGGCTCCCGCCACGACTGCAACGCTCGACATGGTTTCGGAGGGCGAATAGCGCCGGTCCATGCCGTAAAACCCTATGGGCGCGTTACTTCGCGTAACAGCCGAGCACTCCTCCAGCGGCGCGCGAACAGCTGTCATCTGCGTATCGTCTTCGACTGCCGCCGAGACACATGCGCCCGCTGCCAGCGCCGTCAGGCCTGCGGCAGCCCAGACGCTCCCCCTGATCCCGCTCACAATGGAACTCCCCCATCTTGTTCTTCAGGCGAGTTGATACGAAAAACGCCCCGGCGAACAGCCGGGGCGTCGATCTTTCCGCCATTGTCAGAGAGGGTGCTCAAGCGCCCTGACGCGGCGCCTCTTCCAGCTTGGAGCGGGCTTTGGAATAGATGTAGAGCGGCTTGGCATCGCCATTGACCACTTCGGCGTTCACCACGACCTC
The DNA here is from genome assembly GCF_051859565.1 of Glycocaulis sp. GTDB lineage: Bacteria > Pseudomonadota > Alphaproteobacteria > Caulobacterales > Maricaulaceae > Glycocaulis. The sequence continues at coordinate 262,717 of NZ_JBHYFK010000004.1, forward strand.
TTCCACGCCCTCAAGGCTGGGAAGGTCGAACATGGTGTCGAGCAGAATGCCCTCCATGATCGAGCGCAGGCCGCGCGCGCCGGTCTTGCGCAGAATGGCTTTCTGGGCGATGGCGATCAGCGCATCCTCGGTGAAGGACAGGCCCACGCCTTCCATCTCGAACAGGCGCTGATACTGCTTCACCAGCGCGTTTTTCGGCTCGGTCAGGATCTGCATGAGCGCGGCTTCGTCGAGGTCTTCCAGCGTCGCGATGACGGGCAGACGGCCGACAAATTCCGGGATCAGGCCGAAACGTTGCAGATCGTCCGGCTCCACCTCGCGCAGAACCTCGCCCTGACGGCGCGCATCGGGATCACGCACATCGGCGCCAAAACCGACAGCAGAGCCCTTGCCACGCAGCGAGATGATCTTCTCAAGGCCGGCAAATGCGCCGCCTACGATGAAGAGGATATTGGTCGTATCGACCTGCAAAAATTCCTGCTGCGGATGCTTGCGCCCGCCCTGCGGCGGCACGGAGGCAACCGTGCCTTCCATGATCTTCAGGAGCGCCTGCTGCACGCCCTCACCCGACACATCGCGGGTGATGGACGGGTTATCGGACTTGCGGCTGATCTTGTCGATCTCGTCGATATAGACGATGCCGCGCTGGGCCCGCTCGACATTATAATCGGCCGCCTGCAGCAGTTTCAGAACGATATTTTCCACGTCTTCGCCCACATAGCCGGCTTCGGTCAGCGTGGTGGCGTCGGCCATGGTGAAGGGCACATCCAGGATGCGCGCCAGCGTCTGGGCCAGCAGCGTCTTGCCGCAGCCCGTGGGGCCGATCAGCAATATGTTGGATTTGGACAACTCCACATCGGCATTCTGGGCCGCGTGGTTCAGGCGCTTGTAATGGTTATGGACCGCGACCGAGAGCACGCGCTTTGCGTGCGCCTGACCGATCACATAGTCCTCGAGCACCTGGTAGATTTCCTGGGGGCTGGGCACGCCCTCGCGGGACTTCACCAGCGAGGTCTTGTTCTCCTCGCGGATAATGTCCATGCACAGCTCCACGCATTCATCGCAGATGAATACGGTCGGCCCTGCGATGAGCTTGCGCACCTCATGCTGGCTCTTGCCGCAGAAGGAGCAGTACAGGGTGCTCTTCCCGTCGCCTGTGGTCGCCTTGGTCATACTCGCTCCAATCGGCAGCGCCCGTGTGTCTTAACATAGGGACCCGATCCGCCGTCTTCACCCGTCCGCCACCGGAATCAGTCCGATAGGCTACCCTGCAAGATCAGGGCCGGAGCTTGACGAAACGTTTCCCTTCAAACGCCATTCGATCACCAGCGCGCATGTCAATCAAGCGCGAGGTGCTGCCCGCAGCGTAAACTGCGGTTTCAAAACAACAGATGAACAGCGGCAGAACTTTGTCAGGCGCCAGCTTCAGCCCGGCGCTCGTAGACGCGGTCAATAAGCCCGAAATCCTTGGCTTCATGCGCATCCATGTAGGAATCACGATCAAGCGTTTTCTCAACAACCGCCATGTCCTGACCGCTATGACGTACGTAGATGTCATACAGCCGCCGCTTCATTTTCACCAGATCCTCACCATGGCGCTCAATGTCGGCTGTCGTGCCGCGAAAGCCGCCATAGGGCTGGTGCATCATGATGCGCGCATTGGGCGTGGCGAAACGCATGCCCTTTTCACCGCCCGCCAGAAGCAGCGATCCCATGGACGCCGCCATGCCGATACAGGCGGTGGCCACCGGCGAGGAGATGTATTGCATCGTGTCATAGATCGCGAGACCGGCCGTCACCACGCCGCCGGGCGAGTTGATGTACATGGCGATCTCTTTTTTCGGGTTTTCCGACTCAAGGAAGAGCAGCTGGGCCACCATAAGGCTCGCCATGTGGTCTTCGATCGGCCCGGTCACGAAGATGATGCGCTCTTTGAGCAGGCGCGAATAGATGTCGAACGCGCGCTCGCCCCGGCTGGTCTGTTCCACGACCATGGGAACGAGGTTCATCATCACGTCCTGGGGATCTCTCATCACCGGCTCCGTTCGGAATGTGCATTGATACTGGCGCGGACACCCGGACGGGCAACGCCTCAAGGTGCAAGCTGGTAGGCTTCGCTCAATTTGGCAAGCGAACACCGGACCCGCAAGCGGACCCGGTGTTTATCAGGCTATCAAAGGCAGTAAGGAGTAGTGCGCCTCGGCGCACTACTCTTTTTTGGCTGCTGCTTTCTTGGCAGGTGCCTTTTTCGCAGCAGGCTTGTCGCCATCAGCCTTCTTGGCCGGAGCCTTCTTGGCTGCAGGCTTGTCGTCCGCCTTGGCCGCAGACTTCTTCGCCGCAGGCTTTTTGGCCGGCTTTTTGGCCGGGGCTTCGTCCTCATCAGCAAAGAGCGTGTCGCGATCGACGCTGACTTCCTTCACCTCTGCCAGCTCGATAATGTAATCGACGACCTTCTCTTCATAGATCGGGGCGCGCAGTGCCTGGACGGCGCCCGGATTGTTCTGGAAGTACTCGACGACCTGACGCTCCTGGCCAGGATACTTCATCGCTTCCTGGTTGACGGCGCGGGCCAGCTCTTCCTGTGTCACGTCGACCTTGGCGTTGCGGCCGATCTCGGCCAGCACCAGACCCAGACGCACACGGCGCTCTGCAATGGCCCGGTAATCGGACTTGAGCTCGTCGTCGGACTTGTCCTTGTCCTCGTCTTCCAGTTCGCCAGCTTCCTTGGCCGCCAGAACTTCACGCCAGATATTCTCGAACTCGGCTTCGACCATGCGGCCCGGCAGATCAATATCGCCGTGCGCTTCGTCCAGCTGGTCGAGAAGCTGACGCTTCAATTTCATGCGCGAAGCCTGATTGTGCTCCTGTTCGAAGCGCTTGGTCAGCGCATCTTTCAGGGCTTCGAGATCGGACAGGCCGAGGCGCTCGGCCAGGCTGTCATCGATCTTGCTGTCCTGAGGCGCCTGGACCGACTTCACCTTGGTCTCGAACACGGCATCCTTGCCCGCGAGATGTTCCGCGCCGTAATCCTTCGGGAAAGTGACCTTGATTTCCACATCATCACCGGCCTTGGCACCGACGAGCTGGTCTTCAAAGCCGGGGATGAACGCGCCATCACCCAGCGCCACGCGCGAGTCGGTTGCCGAGCCGCCCGGGAAGACTTCGCCGTCAATCTTGCCGACGAAATCGATCACAACGACATCGCCGGTCGCTGCCTTGGCGGTTTTCGGCTTGTCTTCGTACGAGCGGCTATCCTTGGCGAGGCGCTCCAGCGCTTCATTGACCTGGTCGTCGCCGACCTTGGCCACCGGACGCTCCAGCTTGAGCTTTTTCGGATCAGTGGTCTCGAACTCCGGCATCACTTCGACATTGATCTCGAAGGTGAAGTCCTTGCCGTTCTTCAGAACGTCATCCGCGTCCGATTTCACTTCCACGTTCGGCTGGCTAGCCGGGCGCAGCTTGCGCTCGTCCAGCGTGGACTGGGTAGCCTCAGGCACGATCTCCTGAAGAATATCGCTCATGATCGAAGCGCCAAACATCTTGCGGATGTGGGCAGCAGGCACCTTGCCGGGGCGGAAGCCCTTCAGGCGCACTTGCGGGCGGATTTCCTCGATCTTGGCAGAGAGGCGCGATTGCAGGTCAGACGCAGGCACAACCACTTCAAACGTGCGCGAGAGACCTTCGGCGGATTTTTCCAGGACGTTCATGCGTATTCAGGCCTTGTCTTGACGGGGCCGATAGGGGCCATGCCGGGGATAGTACGGCGCGGACAATGCGCGCAACAGCGCGCCATGGCCCCATACCGAAACGAGCGCGGGTTATGTCACGCGCCGCAAGAGCGCGCAACGGTCCCTGCATGCGAATTTCCACATGGGGGTTGTGGCCCTGCCATTTTACTGTCTGGGTTCCGGCTCTCCGCTTCGCTGCGGCCGGAATGACGAAGTGGAGGAGGCAACTATGGTTCCCGTTCGGGCGTGCGGCGCGAAGCGCCGAAAAGGGCGACCGCCCGCCGGGCACTTTTGCCCGCACCGACTGAACGGAGTGAAGGAGGACAGGAAAAATGGTGCGGGTGAGAGGACTCGAACCTCCACGGATTGCTCCACTGGAACCTAAATCCAGCGCGTCTACCAGTTCCGCCACACCCGCAATGGGCCTATCTCTATCCAAACTCTCGCAAACGGGAAACCGGATATGACAACAACTGACCGTGCTGAAGGCAGCGCCCCTCCGCTCGACTGGGATGCGCGCTTCCGCGCCGATGATACGCCGTGGGAGAGAAAGCGCCTGCACCCGGCCTTTACCCACTGGCAGGCGCTGGGCCTGCTTGAGGCTGGCAAATCCATCTATGTGCCGGGCTGCGGGCGCGGCGAGGAGCCGCTGGCGCTGGCAAGGGCTGGCCTCCACGTCACCGCCATCGACCTCTCCCGCACCGCGATTGACTGGCAGAAGGCACGCTTTGCGCAAAGCGGCCTGACGGCGCATCTGGAAGCGGGAGACGCCCTTGCCTACCGGCCCGAAACGCCGTTCGATCTCTATTGGGAACAGACCTTCCTCTGCGCCATTCCGCCGAAACTGCGCAAAACTTACGAGGCGGGCGCCTACGCGCAGATTCGCCCCGGCGGGGTGCTGCTCGCGCTCTTCATGCAGAAAGAGGAGATGGGTGGCCCGCCCTATGGCTGCGGATTGCCCGCCATGCACGCCCTTTTCCCTGATACGCGCTGGCAATGGCCCGACACCGAGCCAACGGCCTTCCCGCATCCACGCCTGTCAGACAAGGCGGAACTCGCCGTGCCGCTGGTGCGGCGGTAGCCCGGTCAGTCAGAGACATTGACCAAACCACTAATCCGCACCACCTTGGTGTTATGAAAACCGGCTGCCCACATACTGCACACTGCTTCTTTGCAGGTACGCTTCTCGCAAGCTAGCCGCCCGGGCTGGAACGCCTGAGGGCGTGTCTGGTTCGGGGCATTTCATTTCTCAGCACCATCATTCTGGCACCGGCCTGTCCGGTCATACCTGTCCGCAATGCGCCGGGCCTTGGAAAATCAGTCATGCAAACTCTCACACAACCGGCCATCTATCTGGATGAAGACACCGCCGACACCCTGTACGACATCGCCAGCGCTGCCCCGGAGGGTAGCCGCGCCACCGCCACGCGCCTGCTGGGCGAGCTCGAACGCGCGATAATCGTTCCGTCCGGCGAGTTGCCAGACAAGGTCGTCCGGCTGGGGGTGAATATCGCTTACAGGGATACCGATACCGGGCGGGTGCGTACGGGTTCAATCGTGCTGCCTCAGCAAGCGGACATCAGCGCCGGACGCATCTCTGTGCTGTCGCCGGCTGGCGCGGGTCTGATCGGTCTTGAGGAAGGCAGCGCTATCAGCTGGCGGATCGGCGGCCGGGAAACCTCCCTTCTGGTCCTGAAGGTCGGGTAAGCCGCCGCCGCGGCGCCAGCTATTCAACAGGCCCGTCGAGCGGGAGACGGTGGGGTGCCCCCACTAGGCCGCGTCCCGCCAGTCGAGGATGACCTTGCCGGATTTGCCAGAGCGCATCGCGTCAAAGCCGGTCTGGAATTCCTTCGCCGGCAGGCGGTGCGTGATCAGCCTTGAGACATCGAGGCCGGACTGCAGCATCGCCAGCATTTTGTGCCAGGTCTCGAACATCTCGCGGCCATAAATGCCCTTGAAGGTGATCGCGCGCATGATGAGCGAGCCCATGTCGAGGCTGAACGGCTTTGCGGGCAGGCCCAGCATGGCGATATTGCCGCCCATCACCATGTGATCGACCATCTGCTTGAAGGCGGGCTCCGCACCGCTCATCTCCAGGCCCACATCAAAGCCTTCGGTCATTTTCAGCTCCGCCATCACGTCGCGGAGTTCCTCGTTCATGGTGTTGACCGGGCGCACGCTCGGCACCACGCGGGTGGCGAGCTCCAGCCGGTCCGGATTGATGTCGGTCAGCACGATATGGCGCGCGCCGCAATGGCGCGCGACGGCAGCCGCCATGATGCCGATAGGGCCAGCGCCGGTGATCAGCACGTCTTCGCCCACCAGATCAAAGGCCGTCGCGGTGTGCACGGCATTGCCCAGCGGATCGAGGAAAGCGGCGATCTCCATCGGCACGTTATCGGGCAGCGGCACCACGTTGAAGGCGGGGATGCGCAGATACTCGGCAAACGCGCCCGGCATGTTCACGCCAATGCCGCGCGTTTCGGGGTCAAGATGGAAGCGCCCGGCGCGTACCGCGCGGCTCTTCTCGCCCACCACATGGCCTTCGCCAGAAACGCGCATGCCGGGCTTTACCCGCGTCACATCGCTGCCCACCGCCTCGATGACGCCGCCAAACTCGTGGCCAACCACCATGGGCACCGGCACGTTCTTCTGCGCCCAGTCGTCGTAATTATAGATATGGATGTCGGTGCCGCAGATCGCCGTCATATGGACGCGGATCAGCACATCGTCCGGGCCGATTTCGGGCTTTGCCACATCCTGCATCCAGAGGCCTTCACGCGGCTCAGCCTTCACAAGCGCTTTCATCGGGTTTCCTCCGGTGCAGATGTTTTTATCTGCCCGCTATCTAGCGCATTGTGGAGGCCCGGCGAAGGGGAGGTTTGCACTCAATCCAGTATTGTAACCGGCGGAAACAGGCGCGCCATGAAGCCCGTCTTCGGGAAGGGCAGGAGCAGCAGGCGCCTCACCGGCACCCAGGCCGCCCCTAGCACGACCACGATCACGCCGAGGCTGACCAGTGTGAACGTAATCACGACCGGCACGCCAAGACCGGACTCGTTCACCAGCAGGCCGATAGCGGTGCCCGTGGTGAGCAGTCCGGCCACAATCAGCGCACGCCGGTTGATAAGCAGGGATACCAGCGCGAAAGCGCCCATCACGATCAGCGTCACGATGGCCGACCGGGTGACGTCAAATTCTTCACCAATGGCTTGCGCGGTAGCCTGATCGAAGTATTCGGTCAGCGTCCAGCCCGAATTGGCGATCATCACCGAGTAGGTCAGCAGCGCGGGCGCGGCGAACAGGTTCAGCCAGAAGCCGGTGCCCGAAAGCCGCGTGGTCCGCCCGGGATCACGCATATCGAAGGCCAGCCCCGCAAAAAACAGGAACGCCCCGAAAGCCAGCCCCAGCACGGGCAGATACACCAGTGCAATCTCCGGAAAGAGCGCACCGAGCGCCGCAATGACGGAGAGCCCCACCCCGACACCGGCAAGGCCGCCGGCAAACGGCAGGCGGAACAGCCGGTAATAGAGCAGAGCGGGTGCGAAGAAGCTGAGCGCCATCACCAGCGGGTAGAAGCGGACATAGAAAGGAAGATTTGCCAGGTACGCACTCATATCTTCAGCCGAGAACGGCTGAATGTCCTCATCCGTGCCCGTGCTGGCCTCGCCCGCTGCCTGGATCGCATCCATGGTCGAGCTGCCGGTAACCATTCCGACGATCAGTTCGAAACCGATCACAAGGAGGATCGCGATGTTGTACACAAAGATCAGGCTGAGCACGATGCCCGGCAGAATGCGGCGCTGCGCGCCCACCAGAAGCGCCGACAAAGCCAGCGCTATCACCGCCAGCATGAACCCGGCCCCCATCATGCTCAGGAACCCGCCCGTCTCGCCAAGAATGCCAGCATATGCCGCAATGGCCTGGGCCGCACCTACGCTAAGACCGACAAACAGGATGATGACGCCCAGCGAGGTGAATATGTCGTGGAAATTATTGATGAAGGGCAGGAGCTCGTCCTGCGGCCCTTGCGGGCCCTGACCGTCCGGTTGCCTCACCCGCTCCCGGCTGGCGTCTGCAGCCGGCTCCGGGGCCGCCTGACCCTGCGCATCATCGTCAGCAGGCGCACTCTCCCCGGCCCCCGCCGGATCGATACGGTCATCATTCATGGTGCTTGTCCCCCACCCAAAGTTGAGGGACAGACTGGCATGTCACCGGATTGCCGCCAAGGCTTTACCGAGTCCGGTCACACAACCCCCAGCTTCTTGCCCACCTTGGTGAAGGCCTCCACCGCGCGGTCGATTTGTTCAGGCGTGTGGGCAGCGCTCATCTGCGTGCGGATGCGGGCCTTGCCCTTGGGGACCACCGGATAGAAGAAGCCGATCACATAGACGCCTTCGTCCATCAGCGCGGATGCCATGTCTTGGCTGAGTTTGGCGTCGCCCAGCATCACAGGGATGATCGGATGTTCGCCGGGCAGAAGCTCGAACCCGGCCTCGCTCATGCCCGCGCGGAAGCGCTTGGCGTTGTCGAACAGCCGCGCGCGTAAGTCATCGCCGTTCGCGACCATGTCCAGCGCCTTCAGGCTGGCGCCCGCAATCGCCGGAGCCAGCGAGTTGGAGAAGAGATAGGGCCGCGAGCGCTGGCGCAGAATGTCGATCACGGGTCGGCTGGCGCAGGTGAACCCGCCCATCGCCCCACCCAGCGCCTTGCCGAGCGTGCCGGTGACGATATCGACCCGGCCCAGCACGCCGCAATGCTCCACGCTGCCCCTGCCCTTCGCGCCCATGAAGCCGTGCGCGTGGCAGTCATCGACCATGGTGATGGCGTCATACTTGTCGGCCAGATCGCAGATCTCTTTCAGCCTGGCGATATAGCCATCCATGGAGAACACGCCGTCCGTGGCGATGAGGATGTAGCGGGCACCGCTCGCGCGCGCTTCCTTCAGCTTGGCCTCCAGATCGTCCATGTCCGAATTGGCGTAGCGATAGCGTTTCGCCTTGCACAGGCGGATTCCATCAATGATGGAGGCGTGGTTGAGCGCATCGGAGATGATGGCGTCATTCTCGTCCAGCAATGGCTCAAAGAGCCCGCCATTGGCGTCAAACGCCGCAGCGTAAAGGATCGCGTCCTCATGGCCGGTGAAAGCGGCCAGCGCCTTTTCCAGCTCGCGGTGAACGCTTTGCGTGCCACAGATGAAGCGCACCGAAGCCACGCCATAGCCATAGCGGTCCAGCGCGTCCTTGGCGGCGCTGATCAGCTCAGGCCGGTTGGCGAGGCCCAGATAATTATTGGCGCAGAAATTGATGACATGGCTTTCGCCGCCATTCTTCGCGACATCGATCTCGGAGAATTGTTGAGAGGTGATGACCCGCTCGCGCTTGTAGAGCCCCTCGGCCTCGATCTCCTGCAAGGTGCTGGCAAGGTGGGCGTAAAAGCTGTTGGCCATGGCGGGTGTCTCCGGTGTTTGCGTGCAAGCAACCGGGATAGGCCAAGCGGCTTTGCAGGGCAATGCGGCGGGCCTCCCTCGTGCTTCGAGACGCAGCTAGCGCTGCTCCTCAGCATGAGGGAGCCAGATGGTTTTTGCCCTCATCCTTGCGGACGCAGTGGCGCTCGAAGGACGAGGGCAAAGTCTGCCGTGGGTCCCGGCTCTCCCTGCGGTCGGCCGGGAGTTCAGGCAGTGGGGCCTACCGCACCGGCTCCGGTTTACGCTTTGCGCCGGACTTGCCCTTGCCCTGCGGCTTGATGCGGTCGCCGGGGATGATCTCGAAATCGAGCCGGTCCTCGTCGGCGGCATCAACATCGACCTTCACCACACCGCCCTTGCGCAGCTGGCCAAAGAGAATCTCGTCTGCCAGAGGCTTCTTGATGTGCTCCTGGATCACGCGCCCCAGCGGACGCGCACCGAACTTCTCGTCATAGCCACGCACCGCCAGCCAGGCTTTCGCAGGCTCGGTCAGCTCGAAGGTGACGCCCCGGTCGGACAGCTGGGCTTCCAGCTCCAGAACGAACTTCTCCACCACGCGGGCAACGACATCCTGCTTCAGGCCGGCAAAGCCGATCACGGCATCGAGCCGGTTGCGGAATTCGGGCGTGAACAGCTTTTCAATCGCCGCCGTATCCTCGCCCTCGCGCTTGCCGCGGCCAAAGCCGATGGCTTCCTTGGCGGCGTCAGACGCGCCCGCATTCGTGGTCATTATCAGGACCACATTGCGGAAATCGATCTTCTTGCCGTTGGCGTCGGTCAGCTCGCCATTATCCATGACCTGCAGGAGGATGTTGAAGATATCCGGGTGCGCCTTCTCGATCTCGTCCATCAGGAGGACCGAGTGCGGATGCTGGTCGACCGCATCGGAAAGCTGGCCGCCCTGATCATAGCCAACATAGCCTGGAGGCGCGCCAAGCAGGCGGCTCACCGTATGGCGCTCCATGTATTCGCTCATGTCAAAGCGCAGAAGCTCCACGCCCAGCACGGAAGCCAGCTGACGGGCAACTTCGGTCTTGCCGACGCCGGTGGGGCCGGAGAAGAGATAGCAGCCAATCGGCTTTCTCGGCTCGCGCAGGCCCGCACGGGCGAGCTTGATCGCGCTGGAGAGTTTCGAGATAGCCTCGTCCTGGCCGAACACCACTCGTTTGAGCGAGACATCGAGATCTTTCAGCACCCGCTCGTCGGACTTCGATACCGATTTCGGGGGGATGCGAGCCATCTTGGCGACGACCGTCTCCACTTCCTTCACACCAATGGTTTTCTTGCGCTTGGACGCAGGCACAAGACGCATGGAGGCACCAGCCTCGTCGATCACGTCGATGGCCTTGTCCGGCAGTTTGCGGTCGCCGATATAGCGGTCGGCCAGCTCCACCGCGCTTTTCAGCGCTTCATTGGTGAAGCGCACATCGTGGAAGTCCTCGAAATAGGGTTTGAGCCCCTGCAGGATCTTGATGGAGTCCGGCACGGACGGCTCGACCACATCGATCTTCTGGAAGCGGCGGGCAAGCGCCCGGTCCTTCTCGAAGTGCTGGCGGTATTCCTTGTAGGTCGTTGAACCCATGCAGCGCAGCGAACCCGACTGCAGGGCGGGCTTTAGCAGGTTGGAGGCATCCATCGCCCCGCCGGACGTGGCGCCCGCACCAATGACGGTGTGAATTTCGTCGATGAACAGCACGGCGTTGGGCCGGGCTTCCAGCGCCTTGACCACCTGCTTGACGCGCTCCTCGAAATCGCCGCGATAGCGCGTGCCAGCCAGCAGCGCGCCCATATCAAGCGAGTAGATCGTCGCCTCTTCAAGCACTTCGGGCACATTGCCTTCCACGATCAGGCGGGCAAGGCCTTCGGCGATGGCCGTCTTGCCGACGCCCGGATCACCCACCAGAAGCGGGTTATTCTTGCGGCGGCGGCAGAGAATCTGCACGCAGCGCTCCACCTCTGCCGCGCGCCCGATCAGCGGATCAACACTGCCCGCCTTGGCCTTGGCGTTCAGATCAACGCAATAGGCGGCCAGCGCATCATCCTTGTCCTCGGCCGCGTCCTCATCGGCCTCGTCAGCGCCCATGGGGCGGCGGCTCTCGTCCGCGCCCGGCTTCTTGGCGATGCCGTGGGAGATGAAATTGACCGCGTCATAGCGGGTCATGTCGCGCTCAGCCAGGAAGTAGGCCGCGTGGCTCTCGCGCTCGGCAAAGAGCGCGACCAGCACGTTCGCGCCGGTCACTTCCTCGCGCCCTGAATTCTGGACGTGAATCACCGCACGCTGGATGACGCGCTGGAAACCGGCCGTGGGCTTTGCATCATCGTCATTATCGACGATCAGGCTCGCCAGCTCGTTATCGACATAATCGCCGAGCGTGGCGCGCAGCTCTTCCACATCGACGTCGCAGGCGCGCATTACCGCAGCAGCGTCCTCGTCATCGCAGAGGGCCAGCAGCAGATGCTCCAGCGTCGCGAACTCATGCCGGCGCTCATTGGCCGCCGTCAGCGCGATATGCAGGCTTTGCTCAAGGGCAGGCGAAAATGATGGCACGGGACTAGTCCTTTTCCATGGTGCACTGGAGAGGATGCTGTGCCCGGCGTGCCGCGTCCATAACCTGCGCCACCTTGGTCTCAGCTACCTCGTAGGTAAAAACGCCGCAAACCCCCACCCCATTCTGGTGAACATGCAGCATGATGCGAGTCGCGTCTTCCTGGTCCTTGTGAAATATGACCATCAGAACCTGAATGACGAATTCCATGGGCGTAAAGTCGTCATTGAGCAGCAAGACCTTGTACATGGACGGGCGCTCGGTACGCGGGCGCGTTTTCACGGTAATGCCCGTCTGGCGCTCCGTGTCGCCGGGTCCAGGTGCCGATGGCCCCTTTGGTCCCGATGGTTTGCGCGGGTCCGTCATGCCCATTCGCTGGTCCGCCTCGCTTCGCATGCGTCTCCGGGCGAATTGCCGCCCGTCCGGAGAATTAAATAGGCATGCGGGGGCCAGTGAGAAGCCCCCCAGAGCGGCTTGTTAACAGTCCGCGCTGGCAGCGGGCGGCTGGAAACACGTTTTTGAAGGGGCTTGGTGAGCCGGCCGGGGCTCGAACCCGGGACCTACTGATTAAAAGTCAGTTGCTCTACCAGCTGAGCTACCGGCTCTCATCAAGAGTGCGCGTATCTATAGAGGCCCGCCGCGCCGGTCAAGGCGCTCAAGTGCGTCACGATTGCGCGTTTCACCATCATGTTTGCCATGGCTTTGCCATCATGGACAGACACTCTGCTCCGGCAGGAGGACGGGCTTGATGAATTTTGCGCGTATGGCGGTGATATGTAGCGTGTCGGCGCTGGCGGTTTCCGCCTGCACGACATCGCGCGAAACCTTTGACGAAGCAGCCGGGCGCACCATGCCGGCCGCCTATGATGCGCTGGGCGCGCCGCGCGAGCGTCCGGGCGCCGTGATGGTGGAGGAAGGCGAGCGCACCGTCCCCACACCCTATGGCGGCTCTGGCGCGCGCCGGGTCTGCTCCACTGTGGCGACCGACATTGCGCGCCTGACAGCCGTGCTCGGCCCCGATCGCGAGCAGCCCCCTGCCCGTGACGAAACAGCCGAGGAGGCCCGCGAGCGCTCCATCTGGGATAGCGGGCAGGACTTGCTGTCACGCGCGCCGGATGCCGCTCAGGACGCAGCCGTGGACGCCTATTATTCGGCCATTGTGGGCCTGAACCCTGTCAGGCCCGTTGCCCGCTTTGTGCAGAATTCGGCGCGTATCGAGGCAGAGGCCCGCGCCCAGCGCGAAATGGCCGACCGCCGGCGCGCCTATTTGCGCGGCCTGTTTGACGGGTATGGCTGCAACCGGCGCATCCTGGAGCAGACCTTCATCCGCTATGGCCTTGCTGATGATGCATCATCAGCGCAATAGTGCCGCCGCTCTGCAATCAGGGTGCGTGGGGCGCATTGCGCCTGCGGGTCTCGCACGTTATCAGCATGGTTAACGCGGCAGCGCACGAGTCCTTGCTGCCCGGCGATCCAGACATTTTCGATTGAAAGCAGGCCAGACTGATGGGTGACGATATTGCCTTCGAGCTCTCACACGAGCGCAGGCTGATAATCGTTACCTACCCTGAGCACGCCGGTGCCAGCGCCATCCGCAAGCTGATATCGGTCGCAGGTGAAGGCGTCATGCCCAGCGGTTTCAACGCCCTGCTGGATTTCTCCGCCACACTCTCACTCGACTTTCCCGTCGAAGCGATGATCGAGCTGTCCATGGTACGGCGACGTCACCTGCCTTACCGGCCAAGTGAAGTCCGAAAGACCGCCTATCTGCGCGCGCGGCCCGCGCTACGCGATGTGCTCGATGCGTGGGAGAGCTTCTTCTACGAAGATCCGCCCGCCCTCATCTTCCGCCATTTCGATGATCGCGAGGCGGCGCTTGAGTGGCTGACCGAGCCCTAACCACCCTCGATGTCGGGAACCTGCGCGCAGAGTTAACCGTTTCTCTCATGTTGAGCTGCCCGGAGACCCCGTGGCGGATCAGAAGGGAGAGGCAACGATGAAACGCATTCTTGTGACGACAGTCGTCATCGCGTCCTTCGCGGGCGCTGCCCACGCCCAGCTGCCTGATCTGACCGGTCAGGTAACCGGCACGGTCAACCAGACCACCGATGCCCGGCTGGGCCTGCTCGGCAGCGAAGCAATGATCGACCAGCGTACAGGTCTGGGGATCGATACCCGCCTGACCGGCCAGCTGGACCGCGCCTTGCCACGCCATGACCGCATGGCAGCCAACGCGGCTTTGCGCACCCAGCTGGAAACCGAGTCGCACGCCTACGTGCGCGCCAGTGCGCCGCCCCCGCGCGCAAGAGCCAGCGCCCGTGTCGAATATGCTCCGGTTCGGGTCTATACCCGCGACGGCTATTATGTCGGCCACGTGCACCGCACGCGCCGGTCCTCGGGCCAGTACTATGTGGTGATCCGCCCGCAGGGTGCCTCGCGCACACACGCGGTGCTGGCCAGCCACGCGGCCTTTGATGCCAGCGCCAATGCGGTCGTACTGGCAGCCACGCAGGCCGAGCTGAACTCACAGCTGAACATCCACCGCTAGGCTCGCAGCCAGTGGCAGAACCTTATGCGGCCTTCCTTTAGCGGAGGCCGCTTTTTATGCGCGCTTGCCCGTGCCCTCTTCCCAGCGGGCAAGGAACTCGTTGCGGAACGCCTCGAACCTGCCTGCAGCAATGCTCGCGCGCATACGCGCCATCAGATCCTCGTAATAGGCGACATTGTGCCAGGAGAGGATCATGGAGCCGAGATACTCGCCCGCGCGCACCAGATGATGCAGATAGGCCTTCGAGTAGTCGCGGCTCGCCGGGCAGTTCACCGCCTCGTTGAGCGGGCTTTCATCCTCGGCATATTGCGCGTTCTTCAAATTGAACGGGCCATAATCCGACCAGGCCTGCCCATGGCGCCCCGAACGGGTCGGCATCACGCAGTCGAACATATCGATCCCGCGCGCCACCGCCTCCACAAGGTCAATCGGGCGGCCGACACCCATCAGATAACGCGGGCGATCCTGCGGCAGGTGCGGCGTTGTCACGTCCAGCACGTTGCACATCATCTCGAACCCCTCACCGACCGCGAGCCCGCCGACCGCATAGCCATCAAAGCCTGTCTCGATCAGGGCTTCAGCCGATTGCTGGCGCAAATCCGGATAGACCGAGCCCTGCACGATGCCAAAGAGGTTCTGGGTCGCACGATCCCCGAATGCCTCTTTCGAGCGCCGCCCCCAGCGGATGGAAAGTTCCATGGATTTCGCCGCCGCATCGCGCTCGCAAGGGAAAGGCGTGCATTCATCGAGCTGCATGGAGATATCGGCGCCCAGAAGGTCTGCCTGAATCTCGATAGAGCGCTCCGGGGTGAGCATGTGCTTGGAGCCATCGATATGGCTTTTGAAGGCGACGCCCTCCTCGCTCATCTTGCGAAGGCCCGCCAGCGACCAGACCTGAAACCCGCCGGAATCGGTCAGGATCGGGCCGTCCCAGCGCATGAAATGGTGCAGGCCGCCGAGGCGCTTCACCCGCTCCGCACCGGGGCGCAGCATGAGGTGGTAGGTATTGCCCAGAAGAATGTCCGCGCCTGCCTGCCTTACCTGATCGGGATAGAGCGCTTTCACCGTCGCTGCCGTCCCCACCGGCATGAAGGCAGGCGTGCGGATATCCCCGCGTGATGTTTTCAGCGTGCCGGTGCGCGCCTGGCCATCGACGGCGGCGATCTCAAAGGGAAAACTGGCCATGTGAGTCGGATGTCCTGATGCGGCGGGGAAAGTGGAACGGATGAGCTGGAAAGACGAAATTGACGAGTTGCGCAAGCGTCAGGCGCTGACACGCGCCATGGGCGGGCCGGAAAAACTGGAGCGCCAGCGCGCCGCAGGACGGCTGAATGTGCGCGAGCGCATCGCCCTTCTATCCGATGAGGGCAGTTTTCGCGAGATCGGCTCCATCGCAGGCACAGCGAGCTATGATGAGAATGGAAACCTTACCGGCCTGATGCCGGCCAATTGCGTCTTTGGCCGAGCGAAACTGCGCGGCCGCGACGTGGTGCTGGTGGCTGATGATTTCACCGTGCGCGGCGGGGCGGCAGACGCCGCCATCGTGGAGAAACAGATTCAGGCCGAAGCCATGGCGCGGGACTTGCGCCTTCCTATCGTGCGCCTGATCGAAGGAACGGGCGGCGGCGGCTCGGTCAAATCCATCCTCGACATGGGCGCGACCTACGTCCCCTTCAATCCGGCCTGGGATCTGGTGGTGGAGAACCTCGAGACCGTGCCTGTGGTCTCGCTGCTGCTGGGCCCCGTGGCGGGCCTCGGTGCCGCCCGCGCTGTCTCCAGCCATTATTCGGTGATGGTGCACGGCCAGGCGCAGATGTTCGTCGCCGGGCCGCCCGTGGTCGCTGGCATTGGCGAGCACGTCACCAAGGAGGAGCTCGGCGGCGCGGACATCCAGCTTGCCGCCGGCGCGGTCGACGATGCCTTTGCTAGCGAGGCCGAAGCGATGGAGGCGGCACGCTGGTTCCTCTCCTATCTGCCAAACTCCATCCACGAACTGCCTGCGCGCACCGCGCCTAAGGACGATCCGGCCCGCACCGATCCCGCGCTCTCGTCAATCGTGCCGCGCGACAAGCGCTACGCCTATGACATGCATGCCATTCTCGCCTCGACGATGGATAAGGGCAGCGTGTTCGAGATGGGCCGCAATTTCGGCCAGTCCGTCATCACCGCCTTTGCGCGCCTTGATGGATGGCCGGTGGCGGTGATCGCCTCCAACCCCAAAGTCTATGGCGGCGGGTGGACGGCAGAAGCCGCGCAGAAGGTGACGCGCTTTATTGATCTGGCCGAAACCTTCCGCCTGCCGATTGTCCATTTCGTCGATATTCCGGGCTTCGTCATCGGCACGCGCGCCGAACGCGCCGGCACGATCCGCCATGGCGCGCGGGCGCTCGCCGCACTCTATCAGGCCAGCGTTCCCATGTGCGCGATCATCGTTCGCAAAGCCTTTGGCGTCGCCGGTGCGGCGATGATGAACCATACCGGTTTCCGCTATCGCTATGCCTGGCCGTCGGGCGACTGGGGCTCCTTGCCACTCGAAGGCGGGGTGGAGGCGGCGTTCAAGGCGGCGCTCGAAACGGCAGAAGACCCGGCCGCGATGAAGGCGGAGCTCTCCCGCCAGATGCGCGCCTTCTCCTCCCCCTTCAAGACAGCCGAACGCTTCTGGGTGGAGGAGATCATCGATCCGGCCGAGACACGGCTCCTGCTGACCGAATTTGCGAGGCTTTCTGCGCCTTTACGCGAACGAGGCGATAAAAAGCCGCGTTATCGGCCTTAGGAGGCGCACCGCTTCTCCAAACTCCCAACACTGTCA
This sequence comes from Glycocaulis sp., assembly GCF_051859565.1. Lineage (GTDB taxonomy): Bacteria > Pseudomonadota > Alphaproteobacteria > Caulobacterales > Maricaulaceae > Glycocaulis. The sequence goes on from NZ_JBHYFK010000004.1 coordinate 279,815, forward strand.
TCCTCGGGCCGAGCGCAAGCGAGGTCCCGGGGACCTATGCCTGCAACGAACCCGCTAGCTCCAAGCTCTCAGGCATGGATCACCCGCATGCGCGGGTGATGACAGCTTTTGGGATGGCCATTGACCTGTCCACCGGGGTCCCCCGCCTCGACGGGGGACCCAGATATCAACGCTGGGTTCCCGCCTGCGCGGGAACGACGAAGGAGATAAGCAGGCCGCCGGAGATTGATGCCTCCTCACGTGCGTTTCACCGGCAAAAGCCGGTGCCAAAAAAATGGATCCCGGGTCAAGCCCGGGAACCCGGTTGAGATTATAAAGCAAACCGGCAACCTCAATAATCCGAAAAAAAAAACCAAAACCTTACGAACCTTACCAGCTTCGTCAGATGCAACACGGCACGCTTTGAGGGACGGTCCCTTCCGTTAGCTCCTTTGGGGGAGTGAGAAGGAGACCTGAGATGAAACGCATCCTGTTTGCCGGGCTGGCGATGGCCGCCCTTTCCACGCCCGCCATTGCCCAGCAAGGTCAGGTGATCCGCATGGGCGACAGTGCGCTGTCCTGCCGCGAGATCGTGCTGGAAGCCAATGCCGCGTCCGAAGTCCTCGGCGGCGCGCCCGAAGGCGGCATTTTCGACAGCACCTACGCCACCGAAGCCGCAACCGGCATCGCCCAGCACGCCGCCCTTATGAGCGGCGCGGGCCGGGCCATTCCCGGCATCGGCGCGGTTGGCGGCATGATGCGCCAGCGGGCGCAACAGCGCGAAGCCGAACTGGCCGCCCAGCGCGCGATCGCCGAGAAGCGCTGGTACTGGCTGTCGGGCCTCTATGAAGGCGGGCAGTGCGACAGCGTGCTGCGGGCCGAAGCGCAAGCGGCTGCAGCGGCAGCAGCTCAACCGCAGTCAGATGAGCCGGTCTATCAAATGGGCGATCCGGCAGACGCAAGCGGCGGACAGTAAGTCCCTCCTGTTCCCGCCAAGCAGGCGCGCTGCTATTCAGCCCGGACCTCCCCGGTTGCGGCGATAAGCGGCGCGCAGCGCGTTCATGGCCTCGCGTGACAGGGTGACATTCATGCCCGTCTCGCGGCTCTCATAGGCGTCCCAGCCGCTGGGCCAGCGCCACGCCGCCCAGTTCGCGCCAGCGCTTTCCAGCGCGGCGATGCGGGTCTGGAAATACCGGCCCAGATCCGGCGCGTGCAGCGCCGCACCAAACTCCAGACAGGCCCAGCGCGGATAGCCCGCCATCGCCTGTGCCAGGTGATTGCCATCATCATTGAGGCGCACACCGGCCCGCGCGCCCTGATGGGTATATTCCCACGGGGCATAGTCATGCACATTGATGACTGTGTGCGCAGATGCGCTCTGCATGGCGCCCAGCGCCTCTGCCCGCGCCCAGCGGTCGGGGCTTAGGATCAGCGGCACGCCAGGGGCTTGCGGCCAGTTGCGGTCAATCGCGGCAGCGATTGCCGGCCAGACAGAAGGGTGGCCCAGATCACTGCCATTGGGTTCGACCATCGCCAGAATGCCCGCCAGAGCCGGATGCGAACCAAATCTGCGCGCCGCATGCAGGCACATGGCCACCCAGGCGGCCTGTGCCTCCTCATCGTGCCACAGCGAGTTGTTCAGGAGGCGGCGCGGATACCAGTCATCATCGGGATGGAAGGCAAAGGCGCTGCGCCCCGGCCCGGTGCGAAAGCCGATGACGGTGTAGAGGCCGGCGCGCTGACACATATCCAGCCAGCGCCCGATATGGTCCTCAATCGCCGGATCAACGCCAAAGTTGCCCGTTTCGGCGAACATGCCAGCGCCAGACCAGACGGCCAGATTAGCCCCTGCCTCGGCCAGCGAATCCAGCGCCGCCTGGGAGACAGGCGCGCCCAGCGGTCCCGGCCCCAGAAACGTTGTGCCATCTAGCTCAGGATAGACGCGCCGCTGGGCAAAGACGGCCCCGCGCAAGTGCGGGCCGGTGCCATTGTCCCACAAGGCCATCCGGCCAGACGGCGATGGATCGTAGGACGCAAGCCGCAGCCCCGGCGGGGCGAAGGCAGAACTGGCCAGAGCCCCGCCAGCGGCCAGCAGATTGCGCCGGGTTGTCATGCGGCCCGGAAGGCAGCGTAGCGGTCGATACGCCGGAAGGCCCGGCCCGGAAGGGTGGAGACCGGCCCCAGCGGCAGGCTCTCGGCGACATTTTCGATCCGGTCGGCGATTCTCCGCGCTGCACCAGCCAGCGATGGCGCGGTTGCATAGCCCGATGCTAGCGGAAACTGCCAGCTGGCCAATTCCCGCTTGAAGTCATACTCACCCGGGCCGAGATGGATTTCGCGCAGACCCTCAGCCGATAGTTCACGCGCAATCTGCATGAGCAGGTTCAGCCCCGGTCCCAGCTTTGAAAATTCCGGGTCATACACCGGGAACCAGTAGTGCAGGACGGTGTCCGAACGCATGCCCACATGAGCGGCGGCAAGCTGGCCGTTGATTTCAAGGCTCGAGACCAGCCCTGACGCATTGTCGAGCCCGCTGCCAAGCAGCACGTCGATCAGCTTGCGCGTCCAGCCCACCGAGAACACGTCGAAATGGCCCGTTCGCCGGTACTGGGCCGACTTCCATTCCAGCGCTTTTGCCAGCACTTCCGGGCGATTATCGTCTACACGGAACTGGAATCTGGAGGTCTCTTCCTCCAGCTTGCGCCGCCGGGCGCGCAGATTGCGGAAGGCCTTCGGCTCGACACCGCTGCGCGTGTCGAGCCACGTCTCATAACCACCCGACAGGTCAATCACCCAGGAGCCGTCCACCTCCTGCGCGTGCTCACGGAATGCCGCCTGCGTACCCAGCGCGCCGAAGAAGTCGAAAACCTTGAGCCCCGCCTTGCGCAGGACCGTGTGAAGATCGAAGACAGCGCCGGGGGCAGCGATAAAGCCATGGTGATCGCTCAAAGGCCCGCCCAGCGGCCGCGCATAGCCCATCGCGCCCCTGTGAAAGGGAAGAAAGCCCCTGATCGCTCCCGCCTCGCGGATCACCAGCACACGCGTATCGCGCCGCACGGCGGCCATTGCATCGAGAAATCCGAGCGAGAAATAGGGACTCGCCAGCGCAGGGTCAGCGTTCTGAAAACTGCGCCATGCATCACGTTCCGCCTGGCCAAGCGACGGGGCGCGGCATGTCTCGACTTCAATCATTCGCACGGCCCCGCTTTCCCGCTTCCGCTGCACCTGCCCCATACCGGGACGGTTTTTATCCGTCCGGTGCGGTTAAGGCGGTTCTTAAGGCTTGTTATGCATGCTGCGTTCCGCTGCGGCTCCGGCATCGGGCTTGCTAGCAGACAGACGATGTAGCGCACCGGAACGCCTGATAATGCTGAACCGCCATCTGCTGACCTATCTGCCGGTCTATGCCGCGCAAATCCTTGTCGGATTTGGCAGCGTGGTGGTGTTCACGCGAGTCCTGTCACCCGAAGACTATGGGCGCTACACACTGGTACTCGCCGGCGCCCTGCTCACGCAGACACTGGTATTTACCTGGCTGGACGCCGCCGTCGCGCGCCATCACGCGCGCGCCACTGCCAGAGGACGCCTTGGCGGGCACCTCGCTACAGCGTTTTCCCTCTACGGCGCGCTGGCCGTTCTGAGTCTCGTGGTCTTTGGCGGCGCCATCGCGCTGGCGCCCATCAGCACCGAGCTAAAAACCGTCTGCGCCTTCGCACTGGTGTCTCAAGTCTTGCGCTCGGCCATCATGATCGCGCTCGAAACCCGCCGGGCGGAGGGCGAGGCAGTGCGCTTCGCGCTGCTGGAAAGCTTCATCCTTGGCTCCGGCTTTGGCCTGGGCGTCGTCTTCATCATGGCAGGCGGAATGGGGCCCGCTGGTCCGTTTGCGGGCATGGCGCTGGCCTGTCTGGTGGCCATCCTCATCGACATTCCGGTCCTGCTGTCCAAAGCCAAGCGTGACCGCGCCGGGCCGCGCCGGGCTTTGCGCTTCTTTGCCTATGGTGCGCCGGTGGCGGTATCGTTGGTGTTTGAGCACCTGCTCTCCACCGGAGACCGCTTCGTCATTGCGGCCCTGATGGGCGAGGCTGCGACGGGTGCCTATGCCGCCGGGTACGGCATTACGGACCGCTCGCTGAACATCATCTTCATCTGGCTGGGCATGACGGCCGGCCCGCTGGCCATCAAGGCGTTCGAGCATGAAGGGGCCGAGGCCGCGCGCGCCGTGCTGCGCCAGGCCGCCGGCCTGATGGGTCTGATCGCCATCCCCGCCGCGACCGGCATCGCATTGCTCTCCGAACCCTTTGCCCGGCTTCTCATCGCCGAAAGCCTGGCCGGTGCAGCAGCGCCCATCATGCCGCTGATCGCGCTGGGCGCGATGCTGAACGGCTTCATGACCTATGTCTTCCATGAGAGCTTCGTGATCGGGCGCAGGCCGAAAGTCATGGCCGGGCTGATGGCGGGCAGTGCGGCCCTGAACCTGGCGCTGAATCTTGCCCTGATCCCGATGCTGGGCCTGATCGGCGCGGCGCTGGCCACCGTCCTCTCCTACGCCATCGCACTCGTCGCGTGCGTGGTCATGGGCCGGGGTATTTTCCGGCTCTCTTTGCCTCTGGATGACTGGGTGAAGGCCGCGACCGCCAGCGTCATCATGGCGGCTGCGCTGATGGCGTTGCCGGTGCCGGAAGCGGCCTTCGCGCATCTGGCATTCCACGTGCCGGTGGGCGTGCTGGTCTACGCGGTTGTGGCCCTTACGCTGGACGTTGCCGGGTGCCGCAGCGTGTTCGTCATGCCCGCCATGCGCCGCCTGCAATGGAGGGGCGCATGAGCGCGCCCTCCCTCTCCGTCCTGATCCCGTTTCACGGCGATGACCCGTCTGCCCTGCTGGACGCTCTGCTGGCTCAGGCCGGAGCGGACATGGAAATCGTCCTCTTCGACGACGGATCACCCGCCGCAGATGTCTTCGAGCGCCTCTCCGCGCATCCCGATGTCCTGGACGGGGCGGTGCGTATCCTGCGCTCCGATACCAATATCCAGCGCTCCGGCGCGCGCAATGCGCTGGCCAGTGCGGCCAGTGGCGAATGGCTGCTCTTTCTGGACGCAGACATGGAACTGCCTGAGGGCTTTCTTGCCCGCTGGAAAGAGTTGCTCGAAAGCGCGGAGTTTGACGCCGCCTATGGCGGCTATCTCGTGCCAGAGACCAAGGCAGGCCAGTTCGCCGTTCATGCCGCCCTCGCCCGCGCCGGTGACGTAAACAATGCCGAGGCCCGCGCCAAACGCGGGGCATCGGCCTTTGCAGGCTCCAACATGGCGGTCAGATCGTCACTGATGGCCAACACACCGTTTGACGAATCCTATCGCGGCTGGGGCTGGGAGGATGTGGACTGGGCCGTACGCGCCGCCAAGGCCGGACGCCTCGCCCATGTCGACAATCCGGCAGGCCATGGCGGGCTGCAGAGCGTTGACCGGCTGATCACAAAATTCGCCGAAGGCGGCATCAATTATGCCCGCTTCCTCGCCCGCCATCCCGACCAGGCAAGCCTTCCCGGCGCGCGTCTTGCACGCCTGCTTGCACAGTGGCGGCTGTCTGGCCCTGTGCAGGCGCTGGCACCGGCATTGTCGCGCACGCAGGCTCTGCCGACCCGCGCGCGCGTACTGGCGCTGAAAGCCTACAAGGCCGCGTGCGCGGCAGCAGCCCTGAAGGAGGTGACGCCATGAGCGATATCTACCAGCCCGCAGGCGGTCTGTTTGGCAAGGTGCGCCGTGTGGCTGCGCGCGCGGGCGTAAGGCGGCCGATCGATGTGGCCATCACCGAGCCCATCGTCTCCTTCACCTTTGATGATTTCCCACGTTCGGCTGCGCTGATTGGCGCGCCCATGCTGGAAAGGCGTGGCTGGCGCGGCACCTACTACACCGCGATGGGTTTCCTCGGCACAACGACGCATCTGGGCGAGATGATGCAGCGCGCCGACATCGAGGCGCTGCATGCGCGCGGCCACGAGATTGCCTGTCATACCTACGCCCATCTCGACGCCAGTCATTGCGAGGCGGACGTTTTCGCAGACGATTGCGAACGCAATTGCGCCGAGCTGATGGAACTGGGCATTTTGCGCCCGCGCACCAGCTTTGCCTTTCCCTATGGAGAGGCCAGCCCTGCCATCAAACGCGCCCTGCAGCCGCGCTATGGCGCGCTGCGCGGGGTGCGTCATGGCATCAACCGCAAGGGCGATGATCTGAACCTGCTAAAAGCCGTCGCGCTGGATGGCGGAAAAGCCGGTCTGGACAAGGCCTTGCGGGCTATCCATGAGGTGAAGCGCGAACCGGGCTGGCTGATCTTCTATGGCCATGATGTCCGCGAAAACCCGTCCGAATGGGGCTGCACACCGGACTTTCTGGCGACCATCTGCGCGGAAGTGAACGCGCAGGACCTGCCCGTGCTGACGGTCGGCGAGACCCTGTCCATGCTGTCAGGCGCACCTGCCCGGATACCGGCATGAGCGAAGACGCCTCTGTCAGCGTGCTGATCCCCACTTTCCGCAGGGCCGAAGGGCTCTCGCGGGCCGTGGCGAGCGTACTGGCGCAGACCCGCCTGCCTGATGAAATCGTGATCGTGGACAATGATCCGGCAGCAAGCGCGCGCGATATGGCGAGCCAGCTGACCAAGAGTTCGCCGGTTGCTATCCGCTACGTTCATGAGCCGCGCCCCGGCGTCGCGAATGCGCGCAATACCGGGTTTGCCACGGCCACGGGACGCTTCATCGCTCAGCTCGACGATGACGAGGCGGCCAGGCCGCAATGGCTGGAAAGCCTGCTGGCTACACGCGAAGCCATGGACTGTCCCATCGTGTTCGGTCCGGTCACACCGCTGGCATTGGACGCGAGCCCGACCGCGCGGGCCTTTCTGGAACGCCTCTATGCGCGCACCGGCCCGCAAGAAGACGCATTGCGTAGCCGGGATTGGGGCTGCGGCAATTCCCTGATCGACCGGGCCGCGGTGTCCCTGCCCGATCCGCCATTTGATGTGCGCACCAATGAAATGGGTGGGGAGGATGATCTTCTGTTCGTAGGGCTACAAAGCGCGGGCGTGCGTTTTGCCTGGTCAGCGAAAGCCGAAGTGATCGAGCATGTGGAGGGAAAGCGCGCGCGCTGGCCGCACATGCTGGCGCGCAGCTTCGCCTATGGTCAGGGTGCCAGCCAGAACTGCATTCATGGCTCGAAAGTCGATTATCCCGGCCTGCTGGGCTGGATGGTGGTCGGTCTGGGGCAGGCAATGGTGTTTGGACTGATCGCCTTGCCTGCGCGCCTGGCTGCCGGGCCTGAGGCTGGCGCAGCCTGCCTGGACAAGGCCGTGCAAGGCTTTGGCAAGCTGTTCTGGATGGAACGTCTTGCGCCGCGCTTTTACGGCGCTGCCTCGCGCGGCTGAGCCAGCTTGGCCGCCGTTGCGGTGAACATCACCCACATGAGCGAGTTCTGCTCGGCCAGATTACTCTCCGAAAAACTGATAAGCCCCCACATGACGAGGAAGGGCAGCGCCCAGTACGTCTCATTGCCCCGGAACAGGCGCATGGCCGCGCTGCCGAGCGCGCCCGCATAGGCGATCAGGGCAATGCCTACCCCGACCAACCCGGTGGCGAGCGCGGTCTCTATCCAGCCATTATGCGCGGTCGGCACAGGCCAGCTTGTTTCCAGCCGCACCCAGTGCGCCGGCCCCAGCTCCACCTGCCAGAACACACCATAGCCAAAGCCCAGCAGCGGGCGCTCACGGATCTGGCGAAACAGCGCCTCCCATATGTCTGTCCGGCCGGTGAAGGTCGCATCGCGGCCCAGCGCTTCGAGCAGCACGCCGGGGCCGATTACGAGCACCAGAATGCCTAGCGACACCCCCACCACGCCGGCCATGACGGCGATTGCGGACGAGGCCGCATCCCGGCGCGCCATCGCGATCATGCCCGGCCCGGCAATGGCGATGAAGCTTGCCAGCAGCGCCGTGCGCGAGGTGGAGAGCAGGACCAGAGCCAGCGCCGGGATCACGAGGGCCAGCCAGAGCATGCGGCGCTTTGCATCGAACGCCGCCGCGCCCACAAAGGCCAGCACAGCCCAGCCCATCATCGCGCCCAGCGTGTTCTTCTCCCACCACAGGCCGCGCCATGCGCCGGGGTGGATTTGCTGCATCACGCCAAAACCCGGCACCAATGCCCCGGCAATCGCGCTGCCCATCATCAAAATGGCAAAGCTGACAGCCAGAATGGTCAGGAGAGATTTCCAGTCGAAGCGCGATGCCAGCCACAGGCCGAACAGGGTCGTCATGGCCAGTGCCAGCGCGCGGCGCGAGGTGATGTCAGGATCGATCGACCAGAAGGTGGACAATCCGGCCAGCACCGCCAGCAGCACAAGCGGCCAGGCCCTGAACGCCGTCTCCAGGAAGGCCAGAGGCCGCATGGCAATCAGGATCAGCGTCACGCCATAGACCGGCAGCCAGACCAGACGCAGCGCTTCGGCCGCATCCGGCTTTAGCGGATCGACCAGTAAGGGCCCCAGCAAGGCCTGCGAGAACAACAAGATGGCCAGAACAGCCAGCGCCGCTTCCAGCAAGGGCAGGAAGGTCAGGCGGGGAAACGCCGAGCGCCAGATATCCGCCCGGTGGAGCGCGTTCATTGCGCGGCTCCCCTCGCCTCACCCTGCCAGTCATGGGCGCGGTTCACGATCACGCCCAGCACTTTTGCGCCCAGCTTTTCGATATGAGCGGCAAGGCGTTCGGCATCGGCGCGCTTGTCGCGCCGTGCATTGGCCACAAGGATCACGCCGTCAAGATCAGGCGCGACCGCGGCTATGGCCGGTGAGCCATGCGGCACATCTACCACGCTAAGCGGTGCCATGGCGCGCAATTGCTGCCAGTAGCCCGGCGCGCGCTTGTAGACGAGGCGCTCCATCTCACCCGGCTTGTGCTGGAAACGCGTGACCAGCACATAGGCCGCTTCCAGCTTGCGCAGTACCAGACGCCCCGTTCCGGCCGGTTCCGCCGTCCAGAACGGTTCGGCTCCGATTTCGGTGGAATAGGCCGAGCCATTGAGCCGCGCGCGGCTGGCTTGCGGATTATTGGCAAAATCGAGATCCACGAGCCAGACCGGCCCGCCGGTTTCTACCGCAGCGGCGCGCGCCAGCCCGGCGGCGACGCTGGACGTACCGGCCTTGGCGGTGATGCCAAGCATCATGACAACTTTGCCCGGCGCACCGGGAGGCGCCAGCCGGCGTGCCAGATCGGCAAGTTCTGTGGCGAACGGATTCACGCCGTCTGTCTCCGCTAGCGGCTGCGCGGGCAGCTCATGCCGGGGCCCGGTCATGCGTGCCCTGACCCGTGCATGGCGCCCGGATCAAAATCCCGCACGCGGGCCAGCACCGCAAGGGGTCTTGCAGCAGGTTCAACATGCGCGGCGCGCTGACCGCCTTGCGTGCGCGGCGCCGGGGCTGTGCTGGCCGCCTGCCGGTAGGGCGCTGGCGCCGGCTCGACATGGGCATCGGCCAGATCATCCTGCTCACGCCGCGATACCGGACGAAGGGCGCGCGGGTCGCGCGTGGCAACGAAATAGCCTTTCAGCAGCCCCAGCAGAACGGCCGCACCGAGCGCCAGTATGCCCGCTGCCCCGATGGCCGCAGTGCGCAAGGAGCGCGCCTGCGCCGGCGGGGTCGCCCGTTCGACGATACGCACCGAGTCAGCAATGCCGGAGGCACCGCCCCGGCGCGATGAAGCCGCGGCAAACTGGAGGGCGAGACGCCCCGCCGCCTCTCCGCGTGAGGATGCCTCGCGGCTCAGCCGGTCATACTGGCTTGCCAGCCCCGCAAGCCGGTCAGCCTGGGACCGCGCCGCATCAAGCTGGGCACGCAATGTGGCCGCAAGGCGCGCCTGCGCAGCAGCCTCCGCCTCCCGTTGCAGCCGGGCCGTATCCAGTTCCTGATAGACCGGATTGGCGCCCGTGCGCCGCTGCCCGGCCCCATCGGCTCCGCCAGACTGCACGAGCTCACGCAAGGCCCGTATCTCGCGGTCCAGCGCCTGCACGGGCGGAGCGTCATCCTGATAACGTGAGCTCAGCTCACGGCGGCGTACGTCCAACGCCAGAAGCTGCCCGGTGACGTCATTTTCAACATAAAGTTCAATGGACTGCGGCATGTCCTGCAGGCGCTGCGAAAGGGCTGCAGCGCCCCCACGGGCAGACTGCGTGGCCGCCTCCGCAGCCAGAAGAGAGTTTTCCAGCTCCGTCATGCGGGTAACCAGCGCCAGTCGCTCGGCTTGGAAATCGACAATGGCGTTTTCGGTCAGGAACGTGCGCAGATTGGTCTCGGCTATGGCGGCGGCAATCTCGGCAGCGGCCAGACGTTGGCCCAGCGCATCAGCGCCGTCTTCGACCAGCACTTCACGGCGATAGGCCAGATAGGCATCCACGATGGCATTGAGCACATTGGCTGCCGATTGCGGTGTCTCCCCGCCATAGCTGGCATGCAGCACGCTGGCATGCGGAGCCCGCTCGACCTTGAAGCTGGTACGCATTTCCCGCAGCACCGAAGGCTGCGGCGAACCGCCCTGACGCTCGATGGCGAGGCGGCGAACCGTCTCGGAGTTGAGAATTTCAGCCTCAGACTGAAGCACCTGATCAAGTGTGAACGCGCCGCCGGATCCTGCCGCGCCCGGTGCCTGATCTTCCTGATCTAGCAGCACGAGCAGCCGTGACTGGGCAACGTATTCGGGCTTCAGCACAAACCAGGCTGCAGCCGCCATCGGCACGAAAAGAAGAACGAAAACGATGACGATCAGCAGTTTCTGCGACCATGCCAGAGCCAGCAGGTCAAACAGGTCCAGCTCCCGGCGGGCATGTCCCGCCGGGCCAGAATTTCCTGTGCCCGATCCACGTGTTGATTCCATGACGCACATCTGGCGGGGGTGCGCTTAATTTTTTCTTAGCCCGGCTCGCAGAAGGCTACACTTTATCAAGTACAAGCGACTCGAAGGTGGCAGCCCATGGCCGAATTTGACTGGACCCGGCGCAACGCGCTCGCAGCCCTGCTGGCTGGCAGTGCAGCAATCGGCCTTTCCGCCTGCGGCGGGCGGGCACGCCAGACCGCCAGCTTCGAGCCCTCGCGCTTCCAGACCTGGAGCGGCGGCGATCCGGTTTACCGGCTCTATCCCGGCGATGCGATCGAGGTAACGGTCCACACGGCGCCGGAATTGTCGCGCGAAGTGGAAATCGGCCCGGACGGGCGCGCCAGCCTGCCGCTGGTTGGCGGCGTGATGGTGTCGCAGAAGACGGCGCCAGAGGCCGCACGGGCCATCGCAGACGGCTATGCGCGCGTGCTGCGTGATCCGATTATCGAAGTCCGCCCGCTGAGCTTTGGCTCTCAGCGCATTCTGGTGGGCGGCGAAGTAAACGCACCCGGCCCCTACCCGCTGCCGGATGGCCGGACAGGCGTGCTGGAAGCCATCATGTTTGCGGGCGGCTTTCAGACCACCGCTCGGCGTAATTCCGTGGTCGTGCTGCGGCGCGCGCCTGATGGCGGCGCGATGATGCGCACGGTCGATGTCAGGGCCGCACTGCGCGGCCAGCCCGCCGACATGATCCCTCTTGCCCGCCACGATGTCGTATTCGTGCCGCGCTCAGGCATCGCCGAGGTCAATGTCTTCGTCGACCAGTATATCCGCGGCATCCTGCCCCTGGATTCCGGGTTCAATTACCTGCTGTTCGAGGCCACCCGGAACTGATCGGACAGATCGGCCTAGTGACGGGTGGAAAGCCACTCGCGCGCAGCACGCTGTGCCGCCGCAATGTCTTCGGTGCCCATCTCGCTCGACACTTCCTTGCGGTAGTGCTTGGCAGGCTCAGAGCCCATCAGCGCGGCCAGATTGAACCATTTGTGCGCCTCGACATAGTCGATGACACCGCCCTGGCCCGTCGAGTAGAGCAGGCCGAGCTTGCAAAGGTCCTCGCCGGTCGGATCGGTATTGATCGCGTCGTGAACCTGACGGGTTTCCACATCAGTGAAAGCCATTTGTCTTCCCCATTCCATTTGGGTTCTGCGGGGCTTTGCCCTCGTCTCGAACCCGTGATTGACACCCCACCACCCACGCAATGTTTCGCGTTTGTGTGAGAGCATAATCGCGGGGAATGGTATCCACAGGGTTAAGGCAAACTAAGAATAATGCATTTTAAGCATTTATTTTCGTTAGGTTTTCCTACCAAGAAGTAACTCACGCATTGCAATATCGATGCGCTGGCCGAGGCCCGCCCGCCCGGTGACGCGCACACTGAACGCGGACACTAGCGCAGCCAGCACAATGCCAAAGGCCAGCGCCGCAAACACGCCCGCGAGCACAAATCGCTCCCATGCCTCAGCGGTGATGCGCGAACCGGCCTGCTCGCCACGGTCCAGCGCCAGCGCATCGCGTCCATGGAAATGCGCCAGTGCCAGCGTACGCGGTCCCGCCTCCAGCGACAGGCGGCGCAGGCGCGCAGCGTCCTGGGGCGTTTCCAGCAGGGCAGTCAGCCGGATGGCATCAATGTTCGACGTGTAGCGCGCCACCGCGCCCAGCTCACTGGCCATGGCGCGAAGCGTGTCCCCGTCCAGGGCCCGAAGGCTGGCAGCAAACGCCTCACCGGCATGCCCTGTCAGCAGGGCCGCGCGCAGAATACGCGCGCCCTGTCCTGCGCCGGTATCGCGGCCGACACGCGCCAAGGCACACGCCAGCGCCTGTTCGCCGGAACAATCTGCCTGAAGCACGGCGCCGTCAGACGCGAGCCACATTTCACCTGCCCCGGACGACAGCCCCGGCAGCAGGGCAAGATTGAGGGCGCCCTCCTCGTGGCCTGCAAAAAACGCGGCCTGTGACAGCTCCAGAGCGTCGTACAGGCGCGAGGCACGGTCGATGCGGGCTCTTACCGCCGCGGGCGCCATCACACTGGCGATCTGAGTGTCCAGCTGCGGCGCCCGGCTGGCCCAGGCCGTCTCCAGTTCGCGGGTCCTGACCCAGACCGGCAAGGCCCGAAGAACGGCTTCGGCCTCGCGCGGTGGCCGGGCATGCAGTTCGGCCCACAACATGCTGGAGAACCGTTCACGGCCAGCAATGGGCTCAAATGCGGCCAGGAGGCTCGCTGCCAGCGCATTGTCAGGCGGCAGACCGGCACGCGGCTGCATGGCCACCTCCAGCTCACGGCTCCAGAGACTGGCCGCTGCGGCCGCATCGGGCGCCAGCGATACAAAGGCATCATTCACCCGTCCGGCGCGGGTTGTGGCATCTGCGGCAGGATTTAAATGGCGCAGCCCATCGAAAACCCAGAAACCGGCAAGGGACACGAGCAAGACGAAAACCGCTGGCCTGACGCTGGACGCCGCCAGCTGCCAGCTCCGCCACAGGACACGGCGTCCCAGCCCTGCTTCACGCAGGGTTCGTACGCGCCGCGCGCGCGCCTCAATCCTGCGAAGACTGTATTTCGATCCCCGTGCCACGCTTTCCCCCTTGCGCACGCCCTATCCAAGCATGACGGGCGGGATGGGGGAAGGTCAGATCGCCCTCGTCCTTCGAGACGGCCTTTGGCCTCCTCAGGATGAGGGCTTCGGGTTTGCTTTTCCCCTCATCCTGAGGGTGAGCGAAGCGAACGTCTCGAAGGACGAGGGAAAAGCAATCAAAGCGCCTTCTGGCCGAAGAGGATCGCGCGGGCCTTTTTGGCTTCCTCTGAATCCTCGGCGAGGTTGGAGCGCAGCTCCTTGCCCGCATCGCGGCCCCGGCGCAGGGCCGGGCGCTGCTTCAGCCGCTCCACCCAGGCTTTCAGATTGGGGAAGTCGTCAAGGTTCTGCCCCTGCCCCTCGGGCAATATCCACGGCCAGGCGGCCATGTCGGCGATGGAATAGGCGCCCGCCAGATACTCCCTGTCCGCCAGCCGCCGGTCCATCACGCCGTAGAGCCGGTTCACCTCATTGGTGTAGCGGTTCGCGCCGTATTCAAGCTTCGTCTCATCCGGCTCGATTTTCTTGGCGTAGGAGCGGAAATGGTGCGCCTGGCCTGCCATCGGCCCCAGCCCGCCCATCTGCCAGTGCAGCCACTGGTCCACTTCGGCCTGCTCGCGCGCGTTCGCGCCATAGAATTTGCCGGTCTTGCGGGCGAGATATTGCAGGATCGCGCCGCTTTCGAAGACGGAGATCGGCTTGCCGTCCGGGCCTTGCGGGTCGGTGATGGCGGGCATGCGGTTATTCGGGCTGATGGCGAGAAACTCCGGCCTGAACTGCTCTCCGGTGCCGATATTCACCGGCCGGATCACGTAAGGCAGCCCCATCTCCTCCAGCGCGATCGATATCTTCCACCCGTTCGGCGTGGGCCAGTAGAACAGCTCGATGGGGGCTTGCGCCATGATGGGCTCCTTTGGAAGCGAGGGTGCGGCAATGCTCGCGCTAGCAAGTCGGCCTCGCCTGCTGCATCGTCAAGGGCGAGCACACTTCATCTCTGCCAATAGACGCGCTAAATCCCCTGCCCCGCTATTCAGCTTTCCAAGGCCCCGCCATGACCGCCATCCTGCAAGACCTGATAAAGCCCGTCTCCTTCGCTCAGGCTGCGCGCGACCCGCAGGGCTTTGCCGATGCGCTGTGCGGCTCATTCCGCGAGTTCGGCTTTGCAGTGGTGTCCGACCACATCATCGATCAGGGCGTGATCGACCGGGCGGTTGCCGAGACCAAGGCCTTCTTCGCCCTGCCCGATGCGACCAAGCGGCAATATCACCAGCCCGGCGGCGGCGGCCAGCGCGGCTACACCCCGTTCGGTGTGGAAGCGGCCAAGGGCGCTGCGGCTGTGGACCTGAAGGAGTTCTGGCACCGGGGCCGCGACCTGCCGCAAGGCCATCGCTTCTCTGACGTGATGCCCGCCAATGTATCGGTGGACGCGGTCGCCGGGTTTGATGAAGCCACCAGAGACCTGTTCGATGCACTGGACGCGATGGGACGCGTGCTCCTCAAAGCCATCGCGCGCCATCTGGACCTGCCGGAAAACTGGTTCGAGGCGCGCGTCGCCGAAGGCAACTCCATCCTGCGCCTCCTGCACTACCCGCCAATAAAGGGCGAGCCCGACGGCGTGCGCGCCGGTGCGCATGAGGACATCAATGTCATCACGCTGCTTCTGGGCGCGGAGGAAGCGGGTCTGCAGGTGAAAACCCGCTCTGGCGAGTGGCTGGCCATCAACCCGCCGCCGGGAGCTCTGGTGGTCAATGTGGGCGACATGCTGCAGCGCCTGACCAACCATGTCCTGCCCTCCACCACCCACCGCGTGGTGAACCCCAGCGCGGAGCGCATGGCCTTCTCGCGCTACTCCACGCCCTACTTCCTGCACTTTGCGCCGGACGTGGAGATCAAGACCCTGCCGCAATGCGTCAGCGTGGATAATCCGGACCGCTATTTGCAGCCCATCACCGCTCATGAGTATCTTATGGAGCGGCTGCGCGAGATTCGGCTCGCCTAGAGCATTTCGCGCCCTGCCACCGCCGACGGGGAGGAAGGGCATGTCAGGGCAAAAAAGTCCCGAAGACAGCGTACAGACCATCCGTCTGATGACGCGCCTTAACGGCATTGCCGTTATCGCCTGGCAAGGCGGCGAAGCGCTCACCCTGATTGGCGGCGCCGGCCTGGGTGCCGGTTATCTTGCCTCCGGCATCGGCTTTGGCGTCTGGCTGGTTACCTTGATCTTGTGGGTCTGGATCGTCATCTTCGCCCGCCAGCGCTGGAAACTGGACGTTCTGGGCGATGCAACGGCTCGTCAGGTTTTCATCCGTACCGGGCGGACCACCCTGCCGGTTCTGGTCGTCTGCATCGTCATCGGCGGCAGCGTGACGATGCTCACCGCTGTCTCGGGTGAGATCATTCTGCGCATTTCCATTGCCGCCATCGCCGGAACAGCCCTGTTGAGCGCTGCAGCCAGTGACCGGGCCCTACGGCCTGCAACTGCCGCGCAATAGACGCAGGCAATCGGCGCCAGCAAAATTATTTATTTTGTTGATTGCCTGCTGGCGCGTATTGTGATGTCAGGCTCAGTTCCTGACTGACCAACCTGTAACTCTTCCAGCGCTCCTGTTCCCCGGCAGGAGCGCTTTCTTATTGGGTCATACCCGCCTCTTCTCACTAGTTTGTCACACGAATTCCTGCGGTACGGCGTTGTATCGCCGGGATCGAGTCCCTAGCTTACACGTTACCCATATATATCTGTTCACAAGCAGGCTTGCGCGAGGGCGCGCGGGCCCAGGAGGATTCATGACCCCATCAAAACGTCCTTACCGTCACAATCGCGAACCGCGTCTCGATATTGCCCGTGTGGGCGAGGCTGGCACCATTCTGGCGCTTGCTGCTCCGGGCTTCTCCGTGCCTGACCTGAATGCTGCGGCCAGCGCTGCCGAGCGCTCCGGCTACAAGCTCAAAGTCGCATCCAGCGCCCGCGCGCTGGTGTCCGGGCGCACGGAAACCGGCGAGGAGATGAACTTCGTCGTCGATACGGGCTTTGAGGATGTCTCGGCTGATGAGGGCGCGGGGCTGGTACTTCCCGGTGGCCGGCGCGCGGTCGACGCGTTGAACGATTCCAATGCTGCGCTGCGCCTTCTCCAGGACATGTTTGCCAGCGGCCGCCCGATCTTCGCTGCGGGCGAGTCACTCGCCATGCTGGCCGAAGTCTCCGGCAAGGAAGTCGGTGACGCAGATGCCGCCCTTGCCCTGAACGGCGAAGTGTTTGCCGCCAGCGGCGAAACCGCCCGTGATGATGTCGCCAAGGTGTTTGCCGAGTCGCTGCAGACCCAGGCGTCTGAAGCCGCCTAGCGCACGCACGCCGCAACATGAAAAAGCCCCGGAGCGCGCTGCTCCGGGGCTTTTTCTTGACGCGAACGGCAGGGACTATCCCTCCCAGTTCCTCGGCAGCCAGCGCGCCGCAAGGAACATGAAGCCTGCGGCCACCAGATAGAGGCATGAACCGATCAGGATGGAGTAGCGCAGCGATTCATCGCCAAAAGTTGGCATCAGCATGGTCGACAACTCGCCCAGCACGTAGATGCCGACGCCGATCCCCAGCAGATTGTTGATCAGCAGGAAGATGGAGGAGGCCACGGTGCGCATCGACGCAGGCACAAGGTTCTGGAAGGCAGACAGCACCGGACCCAGCCAGGCCAGCGCCAGCGCATTGGGGATGATGAAGACGAAGAAGGCGATGGTGGCATTCGGCGCCAGCACGCCCACTGCATAGAAGGGCATGGTGAACAGGAAGGCGATGCCCGGAACCAGCGCATACCAGGCCTTGGACTTCTTGCCGACCCAGTCGGAGATGAAACCGCCAAGGATGATCCCGGCTGCGCCGCCGATAATGAGGAGACCGCCAAACATCCAGCCCGTGGTGACCAGGTCCAGCCCGTAGGAACGCGCCAGGAAGCTTGGCACCCAGAAGAACACGCCGTACCCCATCATGGATGAGCACGCCGCCCCGAAGGTGAGGAACCAGAAGGCGGGCTTTTTCAGCAGGACCCGGATAACGGCAAAGAAGCTGGGCTTGGCCGCCTTGGCATCCATCTTCACCGTATCAAGCTGTCCGCGCGCTGGCTCGCGCACCGTCAGGCGGAAAATCGGCGCCAAAGCAATGCCCGCAACGCCTACGATGATGAACGCCCAGCGCCAGTCCAGCCCCTCGCCGATATTGCCGCTGGCGATCTGTGCGCCTGCGATGACGCCAAACGCGCTGCCCAGCGGAATCCCAAGCGAATAGAAGGCCAGCGCGCGTGCGCGCGCCTGCGGCGGGAAATAGTCCGCGATGAGGGAGTAGGACGGGGCAACACCGCCCGCCTCACCAACGCCTACGCCGACACGGGCACCGAAGAGTTGCCAGAAATTCTGTGCCATGCCGCAAAGGGCTGTGAAGCCGCTCCAGACCCCCAGCGAGATGGTGATGATCCAGACCCGGTTGGTGCGGTCGGCCAGCCACGCGATCGGCACGCCCAGCACCGAATAGAGCAGCGCAAACGCGATACCGCCCAGAAGGCCAAGCTGGCGGTCATCCAGCCCCAGCTCCTCACGGATCGGGATGGCGAGGATGGAAATGATCTGCCGGTCGAGGAAGTTGAACGCATAGACCAGAAACAGCATGACCATCACATACCCGCGATACAGGTTGGATGGCGGTTTTGGCACGGTGGTGGCAGCGGCCACACCCGGCGCGCCCGGCAGCGTCTCACTCATGGATATCTCCCCTTGCAGTCAGGTTTGCCCGTGCTGGTCTCGCCAACATCTCTTTGGTGTATTTTGACGGGCTGATGGCAGGGCGCAAAAGAAAAACGCCGCCGGAGCTGCAAAGCATCCGGCGGCGTCATTCCAGCCGTCCCCCGGCCTGTATTCCGTCCTAGTAGCGTGCGGTGAAAACCAGACGCCAGGTACGCGGCGCACCATAGTAGACGGTGCGGATATTGCCCACTGAGGAGAAGTCCTGGCCGTCAGTGCGATAGACTTCATCGGCGAGGTTGCGGCCATAAAGACCGACAGAGTAATTGCCGTTCCGGTTAGTCCAGACCGCATTGGCGTCATAGAGCCAGTAGGCATCCTGGAACAGGCCCTCGATCTCGACATTCGAGTTTACCGGGGTGTTGTCCACCGCCAGCGCCATGCGCGAGCGATAGCGAGCCGAACCGGCAAGGCGCAGCGTGCCATGCTCGGCAAGGTCGAAATCGTAGGCCGCACCCAGGCGCGTCGTCCATTCCGGCGAGAAGGCCGGGGTCTGGAAAGCGCGGCTGCCACCGAAATTGGTGAAGCGGGCGTCTTCGAATTCACCGTACTCCGCATTCAGATAGCCGATCTGGGCGTCCAGCATCAGTTCAGGCACCGGGCTCCAGGCCAGCTCTACTTCAAAGCCGGAAATCTCGAGGCTACCGGCATTGAGCACCGTCAGCTGCGGCACCGGCAGGCCGGTCCCCGGATCGGTCACGAGGCCCGACACACGCGCCTGGAAGTCTTCATAATCGTTGTAGAAGACGGTGAAGTTGGCGCGCAGCGTGTTGTCGAGCCAGTCGGTTTTGACGCCCAGCTCATAGGAGGTGACGGTTTCCGGATTATACGGAGCCTGTTCGCCCGGATTGTTCGCACGGCCATTGAAACCGCCGGACTTGAAGCCCTGGGACACGCGGCCATAGAGCAGCACATTGTCGGACGCGCGATAGTCCAGCGACACCATCGGCGAGGTGTTGGTCCAGCTATCGCGGATCGTGAAGGCCAGAGCCGGGTCGACCGTGAGACCCGGGAAATTCGAGAAGGTCGAAGTGGTGCGGAAATAATCCTTCTGCTCGTCGGTATAACGCACACCGGCGGTCACGGAGAGACGGTCCGTCAGCGCATAGGTGGCATTCACGTAGAACGCCCAGCTGCGGGTCTCCAGATCATCGTCGATGGTGCGCAGGAAGGTAAAGCCGCCCGGCCCGGTCAGCAGGTCATCGGCAAACGCTTCCTGGTGCGAGGTGATGTTTTCCAGCATGTAGAACAGGCCGCTGACCACCGTCAGGCGCTCTGTTTCGTAGTTCAGCTGGAATTCCTGGCTGACCTGGTCCTGGTCTACCGCAACAAGCACATCGCCGGTTTCGAGCGCGGTCGCGTCGATGTCGATGTAATCTTCGTACTCCAGCTCACGGTAAGCCGTGATCGAGCGAAGCGTCAGATTGTCCGACAACTCCCAGTTCATGGTGAGCGCGGTACCCCAATGGGTCATTTCCGTGGAGTTCGGCAGGCCCGGCGTAGCCACACCCGTAAAGTCATACGCGGGAACCTGGGCCGGCACCGGGAAGATCGGCACGCCGAACAGTGTCGTCAGCGTATTGATCGGCTGGCCCATAACCAGCGCGTTGTTCTCGCGCGACCAGTCGGCATTCCAGTCGACGGTGAAGTTCGGGGCCGCATCCCAGGCCAGCGCCACACGTGCCGCCGAGGCGTTGCGGTCATTATACTCTTCGCCAGTGACGGGATTGGTGACGAAACCGTCACGGCCCGTACCAAACAGGGCGACGCTGCCGGCCAGGTTTTCGGCAAGGCCGCCGGAGACCGAAGCGCGTGCTTCCCAGAGCGAGTAATTACCAAGACCAACCTGGAACTGGCCGCGCGTCTCCTGGCTGGGACGGCGGGTGATGACGCGAAGGGCACCACCAATGGTGTTCTTGCCATAGAGCGTGCCCTGCGGGCCGCGCAGAACCTCGATGCGTTCAATGTCGAACAGGTCCAGCTGCGTGCCACGGATACGCGAGAAGTAAACATCATCGACGTAGAAGCCGACCGCCGGATCAAAGGTCTGCAGCGCATCAGGCTGGCCTACGCCGCGGATATAGATGTTAGTGGCGTTCGACGAGCCGCGCCCCTGAACGATGTTCAGGTTCGGGACCGCGCCTTGCAGGCCACTGGGGTCCGTAACGTCGATACGCTCCAGCGCGGCTTCAGAGAACGCAGACACCGCACCGGGAACGTCCTGGAGGCTTTCCTCGGTCCGGCGCGCCGTGACCACGATCACTTCGCGGTTGGCGCTGGCGCCTTGCTCCTGGGCAAAAGCCGCAGGCGTCATGAAAGCAAGCGGTGACACGCTGGCCAGTACGGCCGCAGCACCGAATGTGCGCAGTTTCGTTTTCATGGTGATCCTCCCAATCGAATCATCTGGCGCCTGATCCCTGCCAAGCGTCTCACGGCGAATTACTTTCAACGTTGAATGAAATGTCAATTGGTATCACACTCGGCGCAATCCATCTGCTGAGGAGTGAGGCTATGCGGCAACAGATTGCCATCGACGCGCGCGGCGAACCGGCTAAAAGTCGGGCCATGGCAACCCGTACCAGAACCCGCCCGCAGAACCGCCGCGGCGAAAAGACCCGCGCGGCCCTGCTGGACGCCGCAGAATCGCTCTTCGCCGAGACCGGCTTTCACGCCGTGACCGTGCGCGAAATTGCGCGCAAGGCAGGCGCCGATCCCGCGCTGGTGACGTATTATTTCGGCGGCAAGCGCGAGCTGTTCGACGAGGTGCTGCTGCGGCGCGCCACCGAGCTGAACGCCATCCGCCTGAAAGAACTCGAAGAGCTGGAGGCCAAGGCAGGCCCTGATGGCCCGACGGTGGAGGAGATCATCAACGCGTTCACTCATCCCCTGCTGGACCGCACCGCCAATGGCGGGCCAGGCTGGAAGAGCTATTTTGCGCTGATCGGCCAGATCACCAACACGCCCGAATGGGGCGCGGCGGTGATGAACAAGTATTTCGATCCCATCGTGATCCGGTTTCTCGAAGCGCTGCGTCCGAAAATCCCGGACTGCACGGAGGAAGACCTGTTCTGGAGCTATCATTTCCTGTCGGGCGTGCTGGTGCTCACCTTCGCGCAGACGGGCCGGATAGATGTGCTGTCGAAGGGCCTTTGCAAGTCATCGGACATCGCCAGCGTGCACGAGCGCATGCCCGGCTTCATCGCCGCTGGCATCTTGTACCTGCAGGAGCGCTCACGGGCGCAAAAGAATGGCGGAACTGACAACACATGAGCGGGTTTACGCAGCACTTCCATACGGCGCCTGATGGCATCAAGACCGCCTTTCGTCACTATGAGCCTGACCAGCCCAGCGGCGCCCTGCCGGTGGTCTGCCTGCACGGCCTGACCCGCAACAGCAAGGACTTCGAGGATGTCGCGCCGCGCATAGCGGCATCAGGACGCCGCGTCATTGCCATAGACGTGCGCGGGCGTGGTCTGTCAGACCGGGGCACGCCACCCGAAAGCTATAGCCCGCAGGTCTATGTCGAGGATCTGTTTGGCCTGCTCGATCAGGAAGGCATTGAGCGCTTCGTTGCCGTCGGCACCTCAATGGGCGGCATCATGACCATGATTGCGGCAGCCATGCGCCCGGACATGCTGGCAGGTGCGGTACTGAACGATATCGGGCCTGAGCTGGACCCGGCAGGCCTCAACCGCATTGCCGGTTATGTCGGGCGGGCCAAGGGGCCGATGGATAGCTGGCAGGAAGCTGCCGCAGCCGTGCGCGCCGTCAATGGCGAGGCCTTCCCCGACGAAACAGGCGAGGAATTCTGGCTGGCCTTCGCCCGGCGCACGTGCCGAGAGCTGCCGAACGGGCGCGTGGAACTCGATTACGATCCGCAAATCGCCGCACCGTTCCGCGAACCGGAAGGCGCCGCGCCGCCGGACATGTGGCCTCTGTTCGACGCTCTGTCGCTGGTGCCGGTATTGGGGATACGCGGCGAAATCAGCGATTTGCTGTCACGCGAGGTCCTGACCCGGATGGCGGATCGTCATCCGCGTTTTACCGCCGTCGAGGTGCCGCGCGTCGGTCACGCGCCGCTGCTCACCGAAGCCCCCGCCCGCGACGCGATTGACGCGTTTTTGAGAGATATCGACTGATGCGCAACGCTCTTCTCACCATTCTCGGCATACTCCTCCTGCTTGGCGTTGCCGCCATCGCGCTCTTCGCGTGGCTGACCCGCACGCCCGAACCGGCCGAGCCCCCTGCCCCATCTGCCGGCGAACGCACGGTGGAGGCCGCAGGCATGAGCTGGCGGGTACGCGAGGACGGCCCTGCAGCCGCGCCTGCCATCGTCCTGATCCACGGCTTTTCGCACTCTCTGGAAAGCTTTGACGGCTGGGCCGAGGCGCTGTCCGATGACTACCGGATCATACGTTTCGACCTGCCGGGCCACGGCGTCACCGGCCCGCATCCTGATGGCGCCTATTCCAACGGGGACACGGCTGCGCAGGTCGCCGAGCTTCTGGACGCGCTGGAGCTGGACCGCTTTGTCATTGGCGGCAGCTCGCTCGGCGGCCTCGTCTCATGGCGCTACGCGGCGGCCCACCCTGAGCGCGTGGCAGGCCTCGTTCTGGTTAGCCCCGGTGGCTATTCGATCAATAATGTCGGCGACGAGCCGGTAGAGGTACCTGTCCCGGTTCAGCTGTATCTGCGCCTCGCCCCGGATGCCGGTATCCGCATGGCCACGCAGACATTATACGGCGATCCGTCACGTCTGACCGAGGACCGTATCGCCCAGATCGGCCAGATGATGCGCCAGCCCGGCATCGGTGAAGCCCTCATCGCCCGGCTGCAGCAATTCACCCTGCCAGACCCGGAACCCCTGCTGGCCAGCATTGAGGCCCCTGCCCTCATATTATGGGGCACTGCTGACACCGTTGTTCCGGTGAGCCATGCCCCGCGCTTTGAAAGCGTCATGCCCCATGCCCGCCTTGTCACCTATGACGGCGCTGGCCACGCGCTGATGGAGGAATACCCGGTCGAGACGTCAGCCGATGTGCGGGCGTTTCTTGAGGATATTGGCTGGCAGTAAGCCTTCAGTCCTCGAACACGATCTCTGGCGCCGGGCGGTTCGCCGTCCGCGCCGTCTCCAGCATGGCGCTGGCGGCGCGCTCGAACGCTCCGGCCAGCGGCCCGTCTTCCAGCGCCACCAGCCGGCCTTCATCGCTGGCAACCCGCAAGGACGGGTGAAGCGGTATCTCGCCCAGAAACGGAACGCCCATCATCTCCGCCTCTGCGCGCACGCCGCCGCGCCCGAAAATCTCGCTTCCCTCTCCGCAATGCGGACACAGGAAGAAGCTCATATTCTCGATCATGCCGAGCACCGGGATCTCGGTACGCTCAAACAGCGCCATCGCCTTGCGCGCATCGTCCAGCGCCACGGTCTGCGGCGTGGAGACGATCACGGCGCCGCTGATTGGCACGCCTTGCGCGATGGCAAGCTGGGCATCGCCAGTGCCGGGCGGCATGTCGACGATGAGAACGTCCAGAGGGCCGTCACCGCCATCCCAGTCCACTTCGGTCAGGAACTGACGGATTGCGCCCGTCACCATCGGGCCGCGCCAGACGACCGGCTCGCGGCTCCCCACCAGAAACCCCGTCGAGACCAGCTTCACGCCGTGGGCCTGCAGAGGCTCGATACCGGCATCTGTCTTACGCAGGCCTGGCGCATCAGTGAGGCCGAAAAGGCGCGGCGCGCTGGGTCCGAACACATCGGCGTCCACCAGCCCGGTGCGCAGTCCCAGCCTGACGCATGCACCGGCCAGATTGGCCGCCACGGTGGACTTGCCGACCCCGCCCTTGCCCGAGCCAACGGCGATAATCAGCCCGGCGGGCGCTTTCGCAGGAGCAGGAGCACTGCGTTTGGTAGCAGCCGCAGGCTGGCGTTCGGTTTCCACGATGATCCTCACGCGCTCAATGCCATCCAGTGCCAGCAGAGCCGTCTCGACACGGCTGCGTACACCCGCATCATCGTCGCCGTCAGCATGCACGGGCGGAGAAAGGATGATGGTGGCTATGCCTGAGCGCACATCGAGCGCGGAAACGCGTGCGTTCACCTCGGGAAACTGCGTTTCGAGGGTCTGGCGGAGAATACGGGCTGAATCGTCCTGCATGGCCTGCTCATAAACCAGCCAGGCTCACGCTTCCACCGGAAGTGGCCGCTGTCATTAAGGTTAATTTTTCGGGATCAATTGCAACGCTCGTGCGTTTCCCCTTTCGGACCGCTGCCCGCACAGGTATGGTTAACAGCTAGTTACCGTGTGCGGGCTGAGGGGAAACGCCAGCTACGGTGTTCGGGAGGGGAGTGCGAATCAACATGTCGAGGGAGGGTGAATCCCGATATTCGCGGCGGCAGGACGACCCGGTCAGTCCTATGGTCGTGCTGTTGTCGGTCATCGTCCTGCTCGTCATCATCCTGATCGCGGGCTATGTGATGTGGCCCTGCAGCGACCGGCCGGGCAGTTTCAAGCCGTGCCAGATCGACCGTTTCCTGCTGCGCACGGCAGTCGCTGACGCGTGTTTGCGCGAGGGCCAGAGCCGCTTTGTGGACACCTCGCCGATCCGTGTCCCTTCACGCTACCGCGACCGCCGGGGCAACGCGGCGGCATTTTCCTCCCTGGGCCCAGGCACGCTGGACCGCCTCCCCCCTCACGCCGCAACGATTGTGAATGGCCGTGCGCTGCGCCAGCGCGAGATCGGCGACATTAACTGCCCCGCCGTCACTGACACCCTTATTCCAGTGGGCGCTGACAGGTTCTCCACCGCGCGCGGCATGCTTCAACCCGAAGCCGAGCTGGTGCTCTACAGGCTTCTGGTTGTGGAACGCCGCCCGATGAGCCTGCGCGACACCTACCCCTTCCTGCCTCAGCGCGACACAGCGACGATCGAGCGCATCATCCAGCTGAACACTACGTTCGGCTCGTCGCGCGGCGGCACCTACCCGCCCCGGCCCTGGTATGTGCGCTGGGATTTATGCGGCTATGACGACAATGATGATCGCCGCCCCCGCGCGGCACTGTTCATCGATCCCGAGCGGGATTCCTTCGAGTGCATGTCACGCGAGAACGCCGCACGGCTGTATGCCGAAGGCGCGCGCTACTGGCTCCTTCTGGGCGATGCAGAACTGGCCCGCAGCGATGTCCAGTGCGTCTGGGACGCCGAATTTGACGGGTTCTGCCCGGGCGGCTACCGCGACGGCTATACCTATCTGCGCCATGGGAGTTTCGAGCCGGCGCCTACCGCGCTCGATCTTGCAATGCAGAACTGGCGCCGCGCTTCTGACTGGGGCCGTATCTTCGGGGCGCAGGCCTCCCTGATGGCCCAGCGGCGGCTGCAGGCGCACACCGTGCAGTGCCAGAGTTCGCTGGACGGATCGAGCCTGCGCCGCATTTCACGCTTCGGACCGGACGGTATTGGCGAGGTTATCCGCCTGTCCTTGCGCCAGCGCGCGCTGGCTTCGCTCGGCTACCATTCAGGCGCGGTTGACGGCTATTATGGCCCGGAAACGCGCGAGGCGGTTCGCGGCTTCCAGCGCGAGCTGGGCTTTGACGAGACCGGCGCGCTCACCCCGCGCCAGACCACGCTTCTGATCTGCCATGCTGCCCAGACTGCAAGGGAAGCCAGCGTGCAGAACACGCTTGGCATCATGTATGCGACGGGTCTGGGCGTAGAGCAGAACACCGATCTGGCGCTGGAATGGCTCGAGACCGCGGCCCGGCGCAATGACCCGGATGCGTATTTCAACCTCGCCATCATCTATGGGACGGGCGCCGTACTCGGCAGCTACAATCTGTGCGGCATTATCGAGAATTTCGAGCGCGCCGAGTCCTACCTGGCCGAGGCGGCCCGGCTGGGCCATCCGGTTGCGCGCCGCTGGCGGGCGAGCCCGGAATACAACCGCCTGCCCTCCCCCCGCGCGCGCTGGCAAACCATCTCCGAGCGCATCCGCTCGGCCGCCATCGAGGGCGGAGGGTTTTTCTATCTCGAATGGGAAGACCGCAATGTACGTCTTCCCGACATTGATCTTCTACCGCCCGGCTGCCTTGAGGCCGAGCGCTTCCAGGGGGGCTGACGATGGCTTCGCAATCACTGCCGGGGCCTTTGCGCCAAACACAAGTTGAAGGATGTACGCCATGAGCCTGGTCCGGATTTCAGCCTCTCTCGTGAGCTTGTCACTGCTGGCCGCCTGCGCTGCGCCTCAGCAATCGGTCCCGGCGCGCGATATTCATGCGCTCGAAACCGCGGAGCGCATCTGCAATATCGGCAGCCTGACGCAGGAGTATAACCGCCTGCGCAACGAGGCGCGCACCGTGGTGACGCCCTCGCACTGGACGTCGAACTGGATACTCGCCCCCTGGCCGGGAAGCTATGTCGACAGCCACTCCAGCCAGTCCTCAAGCCGCACCGAGGACGTGAGTATCCGACCGCCTTTCGGCCCCTCTACGCCGACCATTGATCTGGTACGCACGTTCGAGGTCGATCTGGACGCGTCCTACCGGGCGTCCACCTCCTCCTGCCAGGCCTATGCCGCCTGCATGTATCAGAACCGCTATAATGAAGGTTATTGCCAGCGCTCGGCCGCCGACTGGCAGATCGCGCAGGAACGGTTCCAGAGCCTCTCCTACCGCCTCGCTGACGTGCGTGTGCAGATGGCCCAGATCTGCCCGGACTGCCCGCCCGCCATCATCATTCCCCGCCATCGCCATTACGGGTATGGACATGGCTATCCGCCCCGTCACTACGCGCCCTACAGGCGCGCCCGTGATTGCGAGGATTATATCGGCGGGGTGTTTACCACCAGCTCCTGCAGGCGCTACTAGCCGCCCTGCCGGGCCGTAAGGGTTGAGGGTCAGGCAGGGTACTGCACAGGTCTTGCCGGCGCTTTGACAGCCACGGCAGATATATAGGCTTGATCGCGCTTTGCCTTAGCGGCTAAACCGGCCAGTGGAGAGGTGGCCGAGTGGTCGAAGGCGCTCCCCTGCTAAGGGAGTATACGCCAAAAGCGTATCGAGGGTTCGAATCCCTTCCTCTCCGCCAGATTTCCGGACGCGCCGCACCTACAAATCGTTGATTATAATCATAATTTACAGAGATTAACTTTTCTGCTCGATCTCTGACGCCTCGATGTGCTACACATTTTGCTGCACATTTAGCGGGGCACAGCGATGAATATCACCCGGCGTGGGAGCACGTTTTATCTCGTCCGGCGGGTGCCGAGACGCTATCAGCGGGTGGAAAAGCGCGCCACGATCTGGATCAGCCTGCACACCGATTCCGAAAGCGAGGCGCAGCGCAAGGCTCCGGCCGCCTGGAGCCTGATGGAAGCGGCATGGGAAGCGCGGCTCGCCGGGGATAGCGACGATGCCGAGCGCCGCTATGAGGCAGCCCGCGATCTCGCAGCCATGCGCGGCTTTCAGTATCTGCCAGCGCAGAAGGTGGCAGCCCTGCCCCGTGAGGAACGCCTGCAGCGTATGGAAGCAGTCCTGCGCGATGGCGAGCCGGACCGGGTTGAAGCATCGGCCCTGCTTGGCGGCGTTGAACAGCCTGCCATCACGGTCAGCCGGGCGCTGGAGATGTTCTGGACGCTCGCAAGGGACCGCACCCTTGGAAAGAGCGAGGATCAGCTGCGCCGCTGGAAGAACCCGCGCATCAAGGCGGTCCGCAATTTTCTTCACGTGGTGGGCGACAAGGCGATCAGCGAGATCACGCCTGATGACGTGCTGGAATTCCGGCAATGGTGGATCGACCGGGTGGAGGCCGAAGGGCTGACCGCCAACAGCGCCAACAAGGATTTCACGCATCTGGCTGATATGCTGAAAACCGTGAACCGGATGAAGCGGCTGGGTCTGGTGCTGCCCTTTACCGATGTCGCCCTGAAAGAGGGCGAGAAGCGCACGCGCCCGCCCTTCTCGGTGGACTGGATCAGAACGCGGCTAATGGCTCCCGGCGCGCTGGACGGGCTCAACACGCAGGCGCGTTGCCTCGTGCTGGGCATGATCAACACCGGCTACCGGCCAAGCGAGGCCGCCGGGCTCTTACCTGAGCATATCCGGCTCGATACCGATATTCCCCATATCTCGATCGAGCCGGCCGGGCGTCAGCTGAAGAACGCCACCAGCAAGCGCGTCATTCCGCTGGCCGGGATTTCGCTGGAGGCATTCCGGGCCTGCCCTGACGGATTTCCGGCCTATCGCGGCAAGGACAAGATCAGCGCAACCGTGAACAAATATCTGCGCGAGAATGGCCTTCTGGAAACGCCCGCGCACAGTCTTTACGGCCTGCGTCACAGTTTCGAGGACCGGATGATCGCCGCGCACGTGGATGAGCGCGTGCGGCGTGACCTTTTCGGGCATGCCTATAACCGCGAACGCTATGGCAAGGGGGCTGATCTGAAGCATCTTCACGATGTCGTTTCCAGCGTCGCCCTATAGGCGCGCTCAAGTGCCTCCAGCTCCTCAATATCCCGCTCAAAGGCGCGGAATATCGGCAGATAGACCGGATCCTCGTGCACCAGCTTTGCTGCCGCGATATGGGCGCGTTTCACACGGGCAAGCTCGCTCAAACCCTGCGCCGGTAAAGCTCCTCGTCCACTACTAGCCTGGCCGGAGTGTTGCGGCGCCGAACAGACAGGCTTGGCCCCTGGCGGGGCGCAAGTGCGGTTCATATCCCGCCCTCCGGCCAGACCCTTTTTCCCGCGAGGCGCGCTCGCAATTCGAGAGGGTTTTGAGGGCCGGAGCCGATGCGTTCAGCGGGCATGCGCACACGGGTTCTGTCAGGGCGGACGAGGGCACATTCGCGGGTTGAGCCGAGCGCAGTATTCACCCGCGCCATGCTGACGGCGATCCAGTTGTGCGGGTCCATCGGATCAGCGCGCTGGGTGATCAGACAGAAGACTGTGCCCATGGCCGTGACGGCGCAGAGCACGGCCATGGGGCGGAGAATCTGGCGCGGCATGCGCGCTGTGCGGCTGAAAACCTGGCCGCCGCGAAGCCCTGAAAAATGGCCAGAAGAGATGTCGTGACGGCTCATTATGCGCCCTCCCCGTCGATCCATTTTTCAGGATTGAGGGCGCTGATCGCGGTACACAATTCGAGCGGCGTGAGGACGTTATCGGCGCCCATTCTCACGGCCGCCTGAACCACATCTTTCTTGTGAGAATAGGGCCAGTTTTCGACTTGGGCGACGATAAGTGCGAAGCTCAGCCAGCGCAAGGTTTTGAGCATTTCCCGGCGTTCGGACGCGCCATTTAGATGCTCTCGAATAGCGGTTCGGATCAGCTCTGGCCGGGAAGTGGCCAGCCCTGACAGAACCCCATAATCAAGCTGCTGAAGAAGATCGGGATCGATACGAAAGCGCACTCTGGGCGCGCTATCAAGGTCGGGGAGATAAGTCATATTGCCACCCTTACTGGTTATGTAAGGACAGCGGGACTTGAGACGACTTCATTCAAGCATAGGGATTGCCGGGGCGCAACTCATGGAGAAGTGAGGCTTTGACCAAGAGACGGGGGCCGCAAGCGGCCCTAGGGGTGGCCGGGACCGGCCCAAGGGTGGGCGATAAGCGGCCCACCATAACTCATTGATATAAAAGACGTTCAGACAATCGGCCAATTCGGGCCAAATGGCGTTGTCGCTTGGGCCCAGATGTCCCACCGCGTCTATGCCATTGTAATTGCGAGTATAATTCGTCTTGCGCAGCCAGACGGCACGGTGTGCATACTGTGTGATAAAAAACCAATGCGCTGATGCGCGGGCGGCAAAGCCGCCCGTACCGGCTAACAGTCGCAAAGGGGAAACAGGGCCAATTCGTCTGAACCGTTGTCACGATACTGCCAGTCGCGAAGAGTGGATCGGTACGCATAGCGACCAACCTCTCCGCCTGGACGGGCAGCTCGAAATGACTGGACGTGGCGGGAAAGTGATCGAGAGCCGGAAGAGGCTGCGTTGTCGCGCTCGACAAACCGAAAACCCGTGACAGAAAAAATGGGCCGGAACAGGCACCAGAAAGCCCCACGCTTCGCGCGAGAAACGTAGAGGCGAAAGCGCTCGGTCATATCGCAAAAAATAGCCCGGCATGGCCGGGTTTGCAGGATAAATGGATAGAGGAAACGGGGACGGAGAAGACCGCGAAAGTGGGTGCGAGCGGCGCGAAAAGGATCGTCACCCGCATGGGCCAAGACCCGGCAGGGCCGCGGCTTGGTGGAGCGTAGCGGAATAGGGCCTGGCCGGTCGTCAGGCCGGTTCGCCCAATTCCTAATTCATCTGTAAATCACACCAGTTTCCAGCAAGCTCGACGGCTCAATCGGCTATCGGATCGTGCTCACAATCGGTGGGTAAGAGATCCATCATGCTTGCCGGATTCCGACACCGTAAGCCGCAAGCGACCGGCGATAATCTGCGCACACAAGCTCCGATGGCGCTGCACCGGCATACGAGATCAATGCGGACAAGCGAGGAGGCAAGCGGACTTACAGGGGCATCATACGGCCCTGCCCTTCCCTTGACGACGACACGGAATACAGTCAGCCGGAATTACGCGGGTTGCCACCCAAAAGCGGGAACCGGGAGCATGGCCACAGGCGGCGGTCACGCATGATGCGCGATGGTAGGCCACCAAATGGAACGGATCGGGATTTCGGGGCGGTCTCGAACGGGCGTAGCCATTGCGAGAATGACCATCCCGGCCCGAAACCCAGAAAAGAGATACATTTTCGAAGTGCATGGAGGCGTCGTGCGTTGTCACGCTCAGCCAGAGCGGCCGAGAGCGAGACAGGTATCCATCCAGTCGGGTTTGAGAGAGAGGGCGTTGTCGTCCCAGCTGCAGCATTCCAGCAGGAACCAGGGACAGAACTCCCAGTCGAACGAGTCATCATAGCCATTGCCGCCCTTATGGGCAGCGATCCAGCCGATATGGCAAGCGCGGGCAATCGCGCCTACCCGATCGCGAACATAGGCCGTGCCATTTATGGAGCGGACAGAATCGGCATGGACCGCGAGACGGGAGGCAGGTTCGGCTGTGCAGATCGCTTCCCAGAGGCTCATGGCAGAGTCGGTCAGGAGCTCTTCGGAGATCTCACCACAGGCGCGGGCGATATCTTCATCGGCCACGTTGTCGATATGGACGGCATGGCCATCAGAGCTAAGCATATAGATGCCCCAGAAATGGGGCGGGATGCCGTCAGGTGGCAGGCCGATACGGCCTCTGGTTTCGCCTGCGGCCGGCGCGTATTCAAAGCGCGGGCCATATTCGAGCGTGATGTGATCGCGAGACGATACGGGAATGGTGACGGACTAATCCATGACGGGAATCCTTGTTGCTGGAGAAGCATCGCCACGGGTGCGCGCATGGCGGCGCGCCCGTGCGAGCGGGTTCACAAAAGGCTGGGGATGGGATAGATTGAGGGAGTGGGGATCGAGCTTTCGCCCGACCCCCTAGTCTCTAGAACGTAATGAGAGAGACCCGGATCCGAACTCGCCAGCTCGTCCGGGTCTTTTTCACGTCCAGAGAGAAGCTAAACGGTAAAAGCCACATCAGCTTCACTCCCTTCAGCAGGGAAGGCGTATCGCCGACTGCCTTTCGATCATCAGGTTCAACTTTATCCCGTCATTTCTCGGCGCTGAGGTCGGAATGGGCCGTCAGTACGGAATGCGGATCCGGGTTGGCATCTGACGCGATGGAGACTCGATAATTCGAATTGGGGTTTACGGTTTTGAGGCAGAGGTTTTGGTGGGTGCGGCTTTAATGTCTCCGTTTGGGTTTTCAGCTTTGCTGAAAGCACGGCAGGTGCCTCTCCCTCGCACTTAGTGCGAGGGAGAAGGGGCTGGTGCAGATATGGCAGGGGAATTAGGCCAGTTGGCCGACTTGCTTAGCTCGGTGTCATAAGAACAATCCGATTTTTCTTGGATATCATTCCAACTGATCTGATGAGCCACGACATTTGCTTGTTCTACATCACGCTGGAGAACCGCAGGCATCGCCCCTTGCCGTGCATCGGCATCGGGTTTGATCTTGATCGACACTGGCTCCTACAAGAAACGCAGTGCTGAAATTTCGAACTGAGACCCTACCCCTGATCTGTGTTGCCTGCCTGAAATCGGAAGGTAGGGTAGACGGGACTACAGGGGGTAGCGGATGGGCGACGTACTTCATCCGAGGTTGATCGGACAGATTGCCTCAATTCTTGGCACGATCAGAACGCACGGGCTGTTGAGCGAGCGATGGCTGGAGGCGCAGCTCCATGAGGCTATAACCATAAGACGGGCGCGCTTGCCCAACGAGGACCGGGAGGTCGGCGCCCGGCGCAACTGGCTATCGCGCCTGGTGAGAAAACCCCTTAATGATCGTGGCCATGCGAAGCGCTGTGCCGAAGTCCTCCTGCTCAAGGGTGACGTTTCGTCCGATCAGATACGCCGCCACCTGACCGGAAAGCTGGAAAGCAGGACCGCGATCTACGCTATCCGGGACTATCTGATGCGCCACGGCCTCGCATCGCTCGCAGCGCCACTCGACGCGCTTGGCGATGAAGCCTTCGCCAATCTCATTGATGCCAGCGTTTACCGGTTTGCCTATGGCCGGTTTGGCGAGGTGGAGTTTGATCAGCAGCTGATATTCGGACAGACGAGCGGCGCGTATGTGATCTACCTTAAAGCGTCGGGCTCAGGTGTTCTGGAGCGTCGGCTGTTGGCCTTCCGCAGTGACCCGCTCGTCAGCGGTGTTCGGGCCGTCGAGCTTTACAGGGAGAACGGGAAGCTGCGGATGAGGACAGGGCTCATTGCTCCGCGGATCGGCGTTCATTCCGTTCTCCTGTCAGACGAAATCAGTCCGGCGCTCACCAGAGACCTGCTCAATTCGTTTTCTTCCGATGCCGCCGACAGCTCCATGATCGACGGCGTCCTCGCAGAGGCCATGCAGAGCCAGGACGGCCGGTCATGGCTGGAAATGCACAGTCTCGCCTTCTACAGTCTGCGCAGCGATAGCTCGAACCGGATCAGTGGGGCTTTTCTCGATGGAGACAAGTTTGGCGCGATGGTCGGGCGGCGTGTCGAAGGAGACAGGATCACTGGCGGAGAAATCGAAAAGCTGGCCCCTTTGGGGCGAAGCAGCGAAGCGGATCTGGACCGGGCCGACCGCATACTGATCGACGAGATGCCACGCCTGTCGGTGGATGAGCTGATGCGTGAAGTGGCCACCAGGATAGAAGCTAGTTGATGTTGAAGGACACGGAGGCCCCATCATACCGTCCAGTTCTGAAGCACTCATTTTGAGCGTTTGCTGCCTGCAAGCGGCCGTCGGCAACCGAACAGAGGAGAGAAACGATGCGTGCAGTTCGGTGGTTAGCTACGACGCTCGTTGCTCTTGTCGGTTTATGTGCTGGCGCAATTCAGTTGATCGATTTTGCGTGCCCAAGGTTCGGGGTGGCGTGTTCTCTGTCGAGTAATCCTCCCAGTGTCGAGCGTGTGATCGGCCCGAACGCTCGAAGTGTTGACATACGCCTGACGCGGGAGCCCGAAACCTTTGCCGGGCTACGTTACCGGATCGCGTCCGGCCTGTTTGGTGGTGAACGCGTTGAGGTGCTTGCCGTATTCGATGACGCCGAATTCATCGTTCATTCTGACTCTTTGGACGAACGCCGGTTTGTGCCGGGAGATTCCGACAGTCTTCGAGCCGTAAGCGGAGCGCTTGTGGCAGAACGGGAGGCAGATCGCTCGTCGGTAGGCATTCCCGCCCGAATTTTGCTCGTTCTTGCAGATGAGCTGATTGTTCGCCGGCATTTCCTCGTTGAGTTCGCACCCGGCTTACCTTCGCAGGAAAGTTTCGACATCACCAATGTCAGCTTCTCGGTGGCCGGCCGGCGCCTTTCATTCGACTTGTCGGCCACTGCGCCATCGGTGTTCATTCAGGGGCGAGAGGTGAGCTTGCAACAGAGCTCCCGAGTCAGTTCAGGCGCGCGATGGGCCGATCGGGTCCAGATCACCCTTACCGACGGGTTCGAGGTCGAAAGTGTTCAGACAGCGGCGGGCCTCGATCTAATCGCCGAAATTGAGAGCCGTAGCCAACAGTACACAACGTGCCGGGAGGAGAAGCCCGAGCTGTTCCGTGCCAGCTTCCCAGATTTTGATCGGGGTTTCGTGACATGCTGGAGCTGGGAGCGGTTCTTTCGGACTGATGTCGAGTCTGGTTTTACTGCTCCGGGAACTATTGTTTACAGTGTTCTCGACGTCCGCCCGGTCCGGGCGGACGTCATGGTTCACCGGGATCACGGCGTTGGTCTAGAGCACACCGGGATATGTTTGGCGAACATGGATAGTGACGTGGTGATTGCCACGGGCGCCTCAGGGCAATGGGTAGTCCATGGTTGCCGTTTCGAACGGCAGGCCCGTGCCTCTGAGCGTCAGCCGTATACGACGTCAGGCTACAATGTGCATTTCTACTTCCAGAGAGCCGAGTGGGCCGACCCCGTACGACACACCATAACATGTGACTGCAGCACCCTCTGGCTCAGAGAATTTGTGTTCGACGAAGAGCGGCATGAGCTGCGGTTTTTGGCAGATACAAATGGGACAGAACTGGAAATTGACGGGACGTTGCAAACTACTGGCGTCACGCCTGCCATGGACGGCAGCAGCGTCGAGGCCCGGATCGAGATCGTCCTGCGCTACGACGGCGCTGGTGTGCGCGATCGGGCCATGATCCGGGCAGGCGGTTGAGGTCTGCAGTGAGGCCGACTTTCGTCCGATGATCTGCCAGCCGCCGTAATAACAGTGCTGAGCTGAGCCTGTCGTACCCCTCATCCATTTTAGGATGGCTTTGCCTTTTCACGGGGCCTGCGGCAAGCGCCAAAGAGCGCCTACCCTATCGTCCAGTAATTCTAGTATTTTTAGATTTGCGTTCATGTTCAACGTCAAACCGCTAGTGCCAAACATTTCAGATAATTGGTTTCTATCTCGAAAATTTCTAGTACAGATTGCGAATTCGGGGTATACTTATATGAATTGGGGAGGGCAAAATGAACATACAAATAATTTCAAGCATTTCCTTGGCCCTGGCTCTGTCTCTAACAGGCTGTGCGCAAAGGGCAGGCGATCTGGACGATCAGCGGCAGCGAGATGCGGACCTCGCATCGCCTAGCTCTACCGCAAGGGCGTCACTTTCATCTGATCTTGTTGGGTCATTTTCCCGCGGCCCCCATGAACTCCATTTCAGCGGATTGACGTGCGACGATCATCTGCCCTACGGCGCGCCAGGGGAAGTCTCCGCCCCCGAAGGGGACCGGGTAACGGTGTGCCAGTGGTCCGGTGACGGCCAACAGGCCTTTTTCGTCTCGCGCTATGACCGCAGCCGCGTCTCGGCAGACTGGACCGCTTACACCCTGACACGGGACATGATGCTGGCGGTTGCCCGGAGCGAAATTGTCCGCCGGGAACATGGCGTGGATTTCCAGCCAGACCCGCAGATCGAGACCGAAGCCTTCCGCTCACCCGGGCATCGGAGCTTTACCGGGATCGGCAATCTCACGCCAGCCCATGACCGTGGTCATCTGGCTGCGGCCGAGCCGTTCAAATGGAGCCT
This sequence comes from Glycocaulis sp., assembly GCF_051859565.1. GTDB lineage: Bacteria > Pseudomonadota > Alphaproteobacteria > Caulobacterales > Maricaulaceae > Glycocaulis. The sequence goes on from NZ_JBHYFK010000004.1 coordinate 315,668, forward strand.
TGAGGGTTATCAGCGCACTTTCATGGTTTCGAACATCGCAATCCAAGCAGGCTGGTTCAATCAGCAGCTCTGGCAGGATGTCGAGGCGCAGGTGCAGGGCTGGGCCTGCGATCTCGGGACCGTTCATGTCGTAACCGGGGTGGTGCATGGCCAGGAGCCGCAAACCTTCCCGCTCCGCCAGCGCAATGATGCGAGCCACATACCGGAATATTTCTACATGGCCGTATACACACCGCACGAAGGTGGTCATGCCGTCGGCATACACTTCCCCAATGCCGTTCCGCCAGCTGATGAACGCGATATCCGTCCGGAAGCGGGGGCGATCACCATCGTTGAACTTGAGGCGTTAACTGGTCTGAACTTCCACCCCCATATGGATCCAGAGCATCAGTTGGCCGTAGAAGCCCTCCCCGTAGCGGAGTCCATTTGGAGATTTGACTATCCGCGCAACTTCCAGTGCCGCGAATGAGGTGAGAGCCGCGACATTTCAGCGGCGAGGCGGCAATAGCCGCCACCGGATGCGTCCTCACAGAATCCACCGGATCACCGCCACTAGCAACAGAACGATGGCCGCGCCTCCATAGAGCAGGGCGCCGGGCAACCATGAGGGCATCTCCCTGCCGGTTGGCTTGGGCTGCTGATGGTTGCCTTCACCCCAGTAATTCACTGCGTCTTCCCCTCATTTCATGACGCTGGAAGCGGGGCCCGCCCCTGCCAGCTCAGGTGACGTCACGGGCGACGCGACTGTCTGAAGCGCTGCACTTCCGCGTCACTGACGTCCGAGGCAAAGCACTTCGGAGATGCGCCGCCCGGTCTCGAATAGGCGCTCCGCCCCCCGCACCGCCGGCCAGCCCTGTCAGGGTTGTACGGACAGGGGCAGTTGCCAGAGTAACTTGCGATGCTTTGCCGGATTATCGCCTGACGGATCTGCTCGTCCGTCATGTTCGCAGGACTGGGTGGTGACGATGGCTGCTGGTTGCCGAATGAAGGCGCCGCAGACACCAGCAGAAGGCTGGTGAAAAGCAGTATCACAAAGCGCATGAGGCAATCCCCGCTGCAAACCCTCTCCATCAGGTCATCGGAGAAGCGGGGAGTCCATCGAAATCTGGTCGCCGCCCGGTCGGCTTATCGCCCCGGGCCAATCAGCTAGAGCCAATCTGGAGCTGGCTGTGCTGGCTGCGAGGGCCTAGCCTGGCCACCGGACGTCCACCGCAATCGGACAATGATCCGACGGGTGGCGCTCGCGGGGGCCAGAAAAAGTCGTTTCGAAGAACGAGCCATCGACCTTGAAACGGGCAGCCTCTTCGTTGAGCACCAGAAAATCGATGAACTCGGCATAGCGCGGATTGCATCGAGGGCTGATCCCGGCGCCGGCAAGGCGCAGCGGTGCGGGGTCGCCGTCATTGAGATCGAGCCAGACGCTATCTCCTTCGACCTCCAGGCGCCTGTTGAAGTCACCGCCCACGATAACGCCACGGCCAGCGGCGCTGCGTTCATCAATCCAGCTTTCGAGAACCGGGACTTGATCGAAGAAGACCGGGCAGGCAGATGCGGCATCGCCGCTGAAGCAGCCTGATTTGAGGTGCACGCTCATCAGGTCGAGCGGCGCTTCTCCCGTCAGCGTGATGGCAACACCCCAGCGTAGCCGGTCCTGACCTTCGACATCGAGTTCGGTAAGGGCTGGGAGGACAACATGGTCGATCCCGCGGCGCACTGCGATAGCGGTGGACTGCATGGTCAGGCGCGTGCCGTCGTCGCGGCCCCGGCACAGCGGGTAGTCATCCTGTTCGCCAGCCGGGCGGGCTTCGACGTGAAAAGTCCACTGGGAAGGATCGAAGACACGCGCGAGTGCCGCCTCGTTCTCGATCTCCTGCAGGAGCCATATATCAGCGCCGACCTCATCGATAATGGCCGTCACGCGCTGATACCCGGCATCGTCGCGCGGCGCACACCCCATGCCGTTTTCAGCAGCAAGGTGCTCGATATTCCATGCCGCGATGCGTAGCCCGCCGGGTACAGGGGCCGGCGCAGACGACCTCTCGCACGCGGTTACCAGAGCAAGCGCACCCAGCGCCGGAATCATCCATTTCATCGCGGGGACCTCCATTGATAGTGCAAGTATCGCGTGATCACGTCAGGCCCGCTAGGCGCCATCAGCGATAATATGACGTTGCTATCCAGGTTACGGGGGCCTGTTCGCCGGATCTGTTCAATAGGCGTTCTAAACAGGGGGAGTATGGTCTTGGCCGCTCGCTCCCCCATGAGCGCTAATGTGTTGCCCGCGGACGATGGCGAACTCGGGTGCCGGATGGCGCAGCGCCCACTTACGTATCGATCAGAGTGGTGATCGGTCCCAATATTCGCGGTTGCTGCGTGACTACTGCCCTCTGCCTGTTCGAGGACACTGGCTAGTATTTCCTGACACCGACCGGGACCAAAGCCTTGAGCAGGCCCGCCGTAGCATCAAGATGGCGGCGCATGGCGCTGACCAATTTGACATCAGCGGTATATTCGGTGGCAGCCATTTCCGCCACTTGCACGAACATCGACAACTGAGAAGCCACAGGCTGAACGGGCGGGCGGCGGACTTTTAGAAAAACGATCTTGGTCATGATCTTGTGCAGGACCGCCTCGGCATCATCCGCGATCGCCAGATAGGCCGCCTTCTCGAGCGGCGTGGCCCCCTTGGACACATCCTGATGCGCCAAGACCCTTAGCTCGACGAGCCGGTCACGTTCTTCCTCGAGCAGACGGATAGCATCATCTACATCCATAACCGGTTCCTTGGCTTAACGAGCATGATAACTGCGATCAATTGGCCGCCGGGTTCTACAAAGGCTGCCTATAACCGAGGGTCGGATGAGTGCCAACAGATTTGCTAGAACTGCGGGGAAGAGATCCGCGATATGCACACCAGCGAAAGGCGCCGCCGCGTAAACCTGACGGCCTCCCGTCCGGCATCACCTTCCCGGCCTATTTTCCTTTTGCCGGCGCCTCACCCAGAGAGCCAGCCAGTTGCAACAGGTGGCGGCGGATTTTGCGGTCTTCGATACGATTGAAGGCTTGGGCGAGTTGCACCCCTTCCCGGCTTCCGACGAAGTTTGAGATTGCCGCTGCTTCATCCTCGTTGCGCTTCAGGGTATCTACCGCCTGGTCAACGTCCTCGTAAAAATAGCCAACGGGCACCTCCAAGGCACGAGCCAGCTCATAAAGCCGACCTGCGCCGATCCGGTTGACCCCGTTCTCGTATTTCTGAAGCTGCTGGAAGGTAATCCCAACCTTGGCCGCGAGCGCCTGCTGGGAGATCTGCATGACTCGGCGGCGCAGGCGGATGCGGATCCCGACATGCCGGTCGATAAGGTTAGGCGTTCGTGGACTGTCTTTAGACGCCATGGCTTTTGTATCCGGTTTCTAGACCCGCTCCCGGTCACCGTTTTCGATGGCTGGATCACAGGCCGCCAGCTCACCGGTCTGCCGGTGCCTGACGATTATCTGATAGCGGTATGACTTCATGATCTCGCACGCATCTTCAAGTACGACACTTCTGCGTTCTGGATCACCGAAGCTTACCTCGAAATCATCCGATTGCGGAAATATGGCGATTCCAGGCCAGATTTTCCCGTCCAGCTCGAACTCGTGGAACTCCCACTCCTCAGCCGCCAGTGCGAAAATGAGCCGTGTCGGATAGGTGATCTGGAAGTCGCCGGAACTGGCTCCGACATAGACTTTATGGGCGGTCTGTGCGGCGCCGCCGGCTACTTCCTGATAGGGATAGACCCTTACCAGGATGTGCAGGACGTTGGGGCCTTCATGACCAGCGCCGGTAAAGATATCGGTATCGTTCCTAGCCTTCATTGTCTGTCCCTTCGGTATTTAGGTTCGACGCGGTCTCTGGAGCCTCGGGACGCGCCCAGAAACTCAGATAGTCGGGGCGCGCATAGCCCGCTTCTTCAAGCTCTGAGCGGATCGTCATCGCCTGATCACGCTCGCCTGCGAGCCAGTAAACGCGCGATGCCAGATCATTCATGCGCAGGTCGCCAATCAGATCGACATCGCCGATCAGCGCCATGGCTTCACGCAATACACGCTGCGTCTCAGGCCTTCCCAGCGCGATGAAGGCATCATGGCGTAGAAGCTGAGCCCTCAGGGCAAGCAGGCGCGCATTGGCGCGGCCCGCTTCCAGCTCGGATGTCAGACCGGCAAGTGCATTGGCCGCGCTGACAGCCGCCTCATCATAAGCACCGGCCGCAAGCGCGACCTGACCGGAGAGAATGTCGAAACTGGCATTCTCCAGCACACGGCCGTCATAGCTGCCTTGCGGATCACGGCTTGCCCGCAGCCGCCGCGCCCGGTCGATCAGCAGCTGGGCGCGGATCAGCGCCGTATCGAATAGCGCCAGTTCGGCCCGGTCACGCTGCACAACCAGTAGCAGGCGCAGATAGCGCGCATTCTCAGGATCGCGTGCGGTGAGATCTTCCAGAAGCGATGCGGCCTGCTCCAGCGCCGCCGCGGCGCTGGCGGTGTCACCGGTGTCCACCCTTAGCGCGGCTTCGCCATGCACGGCGCTGGCCAGCCTGAATGCGGTGAGAAGATTGGCCGGTTCCTCGGCCAGCTGTCTGGCAAAAATTTCCCCCTCATCCCGGCGCGCATCGGCAGCTTCTGCCAGCTGGCCAGCGGCCCTGTAGGCGTCCGCTGTCCAGCCCAGCGCATTTGCCAGCTCGCCTGCATACTCACCGAACTCACCTTGCAGCGCCTCATAGCCAGCTCTCGCTACGCGAAGATCGTCGAGCGCCAGACCGGCCTCGCCACTCTCCAAGGCCATGACCGCCGCGTTCAGATGGGCGCTGGCTGCGCGCTGGCGTGCATCACGATTGTCCGGGGTGAGCGCCAGGAGCGCATCGGCATATTCCCGGCTTGTATCGAGCATTGCACGCGCTCTTGCCATATCGCCGGCGCGATAGGCAGACACACCGGCTGATGATGTCAGTTCGGCAAAAGCCAGCAGGCTGCCAGCATCTGCCCGCAGGCCGGGCCCGCCCTCGCCTAGCGCCAGTGCCATTGAAAAGGCCTGCGCAGCACCTGACCGATCACCGGCAAGATCACGCGCCTCGGCAAGCCAGGTCAGCAGCCGCATTCGTCTGGCCACGTCATCGGGCGTTGGCGCAGGCGGCATGCCGCGTTCAAGGACGGCCTCTCCGGCTGCAATCATCACGCTCTGGCGGGCACTCGCCTGCAAGGGGGAAGCGATCTCGATCAGCTGGCTGTCCGCAAAGCGGATGGCTTCGGCCTCGGCAGCACGGCTGAGTTGCAGCTCGTTGCCCAGGTGGACGTTGAAAATTCCAAGCGCCAGGCAGATCGCCACGGCAGCCGTCAGTGCGATAAAAGAGCTGCGCAGATAAAGCCCGCGCCGTGTCCGGGGCACATTTGTGCCAGCCAAATCCAGAATCTTTTTGCCCACCGCATTGATATCGGCCGGCTCCCGGTCAGGGTAGATGGACCCCGCAAGAAATGGCGGCGGCAGAGACACGAGAAGCCCGTCCGGTCCGCGGTCGCAGGCGAGAACTGGCGGCAAGGCCGGCTCTTCGCTGCTGCCGCCAAGCTCTACGCGTACCAGGCGTTCGCGCGGCGCGCTCCGGAGAAATCCGGCAACAGCGCGGCTGACCGCAAGGTCTTCGACAGTCGCTTCCGAATAGCATACGACGAGCCAGCCGGGCACAGGATCGGTCTCCGCTTTCCAGCCAACGACGACCGGACTGCCCTGGCGCATCAGCCAGGCTGCAAGCCCCCACACGCGGGCACGGTCGCCGTCCGAACAGATCAGCGCGATGACAGCGGCGTTATTCATGGCCACCCCCTCCGTTGAGAGGGGCTGGTTGCAAGACCGGTTCAGCAGTTACAGCTTTCAACCCGCCTGTGAGCAATTCCCCGGCCAGATCCGTCAGATGAGAGGCCAGGGCCGATCGTTGCCCGGCTGAAAGCGGCGCTGCAGCGTACAGCAACTCAGCATAAGCAATATCGAGCTCACGAATGGAGCCAGGGTCAACCGGCACAAATGAGGTGATCGGCACACTCAAAATGCGCGCAATCTCCACCGCTTCAGGAAAGCTCGGATCGGCGCCATCATAAATCTGCATGAGGCGGGCAAGTCCCAGAAACTCAATCAGCTCCTGCTCCGCAGCGAGACCGCGATGGGATGCAATAAGCTGAATGCTCGCCCCGAAACTGGGTAACGAGAATTTTCTGGTCGCCTCGTCGCCCCCTCCGGCCAAATCCCCAACCCGGTCAGCTGCCCCTAGAGAATCAATCATTTGTAGTAATTCACTTTTTACGCAACCCCCTACTGCCGCAATGCTACTTATACGTATAATTTCTGCGCTTACAACTACCGCGTAAATCGCATTACGGCGTCGATTGCAAACTCCTGCCAACACCACTGCTCGGGGCTCACGGATAGCAGCCAAAGTGGCGCACTCGATGACAACCATTGAGGTCGGCCAGCGATAATTGCGTGATAACATCAGCACTCCGACAGTGGATGACCATTAAATCACTGCGCGCCTTACAGTATTTTATATCAATTTACTAAAAGGACCGAAAATATAACCGCCACTAAATTTGACCCGAAGTGCATAATGCTTAAACAAAAAATACTTTCTAAAAAATTATATTGAACCCGGTAATGCAAATAACACAAGGCGTACAAACCAAATGCCATGGCCGCTGATGTTGAGTGCACGAACCCATCGTGCATCAGGAACGCCACACACGGAACAACTATAATCGCAGCAAAAATGCGAAGGGCCTTATTAAATCTAAAAATTTCAATAATTAGTATTATAGCAGCCGACTCAACAATTGGGGCAAAAACCAATACAACAAATAGGCCGCCGCCGCCCCAAAGAAACGCCGAAAAATTAAATTGTATCAAAAACTGTATTGCTGGTGCGAACAAAAACAACGATATAGCTGTTGTTAAAAGCTTTATTGCCGCGCCCAGAGAAATTATCTTCACCACAAAAAGTAGAAAACTTTTTTCTCTACGCAGAATAGAAGATGCCACTAACGTGGCATCTTCTGAACGGTCAAACCTAAGCACTTCGAAGAGCCCTATCCTCAGACACGGACAGCTGTGGCCCTGCGTCCACTTGCCTGTTCATCCAATCGATAATTTCTCCGAGTTTCGAAGTGAAAGGAAGGTTCGCTTCATTACCAAAATCTTGCCAATTTTCGAACCATGGGAATGCTCCACCGGAAACCAGAGCGACTTCATCAGCTTGAAGGGTTTTCATTACCTACTTCTCCAAAAATTGCTACTTGTTTGATCGCATTTGCAACCTCATGCACCCTACACACAACCGAAACGAGAGCAACTTTTTCAATTTTTGTTTCTTGTTTTAGTTGTGGAGAGATGTCTTTCTATCTTTTAGTGCAGCATGTTAAATGGAGCTTCGTCACGCACGCACCGCCATCACTGGATCGATAAACCATCGCCATAACGGGCGCCGGTCCACGATCACGTCGGCCATCACGGTCATACCGGCTTGCAAAGGGCGCTCGTCGCCATAGGCCGCCAATGCCTGTTGCCCAAGCTCCACCCGGAGCCGATATACCGGCTGGCTTACCGGAATAGGGCCGGCAACTTCGATTGGTGACAAGGCCGATGTCGAAATCTCGATCACATGCCCGCTCAGCGTACCAAAGCGCTGATAGTTGAAGGCATCGACGCGCAAGCGCACGTCCTGGCCGTTGGCGATGAAGCCCGCAGCACTCGTCGGCACCAGAAGATAGCCCTGGAGGACCTGGCCTTCGGGGAGTATGGCGGCTAGGGGTTGGTCCGGGCGCACCGTAGCACCCAGTTGGGCCTGTATGGCTGTGATCTGCCCGCTCACCGGAGCGCTGAGCACATAGCCGGCGGCGCGGTCCAACTCCTGGCGAGCCTGTGAGAGGGCAGCCGCTTCACTACGCAGCCGCGACAGAGCGATATCATGGTCCAAAGGAAGTTGTTCGAGGGCATGCTGGACTTCGCGCCGTTCGCTGCGCCGCTGGATGGTCAGCGCGTCGATATCCTCTTTCGATGTAAGCGCCGCCAAATAGCCCTGCCTGCGTTGATCGACATCAGCGCGCGGAGCAAAGCCGCGATCAGCGAGATCTCGCCAGCGGGCAAGCTGCGCCTCGGCGACTTCAACACTCTCGCTTGCAAGGGCGGCGCGGACCGTAAGACGGTCCAGTTCCGAGGCGAGTGAAATCAGACGCGCTTGCAGCCTTTCTTGCTGCTGGCTGAATTGTTGTGTCTGGGCTTCACGCTGCAACCGCAGTTCGCTGATCCGGCTTTCAATCTCAGCGCGCTGAGACGACGCTGAGCCACCCTCGGCCCCGAAAAGCTCGGTGCTCAGCCGGATGACCGGATCACCCGCCGAAACCGTTTGGCCTTCCTCGACGAATAGCTCTGCCACCACACCGCCGCCAACAGGGGTGATCGTAGCAATACCGCCCTCGGGCGCCAGATAGCCAACAACCGTTTCCTTGCGGGAGAACTCTGCAAAAATCACAAAGATTGCCACGCCGAACGTGATGGCGCTAAAGGCTAGCGTCATCACAGCCAGTATCCGTGGCTGCACAATCACCGCCTCGCCCATGCCTGTGTCGGATCTGGCTTCAAGAACTTCCCGCCGAAAAAGCATGCGGCCCGGCTCCCCTGTATTGACCCTGCACCTTCAGGATGTAGCAATCCAATAACCGGGGCAACGGCGGAAACCAATTATCCATGATTGAAGAACTGTTCCATCGCGGACGGATACCAACGATTCTCCAGTCGGAAGCCTCTGAATGCGGGCTGGCCTGCCTGGCCATGGTGGCATCCCGGCATGGGCGCAGGACTAATCTTGCAGAACTGCGGGCAAAACTATCGCTGTCGTTAAAGGGCATGACGCTGCAGGGGCTCATGCAGGCAGCAGACGGTATGGGGTTCTCCTGCAGGGCCGTGCGGTGCGAGCTGGAGGAACTCGGTCAGCTCCGTCTGCCAGCGATCCTTCACTGGGATATGAACCATTTTGTGGTGCTGGCCTCGGTAAAGCGCGGACAGGCGGTTATCCATGACCCGGCACGGGGCCAGCGCGAGCTCTCTCTTGCTGAAGTGTCAAAGAGCTTTACCGGCGTTGCCCTGGAGCTGACCCCAACGCCGTTTTTCGAAACCAAGCGTACCGTTGCCACGCTCAAGCTGGGCGATTTCTGGTCACGCATCCGCGGGCTTTCGGGCAGTCTCTGGCAGCTCTTTTTCCTGTCACTCTTGCTTCAGCTCTTCGTGATCGTGGGGCCGCTGGTCAATCAGATCGTCGTCGATGAAGCGATTACCAAAGCCGATCTTGATCTTCTCAATACCGTGATCATCGGCTTCCTGATCCTAACACTCCTGCAGGTAGCCATAACGGCCATACGCGGCTTTGTTGCCATGTATCTGGGCAATCTTATGACCTTCCAGATGCAGGCCAATCTGCTGCGGCATCTCATGCGCCTGCCGGCTGACTTTTTCGAAAAGCGCCATGTGGGCGCCATCGTTACACGCTTCCGCTCCATCGAGCCGATCCAGAACCTGATCACATCGGGAGTCATCGGGGCGGCGCTCGACGGGTTGATGGCCATTGGCACGCTCATCTTCATGTTCTTCTATGCGCCAACGCTCACCCTAGTCGTGCTGGGTTTTCTCGCGCTGTACTTCATCGCGCGCTTTGCAAGCTTTCCCTATGTGCGACGTATGACTGAGGAACAGATCCAGACCTCGGCAGACGTTCAGTCGCATTTTCTGGAAACAATCCGCTCGATCCGCCCGGTCAAACTCTTCGGCCGGGAAGAGCAACGCCATAATCGATGGCAGAACCTGTTTGCCACCAACCTGAACATCGGCATCCGGCTGGAACGGTTTGGAATCTGGTCCGGCTCCGGTCATGCGTTGTTATCAGGTGCGCAGACACTTATCGTTCTTTATCTCGGAGCACGCGCGGTCATCGCCGGAGACATGACACTCGGCATGCTGTTCGCATTCCAGTCCTACAGATCGTCGTTTACTGGCGCTGCGATCGGACTGGTGAACACGCTCTTTTCATGGCGGCTTGTCGGCCTCCATCTTGAACGCCTGGCCGACATTGCGCAGACCGAACCCGAAGAGCCGCAGGAAAAGCTTCCCTCCCTGCCCCAGAAGCTTCAAGGAGCAATCAGCGTACAAAATCTGCGTTTCCGGTATGGCGACCATGAGCCGTGGGTTATCGACGGTATCAACCTTGATATTGCGCCAGGTGAGAAGGTCGCCATCGTGGGCCGGTCGGGTGGGGGCAAGTCCACTCTGATGAAACTGCTTCTTGGTCTATATACCGCGCAAGAGGGCAGCATCGGCTACGATGGCCGCAATCTTGTTCATCTGGGACGGCGTGCGGTGCGCGCACAAATTGGTGTGGTGATGCAGGATGACCGCCTGCTCTCGGGTACGTTAGCGGAGAACATTTCCTTTTTCGACACAGCATTGGATATGCGCCATGTAGAGTGGTGCGCAAAGGCTGCAGCCATTCACGATGAGATCACCGCCATGCCCATGGGCTATCTCAGCCTTGTAGGCGATATGGGCTCGGCGCTGTCAGGCGGGCAGATACAGCGTATCCTCCTAGCCCGCGCGCTCTATAACAGGCCTTCGATCCTCATGCTGGATGAAGGCACGGCCAATCTCGACAAGCAGAGCGAGGAACGGATTACACAGGCCCTTGCGCGAATCCCCGTCACGCAAATCATCATTGCCCATCGGCCACAGGCGATAGCGTATGTCGATCGGGTAATGGAGATGTCTGATGGACAACTTCGAGCGTCGGGCTCAGAGCAAACGGCCCAATAATTGAGGACCCGGAGGGTTCCAGACCATAGGCAGAAAGCCGGAAGTTAGAGTTTTCCGGCGGTGATCAGGGGGGCGAGCTAATTATACAAAGTTGCCAAGAGGTTGCACCCAATCGCGCTGTGGCATCTGCTCTAGTTGTAGTCTATACGCCAAGTCTCCAGCTTTTCGCAGGCGCCGGTAAGGCTCATGAACCAATTTGCGGGCACGCGGATTAAGTTCGCTGCCACGAACCGTACTCCGATTCAGCGATCTCCTCATTGTCACCGACCTCCGCTCTCAGCATCCAGGTATTCGCGTATGCGGACGACAGAGGCGATATCGCCCTGCTTCATTATCTCGACAGGTGTGAAGCCACCCAAAACCTGATTTGGCTTTTTGACCCAAGCATATCCGCGCCAGGGATCCGTAAAGAGGTGGCGAAGCCGTTTTTGGATGCCCAAGAGCAAAGAGAGCCGCATAGCTAGTCCATAATCGATATGTTCAAGCTTGCCCTGTTTCCAGCGCGCGAAGGTGCTTGATGACAGACCGCCGAGTATTGCACAGGCCTCATCGTCGGTAAGCGTCCATTTTTCAAACAACCGGACGGCAGTGCGTGCCAATGCAGCCGCTTCGGCTTCGGTTATGAGAGGCTCATCGGGTGCCGCCTTGGTGCGTGAGCTGTCTTCGCCCATGCCCAGGTCCTCCTCAATGCGTCAGTTCAATATCCGCCAGTTGGCAAGATGATCGTTGATGGTGCCAGATCATCGTTCGACCCGACGCGCCCCACCGCGCCATAGAGCGCTCAGACTGGTTCTCCGGGCGTGTTTTCCGGCACTCAAGCACCTCTAGCCGGAATAATAGCTGCGGTAATTCTTGTAGTAGTAGGACGAGCCTTCGTAGCCATAACGGGCCTGCGCATCCATATCGACCTGCGCGAGTGTGACCCCCAGGACATTAGCTCTCACATCGCCCAGAATATCGAGCGCGCTCCTGGCAGCTTCACGCGGGGTGGTCTTCCATTTGACGTTCATGATGACCGCATCGGCGCGCGCGGCGATGACGCGGGTATCGGTCACGGCCAGAACAGGCGCTGTATCGATTAGCACCAGATCATAACGCTTCCGCAGACTGGCGAGGAGCGATCTGAAGGCATCGGAGCTGAAAACATCGCGCGGTGTGTACTGCGACTCCACGACGGGGAGAATATGCAGACCACGCTCGGCGTCCTCGGTCAGGACGTCCTCCAGCGAACACTCCCCGGCAAGCACCTCCAGCAGGCCTCTGGATGCGCCTGGCACGGCCGCCTTGGTCAGCAGGCGCCGGCGCAAATCACAATCGAGGATGATCGTAGTGGAGCCTGCCATGGCCGATATCCGGCCCAGCGAATAGGTCGTGGTCGTTTTGCCCTCGCCGGGCAGAGCCGAGGTGATGGCCACCACTTTATGGACCTCATCGATATTGGACAGGAGTATGGCCGAGCGGATGACACGGAACGCTTCAGCGATCCCTGACAACGGGTTCTCGCGAATATAGTCGAAAGGCTGGCTGCCGGCCGGCAATTTGCCTTGTCCGAAGCGCCCGCGTGCGAGCATCGGGACAGAGGCGATATGCCCGGTGCCCAGTTCGCGTTCGACATCGGCTTCAGTACGCACGCCGTTATCAAAGGTCTCGAGCAGGAAGACGGCCCCTACCCCCATCATGCCGCCCAGGACCAGGCCAAGGGCCAGATTGAGCAGCCAGTTGGGCGAACTGGCTTCCAGGGGTATGGCGGCGCGCGCGACGATGCGGGCATCGGCCGTTGCCAGCTCGTCCTGCTCGCTGGTCTGACGGAAGCGGTTGAGGAAGGACTCAAAGAGTGTGCGTGAGGCCTGGGCCTCACGCTCCAGTTCACGCAGGCGCACCAGAGCCCGGTTATTGGTAATCAGCTCGGTCCTGAACCCGGAGAGCGTGTTCTGCAAGGACGCCACGCGCTGGCGCGCGACATTCACCTCGGTTTCCAGCCCTGCGATAATGCGCTGTATCTCCCGGTCAATCTGCTCTTCCAGATCAGCCACTTCACGTTCGACGGCCAGGAATTCGGGGTGGCGCGGGCCATAGCGCGAGGAAAGATCGCTCCGGCGCCGGCTGGTCTCGGTCTGCTGGGCGCGCAAGGCCCGGATCGTTTGCGAGCGCAGCACCTCCCCGATCGTATCAAGCGATGCGCCGCGCTGGAGCTGGGTCTGGACACTGCGCAGGGAGGATTCCGCTGCCGACAGCTCGGCGCGCTGAATGGCCAGCTGGGCATTGAGATCCGCGATCTGCTGCTCGGTCAGATTACTCCCGCCCGCATCGAGAAGGCCCTGTTCGGCGCGATACATTTCCACGGCCTGCTCGGCGGTACGGACCTCTTCGCGCAGGACTTCCAGGCGCTGATTGAGCCAGGTATTGGCCCGCTCGGTCGCATCGAACCTGGCTTCAAGCTGGGAGAGCAGATAGAGGTCAGCAAAGGCATTGGCGATGCGCGCTGCCTTCGCCGGATCTTCAGAGGCAAAACTGATACCAATGACGTAAGTCAGCCCCGACCGGCGCGCCGTCAGCCGGCCAATGACCGTATCGGTTACCCGTTCAAGAGCCGGGTCTTCATCACTGCCATCGCCGGCGGGGACGATCTGAGAGGGCAAAAGTGCCGTGACAAAGCCTCGCACACCCGCGATCACACCGCCCAGGCCAGAGGGCTCACGAAGCGCGCTATTGAACTCAGGATCGGAGACAAGATCGAGGGAACGCACAACACTCTGGGTCAGGGACCGGCTCTGAATGAGCTGAACCTCGGTATCGATGGCCGCCGCGTCCGATCCCACCCCGCTCAGGACCGCTTCCATATCGATAATCTGTGAACGGCGCTGATCGATGATGACGCTCGCGGTGGCGGTATATTGCGGCGTCATCTGCATGGTGACGATGATGACCAGCGCAAAGACGGCAAAGGCCACTGCGATGAGCACCGGCAATCGCCGGCGGAAAATGCGGGCCAGATGACGCAGATCGATCAGATCGTCACTGCCTGCCGCTTTACCCCTGCCAGGATCTGCCTGCACCATATCCGTCTCTACCTCTTAAAATACCTGACGCGCCCGGCTGGCACCCGCCCATGATAAACCGCTACAGGCTCCTATTATAAAAAGGAGCCTGTCCGCGATAGCCAGAGCTTGCAAAAGGGGACCCAGAGCCATTCAGCGCCTAGTATTGCAGCACCAGGCCCAGCGTGAAGCGATTGACGGTGAAATCCCGGTTGGCCGCTGCGCCTGACGAGGTCTGCTCGAAATGGCTGTAGGATGCGCGCAAGCCCATATTGCGGTTCATCAGATAGGTCGCCTGGGCGGTCGCGCCCCAGCGCTCATCTTCCCGGTCAATGCCCTGATAATCATCACTGCCATAATCGAGGCGGCCGGTGAGGATGACATTGCGGCGAAGCTCATGATCAAGCTGCGCCGAGGCCGCAGTACCGACATAGCCTGCTGCGGCGGCAATGCCGGAATCTTCGATACTGCGCTGGGCCGTGAAGGTCAGCGTGGTAAGCTGGGTGGGGAACCACTCGATCAGGCCGTCAATGCTGAAACCGTTAACATTGGCAAAGCCCGGACTGTCATAGTCCTGCTTCATATAGCCAAGGCCGAGCTCGCCGCGGGCAAGTCCGCCCAGATCAAACTCGACGCCCGCATCGACGGTGTATCCGTTTGAATCGCGGTTGAGCGGCACGGCGGGCGGCGAGAGGCGATGGTCGCGTTCATTATGGCGATAGCGCACAAACAGCGCGGTATCCGGGCTGATCGCATAGTCTGCGCGCAGCGTGTAACGGTGCAGATCACGATCCCGGAACCCTTGCGAGGCGACACCCCCGCCAATCAGGGCAGCATCGTCATAATCGCTGCGCGAGAAGTCATAGCCGCCGCGCAGGCGCAGACGGTTGAACACATGATCGCCGCCAAGGGCAAAGCTCGTCGTGTCAAACCGGATCGGCTCGGCCGCAGAGCCTGCTGCGCCAGCAGAGGTGCGCGGTTCAGTGGCACGGCTGTGGGAGGCAGAGAGGTTCACAGCTGTGCCGCGCGCGACATCAAGCCGGCCCGCTGCCCCGAATGTGTAGTCGGTCGTGCTCTCCGACCCGAAATCGGCATACTCCCGGGCCACGACATTGGCAAAGGCATTGAAGGCGTGATTGGACCAGGTTGTATCCATGGTGATCGAGGGGTTGATCACGAAAATGGTGTCGGACTGTTCTGCTGTAGCCGTGGCAAAGATGTTGTCGTTGAACTCGACACCCAGATCAGCGCGGGGCCGGAAGATGAAGGCGCCAGCGCGCACGCCCAGCGCGTCATATTCAGGCCGTGGGCGCTGCATGACCGAGATATTCCGGTCGCGGTCCCACAACCATTGGGCGGAGGCTTCGCCGCTGATGATCACGCCTGACCCGGCAGCAGAGATCAGCATTATCGCCGTCAGACCTGCGCCCGTTACCCGCTTGTCATTCCTGCCCGCCATTGCGGCCCCCAATTGTGATGCAGACCCATGCCCCGCCCGATACGGAGCACGTCATTCGGTGTCAGCCCTGGCGCGCTTTGGGCGCTACCCGGCCAATCGGTGCTCTTAGTAGTCAGAACCACCGCGCCCGCCGGGAGGAGGCGGAGGAGGGGGCACAGGCGCACCGCTAGCCGGACCGCCCGGAACACCGGCCACACTGGATGTGCTCAGCTGCCCGGAAACGCTCTGACTGGCCGCCTGAGCGGCAGGGCTTGCCATCACCGGATTTGACGCTGCGATCGCGAGGGCCGCGGCTGCCGTAGCGCTGTCAGCACCCGAAGCAACAATCGCTGCGATGATTGCCGCTTCAATTTCGTCAGCGCTAGCATCGGGGCCAACGGCCGCGACTGCCGCGACAATAGCGTCAGCGACTTCCTGCGCCCTTGGCGCTTCCTGGAGGAATGCAATGGCGTGCGCCGAAACACCCAGGCCCAAAGCCGGCAAAGACCCCAGCGCTACCGCGCTCAGCGCGGCTTTCGGCAGTTTCCAATCGAGTTTCATGGCGGAATCCCTCATCCTAAAGTTTAATTATCATACCAGATACACCGGCCCCTCGCTAGCGCCGCAAAGGTGTTTTCGAGACGAAACGGCCCCAACACCCCGCCAACCACCATGTTTTGATGCGGTGCAGCGTAAATGTCACATGCGAAGCCACTGGCCGGTGAGTGTCGCACAGAGGGCACGGGTGATCATATCAAGGCGAATCGTGATCTGTTGTCCAAGTATTGGCGTTAACCAACAAAAGTTCGCGCCGGTTATGAGATCGTTAGGCTTCGATAGGGCAGAGTTTCGGCGTCTTTAGTCTTGCAGGAGCAAGAATGATGCGTGCAGAAAAGCGCAAATTGCCTGATCAGGAGACTCGTACGCCGTGTCCGGTCTCTGAGAAACCGGTAAGCCTTGCCGCCGCCACAGAGGCCACGCTGGATGTCGGCCCTTCGCCGGCACGTGCGCTCCAGCAGCAGCTTGCCGCTGGCTTGGCACTCGGCAGCGATATCGGTTTGGACATCGGGGAACGCTGGTCCAGGCGCCGCTCACTGGCCGTCCTGCTTGTCAGCAATGGCCTGTTCTGGGTTTGCGCGGCATGGGGCCTTTCACAACTGCTCTAGCCAGTGCGCAATTGCAAGGCAGGCCGGACGCCAACGCCGCTTCCACCTTCAATCCGGTACACCACCCAAATCTATCACAACGATCCGCCCAGCAGCTCTTCCAATGCCGCACGCATGTCGGCAGGCGCATCTTCGCCAAAGTTCTGGAGCCAACGCCGGTCGGCGCGGCGCCCGACGAGCACCAAAGCCTGGGACAGAGCTTGGCGGCGTATACCCTCATCAAGCTCAGCCCAGGCCAAAGCCGTAATCTGAAGACGCCAGCGCATGATGTCGCGTGCGCCATAAGGGCTGAGGTAAAAACTTTGCGCGAGCGCCTCCTGGCCATCTGGCGTCAACCGCCCGTGCCGTGCCATGTCGATATAGACGAGCCGGTTCCAGGCCGTGACGAGGCGGGGCTCGCGTTCAAGTGCCCCGCGGGTGGCACGTTCAGCAAAATCCAGATCATGAATATCCGCCTCAATGGCACGCGAAGCGATAGCTTCGCGCCAATAGGCGGACGGGGCAAGCGCGTCTCTTGCTGCAATCTGGGCGATGGCCTCCGGACCAAGACGGTAGGCGGCATTAGCCTCAAGGCGCAGCTGGCCCTGCCATCCCAATGCGCCTGCCAATCCTAATGCCAGAACCGACAGCCCGGCCCTTGGCGCCCACCGGGCAAGCAAGCCGAGCTGCGCGCGCCGCCTGACATCCCCCTGGCGGGCTGCCCGCCCCCCTGCCCCGACCGCGCAGCCAAGACCCAACACCCAGGCCCACCACCACATAAAGCCCGGCACTTCGAGAGCGTAGTCGGTAAGCGCATGCAGCAGGACAAGGATGGAGATACAGATCACGGCGCGCAGATATACCTGCTCTTTGCGGCGGCGGCGCAGACCGCGCATAACGGCCATGACGAGCGCGGCAATGACCGCTGCCATGGCAAGAGTGCCGGCCCAGCCCATCTGCAAGAGCCATTGCAGGTAAACATTATGCGCCGCGCCCTGGTTACCGAGTATCGCGGCATTGCGGCTGGTGGCGATGAGGTCGTTGACGAAGCCAAAACTGCCAAGGCCGTGGCCCCATAAGGGCGCAAGCGGCACGGCTTGCCAGTACGCAGCAAAAAGCGTCTGGCGGGAGGTATCATCAAAGACCCGGTCAAACCGGCTGGCGGCGAGCTCGCCTGATACGGTCCAGACAAGGCCAGCCAGTACCAGGAACGCCGCGCCGCTGCCCACGGCGAGGCCAAGGCTGCGGTGCGCTGCATTGCTCTGGCGCGACCAGGCGTAGATCTGCCAACCAGTCAGCAATAGTGCAGCAAACCCTGTGAACGCGATGCCGGCGCGCGAGGCGGTCAGGACAAGGCAGGTGGCAGGCAGGAGGGTGGCGACAAGGGCAAGGGAAAGCGCAATAGCGTGCCGGGACACGCCCTGGTCTCTGGTACTGGCCCGCCGGATCCAGGCAAGCAGCTCGGTCAGGCCCATCAGGCTGATCAGGCCAAAATAAGTTGCAGCGGTATTCGCAGAGAGAAATCCGCCCGACAGCCTGTCGCGGTGGTAAGGCCGTTCGACCCCCCACAGATGGTCCGGCGACAGGGTGAAGTCTAGAAACGACCAGATCGCGATGATGACACCGGCGGCCAGGCTGGCGCGCCAGACCCATACTGCGCCGCCTGAGATGCGCGCACTATTACGGGCGACAAGCCAAAGTGCGCCAGCCGCAGCAATTGCTCCGAAATCGGGACCGCCTGTATCAACATGTCCGCGCGCTACGAGCAAAATGGCGAGCGCCCCCAGTCCGGCCACGCCAATCCAGATACCAGGCGTCGGCCGCTGGGTGTCCAGACACAGAACACCAAGAGCCGCGACCAATAAGATCGCGCTCGAAAAATAGGCTTTGGCTGCCGGTATGTCGGCGCCAAAAAACACCGCCGCTGCCCCAATCAGCGCAAGAAGCAATCCCGCAGGAAACAGGAGCTGCAATCCTGTGTGGGTATCCTGGTGCATGTCGATAACCGATCCGACGCGGTGAATATTTTTTGGTGGCTGTCCGGAACCGAGCCCAAACCTAGAAGAAGCGCTCGCCAATTCGGATCGTATCACCAGGCTGGACGGGCGTGCTCACCGTCAGGGGAAACTCTTCCTCCTGCGCCGCGCCGGCGCGCTTGATGAAAACGCGCCGTGTGTTCGCCCGGTAAGAAAACCCGCCAGCGGTGGCCACGGCATTCACAACCGTAAGGCCGGAGGTAAAGGGATATTCTCCGGGCTCACGCACTTCGCCCATTATATAATAGGGCCTGAAATTCATGACCTCGGCGCTGACACGCGGATCATTGAGATAGCCTTCGCTGAGGGAGGATTCTGCCGCTCTTTGAAACTCGCGAAGGGTTAGCCCGCCAGCTCGCACCTCGCCGATGAGCGGCAAGGACACAGCCCCGCTGCCATCAACAGTATACTCGCCTGACAAGGCGTCCTCACCAAAGACGATCACGCGAAG
Source organism: Glycocaulis sp. (assembly GCF_051859565.1). Taxonomy (GTDB): domain Bacteria; phylum Pseudomonadota; class Alphaproteobacteria; order Caulobacterales; family Maricaulaceae; genus Glycocaulis. The sequence goes on from NZ_JBHYFK010000004.1 coordinate 334,652, forward strand.
CCGGTCACCGGAGCCGAGGCGATACTCGCTGACTTCACGCAGTTCCTGGGACGCCGGCGCAAGATCTACGCTTACCTCGCTGGTCGTACCTGTGCTGACGCAACCGATTATGAAGAGCCCAGCAGCCAAAGCGGCAATCATGCGCACCATATAATATCCCCTCATCTTTCTGACTTCCGCAAAACCAGCGCCTGCAGGTTCGTTTAAGGTCAGCTTCATGGATCGTCAGCCGATCTGCAAGCAGTAGGCCCGAGCCTTGGCACGCAGTTTTACCGCTCAAACCAGATCACCAGGACGAAGGCGAGGCGCCAGGCCGGTTATTGAGAGGCCACGCCCCATCTGGACGCATGAAACCGCCAGGCATCGGCGACGATCTGTTCAGCGCTCGAAAGGGTTGGCGTGAACCCGAGGAGGCTGTGCGCTCTTGCCGTATCGGCCACCAACCGGACTGCATCGCCCGGCCGGCGCGGCGCAATAGTGTGTGGCACGGCCTTTCCGGTGACGTCTTTGACCGCGTCCAGTATCTCACGGACCGAAAGCCCCTGCCCTGTGCCGATATTGCAGGCAAATGCCTCATGGCCGCCAATGAGAAGTTCCAGCGCCTTCAGGTGCGCATCGGCCAGATCCATCACATGTATATAGTCGCGTATACAGGTGCCGTCCGGAGTGGGATAATCATCGCCAAAGAGCTGCATGGCGGGCCCGAGGCCTGCAGCCGCTTTGAGCGCGTTGGGAATGAGGTGGGTCTCTGGATCATGTTCCTCGCCAATATCCCCGTCAGGGCTGGCACCGCAGGCGTTGAAATAGCGCAGACTCGCGAACCGCAGACGGCCGGTTTTGGCTGTATCGATCAGCAGGTCCTCAACGGCCTTTTTGGTGCGCCCGTAAACGCTGACCGGCGTCCTCGGCTCGTCCTCACTAATGGGCACACTCTCAGGTTCGCCATAGACCGCGCAGGTGGACGAAAACACCAGCGGCGCTATGCCTGCCTTGTCCATGGCCTTGAGAAGGCTGACCACGCCTGCGACGTTATTATCCCAGAATGCAAGCGGTGCCCGTTCCCCTTCGCCTACTTCGATGTGAGCGGCAAAATGCATGACGGCGACCGGCTCGTGCTCAGCAAAAGCCCGATCCAGCGCCTGCCCGTCCCTGATATCGCCAATAACGAGAGGTCCCCACCTCACTGCCTCACGATGGCCAGCTGAGAGATTATCGAAGACGACCGGCACGTCTCCGCGGGCGGCAAGCGCCTTGCAGACATGCGAACCAATATAGCCAGCTCCGCCAACCACCAAAACTGTTGCCATCTACTCCCCCGCAGATCATGCAAGAAAAACTACAACCTGGATGAACGCCTAGCATCGCCGCACCTAACGTGAAACCGGAAAACAACCCGAAACCGACGATGATCCCGAACGTCTGCCATACTGCTATCACGCGCCACGAAAAATTGGGTCCGCAAACCTCAATGGCGTGGTGACCGGTCTTGAATTGCCATAAGTGTCATCGGTGCGTGTAGGCATTGACACGGAAGCGGCGCCGCCACGCCTCCGACGCTCGCTACCCACTGGCTTCACCCAGCTGTTCCTCCGGCCATCGGACTATATAATAATAATACTGAAACCGGCTGACCCTTTGGGAGATAAATTCGCTTCTGACTGGCTAGCAGGTCCGGAGGTGCGGTGTTGTGTGTACGCACCACCCTGCCCCATTTGTGGGCACCCAAGCAGATTTACCGGCGCTAACCTTAAATTGCCCCTACTCACGCAGACACTCGCAGTGTAGCCTTTTAGGTACAAGCCTTTGGCATAAGGGCTGCATGCTTTCCAATAAAGGATGCAGCCAAACTTGGATAATGCTATTGCACTGCACAATGCTGGGAAGATTTCGGGGGCGGCGCCGTGGACGGGAACGGACATACACTCAACTTGCAAGCCTCGAGTGGGCTTCAATCACACTCGGCGATGCAGCGCGCCGCGAAGCGGATGATTGACGTTTCAATAGCTTCGATGGCTCTTGTTTTTCTGTCACCGGTCATGCTCGCGTTGGCGATTGCCATCCGGCTCCAGGATGGACGGCCAGCCATCTTTTCACAGAGCCGTATCGGCAAAGACGGCCGTACGTTCCAGTGTCTCAAGTTCCGCTCAATGGTGATCGACGCTCAAGCCCGCCTAGAGGCGTTGCTCGCCACTGATGCAGAGGCTGCAACCGAATGGGCACGAGACCAGAAACTGCGCAAGGACCCACGCATAACGCCCCTTGGCCGGTTCATACGCAAGGCCAGTTTTGATGAACTACCACAGCTTTTCAATGTATTACGCGGCGAAATGTCGATCGTCGGTCCCCGGCCCATCATCAAAGATGAAGTAGCCCGATATGGAACAAATTTTGGCGACTACGCCTCCGTGAAACCTGGGATTACTGGGCTTTGGCAGGTAAGTGGCCGCAATAGCGTGTCTTACGACGACCGCGTGGCCATGGACGCCTCATATGCTGCGAACTGGTCCGTTCTGGGCGATATTTGGATAATCCTATTGACCGTTCCAGCCGTCCTGTTCAGTCGCGGAGCCTCATGATCCTAATTTGGAATGATAATCAAGATTTTAGGGCCTTCAATTGAAAATCCTTTTGTGCCTTGAGACCTCAGGGGGCGGATCTGGACGCCACGTCCTCGACTTGGCCGGCGGACTGCTACAGTTGGGTCACGAGGTGGCGATAGTCTACTCGCCCCTGCGGGCAGAACCGGAGTTTGTCTCCACGCTGTCCAATCTCAGCGGATGCAAGGCCATTCCCTGCAATATGCATCGGTCAGTTGGGATTCATGATATAGAAAGCAGGAAGGAGCTGGCAGCATTGATCAGGGTCCATGGACCGTTCGACATCCTGCATGCCCATTCCTCGAAAGCCGGGGCGCTAGTAAGACTATTGCCGGGCTCCATACCCGGCGCTCGAATCTATACGCCCCACGCCTTTCGCACTATGGACCCGGACATCTCGGCGTTGAGCAAGCTTGCTTACTCCAACGCGGAACGTCTTCTGGCGCTCGCAACAGACGCACTGATAGCCGTTAGCGCGGATGAAGCGAGCCACGCGCGGTCACTTGGTATTTCTGACCGAAAAATCGAAACGATCATCAACGGCGTGGACCAGGTAGAGACAGAAACCCGCGAAGGTGTTCGTCAGCGCCTTGGTATACCTCAATCAGCGTGGGTGGCCGGTTTTGTCGGGCGGTTTTCTCCTCAGAAAGATCCGCTGCGCTTTGTTAGGGCAGTCAATCTCGCTCGGCGCCATTTGCCTCAACTCATTGGCCTCATGGTGGGAGATGGCGAATTAAAAGCCGCCGCCGAGGCTGCGGCGGAGCAGGACGCCATCGTATTTACGGGATGGACCAACGCCCGCAAGCTCATGCCCGCAATGGACGTTCTGGTCATGACAAGCCGCTACGAAGCCATGCCGTACACGCTGCTGGAGGCGCTCAGCGCTAGCCTGCCCCTGATTTCCACTGAGGTCGGCGGGGTTTTGGAAACTATCCGCGACGGCGAGAACGGTCGCATTCTCAGCCATGATGTGGGTGCTGAAGCGATTGCGGACGCTCTCGCAGACGCCTTTCACTATCCCCAGCGCTTGACCCAATGGAGCCATGCATCCCGTGAACGGGCAAAAAGCTACACAATCCAGGAAATGGTGTCTCACACTGTGGGTGTTTACCTGCAAGCCAGGAAAATTCAACGAAGCGTGGCCAATAACAACTGTAACTAACAATACATATGTCTCCGCTTCATGCAACAAATTAGGTAAAACCACCAATGAGCAACGCGAATTCTAGAATTACAGTCCCGGTATTGAATAGAGAACCTATCCAGATCGGAAACGGGCTGCCGCTGACCTTGATTGCCGGCCCGTGCCAGTTGGAAAGCAGGCAACACGGCCTTGAAGTCTCTTCGGCGCTCAAAGAGATTTCAGCTCGGATGGGTGTGCCGATTATCTATAAGACGTCATTCGACAAGGCAAATCGTACAAGCGCGTCTGGAACGCGGGGCATGGGCTTGGAGGCGTCCCTGCCGGTATTTGCCGAAATCAGAGAAACCATCGGCCTTCCCGTCCTGACCGATGTTCACACAGCTGAGCAATGTGCAATTGCCGCGATGGCAGTAGACGTTCTTCAGATTCCTGCATTTTTGTGCCGCCAGACCGATCTGCTTGTTGCCGCTGCCCGAACGGGTAAACCCATCAACGTAAAAAAGGGCCAGTTTCTAGCGCCTTGGGACATGAAAAACGTTATCGAAAAGGTCGTAAGCGCCGGGAATCCGAATGTTATGGCATGTGAACGCGGCGTCAGTTTCGGTTATAATACCCTTGTCGTAGACATGCGATCGATCCCCATAATGAAAGATATTGGCTGCCCAATCGTTTTCGACGCCACTCACTCGGTTCAGCAACCGGGAGGGCAAGGCACTTCATCGGGTGGACAACGCAAATTTGCCCCGCATCTGGCAAGAGCAGCTGTCGCCATAGGGGTAGCTGCGGTATTTATGGAAACTCATCCGGACCCGGATAGCGCACCCAGTGACGGCTCGAATATGATCCCATTGTCTACATTTTCAGAAATCATTAATGACCTCAAGGAATTTGATAAACTTGCAAAACATAATCAGGTTGTGGATCTCCTGTAATGCCGAACTTCTATAAATTTGGAGATTCCGACCGTCTAACCGACGTTTTTGCACCGGATCTATTGAATGATTTAAAGGAATTGAATCTGTACGACCTATTTAAATTATCTCCCAATGACGTTATTATATCCTCTTTGCCTTGGTCACCATTTTTAGATTTGATTCAGGCATTTAATGCCAATCTAAGGCCATATATTATTAGAACAGCAGATGGTCTTATTACTCCAATAAACTCCAGAAAGCCAATCAACTATCACGATGGCGGTCTCTACGCTCGAAACAATGGTGATTTATTTATTATTAAACAAAATTTAGTCGATATTCAACATATTCAAGTAGAGCCATACCCTGCAATATCAGTAAGAACTATTGATCTTGAATCAATAGTTCTTAATATTCAAACTTTTAGCTCAATAACATTGATGTTCGGAAACGACCCATATCTTGGCGTTTCTGAGTCATTGATATTAAATGAAGCAAATAAATTGGTATCCAGATGTCGCGACTTTGGTATAACAAATATATCTGCAGCATGCCCGAACAAAAAATTCCGGGATCAACTTAGTAGAACATTTCCCGATATAGTAATAAAATCATATAGTTCCCAAATACCGCTAAATAAAGATAACTCATTGATATTTTCTTCACCGTCCACGGTGGCAATTGATTATTTAATTGGGGGATTTAAGGTATTAGGATTTTCATGCTATAACGATGCTGTTTATGATAGTTATTTTTGCAATTCATCTCAATTTCTGGAATCTCGCCCATGTGATTCAATAAACCTCACCCAAGTGAATAATCTTTATTATAGACCATTATGTTCAGCAGAGATTCGTTTGATCCTTAACGAGAATCCGAAGCGTCCTATCTACTGGAAAACTATTTTTAGGAGCCCATTTTCAGCTGCAATTCGAGATTGCTTGTTGATTTTTCGTGCTAATAGACTGAAAAATTGGATTAAAAGGCTAACCTCATGAGCTCTATCGCACACCTCGGCGAACTAGTTTCTCGCTCCCCGCAATCAACAAGGCAACATAGCAGAAAAATAAAAAGCGTTGATGTTCTCGCCATCCTCTGGGCATGCATTACCGTTTTGATGGCTACGAGCACCGAATACCGATTTGTAGCCATACTTATATTTTGCGTTGTCTGCATAATTTCATTTTTACAATTTAAGAATATGCGCTCTCGTGCTTATGTAAACGCTTTCTATGCACTATTTGCATTGAAATTAATTTTTTTATTTTCATCTATTATAAAGTTGATTATTTATAATTTGGAAATATCAGCGGTAATATATTTCTTTCTAGCGCCCATAGTGATTGCTTCGCTTGCTATAACTTTGTCAAAAGATACGTATTTAGTTTTTTTACAGCGATATTGCCATGCCATTCTGTGCCTTGCTATAATTATAGCCATATTGCATTTTATTGGTGTTCGTTTTTTAGTTTCAGACAATTACATTGCAGCGCTATTTGCGATAGCAATGATCTATCACGCTATAAAACGCAATATTCAGTTCACAGGCATTTTACTATCTTAATGCGCGCCTTGCCATGATTATGCCAACTGTCCTTTTTCTGACGACCATCAACCGATGGCCCTCTATTCTAAAATTTTTATCTCCAATACTAATTATTGGTGTGGCGGCAGCGTCGCTCTACGCCGCCTTTAATGACTACAATCATACCCTGAACAATATCCTGAGCAATAGGCCAATTATATGGAATACGTACGGAGATATGATTGAACGACGGCCGTTGTTCGGCCACGCTGGCATCGACCGCTCAATTGGCGCGAGTGTTGCTGAAGAGGTAACAGTAATTGTGCGTCGTGGCATGAATGTAGGATACGGGACTCAAAACCTATTCATTCGATACGCATATGAAGATGGGCTTTGGGCTCCATTCGCGATTGCCTTCATCCTCGCACTTTTGGCTTGGCGAAATCCGGTGTACCGGCCCTCAATAATCGCGTTCTTACCCGTCTGCGCATCAGAAAGCCTCAAAATCGGCATGCTTTCCATTTGGGGGGTGCCCTTGCTAATTATCATACTGCTGGCTAGCAAAGCGCGGGCATCAACACGAGCCTGAGCGTCCAGGTTATGTGCAGCTATTGTTAGGTCACGGTGCATGCGTGCCTTTATCGCAGTGTTGGCAGCAATCGGGCAAAGATGGTTGGGTCAATTCCCAAGCGGGCTCGGCTCCAAATCCAAACTATCGTATTCCACATTATGACCGCGAGGGCTGCGGCAGCCCCCGCACCCATCAAACCGAAAGCCAATGCACCGATCGCAATAAGCCCCAATCCGGCTGATTGGGTTAGCATAAGTATGATGACGAACTGGCGTTCTCGTTCCGTCATTAACATCAAGATCGCTGTGGGGCCGCAAGCTGCGTTGACCAGCGCTCCGGCGCAAAAGATCAGCAAGAGCGGTTTGTGAGCAGCGTAACTAGGATCGAACAAGCTCAGTAGTTGCCCTCCAAAAAATGCCAACACCACAATCCCACAAAGGGTGGGCAGTGACGCTCCAAGAGACATAAGGATGCAAATACGCTGCACTTCAGCCCGATTGCCCGCAGCCCAAGCCTTCGCAATTACTGAGGCGCCGATCATATCAGCGGCGAGCAACGGAAGGCCCAGCAAGCCAGATGTGCGATGTGCCGCGAAAAATACGCCTGCATCGAGGGGGCTTAAGAGCACACCGACAATCACCACGCTCAGCTGGGGCAGAAGTGTACCCGCCAGCGCCGCCGCCCAGAGCCACCGCGCCTCTATGAAGCGGGCCATCGGAGCGGCGCGTACCGCGAGTGCGCCCTGAAATCCACCTGCCGGAGCACGGCGAAGCCCGAACACGAACTGGGTGGCCACCAGCGCCAACAGAATGCCGGCCGTCCAGCCAAAGGCGTCAAGGGCTGTGACACTGAGCCCTGTTGCCGCGGCGAGGCCAATAGCCGCTAGCACGCCGATGCGCCACAGTATATCGCGAGGCCACAGGGCGAGGTTGACCGAACCCCAGCCGCGTAAGACATGGCTTTGGTACTCGGCCAATGCAAACGGCATGGCCAGGAAGCATGCGATCAATGGCGCGTAGAAAGGTTGCCCTATCACGTCGGCTGCTAGCCCGGCTGCCAGCAGGATAGCCACGAGCACTGCCGTGATAGCCAGTACCCCCAAATATCCATCGCGCACGAGGGCGACAGCATCGCTCGGGACGTCGGCGTGTTCAATTGCGGGCAAGCGCCTCAGCACCAAGGTGTGAAGCCCACCTACGCAAACAAAACCCAGAAACGTGCCCAGCGCGAACAGCATCGCGTAGCGCCCGTATTCAACCGGCCCCAGCCAACGCGCTAGGAAGACAAACATCCCAAACGATAAGCCCGCTGTCGTAACCTTGATAAAAAGGGCTGGGAGACCTTTGCTGGCCAGCTTTCGTAACAGAACGTCGCCGGTGATCTTGTTAACTAGCGACTTTGATCGCACAGGCTCACCCTCTGGAAAAAAGCTCACCCCCGCCCCACCCGCAAAAAAAATCGCCGCTGCTCAGCTTGGCAAGCTAATATACGGGCGTCGACGCGTCGAGCGCTCGTAGCCAAATGCTGAAACAATGATTTAGTTGCGCCACAGTTGCGGCAGCCCGCCCCCTACCCTTTCAGCAGCGCTTCCAGGATGCGGCGCACTTCCGCGCCATGTTCGGGATCGCCAAGGCCGAAAGCGGCGGCGGCGCGCAGATATCCGGTCTTGGAGCCGGTATCGAAGGTCTCGCCGGTAAACGGCA
>NZ_JBHYFK010000005.1:0-280968 GCF_051859565.1 Glycocaulis sp.
ACCGCCCGGTCGCCGGGCAGCCAGTGTGTCCAGTCCTCGTATCCGGCCTGAAGTGTCTGCTCGATCAAAAGGCCTCTGAAGCCCGAGCAGTCGATGAAGAGCTCACCTTCCACGCGCTGGCCGCTTTCCAGCTCGACGCTCTCGATGAAGCCGTCCTCGCTGCGCTGGTGGACCTTTACGATCTTGCCTTCCTGGCGCTTCACCCCGCGCGCTTCGGAATAGCGGCGCAGGAAGCGCGCATAAAGCGAGGCATCAAAATGATAGGCCCATTGAAGCTGGGTGACAGGATTGCGGTGTTGCGGGGCGATGCCGCCAAACCGGTTCTGGCAGGCTGCCGTGGCGCACAGATTGTACTCGGCGAAATCGGCCGCCCGGCCGAGGCCGTGAAGCTTCAGCCAGTACTGATGGAACTTCACCGCATTCATGTCCGCGCCGAATGGGCCGAACGGGTGGATGTAGCGATGGCCGGGCCGGGTCCAGTCTACGAACTCGATGCCGAGCTTGTAGCTGCCTTGCGTGGCTTTCAGGAATTCGCGCTCATCAATCCCCAGCACTTCGTTGAACTGGCGGATGGGCGGGATGGTGGCTTCGCCGACGCCGACAATGCCGATCTCGTCGGATTCGATGAGCGTGATCTCAGTGACACCATTGGCGATGAGGCGGGAGAGGGCGGAGGCGGCCATCCAGCCCGCCGTGCCGCCGCCGACGATTACCACCTGCCTTATGGGCGCGCTCATGAGCGGCCCCCGTGCAGCTGGGCCAGCATGTCGCCATGGGCTGGCAGGCGCTGGGCTGTGTTGGCGACAAGCTGGCGGATATGCTCGCATCGCTGCTTCAGCGCGGTCTGGTTCAGGCCGTTGGCCAGCGGATCATGGTCGCGCGGCTGAACCCTGGCGGCGATGAAGGCGGCAGCCCACATCGCCTCGTCATAAAGCCCGTCCTCGCTGCGCGGAATGCGGCCTCTGGCGTCAAAGAGCGCCCTGTGGCGGGCAAACTCTGCAGAACGCTCCAGCGTGCGGGCGGCCTTCCAGGGCGTCTCTGTACGCGTCTGGGCGGTGTAGAAGAGGGCTGCCAAGTCGCGGGCCGAGCCGGTCTCGGCGGCGAAGACGCGGTTGTATTCGCGCGCTTCCACCCCACCGCCATCCCTGTGCGGGACAAGTTTCAGGAAGCGCAAGGCTGCACTGGCGGCCAGATGGTGCTCGGCGCTAGCCGATGGGTCGGGGACACAGGCGGCCGCGCCGATGGCGAGGCAGTTGACCTTCCACGGCGTCTCCCGCCTGCCGGGATTGAAAGCGGACACGTCCGCCTTGCCGCCCAGGCGCGTTATGGCGTTGGCGTCGTCCATTTCGCTCGAGGCGAAGATGAGCTGGCTGGCCATGACCCCGTAGAGCGGCACGCTGCGCTGCCAGCCTCCGCTCAAAGCCTCATTGCGGGTCAGGGGGGCAGGCGGGACGCTGTGATCGGCGATGGCACTGGCGATCCGGTCGAGGCCTGGCACCGCCCAGCTTTCCCATGCCACGCCCAGCACGCCCGATATCAGCGCCGCGCGCTCACCCGTGGCATCGATAAAGAGGTCAGCGCTGATCTTGCGGTTATCGGCCAGCACGGCGGCGCATAGCCTGCCATCTGCACCGCGGTCTGCCGATACCACACGGCCTTCGACTGTCTGCACACCGGCCTTCAAGGCTGCGTCCCGCAGATGCCGGGCATAGCCCGCAGCTTCCAGATGGAGGCCGAAAGCGAGTGTCGAAAGTATAGAGGCCGGGTCCGGTGAGGGCGGCGCAAACCGCCCGAGCCGCGCCGCTTCTCCGGCCAGCGAGAAGCCAGCGAGGTCCATATCGGGCACGCGGGTGCCCAGCCGCAGTAATTGCTGGTGGAAGCGCACGGGGCCGAGATCCGCTCCGGTATCCCCATAGGGCAGGATCGCCGCGCCGCCGGATGTCCAGCCGGTATAGCTCTCGCCCAGCTTGAAGCTGCCGCGTGCCGCCCGCAGCGCCGCGATGTCATCAACGCCTAGCGCATGATGGTGGTCCTGAACGCCGGGCAGGGTAGAGAGCGCGAGGGTGTGACCGCCAAGGCTCTCATCCACCCCGTCATCAACCACGCTGATCTGCGTGCCGAGGGGGAGAAGCGTGCGCGCAGCGGCCAGCGCAAACATCCAGCCTGCCACCCCGCCGCCGGCAATGAGGATATGTGCCGGTCCGCCGCTCATCGTTCAGCTTGCCGCGCTTGCAGGTGGACGGGTCATGCCGATGGCAACCCCGTGATGAGGCAGGGTTTCAGCGAGTGCCGCGATCTCGGTCTTCATGCGGGTAAAACGTGCCCGCGCTGCGTCTTCCGGTATGGCGTGCGCCAGCGGGTCGAAACGCCTCGGCAGGATACGCTGGCCGATATAGACCGCGATCCAGCTCGGCGGCAGGAAGACACCGTATTCATAGGAGGTGGGTACGCCGCGTTCGCGGAACAACTCCATCTTCCATGTGAGCGAGTCCGGAATATCCATGGTCCGGCAATAGTCCCAGAAGGGCGTGTCGTCCCGTTCGGTCGCGTGATAGTGCAGGATCAGGAAATCGCGAACCCGCTCGTATTCCATGCTCATGGAGCGGTTGAACTCTTCCGCGTCCGCCGGATCCCACGCGCCGGTGGGAAAGAAGTCCAGCAGATAGCCGAGCGCCACCTGGATGAGGTGGATGGAGGTGGATTCCAGCGGCTCAAGGAAACCGCTGGCAAGGCCTATCGCGACGCAGTTCTTGCTCCATTGCTGGCGGCGCTTGCCGGTCAGGAAGCGCAGACGGTTGGGCTCGGCGAGTGCCTCGTTCTCCAGCGCGTCCATCAGAATGTCTTCTGCGCGCGCATCATCCATGAAAGCGCTTGAGTAGACATGGCCGTTGCCGACACGGTGCTGCAGCGGAATGCGCCAGCACCAGCCGGCTTCCTGCGCGGTGGCGCGGGTGAAGGGCGGCAGCTCGTGCGTGGAGGCGCTCGGCAGGGCAATGGCGCGGTCACAGGGCAGCCAGTGTGACCAGTCCTCGTACCCGGCTTTGAGCGCCTGCTCGATGATCAGCCCGCGGAAGCCGGAGCAGTCGACGAATAGATCGCCTTCGATGCGTTCTCCGCTCTCCAGCGTGATGGCCGTCACGAAGCCGGTCTCCCCGTCCAGAGCAACATCCACGACGCGCCCTTCGGTACGCTTCACGCCGCGCGCTTCGGAAAAGCCGCGCAAAAAGCGCGCATAGAGAGCCGCGTCGAACTGGTAGGCATAGGAGAAGGTGGACAGGAGCGAGCCCATATCCGTCGTTGGGCGTGCAAAGCGCTCGCGCCGCGCCATCTGGATCGGCAGGGAATAATCGTCGATCGGCCCCATGGCCGCCTCGCCGCCCAGCCTTTGCCAGTGATGGTGGAAGCCTACCGTGTCGTCCGGATGGCCGTAATCGCCGAAGGGGTGGATATACCTGTCGCCTTTGCGTGCCCAGTTGCGGAACTCGATACCTAGCTTGATCGTGGCCTTGGTGTCTTTAAGGAAGCCCGCCTCATCAATCCCGAGCGTCTGGTTGAAATGACGGATATGGGGCAGGGTGGATTCACCGACTCCGACAGTGCCAATCACCTCCGATTCGACCAGTTCGATCGCGATTCCGGTGCCTTTCAGGCTGTGCGAGAGTGCAGCGGCCGCCATCCAGCCGGCGGTGCCGCCGCCGACAATGAGGACCTTTGATATCTGCCTCCCCGGCGTACTCATGGGCGTCGCCCTTATCTAATTGTCTGACAAAGCTATGCGTGTGCCAGTCTTTGCCGGGCATCCTATTCACGCTTGCGCGATGCGGTCAACGCAGGGCGGCTTGGTCGCGTGGCGGGTTTGCGATGCCAGGCGAAATTTTTTGTTTGGTAGGACGGAAAGGGTTGCAGGTGGACCAATGTTGCGCTACGGGTTTATTAATCAGACATAAGCGCCAAACCAAAATGGTAGCGCTAACATAAAAAATATAAACGAACATAAGGGGAGGGAAGTCTGATGTTTGTATCGTTTGAGGAGAAGTGCGTCCGCCGTCAGCTGTCCACGCACGAGCGCTTGTTATCGGGCGCGTCGGCCATTGTGTTGGCGGCTTGTATGTTTACCGGGCCGGCCCTGGCCCAGGTCCAGGACGAGGAAGATGATGGCGCCGAGGCCTCAACGGCCGAAGTGATCATCGTCACGGGCTTTCGTGCCAGCCTGCAGACCTCGCAGGATATCAAGCGCGACTCGGAAGTGTTCGTAGACTCGATTACCGCCCAGGACATCGGCGCTCTGCCGGATCGTTCCGTCACCGAGGCGCTTCAGCGTGTTCCCGGTGTGTCGATAGACCGCTTCCAGGCGGGCGTGGACCCGGATCACTTCTCGATCGAGGGCAGCGGTGTGGTTGTCCGCGGCCTGACGTGGGTCCGCTCGGAACTTAACGGGCGCGACACGTTCAGCGCCAATAATGGCCGGATACTCAGCTTCGCCGATGTGCCGGCCGAACTCCTCGGCGGCGTCGATGTGTTCAAAAACCAGTCCGCCGATATGGTCGAGGGCGGCATTTCGGGCAGCGTGAACCTGCGCACCCGCGTGCCGTTTGACTCATCCGGGCGCATGATTGCGGCCTCTGTCGAGGGTAGTTATGGCGACTTCTCGGAAGAGTGGAAGCCGACCGTATCCGCGCTGTTTTCTGATCGTTGGGAAACCGCAAATTCCGGCGAGTTTGGCTTTCTGATCAATTATGTGAACTCGCAGCTCAGCGCGCGCAGCGATGGCCAGCAGATTTCCAATTTCGGCCAACGCACCCTTTACGATAATGGTGACGTGATCAATGACGGCTCGGCCTCGCCGGTCGGTACGGTCTGGTTCCCCCGGGGTGCGGCGTTCCGGACTCAGGATTTCGAGCGCGAGCGTGAAGGCATCGGTGCGGCAGCTCAGTGGCGCAGCCCGGACAGGACCATTGAGGCGACCGCGCAGTTCCTTCGTTCGGACTCCCGGCAGGCCTGGACCGAGCACGCGATCGAAATCGCGACCGACAACGTGGCCGATCAAGGCGACTCCCGTGCCTTCCCCGGCACCACGCTTTCCTTCGGCCCGGACGGCGTGTTTACGTCCGGCCTGATCACAAGCGATTATACGGGCTGGCGTGACGGTCAATTCGACGGGCCAGGCTCACGCGGGGTGCGTACGCCGGGCTGGGGCCTGCAGAGCAATAATATCCGCAGGGACCAGCAACAGCAGTATGTAACGACCGACTACGGGTTCAATCTGCGCTGGGCGCCGGAAGGGCCTTGGTCGTTCAACTTCGACTTCCAGCGTGTCGAGTCTTCGGTTGACGTACTCGACTTCACTCTCTGGAACTCCACATATCAGGATGCCGAGATCGAGCTGCGCGGCAGCGGGATTCCGGTCGTACGCTTCCACAATCCCGGCAGATTTATAGCTCCAGGAAATCCTGGCGAGGCGCCTGCCGGTGTTCCATGCACGGTTACGGCCAATGACTGCCCGGATTACCCCGGTCACACCAATCTGAGTTCACCGGCGGCGACATTCACCCGCTCGGCCATGGATCATATTGAACGTAGCGAAGGCACGCTCGACGCCTTCCGGTTCGATGCCCAGTACGACTTCAATCATAACTGGCTGCAGGCGATCCGGTTTGGCGCCCGGCGTTCGATCCGCAACCAGACGACCCGGTTCTCGGAGTATAACTGGGGTGTCATCTCCGAGCAGTGGGGCAGTGGCGGCCCGATCTGGCTGGACGGGAATGTACCCGGTCTTGGTAATCTCGCCGATTATCACAGCCCGTTCGGCTTCGATAACTTCATGCGAGGCAAGGTGCCGGTGCCGACGGGCGATCAGCCGCGTCTGTTCTGGAACAGCAATATCGTCCAAGACTACCAGCGCATGATCGATTATGCGCGCGGCGTGAATGACTCATGGCGTCCTGACACGGCTTGCGGCCAGCCGCAGAACTGGCAGCCGCTGCATCTGCGCTGCGGTGTAGGCGCGGACTCGCCCTTCCAGTTGCAGGAAATCAACCCGTCACGCGAGCAGACCGATGCGCTTTACGCCATGGTTCGCTACGGTGCCGACTTCAATAATGGCGCCAGGCTGAGCGGCAATTTCGGGGTGCGTTATGTGAGCTTCGACCGGACCGCGAGCGGCTGGCTGTCATTCAACCAGCAGGGCTTCCTGTCCGACGCGGAATGCGCAGCCCAGGCGGCAGATCCCAACCAGACTCCGTCCACCTTCTGTCAGCTTGACCCGCAGGTGAGAGCCGACGCCCGGGCATTTGCCAATGGTACGCTAGAGGCTAATGACGCGAGTTACACGGATGATTTCTGGCTGCCGAGCCTGAATGCGGTGCTGAGGCTTGAAAACGGCTTGCAGTTCCGTCTCGGCCTCTCGCAGGCGCTAACATGGCCGGATATCGGTCTGACCCGGAACTTCTATAATATCGAGCTGTCCACCAATGCTCAGGATATCATAGATGGCCGGCCCACGGGGCGATTCAATGTGGGTAATCCTAACCTGCGCCCGATCCGCTCAGACAATTTCGACCTGTCCGCTGAGTGGTACTTCGCCGATGTTGGCTCGCTCACCCTGTCGCTCTTCTACAAGCGCCTGCACGATGTCCACACAAACGGCACCGAGCGGTTGGCCTTTACCAATAACGGAGCAACCTTCGACGCGGTGGTAACCACCCCCGTCAACTCCGACAGCACCGGCACGGTGCAGGGCTTCGAGATCGCTTACCAGCAGGTCTATGACATGCTGCCAGCGCCGTTCAACGGCCTCGGCATTCAGGCGAACTACACCTACGTGGACTCCTCGGGCGTGAGCCAGTCCACCCTGTCGGCGACCGACCCGGATGTCTCGGCTGGCAATGTGGCCAATGTAGATACGTCCCGCTTGCCGCTGCAGGGTCTGTCGGAGCACACGGCCAACTTTGCAGCCTTTTATGAGGGCGAACGCTGGTCGGCGCGTCTGGCCTATGCCTGGCGGTCGGACTTTGTGGTGACGGTGCGCGACGTAATCGTGCCATACGCGCCCATCATCCAGGAATCCACGGGTCAGCTTGACGGGTCGATCTTCTTCTCCGTCAACGAAAACGTGCGGATTGGCGTCCAAGGCGTGAACCTGCTCAACGAGGTTACGCGCACCAGTCAGGTGCTCGACAATAACCTGCTGACCGCTCCGCGGTCCTGGTTCATGAACGACCGGCGCTACACCTTCGTGGTTCGCGCCAGCTACTAAGAGGTCTCCTCCTGGTGGGCGTGTGGTCAGAGGCTTGCCTTGGACCACACGCCTTCTTCTTCTCCATGAAGGCAAAAAGGGGTGAGGAATAATGAGTGCAGCAGAGCTCAGCGTAATCTTTTTCGCCCAGCTTGCTGTGATCATTGCGGCCTGCCGGGCAGTGGGATGGTTGGCGCGCCGCTATCTCGGCCAACCCCAAGTCGTTGGCGAGATGATTGCGGGCATTATTCTCGGACCGTCCCTGTTCGGTCTGTTCCTGCCAGAGTTTCAGGCGGTCATTTTTCCCGAAGAATCCCGCAGCATTCTCTATGCCGGAGCGCAGCTCGGCGTCGGGCTTTACATGTTCCTTGTCGGTCTTGGCTTTCAGAGCGATGAGTTTCGTGCCCGAGCGCGCAGCGCTGCAGCTGTCTCGTTGTCCGGCATCGCAGCGCCTTTCCTTATCGCCGTGGTGCTGACGCCGTGGCTGATGGAAGTCCCGGGCCTGTTTTCGGACAGCGCCACGCGGCTGCAGGCGAGCCTCTTCATGGGCGCGGCCATTGCTATCACGGCCTTCCCCATGCTGGCCCGCATCATTCATGAGCGCGGCCTGTCCGGCACGCCGCTTGGAACGCTCTCACTCTCATCGGGTGCCATTGGCGATGCCGCTGCGTGGATCGTGCTTGCCATTGTCGTTGCCAGCTTTGGCGGGGGTATGGGCGCGGCGTGGATCACAATTGCCGGCGCGATTGCCTTCACCGTTTTCATGGTCACGCTTGCGCCGCGCCTCCTCGCCCCGCTCGGCCGTATGGTGGAACGCGAGGGCAAGGTCAGCCACGGCGTGCTGGCGATTACGCTGGTCCTGTTCCTGCTGGCCGCGTTTGCGATGGATGCAATCGGTATTCATGCAGTGTTTGGCGGCTTCCTTCTTGGGGCGGTGATGCCGCGCGGGCTCTTTGCTGCCGAGATACGCCGCCTCCTGGAGCCGGTAGCGGTGGTGCTGTTCCTGCCCATGTTCTTCACCTATTCAGGCCTGCATACGCAGCTGACGCTGGTGAGCAGCCCGGAGCTGGTCCTGATCGCGATTGCGGTGCTGGCTGCCTCCGTTCTGGCGAAGTTCGGTGCGTGCTGGGCGGCGGCACGCCTGACCGGTCAGGATAATGCGACCGCCCTTGGCATTGGCGCGCTGATGAATGCGCGCGGGCTGATGGAGCTTATTATAATCAATATCGCCTTGCAGGCGGGCATTATCGGCCCGGCCCTGTTCTCCATTCTCGTCCTGATGGCAGTGGTGACCACACTGATGGCCACGCCGCTTTTCGAGTGGGTGTACGGGCGCAAGGCAAGAGAGGCGGGCCGTCTTGGCACGCTGGAAGAGGGGAGCGGTACTGACCCGGTGCCGCCAGAGAAGAAGCAGCTTGCGGAGTGATATCATGCTGACGCGTAGACAGACCCTGGCCCTTGGCGCGGGCGGACTGGCGGCCATGGGGGCACCGGGCCTCGTCATGGGCCGCGAGGATCGCGGACCGTCCCTGCACGAACTGGCTCAGGCCAAGGGGATGCGTTTTGGCAGCGCCATCGGGGTAAGCCCTCCGGGCACAGTTTCGGGGGCTTTCCATGATCCGCAATACCGCCAACTCCTGATCAATGAGTGCGGCGTTCTCGTCCACGAGAACGAGCTGAAATGGTATGTCGCGCGCCCCGATGCGCAGACATTTGATTTCGAACGCGCCGACATCATCATGGATTTTGCTGAGGAAAACGGCATGGAGATGCGCGGGCACACCCTGCTCTGGCATCACACGGACTGGTTCCCGGACTGGATCAATAATCACGATTTCGGTTCCCGCCCGGCGAGTGAAGCCGAGCGCATGCTGACTGAGCACGTGCGCACACTGGTGGAACGCTACAAGGGCCGCATCTACTCGTGGGACGTTGTCAACGAGACCATCGACGAGGCTGGCCGCTTCCGCCAGACTGCGCTGTCACGCTATCTCGGTGAAGAGGTGATCGATCTCGCCTTCCACGTCGCCAAGGAGGCCGATCCGGACGCCGAGCTGCTCTATAACGACTATATGAGCTGGGAGGCGGGCTATGAGCGCCAGCAGGAGGGCGTGCTGCGCCTTCTGGAGCGCCTGAAAAGCCGCGGTGTGCCGATCGACGGGTTGGGCGTGCAGAGCCATATCGGTTCTGGCAACTATGATTACTCCACCGGCTTTGATACCGCGCGTGAGGACACGTGGCGGCAGTTCCTCGATGCGGTGGTCGCTCAGGACTTGAGCCTCTCGATCACCGAGTTTGACGTGCATGACAAGAATTTGCCGGCCGATATCGAGACACGTGACCGCGAGGTAGCCGAGCTTGCGCGGCGCTATCTGGATATCATGTTCTCCTATCCGCAGACCAAGGACTTCCTCGTGTGGGGGATGGCCGATCAGTATTCCTGGTATCAGGAACACTGGGTGCGTGAAGACGGGGTGGCCAAGCGCCCGACGCCCTACGATTCCAATTTTCAGCCCAAACCTCTGCGTCAGGCGATCGCCGACGCGCTGATCGCGGCTGCACCAAGGCCGTAAGGCCCGCTGGAAAACAGAAGATGGGGAGGAATGTCATGGGCTTGAGAGATACGGCCGCGCTGGCGGCTTTGCTGGGTGTGATGGGGCTGGGGGCTTGCGAAGAGCCCGCCGCCGAGACGGTGCAACAGGCAGCGCTGGATGCTGACGCAGGCGCCGCAGAGCGCGGCGTGCTGGTGGATCTGCCTCCCGACGCGCGTGCCAATCCGGCTGTCTGGCCGCGTTCGGCAACGCCTGCGGCGATCACGGATGACGCCACAGAAGCCTTTATCGACTCCTTGCTTGCCGAGATGACGCTGGAGGAGAAGGTCGGCCAGACCATCCAGGCCGACATCTCTGCCGTTACGCCTGAAGACATGGCCAATTATCCGCTGGGATCGATCCTGGCGGGGGGCAACTCCGCGCCCGGCGGCCGCAACTGGGCCGGGCCTGAAGACTGGGTGCAGCTGGCGCGTGACTTCCGCGCGGCGGTCGAGGCGCGTGAAGGCGCGCGTATCCCGCTGATCTTCGGGATCGATGCCGTGCATGGGCACAATAATGTCATCGGCGCGACCATCTTCCCGCACAATATCGGCCTCGGCGCAGCCCGGAACCCGGAGCTGGTGGGCCGCATCGCGGAAGTAACGGCGCTCGAAGTCGCCGCCACGGGCGCGGACTGGACGTTCGGCCCGACGGTGGCCGTACCGCGCGATCTGCGCTGGGGGCGCACCTATGAGGGCTATGGCGAGGATCCCGAGATCGTCGCGAGCTATGCCGGTCCGGTCACGCTGGGACTGCAGGGCGAGCTGCGCGCGGGCGAGGTGCTGGGCGTTGGCCGCATTGCCGGGTCGGCCAAGCATTTCCTTGCCGATGGCGGCACAGTGGACGGGGTCGATCAGGGCAACGCCCCGATCTCGGAGGAAGAGCTGATCCGCGTACACAATGCGGGCTATCCGCCGACCATTGATGCGGGCGTGCTGACCGTCATGGCTTCCTTCTCCAGCTGGAACGGGGTAAAGATCACCGGCAATCACACGCTTCTGGATGATGTGCTGCGCGGGCCGCTGGGCTTTGAGGGCTTTGTCGTCTCTGACTGGAATGCGCACGGCCAGATTCCCGGCTGCATTAATGAGAGCTGCCCGGAAGCCTTCAACGCCGGTATCGACATGTTCATGGCGCCCGATAGCTGGCGGCCGCTTTACTACAACACGCTCGAACAGGTCCGCTCCGGCGCGATCACGATGGAACGTCTGGACGAGGCGGTGCGCCGCATATTGCGGGTGAAAATCCGTGCAGGACTGTTCGAGACCGAACGCCCGCTGGAAGGCCGCTATGACCTCATCGGCGCGCCGGAACACCGCGCTGTTGCCCGCGATGCGGTGCGTCAGTCGCTCGTGCTTCTGAAGAATGATGGCGTCCTGCCGATCCGTCCCGACGCGCGCGTGCTCGTCGCTGGCAGTGCGGCGGACAATATCGGCCAGCAATCAGGCGGCTGGACACTGAGCTGGCAGGGTACCGGGACAACCAATGCCGATTTCCCCGGTGCCACCTCCATCTGGGGCGGCATCGAGGAGGCCGTGACAGCAGCGGGCGGCACCGCCGTGCTGAGCGCTGACGGCAGCCATGACGAAGCGCCTGATGTCGCCATCGTGGTGTTCGGCGAGACGCCCTATGCCGAGTTCCAGGGTGATCTTGATCATCTGGCTTTCGCTGACCCGGAACCCTTGCGCGTGCTGCGTTCCCTGCAGGAAGCGGGCATTCCGACCGTCTCGGTGTTCATCTCGGGCCGTCCCATGTGGACCAATCCGGAGATCAACGCCTCCAACGCCTTTGTCGCGGCCTGGCTGCCGGGCAGTGAAGGCGGCGGCGTGGCCGATGTTCTGATCGGGGATGAGGCGGGCGAGGCACGGTATGACTTTACCGGCACGCTCTCCTTCTCCTGGCCGCGCCATGCGCTGCAGGCACCGCTGAACCGGGACATGGCAGATTACGACCCGCTCTTTGCCTACGGCTTTGGCCTGACCTATGCCGACGATGGCGCGCTGGACGTGCTCTCTGAAGAGTCCGGCGTGTCCGGCGATGCCGCCAATCCGGACCGGTATTTCGTCGAAGGACGTTTCATCGCGCCTTGGTCGCTTCTGCTGCGTGACGAGGGCGGGGACAACCGTCCGGGCCTTGCGCCATCGGGTGAGAGCCCGCGCGGGGCCGTGGCCATGCGCACTGTTGATGGCTCGGCGCAGGAGTCCGCCCGCGCGCTCGCCTTCACCGGCCCGGCCCGTGCGCTGGCCTGGGGCACGGCGGTGGATCTCACCCGTCAGGCCAATGGCGAGATGGCACTGCTCCTGCGCTACCGCGCCGATAGCGCGCCGGAGGGGCGTGTGTGGCTGGGTGTGGGCGAGGCGGAAATCGACCTCACGCCCTTCATGGGCGAAACCGGAAGCTGGCGCGAGATCAAGGTACGCCTGTCCTGCTTCCGCGATCTGGGCACCGTCATCAACGCCGTGGAGGAGCCTTTCTCCCTGCGCGCCGATGGCCCTGCCACGATCAGCTTTGAAACCGCGCGCCTTGCCTCCAATGAGGGCGACGCCATCTGCCCGGCGGAGTAGAGGTTCGAGTTTTCCGGGTGTGGTTTCTCCCCCCGCTTGCGGGGGGAGTGCCGCGAAGCGGCGAGGGGGGGATTGTTCCGAATAGCTCCCCCCTCCGTCAGCTACGCTGACACCTCCGCCGTAAACGGGGGAGGACATCTCTCTTGCCGGAATGACGTGTGGGGGCGCCCTCTCACTGCGCGTCCAGCCAGCCTGCGACCCAGAAGAGCGGCGCGTTCCAGTTAATCGCCACCTCGTTCATGGCGTAGGAGTCGATATGGTCCGCCCAGCAGGCCTGCGGCGCGCAAGCGCCGCGCATTTCCTGCGCGATCGGGTCTGACATGTTCTGATCGTTCGGCCCGCCTGAGAGAATGCCCGCTGGCGGCAGGGGGAAGGCGGGGTCTGCGGCATGCGCCCAGAAGCGGTGATGCGGGTTGCGCATGGGCCGCGCGCCATAGCCCGACACATAGGACTGATCGAGCGCGTTGCGCCCTAGAATATAGTCCATCGCATCGACCACCGCCTCGCGATAGCGCGCCTCGCCGGTGATCTCGTGCGCGAGCGCGATAATCACCGCGCGGTTGAGCAGATTTGACGTCGATCCCCAGACATAATCGCCGGGGCCGAAGGGGATGGCATAGCCTTCGCTGTCCCGCACGGCGAGATACTGGTCCGCCGCTGTGACGAGATTGATGCGGGCCGTCTCGCGTTCTGCATCGCTGAGACCCGTCTCCACCGTAGCGAGCGTGATGGTGCCGAGCGCACCGACGCTCGGCCAGGCAATGCTGCCTGTGGGCGAGCCTTCAACACCGGGCGCGCCCAGGAAGTGCGGCGAGGCGCGCACATCATCAAGATAGCGCTCTTCGCCCGTCGCCGCGTAGAGCTCTGCGGCGGCCCAGTAGAACTCGTCCCTCACATCGGCGTCACCATACCCGCCCCCGCCATCGAACGTGCCGGGGGTGTAGATGGCCGGATTGGCGAGCGCGGCGTCATAGGCGCGCATCGCGGCGGCAAGGGCGCGGCTTGCGTATTCGGCGTCCACATCGGCCCAGGCCCGTGCGCCGATGGCGGCCGCCGCGGCGAGATTGAGCGTGGCTGCTGTGCTGGGCGGGTAGAGATAGCGCGGCACATCATCGGTGTGCGGCGCGTAGGGCAGGGGCGTCCACACCTCGTTATGGGTCTTGTGGTGGGCCATGCCGGAGACGTCGGTAACCGTGAAGACCAGCCCCTCGCGCGAGGTCAGCGGGCCCACCGGCATGTCCATGGTCACCCCTTCGGGGATCTGCATGGCCAGCATGAAGTCCAGATTCCAGCGTATCTCGTCCAGGAGGTCATTGACGCCATTGCCCGCCTCCGGAATGGGCAGTGTGCCATGGCCATAGGCCGCGCCAAAGCGCGTATAGGCATCGAGCA
The DNA here is from genome assembly GCF_051859565.1 of Glycocaulis sp. GTDB lineage: Bacteria > Pseudomonadota > Alphaproteobacteria > Caulobacterales > Maricaulaceae > Glycocaulis. The sequence continues at coordinate 13,782 of NZ_JBHYFK010000005.1, forward strand.
GCGTCCACACCGTGATGCCGCTATTGACCACGTACTTGCCGTGATCGCCCGCATCATACCAGCCGCCGGTCACGTCCAGCGAATGATCACAGCCCGTCCAGTGATTGCCCGCCATGTCCGCGCCGGAAAAGCAGGTCAGCAGCTCGTTTTCGTGTGCGGCGGGACGGGCAAGGTCTGGCCGCTCCACATTGCGTTCCTCAATGGCGATCCCGGCCCGGTTCTGGTGGAAGAGGTTCAGCGAGTCCCGTGCGAGGTCATGCCAGGGCCGCTCTGATACCGCGAACGGGCGGCTCTCCTCGCCGTTGACGATCAGGCGGTAGTTTTCGCCCGCCTCAATCGCGCCGGAGAAGCTGATCTGGTGGACGCTCTGGCCGGAGGATTCATCCGCCCCGAACGGCGCCGTCTGGCCTTCGGCCATTACCGCGCCGGAGGCGTCTACAATCTGCCAGGCAAGCGGCGTCGAGGCGTCCGAGACAAGGATGGCGCGCTTGTGCCCGCCTGCTTCAAACCCGATCTGGCTGAAGCGTAGTGCGCCCGGCTCATCGGCGATGGCAGAGCCCGCCAGCAGCGCGGCGAGGCCCGCCCCGGCAAGCATGGAAAAGCGTGTCATGTCTCGTCCCCCCTTTTATCAATTCGTGGCCTCGCCTTTGACGGGACTGCCCCTCGCTGGCGTGCCAGTTCTTCCTGGCTTATTGTTAGCGCTAACATAAACGTTGACAGGGCAAAGCCCGGGGGTCAAGCAAAGGGGCGCTGGCGAGGGCCGGGCGACGGGGTGCGGCATGAGAATGCGTATGTGTCTGCTGATTTGGCTGTGCCTCTTTTCCGGCCTGCAAGGCGCCGCGGCCAGAGCCGATGAAGCCCCGCCGCTGCTGGCGTCGTTCTTCTCTGACGGGATGGTGATCCAGCATGGGCAGCCGGTGATCCTCTGGGGGCACGCAGAGCCCCTCGCGGCGGTTGATGTTTCGCTCAATACGCGTCGCCAGACCGTGACAGCCGATGCCGAGGGGCGCTGGTCTGCCACATTCGGGGCGTTGGAAGGCGGCGTTCCGGTGGATCTCGTGGTGCGCAGTGGAACACGCCAGGCGCGTGTCTCCGATGCCATGACAGGCGAGGTGTGGCTGTGCTCTGGACAGTCGAACATGGAATTTCCGGTAAGGCGGGCGCTCAACCCCGATACCGAGCTGACATCCGCCAGTGATCGCGGACTGCAACTCCTCTCCATTCCCCAGACCAGCCAGTTGCAGGCCATGCAAGTCCTGCCGGAAGGCACCGCATGGGCAGCCTCGACGCCGGAGACGGCGGCCGGGTTTTCGGCCATCTGCTACTTCTTCGGACGCGAGAGGCGGGAGCAAACGGGCCTGCCGGTTGGCCTGATCAATGCGTCCTGGGGTGGCTCGCAGATCGAGGCGTGGATGAATGCGGAGGCCTTGCGCAGCGCCGGTGTTGCGCAAGATGGGCTGGACCTCCTGGAGCAGTACGTCCGCGATCCGCAGGCCGGCATGGCCCGCTACGGCGAGACATGGGAGGCATGGTGGAGGGGCGGATATGATCCGTCCTTGCCCTGGGAGGATAGGTCTGGTCCATGGACACCAGTGCCGGACTTTTCAGACTGGCGAGGCTGGGCTGATGAGGCGATGCACGGCCATCTTGGCATGCTCTGGTACCAGACCCGGTTTGATCTTTCTCCTCAGCAGGCGGCAAGTCCGGCTACGCTCTCGCTTGGCGGGATCGACGAAATCGACGCTGTCTGGATCAATGGCCGCTTCCTGGCAGGGTCGTTCGGCTGGGGCACACCGCGCACCTACACTGTCCCTGCAGACATGCTGCGGACCGGTCAGAACACGCTGAGCGTCAATGTGTACAATAGCTGGGGTGCGGGCGGCATGACCGGGCCGGCAACCGATCTGGCTCTCGGCTTTGAAAGCGCGCAAACCGTACCACTCGATACCGGCTGGAGTTATCAGCGGGTCAATCCTGTCCGTGGCGTGCCACCGGCCATGCCGTGGCAATCTGTCGGCGGGCTTGCCGGGCTTCACAACGGGATGATCGCACCGCTTGGTCCGGCGGGGCTGGCAGGAGCGCTCTGGTATCAGGGCGAGTCCAATACCGGCCGCCCGGAAACCTATGATGCCTCGTTGGCCGCCCTGCTGGCGGGCTGGCGCGGACAGTTCAGGGCTGATCTTCCGGCCGTCATTATCCAGCTTGCCAATTTCGGCGCGCTGCGCGGTGATCCGGCTCCTTCCGGCTGGGCGGAAGTACGCGAGGCGCAGCGGCGCATCGCCGAGGCAGACCTGCTGACCGGGCTGGTGGTCGCCATTGATGTTGGAGACCGCTTCGACATCCACCCGCCCAACAAGCAGGCCGTGGCCCAGCGGGTATCCCGGACGGCGCGGTTTCTGGACGGGGAGAGTATTCCATCGCCTTGGGGACCTCGTCCTTTGCGCGCATACGCACAGGGTAGTGCGATCCTCGTGGAGTTCGCGGCAGAGGGCGCACTGATGCTCGCTGGCGGCAATGTGGCTACTGGTTTCGAGCTGTGCGATGAGGCGCTGACATGCCGGTTTGTGCCGGGGCATCTGGCCGGTCCGTCGTCCGTCCTTTTGGCGTCCGGGGCGGGGCCGCGGCCGGTGCGGGTCCGCTTTGGCTGGGCCGATGCCCCGATCCTCAACCTCTATCATGAGACAGGGCTGCCAGCGGGTCCGTTCGAGCTGGAACTGGAGTGAGGAAGGCCGCGGGGGCTTCAAGCCGCTTCGTGCCGGAACGGCCCCGAGACCGCAAAGCCGGGAATGGGTGGCGGTGCTGCCAGACGAACGCGAACTGGGTATCGGTTTTGTCGCCTACAGTCCGTTTGGCAGCGGGTTCCTGACAGGGGCGGTGAAGCCTGCCGCCGAGAATGAGGAGACCGATATGCGGCGTTTCGATCCGCGCTGGCAGCCGGGCAATTTCGAGAAGAACCTCGACGCTGTCCAGCATCTCACGGAGATGGCCAAATCCAGGGGGGCACCGTGGCGCAGCTGGCTCTTGGCTGGCTTCTCGCTCAAGGCGAGGACATCGTGCCGATCCCGGGAACGCGGCGCATTGAACGGCTGGAGGAGAATGCCGGCGCGGCGGACATCCGACTGACGGCTGACGACCTGGATCAGATCCGGCGGGTCCTGCCCGAGGGCGCATTCGGCGCCCGGTTCCGCCACGGCGTGGCGGAACCGGGGCGTGCCTCGCCCTGTCACCAGGGCACGGTCTCGTTTTCCCACGCCGTGAAGGTTCCCGTCGGCCCGTCCTTGCCGAGAAGCGCCACGCGAACGGCTTCGGCTGCGCCCTGCTCGACGGTGTCGGTGCCTTCGTAATTGTTGAGCGCGGTCTTCGTGAAGCCCGGTGTCACCGCATTGACCTTGATGCCCTCGTCCTCGAGTTCAATGGCGAAGGCGAGCGTGATGGCGTTGAGCGCCGTCTTCGACGCGCCATAACCGGGATTGAACGTCGCCCGGTAGGGGTGCGGCGCGGCGTTGATCGTGAGCGAGCCGAGACCGCTGGACACGTTGACGATGCGGGCATCGTCGGACTTGCGCAGCAGCGGCACGAAGGCCTGGGTGAGGGCCAGCACGCCAAAGACATTGGTCTCCCATATAGCGCGTACCTCATCGACCGAGATCAGCGTCGCGCGCGAGCGTTGGATATAATCCTGCATCGTCTCCGCGCCTTCACCATTGGCCCGGGAGATGGCGGCATTGTTGATGAGGATGTCGAGACGGCCGAACCGGCTTTCGACCCCTTCGACCGCCGCACGGATCGATGCCTCATCGGTGACATCGAGCTGGATGGGATGCACGTCGCCGTCAAGGTTCCGGGCCGCTTCCTTGCCGCGGCCGGGATTACGCGAGGCGAGGAGTACGGTGAGGCCGGCCCTGGCGAGATCGGAGGCGATCTGAAGCCCGATGCCCTGATTGGCGCCGGTTACGAGTGCGATGCGGGGTGAATGGGTCATGGAAGGGTCCTGTTCGTGGTTGACTGAACAGAACATGGTCACGCCGCGCTGGACGTTCTATCATCAGATGTCCAGAAAGTTTTCGTAAGAGTCCATTATGGCGGATCCCCTCGCTCAGATCGTTGCCTTGCTGCAGCCAGGCGCGCCCTTTTCCAAATGCGTCACAGGGTCCGGCCCCTGGCGTGTGAGGCGCACCCAGTCGCCCAACCCTTATTATGTGGCGGTGCTCAAGGGTAGCCTGCGCTACCGTGATCATCAGCTTGGCGAAATCATCGTAAATGCGGGCGATTTCATCCTCATACCCTTCGCTCAGGATTTCATGATGTGGAGCGAAGCGCCCAGCCGCGAGTCGGACATGGTGATCAATCCGTTCATCCTGCCCGGGGGCGGGTATAGGGTTGGCAGGATCGATGGTCCGGCCGATATGCGCGCCCTGGTGGGGTACTGCATCTTCCAGTCTGATGATGCGGCATTGCTCTCCTCGCTTCTGCCGCAAATGGTGGTGGTGCGGGGCGAGTATCGCCTCGCCATGGTCATGCAACTGCTCGGCGAGGAGGCGCTTGGCAATAAGCCCGCCCGGGAGGTGGTGTTGCAGCACCTTCTCGAAGTGCTTCTGATCGAAGCGTTGCGTTCAACGGCCGAGCCCGGCCAGTCGCCGGGCCTTTTACGCGGGCTCCGCGATGATCGTCTGGCCGGAGCGATCCGCGCCATGCATGCCGCCCCCGGACGCAGCTGGTCGGTGGCCATCCTTGCGCGCGAGGCGGCCATGTCGCGGTCAGGTTTCCATGCGCGGTTCCAGAGCGTGGTCGGCATCGCCCCGATGGAATACCTGACAGCCTGGCGGCTGGCGCTGGCGAAAAACCTCTTGAGGAAGCGGGACGTCAGCGTAGCCGAAATTGCCCGGCAGGTGGGATACAGCTCGGCGAGCGCCTTCAGCGTGGCATTCCAGCGTGAAGCAGGGATGCCGCCCGTGCGTTATGCTCGCCAGGCTGTGGCAGCAGCCGCCACAGACGAGGCCACGCAATATGAAGGGGCCATTGCTTGAAGCGAAGCCGGCCGATGCCTGCGCCGTTTCAAGTGCCGGCATATCCCGACGCCTTCAGTCGGTCGGCGTCGAGGCGCGGCGACGCATTGAAGGCACGCCGGTACTCGCGGCTGAACTGGGACGGGCTCTGATAGCCGACTGCGAACGCAGCGTCGGCGGCGTTCGCATCCGTCGACAGCATGAGCGCGCGGGCCGCTTCAAGCCGCAGGCGCTTCTGGAACTCGAGCGGGGTCAGGGTCGTGATCGCCTTGAAATGTTCATGCAGGGACGACGGGCTCATACCGGCGGCCGCAGCGACATCATCCACCCGGATCGGCTTGCGGTAGTTTTCCCGGATGAAAGCAGCCGCACGGCCGACGCGGCCTACATGGCTGTCGCCTTGCGCAATCCGCCGCAGCGCCGGGCCGTGCGGTCCTTGCAGCAGCCGGTACAGTATCTCCTTCTCGATCAGCGGCGCCAGCACGTCAGCATGCTCCGGCTGGCCGAGCAGGCTGACCAGCCTGCAAGCTGCATCGCTTAGCTGTTCATCGGCAGGGTGGACGGCGAATACCGGGGCGCTGCCCGTGGCTGCAGGATGGCGTTCGTGCATGACCAGCTCTGTCAGTACGACGGGATTGATATCGATCTTGCAGCATAGATAGGGGTCTTGAGCGCTCGCCTGCAGAATCCGCCCGACCAGCGGCAGGTCCACCGAGACCACCAGATAGCTCGATGCATCATAAATGAGACTTGTGCCCCCGAGGGACACGGTCTTGGTGCCCTGGGCGATCAGGCAAACCGAGGCTTCATAGATGCTCGGAAGATCATCGGTTGGCTGGTCTGACCGGATCAGTGTCAGCCGCTCGATCGGGGTGGCATGAATACCGGGCTTCGGCGTGAAACGGAGCATCTGGCGTGCGAGTTCGGTGCGTTGGGTCATGCATACTTGTTTCATGCGCGCCTGTCCTGGCGCAAGCGCCTCCTAGGTTCTGGCGGAGGATCGGGCAATCATTCCGGGCGATCTGTCTATCGTTTCGTTTCGCTTGCGGCGCATGGTCCGCCCATCCCACAGCGAAAGGAAACACCATGACAGCACTTGCTGGAAAAACCGTCCTGATCACCGGCGCGTCGAGCGGCATAGGAGAAGCCGCCGTACGCGAGCTCGCCGCGACGGGCGCCAATCTCTTCATTGGAGCGCGGCGGGAAGAGCGGCTCAGCGCCCTCGCAGCAGAGCTCGGAGGCAATGTCGTCTGGCGCAGGCTCGACGTGACCGACGCGGACGATTTCGATGGGTTCGTGGACGCCGCCGAGGCTCAGTACGGCCGCATCGACGCCATCGTCAACAATGCCGGCATCATGCCGCTTTCACCGCTTCAGGCTCTAAAGCGCGACGAGTGGAAACGGATGATCGACGTCAACATCCACGGCGTCCTGAACGGTATTGCGTCTGTCCTGCCGCGCTTCGTGTCTCAGCGTTCTGGTCATGTGGTGAACGTGGCCTCTGTAGGTGCCCACCTCGTCCTTCCCAGCGCCGCTGTCTATTGCGGCACGAAATATGCGGTCTGGGCGATCTCTGAAGGCCTGCGCCAGGAGCATGACGAGGTGCGGTGCACGATCATCTGTCCCGGTGTCACCGACACCGAGCTGGGCCATGACATCACGGTGCCAGAGATCGCCGAAGGCCTGAACCAGTGGCGCAAGAAGTCGCTTCGGCCCGATGCGATCGGGCGGGCGATCCGCTTCGCGCTGGAGCAGCCCGAAGGGGTGGATGTGAACGAGATCATCGTGCGCCCCACCGCGGCGGACATGTGATCACGGGCAATGCCGATGGACCGGCCTCCGCCCGTCCATCGGCGGCGCCGGTTCCTTGAACTGGCTGGCACGCTGCGCGACGAGGAACCGTACACAGCTTCATTGGCCTGGCTAAAAGCTCAGTAGAAGCCCGTGCTTTCAAAGAGAACTGGCGGAGAGGAAGGGAGCCAAATTGCTTTCAGAATTTGTACTGCTGACATAATATCAATATGTTAATGGCCGTCGATTTTCGCATTGTGCAGCAAAATGTGCAGCAAATTGAACAGCAGATTTTATGACCTTATTTGTGGTGTCCATATACCCCGAAACAAGTGATACAGTGCTGTAAGGCAACGCGGGAACGCTTCCACGCCTCCCATGTCGCGGTGAATAGGTATTCGTCACCATATGGGGATTGCAGTTTTGCCGGGGCACAGGGTTAGCCGCCGACGGCACCGCGCCCTTCGCGTGCTCAATGCGTTGTTTCGTCAGGGTCGGTATCGGTGCGTGATCCGGGCAGGCCGGTGATCGTCTTGCCCAATTGAAGTCGGATATGATGGCTCCGAAAAAGCTTGAGCTGGCTCGCGCGAATGCGGGTCCGTGGGCGCGGCGTGTCGTCCGCCTGCTAGCCGAACAGCTTGAAACAGGCCCAGATCACGACGGCCCAGAAAATCCCATTCGTTACGACCACAAAAGCAATCAGCCGTCGTGTCGACCAACGCGGGAGTTTTTCAAATATCACATAAGGGTTGGTCATGGATCGCTTCCCGTTGGCATGCTCTGTCCAAGCTGACCTGAATAGGCAAAGACAATCATACCCTACAACAAGCCCTGCCGCCAGATGCCTTCCCGGGGGCTGGCCTTTCAGTGCCTGGAGACGGGGCGCTGACCGGGGAAGACGTCAGCGCGATCTTTGCCGTGATCAAGCAGGAGTTGGCACACCCTGCTGAAGTCGGCGCGTTCGATCAGGAAATCTGAAGATGGGAAATCCGCGCAGGGCGCAGGTATGCGTTGAGCACAACGCGCTGCTAGGCAGATATGCCTCAACACTGTGCGAGTAGATCCTCTCTTGAATGGGTCATTAAACTTTGCGTTGTCAGTAGGCGGCCTCCTAGTCTACCAAGCCTGCCGGGCAGGGGTCGAGGCCGGCAGAAGCGCTTGCAAGCACCGAGGGGAGCATACGCACATGACAATTCAGCCGGTCCGCAAGGCCGTCCTTCCCGTTGCCGGTCTTGGCACGCGCGTCCTTCCCGCCACCAAGGTGATGCCCAAGGAAATGCTGCCCGTCTTTGACCGGCCGGCGATCCACTACGTCGTCGACGAGGCGCGCGCGGCAGGCATCGAGCACTTTGTTTTCGTCACCGGGCGCAACAAGGCCTCGATCGAGGATTATTTCGACACCGCCTACGAGCTGGAAATGACGCTGGAGGCCAAGGGCAAGACGAAGCTGCTTGAAGAGCTGCGCGCCGACCTGCCCGCGCCCGGCGCGTGCAGCTTTGTACGCCAGCAGGCCCCGCTGGGTCTTGGCCATGCGGTGTGGTGCGCGCGCGACATTATTGGTGATGAACCGTTTGCCGTCCTCCTGCCCGACATGATCATGCGCGCCGAGACGCCCTGCCTTGCCGCCATGGTACAGGCCCACAAGGTGACGGGCGGCAATATCATCGCGGTGGAGGAAGTGCCGATGGAGGAGGTCAGCTCCTATGGCATTATCGAGCCGGGCCAGCGCAAGGGCGATCTGATCGAGATGCGCGGCATGGTGGAAAAGCCTGCCATCGCCGATGCTCCGTCCAATCTGATGATTTCAGGGCGCTATATCCTGCAGCCGGAGATTTTCCACGCGCTGGAAGAGCAAAAGCCCGGCGCGGGCGGCGAGATCCAGCTGACCGATGCCATGCTGAAGCTGATGGAAACCAGCCCCTTCCACGCCTTGCCCTTTACCGGCGAAACCTTCGATACCGGCTCCAAGACCGGATATTTGCGCGCCGCCGCCGCTTTCGGCCTTGGCGATCCCGAACATGGCGCTGAAGTGCGCCGCATCCTCGAAGCGCTGCTGAAAGGGTAGGGGGCGGGCTGCAGTCAGGCCAGCCGGGCCGTGATCCGATGACACATACCGAACCCGCAGGGTTCGCAAGCGCGACCGCGCGCCCGCAGCGTCAGCGAGGACCGACCGAGCGGATGCGAGGGAGGACAGGAAAAATGGTGGGCCCGGAGGGACTCGAACCCCCAACCAAGCGGTTATGAGCCGCCGGCTCTGACCAGTTGAGCTACAGGCCCACCGTAGCGCCCTGATAGCGCAGGCTGGCGGGAGGGGGAAGCGCGCGCTTCACGCCAACTTCCGTCTCCCTCTCCGCCACATCGCCATTGCCGCGCCACCACCCCGCCTTGCTTTTGCCTCGCGTGCATGGGGAGATGGGAAAATCGCGGTGCAACGCGGACGATGCCGGATCGTTATCCGGTCCGGGGCGCGGGAGGGTTTCGCCTGCGCGCGATACGGATTGAAAGCGGAGATTGAAAATGAACCATAGTTCAAACGTTACGCCGGCCCGTGTGGCCTTGCGGCGGCGCCTGACTGGTGCGGCTCTGGCCGCCGGTCTGCTGCTGGGTGCAGCGGCGATGATGCCGGTGCCTGCCCTCGCGCAGGCGCAGACAGAAACGCAAGAGGGCCGCCTGTCCCTGTCGGCGCAGGGCGAGGTGCGCATCGCGCCGGACATGGCCACGGTCAGCGCCGGTGCGCAGACCCGCGCCGACACCGCAGCCGAGGCACTGGCCGCCAATGCGCGGGCCATGTCGGGCGTGTTTCAGGCGCTGGAGCGGGCAGGCATTGCCCGGCGTGATATCCAGACCTCCGGCCTGTCGCTCAACGCGGTCTACGCACCCTACGATTCTTCCGAGCGCGGGCGCGAACAGCGCATTGTCGGCTATGAAGCCAGCAATACCGTGCGCGTGATCGTGCGCGACATGGACCGTGTGGGCCGCACGATTGATGCGCTGGTGTCCTCCGGGGCCAACCAGCTGCAGGGCGTGAACTTCACCCATTCCGATCCGGCGCAGGCGCGCGACGAAGCCCGCCGCCGCGCGGTGAACGAGCTCAATCGCCTGCGCTCTCTCTATGCAGAGGCAGCCGGCATCTCTACGGGGCGGCTTATCTCGCTGAGCGAGAGCAGCTCCAGCCAGCCTTATCCGATGATGTATGCCCGCGCCGAATCCCTGGCCATGGATGCGGGCACCGAAGTGGCACCGGGAGAGATCACGATCTCGGTGAACGTGGATGCAGTCTGGGCCATTCAGCCCTGATAGAAGCGCCTACCAGACAAGGTCCGGGGCCTGCCAGCGCGGGCCCCGGCTGTCCGGCCAGCTGATCTCGCCGGAATTGATCCCGCCGGTGATGAACAGGCAATCCAGCCCTTCGCGGTTCGCCCCTGCCAGATCCGTAGCCGGTCCGTCGCCAATAGCCAGAATACGTGCCTTGGGCGGCGTTTCGCCGGAAAGCCGGGCCAGCGCCTCATAGGCCAGCTCATAGATCGGCGCATGCGGCTTGCCGGCATAGAGGGCGGTGCCGCCCAGCGCCTCATAGGCTTCAGCCAGCGCACCTGCGCAATAGAGCAGCCGCCCGCCGGGCCCCTGAACCACTATGTCAGGATTGGCGCAGACCATGGGCAGGTCAAGCGCCGCTGCCTCTTCCAGAAGCCCGGCATAATCCTCCGGCGTCTCTGTGAGATAATCGACGAGGCCCGTGCAGGAGACGAGTTTTGCATTCTGCAGGGCGGCAAACTCCAGCCCGGTGCCAGCATAGATAGGATCATCAAAGTCCGGCCCCAGCTTGTAGGCCGGGCCGGTGCCGAAGCGTGACAACAGGGCGTGCGTGGCATCGCCGGAGGTGACAACGGCGTCCCACACGCCATCCGGCGCGCCCATGCCTTTCAGGAAGCGCTCCAGCGAGGGTGCGCGGCGCGGCGAGTTGGAAACCAGGCAGACCCGGCCCCCCTGTTGCCGGAAGTGGACCAGCGCATCCAGCGCTGGCCCGATCAGGCTCTCTCCGTCACGGATGACACCCCAGACATCGCACAGAACGGCGTCATACTGACCGGCCAGCGCGCCAAGGCGCGCTGGCGCTGAAACGTCAGATACGAGCATCACTGCATGCGCTGGCGCAGGGCGCGCGTTGCGGCGCTGACATCACCGCGGGCATTGCCGATAATGCTGGTGATCTCCTCGCGCTGGGTCTGGGCGAGCCACACACCCATCACTTCGGCGTCGACGACCTTCATGCCGTCATCACTGCTCATCACACGCCAGTTCACCGGCACGTTCTCACCATTCCCGTTGCCGCGCACGGTGGAGCGGACAATGAAGTCGCCCGGCGAACGCGTGACAGAGCCGGTTACCTCCAGCGTCTGACCTGCGTAATTGCCCAGCTCACGCTCATACACATTGATGGCGAACTCCCGGAACACGGTCCGGAACTCCTCCAGTTCTGCCTCGTCCGCGCCACGGCGATAGCGTCCAAGCACGAAGTTCGTGATGCGTGGCACATCGGCCAGGAGGTCCACCCGTTCGCGGAAATTGCGTTTCAGGGTTTCCTCGTCGAGCTCACCTTCGTTATAGGCCTGCAGGGCGTTGATAACCTCTTGTGCTTCGCGCTGGACAAAGCCTTCTGCCTCGCTGGCGCTTTGCGCGGGCGAAGGCTGGGCGAAAGCGAGCAGGGCGAAGGCCGCAACAAGGCCGGTGGCCGAAAGTCTGAATAATTGGAGCATATTTCCTGTCCTGGTAGCTGGCGTGGCTCCCATCACGTCAGTCGAAATCGGGCAGATCATCAAAGTCCTGCGCTGTTTCCAGCGCATTGGCCCGGTTCTGCCGGTAGACCGAGCGCAACTGAACGTAGGGGTCGATGGCACTACGTTCCAGACTCTGGAAGGTTTCATCAAGCTGCAGCCGGACATCTATGGCAAAAATGCCCCGGTAGACCCAGATCGCCTCGGTCTCGCGGACATCCTCGACCCAGTAGGTGGGGTGGGGATAACGGTCCACAAACCGGCCAAACGTGTCGCGCACGCTGGACGGGCCGAGGAAGGGTAAGACCATGTAGGGTCCGCTCTCCACGCCCCAGTGTCCGAGTGTCAGGCCGAAATCGGTATCCCGGCGCGCGATATTGGCTTCACTGGCGACGTCAAACAGTCCGCCCACGCCGACAATCGTGTTCAGGCCAAAGCGGCTGGCGGTCGCGAAGGCGTCGCCCGGCCGCCCTTGCAGCAGCAGGTTGGCAAACACCACCGGCTCGTTGAGATTTCTCAGCGCATTGCGCACGCCCTTGCGCGCTGGCGACGGCACCGCATCGCGATAGGCGTAGGCGACGGGGGCGATGACAGCGTCATCCGCGGCCGCGTTGAAACTGAACACCGCCCGGTTCAGCGGCTCGAACGGATCGTTGGCCTGAAGGGATTCCGGGCGCGTGGTGCAGGCCGCCAGAGCGAGTCCGGCGAGGACTGCAGATCCTGCAAGGCGTAGTTGGCGCATCAATCGTGTTTCCCTTCAAGCGCGGCTGTCTGCCCGATGCCCCCGCATCCAGCACATCTAGATAAGGCGTCTGTGCGTTTTGCCAAAGATCGATTTGCGCCTTTGGCATTGAAGCATGCCAGATAATCGCATAAAGATATCCTTATGTAGTTGTTTGTGATGCGAGGCGGCACCATGCCCGATGGGCGCAACCTGCCGGTCCGGCCCGGCCCGGCCATATCCTTCGAGTTTTTCCCGCCCAAGAGCGAGGCGATGGAAGAGCGGCTGTGGGATTCCATCTCCCGGCTGGCCCCGCTCGACCCGCTCTATGTGTCGGTGACGTATGGGGCGGGCGGCTCGACGCGTGACCGGACGCACCGCACGGTGCGCCGCATCGTGGAAGAAACGTCGCTGAAGCCGGCTGCGCACCTGACCTGTGTGGATGCGCGCTGCGACGAGGTCGACGAGGTCATCCGTGATTACTGGGCGGCGGGCGTGCGCCATATCGTGGCGCTGCGCGGCGATCCGCCCAGCGGGGTTGGTGATCGTTATGAGCCGTTCGATGGCGGCTACGCCAATGCCGCTGAGCTGGCTGCCGGCATCCGCAAGCTTGGTGATTTCGAGGTGTCAGTTGGCTGCTATCCGGAAAAGCACCCCGAAAGCGCGAGCTTTGACCACGATATCGATCTTCTCAAAGCCAAGATCGACAATGGCGCAACGCGCGCCATCACCCAGTTCTTCTTCGATGCGGATGTGTATTTCCGCTATCTGGACCGGGTGCGCAAAGCGGGCATTGATATCCCCATCGTGCCGGGCATCATGATGCAGTCGAATTTTGAGGGGCTGGTGCGTATGGCGGGACTGTGCGGCGCCACCATCCCGGCGCGCCTGTTTGACCTGTTCGACGGGCTGGAAAGCGATCCGGGTACACGCGAACTGCTGACCGCCAATGTGGTCGCTGATCTGTGCCATGATCTGTGCGACCAGGGCGTTGACCAGCTCCACTTCTACACCCTGAACCGGGCCGAGCTGGCGCTGGCGACCTGCCGGCTCCTGGGTGTGCGTCCGGTGGAAATGGCGGCCTGATCCCATGAGTTTTGACCGGAAATCGCGCCTTGAGGCGCTCGAAGCGGAATCGCAAAAACGCATTCTCGTGCTGGACGGTGCCATGGGTACGATGATCCAGCGCCTGAAACCGTCCGAGGAAGATTACCGGGGTGAGCGGTTTGCGGGCTGGGGCAAGGCACTCAAAGGCAATAACGATCTTCTGAACCTCACCAAGCCTGACGCTATCGCCGATATTCACCGCGCCTATTTTGAGGCCGGCGCGGATATCGCCGAAACGAATACATTTTCGGCCACGACCATCGCGCAGGCCGATTACGAGATGGAAGAGCTTGCCGCCGAGATTGCCCGCGAAGGCGCACGCATTGCCCGCGAGGCGGCTGATGCGGTGGAGGCCGAGACCGGCACGCCGCGCGCGGTGGCGGGCGCTATCGGTCCGACCAACAAGACGCTCTCCATATCGCCTTCGGTGGAAGACCCCGGCTATCGAGATGTCACGTTCGACGCCGTGCGCGAGGCCTATGCCGGGCAGACGCTGGCCATGGCCGAATTCGTCGACTTCATCCTGATCGAGACGATCTTCGACACGCTGAACGCCAAGGCGGCGATCAAGGCCGTGCTGGATCTGCGCAATGAAGGAAAGCTGGACCCGGCCATCCCGCTCATGCTGTCGGGCACCATTACCGATGCGTCGGGCCGCACGCTGTCGGGTCAGACGACGGAAGCCTTCTGGAACTCGGTGCGCCATGCCCGGCCCTGGGCGGTGGGGCTGAACTGCGCGCTTGGGGCCAAGCAGCTTCGCCCCTATGTGGCCGAGATGAGCCGGGTCGCGAACACGCGTGTGCTCGCCTACCCCAATGCCGGCCTGCCCAACGCGTTTGGCGAGTATGACGAGACACCGGAGGAAACGGCCGCCTATATCGCCAACTGGTCGAAAACCGGTCTTGTGAACATTGTCGGCGGGTGCTGCGGCACGACGCCGGACCATATCGCCGCCATCGCCAAGGCTGCTTTTGCGGGTAAGCCGCGCGCTCTGCCGGAGCGTCCGCGCGCCATGCGCCTGTCGGGCCTTGAGCCGTTTGAACTGGCTTCGTGATTTATGACTGATACGCCTGCCCAATCCCGTGCCGTCTTTGTAAACGTTGGTGAGCGCACCAACGTCACCGGCTCTGCGCGCTTTAGAAAGCTGATCAAGGAGGGCGATTACGCGGCCGCCCTTGATGTCGCGCGCCAGCAGGTCGAGGCCGGGGCGCAGGTGATCGACATCAACATGGATGAGGGTCTGCTCGATTCAAAGCAGGCCATGATCACCTTCCTCAATCTCATCGCCACCGAGCCGGACATTGCCCGCGTGCCGATCATGATCGACAGCTCCAAGTGGGAGGTGATCGAGGCGGGCCTGAAATGCGTGCAGGGCAAGGCCATCGTCAATTCCATCTCGCTGAAAGAAGGCGAGGAGAGCTTCCGCGAACAGGCGAGGGCCTGCCTTGCCTATGGCGCGGCCGTGGTGGTGATGGCGTTTGACGAGGACGGTCAGGCCGACACGAAAGAGCGCAAGGTCGAGATCTGCGAGCGCGCCTATCACATCCTTGTCGATGAGCTGGGCTTCCCGCCCGAAGACATCATTTTCGATCCCAATATCTTCGCCGTGGCGACGGGGATCGAGGAGCATAATGACTATGCCGTCGCCTTCATCGAGGCGACGCGCGAGATCAGGAAGCGCCTGCCGGGCGCGCATGTCTCCGGCGGTGTGTCCAACATCTCGTTTTCCTTCCGGGGCAATGAGCCGGTGCGTCAGGCCATGCACTCGGTCTTCCTGTATCACGCCATCAAGGCGGGCATGGATATGGGCATCGTCAATGCCGGCCAGCTCGAGATCTATGACGAGATCGAGCCCAAGCTGCGTGAGCTGGTCGAGGATGTGATCCTCAACCGGCGCGAGGATGCCACAGAGCGCCTTCTGGAGGCCGCTGAAGCCTATCGCGACACCGGAGAGGCCGAAGAGAAGGCCGCAGCCGAATGGCGCTCCTTGCCCGTTGCAGAGCGTTTAAAGCACGCTCTCGTGAAGGGCCTTGATGAGTTCGTGGTGGAGGACACCGAAGAGGCCCGCCAGTCCGCCGAGCGCCCGCTCCACGTCATTGAAGGCCCGCTCATGGACGGGATGAATGTGGTGGGAGACCTGTTTGGCGAGGGCAAGATGTTCCTGCCGCAAGTGGTGAAATCAGCGCGTGTGATGAAGAAGGCCGTCGCCCATCTCTTCCCCTATATGGAAGCCGAACGCGAGGCGGCAGGGCTCGACAAGCAGTCCAACGGCCTTGTCATCATGGCGACGGTGAAGGGCGATGTGCACGATATCGGCAAGAATATTGTCGGCGTGGTGCTGCAGTGTAACGGCTATGACGTGGTGGATCTGGGCGTGATGGTGCCGCCGGAGAAAATCCTGGAGGCCGCGCGCGAGCACAAGGCCGACATTATCGGCCTGTCCGGCCTGATTACGCCCTCGCTCGACGAGATGGTGTTTCTGGCGAGCGAGATGGAGCGCGAAGGCTTTGACATACCGCTCCTGATCGGCGGCGCGACGACCAGCCCGGCCCATACAGCCGTGAAGATCGAGCCGGCCTACCACAAGGCGCCGGTCATCCATGTGCATGACGCTAGCCGTGCTGTGGGCGTGGTCTCCAAGCTGCTCTCTGACACCCAGCGCCAGCCCTATTGGGACGAGATACAGGCCAATTACGCCCGCATCCGCGAGACGCGCGCACGTACCCAAGGCAATCGCCGCCGCGTGACGCTGGCTGATGCGCGCGCCAAGGCGTTCGATGCCGATGCCACCGGCCATACGCCCGTCAAACCGCTGCAGCCAGGCCTCACCACGATTGATGATGTGCGCCTGGCTGATCTCGTCCCTTACATCGACTGGACGCCCTTCTTCTTCAGCTGGGAGATGAAGGGGACGTATCCGGCCATCTTCGATGACCCCAATCGGGGCGAGGCGGCGCGCGCGCTCTTTGAAGACGCGCAATTGATGCTGAAACAGATGGTGGAGGGCGACTGGCTGAAACCCAAGGGCGTGGTCGGCCTGTGGCCCGCCCGGCGCGAGGGCGATGATATTGCCGTCTTCGCCGACGAGACCTGCAGCGCCCGCCTCGGCAAATTCTACGGCCTGCGCCAGCAGGCGGAGAAGGATGGTGACAATCCCTATCTCTCCATCTTTGACTTCGTGCGCAGCGATGTGACCGACTGGGTGGGCGGGTTCGCCGTTACCTCAGGCGATGCCGAGGACGAGATCGCCGAGCGCTTCAAGAAGGCCAATGACGACTATTCGGCGATCATGTTCCAGGCGCTGGCGGACCGCTTTGCCGAAGCCTTCGCCGAATATCTCCATGAGCGCGTGCGCAAGCATATCTGGGGCTATGCGAGCGATGAGCGGCTCTCCAATGCGGAGCTGATTCAAGAGGCCTATGCCGGTATCCGCCCGGCGCCGGGCTATCCGGCCCAGCCCGATCACACCGAGAAAGACCTGCTCTTTAGACTGCTTGAAGCGCCAGCACGTACCGGCATCAGGCTGACCGAAAGCCGGGCCATGTACCCGGCAGCCTCCGTCTCAGGGCTTTATCTGGCGCACCCCGACAGCGTCTATTTCGCCGTCGGGCGCATCATGCGTGATCAGGTAGAAGACTATGCGCAGCGCAAGGGCTGGAGCATGGAAGAGGCCGAAAAGGCCCTCGCGCCTGTGCTTGGCTATGAGCCTGATGCATCCCGGCTGGAGGAAGCCGACGCGGCGGCTTGAGGGGTTTGCTCAAGATTAGCTGAAACCCCGGAAGCGCGAAGCGCTATCCGGGGCCTCTCTCCGTATCACCTGCAACAGGTCCCGGATCGGCTGCGCCGTCCGGGAGTTCATGGGCTGTTTGGAGCTTTCCCCCCACACGCCTCGCACGCCGGATCGCGGGCCAGCTTCACCGTGCGAAGATTTCCTGAAAGCCCGTCGACTATCTGCACCCGGCCGATCAGCGGCTCGCCTGCGCCGGTGATTAGCTTGATCGCTTCCAGCGCCATCAGCGTGCCGACAATGCCGGTGATCGCGCCGACTATGCCGGTCACGGCGCAGCTTTCCGCGTCGGGGGGAATATCCGGCACCAGACAGCGATAGCAGGGCGCGTGGTTTCCCAGATGCGGCGCGAAGGTGGAGACCTGCCCGTCCCAGCGCCCGACCGCGCCCGACACCAGCGGGATGCGCGCGGCGATGGCCGCATCATTGACCGCAAAGCGGGTCGCAAAATCATCGCAGCCATCAAGCACGAGGTCCGCGCCTTCGAGGAGGGCGGGCAGATTGCTGGCGTCAGCGAGCAGGCGGTGGGTTTCAATGCTGACCGCCGGGTCCAGCGCGTGCAGCGCATCCTTCGCGGCGTCCACCTTGGGGCGGTCAATATCGCTCGTCCGGAAGAGTACCTGCCGCTGGAGATTATCGAGGCTCACCGTGTCGGGATCGACAAGTGTGATCTGGCCAATCCCGGCAGCAGCAAGATATAGCGCCGCCGGAGCGCCCAGCCCACCCGCACCAATCATCACCAGTTTCGCTGCGCCCAGCTTTGCCTGACCGGGGCCGCCAATCTCCTTCAGCAGGATATGGCGGGCATGACGGTCAATATCGGTCTTGCGCACCTTCACGCATCCTTTCAGGCAGGGTTCATCAACGCCATAGCACGCTAGCCTTGAAACGGTCCAAGGGAGGTGTCTCATGGCACAGGGGAATGTACGGGGAATTTCACGGCCACACCTGATCGTGGCAACGGCGCTGGGTCTGCTTGTTTCGGCGTGCGCCACACAGGAAGGCTATCGCCAGCGTGCCGCACTGCATCTGGGCCAGTCCGCCGATGCGCTGATTGTCGAGCGCGGCTCTCCGCTTGCGCGCGATTATCTCAGCGATGGTTCGCAGGTGTGGACCTATTTCGTGGCCGAGCAGCGCCACGATCCGGGCGGCTACACCACCATTCCGCGCGAGCGCCGGATTGTCTGGACCGACCGCAGGGGCAATCAGCACGTCCGCATCGAGCAGTATGAGGAAACCGTCTACACGCCGCCGCGCAGCTGGATGGTCGATTGTGAGACGCGCTTTGTTGTCAGCCCGGACGGGATTGTGCGCGATTTCCGCTTTGAGGGGGATGCCTGCCGCGCGCCTGAGCTCAGCTGACACCGCACCGGGCGCAGCAAGGTGTGAATAGGGCGGAGCTCGGCACTGGCGGCGGGTGGCAAACCGCGTCAGCCTGCGCCGATGATGGATACGCCCGCCAAATCTCCTGCTTCGGCCGATCTTGACGGCCCGGTGCTCGATTATCTGGTCAATGGCGGCTCCCATGTCTTCCTCACCGGGCGGGCAGGGACCGGCAAGACCACGCTGACGCGCGCCGTGCTGGAGCGTCTGGGTTCCAGCGCCGCCGTGCTGGCGCCCACCGGCGTTGCCGCCATGCAGGCGGGCGGGCAGACCCTGCACGCCTTTTTCCGCCTGCCGCCGCGCCTTGTGGAGCCGTCCGACATTCGCCGCCTGCGCAATGCGCGTGCGGTCAAGGCGCTCAAAACCCTGGTTATCGACGAGATTTCCATGGTGCGCGCCGACATGATGTGGGCGATTGATGCCAGCCTGCGCCTCAACCGGGAAAGCTCGGAGCCCTTTGGCGGGGTGCGCATGATCGTCGTCGGCGATCTCTCCCAGCTTCCTCCCGTGGTGCGCGATGAAGAGGCTGGCTATCTGGAGATGGCCTATGGCGGGCCGTTCTTCTTCCACCCGCCCGCTTTTCGCGATGCGGGGTTTTCCATGCTGGAGCTGACCAAGGTCCATCGGCAGGCAGACCCGGATTTCGTGCAGATACTCAATGCCGTACGTACCGGCGAGCTGACGCGTGAGGAAGGCGCGGTGCTCAATACGCGCGTCACGGGCCGGTCAGGGCTGGAGGCCAGCGCCACCCATGTCGTGCTGACCCCCACCAACGAGGCTGCTTTCCGCATCAATGCGCAGCGCCTTGATGCCCTGCCCGGCAAGCCGGAACTGATCGAGGGCAAGACGAGCGGCCAGTTCGACCAGCGCATCATGCCGACCGATGATCCGCTGATCCTCAAACGCGGTGCGCGCGTGATGCTGCTCAGGAATGATCCGGGCGGGCGCTGGGTCAACGGATCACTTGGAGAAGTTGTCGGCTTTGCCGAGGCCGGTGTGATGGTGAAAATCGGCGATGAGGTCCACCGCATCGAGCCGGTGCAGTGGGACCGCCATGCCTATAGCTATGACGCGGCGGCCAAGGCGCTGAAGAAGGAAACGGTCGGCAGCTTCACCCAGATGCCGCTGCGGCTCGCCTGGGCGATGACCATTCACAAGGCACAAGGCCTGACGCTGGACCGGGTCTATCTCGATCTGCCGGGCCGCCTGTTTGCACATGGCCAAGCCTATGTCGCCCTGTCACGTGCGCGCACGCTGGAAGGGATGGAGCTGTCACGGCCCTTGCGCCCGTCCGACATCATTGTCGATCAGCGCATATTCGACGTGAAAAGCTATTGCGATCCTGCGCCTGCCCGGCTTGAGGGCTAGACCCCGGTCGAGCCAAAACCGCCCGTGCCGCGCTCGGTCTCGTCCAGCGTTTCAGCCGGTATCAGCTGGGCCTGTACCACAGGCGCTATGACCATCTGGGCAATACGCTCGCCGCGGCGTACCACGAAGGGTTCGCGCCCGTGGTTTATGAGGTTCACGCGCAACTCGCCGCGATAATCGGCATCAATCGTGCCTGGCGTGTTGACGCAGGAAATGCCGAACTTGGCAGCAAGTCCGGAGCGGGGCCGCACCTGCGCCTCATAGCCCTCGGGCAGGGCAATCGCGAGCCCGGTCGGGATCAGCTGCCAGTCGCCCGGTTGCAGGGTGACCGGCGCGTCTTCGGGGAGCGCGGCGGGCAAATCCATACCCGCCGATCCCGGTGTCTGATAGCGGGGAAGGTCCAGGCCCGCAAAATGCTCCAGCGCCTTGATGCGCACCTGAACCATGAAAGAATCCCCCGCCTGGATGCCGCTATTGCGGGTTTTGTTCCATCCAGCGTTCCATCTCGTCAATGCTGTCGTCGAAGCCTTCGACAGTGGAGATGATCGCAGTGCGCTCTTGGTCGGTTAGCGAGCCCATCATGACGCCGATCGCGTAATCGCCGTCCTGAATGCCCAGGCTCAGCACGGTGGGGTCGTCCGGCGTGCCTGCACGGATCATCAGCGGCAGGCCGGCGAGCAGAACCTTGAAGTCGTTCCTGTCGGGTACGACGGTGTCCCGGTCGCACAAAATGGCGCCGGTGCCTTCGGGCAAGGGCGGTAATTGCAGCGGGCCGGGCCTCGCGGTCGCCTCACGCACGGTGAAGCCTTCGATGACGGTCGGCTGGGCGCCGGCCTCGCCGGGAATGGCGAAGCAGTCGGCAAGAGCGGGCGCACCGGCTACAAGGCTGGCAAGAAGGGCAGCACCGCTGGCGAACAATGTCTTCATGGAGAAACTCCTGATAGCAACCGCAGACGGGACGGCCCGGTCCAGCGGCCAGAACACGCTGCAGCCTAACGCCGCAAAGGTGTGCGTAACAAGGCCATCACTGAATCGCCCAGCTTTGCCGCAATCACGTCTTTGTGCGCGCGGGCGATTTGTTTCACATCATCGCGTCCGACGATCAGCACACTGTTCTCCGCACCGCCCATCGCGTCGCCTGATACGTCATTGGCGATGATAAGGTCGCACCCCTTGCGCTCCAGCTTGGCGCGCGCAAGCGTTTCCAGCGCGCCTCTGTCCGATGCGGTTTCGGCGGCAAACCCGACGACCAGGCGCGGGCGGCGGTCTGGCAGGCTGGAAACCTCCCGGAGGATGTCCGGATTTTCAACAAGCTGAAGGCTCGCAAAGCCCGCCTTGTCGGTTTTCATCTTGCTGGCATGGCGTGTTGCCGGGCGCCAGTCGGCCACGGCTGCGACGCCGATATAGGCATCAGCAGGCAGGGCGGCCATCACGGCGTCGAGCATCTCCAGCGCGGTCTGGACCTTGACCAGCTCGGCGCCCGCTGGCGGCTCTATACTCACCGGCCCGGAGACCAGCGTCACGCGCGCGCCGCGCGCTGCCAGAGCGGCAGCCAGCGCATAGCCCTGCCGTCCGGAGGAATGGTTGGAGAGGAAGCGGACCGGATCAATCGGCTCAATCGTCGGTCCGGCCGTAATGATGATGTGCGGCGCAGTCATGCGTTCAGGAGGCCGAGTGCCGCGTCGGCGATACGCATCGGCTCGGCCATGCGGCCCGGCCCGAACTCGCCGCAGGCCATCTCGCCTTCGTCCGGCCCCACAAAGGCTATCCCGCGGCTTTTCAGCGTGGCGAGATTGGCTTGTGTCGCGGCGTGCTCCCACATGCGCACATTCATGGCGGGGGCCATCAGGACCGGCTTGTCAGTGGCCAGCAAGGTGGTGGAAGCCAGATCATCGCACAAGCCATGTGCGGCCTTGGCCATGATGTTGGCGGTGGCAGGGGCAACGACGATCAGCTCTGCCGAGCGTGACAGCTCGATATGGCCCATCTCGGTCTCGTCGGTGAGGGAGAAGAGATTGTCATAGACTTTCTCGCCCGACAGGGCGGCGACACTCATTGGCGTGACGAACTGTTTGGCCGCATCGGTGAGAACGCAGCTTACGCCCACACCGCGCCGCTTCAGCTCGCGGACCAGCTCCAGCGATTTGTAGGCGGCAATGCCGCCGGAAATGATGAGAAGGATGCGCCGGGTCATGTCGTCTCCGCGAGCTGTGCGACACGCAACTGGATCACTGCCGCCCTACCGGACAAAGCGGGGGTCTTCAACGCCCTGGCGCCTGCCCCAGTCGGCGAGAGTGTGCTCGTCGAGTGTGCCGGCGGCAAGGGACTGAAAGGTTTCAGCCAGGTCCGCCTGCGTTGTATCCGTCCTGATGCCGTTGAGAAACAGCGTAATCAGAAACGCCGTTGCAGCAGCGCGCTTGTTCCCGTCCACAATGGGGTGGTTGCGCGCTATGCCGTTTGCAAGGCTGGCGGCCACGGCGAATACATCCTCGGACCCGTTGGCGTAGGCCATCAGGTTCTCCGGCCGGGCAAAGGCGGACTGCAGCAGGCCCTCATCGCGCAGCTGCAAAGGCGTGCCGCCGCTTTCGGCGAGCACTTCCCCCATCACCGCGAGATAGCCTGCATAATCGGGCAGGCGCACGCTCATCGCGCCAGCGCCTCAAGCGCAAAACGGTATTGGGCCATCGCTTCGCGGCCTGCTTCCACCGTGTCGTCATAAGCCCCGCCCGCCGCGCGGATGATGACTCGTCCCGGTTCGGCGATCACGGCGACAGGTTGATCGGGTGAAAAGCCTGCCGCATCCAGCGCAGCCTTGGACAGTGTCACGCCATAGCTGTTGCCGGTCTTGCGCAGCTTGCGCGTCTCGTTGACCGGCGCATCCGCTGGCTGAGCCGTTTCGTGATCAAAGGACTGTCCGGGCCGTTCGCGCATCATGCACCTCCACTCTCCATATAAGCACGCACGTGCTTACAGTGCAAGGCGACCGGTCAGAGCGAGGGCGAAGACCACCCCGATAAGCGCAGCGCCAGCGACCAGGAGGCCTGTGAACCAGAAGCCCCGATGGCGTGTCTGTACCGCCCCTGATGGACCCTGCATGCGCTCGGCGGCTTCGGTCAGGCGCTCCAGCGTGACGGGCAGGGCGACCAGGCTGGTATGCAGGCGTTCCAGATCGCGCAAGACATCGCGTATCCGCCCTTCCGGGCCCAGCTCGCGGCGCATGAAGCGCTCTACGGCAGGGGCGGACGATTCCCACATATCATGGGCGGGTGTGAGGGTGCGGCACACACCTTCCACCTGTACCATGGTCTTCTGCAGGAGGATGAGCTGGGGCTGAAGGTGCATGTCGAACAGCTCTGTCACCTCGAAGAGCTGCAGGAGCACGCGTGACATCGGCACCTCGTCTGCGCGCTTGCCGAATATCGGCTCGGCGACCGAGCGCAGCGCAGCGGAGAAGTCCGCGCGCGCATGGTGCGCAGGCACATAGCCGGCATCGAAATGGGCATCGGCGGCGCGGTCATAATCGCGGGTGAGGAAGCCGTGGAGGATGCGCGCCAGATAGCGCCGCTCCGGCCCTTCCAGCCGCCCTACGATGCCAAAATCGACCGCCCACAGCTTGCCATCGCGGCCCACGAACAGATTGCCAGCATGCATGTCGGCGTGAAACGCGCCGCGCTCCAGCGCGCAGGTGAGGAAGGCATCGGTGATATCGGAGGCGAGTTTTACCCGGTCGATGCCCGCCGCTTCGACGGCCTCGATATCGGTCAACGCGATCGCGTCGATCCATTCGGTGGTCAGCACGCGCTTGGCGGTCAGCGGCCAGATCACTTCGGGTATGTGGAGGTTCTGCGCGGCCACGGCGGCTTCCATCAGCTCGCTGGCGCCGGCTGCCTCCATGCGCAGATCCAGCTCCAGAACCAGAGAGCGGGCAACCGTCTCGACAAAGGCACGCGGCTCCAGGCGGCGCGAGGCCGGGAAGAAGCGTACGGCCAGACCGGCGCCCATGCGCAGCACGGCAATATCCTTGTGGATGCGCTGATCGATGCCTGGACGCAGCACTTTTACCGCGACGGTTTGGCCATCATGCGTAACCGCCTTGTGGACCTGAGCGATGGAGGCCGCGGCTGCGGGCGGGCCGAATTCAGCAAACAGCGTCTCTACCGGCGCTTCCAGCTCGGCCTCGATCACCTTTCGGGCCTCGGCGTCCGGGAAGGGGTTCATCCGGTCCTGCAGGCGCGACAGGCCGCGCGCGAAATGTACGCCCACCACATCGGCTCTGGTGGCCAGCACCTGACCCAGCTTCACATAGGAGGGCCCCAGCTCTTCAAGCGCGCGTGCCAGCCGCTCGCCGGGATTGTCCGCCCGTCCGCGAATGGCCACAAGGCGCGCCACCCGCCCCGCCAGACGCGCAGGCGCCGGAAAGACGGTCTGGTACTCGACCGGGAACATGGCGTCATGGCGCGCCAGCGTCCAAGCCGCGCGGATAAGCCGGAAGAAGGTGAAGACAGGTCCAAACATCACAGGGGCGAGGTTTAGGCGGCAAAGCCCGATTTGGCGAGAGGGGGCATGTGCGGCGCAATGTCTGCAAGGTGGCTCAGCCCTGATGTTCCCGGACTGACAGGTGCGCCGTCATCGCAGCGAACACTGCCACGCCTCCCGCTCCACCCAGCGCGAGTGCAAGGCCTGCCCGGCCCGGCTCATCGGCCAGAGTATTGATGGGCATCAGCCATGGAAAATAGATCCCGTTCTGCGCATTCCATGCCGTGAGGGCGAAGAACGTGCCCGCTATGCCCGTCGCCAGTGCGGGAGCGAAGCTGGCAAAACGTAAGGCGACCCAGAGCTGGATGGCGACCAGCAGGGTGGATGCGGCCAGCATCTTGCCAAGGCTGGCCGCATAGGCGGCGATGTCGGCCCCCCCTGAGGCGGCTATGGCGGGCTTTGCCAGACCGGCAAGCATCGCGGCCCCCGGCACAGCCAGAGCCACCAGCGCTGTCATGGCAGCCCCCAGTCCCATTACCATCACGGCCTTGGAGGCATAGAGCCGCCAGCGCGGCAAGGGCAGGGCGCGCAGATAGTCCCAGCTTCTCGGGCCGTGCTCGGCCTGCGCAGCCAGCACCGTGATTGCGGTCATGCTCATGGGCAGCATGAACTGGGCCCAGATGGCGGTTGTGCCTTGCAGCCAGCTGTCCCAGCTTCGCGGCTCATCCAGGCGGACCATGTTGGCGAAGGTGAACACGGCAAGAACCACAGGCGCGGCCAGAACCATCAGCCCGGACAGGGACCGGCGCAGCTTGGCGATCTCGGCGTGAAGCGGGGCGAACGCAGCGATGGCGGTCATCAGGCAACCCTTTCAAGAGGGACGGCGGGGGCATCCTGGCCAGTGGCGTGGCGATAGATGCTCTCCAGCGATGCACTGCCGGGCTGCAAGAGGAAGACATCAATGCCGGCCTCGACCAGATGGCGGTTCAACCCGGCCCGTGCCTCTGCCCCGCCGCGACTGGCCGGTTCGCGCAGCAATACCGGTTCAGCCTCGGCGATGATCTGATAGCCCATGCGCTCGGCAATCTGGCAGGCGCGCGTATCATCGCTGGTGGCGATGCGCAGCTCCGGCGCAGCAGCGGATTTCAGCGTGGCCAGCGGGCCTTCTACTACCAACCGTCCGTCATGGATCACACCAACATGGGTGGCCGTCTGCTCCACCTCGCTGAGCTGATGGCTGGAAATCATCACAGTCGCGCCGCTCCGTTCCGGTAGTGTACGCAGGAAGCGGCGCATGTCCGCAATACCATCCGGGTCCAGCCCGTTACCCGGCTCGTCAAGGATCAGAAGACGCGGCGCGCCAAGAAGCGCGCGGGCAATCCCCAGACGCTGGCGCATGCCAAGGGAATAGCCGCCAACCCGCAGGCGGGCTGCCCGCTCGTCCAGCCCGGTGAGGCGCAGCACACGGGCGATCTCGCCCTCGCCCAGTCCAAGAAGCCGCCGTGCAATGTCCAGATTCTCCGCGCCGGTAAGCTGGGTGTAAAATCCGTGAGCTTCCAGAAGAGCTCCGGTCAGGCGGGCGGTCCTAAGGCGCTCGCGCTGCGGGTCGCAGCCAAGGATACGGATACTGCCCCTGTCCGCGCGCAACAGGCCCAGGAGCATTTTCAGCGTGGTGGTCTTGCCTGACCCATTGCGTCCGAGCAGCGCATAGACCGAGCCCTCCGGCACGCTGAGACTGACATCGCTCACGGCCTGATGCTGACCAAGGCGGCGGGCAAGATGCCGGGTTTCGATCGCGATACTGTTCATCCGAGGTTGATGCCCTTTAAGTCTTACATAAAATTTTGTCATTGACACACTTTAAGTCAAGACTAAAAATTGTTCATAATTGGATCGGGAAGGCTGGCCATGACGAAGAAGGGTGAGGCAACGCTGCGCAGGCGGCTCTCAAGGCTTGGCCTGGCGGCAAAGCTTGTTGCGGGGCTGGCAGCAGGCGTTCTGGCGGCCGGCAATATTGTCGCCCCGGTGGTTCTCGTCGCGATTGGCAATCCGCCGCCGCAGGGCATGAGCGGCATTCCGGTTGCGCTCATCTTCTCCCTGTCTGCTTTCGCCTATCTCTATGGGGTGTGGACGCTAGGCGTGACCTTCAGCGCCCTGGCGCGGGGCGCCAGCCTGTTCAGCCCGGCACTGTCTGCGGGCCTGCGCCGGGTCGGGCTTGCCCTTGCGGCCGGCGGCGTCATCAGCATTGCCGTGATGCCGAATCTGCTGCGTATGGCAGGCCATACGCAGGGTTCGTATCTGCACTTTGACCCCGGGGCGATGGCATTGATACTCACGGGCGGCGCGGTGTTCCTGCTCGGCGGCATCATTGACCGCGCGGCGCGGCAGGAAGCCGCTATGAGCGAGTTTATCTGACCATGCCGGTACGGGTGACACTCGATGCGCTGATACTGCGGCGGGGCATCAAGGCGCGTGATCTCGCCGCCGAGATAGGCCTGTCGGAGACGCAGCTCTCACTCTTCCGGTCGGGCAAGGTGAAGGGGATACGCTTTTCAACGCTTGCAAGACTATGCGCCGCGCTCGATTGCACGCCGTCTGACCTGCTGGATTACGACTTTCATCCCGACGATCTCGCCCGGCCGGATGAGGGTGAGGACTAGACCCGCCAGCCCGTATGAAGGGCGGCGATACCGCCTGACAGGTTCGTCACCCTCACTTCTCCAAAGCCCGCCTCACGCAGCTCGGCGGCAAACGCCTCCTGATGAGGGAAGCGGCGGATGGACTCAACGAGATACTGATAGCTGTCGCGGTCCTTGGCGATGAGAGCGCCGAGCTCGGGGATCGCCTTGAACGACCACAGATCATAGATGTTCGCGATAGCGCGCGTGACGGGCCGGGAAAACTCCAGACACAGGAAACGCCCGCCGGGCTTGAGCACGCGGTGCATTTCGCGCAGCGCCTGCATGCGTTCGGTCACATTGCGGATGCCGAACCCGATCATCACGCAGTCCGCGCTTCTGTCGTCAAAGGGCAGGCATTCGGCGTTGGCGACGGCCCATTCGATGCCGTCTGCCTTCCCGCGTTTGATGCCTGCACGCAGCATTTCCTCATTGATGTCGGCCACGATGGCGGTGGCGGGCTTCTCGCCGGGGCGTTTGGAGCGCTCGATGAAGGCGCGGGCGAGATCGCCCGTACCGCCCGCCACATCGATCAGGCGCTCGCCAGGTTTCGGCCTCGCGCGGGTGATGGTGATGTCTTTCCACACCCGGTGGATGCCAAGGCTCATCACATCATTCATCAGGTCATAGCGGCGCGCCGAGCGGTCGAACACGCCGCGCACAAGGCCCTGTTTTTCCTCGCGCGGAACCTCGCGGAAGCCGAAGGATGTGGTGTTGGTATCGTTCATGGGATCAGCCTAGCCTTCACCATTGATAGCCGCCAGTGCGGCGAAACGCGCCGCTCAGTAGAGCCGCACGCAGTCCGGCCCGCTTTCGCCGTCAATCGCGTAGCGTGCCGTAGCGCCGGCATCATCAAACCAGCTCTGCCCGTCCGCGCTTTCATGGCGCAGAACACCTTCAGCCTCGCCTGCCATGGCCGGGCCGAGCCGATATTCCGTGTCTTCGACAGACAGTGCCGCGCCGTCCGCATCGCGGTTGAGGATGATAATGGCGTCCCCGCACAGGAAGATGGCTTCTTCGGCTTCCATGGCAGGTGCCTCGCCCGCATCAGCAGGCAGGCCGCTGTTGAACGGATCGAGACGTATCTCCCCGGCATGAATGCGCCTCTGCCCGACATTGACCGCCAGCGGCGCGCTCAGCCATTGCAGCTCGCCATCCCAGGCAAGGGCGGCGCGCAATGCATAGGCCTGCCCGTCTTCAAGGCGCGCCGGATCAATGGTGAGGCTCACCTCCAGCGGCAGGTCGGCGCCGTCCAGTACAGTGCTGGCTTCAGCCACGGCCTCGCCTTCACCGCTGACCGCGATCAACTCGACCAGTATGGCCGTGCCATCGGGCAGGCGCACCGGCTCGCCAACGCTCAACGTAGCGGTCAGTGTACGCGGCGCGTCCTCGTCAAAAGGCGAGCAGGCCGCGGCCAGAAGCAGGCCGAGTGCGATAATAACGGCCGATAAGCGGATCATGGTGACGTCTCCATGTGATGCTGGCACTCGCCTTAGCACAGCGCATGCGCACATTCTAAGCAGCAAGACGCACCTTTCAGACGACGAGGCCACACCATGCCCGAACTGCCCGAGGTGGAAACCGTACGCCGCGGCCTCATCCCCGCCATGGAAGGGCGGCGCATTCTGTCCGCCCGCGTGAACCGGCCCGATCTGCGCTTTGCCTTCCCCGAACGCATGGCAGAGCGCCTGACCGGCACACAGGTGGAGCGGCTCGACCGGCGTGCGAAATACCTGCTTGTGCGGCTGGGATCAGGTGAAACCCTGCTCATGCATCTGGGCATGTCGGGCCGGTTCTCGATTCTGGCAGAGGACATGGCGCGCCAGCCCGGCGATTTCGTCTATGCGCCGCCTGCCAATCCGGCCCACGACCATGTCGTGCTGGACCTCGAGGGCGGGGTGAGGGTTACCTATAATGATCCGCGCCGTTTCGGCTTCATGACCCTGTTCGATACAGGCGAGGAGGCGGCAAATCCCTATCTGGCCCAGCTTGGACCGGAGCCGGATTCCAACCTGTTTTCCGGTCCCCATCTGGCGGCAGCGCTCAAAGGGCGGCGTTCCCCCATCAAGACCGCATTGCTGGACCAGCGCGTCGTGGCGGGGCTGGGTAATATCTATGTGTGCGAGGCGCTCTGGCGCGCGCGCATCAGCCCGAAGCGGCAGGCCTATACAATCGCGGGTGAGCGGGCAGAGCGACTGGCCGTGGCCGTGCGCAATGTCATTGCCGAGGCGATCGAGGCGGGCGGCTCTACTTTGCGCGACTATGCCGGCGCAGACGGCGCTCTGGGTTATTTCCAGCACCGCTTCGACGCCTACGGGCGCGAGGGCGAGCCTTGCCGGGGCGGCGCAGGAAACGAAGGGTGCGGCGCGCCCATCGTTCGTCTGGTCCAGCAAGGCCGGTCGACCTTCTACTGCCCGTCATGCCAGCGCTAACCGGCGAGCGCATTACAAATATGTCATCCATAATGTTGTAGACATATAACAGTTAGTTTGATATGAGCCCCTTCAAGCCTCCCATGCAGGAGGCCGGATACACAATGAAAAGGTCAGACCCATGCTCAAGAAAATCATCAAGACAACGGCATTGGCCGCACTGGGCTTCCTGACCGGGGTTGGGCTCTCCTCCCTGGAACGAAGCTACGCAAACGATTATGCCGCCATCGAGGCCTCTCCAGCCCTGTGGACGGTCGAGGCGGACGGCGCGACCGTCCATCTGTTCGGCACTTTCCATCTGCTGCCTGACGCGCTCGACTGGCGTTCCGACACGGTGAACACCGCCTTTGCCGAAGCCGGGACGGTGTGGTTCGAGGCCGACGTCCTCAGCCCCGAAGCACAGGCGCAGATGCAGGCCCTGATCCCGCAGCTCGGGCTCAACCCGCAAGGCGTCACACTGTCCTCCCTGCTGGGGGCAGACACCTATGCCGCGTTTGAGGCGCAGACGGCGGAGCTGGGTATTCCGGCGGGCAATTTCGAGCCTGTGCAGCCCTGGCTGGCCGGGATTACGTTGGGCGCCATGCAGCTCCAGTCATTCGGGTTCAGCCCCGCCACGGGTGTTGAGGCCGTGCTGAGCGCTGAGGCGAATGAACAGGGCAAGCAGCTCGACTATCTCGAAACGGCTGAAGGCCAGTTGCGTATCCTCGCCGATCTGCCGATGGATACCCAGATTGAATGGCTTCGTGTGAGCCTTGACGAGATGGGCGATCTGCGCGGCGAGCTGGACCGAATGGTCACCGCCTGGGCGACGGGCGACATGGACATGCTCGATACGCAGGTGAACGGCTCCATCCGTAGTGCCAGCGATGAGCTTTATCAGGCGATCATGGTCACCCGTAATCGCGACTGGGTGCCTCAGATCGAGGCCATGCTGGCATCGGGCGGCACGCATTTCGTGGCGGTCGGGGCAGGTCACCTCCCCGGTGAAGACGGTGTGGTCGAGCTCTTGCGGGCTGAAGGTTACACGGTCACCCGCCGCTAGACGCATCCATCAATATGCAGAGATCGCCCGCCCCGGGGTGTCGACCCCGGGGCGGGCTTCCTGTATGGAAGCCGCCGCATCGAACTGTCGCGGCACCGTCAAGGCGGTGTCATCCTCAAGGAGGGCTCAAGATGGCCTACAAGACGATCCAGACCAAAACCGAGGGGCGGGTAGGGGTTATCACCTTTGACCGGCCATCGGCCCTGAACGCGCTGTGTGACGAGCTGACCACGGAGCTGGCTGCCGCGCTGGAAGCTTTCGAGGCCGATGAGGATATTGGCTGTGTGGTTCTGACGGGCTCTGCCAAGGCGTTCGCCGCCGGTGCAGACATCAAGGAATTGCAGGATCGCGATTTCGTCTCGCTCTACATGCAGGATCCCTTCGCAAAGAGCTGGGAATCGGTCGCGCGCTTCCGCAAGCCGATCATCGCTGCGGTCGCCGGCTATGCGCTGGGTGGCGGCTGCGAGATCGCCATGATGTGCGATTTCATCATTGCTGCGGAAACCGCGAAATTCGGTCAGCCCGAGATCAATCTCGGCGTCATGCCTGGCGCTGGCGGCACGCAGCGCCTGCCGCGCGCTGTCGGCAAGTCAAAGGCGATGGATATGTGCCTGACGGGGCGCATGATGAATGCCGAGGAAGCTGAGCGCGCCGGTCTGGTCTCGCGCATCGTGCCGGCTGACGACCTGCTCGACACAGCCATGGAAGCGGCAGAGGCCATTGCGGCCAAATCCCTGCCGATCGCGATGATGACCAAGGAAGCGGTGAACATGG
This sequence comes from Glycocaulis sp., assembly GCF_051859565.1. GTDB lineage: Bacteria > Pseudomonadota > Alphaproteobacteria > Caulobacterales > Maricaulaceae > Glycocaulis. The sequence goes on from NZ_JBHYFK010000005.1 coordinate 45,122, forward strand.
CCTATGAGATGGGCCTGACCGAAGGCATCCGCTTTGAGCGGCGCGTCTTCCAGTCCCAGTTTGCCACCGAAGACCAGAAGGAAGGCATGGCGGCCTTTGCCAGCAAGCGCGCTGCGCATTTCCGCCACCGCTGATTTAGCACGCATCGCGGTTGACGAAGCCGGGGCGCACGGGTATACGCCGCGCCTCACTTCGCTCAACGCTTGCCTTTTCAAGGGCGCGGCGCGACGATGAGAACTTAGGTTTCAACGACTGTTTCAGGCCCCTGGAGTATCCATGGCGAATACGAGTTCGGCGAAGAAAATGGTGCGCAAGATTGCGCGCCGCACCGCCATCAACAAAACCCGCCGCTCGCGCATGCGCACCTTTGTGAAGAAGGTCGAGCTGGCTATCGCGGCCGGTAATCAGACCGAGGCCCGTGACGCCCTGCGTGCGGCCGAGTCCGAAGTCATGAGCGCCGTCTCCAAGGGCGTCATCCACAAGAACACGGGCTCGCGCAAGGTTTCGCGCCTTTCGGCCCGCGTGAAGTCGATGAACGCCTAGTCAAAACTCGTCCTTAGCCGGATAAGTTTAGAGCGTGTCTGCAGTATGTCTGCAGGCGCGCTTTTTTATTGGTTTTCTGTTCAGAAAACCGCCGGGATCGCCTGTTGCACAAGGCGTTCCCACAACCTTTCGCGCTGCAATTTCTCTCCCCTTTGACAGCTGCAAACACGGCCCGCCATGAACGCCTGCGGAACGTAAACCCTGACTGAATTTTTTTTCACTGCGCAACGTCCAGCGCAATCAGGGAAATCTCCTTGTCAAGCGCCGAATCGGCCCGGAATCACGGTTAATGATGTTGATTCCCGCAGCGCTCTGGCTAACCTGTCTGGACCGACGCGACTGATCTCCATACGGACCAAGAGCGGGTTGCGGGGGCGAGCATATGGCTTGCTGCCGGACGGAGAAGTCTTGTCTAAAATCAAGGTAATAGCTGCGGGACATAACCTGCAGCCGACAGGTTTGAGGTTGGGGACTTATGGGGCTGAACAATTCAGTTTCTAACGCCAGAACACAGCAGCGGGGCGTCATGCAGGGTGTGCCGGCCGTCAGCGATGTCTGGCGCGATGTACGCGCCAGGCTGCGCCAGGAATACGGGGATGTGATCTATGTTTCCGAGATCGCGCGACTGCGCGTTGCGGAAGATTCCAATGGTTCCATCCAGATCATCTGCGCCAATGATTTCGGCCGCGCCTGGGTGGAGGACAATCTGGGCGCCCGGCTTCGTGCGCTGTGGACGACCTTTGATACCGGCCCGCGTGACATCGTGATCTGTTGTGAAGGCGTTCCGGCTGCCCGCGCTGGCGTCCGGGAGGATCGCCGGGTACCGGCCAGTGCTGCGGCGCCGGTCCGCCCCGCGGCGTCTGCTGCGCTGGCGCCCGCTCGCGAAGCCCTTGCCAGCTCGGCATCGTCGGCGGCCCTTGGCGGGCCGGAGCGTGCTTCGCGCAGCGATGGCCGCTTCACCTTCAACACTTTCATGGTCGGCTCGGCCAATGCCATGGCCAGCACGGCTGCCAAGGCGATTGCCGGTGCGTCCGCCCCGCCTTTCAACCCGGCCTTCTTCCATGGTGGCTACGGCGTTGGCAAGACGCACCTCTTGAACGCCATCGCCCATTCGGTGAGCCTTGGCGAGTCCGGCCGCAAGGTGCTCTATCTGACGGCCGAGGAGTTCCTCAACGGCTTCCAGTCGGCTCTGCGGGCGCGTGACGTCCAGCCCTTCAAGGACCAGGTGCGTACCTGTGACGTGCTGCTGATTGATGATGTCCACTTCATCGCCGGCAAGCCGAGCACGGAAAGCGAATTCCTGCACACGATTGCAGCCCTGATCGCGGAAAACCGCCAGGTCGTGCTCGCCTCGCATTGCGCGCCGGCCGAGCTGGGTGTCGGTGATGAACGCCTGCGTTCGCTGCTGCGCGGCGGGTTTGCCTGCGAGCTGTTCGGGCCTGATCTCGATCTGCGCCGCAAGATTGTTGATTGCAAGGTGGCACAGGCCCGCACCCATTGCCCCGATCTCGATGTGCCTGAACAGGTGCGCGATTTCCTGGCGGCCCGCGTGACCAGCTCTGCGCGCGAGCTCGAAGGCGTGCTCAACAATGTCATCGTCCGCACCGCCTATATGGAGCGTCCGGTGACGATCGAGGCGGTGGAGGAAGTGCTGGGCGATCTGCCCGTGAAGGCGGAAAAGCGCGTCACCGTGGACGAGATCCAGAAGGCGGTAGCGGCCTATTTCTCGATCACGCCTTCCGACATCAACTCCAAGCGCCGCACCCAGTCTGTCGTGCGTCCGCGCCATATCGCCATGTATCTGGCCAAGACCATGACCACGCGCTCCCTGCCCGATATCGGGCGGCGCTTTGGCGGGCGGGACCACTCGACGGTCATTCACGCGGTGACCAAAATTACTGCCCAGCTTGGCGCCGATCCGCTGCTGGCAGAAGATATCGAGGCCATTCGCAAGCGTCTTCGCGGCTGATTGTGCTGCAACGCCCCCCGGCGACCGCAAGAGACCCCTTCTTGCGGTCGTTTTTTTTGGTCTATGGTGAACAACCCGGTCTACTAGCGATTCTGTCAGGCGGGAGGCTGCGCTTGCCGGGCTTTCCGCCAAATCTGGTCAAAAGGCGATAGAGATGAAGCTCACGATAGAGCGCGCGGCCCTCCTGAAAGCGCTTGGACACGTCCAGGCGGTGGTGGAACGGCGCAATACCATCCCGATCCTGTCCAACGTGCTGATCAATGCCAACGGCCAGCACATGCGCCTGACCGCGACCGACCTTGATACCGAGATTGTGGAAGAGGCCCCCGCCCATGTGGAGCGGGCAGGCATCGTCACCGCTCCGGCCCATACCCTTTATGAGATCGCCCGCAAACTGCCCGAAGGCGCGGATGTGACGCTGCAGATGGCCGGTGATGATCCGCGCCTGCAGCTCTCTGCCGGGCGCTCGCGCTTCAACCTGCCCGCCCTGCCGGCAGGTGATTTCCCGGTCATGCCGACCGAGGATCTGGCGACCAGCTTTACGCTGCCTGCTTCCGCCTTTGCGCGCCTCATCGACAAGACACGCTTTGCGATCTCCACCGAAGAGACGCGCTACTACCTCAACGGCATCCATCTGCACGCGGCGGAGCGTGATGGCCGCAAGACGCTGCGCGCTGTCGCCACCGACGGCCACCGTCTGGCGCTGGCCGAAACCGATCTGCCCTCTGGCGCAGAAGGCATGCCGGCGGTCATCGTGCCGCGCAAACCCATCCAGGAATTGCGCCGCCTGCTCGAAGACGTGGATGATGAAATCCGCGTGCAGGTCTCCGAAGGCAAGATCCGTTTCGAGCTGGGTGCAGCGGTGCTGACCTCCAAGCTCATCGACGGCACCTTCCCGGACTATGAGCGCGTCATCCCGCGCGGCAATGACAAGATCATGAAAGTGGACCGCGCCCCGTTCGCGCAGGCCGTCGACCGGGTGGCCACGATCAGCCAGGAGAAATCCCGCTCGATCAAGCTGACCGTGTCGGACTCCACGCTGGTGCTGGCGGTCAACAATCCGGAAAGCGGTACGGCGAGCGAAGAGCTGCATGCCGACTATTCTTCCAGCGAAATCGTTATTGGCTTCAATGCGCGCTATCTGCTGGACGTCGCTGCGCAGATCGCTGGCGATGAGGCCATGTTCGAGTTTGCCGATTCCGGTTCGCCCACGCGGGTAACGGACTCTGGCGACCCGGACGCTGAATACGTGCTGATGCCGCTGCGGGTGTAGGGATTAGCCTGAACGGTTTGCCCGTCAAAGGACACACCGCCATGCCTGCTGGCGTGTCAGTTTCTGCTCGTACGGTATGTTCATTACCGGGGTCCCCGCCCCCGAGCGGGGACCCAGTAAACCTGCAAAACAGCGTCATAAGCATGCCGTTTGAAGTCCTGCTTTCGCCTCTGGGTCCCCGCTCGGGGGCGGGGACCCCGGCTGTTTGCCGGGCAGCTGGATCATGAACAGAACATCTGCCGTCACCCGCCTGAAGCTCACCGGCTTTCGCAACTATGCCTGGCTGGACCTGGTGCTCGATGCGCGCCCTGTCTGCCTGTTCGGACCCAATGGCGCGGGCAAGACCAATCTGGTTGAAGCCGTTTCGTTTCTCGGGCCGGGCAGGGGGCTTCGCGCCGCCGGGTCTGACGCGGTGCGCCAGCGCGGCGCTGGCGGGGAGGCGCCTGTCTGGGCGGTCCATGCCGAGGCTGAAACGGCGGATGGCCCGGTAACGCTGGCCACCGGCGCTGACCCCGATAATCCCGCCCGGCGCAAGACGCGCCTTGAAGGCGTGGCGACCACCCAGACCCAGCTTGCGCGCCTGTTTCCGATGATCTGGCTGACCCCGCGCGAGGACCGGCTATGGGCAGGCCCGCGCAGCGACCGTCTGCGCTTCTTTGACCGGCTGGTGCTGGCCGGTGAGCCGGGCCACGGCACGCAGGCCAATGCCTATGACAAGGCGATGCGCGAACGCCAGCGCCTGCTGGAGCGCATGGATGAGGGGCTCAGCGTCGATCTGTCATGGCTCGATGCACTGGAAGCCAAGATGGCCGAAGCTGGCACCGCGATGGCACGTGCGCGTCTGGCGGCTCTCAATGCCCTGCAAAGCGAGATCAGTGACCGCCCGGCATCGGCCTTCCCGAAGGCCGATCTTGCGCTCTCCGGCTATCTGGAAGGGCTGCTGATCGAGGATGAGGCGGCGGCTGAAGCCCGCTTTGCCGCGCGCCTGAAAGACACGCGCCGCAAGGATGGCGCGGCGGGGCGCGCGCTGACCGGTCCGCACCGCACCGAGCTGGAGGCGCGCCACCGGGAGAAGGATCAGGTGGCGGCGGACTGCTCCACTGGCGAGCAGAAGGCCCTGCTGCTCGGCCTCGCGCTCGCCCACGGCGCGGCGCTCGCGCGCGAGCGCGGGGCCGCCCCGGTGATGATCTTTGATGAGGCGTGCGCGCATCTGGACGTGGACCGCCGCGAGGGCCTTGCCAGCGCGATTGCCGCCATAGGCTGTCAGGCCTGGCTGACCGGCGTGGAGAAGGGCCTGTTCGAGGCGTTCGGGGATGGCGTGCAATATGTGAGCGTGGAGGCGGGCAAGGCGGTAAGGGGGTAGTTGCGTGCTTCGTAACGCGTTTTCCCGGCGCAAGCCGGGATCCAGAAAAGGACTGGGCACCGGCTTGCGCCGGTGAAACGCGTGGTGAGTTGTACTCAAAGCCAACAGGCCGCTTTGCGGCCTGAAAAGCGCGAACGCGCGCCCGCGACTTTTCGCGGAACACCGCAACGCGGATGCGTTGCGAAATGAAAGAAAACCCTACCCCTTCAGTTTCCTCAACCGTTCCTTTGAGCCTTCATGGATCAGGCGCAGCTCGTCCAGCGTTTCGTCGATCTGGCGGCGCTTGTCTTCCAGCTCGGCGATCTTCTCGCCCGTGCGCTCGATCACGTAGCGCAGCTGCTTTTCCCGGCCCTCGCCCTCGCGCCCAAAGAGCTCCAGGAAAGTGCGGATTTCTGAGAGCTTCGAGCCGATGGATTTCGCCCGCAGGATCAATGAGAGGCGCTGGCGGTCGGTCTCGGTGTAGATTCGCTGCGTGCCGACCCGCTGCGGCGTGATCAGCCCCTTGTCCTCATAGAAGCGGATCGTGCGCTGGCTGATCGAGAAATGCGCAGCGAGATCGGCGATCCCGTAGAGGGTTTCGCCCGTCTGCTCTGCCTTCATGTCTGCTGCCGCTCTGGCCATTTCCATGCTGCCTGACGCTTACAAGAATTGCTTGACGTATACGTAAGCATGCGCCAGCCTGAAGGAGATGACAAGAGCCCCGTCAGACGGGTCAGTCAGGGAGGAGACGCCAGCTTGACCGCCAAAGGGTATGACAGCGTATTTCGCGCAGATCTGTTTGCCGGCAAGACGATAATCGTCACCGGGGGCGGGTCCGGCATTGGCCGCTGCACCGCCCATGAGCTGGCCAGCCTTGGCGCGAAAATCATCATCACCGGGCGCAAGGCGGAGAAGCTTCAAAGCGTCGCGGGTGAGATCGCCGAAGATGGTGGCATTTGCCACATGGCAAGCTTTGACATCCGCGATGAGGAGGCGGTGAGGGCCGCCGTGACGGGAATCGTCGCGGAACATGGCCCCGTCCATGGCCTCGTCAACAATGCGGGCGGGCAGTTTCCGGCCAGCATGCAGGACATCTCGAAAAAGGGCTGGGACGCGGTGATCGCGACCAATCTGACCGGCGGCTTCCTGATGATGCGCGCCGTGTTCGAGGCTTCCATGGCCGAACATGGCGGGGTGGTCGTCAACATGACGGCCGATATGTGGAACGGCATGCCGGGCATGGCCCATTCCGGTGCCGCGCGCGCTGGGATGGCCAACCTCACCAAGACGGCCGCGTTTGAATGGGCGCAGTATGGTGTGCGCGTGAATGCAGTCGCGCCCGGCTGGGTCGCCTCGTCCGGCATGGACACCTATGGCGGCGCGGTGCGCGCCATGATCCCGCATCTGCGCCAGCACCTGCCGGCCAAACGCATGGGGACGGAAGCTGAGGTTTCCTCGGCCATCGTGTTCCTCTTGAGCGAGGGCGCGAGCTTCATCACTGGTGTGACGCTGGCCATTGATGGCGGCGCGCCGCTCGGCAGCGCGGTCTTCCCCCTGCCTGACCATGAGAAAAGCGTGGCCTATAATGGTTTCCACCGGGCGGTGGACCCGGACGTCCTGCGCGGAGGTGGCAGCTAATGCCCGTACTCTCGTCCCGCCTCAACGCCTCAAGCGACGAGTTTCGCGCCAATGCGGACAAGATGGCCGAGCGCCTGGCCGAAGTGCGGGCGCTGGAAGAGAAGGTCCGCGCCAACTCCGAACGCAAGCGGGCGGATTTTGAAAAGCGTGGCCAGCTTCTGCCGCGCGAGCGGGTGGCGCGGCTCTTGGACCGGGATGCGCCCTTCATCGAGCTCTCGCCGCTGGCGGGCCTGAAAATGCATGATGATGACGGAGATCGCGGCGCCTCTGGCGGCGGGTCCATCGTCGGCATCGGTCAGGTCTGCGGCAAGCGGGTGATCATTGGTGCGTCCGACAGCGCCATCAAGGGCGGCACGGTCGCGCCGATGGGCCTGAAAAAGGCTCTGCGCGCGCAAGAAATCGCGTTGGAGAACAAGCTGCCCATGATCCACCTGGTGGAGTCCGGCGGCGCGAACCTGCTCTATCAGGCCGAGATTTTCGTCGATGGCGGACGCAGCTTTGCCAATCAGGCGCGCCTGTCCGCTGCCGGTATTCCGCAGATCGCGGTGGTGCACGGTTCGTCAACGGCGGGCGGGGCGTATCTGCCGGGCCTGTCGGATTATGTCGTGCTGGTGAATGGCAATTCGAAGATTTTCCTTGCTGGGCCGCCGCTGGTCAAAGCCGCCATTGGCGAGGACGCGGACGATGAAAGCCTTGGCGGGGCAAAGCTCCATGGCGAGGTCACCGGCCTTGGCGAATATGTCGCCGAGGATGATGCGCAGGCCATCGCCTATGCCCGCGAGATCATGGACAAGCTGAACTGGGATGGCGCCACCCCGCCGGGGCAAGGCGAAGCGCCCAAATTCGCCAGCGAGGAATTGCTGGGCGTCGTTCCGGCCGATGACCGCACGCCCTATGACGTGAAGGAAGTGATCGCCCGCATCGTCGACGGGTCGGACTTCCTGGAGTTCAAGGCGCGCTATGGCGCAGAAACCGTGTGCGGCCATGCCCGCATTGGCGGCCATCTTGTCGGCATTCTGGGCAATAATGGTCCGATCCAGCCGGAAGGTTCGATGAAGGCCGGGCAGTTCATTCAACTCTGCGACCAGTCCGGCACGCCGCTCATCTTCCTGCAAAATACCACCGGCTACATGGTCGGCTCCAAGGCGGAAGCCGATGGCGCGATCAAGCATGGTTCGAAAATGATCCAGGCCGTCGCCAATGCGCGCGTTCCCAAGATCACCATCGTGCTTGGCGGTTCTTACGGGGCGGGCAATTACGGCATGTGCGGGCGCGGGTTTGATCCGCGCTTCATCTTCGCCTGGCCGACCGCCCGCACCGCCGTGATGGGCGGGGCGCAGGCCGCCAAGGTGATGGAGATCATCACCCGCGCCAAGAATGAGCGCGCTGGCCAGCCGACCGATGAAGATGGCCTGAAAGCCATGAGCGACATGATCCGCACCGGGCTGGAGGACCAGTCCTACGCCCTCTTCGGCACGGCGCGGCTATGGGATGACGGTATTATCGACCCGCGCGATACCCGCGCCATCCTCACCGAGAGCCTGAATATCTGTGCGGAAGCTGATGCCCGCACGCTGAACGCCAACAGCTTCGGGGTGGCGAGATTCTGATGACCAGACACCCGCTCACCCAGGCTGAAATCCCGGACGCCCCGGCAGGGGCGAGCCGGGACCTCGCTCAAGGGCTGGCGCGATATGGCAACCCGGCCCCGGATCGGCGCTGCGCACCGTCCGGGGTTTCACACGACCGCTGAAGGAACGCTCCCATGCAGTTCACCACCGAACACAACCAGCTTCGCGACACGATTGCCAAATTCGTCGCGACCGAGATCAACCCTCATGTCGAGGAGTGGGAAAAGGCGGAGCAATTCCCCTCCCACGAACTCTTCAAGAAGATGGGCGATCTGGGCCTTCTGGGGCTGCGCTGGCCGGAAAAGTTTGGCGGGGCGGGGCTCGATTTCTCCTACGCGCTGGTGCTCGCCGAGGAGCTGGGCCTAGTAAACTGCGGCGGCGTGCCGATGGCGATTGGCGTGCAGACCGACATGGCGACCCCTGCGTTGGCAAACTTTGGCTCTGACGAACTGCGCGCCGAGTTCCTGGCCCCCGCCATCTCCGGCGATGCGGTGGTGTGCCTTGGCGTGTCGGAGCCGGGCGGCGGGTCTGACGTGGCGGCGCTCAAAACCACCGCTAAATCCGATGGCGATGATTACGTCATCACGGGCACCAAGATGTGGATCACCAATGGCATGAAGGCCGACTGGTGCTGCCTGCTCGCCAACACCTCAGACGGCCCGGCCCACGGCAACAAATCCCTCATCATCGTGCCGATGAATTCCAAGGGCATCACCCGCCAGAAAATCCACAAGATCGGCATGCACTGCTCGGACACCGCCCAGCTCTTCTTCGACGAGGTGCGGGTGCCGAAACGCAACCGGATCGGGGATGAGGGCGCAGGCTTCCTCTACCAGATGCTGCAATTCCAGGAGGAACGCCTGTTTGGCGCGGCCTCTTCGCTCAAAAGTCTCGACCGGGCGATTGACCTTACCATTGAATACACGCGCGATCGCAAGGCGTTCGGCCATTCGGTGCTGGATAATCAGGTCGTCCATTTCCGGCTGGCTGAACTTCGCACCGAGGTGGAGGCGCTGCGCGCGCTGACCTACCGGGCTGTCGCGGACTTCATGGAAGGCAAGGACGTGACGCGTCTTGCCTCCATGGCGAAGCTGAAATGCGGCCGCCTGACGCGCGAAGTCTCCGACACCTGCCTGCAATACTGGGGCGGCATGGGCTACACCTCGGACAATCCCATCGCCCGCTCCTTCCGCGATGGCCGCCTGATCTCCATCGGCGGCGGTACGGACGAGATCATGCTGGGCATTATCTGCAAGCTGGAAGGCACCCTTCCCAAACGCCGGAAGGACTGATGAGCGCGCCCGAAACCCTCCTGATCGAGACCCGTGCCGGGGTGCGTCATGTGACGCTGAACCGGCCGGAGACCCGCAATGCCATGTCGCTGGCCATGGTGGACGAGCTGCTGGGCGCCCTCAAAAGCGCTGAAAGCGACGGCGTGCGCGCCATCGTCCTTAAAGGCGCTGGCGGGCATTTCTGCTCTGGCGGGGACGTGAAGGATATGGGCGCGGCCTATGCCGGTCCCGGCCCTGATGGCGAAGACCCGGCAGCGAAGGTCAACGCCCAGTTTGGCCATCTATGCAAAGCCTATGCGGAGACCGGCCTGCCGGTGATCGTCGTGCTGGAAGGCGCGGTGATGGGCGGCGGGTTTGGCCTGGCGTGCGTGGCTGATGTGGCGCTGGCGCGCGAGACGGCGCTGTTCCGCCTGCCTGAAACCGGGCTTGGCCTTGTCCCGGCGCAGATCGCGCCGTTTCTGGTGGAGCGCCTTGGCTATTCAGAAGCGCGCCGTCTTGCCGTGACGGGCGGGAAGATCGATGCGCTGGGCGCGCTGCGTCTCCGGCTCGTGCACGGCGTACATGAGGGCGAGGACGCGATGAATACGGCGCTTGAGGCGGTGCTCGCCGACATCCGCAAAGGCGCACCAAACGCCATAGCCGAGACCAAGCGCCTGATGCGCCGCGCGCGCCTGCATGATGCAGGCTCCCTCATTGATGATGCGGCCAAGGTGTTTGCCAACGCCGTACGCAGCGAGGAAGGCGCGGAAGGGCTGTCTGCCTTCATCGAGAAACGCCCCGCCAAATGGGTGCAGGGATGAGCGGCCTCACTTGCCTTTCTTTCGTCATTCCGGGCGAAGCGCGTCAGCGCGTAGACCCGGAACCCAGCGCTTCTTTCATAAAGTTCTGGGTTCCGGATAACGCCTTCGGCGTTTCCGGAATGACGAGGGGTGGGGTGTTCTGCTGTCAGAGGGCCGCGCCATGACCACACCCATCAAATCCGTTCTGGTGGCCAATCGCGGCGAGATTGCCGTACGCGTGCTGCGCTATGCCAAGAGCCGCAATATCCGCGCCATCGCCGTCTATTCCGATGCCGATGCGGACGCGCTGCACGTGCGCGAGGCGGACATGGCCGTGCATATCGGCCCGGCGGCGGCCTCGGAAAGCTATCTGAAGATCGAGGCGATCATCGCGGCGGCAAAGGCCACCGGCGCGGATGCCATCCATCCGGGATATGGCTTCCTGTCGGAGAATGCCGCCTTCGCGCGGGCGTGTGCGGCCGAAGGCATTGTCTTTATCGGCCCTCCGGCAGACGCCATCGAGGCGATGGGTGACAAGGCGCGCGCCAAGGCGCTGCTGGCGGCATCCGGCATTTCGATGGTTCCCGGCTGGCAGGGCGAGGATCAGTCCGACGCCCATCTCGCAAAAGAAGCTGACGCAATCGGCTATCCGCTTCTGATCAAGGCCGTGGCAGGCGGGGGCGGGCGCGGCATGCGCGCGGTCAATTCCAGTGCCGAGTTTGCAGAGGCCCTGAAATCGGCCCGCCGCGAGGCGAAATCCGCCTTTGGCGATGATGCGGTGCTTCTGGAAAAGCTGATCCACCCCGCCCGCCATGTGGAGGTGCAGGTGTTCGCCGACAGCCACGGCAACACCATCCATATCGGCGAGCGCGACTGCTCGGCCCAGCGCCGCCGCCAGAAAGTGATCGAGGAAGCGCCCTCGCCGGCCGTCAATGAGACGCTTCGCGCCGCCATGGGCGCAGAGGCGGTTCGGGTGGCGCAGGCCGTGGGCTATGTCGGCGCCGGCACGGTGGAATTCCTGCTGGATGCGGACGGGAAATTCTACTTCCTTGAGATGAATACCCGCCTGCAGGTGGAGCATCCCGTGACCGAAGAGGTCTACGGGATGGACCTTGTGGAATGGCAGTTTGTGGTCGCCTCTGGCGGCATGCTGCCCGCCACGCAGGAGCAGATTGTCCCAGAAGGCCATTCCATCGAGGTGCGGCTCTACGCCGAAGACCCGCTGGACGGGTTCAAGCCGCAATCGGGCGACATCATCCATTTCGAGCCTGACGACGCCGCGCGCGAAGTGCGCATCGATACAGGGTTTGAAACTGGCGACGCGGTGAGCACCGCCTATGACGCGATGGTGGCCAAGGTGATCGCCTTCGCGCCCAATCGCGATGAGGCCATTGACCGGCTGATTGCCGGGCTTTCCAAAGCCCCCATGCTGGGCGTGAAGACCAATCGGGATTTCCTCATCCGGCTGCTGGATAGCGAGGCCTTCCGCACTGGTGCGGTGACCATTGCTGATCTTGATGACTGGGCGGCGTCTGCCAGCGGTCCGTTCGCGCCGGAACCCGTCCCCGGTGAGGCGATGGCTGTTGCGGCAGCTTTGCTGGCCTCACCTGCCGAGGGCGCGGTGCGCGGCGGATCGGTAAGGCGCTTCACCCTGCCGCTGGAAGCTGACGGGGAAGCGGTTGATGTCTTCGTGGAGCAGGACGGCGTACACGCCGTCACGGTGAGCCTCGGCGAGGCGCGCCATACCATTACTCTCCTGGACGAAGACGCGCCTCATCTGCGCTACCGCCTCGATGGCGTGGACCGGCAGGCCTGCGTGGCCGAAGGCGAAGACGGCACGCTGCACATAGCGCTGGAGCGCCGCATCGTGGCGGTGCGTGAACCGTCCGCCTTCTCAGGTAGCGATGCGTCCGATCCCTCGCGCATTACCGCGCCCGTTTCCGGCGCTCTGGTGGCACTGAACGTGAAGCCCGGCGATGCGGTGAAGGCTGGCGATGTGCTGGCCCTGATGGAAGCGATGAAGATGGAAATGCGCCTCACCGCCGCTGCGAACGGCGTGGTGAAGGCGGTGCATGCAGCCGCAGGCCAGCAGGCCGCGGGCGGCACGCTTCTGATTGAACTGGAACTTGAAGGATCAAACCCATGAGCAAGGCCGTCATCACCTGCGCGATCAATGGCGTGCTGACCAATCCCAAGCAGCACCCGGTGCCTGTCACGCCTGCGGAAATGGCTGCAAGCGCGCGCGAGGCATACGATGCGGGCGCCGCTGTCATGCACGTGCATTTTCGCATGCAGGAAGACGGGATGGGCGGTTTCCCCAGCTGGGATCCGGATCTGGCGCTGGAAATGTGCGACGCGATCCGCGATGCCTGCCCCGGCGTCATCATCAATCAGACCACCGGCATTGTCGGCCCGGATGTGTCCGGCCCGGTCGCTTGCATCCGCAAGGTGAAACCGGAAATCGCGGCGTGCAATGCGGGCTCGCTGAACTATCTCAAACTGAGGAGCGACGGGTCGTGGGCCTGGCCGCCCATGATGTTTGATAATCCGGTGGAGAAGATCCAGACCATGATCGACGCCATGGCCGAGACTGGCGCGCACCCGGAGTTCGAGTGCTTCGATGTCGGCATTGTCCGCTCGGTCAACATGTATATCGAGAACGGGATGGCCCCGTCCGCCCACTATAACTTCGTGATGGGCGTGGCGTCGGGCATGCCGTGCGATGCGCGCCTGCTGGAGCTGCTGACCGAATACAAGCGCGAAGGCGATCCCTGGCAGACGACGCTGATCGGGCGCACGGAAATCTGGCCGGTTCACCAGCGCGCTGCCGAGCTGGGTGGCATGCTGCGCACCGGGCTGGAAGACACCTTCTACCTGCCGGACGGGGAACGCGCATCTGGCAATGGCGCTCTGATCGAAGCTCTGGTTCAATGTGCGAGAAATGCGGGCCGGGAGATTGCCTCTCCGTCAGAAGCCCGCGCGCTGATGCACCTTCGGGGAGGATAATCATGCTAGCTGCTACCGCCGCTGATCTGCCGCGTCTGGCCGGAGGCAAACGCTTTTCGTCCACACCGGCCCGCCTCATCGATAATGGCGAGACCAAGCCGGATTCAGCCGCCTATGTCTTCCATGACGGATCGGGCTGGGTGACGCGGGGCTGGCGGGAGTATGCAGAGGAGGCGAGGCAGGCCGGACGCGCGCTGGTGGCGCTCGGCTTTCTGAAGGATCAGTCGGTTGCGATTCTGGGCTTTAACCGGCCCGAATGGGCGGTGATGGCCCATGCCGCGATGATGGCAGGCGGACGCCCTGCGGGGATTTACTGGACCAGCGCGCCGCCGGAAATCGCCTATATCCTCCAGCACTCCGAAAGCCCGGTCTATCTTGTTGAAGATACCGAGCAGGCAAGGAAGGCGCTGGAGCTCAAGGCCGAGTGCCCGAACCTTGCCCATATTGTCGTCATGCGCGGGGCCGAGGCCCCGGAAGGCACGATGAGCTGGGAGGCCTTCATGGCGCTCGGCACCGAGGACCATGAGGGCGAACTGCTGGCCCGCCTCGACGCGCTCGAAGAGCACGGTATCGCCACGCTCATCTACACCTCCGGCACCACCGGCCCGCCCAAGGCCGTGATGCTGAGCCACGGCAATGTGGCGTGGAGCGCATCGGCGCTGATCGAGATGTTCGGGCGCGGCGGCAATGACCGCTCGCTCTCCTATCTGCCGATCGCCCACATCGCCGAGCAGCAGGCCTCCGTCCATAATCACGCCGCGGCAGCAGGCACGCTCTGGTTCGCGCGCTCCATGGAGACGCTGGCCGAGGATCTGAAAGCCTGCCGCCCGACCATCTTCTTCGGGGTGCCGCGCGTGTGGGAGAAGATGGCCGAGACCATTCAGGGCCGCCTCGCCGAAGCGACCGGCCCCAAGGCCAAGCTCGCCAAATGGGCGATGGACACGGCGCGCGAGGTCAATCTCGCTCAGGTCGACAACAAATCCGTCTCGCCGCTCCTCAAGGCCCAGAAGGCCATTGCCGACAAGCTGGTCCTCTCCAAGGTGAAGGACGCGCTGGGGCTGGATAAATCACGCATGCTGATCTCCGGCGCGGCGCCGATCTCGATCGAGGTTCTGCGTTTCTTCGCCGGGCTCGATCTGGTCATCTATGAGGGCTACGGCCAGTCGGAGACCTCTGCACCGTCCAGCTTCAATGGCCCCGGTGCGGCGCGCCTCGGCTCGGTGGGGCGGCTGGTGCCGGGCATGGAGGCCCGTGTCACCGAAGAGGGCGAGCTTCTGGTCAAGGGACCGAACGTCTTCAAGGGCTATATGAAGAATAATGATGCCACCGCCGACAGCTTCACGGCTGATGGCTGGATGCGCACCGGCGATGTGGTCAATATCGATGATGACGGTTTCATCTTCATCACCGGCCGGATCAAGGACATCATCATCACGGCGGGCGGCAAGAATATCACCCCGGCCAATCTTGAAACCGATCTGATGAACATCCCGCTGGTGGAGCACGCGGTCGTGGTAGGCGATGCAAAGCCCTATCTGGCGGCCCTGCTTACCTTAAGCGCGGACGGGCTCGCCGCTTTTGCCAAAAAGCAGGGGCTGGAAGGCGATATCCGCAGCCATCCCAAAGTGCTTGAAGCCATTCAGGAAGGCGTCGATCAGCTCAACACCCGCCACGCCCGCGTGGAGAATATCCGCAAGTTTGCCATCCTGCCCGGCGCTTTGAGCGTTGAGGGCGGCGAGCTGACCCCGACCATGAAGGTGAAGCGCAAGGTGGTGATTGAACGCCACCGGGAGATTGTTGAAAGCCTCTATGCCAAGTAGCAGGCCCTTGCCGGAGAGGCTGGACACGCTTGTCATCGGGGCAGGCATGTCCGGCATTGCCATGGGCTATCATCTGAAGAAGCGCGGGCTGGATGATTTCATCATCGCGGAGAAGTCAGACGGGTTTGGCGGTGTCTGGCGCGATAACCGCTATCCGGGCGCCGGCTGCGATGTGCCGAGCCATCTCTACTCCTTCTCCTTTGCGCTAAAGCCTGACTGGAGCCGGAAATACGCGCTTCAGGCAGAGATACTCGACTATTTTGAAGCGTGCGCAGAGCGCTTCGGGCTGGGGCCGCATCTGCGCACCGGGCTCATCGTCCGTTCACTGACATTCGATGAAAGCGAAGGCCGCTGGCAGGTCCGCTTCGCCGATGGCAGCCAGACCAGCGCGCGCGTCGTCATCAGCGCCGTTGGCCAGCTTTCCGAACCCTTCACGCCTGACATTGCAGGCCTTTCCGGCTTTGCTGGCCCCGTCATGCACACGGCGTGCTGGGACAGTTCGGTAAAGCTCGACGGGCAACGCGTCGCGCTGATCGGCAATGCCGCAAGCGCCATCCAGCTCTTGCCGGAAGTAAGCGAGCGGGCACGCGAGCTGACCGTTTTCCAGCGCACCCCCAACTGGATCATCTCCAAGCCGGATAGGGCGTTCACTTCCCTAGAGAAATGGGCCTTCGCGAACATTCCCGGCTGGCAGAGGCTCTACCGGCTGGGAAGTTTCCTCATCCACGAGCTGCGCTATTCGGCGCTTGTCCGTGGTTCTCTGGCCAGCCGTTTCACGCGCTGGACCGGCAAAAGGAAGATCGCCAAAGGCATCAAGGATCCGGAGCTGCGCGCGAAGCTGACGCCGGATTATGCGCCCGGCTGCAAGCGTATCCTGCTCTCCAATGACTATTTCGCGGTGATGCAGCGCGAGAATGTCCGCCTCGTGACGGATGGTATCGCTCGTGTCCTGCCCGACGGGGTGGAGACGGCCACTGGCGAGACGATTGCAAGCGATACGCTGGTTCTCGCCACCGGGTTTGTGACCACCGAATTCCTGCCGACGCTGGAGGTAACGGGCGCAGATGGCCGGTCCTTGCGCGATGTATGGGGCGCCTCCCCCCATGCCTATAAGGGCGTGGCGGTGGCCGGTTTCCCCAACCTCTTCATGCTCTACGGGCCGAATACCAATCTGGGGCACAACTCCATCATCTTCATGGTGGAGCGGCAGGCAGAGTATATAGCCGACAAGGTGGGGCTGATCCTCGATGGCGGGTTGAAAACCCTCGCCGTCCGGCCGGAGGCAGAAAGCCGCTATAATGCGGACCTGCAGACACGCCTCTCCAAAACCGTGTGGGCCGGAGATTGCCCCTCCTGGTACAAGACGGCAGATGGCGTCATCACGCAGAACTGGGAAGGCCTCGCCACCCGCTTTGCGCGCACGCTTGGAACTCGTGATGATGGGGACTGGGAGGGGGTTTAGATCACGGCCCTCGTCCTTGAGCGCCACTATGTCCGAAAGGATGAGGTCGGCGGTTTCTCCCCCCGTTCACGGGCGGGGTGAGAAGCGAAGCTTCGAACGCCCGAAGGGCCGAGGGGGGTGAAAAGAAAAGTCCCCCCCCCTCCGTCAGCTTCGCTGACACCTCCCCCGCAAACGGGGGAGGAAAGAGGTCTAAGCCAGTTGCAGCTCCACCCAGACGCGTGCCCGGTCAATGGCCCAGTCGGCTTCGGGGATGAGGGGGGAGAAGATCTGGAAGTCGTGCCACATGCCTTCCCAGATTTCGCAGTCCACCGGCACGCCGGCGGCTTCCAGCTTTTCGGCCAGACGCGTGGAATCGCTAAGCAGGATTTCGTCGGAGCCGACCTGAATGAGGGTTGGCGGCAGGCCATTCATCTCCGCAAAGAGGGGTGAGGCTTCCGGGTCGGTGCCGGGCCGTCCGCCCAGATAAAGCTCGCCGCCCGCGCCCAGATAGCCGGGGTTCAGCATGGGATCGCGCATCGCCTTGGCTGCCACGCTCTCCCCGCTCATGGAGAGGTCGGTCCAGGGGGACAAAAGATACAGCGCATCGGGAATGCGCTTGCCTGCATCGCGCAGGCGGATCGTCGCTGACAATGCCAGCCCGCCACCCGCCGAATCGCCGCCGAGGATGACCGGCCCCTTTTCGTCTTCCATCGCGGCCTCGATGGCGGCCACGGCATCCTCGATCGCGGCCGGGCAGGGGTGCTCGGGTGCCATGCGGTAATTGACCGAGACCGCGTTGAGGGAGAATGCACTCGCCATGCGGGCGACCAGCGCGCGGTGGCTGAGCGCGGAGCCGCGCGAATACCCGCCGCCATGTAGATAGATCAGGACGCCCTTGCGGGCATTCTCAGGGGCGAAGGCGAGCGCATCGCAGCCGCCAATTTCCGTGCGCGCCACTTCCACGCCCTTGGGCATGGGAAGCTGGCGGCCTGCCTTGTCCATGCGGGCTCTGGCGTGCTCCGCGCTGGTGGCGGGCGACAGGCTGGAGCGGCCAGCCTTGCGGGCCATGCGGCGGCCCAGAAGCGAACGCATGCGAAGCCCTTTACGGGCCGGAATGGTCTCGATGGTCATGGCGTTTCGCGTCCTTCGGTGATGATGCGTTCCGCCCAGTCGGCAAAATCGCTCATGGCCTGCTCATGGCCGATATCGTTCAGGGTTTCGTGGCGCGCCTTGGGATCCTGGCGCATCGTCACGCGGGTGAAGCGGTTATTGTAGAGCCTTCCGGCGAGAATCTTTACCGCCTTGCCATTATTGGTTGCCGGGTCTGCGCCGCCGCCCGCCAGATGGATCGGCAGGTCGCGCGCCATGTTCTCCAGTCGCGCGCCATCTTCGGCCCGCTCAAAACCGTTGACGAAATCGCGCCAGAGCAAGCGTGAGGCGGGCCAGCCGCATAGCGGATCGGCGATATAGGCATCGACCTCTTCGGGGATGCGGGTAAGCCAGTCGCAATCGGTGCGCGCTTTCCTGACCCGCTTGCCCCAGGCCTCGAAGGTCAGCGCGTTCAGCCACAGGCTCGGCTCGGTTGGCTTGCGTACGAAACCCTCCAGCCAGAGCACGGCGCGCATCAGCCCGGCAAGGCTGCCCAGCGCCAGATTGGAATTCCACACCGCGACGCCAGCGAGATGGGGGTGCTCGTCCATGGCCTGGTTCATGGTGATGACACCGCCCATGGAATGGCCGAACACGATTACTGGCAGGCCGGGAAAGCGCGCCTGCATGTGCTCGCGCACGAAGCGGGCATCGCCCATCAGCTTGTTCCAGCCGTCTTTGAGCGCGTAGACGCGCGGCGGCGCATCCGGGGCGGTGGTCTGGCCGTGGCCGCGATGATCGTGCGCGCTGACGTGAAAGCCGCGGCCTGAGAGATAGCGGGCAAAGCGCTCATAGCGCCCGCCATGCTCGGCAAGGCCGTGGTGGATGATCACAATGGCCTTGGCAGGGCCCTGGGCTTCCATCACCCGCAGCGCCAGACGCGCGCCGGTCGCACTCTCCACGAACTCCAGGCCAAACCCGCTCATCCACGTCCCCTTACGCTTTGCTTTGATGAGTTTAGCCTGCATTCTCACGCCGCTGCCACCATCTTGGCATCAGGGGGAGAAGCCATGCTCAGCCGTTCGCGCAAAGCGCCCGCCATTCTGGCCATCGATCAGGGGACGACCTCCAGCCGTGCCATGGTGTTTGACCTTCAAGGCCAGGTGGCTGCGCTGGCGCAGGAAGAGTTCAACCAGATCTATCCAAGGCCCGGCTGGGTGGAGCATGACCCGGAAGTGATCTGGGCGACGGTGCTCTCCACCGCGCGCAAGGCGATCAAGGCGGGTGAAGCCAAGGGCTATGAGATCACCTGCCTTGGCGTGACCAATCAGCGCGAGACGACTCTGGTCTGGGACCGCCAGACCGGCGAGCCGGTCCACAATGCGATTGTCTGGCAGGACCGGCGCACGGGCGAGGCCTGCGCGAAGCTGGAGGCCGACGGCGCCGGTCCGATGGTGGCAGGCAAGACCGGGCTGGTGCTGGACCCTTATTTTTCAGCCACCAAGATCGGCTGGATACTCGATAGCGTGCCGGGTGCCCGGAAGAGGGCCGAGGCCGGAAAGCTCGCCTTCGGTACGGTGGAGAGCTTCCTCATCTGGCGGCTGACAAAGGGCAAGCGCCATATCACCGACGCCACGAATGCCAGCCGGACCAGCCTTTATGATCTTGAGGCTCAGGGCTGGGATAGCGAGCTCTTGCGCCTGTTCAACATTCCGCGCGCCATATTGCCGGACGTGGTCGATTGCGCGGGCGATCTGGGCGTCGCCGACAAATCGGTGCTGGGCAAGGCGATACCGATTACGGGCTCTGCAGGCGACCAGCAGGCCGCCGCCATCGGTCAGGCCTGCCTGTCGCCGGGCGAAATGAAATCGACCTATGGCACCGGCGCCTTCATGATCCTCAACACGGGCGGGACCCGCGTGACCTCGCACAACCGCCTGCTGGCGACAACCGCCTGGCGGCTGGACGGAAAATCCGCCTTTGCGCTGGAAGGGTCAGTCCTCTCTGCCGGCGCCACGATCCAGTGGCTGCGTGACGGGTTGGGGCTGATCTCCAAGGCGTCCGAAGTGGAGGCGCTGGCGGCCAGCGCCGACCCGGACGCGCCGGTCTATCTCGTCCCTGCCTTTACCGGGCTTGGCGCGCCGCACTGGAAGCCCGAAGCACGCGGCCTCATCACCGGGCTGACGCGCGGGGCAGGCCGGGCGGAGATTGCACGCGCGGCGCTGGAGTCCACCGCCTTCCAGACCCATGACCTGCTGACCGCCATGCGCGCAGACGGGGCGCAGACGCTCACCTTGAAAGTGGATGGCGGGATGGTGGCCAACGCCGCCTTCCTGCAGCGGCTGGCGGACATTTGCGATCTGGAGGTGGTGCGCCCTGTGAACACCGAAACCACCGCCTGGGGCGCGGCGTTTCTGGCGGGGCTCGGGGCTGGTCATTTTGCCTCCATCACTGAGGCAGCCAGCCTGTGGAAGGCCGATCAGCGCTTCGCTCCGGCGGCTGATCCGGGCTGGCGGACGCGTCATCTGGCAGGCTGGGCGGATGCGCTCCGGCGCACCACAATGTAACAATATTACATTCACATGGAATCCGGTCATGGACTTGTGCAGCGCACGCGCTTAAATCCGATCCCTTAACGTTCACCCTTTACCGTCAAGAAGCCCATGTCACAGCAAGACTTCCCCGTTGATACGAAGCGCCACACGGCGGCCCATTTAATGGCCGCTGCCGTGAAAGAAATCTGGCCAGAGGCCCGGTTCGGTGTGGGGCCAGCGACCGCGACCGGCTTCTACTATGACATCAACCTGCCCAACACGCTCACCCCGGAAGACCTCGCCACGATCGAGAAGCGCATGAAAGAGATGCGCAAAGACCGCATCGCCATGGTACGCGAGGAGCTGCCGATCGACAGCGCCATAGAGTACATGCGCCGCGAGGGACAGGACTTCAAAGTCGAGCTGCTGGAGCTGCTTCGCGACAAGGGCTCGACGGCGATTGCCAAGGAAACGGGTGACGAGAGCGTGGCCGGTGACGGGCTGGACTCCGTCAGCTTCTACAAGCTCGGCGATTTCGTTGATCTGTGCCGCGGCCCGCACGTCGATCATTCCGGCCAGGTCGGCCATTTCAAGCTGCGCTCCATTGCCGGTGCCTACTGGCGCGGCGATGCGAAGAACCCGCAGCTGCAGCGTATCCACGCACTGTGCTTTGACAGCAAGGAAGAGCTGGACGCCGAGGTGCTGCGCCTTGAGGAGCAGGCCAAGCGCGATCACCGCAAGATTGGCAAGGAGCTGGGGCTCTTCACCATCGTGGAAGAGGTCGGTGCGGGTCTGCCGCTCTGGCTGCCGGCGGGTAATGTGATCCGCGACGAGCTGGAGCATCTGGCCCGTCAGGAAGAGCGCGCCTCCGGGTATCAGCGCGTCTCCACGCCGCATATCACCAAGGGGGAGCTGTACCACAAGTCCGGGCATTTGCCGTACTACGCGGAAGACATGTACGCGCCGATCATGATCGACGAGCAGGAGTATTACCTGCGCCCGATGAACTGCCCGCACCACCACATGATCTACGCCCACGACCAGTGGAGCTATCGCGATCTGCCCGTGCGTCTGTCCGAATACGGACAGGTCTATCGCTATGAGGCGTCGGGCGGGCTTTCGGGCCTGATGCGGGTGCGCGGCTTCTGCCAGAACGATGCGCACATCTACTGCCGCGAGGACCAGGCCAAGGACGAGTTCCTGGCCGTGATGCACATGCACGCGAAATACTATCGCATGTTCGGCATCGAGGATTTCTGGATGCGGCTTTCCCTGCCGGACTTCGACAATCTCGACAAATATGTCGACGATACGCAAGGCTGGATGAAGGCGCTGGGCATCCTCAAAGAGGCGATGGACGAGTCCGGTTATCCTTACAAGGAAGTTGATGGCGAGGCGGCCTTCTACGGTCCGAAAGTGGACTTCATGGCCAAGTCTGTGGTCGGGACGGAATATGCCATCTCCACCAACCAGCTCGACTTCATGGCCACCAAGCGCTTCGATCTGGAATACACGTCCGAAGACGGCTCCAAACAGCCGGTCTATGTGATCCACCGCGCGCCGCTGGGTTCACATGAGCGCTTCGTTGCCTTCCTGATCGAGCACTATGCCGGCAAATTCCCGGTGTGGCTCAGCCCGGTGCAGGCGGTCGTGATCCCGATTGCCGACCGGCATGAGGACTACGCCAATCAGGTACAAAAGCGCCTGTTCAACGCGGAGACCAAGTCTGTGCATTCGGGCATCCGCGCCGAGGCGGATCTGGCGGGCGAGCGCATGCAGAAGAAGATCCGCAACGCGCAGAACCGCAAGATTCCCTACATGCTGGTGGTCGGCGATGCCGAGGCCGAAGCCGGTACGGTGGCGCTGCGCCACCGTGATCACGGCGATCTTGGCACGGTGAGCGTGGAAGATGTGATTGCCCGCATCACACAAGAGATCAACACGCGTGAGGATCAGCCTGCGTAACCCCTCGCCCTTCGAGCACCACGTGGCCGAGGGGTGAGGGGTGTTGTGTAGCTCCCTCATACTGAGGAGCGGCTGAAAGCCGCGTCTCGAAGTACGACGGAGCGAAGCTCACCTCACCCCCGGAAAGCTCGTCACATACTCCACGCGAATGTCGGGGAAGCTCGTGACGAACTGCACCTTGAAGTCGGGAAAGCTGTCGACAAACTGCCAGCGTCCGCAGGCGTTCGGGAAGCTCGTCACCCGCTGCACGCGGAGGTCTGGAAAGCTCCGGACGAGCTCCACCCTGATATCGGGAAAACTCGTGACCACCTGAACCCGGCCTTGCAGGGCGATGCCGTTAAAGCTGCAGTCCGGCGCGACGGCGGGACTGGCGCTCAGCGCGGCGAGGATGAGGGGTGATGCAGCCAGCAGCATGGAAAAAGGCCCTCCCTTGCGGGAGAGCCTTTCAAAGCCGTGATGAACGGGCGGTGAAGGGGGTTAATGCATGCCCTCGCGCTTCGAGACGCCACTGCGTGGCTCCTCAGCATGAGGGCGTGTGGCGCTTTTCCCTCATCCTGAGGGTAAGCGAAGCGAACGTCTCGAAGGACGAGGGAAAAGCCGCCTAATGCATGCCCTTGACGATGCTCTCCGTCATCTTCTTGGCATCGCCCAGCAGCATCAGCGTGTTGTCGCGGAAGAAGAGCGGGTTCTCGACGCCAGCATAGCCAGAGCCCAGCGAGCGCTTGATGAACATCACCGTGCCCGCCTTCCACACCTGCAGCACAGGCATGCCGTAAATCGGGCTTGAAGGGTCATCCTCGGCGGCCGGGTTGGTCACGTCATTGGCGCCGATGACGAAGGCCACATCGGCCTGCGAGAAGGAGGAGTTGATGTCTTCCAGCTCGAACACCTCGTCATAGGGCACCTGGGCTTCGGCCAGCAGCACGTTCATATGGCCGGGCATGCGGCCCGCCACCGGGTGGATGGCGTAGGACACGTCCACGCCTTCGGCTTTCAGGGCATCGCCCATTTCTTTCAGCGCATGCTGGGCCTGCGCCACGGCCATGCCATAGCCCGGCACGATGATGACCTTGCCGGCATTTTTCAGGATGAAGGCGGCGTCCTCGGCCGACCCCTGCTTGACGATGCGCCCGCCGGTATCAGCGGCTGACGAGGCGACGCTCTCGCCGCCAAACCCGCCCAGCAGGACCGAGATAAAGGAGCGGTTCATCCCCTTGCACATGATGTAGGAGAGGATCGCGCCGGATGAGCCTACAAGCGCGCCGGTGACCAGCAGCGCGGTGTTCTCCAGCGTGAAGCCGAGCGCAGCCGCCGCCCAGCCCGAGTATGAGTTGAGCATGGAGACGACGACGGGCATGTCCGCCCCGCCAATCGGCACGATCAGCAATACGCCGAGCGCGAGCGCGAGTACGGCGACGATCCAGAACGCCATTTTCGCATCACCGCCCGAAGCGACGAGGAAGGCGATGAAGACAGCCGCCGCGATGCCAAGGCCAAGGTTCAGCCAGTGCTGGCCTTTGAACACCAGAGGTGCGCCGGACATGATGCCCTGCAGCTTCAGGAAGGCGATGATGGAGCCGGAGAAGGTGATCGCGCCAATGGCCGTGCCGATACCCAGCTCGATGAGGGAAAGCGCCTTCAGATTGCCGGTCTCGTCAGCAATGCCGAACGCGGTCGGCGCATAGAGCGCGGCGGCAGCGACCAGCACTGCGCACAGGCCGACCAGCGAGTGGAAACCGGCTACCAGCTGGGGCATGGCCGTCATGGCGATACGGCGCGCGACAACCGCGCCAATCGTGCCGCCAATGGCTATCGCGCCGGCGATCATGATGAAGCCGGTGAAGCCGATATTGAGCATGAGCAGCGTGGTGGTGATGGCAATCGCCATGCCCGCCATGCCGAAATAATTGCCCTGGCGCGAGGTCTCCGGGCTCGAAAGGCCCCGCAGCGCCAGAATGAAGAGAATGCCCGAGCCGAGATAGAACAGGGCGGCGAGATTGGGGGTCATTCACCGGACTCCTTGCGCGCTGCCGCAGGCCGCTCTTTCTTCTTGTACATGGCCAGCATCCGCTGGGTGACGAGGAAGCCGCCGAAAATATTGATCGAGGCGAGCACCACGGCGAGCAGGCCCGTGCCTTGCGCAAACCGGCTGTCCGGCCCGATGGCGGCGGCTCCGGCGGCCAGGAGCGCGCCGACAATGATCACCGAGGAGATGGCGTTGGTCACGCTCATCAGCGGCGTGTGCAGGGCCGGGGTGACCGACCACACCACGTAATAGCCCACGAAGATGGCAAGCACGAAAATCGCCAGCCTGTAGATATTCGGATCAATGGCTTCCATACGTCTCACTCCGGCCCGTCTGCGGGCCTGTCTGTCTGCTAGCCGAGGAATGCTGCGGCGGCGGCGAACGCGCTCAGCGTGATGATGGCAACACCGGCAAATATGATCTGCGTGATACGCCGTTTCATGGACTATCCTCCGAGGGAAAGATGAACGAGCGCGCCATCGCGCGTCAGCGTCATCCCCTTGATGATCTCGTCCTCCCATTGAGGCGAGAGTGCGCCATCCTCACCGCGAAGGAGCGGGGCGAGATTGACGAAATTCTTGGCCAGAAGCTGCGAGGCGTCGGCGGCCAGGCGCGCGGGCAGATTGGTGTAACCGGCGATTTTCACTCCGCCATGCTCGACAATCTCGTCGGCCCTGGTCAGCTCGCAGTTCCCACCCGTACCGGCGGCGATGTCGATGATGACCGAGCCGGGCTTCATCGTCTCTACCATGGCTTTGGTGATGAGGCGCGGGGCAGGGCGTCCGGGGATCAGCGCCGTAGTCACCACGATGTCCTGCTTGGCGATATGGGCGGCAACAAGCTCGGCCTGCTTGGCCTTGTACTCCGCACTCATCTCCTTGGCGTAGCCGCCAGCGGTTTCGGCTGCCTTGAATTCCTCGTCCTCGACCGCGATGAATTTTGCCCCCAGCGAGCCGACCTGTTCCTTGGCGGCGGGGCGCACATCATTGGCCGACACGATGGCACCCAGACGCCGCGCGGTGGCGATGGCCTGCAGGCCGGCAACGCCTGCGCCCATGATGAAGGCCTTGGCGGCGGCAACGGTGCCCGCAGCGGTCATCATCATCGGGAAGGCGCGGCCATAGAGCCCTGCCGCCTCGATAACCGCGCGGTAGCCAGCCAGATTCGATTGTGAGGAAAGCGCGTCCATGGACTGAGCGCGCGTGATACGCGGCGTGTATTCCATCGCCAGCGCGTTGACGCCCGCATCCGCGCACGCCTTGGCAAAATCCTTGTCGCCATGTGGATCGAGCAGGCCGACCAGCACGGCCCCCTTGGGCAACTTGGCCAGCGTAGCTGCATCGGGGCGGCGCACGGTCAGGAAAAGCTGGCCATCCTTGATGGCTGCGGCCCGTGTGACGCATTTCGCGCCAGCGGCCTCGAACGCCGCGTCGGTGACGCTGGCTGACAGCCCCGCGCCCTTTTCGACCGATACGCTGGCACCGGCTTTCACAAGCGCCTTCACCGAATCGGGTGTTGCTGCGACGCGGGCTTCGCCGGGATAGGTTTCGATGAGAACGGCTATGCGCATTTTGACATCCTGTCCGGCCCGCAGCGGGATTTGTTCAGAATGTCACAATGCGCGAATCTCGCAGATGCGCAAAGGTGAATTTGGCTTATCGCGCGCGCTAGCCTGTGAATACTGCGATCGCGAGGCCGATAATGGCCGTCAGCACGGTCAGAACCGCAGTCGTCATCCAGTACCACGGCCCCTGCTTCATGATGACGCCGCCAATGACGCCCACGGCCAGACCAAAGCCGAGCGCCGTGAACCAGCCCGAGCCGGTGGCAAAGGCGAAGGTCAAAAACACGACCGTGTAGGCCAGTATCAGCGAGGAAGAGACGCCTGCCTTCATCACGCCGACATACATGCCGTGCTGCTCGGAGATATCCATTTCGCCGCGGTTATAGTCAGATGCCATGTCGGAGCTCCGTCTGGTCGATTAAGGCTGTTGATGCGGCAATTAGCATGGGTTTGGCCGGGGGCCAATACCGGCCCGGCGCGTATTCATGCCTGTTTCGCCCAGCCTTCACACAAGGCCTGCAACACGCTGGCAACCGCGAGCGGCTGATCGAGGATGAGGTGGTGCTTGGCGTCCGGCACACTGATGAAAGGCGATTGGGTGAACGCGCCGCGCATATAGTTCCAGGTCTCTGCCTGCATCAGGCGCGATTGCGCGCCGCGCACAAAGGCCAGCGGGCATTTCAGGTTTGCCGCCGCCGTCTCCGGGTCACGCCGTTCCCAGGTCAGCTTGGCCCAGAGGTCAGGGTCGAACTTCCATGTCACCCCGCCTTTCGTCTCTTTCAGTGAGCCGCGCGCGATATGGTCGAGCAGCCATAGATGCTCGCAAGGCTGGTCGGGCAGCAGGCGGAAGCGCGCCAGCGCTGTTGCGGTATCGTCATAGACACGCCCGCCCCGGCGCGGCGGCGGATCACCGCGTTGCTCGGTCTGCGGGCGTATCGGACTGTCGAGAATGATCCCGGCCCGCAGACGCTCGCCAATGGAGATAGCTGCACTCAGTGTGACAAAACCGCCAAAGGAATGACCGGCAAGCACGGGCTTGCCGGCTTCAAAGGCGCCGCCATGCTCGGCGGCAGCCAGTACATCGGTCGCGTGGTCATTCATGGAATAGACATCGCGCCAGCCGCTATCCCCCATGCCGGCCAGATCCGTCGCGACAACGCGGTAGCCTTCGTTGGCAAGGAAAGGTCCGATTGCGTCCCACCAGCCCTTGTGAGCTGTTCCGCCGTGGACGAGGATCAGTCCCGGCGCGCCGCGCTCCCCCCATGCCTTCCAGCTCAGCCTTGTGCCCAGCCGTTCGGCGTCCCCGGTTTCGCATGGCGCTTCCTGCGCCCGCACAAACCATTTCGGGCCGGTGAGCTTTTCCCCCTTGAGTGCAGCAAGCGGGGAAGGGGGGCGTTCGCGGTCAGTCATCAGAAAATGCGTCCGTTCACATGACGGGCCGTGGGCAGTGTCCCGGGCCAGGAAAGGCAGGCATTGGGTAGGCCCGCGCGCGCGACGCGTCAATCAACGCGCTTCACCCCGGCGTCAACATATTGCTAACCCTCTATTTACCCTAACCAATTCTCACCGGCCTCTACACGCGACCTTAACCGGAGGTGTCCCATAACGGTGCGCATCAGGGGCGGGGTCCACCAGAAGAGTCCGGCCGTTCACGCAGAAAACTGCGGGACGGCCATGACGGGCCGGGACACGCCTCACCAAGGTGGGACAAAAAGGTGTGGGTGACATGGCCAAGACTATTCTGATCGTTGATGACGATCCGACGCAACGCCGGCTGATGCAGGCGGTTCTCGAAAAGCAGGGGCATCACCCCGAAGTGGCCGAAAGCGGGGAGGCGGGTCTTGATCGTATCCGCCGCGGCGGCATCGATGTGGTGCTGCTCGACATGGTCATGCCGGGCATGGACGGTCAGGAAACGCTTGAAGCCATCAAGGCACGCGAGCCGGACCTGCCGGTCATCGTTCTCACCGCCCATGGCGGCATCGAGACGGTGGTGAAGGCCATGCGCGCAGGCGCGGTGGATTTCTTCGTGAAGCCTGCCAGCCCGGAGCGCATCGCGGTCTCTATCCGCAATGCCTTCAAGGTGAAGGATCTGACGGGTGAGGTGACGCGTCTGAAACGCACCCAGTCGGGCCAGCTCGGCTTTAAAGACATGATCGCATCGGCGCCTGCCATGCGTCAGGTGGTGCGGCTGGGCGAGCGCGCGGCCAAGTCCAATATTCCGATCCTCATCACCGGCGAAAGCGGCGTCGGCAAGGAGCTGGTTGCCCGCTCCATCATGGCCGCGTCTGACCGTGCGGGCCGTCCCTTTGTGGCCGTGAACTGCGGCGCGATTCCGGAAAACCTGGTGGAATCGACGCTCTTTGGTCACGAGAAGGGTGCCTTTACCGGCGCGGTGGCCAAGCATATGGGCAAATTCCAGGAAGCCGATGGCGGTACGCTCTTCCTTGATGAAATCGGCGAGCTGCCGCTGGACATGCAGGTGAAACTGCTGCGTGCCCTGCAGGAAGGCGAGGTCGACCCGGTTGGCGGCAAGAAGCCGGTTAAGGTCGATGTGCGCATCGTTTCGGCGACGAACCGGGATCTGGCCGAGCAGGTCAAATGCGGCGCATTCCGCGAAGACCTGTTCTACCGCCTCAACGTGTTCCCGATCGAGGTGCCGAGCCTGTCTGAACGGGCCGATGACATCCCGGCGCTGGTGCGCCACTTCATCGCCCGCTTCAACGCGCAAGAGGGCAAGTCCGTACTCGACGCGACGTCGGAGACCATGGACCTGCTCGCCCACCAACACTGGAAGGGTAATGTGCGCCAGCTGGAAAACGCCGTCTTCCGCGCGGTCGTGCTGTGTGATGGTGATTACCTGACGCCAGAGGATTTCCCGCAGATTTCCGGCCTCAACCCGACCTTGCGTTCAGCCGAGGCCGAACGTCCGGCTCCCGTTGCCGAAACCGCAGCGCCGGCAGAGCCGATGGACGCGGCGTCCGGAGAAACCAACGGTCACGTGTCTGCCTTCCCGGTGGATATTACGGACGCTGGCGGGCATTTGCGGCCGCTGGAATCCATCGAGCGCGATCTGATTGCCTTTGCCATCGAGACCTATTCAGGCCGCATGGCGGAAGTGGCGCGCAGGCTCGGCCTTGGCCGGTCCACGCTCTACCGCAAGGTTCGCGAATACGATCTCGAAGTGGATAACTTCCGCGAGGCGGGGTGAGGGTTTTTCTCTTTCCCTCGTCATTCCAGAAAGCCCGTCAGGGCTTATCTGGAACCCAGTTCATGCCTGAAAATCTGGGTTCCGGGTCTGCGCGCTGACGCGCTCCGCCCGGAATGACGAAAGAATGAGGTTGGTATGGGAGCAAGAAGTCCTGCCTCTGGCCATTAGTCGATCAGCCTTGTAGCGTCCGGTCAGCTTCAACTGACCGGACGTTTTTTCATGCGCGCTACCCTTGCCGCCCTCCTGCCGCTCGCCCTTATTGCCTGCGAGAGCGGTGAGACTCCGCCCGCTGCCGATACGCAGCGTGCCGGCGAACGCCTGACAATAGAGCGCCTTTACGGATCGCCGGATCTGACCGGCCCGACCGCGCGCGTCGTACGCTTTTCCCCTGATGGCAGCCGGATCAGCTTCCTGCGCGCCCGGGAGGACGACCGCACGGTTCAGGATCTCTGGGCGATGGATGTGGAGACGGGGCGCTCTTACGTGCTCGTCGATGCGCGCCAGCTAGCGCCTGAAGAGCGTGAGCTGACCGAGGCCGAAATCCAGTATCGCGAGCGCGCGCGCATTACGGCCACCGGCGTGGTCAGCTATGACTGGGATCAGGCTGGCGATGCCGTGCTGGTGCCGCTGGATGGAGATGTCTTCTACGTCAATGTGGAAACCGGCGAGGCGCGCCGCCTGACCGAAACTGAAGAGTTCGAGACCGACGCCAAAGTCAGCCCGCGCGGCGGCTATGTATCCTTCATCCGCGAGCAGAATCTCTGGGTCCATGACCTTGCCACGGGCGAGGAACGCGCCCTGACGACCGAAGGCGGCGGCGCGATCAGCTGGGGCATGGCCGAGTTCGTCGCTCAGGAAGAGATGAGCCGCTATACCGGATACTGGTGGTCGCCCGATGACAGCCGCATTGCGGTGGCGCGGGTGGACGAAAACCCGGTCATGGTGGTGGAGCGCTTCGGCATCTCAGCCGAAGGCGTCTCTGTCTCCGAGCAGCGTTATCCGCGTGCCGGAACGTCCAACGCCATTGTCACCTTGCATGTGATCGACCTGGCGACCGGCGAGGTGGTCGACATGGATTTGGGTAGCGAAACCGATATCTACCTCAACCGCGTCAACTGGAGCCGGTCTGGTGGCACGCTCTGGGTGCAGCGCCAGAACCGCGCCCAGACGCAGTGGGACTTGCTGGCCCTCGACCCCACGACCGGGACGGAATACGCGACGCGGCGGATCACGGAGACCGCAGATACGTGGATCAATCTCGATCATGATCTCCACCCGCTGAGCGGGGGCGGTCTGATCTATCTGTCCGAACAGTCCGGCTTCCGTCATATCCGGCGGGTTCACGCTGACGGCTCTGCGATGGACATCACCTCGGGCAACTGGGTTGTCGACGGCATTGCCGGTATCGACGAGGATAGCGGCACGATCTGGTTTACCGGCTGGATGGAAACCCCGCTGGAACGCCATCTCTATTCGGTCAGTTTCGACGGCGCCGTGCCCGAGCGTGTCACGCAAGGCAATGGCCGCTGGAGCGCATCGGTGGGTTCGGGCGGATCAGGCTTTATTGGTACGTATTCCGATGTCGAGACGCCGCCCCATACCGCGCTCTATGCTATGGATGGGACGCGCATTGCCTGGGTGGAAGAAAATCCGCTGAACGACGCGCACCCTTACGCGCCTTATCTCGCCCGCCACGTCTCGCCGGAATACGGCACGCTGACGGCTGCAGATGGCGAGACCGATCTGCACTGGCAGATATACCGTCCGGACCATTGCACCGCATCCACGCCCTGCCCTGCCATCGTGCAGGTCTATGGCGGACCCGGTGTGCAGACCGTACACAGGAGCTGGCAGTCCTTGCGTGACCAGATGCTGGTCCAGTCCGGCTATGTCCTCTTCAAGGTTGATAACCGGGGCAGCACTAACCGCGGTCATGCCTTCGAGGCCGCACTGCATTTGCGCATGGGCATTCTGGAGGTCGAGGATCAGCTGGCCGGGCTTGACTGGCTGCAGGCGCGCGATTTCGTTGACGCGGACCGGGTCGGCCTGTGGGGCTGGTCCTATGGCGGCTACATGACCCTGATGACCACGCTGCAGGCGCCGGGCCGGTTTGCCGCCGGGATTGCCGGCGCGCCGGTTACCGACTGGGCGCTTTACGACACGCATTACACCGAGCGCTTCATGTCCACCCCGCAGGAGAATGCGGAAGGCTATGAGGCCGGGTCGGTATTTGCCCATCTCGATGGCTATGAGACGCCGCTTCTCATCATTCACGGCATGGCCGATGACAATGTGACCTTCGACCACTCCACGCGTCTCTTTGCCGAGCTGCAGGAGCGCGGGGAGCTGTTCGAGATGATGACCTATCCCGGCCAGCGCCACGGCATCCGCCCGCCGCCCTTGCAGATACATCTTCTGAAGACACAGATGGCCTTCTTCGAGCGGCATTTGCGCGAGTAGGGCAGGCTGGCCGGTGTTCTGCCGCCGTGGCATTTTGCGCACATCCCGCACTTCCAATCACGGTTAACCGGCGGTTTTGTCCTTAACATTGCCGGATTTTTCGCGGTAACCTTCCGTTAACGGGCGGCCAGCAGGCCGGCAGAGGGACCGGAAAAAGACTGGCGGGCACAATCGCGCCGGTGAGGGGAAAATGGGCCGATGACGTCTGAAGTGATGATCATGAACCGCCAGGCCGTGGCGCTGGCCGCTGACAGCGCGGTCACTTATGGCGGCGGGCCGGAGCCGGTTGTCACGTTGGAGGCGGAGAAAATCCTGCCGCTCAATGGCTCGGTCGCGCTGATGGTCTATTCGCGCGGCGATGTGCTGGGGCGCTCATGGTCGCAGATCGCCCACGCCTTCCGCCAGCAGCATGGCAGCACTGAATTTGAAAGCGTCGCCGATTGCGCGAAAGCCTTCTTCGCTTTCGTGGATGGCAATCGCAAACTGTTTCCCGAACGCGAGGAGCGCGAGGAGTTCGAGGGGCTGATGCGCGCCGCCTTCCTCACCCTGATGAACCATGCCCGTGCCATGGCGAGCTATCCCGGTGCCGGGTATGAGGACGACGCAGCGGCGTTCGAGGCCGCGCTGGAGCTTTACCGCAGCCATCTCGCCCATGACGAAAGCGGGCGTCCGCGCGCCGATCTGGAGGTGTTTGGCCATCTCACGCGCGAGCGCTTTTACGAGCTTTACGGCTCAATGCTGGACCAGCTGATTGCCGATGCGCTGGGCGCGTTCGGGCAGGAAGAGGCGATGCGCGCGCGCCTGTTCGACTTTGCCTACATGATCGTCACCAAGCCGGCCTTTCTCGAACCCTATGCGGGTCTGGTGTTCGCCGGGCTGGGGACAGCGGACATTTTCCCGGTCTACGTCCACCACTATGCCTCCATCCTGGTCGACGGGGTGATGAAGCGCGCCCATGACGAGACGACGGCGGTGGGTGTCGATGACGGTCCGAACGCCTTTGTGCGCACGTTTGCGCAAGCCGACATGACCCATGCCTTCCTGCGCGGCATCCACCCGCTCATGTTCGACATGATGATCTCGATGAATCTCATCACCAATGAGGCCGCTGCCGATTTGGCTCTGCGTGAGGCCGGGCTGGACGCGAAAGCGGCCGGGGAGGTGATGGAGCGGATCGGGCAGGGCGCCCTGCCTGCCCTGACGGGCCATTTCATCAAGGCGGCCCATCAGGTCAGCCAGGAAGAGTTCATCAACCCGTTCATCCAGGTCGTGTCGGCCTCGGGCAAGCGCCAGATCGCCGAGACCTCCAAGGCGCTGGTGGAGCTCAACATCCTCAAAAGCAGCCTGCACCAGACCCAGACCGGGGTCGGCGGAGATGTGGATGTGGTGATGATCTCGCAAACGGGCGGCGTGGAATGGTATGCTCGCAAGGCCTGATGGCTGGCGGGCAAGGAGCAATGACATGAACGATACCCCGTCCCGGCTTGATCTGGACCGCGCCCGCGCCGCCCTGGCCAAGGTGCGCGATGAGAGCGCCATTGCCGTGCGCGCGCCGCGCCCGGCCGATCTGTCGCGTCTGCGTGAGGAGGCTGACCGCCGCCACCGCATTGAAACGCGCGCCGGTGCCTTCCGCATGGAATTGCGCAGCCAGCTGGGCCTTGCCGACACGCAAGGGCCCTACTCGCCCTTGCCGTTGAATACATCGGGCGTGGTGGGCCATGCCTTGTGCGACGCTGACATCTGCATGCCCGGCGCGCCGCTGGCCAATGCGCCGGCGCGTCCGAAGGCTCAGCCCGCCCCGTCCATTGCCGGCGAACGGCCCGATGCGGGCTTTGCGGGCGAGGCGCAGGCTGTGTCGCCCGTTGAGCCTGAGACGGAGGCTGACTGGGCAGACGGCATCCCCGAACCAGAGGCACCGCGCAAGCGCAAGAAATTCTTGGGACTGTTTTAGGGCGGGTCTCACTGAACTCCCGGAAGCCCGAAGAGCTGTCCGGGACCAGTTTCAGGATAATTCTGGTAGAGGCCCCGGGTCTCGCGGAGTGCTCGCCCGGGGTTTCATGGCTTGAATTACGCCGTCAGCAGTATCTTGCAGATCGCTTCAAGCCCGTCTCTGTCTTCCGGGCCGAAAGCGTCGAGGCTTTCTGAATCCACGTCCAGCACCGCGGCCAGAGAGCCATCGGCGCGAAACACCGGCACGACAATCTCCGAGTTCGACCGGCTGTCGCACGCGATATGGCCGGGAAAGGCATGCACGTCAGGGACAAGCTGGGTTTCGCCGCTGGCCGCTGCCGCGCCGCACACCCCCTTGCCGAACGGGATGCGCAAACACCCCAGCGTGCCCTGATAGGGGCCGACCACCAGCTCTTCCGGCTTCTGCGGGTCAACCACATAGAAGCCCGTCCAGAAGAAGCGCGGCGCGAAATTCTGCGCGAGTACGCAGGCCGCCGTGGCAAAGCGCGCCGTCTCGCTGGTCTCGCCAGCCACAATCGCCGCGATTTCCTCGGCCACGCGGGCATAGGCCTGTTCGAGTGTTTCGCCTGCGGGCGCTTTTGAGAGGGCTTCGGCCATGAGTGCTCCTTCGGGCATCGGTGGCAGTTGAGCTATCACACTTAGGCGCACGCTGGCTGCGCCGCCAGTGCCGTTTCATGCTCCTGTCATACCGGGCTGCTACCTCTGATAATCCCTCAGCCGCTGCTTGAAAGAAGAATGATGACCCGTTTTCTCCGCTTTACCGCGATCAGCTTTGTTGCCCTTGGCCTGGCCTCAACAGCCAACGCACAGGAAGCGCGCAATGTGATCCTGATGATCAGCGACGGGGCGGGCATGACGACCTGGCAGGCGGCCAGCCATTACCGGCATGGCGAGCTGGGCGGGGAGGTCTATGACGGGTTCGATGTACACGTCTTCATGACGACCTACTCGCAAGGGCGCGAGGATGGTGAGCCGGGCAGCTATGACGGCGTGCCCGCTTGGGATGACACCTCCACCGATGATGTGTTTGAGGCGCGCGATACGACCTATCCGCAGGGCTTTGAGGGGTATCGTTATCTGCGTACCAATGCCACCGACAGCGCGGCAGCCGGCACGGCGCTGGCCAGCGGTGTGAAGGTGCATAACGGCGCGCTCAATATCGCTCCGGACGGCACCCGGCTCGCCCATATCGGCCAGACGCTGGCCGCCAATGGCGGCGTGTTCGGCTCCATTTCGGACGTGTACTGGAGCCATGCCACCCCGGCGGCGTTCCTCGCGCACAACATTTCGCGCCAGAACTATGAAGAGATTGCCCGCCAGATCGTGACCGACAGGGCCGCCACCGTAGTGATGGGCGCAGGCCATCCCTATTTCGACGATAACGGGCTTCCGCGCAGCGGCGAGGATGTGGATTACAGCTATGTCGGCGGGGCCGATACCTGGCAGGCGCTCAGCGCCGGAGAGGCGGGCTGGACCTTGATCGATACGCTGGAGGGCTTTGCGGCGCTGGCGTCCGGTGAACAGGAAGCCCCCGCTGGCGATCGTATAATCGGCACGGTTCCGGTGGCGGCAACCATCCGCTTCGGACGTGACGGCGAGGGCATGGATGATCCGCTCATCCCGACCGTGCCGGAACTTGCCACAATGAGCACCGGCGCGCTCAACGTGCTCAACGCGCAAGACGCCCCCTTCTTCCTGATGATCGAAGGCGGCGCGGTGGACTGGGCGGCCCATTCCAACAATCTGCCGCGCATCATTGAGGAGCAGGTGGCTTTCAATCTGGCCGTGGAGGCCGTGGTGGACTGGGTCGAGACGCACTCCTCCTGGGAGGAGACGCTGATCGTTGTCACCACTGATCACGGCAATGGCCTTCTGCTCGGCCCGGACTCGCTGGATGAGGCCTTCCAGAATGTCATCGGACAGGGTGCAGGTATGCTGCCGCTGGCGCGCTGGCACACCGATAATCACACTAACGAGCTGGTGCCGCTCTGGGCGCATGGCGCCGGCGCTGACCGGATCAGGGCCAAGGCCACGCAGCGCGATGACGGGCTGGAGGCTTGGGGCATCGCGCCGGAGAACCGCATCTATCTGGATAACACCGCGCTGAACCGGGCCATGCACGATGCGATGGGACTGGAGTTTGCGAACTAGCCAACGCCCTTGCGCGCGATGGGCCTTCGCCGTACATCGGTCCGGCGCGAGCCTGTCGCGGGTGTAGCTCAATGGTAGAGCAGAAGCTTCCCAAGCTTAAGACGAGGGTTCGATTCCCTTCACCCGCTCCAGTTTATCTATTTAATCTATTGATTTATAAGCTGGGTGCGCGCTTCCGACTGGACCGCATTCACAAACATACTACAGTTTTTGCGGTTGATTGTAGGCTCATTGAAGGCGCTGCCGCTGCCAGTTCCCCGGCCGTGTTTTCGTACTACCGTCACTGATGATCACTGATGCCAATGACGGTCAGCACCATCTTCCCAAGCGACGTCGAAGGCTGGCCTCATAAGCTAGTTTCAGAAGGTTGGCTGGTTTCATTGCCGTTGGATTTCTAGTGCAAGCCACATCATCCCGCCAATTCGGGCTCATACACGAGGCTTCTCAGGCTTGCCTCAAATTCCCCGGGGCCAGCCGTCAGATCAATTGTCTTGAACCGAAACCTGTGGCCCTGAATGGTCATCTCCTCACCGACGCTGCCTCCTGTCTGAGGGTGCAGCAGCATCCCTTCCGCTGTCAGGGTCGCGGGTTCTTCCGGCTGCTCTTGACTGCGCAGATAGGCGTAAAGCTGATAGATGTAGCGGCTCTTGAGAATTTCATTGCGATAGGCGGAACTCGTGAATATCGCCGTGAATTTGGTGTCGATCACCATGCGGCGCCCGGTTGCCTCCTGGTTCAACTCAATATCGATCTGCATGCCAGGAAGGATTGCGGCGATCCCAGGCGAAGGCGCTTCAACAGGCCATGATAAGCGCTTGCCTTGGCTTACCGTCCAACCGTGAGGGTGCAACTCAAGGCGCAGGGCGTTGCCTACGGCCCGTTCAAATAGGCGGCGGACCAGATGATCATTGCTATCAGGCAGCTTGCCCCAGACATCCCCCGCGCCTTGTGTGGGGATAATCGTATCAAAAACCATGCGCGCCAGAGCGACCATGAAACGGTCCGCACTTTCATTGCGACCGATCTGGTCGCTGGCCAGTTCAGCCCACGACGGACGAGAACCGATCACGCCCATTCGTGTGAAATCACGCGCCAATTGCCTGCAGCGATTTGCAATCAGATCGTCTTGAACGCGGCTCGCCAACTGTTGAAGGGCTGCCTTTACAAGCCGGTTGCGTGGGGTATCCATCGTATGTTCTTCGAAGCGGCAAGCGATGCGCCCCCGATCCATTAGCTGGCGGGTCGTGGTCTCCAGCATATCGATGCGGCCACGAACCCGTGAAAGCGGGGCCGCTCTGGAACGGTATCCTCGTGAGAGGTTTCGTCGGAGGCGCTGATCAACGACACCTGTCAACAGCCTTGCCACCAAATCCGGAATATCCCGGGCCGTTTCAACCTGATGATCAAACCTGCCCCTCAATTGCACCAGATCAGCCGCGTAGA
This sequence comes from Glycocaulis sp., assembly GCF_051859565.1. Classification (GTDB taxonomy): domain Bacteria; phylum Pseudomonadota; class Alphaproteobacteria; order Caulobacterales; family Maricaulaceae; genus Glycocaulis. The sequence goes on from NZ_JBHYFK010000005.1 coordinate 82,270, forward strand.
GAAAAAGCAGCCAGATGTTGCGTAGGGGGATGGCGTTGGCCATCAAAGGCCTTCACGCAGCGCTTGGGTCGCACCCCGAGCGCGATCAGGGGCATCGAACCAGTACTCTTCCAGCAACGGGCCTATCTCGGTATCGACCACTTCAGCAAACCATGCTGAATGGTCATGGATGTCCTCGTCTGTGGGCGTGACATATGAGTGCCCCACCCGAAACTGCGGCCCTAACGCCCGATCCTGGGCGATTGTTTCGTTCAGCGTGAATATGCGATCCCGGATCAGGGTGATCATATCGTCTGGGAAATTCTTGGCGCGGCACCAGTTTTCCCATGCGGTATTCAATAGCGGCTCCAAGGTTACAAAAGCAAACCTGCGACGCAAAGCCAGATCGACCAAGGCAAGCGAGCGGTCGGCGACATTCATGGTGCCAATGAGATACAGATTATCAGGCACATGAATCTTCTCACCCGGCATCTTCCGATAGGCCAGCTCGATCGCATCTGCCCGGCTGCGCTTGGTGTTTTCCAGCAAGGTCAACATCTCGCCGAACACCTGTGCCGGATTTCCACGATTGATCTCCTCGATGATCAGGACATGAGGCAAATCAGGCTGGGCACGGGCAGCGTCGACCACTTGCAAGAAAATACCGTCCGTCAGTGTCAGGCCGCTACTGGAAGGGCGATACCCCCGCACAAAATCCTCGTATGACAGTGAAGGGTGAAACTGAACGGAGCGCAGCTGGTCAGGCTGGGGCGCCCTGCTACCGATGTGCGCCTTGGCCAATCGCTTTGCTAACCACGTCTTTCCAGTGCCTGGCGGTCCCTGAAGGATGAGGTTCTTCTTCGATGACAGGCGATCAACGAGGCCCTGCAAGGCATCACGTCCCAGAAAACCGCCTTCGGCAATGATGTCGTCCACCGTGTAAGGATGGATCTCCATCATCGGCGAAGCGTCATCTTCGGAGGCATGTTCCGCTTCTGCTTCGCTCAGCGGATCGACCTCTGGCGCGAAGCGCTCTGCCCAGTAGGTGTGACGGAGGAAATAGTCGTAATCCTGACCGGCACCATGAAAGGTGAACGCAACAAGTCGTCGCGCCAAGTCCTCGTCTTCAACGCGAGCACGAGCAAGGGTGTTTCGGTAGGTGTAGAAATACCAGTCCTTGGGTGGATCCAGCTCTTGCCAATCGACGTCGACCGTCATGCCGTCACCGCGGTTTTCTGTTATCGTGCCGATGGCCTTGATCCGCATGACGCTTACGGTACGGCCATGATTTTCGAATGGAACGTGATGTTTTTGGGTAAAAGAGGCTTTGATGGCGATACGATCACCAGACTTCATCTGCCTGACAAGCGCGGAGAATTTATCTTCATCGCCATTTTGCCAGATGCCTTCTTCCAAAAACCTGTTGGTCTGGTCGCCATCGGACCACATTGAGCCAACAAACCAGTAATGCACCTTTTCAGCACCAGGGTCATCGCTGGGAGCATCCTGGTCATCTTCATCGCCTGCAAACTTGACCCGCGCCGTCCGGAAGATGTCGGCTGCCCACTCAGGGGAAAGATCAGCCGTGCGGCCCAGTTCCGTTATCTGCCAGACGCCTCGGCCCGGCGAGGTCAACATTCCGGCGTTGGTCAGATAGAGGCGCGCAAAGTGTACCCTGTTCTCGAACTTCGAGCGGCCATTCTGATTGGTGAGCGCTAGAAACTCCTCCGGTATTTCATGCCGCTTAATCAGCTCACCAATGACTTCACGAGGGCGGGCCGGGCCACCGAGATCCCTCATGATCTCGATTACGGGTGCGAAATAGCTGACGAATTGTGGCACGCCCTCGATCTTCAGCTTGTGTAAGCCCACGACCCTGCCTCCCCTTGCAACTGAAGCGAGAATGTCAGGATCGCTTACAAAGGCCAAGGCGTTGGGTTGGGATATGAACATGTCTCCGGTGCCCACAACCGAAAAGCGCACGCGCCCCATTTTGGTCGTGAGCACCTGAATCATCGAGCGGCCGACGCTCCGATCTGTCGAAAAGCAGAAAATATCCACAAGTATTGATCTTAATATATGCAGAGCTGCATCTATTATTTGGCAGCTGCATTGTTTGCAGAGCTCGTCGCGACCATAATAGTTGTGGAGTTGACGGTCCGACCCAATTTGGTTGCGCCCCGAGTATCCGCGCGTCCGCGCCTCACTGCGGGCAAAAGTGCCCGGCGGCCCTTGGCGTTTCGGAGAGCGGAGCGCCGGGCGGGTGCCATGCCCCCTGACAACGATGATGAAGGCTCAATTCCTTTCACCGTCGATTTGCCGGGCTGTTGCCTGCGTCCGTCTGGCACTCTTCACGCCCGCGGACGGCCCGCGGACGGCCCGCGCGGCACTCGCTGCCCATTCCCGCCTTCACGCGGCCACGCCGCTTTCAGCAACTTTCTTCACCCAAGGTGATCCACCCTCTTCAGTATCGCGTATTCGATACAAGATACCGCTTCCCGGTATCCGCGAGGCTGGCCGGCTTCCCCCGGACGCCCGGCCTCGTTCCGGCAATAGAAACGGAGACTGTTAGATGCGTATGACCGCCATGATTTCCTCGACCGCTGCCGCTGCCGCGCTTCTGGCTGCGCCGGTACTTGCTGACCATCACCGCGGCCCGGCCGACATTGTCGACACGGCTGTGGCCGCTGATGATTTCAACACGCTGGTGGCTGCCGTTCAGGCCGCTGACCTTGTTGATGCGCTCAAAGGCGAAGGCCCGTTCACGGTGTTTGCTCCGACCGACATGGCTTTTGCCGGACTGCCCGAAGGCACGGTAGACACCCTGCTGATGCCGGAAAATCAGGCCCAGCTGCAGGCCGTGCTCACCTATCACGTCGTGCCGGGCAGCTACACGTCAGACAGCGTTGATCCGGGCAGCTATGACCTTGAAACCCTGCAAGGCACGACCGTCAACGTGGTCGTCGGTGAAGACGGCTCGGTCACGGTGGATGGCGCCAATGTCATTACGGCTGACATCGAAGCCTCTAACGGCGTGATCCATGTTATCGACGCCGTCATACTGCCGAACTGATCCCCCTCCATAGATTCGGCATGTCAAAGGGCCCGTCACGCTCCCCGGTGGCGGGCCCTTTTTGTGCTTGCTATTCGCCGGCTTCCTCGCTGGCCTTGCCGCTGGCTTCGATGACTTTCAACTCGGTGTTTTCCGGCGCGTCGGAGGCTTTGAGGACGCCCTTGCGCCTTGAGGCGCGCGGCAGGGAGACCGTCTGCACCTGGCTTTCCATGTATTCGATGATGATGCCCGCGACGTCTTTTTCGCTGGTGCGTTCAATGCCTTCAAGGCCCGGCGAGGAGTTCACCTCGAGGATTTTCGGCCCGGAATTGGACCGCAAGAGATCCACGCCCGCGACCGAGAGGCCCATCGCCTTGGCGGCCTTGACGGCGGTCGAGCGCTCTTCTGGTGTGATCTTCACAGCCTCTGCCGTGCCGCCCCGGTGCAGATTGGAGCGGAATTCGTCGGCGGAAGCCTGACGCTTCATCGCCGCGACCACCTTGCCGCCGACAACAAAGCAGCGAATGTCCGCTCCGCCGGCTTCCTTGACGAATTCCTGCACGATGAAATTGGCTTCCAGCCCGCGGAAGGCGTCGATCACGCTCTCGGCGGCCTTTTTCGTATCGGCCAGCACCACGCCGCGCCCTTGCGTGCTCTCCAGCAGCTTCACCACCAGCGGCGCGCCGCCCACCAGCTCGATCAGCGTCTTGGTGTCCTTGGGCGAGTGAGCGAAGGCGGTGGAGGGCATGCCGATGCCTGCGCGGGCCAGAAGCTGGTGCGCATAGAGCTTGTCGCGGCTCGCGCCAATGGCGGCAGCCGGGTTCAGGATATAGGCGCCGGTCATGGCGAACTGGCGGATCACGGCCATGCCGTAATTGGTCATGGACGCGCCTATGCGCGGGATCACCGCATCAAAGCGCGGCAGGCGGCGGCCATCATAATAGATCGCGGGCGAGAGCGTGTTGATGCCCATGGAACAGCGTGCCGTGTTGATCATCTCGGCGACATGGCCGCGCGCCTCGGCGGCCTTTTTCAGGCGCTTGGAGGAATAATTGGTAGGCTCGCGCGTGAGTATCGCTATGCGCAAGGGCCGTTTGACCGGCTTCTGGCGCGGATAGTCGGAATAGACCTTGTAGCCGATCTTGCCCTGCACATAGGAGACTGCCGGATTGACCACGATCCCGTCGCGGATGGCCGTGCGGCCCAGCAGCATGCGGTAGTTCATGCTCTCGCGGTTGGTCAGGGTCAGCTCGATCGGCCATTGGCGCCCGCCAACATCGACCATCGCCTCGATCACCCAGCGCAGCTCGGACTCGCCATTGGACGAGGTGACTTCGCGCCGGTCCACCGCCGGGGCCGCGCAGGTGATCTCCACATCAGGCTGGCTGGGAATGGGGTGAATGACAAAACGCACCTGGGGTGCGTTGTCCGGTCCGAACGGCTCCACGGACACCGCATGCAGCGCAGAGGTACGCGCGCCGGTATCCACCTTGGCCTTGATCGCGGGAATACCCAGCTCCGGGAAGGACGCCCATTCTTCCCAACCCAGTACAAACGGTTGATCCATCAAACCCTCGATAGCCTTCTGGCGTCCTGATCGTGATACGGGCGCTGCCCGGTTGCCGCCTGCCTTAGCGCGCAATTTCACGCGCGTCCATCGGGCCCGCTTGCTGGCGCAAAGTCAATTTCTTCCCGCGCGGAAAGATATATCTGCAAGGCGTCTGCCTCGACGTGCCGCGCCGCATAGCCCATGTGTCGTCAATCGCGCTTAGCAGGAGACTCTCCATGGCCGGAATTTATCGCCCGCTGGTGAAGCTGACACGCGGCATGGCCGCTTCTGACGGGGCAGGGGTCAAGATGACCCGCCTGCTCGGCACGCCGGAATTACGTGTGCTGGACCCGTTCCTGATGCTCGACAAATTCCACTCTGACAATCCGAACGATTATCTGGCGGGGTTTCCGGAGCATCCTCACCGTGGCTTTGAAACCGTGACCTACATGGTCGCGGGCCGGATGCGCCACAAGGACAATAAGGGCCATGAAGGCGTGATAGAGCCGGGCGGCGTGCAGTGGATGACCGCCGCTGGCGGGATCATCCATTCCGAAATGCCGGTGCAGGAAGACGGCCTGATGAGCGGCTTCCAGCTCTGGATCAACCTGCCGGCCGCCGAGAAGATGAAGCCTGCCGCCTATCAGGAATATGATGCTGACGAAGTACCCTCCGATATCCGCGAGGGCGTGGTGGCAAAGATCGTCGCCGGGCGCACCTCCGCCGGCGTTGAAGGCCCTGTGAAGAACATCTCGACGCAGCCTTTCTACGCTGAACTCGTTATGGAACCGGGCGCTGTGTTCGAGGAGCCGATACTGGCCGACAAGACCACCATCCTCGCCATCCATACCGGCGCGGTCAGCGTGTCGGGCATCGCCCTGCCAGAAGCGCATCTGGGCGTGTTCGGCCCCGGTGACACGGTGCGTATCGAGGCCGGGCCGGAAGGTGCCCGCGCGATTCTGGCAGCCGCTTATCCGATTGGCGAGCCGATCGCCTGGGGCGGTCCGTTCGTGATGAATACCGAAGGCGAGGTGCGCCAGGCCATGCTGGACTACCAGATGGGCCGGTTCTGAAGGGCCAAAAAGCGCCGCGGCAATAGAAGCAGACTTGAAGGAGACCGCCTATGGGACGGCTCGTGGACGGCGTCTGGAAAGACGAATGGTATGACACCAAGAGCTCGGGCGGAAAGTTCGAGCGCCAGGACAGCGTGTTCCGCAACTGGGTGACGGCAGACGGCTCAGCCGGACCCAGTGGAGAGGCAGGCTTCAAGGCCGGGCCCGGACGCTATCACCTCTATGTATCGCTGGCCTGCCCGTGGGCGCACCGCACGCTGATCTTCCGTCATCTCAAAGGGCTGGAAGAGATGATCCCGGTCTCGGTCGTTCACTGGCTGATGAAGGAAAACGGCTGGACCTTCAAAGATGGCCCCGGCGTGATCCCCGACCCCTTGCACGGCGCCGACTACATGTATCAGGTCTATACGGCGGCCAAGAGCGACTATTCCGGCCGCGTGACCGTGCCGGTGCTATGGGACAAGCACAAAAACACCATCGTCTCCAATGAGAGCGCGGACATTATCCGCATGTTCAATTCCGCCTTTGACCGGGTAGGCGCGGCGCCGGGTGATTACTATTCCGAACCCCTTCGCGGCGAGATCGATGCCTTGAATGAGCGCATCTACCACACGGTCAATAACGGGGTTTACAAGTCCGGCTTTGCCACCTCGGCCGAGGCGTACGAGGAGGCCGTGACTACCCTGTTCGAGAGCCTGGACTGGCTGGAAAGCCTTCTGTCCGATGGCCGCGAATATCTGACGGGCACGCAACTGACCGAGGCCGACTGGCGGCTATACACCACGCTGGTGCGCTTTGACCCTGTCTATCACGGCCATTTCAAATGCAATCTGAAACGCCTGATCGACTATCCGCATCTGGCCGCTTACGCGCGCCGTCTGCACGGCCTGCCGGGTATTGCCGAGATTTTCAATCTCGAGCACGCCAAGCGGCATTATTACGAGAGCCATGACATGATCAATCCATCCGGCATCGTGCCGCTGGGGCCGGATGTGCATGTGGCCGACGGGCGTTAGGGCGCTCACCCCTTCCATTGCCAGTGCGCGCGTCCTTGCGCTATAGCGCGGCAGGACTTTCTCCCCCTGCCGCGCCGTCAAAGGAGCCTCGCTCATGTCGTCCTATCAATACGTCTATCACATGGACAAGCTGGCCAAGACCTATCCGGGCGGCAAGCAGGTCTTCTCCGGCATTTCGCTCCACTTCCTGCCCGATGCCAAGATCGGCGTCGTCGGCGTCAACGGCGCGGGTAAATCCACCCTGCTGCGCATCATGGCGGGCATGGATACTGACTTCACCGGTGAAGCCTGGGCGGAAAAAGGCGTGCGCGTCGGCTATCTGCCGCAGGAGCCGAAGCTCGATGAGGCCAAGACCGTCTGGGAAAACGTCATCGAGGGCTCCGAAGACAAGAAAATCTACGACGAATACAACGCCATCGCCATACAGCTGGCGGAAGACTATTCCGACGAGCTGATGGAGAAGATGACCGCCCTGCAGGAGCAGGTCGATGCGCGCGATGCGTGGGATATCGATTCCAAGATCGAGATGGCGATGGAGGCCCTGCGCTGCCCGCCCGGCGATGCTTCGGTTGCGAACCTTTCTGGCGGTGAGCGCCGCCGCGTGGCCATCTGCCAGCTTCTGCTGTCCAAGCCGCATATGCTGCTGCTCGACGAACCGACCAACCACCTCGACGCCGAGAGCGTGGCCTGGCTCCAGCATCACCTTGAAAACTATGACGGTGCGGTGCTGATCGTCACCCACGACCGCTACTTCCTCGACTCCATCACCACCTGGACGCTGGAGCTCGATCGCGGTCAGGGCATCCCCTATCAGGGCGGGTATTCGGCCTGGCTGGAGCAGAAGGCCAAGCGTCTGGCGCAGGAATCGCGCGAGGAAGGTGCCAAGCAGCGCGCGCTCGCCCGCGAACTGGAGTGGATCCGCTCCAGCCCGAAAGCCCGTCAGGCCAAATCCAAGGCGCGTATCAAGTCATACGAAGAGATGCGCGACGCGGCCGATCGCGAGAAAATCTCCACCGCCACCATTCGCATTCCGCCGGGCCCGCGCCTGGGCGGCAATGTGGTGGAGTTTGATAATGTCTCCAAAGGCTTCGGGGACAAGCTGCTGATCAAGGACCTCTCCTTCAAGCTGCCGCCGGGCGGTGTGGTCGGCGTGATCGGCCCGAACGGGGCGGGTAAAACCACCCTCTTCAAGATGATTGTCGGCGAGGAGCAGCCCGATAACGGCACGGTGAAAATCGGCGAGACGGTCAAGCTCGGCTATGTGAACCAGTCGCGCGATGCTCTGGATGCGAAGAAAAATGTCTGGGAGGAAATCTCAGGCGGCCACGACATGCTCTCGCTTGGCGGGCATGAGGTGCCGAGCCGGGCCTATGTCGGCGCGTTCAACTTCAAGGGCGGCGACCAGCAGAAGAAGGTGGGCGTGCTCTCGGGCGGTGAACGCAACCGGGTGCATCTCGCCAAGATGCTCAAAGAAGGCGGAAACCTGCTCCTGCTCGACGAACCGACCAACGATCTCGACGTGGAAACCCTCTCCGCGCTCGAAGCCGCGCTGGAAGACTTCCCCGGCTGCGCCGTGGTCATCTCGCACGACCGCTTCTTCCTCGACCGGATCGCCACCCACATCCTAGCCTTTGAGGGCGACAGCCATGTGGAGTGGTTCGAGGGTGCCTTCTCCGACTATCTGGAAGACAAGAAACGCCGCCTTGGCACCGATGCGCTGGTGCCGACCCGCGTCAAGTTCCAGAAGTTCGAGCGTTAGTCGCGAGATTTCCCATACCCGCCGCCGCCCGGCGTTTCGATCTCGATTGAATCGCCGGGCGATAGCTGGACCGAGAACAGGGCCGGCTGCTGCTCGACGCGGCCATCGGCGCGGATAACGCGTGCCTTGCCGGGTGCCCCGTCTCCGCCGCCTTTCAGGCCGGGAGGGGCAACACGGCGGCGCCCGGAGAGCAGGCTGGCCTCCATGGCCTGAAGAAACTCGATCCGGCGCACCGAGCCATGCCCGCCGCGCCATTTTCCGCTGCCTCCTGAGCCTTCGCGTACCCGGTGGGTAAGCACCCGCACCGGATAGCGCAGCTCCATGATTTCCGGGTCGGTGAGGCGTGAATTGGTCATGTGGGTATGGACGGCGTCCGCGCCGTCAAATCCGCTTCCATCAGCCAGAAGACCCGCGCCGGAGCCGCCGCAAATCGTCTCGTAGTACTGATATGTTTCGTTTCCGAAGGTAAAATTGTTCATCGTGCCTTGAGCGGCGGCCATGCGGCCGGTAGCGGCGAAGAGAGCGTCGACGATGAGCTGGCTGGTCTCCACATTGCCGGCCACCACCGCGCCCGGCGGACGAGGCGCGATCAGCGAGCCTTCGGGGATGATGATCTCCACCGGCTTCAGACAGCCTTCATTGAGGGGTATCTGATCCTCGACCAGGCAGCGCAGCACGTAGAGCACGGCAGCGCGCGCAACGGCGCTGGGCGCATTGAAATTGTTCGGCATCTGCGCGCTGGTGCCGGTAAAGTCGATTATGGCGGTGCCGTCGCCGGGCTTGGTGGTGATGGTCACGCAGATGCATTCTCCGCCTTCCAGCTCCATTACCGCAGAGCCGCTTTCGAGAGCGCCGATAATGCGGCGCACGGCGCGCTCGGCATTGTCCTGCACGTGACCCATATAGGCCTGCACCACGCTTAAACCCTGTTCGGCGATCAGGCGTTGCAGCTCCTGCGCGCCGCGCGCGCAGGCCGCCAGCTGGGCTTTGAGATCGGCGATATTGCGCTCCGGCGCGCGGGCCGGATGTTTGCCCGATCCCAGCGCTTTGCGCACGGCTGCCTCATCAAACTTCGTGTCCGAAAGAATTTTCACGGCATCGAACACCACGCCTTCCTCGTCGATGGCTTTCGAGAAGGGCGGCATGGAGCCGGGCGCGATCCCGCCCACATCGGCATGGTGCCCGCGCGCGGCCACGAAGAAGAGGCGCTTGCTGCTATCGTCACACACGGGCTGGATCACCGTGATGTCGGGCAGATGCGTGCCGCCATTATAGGGCGCGTTCAGTGCCACGGCTTCGCCGGCGGCCAGATCGGGGTGAGCATCGAGTGCGGCACGCACGCTCGCCGACATGGAGCCCAGATGCACCGGCATGTGCGGCGCGTTTGCGACGAGCCCGCCCTCTGCATCAAAGACAGCGCAGGAAAAATCCAGCCTTTCCTTCATGTTCACCGAGTGGGCGGTGCGCTCCAGCACCACGCCCATCTCCTCGGCGATACCCATGAAGCGCCGGTTGAAAAGCTCCAGCGTAACCGGGTCGAGCGCGGTAGAGCCGGTCGTTCTTGTGGCCTCGCCCGTCCGCTCCATGATCAGGGCGCCGGTGCGCCCCGGCCGCGCCGTCCACCCCTCATCCAGGGTGATCGTCTGGCCCGGTTCCATGATCAGGGCGGGGCCTGAAATGATCTGCTCCCCGCCAAGTTTCGCCAGCGAATAAACCGGCGCGTCGTGCCAGCGTCCGCCAGAGAAAATGCGTGTCCGATCCTCCGGCTCCACGCTCTGCGCGCTCGTGTGCGGGGTGGAGGGCAGAACGGCGCCTGAAGGGGATTCCGCCTTCACCGATACCGACTCGATCATCAACACAGCATTGACAGGCGGTGCAAATCCGAACAGGCGAAGGTGCGCCTCGTCATGCGCGGCGCGCGCCGCATCGAGCCCGCTCATGGCAACGGGCAGGGCGGTGTCTGATCCCGCCACGCGAAGGTGTAGCTGGCTGGTGACGCGTATCTCCCCGGCGCCTTGCGCTTTGAGCGCTTCGCTTGCCTCGTCCTCCAGTGCGGACAGGCGCGCCTGCGCCGCCTGCAAGCCATCGGCGTCCAGCGCCACTTCCAGCCCGGCCTGGCGCGTCTCCAGAAGGGCGGCCATGCCAATTCCCAGAGCAGAGAGAAGCCCCGCCTTGGGGTGAATGATGATACGGCTCATGCCGAGCGCAGCGGCCACCTGACAGGCATGCTGCCCGCCCGCGCCGCCAAACGCGTTCAGCGCGTAGTCCCGCGGATCGATGCCCTGTGAGATGGTAATCTGGCGGATGGCGCCGGCCATGGCTTCGGCAGCAATGGCAAGAAACCCTTCGGCGGCTTCTTCTGCACTGCCCGCTCCTATGGATGCCGCCAGCGGTTGGATGGCCGCGCGCGCAGCTTCAATGTCCAGCGGAGCATTGCCGTCCGGTCCGAAGACGTCCGGAAACCATCCGGGATGTACTCGGCCCAGTACAATGTTCGCATCTGTAATGGTGGCTGGGCCACCATTCCCATAAGCCGCCGGCCCCGGCCTCGCCCCTGCACTGTGCGGGCCGACGCGGGCGCGCTCCCCGTCAAAATGCAGGATGGATCCGCCGCCTGCGGCCACGGTGTGGATGGACAGCATGGGCGCGCGCAAGAGGCGGCCGCCAATGCGCACCTGGTCGCGGCGTTCAAAGGCGTCCCCGTCATAGCGTGAGACGTCAGTGGAGGTGCCACCCATGTCAAAGCCGATAACCCGGTCCAGCCCTTCCGCCCTGGCTGTCTGCGCCATGCCGACCACGCCGCCAGCAGGGCCGGACAGCACAGCATCGCGAGCCCGAAAGTGCCCGGATCGGGCGAGCCCGCCGGAGGATTGCATGAAGTAAAGCGGAATGCCGCCGAGCCCCTTGTCCACGCGGGCCGCATAATCCTGCAGCACCGGGTCCAGATAGGCGTCGATCACGGTGGTGGAGGCGCGAGGGACCAGCCGTACCAGCGGGCTTACCTCGCTCGACAGGCTGACATGATCAAACCCGGCCGCGCGGGTCAGTTCCGCCACTTTCGCCTCATGCATATCATTCACATGCGAATTAATAAGCGCAATGGCCACCGACTGCAGGCCTTGAGAGCGGGCGTCTTTTAGCACGGCTTGCACCTCACTGCGATCCAGCGGGGCGATTTCGCGTCCCTCCACATCCAGCCGTCCGGCAATCCCGGCGATCCGCGCGGGCAGGGGCCGGGGCCGGTCAATGCGCAGGGCGAAAATGTCCGGGCGGGTCTGGTCCTGGATCAGCAGGCAGTCCTCAAACCCCGCATTGGTAATGAAGAGCGTCGGCGCGCCATCTTCTTCCAGCAGCGCATTGGTGGCGACGGTCGTGCCCATCTTCACGCTGGCTGCGGTGTCAGCGGGCAGCCCGCCGGCCGACAGGCCGGTCATACGGCGCACGCCTTCACTGGCTGCATCACCATAGGCTGCGCTTTCCGAAAGCAGCTTCAGCGCATGCAGCTCGCCTTGCGGTGATAGTCCCAGAATATCGGTGAAGGTGCCGCCGCGATCTATCCAGATCTCCCACTTTGCGGTGCTGTCTGCGCCCATTTGCCCCTTCCGTTCGCCGGTTTTGCGGTGCAGATAAGCGCGCATGAGCGTCTGGCGCAAACTTGCAGAGCTGATCACCGGCCCGGCCGACCCGTTCGCCTGCCCAGAGGGCGACTGTCCGCCCGGCCATCGGGTGGACGATGCCGAATTTGCCATGGCCCTGATCGGGCTCGGTGCGAAAATGGCCAAGGCCGATGGCGAGGTTACTCATGACGAGGTGGCCGCCTTCCGCCAGGTCCTGCGTGCGCCAGCAGGTTTCGAGGCCTCGCTGATGCGCGCCTTCAACCTCGCCAAGCAGACAACGCTGGGGTTTGAGGGCTATGCGCGCCGGCTGGCGCGGCGTTTCCGCGCTCACCCGGCCATTCTCGAAGATGTGCTTGATGGCCTCTTTCACATTGCAAAAGCCGACGGACGGCTGACAGCGGAGGAAATGGAATACCTCCATTCGGTGTCGGGCATTTTCGGGTTCTCAGACAGCGAGTTTGACCGGATACGGGCCGGGCATGGCGCATCTGACGGGCAGGACCCGTATCTGGTGCTGGGTGTGGACCGCTCTATTGCAGATGGCGATCTGAAACGCGCCTACAGACGGATCGCATCGCAAAATCACCCCGACCGCCTGATCGCGCGCGGCGCACCGCCGGAACTGCAACGCCTTGCTGACGAGAAAATGGCCGTGATTAATACAGCTTACCAGAAAATCCTTGCCGAGCGGGGGCTGAAGCCGGCATTGGCTTCCTCCTGATTTCCTTGCGGGCAGCCGGGAGCCGATAACGGGCACTGGACATTAATTGTGTGACAGGCGCGCGCCCCTGCCATTGACGTGCGTGCGCAAACCCCCAACTCTAGGGGCGCAAGTGCTGGCCGCGAGGCCACAGCCTCTTCTGGAGCGAAGCAGATGACACAACAGCCAGCGTTCAATTCCGATGCCGCCATGCAGGCGCTGCGGGCGGTGCTGGCTGCGATCATCGCCGCAGCTTTCATCGGCCTTGTGGTGCTGCTTGCCGCCGTGCTGACAGCGGCGGCTTTTGTCGTTGCCGGTCTGGCAGTGCTGGGCGCTGGCGCGTACTGGGTCTACCGCAAGGTGCGCGGCCGCCGGAAGACGGACAGCTCCGTACTGGTCGCCCGCCGGGGGCCGCATGGCTGGACGGTGGACGGGACCAGCGCCCCGCGCAGCTAACGTGTTTGGCCGTGTAACACCCCTTATCGTTTCGTGACTTGAAGCCCGTGCGCTGGCCCGCTACAGCGCGGCCATGAGCCCGCGCCATTTTGCCCTTCTGTTCGCCGTCTGCCTTGTCTGGGGCATCAACTTCGTTGTGGCGAAATGGTCTGTTTCGGGCACGCCGGACCTTGTGCCTGGTTTCGAGGGCGTGCCTCCGCTGTTCTTTGCCTTCATCCGCTTTGCGCTGCTCTATGCGATGCTGGCGCCCTGGCTGCTGCCATTGCCGAAAAAGCTGGGTCCGGTCATCGGGGCAGGTCTGGGCATGGGGGCGATCCAGTTTGCCCTGCTGTTCACAGGCCTGCATTACGCCACGCCGTCTTCCATCGCGATCGTGGTGCAGCTCTCGGTGCCGTTCACAACAATTCTCTCCATCATGTTCCTGAAGGAAAAGGTGGGCTGGGTGCGTGCGGCCGGCATGGGCATGGCCTTTGCCGGGGCCTCAATGGTGGTCCTTAAACCCGCCGAGTTCACCTTCACTGCCGGATTGCTGGCCGGCGTCGGTGCGGCGATGGCGGCGGCGGCCGGGTCGATCTTCGTCAAGCGCGTCGAGCTGACCACCATCCCCTTGCAGGCATGGATCGGACTGTTCTCCTGGCCACCTCTGCTGATCGCCAGCCTGATTTTCGAGCGCGGCCAGATAGAGGCCATGCTGGCGGGCGGCTGGCTTTTGCTGGCGAGCATCTTCTTCACGGTGCTGCTGGTAAATATTTTCGGCCACGGCGCGTTCTACTGGCTCTTGCGCCGCTATGACGCCTCGCTGATCGCGCCGATGACGCTGATGGGGCCGCTGATCGGGGTCATTTCCGGCGTGGTTCTTCTAGGCGACCCGGTGAGCTGGCAGCTGATCGCTGGCGGCCTTATCGCGATTGCCGGTGTGGCCGTGGTGGCGGCGCGCCGGTCCAGCACACTGCCGCCGGAAACCGTGATACAAAAGCCGCGATGACACGGACCCGCCACCCTTCGCCCAACTTCAATGACCGTAGCCTGCCGGTCAGCATGCTGGTCCTGCACTACACAGGCATGGAAACGGGCAGGGCCGCAATCGACCGGCTGGCGGATCCTGCCGCGAAGGTCAGTGCCCATTATGTGGTGGAGGAAGATGGCAGCGTCATCGCCATGGTCGATGAGACAAAGCGCGCCTGGCATGCCGGATTGAGCTACTGGCGCGGTATTACCGACATCAATTCAGCCTCCATCGGCATCGAGATCGTCAATGGCGGGCATGATTTCGGCCTGCCGGACTATCCGCCCGCGCAGATCAGCGCCGTGACCGCGCTGTCACGCGAGATCATTGCACGGCACGCCATTGCGCCGGTCAATGTGGTCGGCCACAGCGATATCGCGCCGGGCCGCAAGATCGATCCGGGCGAAAAGTTTCCTTGGGAGATGCTGGCGCGCGAAGGCGTGGGCCTGTGGCCGGACGGGGCGGTTCCTGCCAGGCCGGATGAGCCGCGCGCGGCGGATCTCCTCAACGCTATCGGCTATAACCCGGACCTGCCCCTGAGCATCCTTCTCACCGAATTCCAGCGCCGCTACCGGCCCGTGCGCCTTGATGGCGTGCTGGATGATGAGAGGATGGGCCTGATCGAGGCGCTGGCGGCGCAAGTGGCCGCCGCTTGACCTTTGCCTGCTGAAAGCCGACTTAACACCCGTCAGGCGGCCGGGCAGCCGCTTCCGTCTAGTGCCGAAAGGCGGGCGGGAGAGGAAAGTCCGGGCTCCATGGAGGCAGGGTGCCGGGGAAATCCCGGCGGGCCGGGGGTCAAGCCCCGGTTCAGGGATAGCGCCGCAGAAATCAGACCGCCGGGCCTTCGGGGCCGGCAAGGGTGAAACGGTGGGGTAAGAGCCCACCGCCCCGACCGCAAGGAAGGGGGCACGGCAAGCCCCACCCGGAGCAAGACCGAATAGGGACGGGCGTCCGCTTCGCGCGGGCAGGTGCGCCTCTGCATTCCGTCCGGGTAGGTCGCTGGAGGTGGCGTGCAAGCGCCATCCAAGAGGAATGGCTGCCGCTTCTTTCCATATCGGAAAGAATGGCACAGAACCCGGCTTACAGGCCGCCTGACGCTTCAATTTCCTGCCAAATTCCAAACAGCGCGCCGGGCGTTAACTTTTTGTTCTTTGTCTGTTCTGTTTTATTGCGCCGCAACATGTTGCGGTTTTACTTGAGCGCGCCTGTAAAAACAGCGCTGGACACTGGCTTCGGCATTGTTTCCCATCATTTCCCATGATATCCCATAATTAACCACATCGGGGCAGATGTCGCACGTGGGAAGCCGGGGGAGCGCCGCAGGAGATGTTTTTCTCCACCACAACCAACGGGATAGATGCCAAGGGACGGGTTTCCGTCCCGGCCGATTTCCGTGCCGTGGTGTCGGCGGAGCGCTTCGGTGGTATCTATGTCTGGTGTTCGTTTAACGGACCGTTCCTGGAAGGTGGCGGTGAGGCGTTGATGGCCGAAATGGCCGCTGCCATCGATGCGATGGACCCGTATGACGATGCGCGCACGGCCTTTGAGCGCGTGATTTTCGGTGGCGCCCGCCCCCTCTCGTTTGACCAGACCGGCCGCATCTCCCTGCCGCGTGAATTCATCGAGCATGCCGGCCTTGACGCAAAGGCGACCTTTGTCGGCATGGGCCGCCGCTTCGAGGTCTGGTCGCCCGAAGCGCACGCCGAGCGCCATGCCCGTGATCTCAGCTTTGCGCGCGACAACAAGGCCGCGCTGCGCCGCCCTGCCGTTCGGCCGGAGGGTGCATGATGGGGCACGTCCCGGTGCTGCTCGACGAAGTGATCACTGCCATCCGCCCCCGCGCGGGCGGGCTCTATGTGGATGGTACGCTGGGCGGCGGGGGCTATGCCCGAGCGGTGCTGGCCGTCGAGGGCGCGCGTCTGGTCGGCATCGACCGGGACCCTGAAGCGGCAAAGGCTGCTGCCGCGCTGCGCAAGGCCTTCCCGGACACGTTCGCCTTTCAGTCCGGCCCCTTCTCCCTGATGGAGCAGATCGTAGAGCTGTCCGGCAGTGATGGTGTCGACGGCGTAATGCTCGATCTGGGGGTGTCGTCGATGCAGATCGACGAGGCAGAGCGCGGCTTCTCCTTCCAGAAGGACGGCCCGCTGGACATGCGCATGGCCCGCTCTGGTCCCAGCGCTGCCGATGCCGTCAACCATCTGGACGCCGACGAGCTGGCGGCGATCTTCAAAATCTATGGCGAGGAGCGCCATGCCCGCCGTGCGGCGCGCGCCATTGTGGAAGACCGCGCCGCAAAGCCTTTTGAGGCCACGCTTGAACTGGCATCGCTGATGGCGCGGGTAATTGGCGGCAAGCCGGGGCGTATTCACCCGGCCACACGCGTGTTTCAGGGGCTGCGCATCTATGTCAATGACGAGCTGGGCGAACTGATCCGCGCGCTCGGCGCGGCGGAACGCATCCTGAAGCCCACCGGCGTGCTGGCGGTTGTCACCTTCCATTCGCTGGAAGACCGCATCGTGAAGACCTTCCTGCGCGCCCGCGCCGGCATGGCGGGGCAGGGCTCGCGCCATGCACCGCAAGTGGAAGCGGGGCCGGCGCCCAGCTTCTCGCTGCTGACCCGCAAGGCCATTGAACCTTCAGAGGCCGAAATCGCCGCCAATCCGCGCGCGCGCTCCTCGCGCCTGCGGGCCGGTGTCCGCACCACCAACCCTGCCTGGCCAGCCGAAGATGACGGCCTGCCCGGCGTGCCCCCTTATAGCCGCCTTCTGGAGTGTGTCACATGATACGCCTCGTCCTCTTTTTCGGCATTCTCGGCAGCGTGATCCTTCTGGGAGCGCTGTATGTCGCCAAAGCAGAAACCGATGCGGCTCAGGCCCGTCTTGCAGGGCTGCAGGTGGAGCTCGCTCAGGAGCGCTCGCGCATCAACACGCTGACGGCCAATATCGCGCATCTGGAAGATCCCGAGCAGCTCAGAGCGCTGGCCCGCACCCATCTGGGGTTTGAGCCGGTGCAGTCGGCGCAGGAACTCTCGCTGGCCGAGCTGGCACAGGTGCGCGCCGAAGCTGAACGCCTGTCGCCGCAGGCGCCGCAAACGGCGCAGGCCAGCTGGCCGTCCACCACACCTCCGGTAAGAGGGCGTCAATGACGAATTGGCTGACGCGTCTTTTCGGCAAGGTAAGAATCCGGCGTTCGCGCGCCGGGCTTGAGCCCTTGCGCGGGGACGGATCAGCCGGTTTCGATGCCAGCGCCACCATCCGGCTGGAAGACGAGGCCGGTCAGGCGCTAGGGCGCACGCGGCTGCGCCTTGGCTTTATCGGTATTCTGGTGGGCGCAGGATTTCTGGTGGCGGCGGGCCGCGCGGTAGAACTGGCTGTCACGGGCGAGTTTGCTGAGGCTGCGCCGGTGCGTGTGGCGCAGGTGGCGTCGCGCCGCGGCGAGATCGTTGACCGCAATGGTCAGATTCTGGCCAGCAATCTCGATTTCCATTCTGTTTTCGCTGATCCGCGCCAGGTCTGGGATCCGGCGGAGACCGCTCAAGCGCTGCGAACGGTTCTTCCGCATCTGAACGCGGAAACCCTGCAGCGTGATCTTTCATCAAACCGCCGCTTTGTCTGGATCGAGCGCGGGCTGGGCCCGCGCGAACGTCAGGCCATTCACATGCTGGGCCTGCCCGGCATCGGCTTCCGGGTGGAGCCGGGCCGGGTCTATCCGCGCCGGCGGCTGGCTGCACATCTGGTAGGCTTTACCGATCAGGACCTGGCAGGCCTGGCCGGGGCGGAGCGCGCCTTTAATGACGAGCTTAATGACGGGTCTGGCCGTCCGGTCAGCCTGTCCATTCATCTGGGCGCGCAGGATGCGCTGGAAACCGTGCTGCGCGAGCGCGTGGAGCGCTACTCGGCGCAAGGCGCCATGGCGGTGCTGATGCGCGTCGGCACCGGCGAGATCATCGCGCTGGCCTCCCTTCCCGACTTTGACCCGAACCGGGCGGGCAGTGAACCGGCGGAAAACCGTTTCAACCGTACCGTCCAGGGCGTTTACGAGCTGGGTTCGGTATTCAAGCCGCTCACCCTCGCTGCCGGTATAGAGGCCGGGCTGGTGCGTCTTGACGATACATTCGATGCCCGCGCGCCGATTGCCATCGGTTCGCACCGCATTCGCGATTTCCGTCCGCAGTCGCGTATACTCACCGCCCGGGAAGTCATCATTCATTCCTCCAATATCGGCTCGGCCCGCATGGCGGAGCGGATCGGCGGAGAGGTGTTGACCAGCTTCTTCGGAGAGCTGGGCCTTTGGGAGCGCCCGCCGCTGGAAATCATCGAGGGCCAGAACCCGATGCTGCCTGCCCGCTGGGGCCGGGCAGAGGTGATGACGGCTTCATACGGGCACGGCTTCAACGTGTCGCCCGTGGCTCTGGCAGCGGCCTATGCCGCGCTGGCCAATGACGGAATCTACACGCCGCCGACCCTGCGTCCCGTTGGCCCGACCGATATCGTGCCGCAGATTCCGGTGATGAGTTCGGCAACGGCGGCACAGGTGCTTGGCGTCATGCGCGCCTCTGTTGCCGGCGGTCAGGCCGACCGCGAAGGCCTCGCCATTGCCGGCAAGACCGGCACGGCCCAGCGCATCGTCAATGGCCGCTACCAGGTCGGTAATGTGCTGACCAGCTTTGTCGGGATATTCCCCTTCGATGACCCGCAATACGTGCTGGTGGTGAGCCTCGACCAGCCGCGCCCCATCCGCGAGACCCATGGCTTCAACACCGCTGGCTGGAATGCTGCGCCAACAGGCGGCGAGATCATCGAGCGCGTGGCGCCGGTACTGGGTGTGGGCCTTCGCGAAGCCGACCCCGGCGCGCGCGTGCAGACGGTGGCGCGCATGTTCGTGCCGCGCACGCCGGTGCGGGCAGGACCGGAAGAGCCCGTCGAACTGGCTGCAGGCAGGGATCGCCCATGAGTACGCTGCGCAGGCTTGCTGACATCCTTCCCGCTGGCGTGAGCGTGCCGGAAGGCATGCTGGAACTGGCCGTCACCGGACTGGCGCTGGACAGCCGGGCGGTAAAGCCCGGCTTTGTCTTTGCCGCCTTGCCGGGCGTGACCACCCATGGCAATGCCTTCATCAAGGCGGCTATCGACGCAGGCGCTGTGGCTGTCCTGGCCGAGCGTGGCACGGCTGCGCCTGTTCCCGTCATCGAGGCCGATGATCCGCGCCTCGCCCTGGCGCAGATGGCGGCGCGGTTTTCTCCGGCCCAGCCGAAATACATCGCCGCCATTACCGGCACCAACGGCAAAAGCTCCACTGTCGAATTCCTGCGTCAGATCTGGCAGGCGGCAGGCCATGAGGCGGCGGCTCTGGGTACGCTCGGCGTGACGCGGAGTTCTGGCCGCACCGATGTGGGTTACACCACGCCCGATGCCATCGCCCTGCATGCCGCGCTGGATGCGCTAGCCCAAGAAGGCGTCACACACCT
The DNA here is from genome assembly GCF_051859565.1 of Glycocaulis sp. Taxonomy (GTDB): domain Bacteria; phylum Pseudomonadota; class Alphaproteobacteria; order Caulobacterales; family Maricaulaceae; genus Glycocaulis. Next base: position 101,944 of record NZ_JBHYFK010000005.1, read on the forward strand.
GGCGATGGAGGCGTCGAGCCACGGGCTGAAACAGCGGCGCATGGACGGCGCAAAAATCGCGCTGGCGGGCTTTTCCAACCTCACCCAGGACCATCTCGATTATCATCCGGACTTTGAAGACTATTTCGCCTCCAAGATGCGCCTGTTCGATGAGCTTTTGCCCGAAGGCGCACCTGCCGTCATCACGGTGGATAGCGAGTGGGGCGAGGCGGTGGTGCGCCGCGCCGAGGCACGCCGCCAGCAGATTTTCACCGTTGGCTGGAACGGGCGCGATATCCAGCTGAAGGAAATCACCCCGCACGCCGCCTTCCAGCATGTGCGCTTTGTTCATGCGGGCAAGGAGCATGCCTTGACCCTGCCCCTGATGGGCGAGTTCCAGGCCAGTAATGCATTTCAGGCGGCCGGCATGGCGATAGCGAGCGGCGTGGATGCCGATACCGTGTTCGCTGCGCTGGAGAAGCTGAAAGGCGTCGCAGGGCGTCTGGAGTTTGTCGGCGCGACGGCTGAGGGCGCGCCTGTTCTCATCGATTACGCTCATACGCCCGATGGTCTTGATAAGCTCCTGCGGGCGGCGCGTCCGCACACCGCCGGCAAAGTGATTGTCGTGTTTGGCGCGGGCGGTGACCGTGATCCGACCAAGCGCGAAAAGATGGGCGCTATAGCGGCCAAACTCGCCGACCGGGTGATCGTTACCGACGATAATCCGCGGTCTGAAGATCCGGCTCTCATCCGCGCAGCGATACTGAAAGGGGCGCCTCACGCCGAAGAGATTGGAGACCGCGAGCGCGCCATTTTCACCGCCATTGGTGATCTGAAAGCGGGCGACACCTTGCTGCTGGCAGGCAAGGGCCATGAGACCGGCCAGACCATCAAGGGCGTGGTCCATCCGTTCGATGATGGCGAGGTCGCGCGCCGCGCTCTCGCCGCCAGAACAGGCAGTACCGGGGAGCGGGGGCAATGACCGGGCCTTTATGGACAGCAGCGCAAGCCACCGCCGCGACTGGCGGGCGGCTCGTAGGGGGTGATAGCTGGCAGGCCTCGGGCGTCTCCATCGACACGCGCTCTCTGGAGGCCGGAGACCTGTTCGTGGCGCTGGCAGACCAGCGTGACGGGCATGATTTCGTGCCTGCCGCCGAGAAAGCAGGGGCAGCTGCATCCATAGTCTCTCGCGAAGATGCAGGCACAGGCCCACGCCTTGTCGTGCCGGACGTGCTCGAAGCGCTGCAGCGCCTTGGCGTCGCGGCGCGCGAGCGCAGCAAGGCTGTACGTGTGGGCGTCACCGGCTCGGTCGGCAAGACATCGGTGAAAGAGGCCATTGCGGCGGTCTTCCGCGCCAGCGGTCCTGCGCACTGGAGCGTCAAATCCTACAATAATCACTGGGGCGTGCCGCTGACCCTGGCGCGCATGCCGCAAGGTACCAGGCGCGGCGTGTTCGAGATGGGGATGAACCATGCCGGCGAGATCGCGGCCCTGACCACACAGGTGCAGCCTCATATCGCCCTCATCACCCGCATCGCACCGGCGCATCTGGAAAATCTGGGTTCCATGGAAGCCATCGCCGATGCCAAGGCGGAGATATTTGCAGGGCTGGCAGGCGATGGCGTGGCGATCATCCCGGCAGATTGCGAGTACGCCCCCCGGCTGTGCGCGCGCGTGAACGAGAGCGGCGCGGCATTCCTGTTCGAGTTTGGCCGGGCGCGGCACGCTGCGGTGCGTATCCTCTCCTGGGACCAGCAGGCTACATCCGGGCGCGGCCGCTTTGATGTGCTGGGCCGTATGGTGGACATTTCCATCCCGGCGCCGGGCGAACATCAGGCCCACAATGCCGCTGCCGTAATGGCGGCCTGCGTGGCCGCCGGCATTGATAGCGCGCAGGTCGCCGATGTGCTGGCCGGCATGGAAGCCCAGGCCGGGCGCGGCGCGAGCTTCATGATAGAACTTGATGGCGGCAGCGCACGCATCATCGACGACAGCTATAATGCCAACCCGGTGTCCATGGCCTCCGCGATTGCCACACTCGCCCGACATTCGCCTGACGGCAAAGGCCGCCGCATCGCGGTGCTGGGCGAAATGCTGGAGATTGGTGAGAGCGCCCCGGAGCGTCACCGCGAACTGGCAGCGCCACTGGTTGATGCCGGTGTGTCTGCGGTCATTGGCGTTGGCGCGATGATGGAACATCTGATGTCTGCGCTGCCCGGATCGGTTAAGGGCGCAATGGCGGCATCGCCGGCGGACGCCACTGATCGGCTATGCGCCATGCTGCGTCCGGGCGATGTGGTGCTGATCAAGGGCTCGAACGGTTCGGGCGTTCATAAAGTAGTCGCAAGTTTGCGGAACGGTGCCGTTAACGCGGTCATCAAAGGCTGATTTTCATGCTCTATTTCCTGTTTTCCCAACTCGCTTCCGACATCGCCGTTTTCAACGTCGTGAACTATCTCACATTCCGCACCGGGGCAGGGCTGGTCACGGCCTTCCTCGTGGCCATCATTATCGGCAAGCCCTTCATTGGCTGGCTGAAGACCAAGGGATCGCAGCCAATCCGCGATGACGGGCCTGAAACCCATGTGCTCACCAAGGCGGGCACCCCCACCATGGGCGGCTTCATCATCCTGCTGGGCATTCTGGCGGGGACATTGCTCTGGGCCGATCTTTCCAACCCCTATATCTGGGTTGTGCTGCTGGTCACGGCCGGGTTTGGCGGCATCGGTTTTCTCGATGACTGGCGCAAGGTGACCAAGCGCTCTTCGGCAGGCATTTCCGGCAAGATGAAGCTCGCCCTGCAGTCGGTTGTCGCGCTCATCGCCGTGTTCTGGATGACAGAGCTTCTGTCGAACGCGCCCAATGTCCCTGAAGGCTTTGCCACCTCGATCGCCGTGCCTTTCTTCAAGGATGTGCTGATCCCTCTGAGCTATGGCTTTTTCCTGTTCGGACTGATCGTGATTGTGGGCGCGTCCAATGCCGTCAACATCACAGACGGGCTGGATGGCCTCGCTATCGTGCCGGTGATGATCGCGGCCGGCTCCTTCGGCTTTATCGCCTATTTCGTCGGTTCGGCGGTCTATTCCAACTATCTGTTCCTGAACTTCACGCCCGGTACCGGCGAGCTCGCTGTGATCTGTGGCACGATCATCGGAGCCGGGCTGGGCTTTCTCTGGTATAATGCCCCGCCTGCCATGGTGTTCATGGGCGATACCGGCTCGCTGTCGCTTGGCGGTGCAATCGGCACCATTGCCGTGGCCGTGAAGCACGAGATCGTGCTGGCCATTATTGGCGGGCTTTTCGTGCTCGAAGCGCTCTCGGTGATGATCCAGGTGGCCAGCTTCAAGCTGACGGGCAAGCGCGTCTTCCGCATGGCGCCCATCCACCACCATTTTGAAAAGATGGGCTGGGCCGAGCCGACCATTGTCATCCGGTTCTGGATTATCGCGTTCGTGCTCGCCCTTATCGGTCTTTCGACACTCAAGCTGAGGTAGTTTGCCTGCATGATCCCGGTTACCGCCTACAAGGGACGCCGCGTGGCGGTGTTCGGCCTTGGCCGCACCGGGATAACGGCTGCGCGCGCATTGGCGGCAGGCGGGGCAGAGGTTTCCGCCTGGGATGACAACGAAGCCGCGCGCGAGAACGCCGCAAAGGCCGGTCTGGAGCTCGATGATCTCAACCGGCGTGACTGGGGCGATATGGCCGCTCTGGTGCTGTCTCCGGGCATCCCTCTTACGCACCCGGCCCCGCACCGCATGGTGTCGCTGGCCCGCGCGGTCGGTGCGCCGGTCATTGGTGATGTGGAGCTGTTCGCCCAGGCTATTGCCGATACGCCCGGCGTCACGGTGATCGGGATTACCGGCACGAACGGCAAATCCACCACGACGGCGCTGATCGGCCATATCCTGAAAAGCGCAGGGCGTGATGTGCGCGTGGGCGGCAATATCGGCGACGCCGTGCTCGGCCTCGAGCCGCCGCGTCCCGGCGCGATCTATGTGCTGGAGCTATCCTCCTACCAGCTCGATCTGATCGAGAGCCTGCGCTGCCGGGTGGCGGTCTTCCTGAACCTCACGCCGGACCATATCGACCGGCACGGCGATATTGAGGGCTACCGCACGGCCAAGGAGCGCATCTTTGCCAATCAGCAGGACGGCGATACGGCGATTGTCGGCGTTGATGACGAGCCGAGCCGCAGCGTGTGTACGCGACTGAAATCGAAGGCGGGGCTGAATGTGATCCCGGTTTCCAGCCAGCGGCTCGTGTCATTCGGTGTCTACGCGCTGGCAGGCAAGCTCTACGACGACACCGCGAAGGGCGGCGCCCGCACGGTCATGGAACTGCACCGCGCGCAAGCGCTTCCCGGTTCGCACAATGCGCAGAACGCGGCGGCGGCCTATGCTGCTGTGCGTGCCCTTGGAGTGAGCATTACCGACGCCATTGCCGGGATCGCCAGCTTTCCCGGCCTGCCACACCGGCAGGAGCGTGTCGGCGAGGCGGGATCGCTTCTCTTCATCAACGATTCCAAGGCCACCAATGCCGAGGCCGCCGCGCAGGCGCTCGCCTGCTATCATGACATATTCTGGATTGCGGGCGGGCAGGCAAAATCGGGCGGTGTTGAAAGCCTGAAGCCCTTCTTCCGGCGTATCCGCAAGGCCTATCTGATCGGGCAGGATGCAGACCTGCTTCGCAAGCAGCTGGGCCGTGACGTGCCCGCCGATATGTCCGGCACGCTGGAGCGCGCTCTGCAGAACGCGGCCATGGACGCCGCCGAAAGCGGCTATCGGCGGCCGGTTATTCTATTGTCACCAGCCTGCGCCTCGTTTGACCAGTTCAGAAGCTATGAGCATCGCGGCGACACATTCCGCGCTCTGGTAAAGGACTTGCTGGAGCGGGCAGCAAAGGGAGATGCGGCATGAACACGGCAAGCCGCAGCGGACTGGCGCGCCTCTGGTTCGGGCTGGACCGCACCTTGCTCTTCACGGTGGCCGGACTGATGGTTGTCGGTGTGACATTGTCCATGGCAGCCAGCCCGAGCGCAGCCGAACGCATCAGCCCCGGTGATCCGTTCTACTATCTCTACCGGCACATTTTTTTCGCCGGTCTCTCCATGATCCTGATGCTGGCAATAGCCGCGCTCAGCCCGCGCGGCGCGCGTCGTCTGGCCGGTCTGGCGCTGGTGGGCAGTTTCCTGGCGCTGATTGTCGTTGCCCTGATGGGGCACGAAGTAAACGGCGCCACGCGCTGGCTGCGCTTTGGCAGTTTCTCGCTGCAGCCATCGGAATTCTTCAAACCGGCCTTCATCGTGATAACGGCCTGGCTGTTTTCCGAGGAGAGCAAGGGCGCGCCGGTACCAGGGCGCCTCGTGGCGGCAGGCATTTACGTGCTGGCGATATGCTTTCTCATCAGCCAGCCCGATTTCGGCCAGTCCATCCTGCTGACCGGCATTTTTGCCGCCATGCTGTGGGCTGCGGGCCTGTCCTTTCTCCACACCGCGCTTCTGGGCAGCGTGGCGCTCGGCGGTGCAGCCGGCGCCTATTTCTTCCTCGGCCATGTGCGTGACCGGGTCGCTGCCTTTCTTGCGCCTGCCTCCGCGAGCGGCCCCACCCAGACCGAGATGGCTGTAGGCGCCATTACGCGCGGCGGCTTTACCGGCGTCGGGCCCGGCGAAGGCGAGATCAAGCGCTATCTGCCCGAAGCGCACACCGATTTCGTGTTCTCGGTTGCGGCAGAGGAATTTGGCCTGGTCGCGTCGCTGGCCATTATCGGCCTGTTTGCTATCCTGTTTGCGCGGGCCTGGTCTCGCTCCATGCGCCTGTCGGACAATTTTGCGCAGCTCGCCGTGGCAGGCCTCGCCCTGATGTTTGGCGGTCAGGCGCTGATCAACATTCTCGTCAATCTGGAACTGGCCCCGGCCAAGGGCATGACCCTGCCTTTCGTTTCCTATGGCGGGTCGTCCATGCTGTCTCTGGCATTTGCCGCGGGCCTGCTGCTGGCGCTGACCAAGCGCACGCCGGGGGCTTACCTGCCTGAGCGCAGCAGCACGCGGCTGGTGCCGGCATGAGCGCCCCCCGGCTTCTCATTGCCGCAGGCGGCACAGGCGGGCACATCTTCCCAGCCCGGGCGGTGGCGGAGACCCTGCGCGAGGCGGGCTGGCGGATACGCCTGGTCACAGATCAGCGCGGCATGCGCCACGCCAGCGGCTTTCCTGGCGAGGGCGTGGACCAGATCGAGGCGGCAACACCCTTCGTGAAGAACCCGGCGCGCGCAGCGGGCAACACGCTGAAACTGGCCAGAGGCTTTGCCAGCACCGGGCGCATCGTCGCGCAGTTCCAGCCTGACCTCATCGCCGGGTTTGGCGGCTACCCGGCCTTTCCTGCGCTGGCGCATGCCCGGCTGAAACGCATACCCTTCGTGATCCATGAGCAAAACTCCGTGCTGGGACGGGTAAACCGAGTGTTTGCCCGCAACGCGTTTGCGGTCGCATCCGGCTTCGACCGGCTGGACCGCCTGCCCGGCAAGGCCCGCCATGTGGTCACCGGCAATCCGGTACGCGGCGCGATCCTCGCGGGCGGACGCACGCCCTATGCCGCGCCTGAGGAAGGTGGCCCTGTCCGATTGCTGGTGATTGGCGGATCGCTGGGCGCGCGCATCCTGTCGGTAGGCGTGCCTGAAGCGATTTCGGGTCTGCCTGAAGGTTTGCGTACCCGCCTTGAGGTGACCCAGCAGACCCGCGCCGAGCAGATCGAGGCGTCGCGCCGCCTCTATGCCGAAGCGGGCGTGAAGGCCCATTGCGAGCCCTTCTTTGAGGATATGGGACCGCTCTACGCAAAGTCTCACCTCATCATTTCGCGTTCTGGCGCGTCCAGCGTGTCGGAGATCGCCGCACTGGGACGGCCTTCGCTTCTGGTGCCGCTGGAGATTGCGGCAGACGATCACCAGCGCGCGAACGCCATGGGGCTGGCGCAGGCTGGCGGTGCACAGATCATCACCGAGGACGAGATCGCTGCGGGCGCGCTGCGGGCGCGGCTTGAAACCCTGCTGGCCGATGGCGAAGCTCTCGCCTCAATGGCCGAGGCCGCCCTGCAGGCCGGCAAGCCGGATGCGCATTTGCGTCTGGCATCGCTCCTGCAGGAGGCGGCAAACGCGCGCACCTGACACAGACTTTTCAAGGACAGTATTCATGGCTCCGATTGACCTGCCTGCCGCTACCGGCCCGGTGCATTTCGTTGGTATTGGCGGGATCGGCATGAGCGGTATTGCCGAGGTGATGCTCAATCTGGGCTACCGGGTCTCCGGCTCGGACATCAAGGACAGTGCCAATGTGGAGCGCCTGCGGGCCAAGGGCGCAGTCGTGCATATCGGGCACCGGGCCGAGAATGTGGAGGGCGCTGGCGCGCTCGTCGTCTCGTCGGCGGTAAAGCGCGACAATCCCGAACTGGTGGCCGCGCGTGCCAAACGTATTCCCGTCGTGCGCCGGGCAGAGATGCTTGCCGAGCTGATGCGCCTGAAATACGCCGTGGCGGTGGGTGGCACGCATGGCAAGACGACGACGACCTCCCTTATCGCTGCGCTGATGGATGCAGCAGGCTTTGACCCGACCGTCATCAATGGCGGCATCATTTCGGCCTATGGCTCGAACGCCAAAATGGGCGAAGGCGAGTGGATGGTGGTGGAGGCCGATGAGAGCGACGGCTCCTTCCTCAAACTGCGCGGCACGGTCGCGCTGATCACCAATATCGACCCTGAACACATGGAGCATTACGGCGATTTCGATGCGCTGCGTGATGCCTTCGCCCAGTTTGTCGAGAACCTGCCCTTTTACGGGTTCGCCGCGCTGTGTACCGATCACCCCGAAGTGCAGGCGCTGGCCGCGCGTATCGAGGACCGGCGCATCATCACCTATGGCTTCAATCCGCAGGCCGATGTGCGCTGTGTGAATCTGCGCACCAGCCCGCAAGGAGCCGTGTTCGACATCGCCTTCCAGCCGCCGGGCGAGGAACGCGTGGTCTGGAAAGACATCTCCCTGCCTATGATGGGTGAACACAATGTCCAGAACACAACCGGCGCTGTGGCCGTGGCACAGGCGCTGGGCTGTACGGAAAGTGCTGCCCGCGAAGCTCTGGGCGGTTTTGCGGGCGTGAAGCGCCGCTTCACCATCACCGGCACGGCCAAGGGCGTCACGGTGGTCGATGATTATGGCCACCACCCGGTCGAGATCGCCGCCGTGCTGAAAGCCGCGCGCCAGCGGGCAGGCGATGGCCGCGTGATCGCGGTCGTCCAGCCGCACCGCTATACCCGCCTCAACGATCTTTTCGAGGAGTTCTGTACCTGCTTTAACGATGCCGACAGCGTGCTCGTCGCGGACGTGTATTCGGCAGGCGAAAGCCCGATTGAGGGCGCCGATCAGGACTCGCTCATCGCCGGCTTGCAGGCGCACGGCCATCGCGATGCGTCCGCCAGCTCGCGTGAAACGCTCGCCGATGACATCAAGCCGCGCGCGAAATCCGGCGATCTCGTCGTCTGCCTCGGCGCGGGCGACATTACCGCCTGGGCGGCAGAGCTTCCCGCACGGCTGGAGAAGGTGTTGTGAGTGGTCACTTTAGAGCTGCTGCTTCTTTTCCTCCCCTGTTTACGGGGGAGGTGTCAGCGCAGCTGACGGAGGGGGGAGTTTTTTTCTCTGTTCCCCCCCTCGGCCTTTCAGGCCACTCCCCCCGCAGGCGGGGGGAGAAAGAGGGTGGCGGCAAATGACCTTCCCCTCCCTCCTTCCCCAACTGCCTGAAGTGCGCGGGCAGTATATCGAGAACGCGCCGCTGTCTGACATTACATGGCTGCGTGTAGGCGGGCCTGCGCAGGTGCTCTACCTGCCCGCAGATGAGGCGGACCTTGCGCGCTTCCTGGCCGAGACGCCTGAGGACATTCCCGTCCATGTGCTGGGCGCGGGCTCCAACACGCTTGTAAGGGATGGCGGGGTGCCGGGCGTGGTGATCCGCCTGACGCCGGCATTTGCACGCGCGCAAGTGCTGGCGGGCAATCGTATCCGCATCGGTACGGCACTGCTCGACAAGATGGCGGCCAAGGCCGCCGCCAAGGCGGGCATTGCGGGGCTGGAATTTTATGTCGGCGTACCGGGCACAATCGGCGGCGCGATCCGCATGAATGCGGGCTGCTATGGGTCGGAGACAAAGGACGTACTGGTTGAGGCCATCGCGCTGGACCGGCGGGGCCGCCGCCTGATCGTGAAGCCGGACGAGCTGGGCCATGCCTACCGCCACTGCTCCGCGCCCGAAGACTGGATATTCACCGAAGCGGTGTTTGAAGGCCGGAGCGATGAGCCGGCCGCCATTCTGGAGCGCATGGACGCGATCAGCGAGAAGCGCGCCGCGACCCAGCCCATCCGCGAGAAAACCTCCGGCTCCACCTTCAAGAACCCCGACCAGACCCAGAGCAAAGGCCGGTCTGCCTGGCAGCTGGTGGACGCGGTTGGCGGGCGCGGACGGCGCAAGGGCGGGGCGCGCTTTTCCGAGATGCACGCCAACTTCCTGATCAATGATGGCAGCGCCAGCGCGGCAGACCTTGAAGGGCTCGTGGAGGAAATCCGCGCCGAGATTGCGTCGAAGGAAAACGTCGAGATGCACTGGGAGGTCAAACGTATTGGCCTGCCCGCAGGAGAAAACGCATGAGCAAGCGCATCGCCCTTCTGCTCGGAGGCTTGAGCCCTGAGCGCGAGGTCTCGCTGGTCTCGGGCCGCGAATGTGCCAAGGGCCTGCGCGCCAAGGGGCATGAGGTCCATGAGATTGACCCCGCGAACGAGCGCTGGATCGATGACATCAAGGCGCTCAAACCCGATCTCGTGTTCAACGCGCTCCATGGCCTGTGGGGTGAGGACGGGCGCGTGCAGGGCGTGCTGGAATATCTGCGCATCCCCTACACGCATTCCGGCGTGCTGGCCTCGGCGCTGGCGATGGACAAGCAGAAGACCAAGGCGGTCTTGCGCCTTGCGGGCCTTAACTGCCCGGACGGAAAGATTGTCAGCCGGTTTGACGCTGCACGCGATCACGTCATGCCTGCGCCCTATGTGGCCAAGCCGAATGATCAGGGCTCGTCAGTGGGCGTGCTGATCGTGCGCGAGGGCGCTAACCGCCCGCCTGCGGCGCTCGCCGCCGACAGCTGGCCCTATGGCGATGACATTCTCATCGAAAAATTCATTCCGGGCCGGGAGCTGACCGTCGCCGTGATGGGTGACCGGGCGCTGACCGTCACCGAGATCGTGCCCAAAACAGCCTTTTATGACTATGAGGCAAAATACGCAGACGGCGGATCGGTTCACCGCCTGCCTGCTGATATCCCAGCCCATGTCTTTGACCAGGCGATGGCGGCTGCCGTCACCGCGCATCGTGAGCTTGGTTGCCGGGGGCTCACCCGGTCCGATTTTCGCTGGGATGAGGGCGGCGACGGCAAGCTTTGGTTACTCGAAATTAATACCCAGCCGGGCATGACTCCTACATCGCTTGCGCCCGAACAGGCCGCGCATTGCGGTATCGGATTTCCCGACCTTGTCGAATGGATAGCGGAGGATGCCAGTTGTCAGAGGTGAGGCGCTCTCGAACAGCTCCCACCCGTGCCGGAAGTTCCGGCGCAACGCGCTCCCGCACCCGCAAGCCGCCCGCCTCCATCCCCCAGCGCCCCATGGTCAACTGGGCCAGCGCCCAGATACGCACCGCGCGCTACCGCACGATCACCGCGCTGCGTCTGGGCTTTTTTGCTGTCGCGGGCGTGACCGCACTGGCATTCATTGGTCTGGCCATGACGGGCGGGCTGGGCCCGGCTGGCGACGGGATGCGCGCCGCCTTTGCTGATCACCTCACCCGTTCGGGCTATGTTGTTCGCGCCGTGGATGTGGTGGGCGCCCGTGACGTGAGCGCCGCCGAGATTGCGCAGGTCATCGGCGCGCGGCCCGGCCGGGGTCTGATCGAGATTGATCCTGAGCAGGCGCGCGCCGCTATCGAAGCCATGAGCCGGGTTGAAAGCGCGCAGGTCATCCGCCTCTGGCCGGACAGGGTCAGTGTCATCATTACCGAGCGTGCGCCCTATGCGCTCTGGCAGAATGAAGGCGTGCATTACGTAATCGACCGGCGCGGCATCGTGCTGGCTGGAGAAAACCCGTCAGACCACGCCGCGCTGCCCCGCCTTGTCGGGGCCGGTGCCAATGAAGCGGCGGAGGAGATCATTACCGTGCTCGCCCGCCAGCCGGAACTTGCCGCTCTTGTCACCCATGCGGTACGTGTGGGCGAGCGGCGCTGGAATCTGCGCCTGCAGTCAGGCAGCGACATCCTGCTTCCCGAAACCGGCGTCGCCAGCGCCGTGGCCCTGATCGCAGCCCTGCACGCCGACCAGCGCGTTCTGGAGCTGGACGCCCAGGCTTTTGATCTGCGCGGCGACGGCGAAATGGCGATCCGCGCCTGGCCGGAACGTGCAGGCGGTGCTTCGGCCCGTGAGCGGGGAGCCTGAGCCGAAATGGGCCTGTTTACGCGCAAGACTGCCGATGCGGCGAACGGCAAGCCGGGTATATACGCCGCGCTGGAGATAGGCGCCGCCAAGACCGTCTGCTTTATCGTCAAGATGGAAGCGACCCTGACGGGCCCCCGTCCGAGAGTGGTGGGTGTAGGCCACCATTCCAGCGCCGGCATGCGCGCGGGCGGCGTTGTCGATATCGACGCGGCGGCCAGCGTGATCCGGGCGGTCGTCGACAATGCTGAGCGCATGGCGCGTCACGCGGTCAGCGAAGTCAGCCTTGTCACCACTGCCGGCAGCCCGGCGTCCGAACGCGTGTCGATCGAGGCGCCTGTCTCGGGCCGCGAGGTGAGTGAACGTGACCGTAACCGCGTCCTGTCGGCCGGGCTGCAGCAGTGCGCGCGGCCGGGCCGCGCCATGCTGCACGCCATGCCCGTTGCCTGGCGGGTGGACGATAATCGCGGTGTGAAAGATCCGCGCGGCATGGCCGGGCGCAGCCTGGCGGTGGATCTGCATGTCATCTCCGCTGACGCTGATCCGCTGCGCAATCTGATGAATGCTGTCGCCCAGTGCCGCCTGGAAGCGAGCGAAGTGATCGCCTCGCCTTATGCCGCTGCCCTGTCTGTTCTGGCGGGGGACGAGGCGCTGCTGGGTGCGACGGTGATCGATATGGGCGCGGACACGACAAGCCTTGCCGTGTTTGCAGATGGCGTGCCGGTGCATGTCGACATGATCCCGGTGGGTGGCAATCACGTCACGCGTGACATTGCACGCGGCCTGTCCACACCCGTTCATGCCGCTGAACGCATCAAGGCGCTTTACGGTTCGGCGCTCGACAGCCCTGACGATGACCGGGCGATGATCGAGGCCCCGCCGGTTGCTGCTGGCCCGGATGCCGGCATGAATCAGTATCCGCGTGCCATGCTCAACGCGATCATCCGGCCTCGGCTGGAAGAGATTTTCGAACTGATTCGCGACCGGCTGGCCGCCGCCGGGCTCAGCGAAGCTTCCGGACGAATCCTTGTGCTGACGGGCGGGGCAAGCCAGCTTCCCGGCGTGGTCGAGCTGGCCGGACGCGTACTGCGCCGCCAGACGCGGCTGGGCCGCCCGGCTGCGATCGCCGGGCTGGGCGATGCGCTGGCTGGACCTGGCTTCGCCGCCAGCACCGGCTCGCTTGCCCGTCACGCACGCGCACCGGCCGAGATACTATCCGGCCCGCCGCGCTTCATCACGGCCGCCTCCGCGCGCCGCGTGGCCCGGCCCGCCTCCCAAAGCGGACCGTCGGCGATCTGGCGCTGGTTTGCAGAGAGTTTCTGAGCAACAGCCCTTCGTTCGCTCTATGTTCCTGTAACCAATGCTAAAATATCGCCAATCATGTCAGTGGCGCTTAACGCTCGCTTAAGCAACGCGCCCTCAAACTGACGGCTAATCGTTGTTAACCTTAGCCCGCGTGACGGAGCCTGTCCCCATGGCGCTGAATATTTCTGCCCCCGAAGCGACTGAACTTAAACCCAGAATTCTCGTTTTCGGCGTGGGCGGCGCCGGCGGCAATGCTGTCAACAACATGATCGACGCAAGCCTTGAAGGCGTTGATTTTGTTGTCGCCAACACAGATGCCCAGGCGCTCCAGCGTTCCGGCACACCCAATCGCATCCAGATCGGTCATCAGATCACGCAAGGCCTCGGCGCCGGTGCCCGTCCAGAGATCGGCATGCAGTCGGCAGAAGACTCGATCTCGGAGATTATCGAGTACCTGCAAGGCGCGCACATGGTGTTCATCACGGCCGGTATGGGCGGTGGAACGGGCACGGGCGCAGCGCCGGTCATCGCGCGCGCTGCCCGTGAGCAGGGCATTCTTACCGTCGGCGTCGTGACCAAGCCCTTCCATTTCGAGGGCGCAAAGCGCATGCGCCTGGCCGAAGCCGGCATTGAGCAGCTCCAGAACCATGTCGATACGCTCATTGTCATTCCCAACCAGAACCTGTTCCGTATCGCCACCGAGAAGACGACCTTCGCCGAAGCCTTCTCCATGGCCGATCAGGTGCTCCATTCGGGCGTGCGCGGCATTACCGACCTGATGGTCATGCCTGGCCTCATCAATCTCGACTTCGCCGATGTGCGCACCGTGATGAACGAGATGGGCAAGGCGATGATGGGTACCGGCGAAGCCTCTGGCGAAAAGCGCGCCATCGAGGCGGCCCATGCCGCGATCAATAATCCGCTGCTCGATGATGTGTCGATGAAGGGCGCGCGCGGCGTGCTCATCAACATCACCGGCGGCATGGACATGACGCTGTACGAAGTTGATGAGGCGGCCAACGAGATCCGCGATCAGGTGGACCCCGATGCCAATATCATTGTCGGTTCGACCTTTGATGAAAGCCTCAACGGTACGATACGTGTGTCCGTGGTTGCCACCGGCATCGAGGCCGAACAGATGCTGCAGGCCGATCCGCGCCGCCGCACCGAGCCTGCCAGCCTGATGAGCACGCTCAAGCCGCGTGAAGTCAGCCGTCCGGGCCAGCCGCTTGTGCGCCGGCTCAATGACGAAGCAGAGACGGTCCGAGCCAAGGCTGTCGCTGATGGCGGTATCCATGCGAAGGCGGCTGCCTGGCGCGCCGCGCAGGAAGCCCAGACAGTAGCTGCGCCGCGGGAGGAGCAGGCTGCGCCAGCCCGTGCGGACATCCTGGATGATGCTGTGTCGGCGCCGGATGCCTATACGGCTGAGGAAGAGGCGCAGACGGTCGACACAAGACCGGAAGTGGTGCGTCATCAGGAACGTCTTGCAGAAGCGGCCCAGACAATCCGCCGCGAGCCGGCCCCGCAGGAGGAAGAGCGTGAGGAAGCCCCGGCGCGCCGCGGACTTTCCATCTTCGGGCGGCGGGCGAAGACCCCGGCCGCTCCTGTGGAATCACGCACCGCCCCGCGCCCGCCCGTTCAGGCGCAACGCGCCCCGGCTCCGGCCGAACCCGTACAGCGCACATCCCCGGCAGGCGATCTGTTTGGCGAGGATTTTGACGACGCCGATCTCGATATCCCTGCCTTCCTGCGCCGTCAGGCCAATTAGACGGTCCAGCAATGCCACAGGCCAGGCCCCCGGAACCGGAAACGGTCCGGGGGCTTTTCGTTGCTGACGCAGTCAATTGTTACAGCCCGCAACAATCGTTTAATTCCGCTCTGTCCGACTGTTCTCTAGTGTGCAAATGCGAAGAAGAGGGGTTTTCGGTCTGTGCCGGGGGGCGTGGCCGGAACTGCAGCTGAAAAGCGAAGAAAGACAATAGAATGGTGCGGGCAGCTTTCATGACTGAGCGGACGACGCTGGCCCAGACGGCCGTTTGTGCAGGCATTGGCCTGCATACGGGCGCACGGGTGCGCATGGTGCTCAAACCGGCTCAGGCGGGAACGGGCATTGTATTTGAACGCACCGATCTGGATGTCGCAGACCGCCTGATACCTGCCCGCTATGATCTTGTCCGTTCTACCGATCTCGGCACGACCATCATCAACGCCGATGGCGCCTCGGTTTCGACGGTGGAGCACCTGATGGCGGCTTTTGCCGGCCTGGGTGTGGATGATGTGCTGGTTGAGCTGCATGGGCCTGAAGTGCCCGCCATGGACGGCTCCTCCATGCCGTTCATCGAGCTTATTGAGCACACGGGGCTTAAGACCCAGCCCGCGCCGCGCCGCGCGATCCGCATTCTCAAGCCGGTCGAGGTTTCGCTGGGCGGGCGCAGTGCCGTCTTCCTGCCTTCGCTCCAGCCGGCGATCGATGTCAGCATTGATTTCGACAATGCGGTCATTGGCCGCCAGCAATACCGCTTCGAGATCAGCCCGACCGGTTTCCGCAGCGAGATCGCCGCGGCCCGCACGTTTGGCTTCCGCCGTGAATACGAATCGCTGCTCAAGGCAGGCCTCGCACGCGGCGGCTCGATGGAAAACGCTATCGTTCTGGACGATGAGGGCGTGGCGAATCCTGAAGGTCTGCGCTTCGCCGACGAATTTGTCCGCCACAAGATTCTGGATGCGGTCGGCGACCTGTATCTCGCCGGCGCGCCGATCCTTGGCCTCTATCAGGCCTCGCGTCCGGGCCATGGTATCAACAATGTGGCCGTGCGTGCCCTGATGGCCGATACATCGGCCTGGAAATGGGTGGCAATGAGCGAAATGGCAGAAGCCATCGAGCCCGGCAGGGTCGCACGCGGCTAGTTTCGCAGCCGCGCAATCACCTTCCGGGCTGACACAATGCTTTTTCCTTGCGCCCTGATCGGTTAGAAGACTCTGGCAGTCCGTTTTTTATTGCCATGCCAAGGGGCCAGGAATTGTTGAACGCCACGCGTCTTATCCTCATCATTTCCCTCTCGGCTCTCGTGCTTGCGGGCTGTCAGGGCAATCGTAACCGGGCCGAGCTGGCCTATGTCGCCCGCCCGGTAGAGACGCTTTACAACAATGCTTTCCGGGAACTGGAGCGCCGCCGCTACACGCAGGCGGCAGCCCTGTTTGATGAGGTGGAGCGTCAGCACCCCTTCTCTGAATGGGCCCGCCGCTCCATGCTGATGGCGGCTTTCGCTAATTATCAGGCCACCCGCTACGAGCAGGCGATTGCCAATGCGGAGCGCTTTATTGCCCTTCACCCGGGCAGCTCCAGCGCTCCCTATGCGTATTATCTCATCGCGATATCGCACTATGAGCGCATCTATGATGTAGGCCGTGACCAGTCCACCACGCAGGCCGCCTATGACGCGCTTCAGCAGGTGGTCCGTCGCTTCCCGGACAGCCCCTATGCCCGCGATGCTCGCCTGAAGATCGACATGACCCGCGACCACCTTGCCGGCAAGGACATGGATGTGGGCCGGTGGTATCTGCGCAACGGCTTCCATCTGGCGGCCATTGGCCGGTTCCAGAACGTTATCCGCGAGTACGGCACCACCAGCCATGTGCCCGAAGCGCTTCACCGCCTTGTCGAGGCCTATGTGGCCATGGGTGTTGCCGAGGAAGCGCGTCAGGTGGCGGCGGTTCTGGGCCATAACTTCCCCGGTTCCGCCTGGTATCAGGACAGCTATACCCTTCTGACCTCGCGCGGCATTGATGTGCCCGGCGAAGGCATTGAGGAAAGCGATCCCGGCCTGCTGCGCCGCGCCATGAGCCGGATATTCGGCTAAACCCTCGGGCGGGAGACGAGGGGAGCCATGCTCGCATCCCTCTCCATACGCGACATCGTCCTCATTGACCGGCTGGACCTTGCCTTCCAGCCCGGCCTGTCTGCGCTGACCGGCGAAACCGGGGCCGGCAAATCCATCCTGCTGGGCGCTCTGGGCCTTGCGTGCGGTGAGCGCGCGGACCGGGCCATGGTGCGCGCCGGTGCTGATCAGGGCAGTGCCATCGCGGTCTTTGACCTGCCAGACGGGCACACGGCCTTCTCCTTGCTGGATGAGGCGGGGATCAGCTTCGAGCCGGGTGAGCCGGTTATTCTGCGCCGCGCCATCACCGCAGATGGCCGCTCACGCGCGCATGTGAACGACCAGCCGGCAAGCGTTGGCCTTTTGCGGGCGCTGGGCGATGTGCTGGTGGAAATCCATGGTCAGCATGACGGGCGCGGCCTGCTCGATCCCAAATCCCACAAGCGTCTTCTGGACGATTATGCCCGCAATGGCGCGCGCATGGCCGCTGTGGCGCAGGCATGGGAGACGCTGAGCGCGGCCCGCCGGCATCTGGAAAAGCTCAACGCCGATAAAGCCCGAGCCGCCGAGGAGGAGGTCTTCCTGCGCGACGCGGTCGAGGCGCTGGACGCGCTTCACCCCCGCCTTGGCGAGGAAGAGCAGCTGGCCGCCGAGCGGCGCTTCCTTCAGCAGGCCGAGACCGCACTGTCTGACCTGCAGGCCGCGTCCGAAGCCTTTTCCGGTTCCAATGCCGTTGCCAGCCGCCTCAATCATGCGCTCAAGGGCCTGGAACGCGTGCGCGCAAGCCTTGGCGCTGAGGCGGCCGCAGACAGCGCGCAGGCCAATGCCGTCAGCGCTCTGGACCGGGCCAGCGGCGCACTGGAGCGCGCGCTGATCGAGTTTGACGAGGCTGAAAGCGCGCTCACTGATGCGGCTTCCGCCTTCGAGGTGGAGCCCGGCGCACTGGAACGTGCCGAAGAGCGCCTGTTTGCCCTGCGCGCCCTCGCCCGCAAGCATCAGGTGGAGGTGGACGCCCTGCCGGCCCTGCGCGCTGAACTCGCCGAACGGCTCGATGCGGTGGCCGACGGGGAAGGCCGCACACGCGAAGCCGAAGCCGCGCTGAAAGCCGCCGAGGCCGACTACGCGCGCGCCGCCAGTGCCTTGAGCGAGGCGCGCAAGGTGGAAGGCGAAAAGCTCGCCGCTGCCGTGATGGCTGAACTCGCTCCTCTCAAACTGGAAAAGGCACGTTTCCGGATTTCCGTCACCAGCGACGAGAGCCGTGCCGGACCGTCGGGCTGGGACTCGGTGGCGTTCGAGGTGTCCACCAATCCCGGCGCGCCGTTTGGTCCGCTGGACCGAATTGCGTCGGGAGGCGAGCTGTCGCGCTTCGCGTTGGCGCTGAAAGTGTGCCTGGCCGGGTCTGACAGCGGCATTGTGATGGTGTTTGACGAGGTCGATCAGGGGGTCGGCGGCGCGGTCGCCGATGCGGTGGGCCACCGGCTGGCGCGACTCGCCGAAGGCGGGCAGGCGCTGGTTGTCACCCACTCCCCGCAGGTCGCTGCCCGCGCGGGCCATCACTGGAAAATCGCCAAGGCCGAGGAAGGCGATGCGATGCGCACCCGCGTCGTGCCGCTGGACGGGCGGGAGCGCCGCGAGGAGATCGCGCGCATGCTGTCGGGCGCGGAAGTGACCGAAGCGGCACGCGCCGCTGCCGACGAGTTGATGGCGTCATGACACTCGAAATCGAAAACCTTTCTCCGGAGGCCGCAGCCGCCGAGCACGCGCGCCTCGCCGAGGAGATTGCGGCTCATGACCGCGCCTATTATGCCGAGGATGCGCCGGTTATTACTGACGCCGAATATGATGGCTTGCGCGCCCGGCTGGAGGCACTGGAAGCAGCTTTCCCGGAGCTTGCCCACGCGGAAAGCCCCACGCAGACCATCGGCGCCAAGCCATCGGGCAAGTTTTCAGAAGTGCGCCACGCCGTACCCATGCTGTCGCTGGGCAATGCCTTTGATGAAGACGATGTGGCCGCGTTCGAGGCGCGCATACGCCGCTTCCTGAACCTGAAGGATGAAGACGTGCTCGCCTTCACTGCCGAGCCGAAGATTGACGGTCTGTCGGCATCCTTGCGTTATGAGAAGGGCGTGCTCCGGTCGGGCGCGACGCGCGGAGACGGCCAGACCGGCGAGAACGTCACGGAAAACCTCAAGACGCTGGACGAGATACCCAAAACGCTCACCGGCGATGTGCCAGACGTGTTGGAAGTGCGCGGTGAGGTGTATTTGAGCCATGCAGACTTCGCGGCGCTGAACGCCGCGCAGGAGGCGGCCGGCAAATCGGCATACAAGAACCCCCGCAACGCCGCTGCCGGCTCGCTGCGCCAGATCGATCCGGCTATCACCGCCACGCGTCCTTTGCGCTTTTTCGCCTATGCCTGGGGCGAGGTATCTGAACCCCTGGCCGACACCCAGTCCGGCGCGGTTGAGCGCCTGAAGGCGCTGGGCTTCACCACCAATGCCGACATGAGAGTGTGCGAAGGCGTGGCGGCGCTGCTGGCCCATTACCGCGATCTCGAAGCGCGCCGCGCAGAGCTGGGCTATGATATAGACGGTGTCGTCTACAAGGTGGACCGGCTGGACTGGCAGGCGCGCCTCGGCTTTGTCGCGCGCGCGCCGCGCTGGGCCATCGCGCACAAATTCTCGCCCGAAAAGGCGGTGACGAAGCTCAACAATATCGAGATACAAGTGGGCCGCACCGGCGCGCTCACGCCCGTAGCCAAGCTCGAACCCGTTACCGTGGGCGGCGTGGTGGTCTCCAACGCCACGCTGCACAATGAGGATTATATCAGGGGCGTCGGCAAGGACGGCGAGCCTATCCGTGGCGGAACCGACATCCGCATCGGCGACACCGTGATCGTCCAGCGCGCGGGCGATGTGATCCCGCAGATCGTCGACGTGCTCAAGGACCGTCGCGATGGCAGCGAGCGGGAATTCGTGTTCCCGAAGGTCTGCCCCTGCCCGCTGCAGACCCCTGCCGAGCGCGAAGTGAACCCGCGAACCGGCGAGGTCAATGCCGTCACCCGCTGCACCGGGGAGTTTGCCTGCCCCTATCAGCGCAAGGAGCACCTGAAACACTTCGTCGCCCGCAAGGCGTTCGATATTGAGGGGCTGGGTGAGAAGCAGGTCGAAGCCTTCTATGAGGAAGGCATTGTGAAGGAGCCTGCCGACATTTTCACCCTCGCCGCGCGCAATGCCGACGGCCAGATAACTCCGCCTATTGCGACACGCGAAGGCTGGGGCGAGAAGTCAGCCGCGAACCTGTTTGACTCGATCGAGGCGCGGCGCTCCATCGGCCTTGCCCGCTTCATCAATGCGCTGGGCGTGCGCCATGTGGGCGAGGAAACCTCCCGCCTGCTGGCGCGCACTTATGGCAGCTGGGACGTGTTCGAGGCCGCCGCCGTGCGGGCGGGCGAAGAGGGCGAGGCGCGCGAGGCCATGCTGGGCGTTGATGGGCTGGGCGACACGGCGGTCGATGCGATTGGCCGCTTCTTCGCTGAAGAGCATAATCGCGCCGCGCTTGCGCGCCTGCTCGATCAGGTGAATGTGGAAGACGCCGAGGCTGTCGCGACGGACAGTCCTGTCGCCGGCAAAACGGTCGTGTTCACCGGCGCGCTGGAGCGCTTCACCCGCGATGAGGCGAAAGCCCGCGCGCAGAGCCTTGGCGCGAAGGTGGCGGGGTCGGTATCGGCCAAGACCGATTATCTCATCGCCGGGCCGGGCGCAGGCTCGAAGCTGAAAAAGGCCACCGAGCTCGGCGTGACAACCCTGACCGAAGATGAGTGGCTGGCACTGATTGGCGGCTAGGGGGAAAGTTGTCAGGGCCCGGTTTAGCCGGGCCACCCATGCCTGAGAGTTTCCGCCCTGTCGAACGTTGCAGGTATGGGTCCCCCGCATAAAGCGGGGGATGACATGTTGTCGTAGTGATGACTACTCCGCCGCCTGCAGATTGCCTGCGCGGGCATCCTCGATGCGCTGGCGGGCGATCTCGTCGGCGATGAGGTTGGCCGGGCGGCCTTCATTTTCTGCCGTGTCGAGAATTTCGCCGAGCGTGGACTTGAGACCCTGCAGCTTGCCTTCGACCCATTTCTTGTCGAAGCGGGCGTCGATCTCACCCATGATATTGATGATGCCGCCAGCATTGATGACATAGTCCGGCGCGTAGGCGATGTTGCGCTTCATCAGCTCGGCGCCCATCTCGCGCGTAGCGAGCTGGTTGTTGGCCGCGCCCGCCACCGCGCGCACTTTCAGCCGGTCGATGGTTTTCTCGTTGATGATGGAGCCGAGGGCGCAAGGCGCGAAAATATCGGCCTCGACATCGTATATATCGTCCTTGCCGACGGTCTTCGCGCCGAGCTTTTTGGCCAGCGCCTGCAGCGTATCCTCATGGATGTCGGTCAGGGTCAGCTCCGCGCCGGCCTTGGCCAGATGCTCGCACAGATAGGAGCCGACATGGCCGGTTGCGCCCTGCACGGCAATGCGCACGCCCGCGAGCGATGATTTGCCCAGCGCCTTCTCGGCAACGAGCTGGATACCCAGGAACACGCCCTTGGCGGTGACGGGAGAGGGATCGCCCGTACCATCGGGCAGGCCGACCACATGGCGCGTGGTGCGCCGGGCGCTGAGCATGTCAGCCGGGCTGACGCCCACATCCTCAGCCGAGATGTAATGGCCGCCGAGCGAGTCGACGGCGCGGCCAAACGCCTGGAACAGCGCGTCGCGGTCGAAATCGCCCTTCGGCTTGATGATGACGCTCTTGCCGCCGCCAATCGGCAAATCGGCCATGATGTTCTTGTAGCTCATCCCTTGCGACAGGCGCAGCACGTCCGTCACGGCATCGGCAGAGCTCTCATAGGCCCACATGCGGCAGCCGCCCACGCCGGGGCCACGCACGGTGGAGTGCACGGCGAGGATCGCCTGCAGCCCGGTGGCCGGATCGGTGGCAAACAGCACCTTCTCGTGATTGTCGAACGCGGGGTGTTCAAACACGCTGGCAGGCACGCTCATGGGGGAGTTCCTTTTTGAAGACGCGCTGGCGTTCAGCGCGATGGCAGCGGTATCAACGGCGAGGGTGGGTGCTTTGCCCGAAACATGCCCTTCAAGACCGGATCCGCCCGTTTCATGGCCGCCATTTACTCGCCGCGCGGCGTTAACGCAAGTCGCGGAAATATAACGCAGTTTGTCCGGTCAAAGTGTGCGCGGCAGAATTTCGCGGATGCGAAGGCGAAGGGAGGGCAAAACCTCGTTTTCAAACCATGGGTTCCGCTTGAGCCAGCCCGAATTGCGCCAGCTGGGATGCGGCAGCGCAACATACTGCGGAAAGAATTCTCGCCAGCGCAGCACGGTTCCTGTGAGCGTCGCTGAAGAGGGCAAGGCCAGATAGCGGCGTTGGGCGTGCAGCCCGACCAGCAGAATCATCTCCACATCGGGCAGGCTGGCCGTCACCCGGTCATGCCAGAGCGGGGCGCACTCGCGCCGGGGCGGCAGGTCTGATCCCTTCGCATCAAGGCCGGGAAAACAGAAACCCATCGGCGTGATGGCAAAGAGGCGCGGATCATAGAACTCGGCCTCGCTCACCCCCATCCAGCTGCGCAATCGGTCGCCAGAGGGATCGGTGAAGGGCTGGCCCGATGCCTGCACACGGGTGCCGGGTGCCTGACCGATAATGCGGATGCGGGCCGGTGCGCTGCCCTGCAGGACCGGGCGGCAGGGATGAGACAGCGCTGGCTGGCACACCCGGCAGGCGCGGATATCTGCTGCCAGCTTCTCGAAATCCTCAGGCATCGGCCTCGGGCGTGACTTCAGGTCCGTCATCAGGCGTGACGGGCAGGGACAGACGGTAAACGCCCTTGAAGTCATCCGGATCCACCGGCTTTCCCTTCCTCAGAATGGAAATCTCGCCCTTGCGGGCCATGCCGATGGCGACGCCGCGCACTTCGCGCATGCGCTTTTGCCACTCCTCCGGCCAGACGGCGCGCGCCGCTTCTGACGGGCAGATCGATTTGCCGGCACCGCGTTGCTCGACGAGGACGAGAATCGCGCTTTCTATCGTTTCCTTGTTCATGGACTGGAGATAGCGCCGATTATGCGCCGTGACCACCGCCCCTACTGGATGCACCGCGCGTGGGAGGCGTATGAGAACGCCTGGGTGTCCCATTTCGTGAAACCCCATTTCGAGGCCCTGGGGCCGGACCCGAAAATCGTGCGGCCCTGGAATATGGAGGTGTTCGGGCCGAATATACGCGCCGGGCGCGCCTTGCATGTGGTCTCACGCCTCGATCAGCCGGTCAGCTTCACTGTCTGGTCCCCCGGCGATGTGCCCGGCTCCATCACGATTGGCGATTGCTGCTTTTTCGCGGGCGGGGTGCGTCTGCTGGCGGGCGGGTCGATCACGATCGGCGATGGCGCGCTGCTCGCGAAATCCGTCACCATCACCGATTCTGACTGGCACGGGCTTTATGACCGGATCGATCCGCGCCCCGAAAGCAAGCCCGTCACCATTGGCCGCAATGTGTGGATCGGCGATGGCGCCTTTGTCGGCAAGGGCATCACCATTGGCGATAATGCCGTCATTGGCGCGCGCAGCGTCGTGACCCGCGATGTACCAGCCAACACGGTCGTCGCGGGCAATCCGGCAAGGCCGGTAAAGGATCTCGATCCTGACGGACCTTATCGGACCCGCATGGATTTGCTGGGCGATCCGAAGGGGTTGAACGCCTTCATGGAGAGCGCCTATCGTGACGCCCTCAAAGGCAATTCCACCCTTGGCTGGCTACGCTCCCGGCTGTGGCCGAAGGCGGGCGATTAGGGTTCCACCTTGCTGAAATCCCGGCCGACCGAAGGGAGAGCCGGGACCTCAGGCAGAACAGCGCGGAGAGAGGCCCCGGGTCTCGTTTCACTCGCCCGGGGTTTCAGGCCCTCAAAGCCCGAACAACCCGCCGGGCAGGGCGCCGATCACGGCGCCGGTCATCAGGGTGGCCAGCGTGCCGGAGATCAGTGCGCGCGGGGCCAGCGACAGAATGTCTGCCCGGCGTGAGGGCGCCACCGCAATGAGGCCGCCGATCAGGATGCCGACGGACGAGAAATTGGCAAAGCCGCACACCGCATAGGTCATGATCAGGCGTGAGCGCGCCGACAGCTCATCGCCGGTGTTGGACAGCGCGTCATAGGCGAAAATCTCGTTCAGCGCGGTTTTCAGCCCCATGATCGAGCCTGCGGTTTGCGCTTCGGCCCACGGAATGCCGGCCAGCCATACCAAAGGCGCGAAGAACCAGCCCAGCACCCGCTCCACCGACATCGGCGCGCCGTTGATCTCGCCAGCCGTCGCCAGCGAGAAATTGATCAGCGCCACGATGGCGGTGAACACCAGCAGCATGGCGATGATGTTCACAAACAGGCGCACGCCGTCCGACACGCCGGTGGTCAGCGCATCCATCGAGGAATGGTAGAGATTGACCGGCACCTTCTCCTTGCTGGCCTGCTCCTCTGTTTCGTCCTGCGGGTGCATGAGGCGGGCGAGCAGCACCGCGGCCGGTACCGAGATCAGCGAGGCGGTGAGGATATGACCTGCCGCATCGGCGACGATGCCGGTGAGCTGGCTGACATAGATCGCCATCACCGAGCCCGCGACGGTGGAAAAGCCCACCGTCATGATCAGGAACAGGTCAGATCGGCTCATGGTGGGCAGGCGCGGGCGGATGAGAACCGGGCTCTCGGTCATGCCGAGGAAGATGTTCGCCGCTGCGCCGAGGCTCGCCGCACCGGAGAGATTGAGGATACGCCGGAACAGGAGTGCAAAGCCGCGCACGGCAAATTCCAGCACCCGCCAGCGCCACAGCAGCGCCGAGATCGCCGACAGCACGATCACCATGGGCAGAGCCTGGAACGCAAAGATGAAGGTGGAGGCGTTGGCATCCGGGTTGATGAGGAAGGGGGCTTCTCCACCGCCGACATAGCCGAAGACGAAGCTCGTCCCCATGGTGGTCGCGGCCTGCAGCACCTCCACCACGCCGGTCAGCGAGGCAAGGAAGGCGCGCGTGGGCGCAAAGCTGTAGAGGGCAAAGGCGATGGCAAACTGCACGATCACCGCGCCCAGGATCAGCACCCAGGGGGGCATCTTGCGCGGACCCAGCGCCCAGGCGATGGCGACAAAGGCGAACACGCCCAGAAGGCTGCGCAGCTGCAGGCCCATATCTTCCATGAATGTCCCCCGGACGGCAGGCGTGATGCGAGAAAGCGCGGGTGCTAGCCCGCCAAGTGTTAACGCACAATAGGCAGGGTGCAGACAAAGGGGAAGCGCTTGCAGGCTAGTGGGTGCAGGCCTTATGTGAAGGCCATGAACGCACCCGTCTGGTCACCCTGCATCAAGGTCTGTTTCGTCGATCCGCGCGAAGGGATTTGCGTCGGCTGTTTCCGCACCATGGAAGAGCTCGGCCGCTGGACCAAGATGAGCGAGGCCGAGCGCGAGGCAGTTAAACCTGTGCTGGATGAACGCCGCGCTGCCTATGAGGCGAAGGTGCGACCTTAGATCAACTCAACGTTCCCGATTGTCATCCTCCGGCCGCGTAGCGGTCCGGGGGACCCAAGCCTTCAGAGTTTCCGGCTGATCGGTCGTTGCAGGCATGGGTGGCCCGGATAAACCGGGCCATGACAGGTTGGGAGCGGCTAGAGGATGACACCGGTCCAGACGCTACCCCTCAAAACCTTCCACCACGTCCGCAATCCAGTCCGCGCAAGCCTGCGGATTTTCCATCGGGGCGAGGTGGGAATGGCCGGGCAGGGGGGTGATCACGGCGCCAGCGCGCGTCAGCCCCGCCACATCGCGCACGGTGGAGGCCTTTTCGGCCTTGAGCACCGCGATGGGAGCACCGGCTCTTCTGGCGGCCCGGACAGGATCATGGCGGTGTGAGGCATAGTTGGCCGCTTCCCAACGCGGGTCGCAGGCGAGGGCGAAGCCGCCTTCAACGGGTTTCAGTCCGCCAGCCAGATAGTCGTCCAGCACCCCCGTCGCCCAGTAGGAAAACGGCGGACGGCTGGCATAGCGGGCCTTCACTGCTTGCACCTCGGGCCAGAAATTGCCCCGCCGCAGCGCACCCTGCACCAGCGGGAAGCGCCGCCATGTGAGGTGCCAGAGCGGAGTGTGATTGAAGGCGTAGAAGCCGCCGGGCAAGATCACCGGATCGATGAGGGCAAGACCCAGCGGCTTGGTCTCAAGCTTTTCCGCCGTCAGCAGGGCGATCACTCCGCCCATGGAGTGGCCTGCCAGCACGAAGGGGCGGTCATCCAGCTGATCCAGCATGGCCTTCATATCGCGGGTGTAGACATACCAGTCACGATGACGCGCCGGGTCAGCGGGCAGGGTGGTGGCACCATGGCCACGAAGGTCCGGCGCGATGATCTCGTAGTGGTCTGCCAGCCTCTCCAGCAGCTTCTTCCCCGAGAGTGCGTTGAAGCCATTGCCGTGCAGGAAGATGATCCGGGTGGCGCCGGGCTTGGACCAGACGAGAGCGTTTATCTCGCCATCCGGCAAGGTGAAGCGGCGTGTCTCAGGCGCAGTATCGGCCATGGCGTGGCCCCTTGAACATTGTTGCATCTGCGAAGATGCGCCTGTTTGCCTGCCGATCAAGACGCGGGTGCAGCCTAGCGCGCATCGCGCTCTATATCGCAGACCAGTGCGGCAAGGGTGCTGTCCGTTTTCAGCAATCGCCCGTCCAGCATGGCGGCGGGCACTGCGCCCAGCGTGGCATTGGTCACGATGATTGCTTCAGCCGAGGCAAATGATTCCTGGCGGAAATGGTCTTCCTCCACGTGCAGTCCGCGCCGGGCAAAACCATCAAGGATGGCCGCCCGCGTTGTGCCGTTAAGAGCGCCGGTGTCCAGCGAGGGCGTGTAGATCGTCCGGCCCGTGACCCAGAACAGATTGGCACTGTCGGCGCAGGCGATACGCCCTTCCGGTGACAGCATCACCGCCATGTCGCCGCCGCGCGCCTTTGCCATCCGCCGGGCAAGGATATTGTCGCCATAGCCGATCATCTTGTAATGCGCGGCGAGGGTGAGCGGCGCGCGGCGCGGCGCGTCGAGCGTTATCAGGCGCACACTGTCAGGGCGCGGGGGCAACGCGCTGGCCGTTATCGCGACAGTCGGTGCCGCCTCATCCGCTTCCAGCCCGCGCCCGCCTTCACCCCGCGTGACGGTCAGGCGGATGGTGGCGGCGTCCAGCGCGTTGCGCCGGGAGAGATCTGCGGCGATGCCGGGTATGTCCAGCCCGCCATCAAATGGAATATCCAGCGCCGCAAGGCCTTCGGTCAGCCGGGCCAGATGCCGGTCCCAGCGGCGCAAGCTGCCCGCTTCAAGCCGCATGGTCTCAAACAGGCCGTCGCCCAGCAGAAATCCCCGGTCGGCAATGCCGATGCGGGCCTGCCCGGCCTCCATGATGGTGCCGTTCAGCCAGATCATGGCCGCCCCGCCGTTTCGATGGCCTGTTTCAGCATCGCGATCTTGGCATGCGTCTCGGCAAGCTCCGCCTCCGGCTGGCTGTCGACCGTAATGGCACCGCCGGAGCGCGCCTCGACCGTCCATTCATCGCCGTGCGCCACAAATCCTGCGGTACGGATCATGACATTGAACATTGCGCTGCCATCGGGGGACATAAGACCGGCTGCGCCGCAATAGGGCCCTCTCGCCTCTCTTTCAAGCTCGGCAATGATCTCCATCGCCCGCACCTTGGGCGCGCCGGTGATGGAGCCGGGCGGGAAGCTGGCGGCCAGCAGATCAAAAACGTCCTTGCCGGGCGCCATTTGGCCTGTCACCGCCGAGACCAGATGGTGGACATTGGCAAAGCTCTCCACCGCGAACAGTTCCGGCACGGTCACGCTGCCGGGCGTGCAGACGCGCGACAGGTCATTGCGCATGAGATCGACAATCATCAGGTTTTCCGCCCGGTCCTTGAGCGATGCTGCGAGTTCGGCGGCCAGTGCCGCATCGCTTTCCCGATTGCTCCCGCGTGGCCGGGTGCCCTTGATCGGGCGTGTTTCGACCTGCCCATCGCTGCCCAGTGACCAGAAGCGTTCGGGCGAGTTGGAAATCACCACCCGCTCCTCATCAAGGCGCACATAGACGGCAAATGGCGCCGGGCTGGTAGCGGCAAGTGCTTTCAGGACGGCCAGTGGCGCCTGCCTGCCTTTGATCCGGGCGTTGAAGCGGTGGGACAGATTGACCTGGAAGACATCGCCTGCACGGACATAGCCAAGTGCCGCGTTCGCAGCGTCCAGATAGCGCTCCTCGCGCCATACCGGCTGCAGAGGTGCCACTAGCTGCGCGCTGGCGGGTGTTGCGGGCGCGGAGATGAGTGCCGCATGCAGGCGCGCGGCTGCGGCAGGTTCACCCCTAACGGCCGCGCTGCCTGCCTGATGGTCAAAGACGGCCACGGCTTGATATACGCCCATCGCCATTACCGGCCATGGGGTCAGCGGAGCGGGCGGTGATGGCAGCGCCTCGAACCGGGCCGCGAGATCATAGCTCAGAAGCCCGCCAATCCACGCATCCGGATAGCGTAGACGGGCCGCCTTTAAAGGCTGCAGCGGATCGCCCTGAGCCGGAGATTGCATCATGTCCGCTGCAAACGCTGTCAGATAGCTGAAGCGCCCGCGCGGCGTCCCGTCTCCGCCTGAAAGCAGCAGAGCGCCGGGCTGATCGGCGATCGCCGCAAGATAGTCCGCTGGCGCCCGCCAGGCGAGCGGCAGGTCAGGCCCTGATGAGGCGGCCGGTTCAGCCATGATGCATTATCCGGTGAGGGTCTCGCGCAGGCGTTCGATGACAGCGTCTTCCAGCCCCAGCGCATCGCGCAGATAGGCGCGCTGATCGCCGATCGCCTCCATCGCGGCGTCGTAATAGACCGGGTCCACACCCAGGAAGGCGCGCAGCTCCTCATGGCCGGTTTTCTTGCCGAGTGTCTCTTCCAGCCGCTTGCCGACAGCCGGTACCAGGCGGTCGAAATCAACAGCCGTATTGGTCATCAGATAGTCTTCGCGCACCATTTCCTCATCGACGCCCAGCGCGGTCAGCAACAAGGCGCAGAACAGGCCGGTGCGGTCCTTGCCGGCGGCACAATGCACGATGAAACCGTCGTCGGGTTTGCTGTCGGCGAGCTGGCGCAGCCCGTTGGCGAAGACCCACTGATTGCCCGGATCGAAGGGCAGGCGGCGATAGGTTTGCGTCATGAAGCCACGAATGGAGTCCAGCGACATGTCGCTTTCGCGCAGGAAGACCAGATGGGGCGGCTCGTCCGACCCGGCATGATCGCTGGCCAGCACGACAACCCCTTCGCGCTGCGGCCAATGTGACGGTTCCGCCTCGCGTTCGCGCGGGCGGCGCAGATCAGCCACGACACGAACGGACAGACCATCCATGGTTTCGATATCGGCAGGGGTGGCCCGGGAAAACTGGCCAGACCTGTAAAGCCCGTCACGCACCTTGCCGCCTGTTACAAGGTCGTATGCACCAAACTTCCGGAAATTATGGACGCCCTCAAGGCGCAGGACACGATCGCTCATGCACCTGACCTAGCCCGCCCGCATTCGGCCAGCAAGGCTTGCGCACGCCTGAACAAGGAAATTTAACCTATGCAACCTATCAAATCGTCAAAACATATAAGAATGCACCATTAGGTGGGGTTGTCCGATGCGCGTGTTCACTTGCCTCTTTACGGAGCATAACCTCTGGTTTGTGCTGCTCGCGGCCATCATGTGCGTGGTTGGGGCTAGCGTCACTATCCGTCTTTACAGGCAGGTGACGCAGGCAGAGGGGCTGGCCCGCATTGGCTGGGCTTTTTTGGCGGCGATCTGCGCGGGATCGGCGATCTGGACTACGCATTTCATCGCGATGCTCGGCTACCAGCCCGGCACGGCCGTGACGCTCGATGCCTGGCTGACGATTGCCTCCGGTCTCATCGCCATTGCCGGATCGGGCGTGGCGTTTCTCGTGGCGACCAACCGCCATCTTAAGTTTGCGCCGCTGTTTGGTGGCGCTCTGCTCGGCCTCACGATAAGCGCGATGCACTTTACCGGCATGTTTGCCTACCGCGTCGATGGCATCGTCACCTGGGACGGCGGATATATTGCGGTGGCCATTGTGCTGGCCGTCGTGTTCAGTGCCGCCGCGCTTCACCTGACCATACGCTGGCAGGGCGGCTGGCGCTGCATGGTGCCAGCGCTGACGCTGGTCACTGGCATCGTGCTCCTGCATTTCACTGGCATGGCTGCCTTCATGGTCGAGCCGATCCTTGGCTACCAGCCGGGCGCCAGCTCCGAGGCCTTCACCGTGATGGCGGTGGCGGTGGCGATTGCCGGCGTGCTGATCCTCGGCACCGGTCTAGCCACCTTCTATATCGAGAAGCGCATGCGTGAGACTCAGGACGCTCAGCTGCGCCATATGGCGCTGCACGATCCGCTGACCGGCCTGCCCAACCGCACCAGCTTCTATGCGCGCCTTGATGCGCGTCTGGCCGGTCAGTATTCGGGGAGCACTGCCGTCGCGGCGATTGATCTGAACCGCTTCAAGGAAATCAATGATGGCTGGGGCCACGCCGCCGGCGATCATGTGCTGTGCGAACTGGCCGAACGCCTGCGCAAGTTTGACGGTGCGCGTCATTTCGCGGCCCGTCTGGGCGGTGACGAGTTCTGTGTCATCCTGAAGACGGGTGACGAGCTGGAGCTGCAAAAGCTTGTCCAGCAGCTTGAGGCGCTGCTGTCTGAGTCCATTGCCTATGGCGCGCTGGAAACCTCTACCGGCGGCAGTATCGGTGTAGCGGTCTACCCGCGCGACGGTGAGGACCGCGACGCTCTGGTGCGCAATGCCGACCTCGCCATGTACCGGGCCAAATCCGATCCGCTCATCAATGTGTGTTTCTACGATTCAGAACTGGGCGACATCGTGCGCGAACGCCGCCAGCTCGCCAATGATCTGCGCCACGCCATCGATAATGACGAGCTGGCCCTGCACTATCAGGTCCAGACGGCCATCGGCACGGGCGAGGTGCGCGGCTATGAAGCCCTGCTGCGCTGGACGCATCCGGCAAAGGGCCCGATCTCCCCGGCAGACTTCATTCCGCTGGCTGAAGCCAACGGGCTGATCCTGCCCCTGGGTGACTGGGTGCTGCGCAAGGCGTGCGTGGATGCTGTCTCATGGCCGCATCCGCACAAGGTGGCGGTGAATCTCTCGGCTATTCAGCTGACCCATATCGGCCTGCCCCAGCAGATCCATCAGGTGCTGATCGAGACGGGCCTGCCGCCTTCGCGCCTGGAGATCGAGCTGACCGAGACGGCGCTCATCAAGGACAAGGTCCAGTCGTTGCACATCATGCGGCAGATCAAGGCGCTGGGCGTGTCGATTGCGCTTGACGATTTTGGCACCGGCTATTCCTCGCTCGACACGCTGCGCACCTTCCCGTTTGACAAGATCAAGCTGGACAAATCCTTCACTGACGAGCTGAAGACCGACCAGCGTTCGCTGGCGGTCGTGCGCGCCGTGCTGGCACTGGCCAAGAGCCTGTCCATTCCCGTGCTGGCTGAAGGCATCGAGACGCAGGAACAGCTGGATCTTCTGCATCTGGAAAGCTGCGATGAGGGGCAAGGCTTCCTGCTCGGCCGCCCGGCACCCATTGATGTTGTGGCCCAGCTCGGCACACGCATCCGCATTAGCGGTGCGAACGCCATGGAGCCGTTTCCGGCAAAGCCTTCAAAGCGCGCCTAGCGCTTCGGCGGCGTCCAGTCCTTCGGCTCCGGCTTCGATTTGCGCAGCCTGAGCGCCAGCCCGATGCCCACACCGGCCCCGACCGCTACCGCCAGGTCGACGAAGACGGTCAAGAGCAGCGTGAGCACCAGCAGGGCCAGATCGGCCCGTGGCAGCTTCGCATACTCGCGCCATTTGTGCGGCTCGCTCATGTTCCACGCGGTCAGCATGAGCAGGGCGGCCAGCGCCGGCAGAACCAGATAACCGGCAAGGCTCGAGGCAAACAGCAGGATCAGCAACAGGGCCAGCGCGTGGACGATGCCAGCGACGGGTGTGCGTCCGCCTGCCTTGATGTTGGTCGCAGTGCGCGCGATGGCACCTGTGACCGGCATGCCGCCAAACAGGGCCGAAGCCAGATTGGCCGTGCCCTGCGCCGCCACCTCCGCGTTGGGCCGGTGGCGCGTCTCGATCATCTTGTCGGCAACGAGCGCCGAGAGAAGCGACTCCACCGCGGCGAGAAACGCGATAATGAGGGCCGATGGCAGGAGGGCAAGCAGGCGCTCCACCGAGACATCCGGCACTGAAGGCGCTGGAAAACCGCCGGACAATTCGCCAAAGCGTGCGGCAATCGTGTCCACGGGCAGGCCGAAGCTGAGAACCAGCACTGAGGCGGTGGCCATCACCAGCAAGAGGCCGGGAAAGCGCGGGAACATCCAGCGCAGCAAGGCGATGACAGCCAGGCTGCTGGCGGCGATGCCTGCCGCCCAGGGATTAAAGCTGCCGCGCGCGCTCCAGAGCGCAGCGAGCTTTTCCACAAACTCGGCTGGCACCATGGCGAGTTCCAGCCCGAAGAAGTCCTTTAACTGGCTGGTGGCAATGATAATGGCGATGCCGATGGTGAAGCCGTTGATGACGGCCTCAGGCACGTAGGCAATGAGATTGCCGACCCGCAACCACCCAGCGGCCAGAAGGATAAGGCCTGCCATCAGGGTCGCCAGAACCAGCCCGTCATAGCCGTGCTGCGCAATAATGCCGAACACCACGACGATAAACGCGCCGGTCGGTCCGCCAATCTGGACCCGGCTGCCGCCCAGCAGCGAGACGAAAAACCCGCCTACAATCGCGGTGACAAGTCCCTTGGCCGGTTCCGCACCTGACGCAATCGCAATGGCAAGGCTGAGCGGCAGCGCGATGAGTGCCACCGTTATCCCGGCCATCACATCGGCGGAAAACTGCTTCCAGCTATAGTCCCGCAGCGTGGTCAGTATCTTGGGCTGCATGACATTCACCAGAAAAATGAGCCGTTATTGTTATCGGAACGGCGGCTCGTCAAAACTTCTAAGCTTGCGTGAGTGCAGGGCTTCGGAGCCCGCCTCTTTCAGGATGTGAACCGTTTCTATCCCGGCAAGCAGGTGTTCTGACACCGACTTGTTGTAGAAGCGGTTGGCGGCGCCCGGCAGTTTCAGCTCGCCATGCAGCGGCTTGTCAGAGACGCACAGCAGCGTTCCGTAAGGCACGCGCAGGCGGAAGCCGTTGGCGGCAATCGTGGCGCTTTCCATGTCGACAGCGATGGAGCGCGACTGGTTGATGCGCCGGGCTTCCTGCAGATAGCGCAGCTCCCAGTTCCGGTCGGCATGGGTGACGACGGTGCCGGTGCGCAGGCGGCGTTTGAGCGCCTCACCCTTGTCGCCGCTGACACGCTTGACTGCGTCCTGCAGGGCGATCTGGATCTCGGCAATCGGCGGGATTGGAATTTCCACCGGCAGGTCACGGTCCAGCACCGCGTCATAGCGCAGATATGCGTGGGCCAGCACATAGTCGCCCAAGCGCTGGGAGTGGCGAAGCCCGCCGCAATGGCCGATCATCAGCCAGCATTCCGGCCGCAGCACCGCCAGATGGTCGGTAATGTTCTTCGCGTTGGACGGGCCGACCCCGATATTGACCAGCGTGATACCGCGCCGTCCGGGTGCTTTCAGGTGATAGGCCGGCATCTGGAAGCGCCGCCAGGGCGCGCTTTCCACCACGCCAAGCGGATCATCCGTGTTGGCATCGACATGGACAAATCCCGCCGCTGACAGGGATTCGTACTCGTTGTCGCCTTTGAGCTGCTCGGCCGCCCAGGCCACAAACGCGTCGACATAGCGGTGATAGTTGGTGAACAGGATGAAGTCCTGAACATCCTCGAACGGCGTGCCGGTATAGTGCTTGATGCGCTGGAGCGAGTAATCGGTGCGGGCGCCGTCAAACAGGGAGAGCGGGCGCGGCGTACCCGGGATGGAGGGCCGCTCGCCATTAGGCAGGGCATCATCAATGCGCGACAGGTCGGCATAGGGAAAATGGCGCACCAGCTCGGCTGGCGCCGCGCCGTCCATGTCCAGGTCCTCGGCGCCGTCCAGCACGTAGGAGAACGGAATTTCCTGGGTGGAAATCCCGGTTTCCACCAGCACATCATACTCGCCCTGAAGCAGGCCGATCTGCGTCGTGAGGTAATCGCGGAACAGTTCCGGGTGCGTAATCGTCTGGGTGTAGACACCGCTTTCGGAAAACTTGCCGAAGGCCCGGCTCAAGGGGGGTACAGGCCCGTCCGGCCTGTAGGTGATGCGGAGCTCGGGATAGGCAAATAGCCCGCAAGCCCGGTCTGCACCGCCCGGTGGCAGCCCGCCACCCAGATAGGTTTTCAGCGCCGCGCGCAGGGATGCGACCGAGCGGGCATAAAGCGCGCTCAGCCGGTCGACGGCCTCTCCTGCGGTGGTGGCAGGCTCGAATGTGTCGGCAACGGCTTCTGGCCGGACGGGGCTGGCAGGCAGCAAGGTGTGGCCTGCCTTCCTATTCTTCGCGCTTGGTGAAGGTCACGGTGAATACCGGCTCGCCGCCAAACTCGTCGCTGGTCGAGCCGTCATCATTGATGCGCTGGAACACGGTCGGCTCGATACGGCCTTCCATGCGGTAGCCCCGCTCGGACATCCGGCCGCGGTGAAA
Source organism: Glycocaulis sp. (assembly GCF_051859565.1). Taxonomy (GTDB): domain Bacteria; phylum Pseudomonadota; class Alphaproteobacteria; order Caulobacterales; family Maricaulaceae; genus Glycocaulis. Next base: position 136,355 of record NZ_JBHYFK010000005.1, read on the forward strand.
CTCAAGCGCCGCAGCGGAAAAGGTCGACGCGATAAAGGTGATGCGATGTGGCGCGTTGGACATGCCGGGCTTCCTTCCGTGTGGCAAACAGACTCGTTCCTCCTTCGATAGCCTGTCGCACGGGCAAGGCCAAGCCGGGAGGTGGGAAAGCTGGTTGCGCCCGCGACACTACTCCAGCTCGCAGCGCCCGCCCGTCAGGGCGGACACCACGGCCGGATCGCCGGCCGTGTCGGCAGGTTCGAGGTCCAGAATGCACGCGATCAGCAGATAGACATTGATGTTCTCAAACAGGCCCGGACGCGTGCCTTCGGGGAAGGCTGGACCAGCGGCAACAAAGCCTGCGTGCATGAGCGGGTCGATGCTGTCGTGCCCGTGCACGCCCAGAGAACGCCACGGACTGCCCAGCGGCAGAGCGCGCGCGCTCATCGTCCAGCCCGGATCGGCCAGCACGAACAGGTCCGGACCGCGCGTGGGATGGTCAAAGCGGAAATGGTCCGGCATCTCCCCGCGCTTCCACGCCCGCATGTGCGGGTGTGCGCCCTGAAGGGCCTGATGGGCGGCATCAATCGCGTCCGGCTCGCCATAGACGTTCAGGAAGGGGCGGAAGCCATTGCCGCCGCGCCCCTCGATTTCGGGGATATAGACCGTATCGAGATCGATCCACTGATCGAAATGGATCACCTGGTCTTCCGGGTTGGTGGCCATGCCGTGGTCGGACACGATGATGATATTGGTGCGCTCCAGAAGGCCGCGCGCCTCCAGCCCGGCCACCAGATCGCCGATATGGCGATCGACAGTCGCAACCGCCTCGCCAACTTCGGGCGTGTTGGCGCCGGTACGGTGCCCGATCGTGTCGACAAGGTCGAAATAGACGGCGGCAAAGCGCGGGCGCTCCTCTTGCGGCCCGTCGAACCAGGCCAGCACCTCTTCCACGCGTTCTTCGTAGGGCTTGTTGTGCTCGTAGGGCGTCCAGCGGGTGGGGCGGTCTCCGGCAAACTCAACCTCACTGCCCAGCCAGAACATGATCGAGGTGGGCAGCCCCTGACGCTCTGCCGTGATCCAGATCGGCTCGCCCGCCCACCAGCGGCTGTCCTGCGCGCTCACCGGGTTGACGAAGCCTTCGTTCAGCTCGCGGTCGAACGGCGCGTTGTTGATCATGCCGTGATCTTCCGGATAGAGCCCGGTCGCGATGGAGTAGAAATTGGTGAAGGTGACGCTCGGCATCACTGAAATCATGCCGTCAGGCCGGATGCCGCGATTGGCAAGCGCCTGCATGTTTGGCGCATCAAACAGGTCCAGCGCGTCAGCCGTCAGCCCGTCCACGCCGATCATCAGCACAATCGGCTCATCTGACGGTGCAGACGCGGCCTCGCGGAGCGTGTCCGTGCTGGCGCATGCGGTCAGCCCGGAGAAGGTGGCAAGGATGAGCAGGGTGCGGAACGGCGTCATCATGTTTCCCTCATGCAGGCCGGAAATGGTACCCGGCTGGTAGCGCGGCCGCGTGTCACTGGCATGACACCGTGTGAAGTGCAAATACCTCTGCCCGTTGCGCAGCGCAGCATAAGCGGTAAAGGAAGGGGTTTGTGTCCGCGTCCTGCGGACGGTCGAACCAAGGCAGAGCCCATGACGGCGCGTTCCCTTATCGTGATGAAGTTTGGCGGCACCTCTGTGGCCCGCCCGAAAAACTGGGAAATCATTGCGCGTCTGGCCCGAAAACGCCTGGCCGATGGTGAGCGCGTGCTGATCGTGCATTCGGCCCTGTCAGGCATTTCCAACCTGCTCGAAGCGCTCCCCGGTCTGGCGCTGGCAGGCGAGGGCGAAGCGGCAGCTGCGGCGATCCGCCAGCGTCATCTCGATTTTGCGCAGGAGGCAGGGCTGGACGGTGCGGCGATACTGGCCCCGTGGTTCACCCGTCTTGACGCGCTGACCGCCGGCATGGCGCTGGTGGGCGAGGCGAGCGCGCGCGTGCGCGCCGAGACCATGGCGCTCGGCGAACTCATGGCGTCCGCGCTTGGCCTTGCGCTCCTGAAGAAGCTTGGCGTTGCGGCTGAAGGCCTTGATGCGCGCGACGTGCTGACCGGCACCAACACGCACGATGAGACGCGCAGCTGGCTCGACAATGCGGTAAGCGAGGAGCGCGACGAGACGCTGATTGCCCGTCTTGCGCCCCATGACGTGATCCTGACCCAGGGCTTTATCGCGTCGCGCGCCGGGGGCGGCACGGTGCTGCTGGGCCGGGGCGGATCGGATACGTCTGCGGCCTATTTCGCGGCGCGCGCAGGCGCCGCGCGGGTGGAAATCTGGACCGATGTGCCCGGCCTTTTCAGCGCTGATCCGCGCCTGACCGATGGCGCGCGCATGCTGACCGCGCTCAGCTATGAGGAAGCGCAGGAAATCGCCACGATGGGCGGCAAGGTGCTCCATCCGCGCTCGGTCGGCCCGGCCCGGCGCGCGGGCATTCCCATGCTCGTGAAGGACACGTTCCGCCCGGACCTGCCCGGCACGCGTATCACTGGCGAGCCCGGCGACGACGCGCCGCGCCTGAAGGCCGTGTCGGTGAAGACCGGCGTGCGCTTGGTGGTGCTGGAGGGCTCTGGCATGTGGCGCCAGGCCGGTTTCCTCGCTGACATTTTTGCCGCCTTCAAGCATTGCGGGATTTCCGTCGATCAGGTCTCGACCTCCGAGACCAATGTCACCGTCTCGCTGGACCCTGATCCGGGGCTTGATGCGGCGCGTCTGGACATGCTGCGCGCAGCGCTCGCCCCGCTCTGCCGGGTGCGCATCGAGGAGGGCAAGGCGGCTGTCTCGATGGTGGGCTATGGCATACGCCGCATCCTCCATCAGCTCGCGCCTGCCTTTGAGGCCTTCCAGCAAAAGCCCGTGCATCTGGTCAGTCAGGCAGCCAACGACCTCAATTTCACCGTCGTGGTGGACGAGGCCGATGGCGCGGCGCTGGCCAAGAGCCTGCATGAAAGCTTGATCGGGCAGATGCCGGAAGACCGCGTGTTCGGGCCGAGCTGGGCCGAGATCAGCGCTCCCGCCGGCAAGGCGGCCGGGACTGCGCGTCCTGCACCGTGGTGGGAAACGCGCCGCGAGGATTTGCTGGCCCAGGCGCCGGATGCGGGCGGGCGGTATGTCTACGACCTGACCACCGTCGAGGCCCGCGCGCGCGCTGTCGCGGGCCTTCGAAGCGTTGATGCGGCGTGGTTTGCCATGAAGGCCAACCCGCATGCGGATGTGCTGCGCACGGTGGAAGCTTCCGGCATCGGATTTGAGTGCGTGTCGATGGGCGAGGTGGCGCGCGTGCGCGAAACCCTGTCCGATCTGCCCGCCGCCCGCATCCTCTTCACGCCGAACTTTGCCCCGCGCGCCGAGTACGAAGCGGCCATTGCGCTCGGCACGCATCTGACGATTGACGGGCTTCACCCGCTTCGCGAATGGCCGGACCTGTTTGCGGGCAAGGACATCATTCTGCGCGTCAATCCTGACCGTCCGCGTGGCCATCACGAGCATGTACGCACCGCGGGCCCGAAGGCGAAGTTCGGCATCCCGCTGGAACAGCTCGGCCATGCTGCAGAGCTGGCGAAAGCCGCAGGCGCCAATGTGAAGGGCCTGCACGCCCATGCCGGTTCGGGTATCACCGAGGCCGGGCACTGGCGCGAGATCGGCCGCATTCTGGGCGAGGCCGCATCCAGCATAGGCGGCGTCAGCATCATCAATGTCGGCGGCGGGTTGGGCGTGCCTGACAATCCCGACGCGCCCATTCTCGATCTTGCCGAAGTGGATCGCGAGCTGGCGGGCGTGAAACGCGCGCTGGACGGCGTTGAGCTCTGGATGGAGCCGGGCCGCTATCTGGTGGCCGAGGCAGGCGTGCTGCTGGCACGTGTCACGCAGGTGAAGATGAGCTTTGGCACCCGCTTTATCGGTATCAGCACCGGCATGAATTCGCTCATCCGCCCGGCGCTCTATGGTGCGCGCCATGAGATTGTGAATCTCACCCGGCTGGGCGAGGCCCCGGCGGGTCTTGCCTCCATAGTCGGCCCGATCTGCGAGAGCGCAGACCTTCTGGGCGCCGACCGGCTGATGCCGGAGACGCGAGAGGGCGATGTCATCCTGATCGCGGAGGCGGGCGCCTATGGCGCCGTGATGAGCTCGCGCTACAATCTGCGCGATCCGGCGGACGAGGCGGTGATATAGGCGTTCGCCTATATCCCGTTAAGTGCGATCAGGCCGGAGCCGCGAAGGCCGGTAATGACAAACTCTACCGCCAGCGCAGCCAGGATGATCCCCATGATGCGGATGGAGACGGTGCGCGCGCTGTGTGAGACCATCCGGTCAAGGAAGGGCGCGACCAGCAGGGCGGCCAGCAGCAGGCCGACCACGATCAGCACAACGGCTGCGAACATCCCCATCTTCACCGGGCTGGTGGAAGCCTGCTCGGAGAAAATGATCAGCGTGGTGATCGTGCCGGGGCCGACCGTCATCGGGATGGTGAAGGGGTAGATGGCAGGGTTGTCGATATTTTCCTGCGAGGCGCGCTCGCGCTCGGTGCCGGCACTGGAGGTGTGGCGCGAGCCGGAGATCATCGTCAGCGCGATGGTGAAGAGCAGTATGCCGCCGGCAATGCGGAAGCTGTCGATGGCAATGCCAAAGAGGCCAAGCACGAACTTGCCGGCAATAGCGATGGCGAAACAGGCGATCACCGTGGCAATCGCTGCCTGAATGGCCATTTTGCGCTGTGCCTGCGGGGTGTTTCCAGCCGTCAGGGACAGAAAGACCGGCATGGCGGCAAGCGGGTTTATCATCGCGAAAAGCGCGGCGATAAACCGGCTGAAGAATTCGATTTCCATGGCCCTGGCGGCGTCCCTGACTGGGGGTGTTCCAATGCGCCTGCCACTACGCGCTCACGCCGGTCCATGCAAGGACAGCCTCACCATCATCACCGCATTGCCGCTATGTGAAAAAGCGGGAGGAGGGGCTGCTGGCAGATTGCCGGGGCGGTCAGCCACGGTTATTCGGTAACGCCAAGCAACAAGGCTCAGCCCATGCAAACTGACCCGATCCGCCTGGAGGTGCGCGGCACGACCGCCCACCTCATCCTCAACCGGCCAGACAAGCGCAATGCGCTCAATGGGGCGATGTGGGGCTCGATCCCCGTCCTGCTGGAGCGGGCGCTCACTCATCACGATGTCCGTCTTCTCGTCGTCAGCGGTACGGGCGGAAGCTTCGCGGCCGGGGCAGACATCTCCGAGTTTGAAGAGGTTTACGCCACGCCGGAGCGGGCAGAAGCCTATTCGCGCAGCATCGCGAAGGCGCTGGACACTCTGGCCGCCTTTCCACGTCCCACCCTTGCCATGATCGAGGGCGCCTGTGTGGGCGGCGGATGCGGTCTGGCACTCGCCTGTGACCTGCGGTTCGCCGCCGAAGGCTCGCGCTTTGGCATCACGCCGGGCAAGCTGGGGCTGGTCTACACACTCAATGACACCGCACGCCTGATCCGCGCAGTCGGTGTGCCGGTGGCCAAGGATATGTTGTTCTCAGGGCGGCTTCTGGATGCCGGGGAGGCGCTCTCAATTGGCCTTATCAACCGTCTGGTGCCGGCGGACAGGCTCAGCGGGGAAGTAGAGGCCTATGCCAGCCTGCTCAAGGCCACATCACCCAACTCGGCAAAAATCACCAAACAACTCATCGCGCTCGTCGAAGCCGGTCAGGCTGAGGACGACGACGCGACGCGCGCGCTCTTCCTGGAGGCGTTCTCAAGCGCCGATTTTCAGGAAGGCTACCGGGCCTTTCTGGAAAAGCGTACGCCGGAATTTGGCAAGGGGTAGGGGAGGGGGCTTCCCTTCCCTGTTGCATTGCAGCAAGAAAAGCGCTTCGCTTCGCCGGAGAAAAAAGGCGGGGTACACCTGCCGCAAAATAACCGCTCCGGTGTTACCGGAGCCAAAGCTGCAAATACAATCAGGGGAACACGTAATATGAGCGATATCCGGTTTGACGGCCGTGTGGCCATTATCACGGGCGCCGGGGCAGGGCTTGGCCGCTCTCACGCGCTGGCGCTGGCCGCGCGCGGGGCAAAAGTCGTGGTCAATGATCTGGGCGGCGCGGTCGATGGCACGGGCGGCTCGATCAGCGCGGCGCAAGCCGTCGTCAACGAGATCGAGGCTGCGGGCGGCGAGGCCATCGCGCACGGTGCGAATGTCACCAAGGCCGATGAAGTCGCCGACATGGTCGACAGCACCATGAAGAAATGGGGCCGGGTCGACATCCTGGTGAACAATGCCGGCATTCTGCGTGACAAGAGCTTCGCCAAGATGAGCCTGGAGGATTTCCGGGCAGTTCTCGATGTCCACGTCATGGGCGCGGCGACCTGCACCAAGGCGGTATGGGAGATCATGCGTGAGGCCAATTATGGCCGCGTGGTGATGACCAGTTCGTCGTCGGGCATTTACGGCAATTTCGGCCAGTCCAACTATGGCGCGGCGAAGATGGGCCTGGTTGGCTTCATGAACGTGCTGCATCTGGAAGGGGCGAAGAACAATATCCGCGTCAACGCGCTCTCGCCCACCGCGCGCACCCGCATGACCGAGGGTCTGATCCCGGAAGAGGCGCTCAAGCTGATGACGGTGGAGAGTGTCACGGCGGGTCTGGTCTATCTCGTCAGCGAAGACGCGCCGAGCCGCACGGTGCTGTGCGCCGGGGCTGGCGGGTATGCCGCCACGCGCATCTACGAGACAGACGGCATCTTCCTGCCGCCTGCTGAGCAGACGCCGGAAAATGTCGCAAAGCATTTTGCGCAAATCCTCGACCCGAAAGGTCAGGAGCCCTATGAACAGGGCGGACAGCAGACCATGAAATTCATTGCCAAGGCGGCTGAAGCTGCCGGCGTAAAGCTCGGCTAGACCGACGCGATCCGGAGGAGACATATCATGCGTGAAGCCGTCATCGTATCGACTGCGCGTACACCCATTGGCCGCGCCTATCGCGGCGCGTTCAACAATACACAGGCCCAGGAGCTGGGCGGCCATGTCATCGCCGAGGCGGTGAAGCGTTCCGGCGTCGATCCGAAGGAAGTCGACGATGTGGTGATGGGCGCTGCCATGCAGCAGGGCTCCACCTTCCAGAACACGGCGCGCCAGTGCCTCATCCGCGGCGGGCTGCCCACGACCGTCTCCGGCCAGACGGTGGACCGTCAGTGCGCCTCCGGCCTGATGGCGATCTCGATGGCCGCCAAGCAGATCATTTCTGACGGCATGACGGTCACGGTTGGCGGTGGTCTGGAATCCATTTCGCTGGTCCAAAACGAGCACATGAACATCCACCGCGCGTTTGATCCGTGGATCAACGAACACCGCCCTGATCTCTACATGTCCATGCTGGAAACCGCCGAGATCGTGGCCGAGCGCTACAACATCTCCCGCGATGCGCAGGACGAATACGCGCTCCAGTCCCAGCAGCGCACCGCCGCCGCGCAAGCCGCTGGCAAGTTCGATGACGAGATCGTGCCGCTCGCTTCCAAAATGGGCGTGATGGACAAGGCCACGGGCCAGATTTCCATCGTCGACACCAAGCTGGAGAAGGACGAGGGCAATCGCGCCGACACCACGTTGGAAGGGCTGCAGGGCCTGCGCACCGTTCACGCGAACGGCCAGAAGGTGAAGGAAGGCAAGTTCATCACCGCCGGTAACGCCTCCCAGCTGTCCGATGGCGCATCGGCCAGCGTGCTGATGGAAGCGAAAGAAGCCGAGCGCCGGGGCCTCACCCCCCTCGGTGCCTATCGCGGTATCGCGGTGGCAGGTCTTGATCCGGACGAGATGGGCATTGGCCCGGTCTATGCCGTGCCGAAACTCCTGAAAGCCAACGGGCTGAAGATGGACGATATCGGCCTGTGGGAGCTCAATGAGGCTTTCGCGGTGCAGGTGCTCTATTGCCGCGACAAGCTGGGCATCCCGAATGACCGGCTGAACGTCAATGGTGGGGCCATCTCCATCGGCCACCCCTATGGCATGAGCGGTGCGCGCATGACCGGCCACGCGCTGATCGAGGGCAAGCGCCGCGGTGCCAAATACGTTGTCGTCACCATGTGTGTGGGCGGCGGCATGGGCGCAGCGGGCCTGTTCGAGGTATACTAGCCCATCGGCAAACACGGGGAGGGGCGCATGCGGTTCATTTCGGCATTTGCAGGTACGTTGTGCCTGCTGGCGGGCCTGTCCGCCTGCGCTCCTACCACTTCCGGCGGCCTGCAAAGCGCATTTTCACCCATCCAGCCTGGTTCGGACTTCTCCCCGCGCCAGCCATCACGCCCCGAACTCTCCGGCTATATCGCTGAAGGGCCGGGCTTCATGCTCGAGATGCTGTTCGACGAAGCCCCCGATGGCGGGGTGGAGATCGATACCATCATTGATACTGGCGCGGCCGCGCTTCTGATGCCCCGCCTGACCATGGCAGAGTCCTGGCTGGCAGATGGGGCGCAACGCTATGAAGGGCGGCTGGACCGACATGGCGAGGTTACGCTGACGCTGGAAGCAGGCCCGTGCGCCATCGGCGATATCCGCTATGGGCTGTTTGCCAGCCTGCAGGCAGGCGGACGCGCCTATGAGGGATGTGCGCGCGAAACCGGCCCGCATGTGCGCTGGACGCACGAGATCGGCGAGTTCCTGCCCGCTATCGAGGCGTGCCGCGCAGACAGCGCCGTATCCGCCCTTGCTCATGTGCGCGGGGCAGGCGAGCGCCGGGTGAGCCTTGCCTACCGCGATGGCGACAGCCAGATCGTGCGCTTTGAATATCCGGGCAATGGCCGGTTTGACTGCACCTACGCGCATGAAGCGGTGCGCTGGCGCGCGGTTTCCGACCTCGAACCGGCCCTGCCCGGCGAACGTGATCCCTATTTCCTGCCGGGCCGGATGCCCGCTGGCAATGAAGGATGCTATCTCTACGAACGTGTCCGTGATGCACGCGGCGAGACGCTGGGCGCGCTCGCCCACGATGCGTGTGCTGTCACGCCCGTCGGTTGAACGCTCGCGCTGATTGACCGACTCACGCCATTTTACTTTCCATGGTGATGCTGGCCCTTGCCCTTTTCGCGCTGACACAGGCTGAGCCGGAGCAGGCCGGCCTCGCTGACGCGTGGCTTGTCAGTGCTGGTGAAGGCTCGGCAGACCTCTGGCTGGCTCTTGAGGGGCAGCCTCTGGCCATGAATTCTGCCGCGGCAGATGATGGCGCGCTGGAGTTGACGCTGCACGGCTTTGCCTGCGCTAGCCGCGAAATCCTTCCCCCTGCCGGACGCCCCGTAAGCCGCCTGAACATGGCAGCCAACGGGCAAGGCGACTGTATCATCCGGTTGGAAGGACAGTGGAGCGCCGCGCAGGCCTTTCTCGGTGAGGGCGGCATTCTGGTGTCGCTTGACGGTGTGGCGTTCAGCCCTGTCCCCCTCAGCCCGGTTGCCGGCGCGGCCCGAACGGCTCCTGACACGAGTGTGGCAGCGTCGCCCGCTACTGAAGGTACGCCGGAAACGGCGCAAGGCACGGCCAGTGCCCCCAATACGCCCGCCACGTCTCCGGCGGTGGTGACGGCGGCGGGCGGCGCGTGTGAGCAGAGCGCGGCGCGGCTGGACGACACCCCCTGGGATCTTGCGGCCATGTCCGGTCACGGTGATTGTCTGGCCGCTTCCGGCAGAACGGCCGATGCTGAAACGCTCTACGAGCGTGTGCTGGCCTTCGAGCCGGGCCATTATGGCGCGGCGCTGGGGCTGGCCCGCCTGCGTGCTGCGCAAGGTGATACCGCTGCCGCTGCCGCCTTGTTCCAGACAGCAGCCGATAGTGCCCGCACAGACGGCGAAGCACTGGCCGCGCGCAGCGCCGCGCAAAGCCTCGAAGAACGCTAGCCCAGGGCAGCGCCGTTTTTGTCTGAGCGGTTAAACTGACAGAAACCCCTTCCTGCTAGAACACGTCCTGCCGGGCACAGACCTGGCTGGGTGTTCATCAAAAGCCGCATCCAAGCGGCTCACTAACGGGTTGGGTGAAATCATGAAAATCGTGAAATCTGTATGCATGGCTGCTGTACTGGCGTCGGGTCTGTTTGTTGCTCCCGCACTGGCAATGAACGAGCGTGAGACCGTCAATGTGGTGGCTCCCGAATATCCGCGTGGTGCCGAGCGCCGCAATCTCGAGGGCGCAGTTTCGGTTCGCTACAACGTCACGCCGGAGGGGGCTGTTGCCGATGTCGAAATCGTGCAGGCCACGCCGGCCGGCGTCTTCGACCGCGCTGTGCTGCGCGCGCTTGAGCAATGGCAGTATGCGCCCGCTGACGAGACGACCGAGGGCGTGGAGCAGGTCTTTAACTTTGCGTTTGCAGGCTAGCGCCTAAGACGAAAAGGCGGCGTCAGGGATGATTCCCGGCCGCCTTTATTCGCGCCTGCGGCGTTAACCTTAACGGGGGCTAAAAATGAAGGTCAACTTTCACTCGGTGCAGACACGGCTGAACGGGGCTTTTGCCCTTGTAGCACTGGTGGGGGTTGCGGCGGCGCTGGCTGGTGTCATTGCCCTGCAGAGTACACGTAGCGCGCTGAGCGAAGTGGTGGACGAAGCGGCGCCGATGGCGGCGGCGGCGGGTGCGCTGGAGGCAGCCAGCAGTGCGATAACGGGCGAGCTGGCCGCGTTCGCGCGCTCGGTTGATACCGTCGATATGGCCGCATCCGAGGCGCGCCTTCGCACCCTTACCCAGCAGGCAGGCGATGCTGTCACCAGGCTCTCCCGGGCGGGGCTGGACAATGCCCGCACGGCCAGCCTTACCGAACTGCTTGATGATCTTGCGGCCGGCGTTGAAGCGGCGAATGCGCCGACGGCTGCCAATCTTGATGCGCGCAATGCCCGCCTCGACGCTATTGCCGCGGCTATCAGCGAACGCGCCCGGGCTGTCTCCGCTCTGGAGGAAGCGCTTGAGAGCGCCGGTCAGGCCGAGCTTGAGACATTCTTGCGCCTCATCATCGATCTGAACCTGATACTGACCCAGTATGCCGAGCTGGATGGCGCCCTGTCGGCCGATGAAGTGGCCGACGTGGAGGCGCGCTACGAGCTCGCCATGGATGAGCTTCTCGTCAATCTCGCCATTCTGGGCGATGCAGCAACGCCTCAGATCACGCAGACCAGTGAGGCACTGATTTCGCGCGGCGAGGGCCCGCAAGGGGTGTTCGCGCTGCGTCGGACCGAAATCGCGTCCGAGATCGCGGCAGCGAACGCCGTGGAAGATGCGCGCGTCGCACACGCGATGCTGGCCGCCGATATCGAACAGGTTGTCGCCGATGCCAACGCGCTGGCCGAATCCGCCCGTTCCAACGGTTACAGCGCCGTTCTGTCGGGCCAGATCCTGCTCATCGTCATGGCGATCGGCGCAGTGGCCATCGCTGGCGTCATCGGCTGGGTCTACGTGAATGGCAATCTGCTGCGCCGGCTGACGCGTATTTCGCGCACCACCACCGCGCTCGCCTCAGGCGATACCGGACAGGCGCTTGACGATGAGGGCCAGGACGAGATTGCCGACATGGCGCGCGCCGTTGCCGTCCTGCGCGAGAACGAGATCGAGCGCTTGCGTCTGGCCAGCGAGAGTGAGGCTGAGCGCGCCGCGAGGGAACAGCGCACGAAGGCGATCGAGGCTCTGGTGCAGGAGTTTGAATCCACCTCCGGGCGTGCTCTCGAGGCTGTATCGCAGGCCGCCGGAGAGATGGAAATGGCGGCCAACGCGCTGACCGAAAGCTCGCACAGTGCGGCCGGTCAGACCGCCGAGGTCAACGAGGCCGGCGTGCTGGCCGCCCAGAATGTCGACACGGTTGCCGCGGCAGCCGAGGAAATGACCTCCTCGATTGCCGAGATCGCCCAGCAGATCTCGCGCTCCTCCTCCATTGCGCGCAGCGCGGCAGATGAAGTCTCTGGTGCCAGCGCGGATGTGACCGCGCTTAGCGAGGCGGCGGGCCGGATTGATGGCGTCGTGCGCCTGATCAATGATATCGCGGAGAAGACCAATCTGCTGGCTCTCAACGCCACGATCGAGGCGGCGCGAGCGGGGGAGGCCGGCAAGGGCTTTGCGGTGGTGGCGTCCGAAGTGAAGACGCTCGCCGAGCAGACCGCGCGGGCAACCGGCTCCATCTCCGAACAGGTCAATGGCATTCAGAGTGCTACCGGCAAGGCCGTCAGCGCCATCACCGCCATCGGCACGGTCATCCGCGAGATGAACGAGATTTCCACCGCGATTGCGGCGGCGATGGAAGAACAGCGGGCCGCAGCCGAGGAGATCACCCGCTCCGCGCAGGAAGCGGCCGGCGGTGCGCGCCGGGTCTCGCAGGCCATTCAGGGCGTCGATGCTGCGGCGTCCGAAACCGGCCAGTGCGCCGCACAGGTCAACGAGGCCTCCCACGGGCTCACGCAGGAGGCAGGCACGCTGCGCACTGCGGTCGCCCGCTTCCTGGAAGGCGTTCGCGCGGCGTGATCTGAAGGGTGCTGAAAGCAGGTGAGTGCGCGCGCTTGCCTCTGCCCCGGCCTTTGCGTATATCCGCTGCCTCTGCCGTGAACCGCCGGTTCACGGCAACGGGTAGCCCCCTCGTGGCGGGATAGCTCAGCTGGTTAGAGCGCAGGACTCATAATCCTGAGGTCGAGAGTTCAAGTCTCTCTCCCGCTACCAAAACGTTTCCTGAAAAATGCTGGGGCGGTGTATGCTCCGCTTTGCTGTCTGGTGCCTGTCGATTGCCGGGGCACGGGAGGATTGGTCATGTCTATGAAAACCGCTGTCCTTACTGCCGCTGCCGCCCTCTTGTTCGCCAGCCTGTCCCACGCGTCTATCCCGCCCCGCTATGCCTTGCTGGTCGTCTCTGCTGATGATGAAGCCCGCGCGATCGGTGATGCGCTTATCCAGTATATGAGCGCGGCGGGTGCGTTCTCCCGCCATCCTCTGACGGTTCAGCACGGGCCGCTTCGGGCGTGCCTTGCAGAGGCCGATTTTGCTGCCTGCGCGCGTTCGCTGGTGCCCGCTCGGGAGCACTGGCAGGAGCCAGCGCCAGTCATTGTCCGGGTCGAGGCGGCGGGGCCGGGCGGTGGTCTGGCTTTCAGCTGCGTGGGTTCGGGCACGTACCGCCAGCCAACTGCAGACCAGCAGGTGGACGTCGACGTACAGACAGCGCTATTCGGTGAGGGCGACGCGAGGAACGTTCAGCTTCGGGCCGCAATGACCTGTCTGCAGTCAGCCGCGCGAGAATCCAGCGCCCCTTAGCCAGCCTGCACAAACGGGTCATCGGCCTCAATGTCCAAACATGCCGCAGCCTCGTCCCAGGTGCCAAAAAGCGCGGACCCTTACACTCTCAAGATCAGCTGTTTGCAGTGCGGCTCAGTGCCAGACAGACCAGCTTCTGCTCCAGCCGTTCCTTGAGACCGGCAGGCTGCATCAGGTTCATGCGTTTGAGCTCGGTGGCAAAGCGGTGTGGCTCAGGTCCCCGCAGGAGAGCCGACGCAATCAGGCCCGCGCGCGCCTTCCAGCCCGCATTGCGCTGCGCCAGCCATTCCAGCGCTTCGCGCAGGGCCTGCTCGGTTTCGCTCAGATCGCTCCCGAAGGGGAATTTTACCAGCGTCCCGCGCGACATGGCGGGCTGAAGCTGTTCGGTGAGGTGTTCGGGGGTGTTCTGCCGCGCGCGCTCCGGCAGGGCATAATCCTTATCCACCTTGCCGGCTGACTTCGCCTCATCCAGGAACGCTTCCTGGAAGCGGCTGTCGGCAATCTGCGCCAAGGCGATGGCGACTTCACGGTCGGTGCGCCCGCGCAGGTCTGCCACGCCGTATTCGGTGACGACAATGTCGCGCAGATGGCGCGGTACGGTCACTTCGCCGCCCGTCCAGACGATGTTGGATCGTGTCTCGCCACCAGTCTGACGCGTTGCGCGCACCAGAATGATGGACCTCGCTCCTTCCAGCTCGTGCGCCATGGCGGAGAAATTGTACTGCCCGCCCACACCGCTCACTACGCGCCCGTCTGCCAGCGTGTCGGATATTGCCGCTCCGCGCCCGTTGACCATCATGGCTGTATTGATGAAGCGCGCGTGCTGGCGCTGCAGCCGGGCCAGTTCCTCGTGACCGTACAGATCGTTCACGCGTGCCACAGACGTCATGTCGATGCGCGCGCGTTCAGTATCGCCCAGCTTGCGCAGACGGTCATAGAGCTCGCCCGGCCCGGCAAAGAAGCCGCCATGCAGCGCGATGCCCTCGTCCTCACGAAGGCTTGCCGGGTCCGTCAGCAATGCCTGCTGGCGGGTGATATCATCGCTCACCCGCCGCCCCAGCAGCCCGCTCTGGAAGAGGTCCAGCAGGCCAAGCGTGAGCATTTCGCTGCAGCCGTAAAGCCCGTCCTTGAAGGGGTCCAGACCGCCGCACCGCCCGGCCAGTGTCATGTCCGCGCCAATGGCGCCCACTGCGGTGCGCCACGCGCCATTGTCGAGATGGCGCAATTTCAGGGCTGCGGCTACGGCGTCAGAGAGCGCCCCGATACCGGTCTGCAGGGTGCCGCCATCGCGCACCAGCGTGCTGACATGCAGCCCGATGGACCAAGCGGGCGGGCCGACGGCCTCGCGCGGAATGGGAAACAGCGTGTACGTGCCCGCATCATGAAGCGCGTCGAACCAGTCTTCGGGTATGTCCGCGCCCTTGCCGAGGAAGGGCAGGGCGGTATTGATTTCGCCCAGAACCACCGCCGGCGCGCCGTTCTTGCGCCTCTCATGCAGGGCCGGGATCATGTCCAGCGACAGGTCGGAATTGCACGACAGGCTTAACCGGCCCGGCGGTCCGGGGGCCACCATCTGGGCCACGACGTTGACGCCGGCTTCCAGGATGGCTCGTCCCGCATGGGTGTAGTTGGCGCTGACATAATCGCGTTGCGCTGACGCGTTGTTCAGCAAGCCTCCCGGCGGCAGGAAAAACTCCTTCACCCGCACATTGGCGGGCAGGGCGTTACGGCGCCGGTCGAGCGCATATTCAAGGTCGGGATAACCGTCGTAAAGACGCTCCGAAATCGGATCGAGCAGACGCGCAGCGAGCGCGTTGGGCGCTGCGGGCCGCTCCAGCGTCAGGGCGGTAAAGATTGTCAGCTCAATGCCCGGGTCGGCCTTGGCGCGGGCATAAAAGGCGTTGGCGAGATGGTTGGCCTTGCCCAGGCCCAGAGGCAGGCCGAGTACGACGCGCTTACCGACGCGTTGAATGGCGAGGTCTACGCAGGCCTCGGCGGTGGCGGGGCGGGGCGTATTCACATTGGATCCGGGCAGGGTGGAAACTCCTTTCTACCTTATGGGAAAGGCTACGTCCGGTCAGCGTAATCGTTCAAAAATTCTGTTGCCAGTATACGGGGCAGGCCGGCCCGCCTCCCATACATCGTACACACAGATGGCCCGCTTTTTTCTATCCGGCACCTTCCAGCGGCCAGATCATCGGGATCATCACGACGGCCACAATCAGCATGATGAAGTTCAGCGGCACGCCGATCTTCACAAAATCCATAAACCGATAATGCCCCGGCCCATACACGAGTGTGTTGGTCTGGTACCCGATTGGCGTTGCGAAGCTGGCGCTTGCAGCAAACATCACGGCGACCACGAAGGGCCGCGGGTCGAGGCCTGCCGCGACGGCCAAGGCGGCGGCAACCGGGGTTATGACGATGGCGACGGCGTTGTTGGTAACCGTCTCCGTCAGGAAAGATGTAACCGCATAGACCAGGGCGAGCAGAACGAGCGGGGATGCCACTGCCAGAAGCGGACGGGCTGCCCCTACGAGTAGATCGATCGAACCGGTACGGTCCAGCGCGGCCCCGATTGCCAGCATTGCGACGATGAGCGCCAGAATGCGCCAGTCAATGCTGTCAAAAGCCTCCTCAGGGTCAAGGCAGCCTGAAAACAGGACGATGGCCACCCCGATAACAGCCAGGCCGACAATTGGCATGATATTCAGAGCGGCCAGAACTACGACGCCTATCAGGGTCGCAATCGCAATCGGTGCGCGTTCCCGCCGGAAGGCCTGGTCCTCGGGCCGGGCCAGATCAACAAGGCCCAGCTCGCGTGACATGCGCTCTATATCCTCTGGCGCGCCTTCCAGCAGCACACTGTCACCCGGATTGAGCCGGATACGGCCCACATGGTCGCTGATCTCGCCTCCATGGCGGTGCACCGCGACGACATAGACCCCGAACCGGCGGCGCAGACGGTAGGACTTAAGCGGCGCGCCGGTGAGCCGGCTGCCTGGCCCGACCACGGCCTCCACCAGCACCGCCCTGCTTTCACTGACGTCTTCAAGATCGTCGGAACCGACACGCACCTCTCCGTCGCGGTGCAGGGATAGAACCTCGCTCATGGGCGATTCAAGGACGAGGCGGTCTCCGGCCTGCAATTCGATCTGATCGATGTCGTGGCGCAGGGTCTGGGAGTGGCGCACCACATCGAGGAGGCGCAGATCGCGCAGCTTCAGGAAAGGCACGTCTTCGGGGCGGCGTCCGATCAGCGACGATCCTTCCGGGATGCGGGCATCGGTGATGAAGCGGGATTCACCCGCACCGTCCAGCAGGGAGAAATCCTTGCGGTCAGGCAGGATGCGCGGTGCCACAATGGCGAGATAGATGAGGCCTGTGGCGGCCACAGCCAGACCTACTGCGCTTATTTCGAAAATACCGAAGGGTTCCAGGCCTGCCTGGCGGGCCGCGCCGTCCACGACGAGATTGGTCGACGTGCCGATCAGCGTGCAGGTGCCGCCCATGATCGCGCAATAGGACAGGGGAAGAAGTAGTTTTGACGGGGCAAGGTTCAGGTCGCGGGCAATCCCGGTGATGACCGGGATCAGGATCATCACAACCGGAATGTTGTTCATGAAGGCAGATACGACGACGGTCAGCAGGAAGGTCGATCCAATAACGATAATCTTGCTGGATCCGGCCTTTCGCTGGATGAAGCGGCTGACCTCAAGGATGGCGCCTGTTCGCACCAGCGCAGCCGAAATGACAAACATGCAGGCAATAGTCAGCGGCGCAGCATTGGCCAGGGCCCCCACCATGCTGGCGCTGTCGAGCAAGCCGAGGAGGAGAAACACGGCCACCGCCCCGATGGCCACCATTTCCGGCGGGAAGCGCTCGGACGCGAACACCGCCAGCATCACACCCAGAAGGGCGAGCGCCAGCCATCCCGCATTCGGGCCAAGCCATTCAATCATCGATATGCTCCCATGCCAGCGAACGATTTATTCACTGCTGGCCTGTGCTGTAAATGCTTCAACGGAGGGGCGGATACGTAAATCCCGCAATGGACTGCTTAAACCTCTTTCTGGATACAGGTGATGGCGTAAACAATCGCGTCGAGGGTGCGCCGCGCGCGCGGGCGGCAAGGGTTCTTCTGCGCGGCGGCATGCTATAGGCTGGGCTGCTCCAGCCATCAGGGGCTAAAGTCATGTTTGGTGGACGTAAGGCCGAGGAACGTCGGCGTGACGAGATTCGTCTGGCCCAGGCTGCGTGCAGCAATGCGCTTGAGGCCTTGCGCGCCGGCAATGTCGCCAAGGCGCGCGCGGAGCTGGCCGCTGTGCCGAAGAAAGTCGATTTTGCGGACATAGGCTGGAAGGTCGAACTTACCGCTGCCGTGCTTGATCTGGCTGCAGGGCGGCGCAAGCCTGCCACAACCCGGCTCACGGTCATCTGCGCGCGTCTCGACGAAACGGATCTGTCACGCGATGACAAGGGCTATCTGCGGCTGTTCGCGCTCTACCGCGCGATCGAGGCCTCCAGGGATGGCAAGGCCCCGCAGGAATTGCGCGACCTGGTGGAAGATTTCCGATTCGACCACACGCTGGTTTCGCCGGAGCTGAAAGTCGGATTTCCTCTCAAGAAGACCGAAGAAGCGGTGCCCGCTCCGCCGCCCATGGCCCGGCCTGCCAATGCCGGAGCAGACGACCCGTTCGAGCAATAGCTGGAGCGGCGGCTTCTTACGGATGACTGCCGCGTAGCGCAGCGTCGTTCAGGCTGTCCCAGCGGCGCGGGCTGGTCATCATCGCCCGGACATAGGCCATGTTGGCGGCCGCCATCTGCGGCGTGGTGTCGATGGTGGCAATGCGCTCAGCCTCATCAAACCGTCCCTGCAGGGCAAGCACAAGCGCCAGGTTCTGGCGGATTTGCGCCGAGGCAAGATCATTGTCCATGGCCCGGCGCAACAGCGTTTCGGCCTGCTCCGGTTCGCCTGCCAAGGCATGTGACAATGCCAGGTTGGACAGGATTGAAGGTTCATCGGGCGCGATTGTCATGGCTTCCTGGAACCGGGCACGTGCCGCACTGGTGCGCCCGGCCTGTTCCAGCGAGACACCCAGCGCATTGATGAGGCGCCAGTTTCCAGGCTCTGCCTGAGCCGCCCGTGTCAGTGGCTCGATGGCTTGCTGGCCTCGCCCTTCAGCTGCCAATGCCAGCCCGTAGGCGCCCAGAAGCGCGGCATCCTCGGGAAACAGGGCCAGCGCCTGACGCGCGACTTCCATGGACCGCTGGGTGCTGCCGAGCTGGCGTAGAACGCCCGCCAGCTGCGTGGCGGCTTCCCGGTCGGCGGGGTTGAGCTCATAGGCCTCGGCCCAGAACGCAGCCTGCGTCAGCAGATCCTGATTGGCGATGGACCGGCGTTCGGCGGCTGTGGCTGGCACGATTGAGCGCGATTCCATGTCCAGAACCAGCGCGGCTTCCTGCGCAGAGGGAGGGGCGGCCGTGGTCGCACATGCTCCAAGGGCCAGCGCGCTGGCGGCGGTGAAGGCTGCAGCGGACAAACGCATGGACATGATCTAACCCTGTTAACGCGGACCGTTATGGTCCCTATCTTTCGGGTGGGCCGGTCAAGAAGCCGTTAACGCTTCGCTTTGCCGGTTCGTCCTTGTGAGTTGTCTGGAGAGTTTGATGAGTTTTGCATTCGCCGATGCCGCCGATACGGCCCGTACCGTTCACCTCACCGCGCGCGCTGACCTTGATTCGGTGCTGTCCGGGGTGGGCGAGGAGGCTGCTGGCCACGCCCGCGCCGCCGGTTTTTCCGGCAAGCTGGGTGAGATGGTCGTCCTTCCTGGCGACGGCGATGCGCTTTACGGCGTCGGTGACGCGCTCACTCCGTTTGACGCAGGCAATGCCGCGCTGAGCCTGCCCGAGGGCGACTGGCGCATTGGCGGCATGCCGCGCAACTGGGATCCGACAGTGCTTGCCACGGCACTCGGCCTCGGCAGCTACCAGTTCACCCGCTACCGCGCCGCGCAGCGTGCGCCTGCACGCTTTCATCTGCCTGCAGGCGCTGATGAAGCGGACGCCTTGCGTATCATCGCCGGCGTTACAGTTTGCCGCGACCTGATCAACACGCCAGCAGGCGATATGCTGCCGAGCCATCTGGAAGATGCGGCCCGCACCATCGCAAAGCCCTTTGGTGCCAAGGTGACGAGCATTGTCGGCGACGACCTGCTCAAGCAGAACTATCCGATGATCCATGCTGTTGGCCGCGCATCCACCGATGCGCCGCGCCTGATCGAGCTGGTCTGGGGAGACCCGTCCCATCCACGCGTCGCACTGGTCGGCAAGGGCGTGTGTTTTGATTCTGGCGGCCTCAATATCAAGGGCGGCAGCAATATGCTGCTGATGAAGAAGGATATGGGCGGCGCGGCCAACGTTCTTGGCCTTGCCACCATGATCATGGATGCGGGCCTGCCGGTTCACCTTCAGGTGCTGGTACCAGCCGTGGAGAACGCCATTTCCGGGAATGCCTTCCGTCCCGGCGATGTTTTACCGTCGCGCAAAGGCCTGACGGTCGAGATCGGCAATACCGATGCCGAAGGGCGTCTGGTGCTCGGCGACGCACTGACGCGCGCATGCGAGGACAAGCCGGAGCTCGTCATCGACATGGCGACGCTGACGGGCGCCGCGCGTATCGCGCTCGGGCCGGAGCTGGCCCCGGTCTACACCGACGATGAGGCGCTTGCTGCAGACATCGCCGCAGCCGCCAGCCAAGTGGATGATCCGGTCTGGCGCATGCCGCTCTGGAGCGGATATGACAGCCAGCTTGAAGGCGAGATATCCGATCTCTCCAATACTGGGTCAGGACCTATGGCAGGTTCCATCACCGCGGCATTGTTCCTGCGCCGCTTCGTCGATACGAAGGCCTGGGTGCATCTCGATATTTATGGCTGGAATCCCAAGGCCCGCCCGGGCCGTCCGCTGGGCGGCGAGATGCTGGCGGGGCGTGCTCTCTATGAGGCTCTCAAGGCCCGTTATGGAGCGCCCCATGGCTGAAGACTTCCAGGTGACCGCAGGCGTAACCGCCATCCGGCGCGAGCCGCGTGACGACGCCATGATGGACAGCCAGCTGCTGGCTGGAGAGGTGTTTTGCGTCGAAGACGAATCGGATGGCTGGGCGCGGGGCATGTCGCGCCATGATGGCTATCGCGGCTATGTCGATATGGCCGCGCTGTCGGCGCCAGTGCTGATTCCGACCCACCGTGTCAGCGCGGTGCGCACCTATGTGTTCAGCGAGCCGGATCTGAAATCGCCCCCGCGTTTCCTGCTCTCGCTCAATGCCAAGATCGCGGCCGGCCGCCGGGAGGGGAAGTTTATCGAAAGCCAGCGTCAGGGCTGGGTCTTCACCGGGCATCTCACGGCACTGGATGCCAGCGAGCCTGACTGGGTGGCCGTTGCCGAGCGCTTCCTGCACTCACCCTATCTGTGGGGGGGCAAGGAAAGCCTGGGGCTGGACTGCTCCGGCCTGATCCAGGTGAGCATGGAGGCGGCAGGCATACGCATCCCGCGCGATAGCGGTGATCAGGAGGCCTGGGCGCAGGAGCGCTGGAGCAAGGTGCCTGTGGCAGATTCGCTGGCCGGGCTGCAGCGCGGAGATCTGGTGTTCTGGCCGGGCCATGTCGGCATCATGACGGATGCGGTGCACCTGCTGCACGCCAACGCATTTCACATGGCGGCGGCGGTTGAGCCGCTCCATCTCGCAGTGGATCGCATTGCCCGCCATCATGCGCCGATCAGCGGTATTTTCCGCGCTCCCAACGCCAGAGGTTAGGCCGCTGCAGGCTCGGCAAACAAAAAGGGCGCTTCGATCGAAGCGCCCTTTTCAATGTGTGGCGGCGGGAAAGCGTTACTCCTCGCCTTCAGGACGCTCCGCAGCATCGTCGGCGGGCTCGGTGTCCGGCAGATCCTGAGCCGGCTGGGCCAGCTCGCCCATATCCTCGCCAGCTTCGGTGGCTGTATCCGGTGCGCCAGGCGTTTCCGTTGCTGCAACCTGGGGCGTTTCGCCTTCTTCCTCAATGGCCGGCTCCTCGGGGAGCGGTTCGGGGAAGGGAAGGCCGGAGCTGCCCATGGAGTGCATGTAGGCGATCAGGTTTATACGGTCTTCCTGGCTGCGAAGGCCTGCAAAAGCCATCGAGGTGCCAGGCACATAGCGCCGCGGCGCTTCCAGATAGTCGTACATGTTCTGGTAGAGCCACTGGGTGCCATCGGCGCCATAATCGCGCATGGCACTGGAATAGTTGAAGCTGGAGACGCTGGCGACAGCACGGCCAAGCACACCCCACATGTTGGGGCCGGTGCCGTTGGCGCCGCCTTGCTCAAACGTATGGCAGGCTACGCAGCGCCGTGCGACGCGCTCACCCGCATCAACGCTGGCGGTGGCAAGCAGGCTGCCGAAATCAACCGGCCCGGACACTTCCTCTTGGGCACCGGCAGGCCCCTCCAGCAGAGCCGGGTCCACCGGGAAGCCCAGTGTTTCAGGCGCACGCGTGGTGAAGGCGATATCGCCAATTTCGCGTAGACCCATGACAACAAGCAGGATGGCCAGAACCGCGCCCGCTACCTTGTTCCAGAACAGATCGCCCATCGACGTCCTCTCGACCAGACATGACTGTAATTGCGCCGGTGTTTGGCACGCTCCGCCGCCCTGTGCAACCGCTTGACGCGATTAGCACCCCTGCAAATAGCAGGGTTGGTGACGCTTGAGCAGTACCAATGCGGTGACAGCCTGCCCATGGGGCAGGTCGTCGCGCCTGCCTTAGCCGCCGTTCAGCCACGTCTCAATCAGCAGGCGTGAAATTGAGTAGTGGGGCGGTCCCCAGCGCATCATGGGCCCTTCATAGAGCTCACGCACTTCTGCGCGGGTAAACCAGCGCGCCTCCTCAATGTCGTCGGCAGCCACCGGCTCGCCCGGCTCTATCTCGGCCAACAGGCCGATCATCAGCGTGGACGGGAAGGGCCAGGGCTGACTGGCTACATATCGTGCAGACATGACCTTCAGCCCGGTTTCCTCGGCGACCTCGCGTGCGCAAGCCTCCTCTATCGTTTCACCCGGCTCCATGAAGCCTGCCAGCGTGGCAAACAGGCCCGGCGGCCAGGCTGGCTGACGGCCCATGACGCAGCGGTCCCCGCTATAGGGCAGCATGATGACCGAGGGGTCCGTGCGCGGGAAGTGTTCGGTCCCGCAGGAGGGGCAAACCAGCTTGGTGCCGCCTTCAGCGGGTGCGTTCTCCGCGCCGCAATTGGAGCAGTAATGCCTGCGGCCGTGCCAGCTCAATATGGCCCGCGCCCTTCCCAGTATGGCGGCCAGGTCCGGTTCGGCGATCATGGTGGCGCGCCGGAAGTCGAGGCCGGGAGGGATCGTGCCCGGCTGAATGCTCGCCGCAAACCAGGGTGTCTCACCTTCCAGCCCGAGAAACACGAGGCCCGGGCGCTCCAGAGCAAGGGTGCTGGTCTGTGCCGGGTGCAGTATCTCGGGCTCTCCCTCTGGCGAGAGCACCACATCGCCGCCGGTGAGCAGAATCGCTCTCGCCGCAGGGTGGGACAGGCAGGCTTCGATAAAGGCGGGATTGGTCCGCTGCACGCCGGAATGGTCCAGCGGCGAACGGGTGAATGTCAGATGCATCAGCCATCCTCGTTTCTTCGAACGGCTCATTGCGCCCTGATGCGGCCGGGCTGGCAAGCCCGTAGGGATATCGCATCTGCGAACATTACAGAAACCTTACTGGATCCTGTATAAAGGTTTGAGATCAAGGCATTATTGCCTTAATTGCCTTGCTTGCGCCTTAGTCCGTATCCGGAAAGACACAGGAGTGTATTGCACTGCGTCATTAACAGCTGGCGGCCTCTTGCGGATGCATGAGAGGCACCCTCATCTCTCGTCGCACGGGCCCGGGGGGTCCCAAAAAGACGAAAGGTCGAATCAGATGAAATCTCTCCTTATCGCAGTGTCTTCCATTGCTGTTCTCGCTGGTGCCGCTTCCGCTCAGGAAGGCCCGTTCCGTCTGGGTGCTGGCTACCAGGCCATCGACACCGACGGTGCTACGTATGACACGCTGACCCTGCGCGGCAGCTACGACATCACCCCGATGTTCTCGGTGGAAGGTGATCTGCTGTTCGGTCTGGGCGATGAGTCCACCACGTTCGGTGCGACCACCATCACGTCCGAGATCGACTATGGCGTCGGCATCTATGGCGTTGCCCGTCTGCCGCTGAACGACCAGTTCTCGGTCTTCGCGCGCGGTGGCTACACCTACTTCGACGTTAGCGCTTCGGCGGCTGGCATTGCCTTTAGCGGCGATGTGGACGGCTGGGCGTTCGGTGGTGGTGCAGAATGGGCTTTCGCCGGCCCGAACGCCATCCGCGTCGACTACACCCGCTATGACTTCGTGAACGGCAATGGCAATGCTGACGCGTTCGGCATTTCCTACGTCCGCCGCTTCTAGTCTGGCATGAATGTGACGGCTCCGCTGTAGCGGGGCCTTACAAGAGCCCCCGTGGTCATTTGGCCGCGGGGGCTTTTTCATATCCACCTGTTGACGCGAATGAGAATGACTCGCAAGTTGGGTGTGCAACAGGGGAATCAACCCATGAGCCCGGCAATCTGCAAGGTCATCAATCTTGAACCATCCCGCCATGGCGGCAGGCGCAGTGGTGAGCCTGTGAGTGCCCTCGAGCCGCGTGTGCGCGACTGGCTGGCGACGCAGTCAGTCATCGTGGAGGACTGGCTGAACCAGCTGGTCGCGGCCAATGGCGATGAACGCCTGGTCGGAGTGTTATGCCAGCACGCCGCCTTCCTGCGCGACACGCTGGAAGAAGGCTGACACCGCGCTTGCGAAACCTGTCCGCGATCCCGATACTAGGGAGCAGGAAGGCCGGCGGCGGACGAGCCCCTCGCCAACCCGGTCAGGTCCGGAAGGAAGCAGCCGTAACGAGTTTCGGTTCGGGTCGCCGTCCGGTCTTCCGCCGCCTTCCACCCGCTTTCGCCTGAAGGGCCCGGCTGCGCCATGCCGGCGCTCTGGGCAGCACGCCGCAAGAAGGGGCCTTGCCCGTCCATGGATGATCAGGATCCAGATAGCGGCGCCCCTGCGCTGGAGGCCGATGAGCCGGGACCGGCCCTGCCGGGCTTCGAGCCGCCGCCTGCCAGTGCCGCCTATCAGGTTCTGGCCCGCAAATACCGCCCGCAGCGCTTTTCCGATCTCATCGGGCAGGACGCCATGGTGCGTACGCTGTCCCATGCCTTCCAGTCGGGCCGTATTGCGCAGGCCTATATGCTCACCGGCGTGCGCGGTGTCGGCAAGACGACGACCGCGCGCCTCATCGCCCGCGCACTGAACTACGAATCGGACGAGCGCTCCGGCCCCAGCGTGGATATTGATCCACCGGGCCGTCATTGCGATGCCATTGCCCGCTCGGCCCATGTCGATGTGCTGGAGATGGACGCCGCCTCGCGCACTGGCGTCGGCGATATACGTGAAATTCTGGACGGGGTGCGCTACGCGCCCGTGTCGGCACCCTACAAGGTCTACATCATCGACGAAGTGCACATGCTGTCCAACAATGCGTTCAACGCATTGCTGAAAACGCTCGAAGAGCCGCCGCCGCATGTGAAGTTCATCTTCGCGACGACCGAGATACGCAAAGTCCCGGTCACAGTGCTTAGCCGCTGTCAGCGCTTTGATCTGCGCCGCGTGCCGCGCGATGCGCTCAGCGCCCATCTGAAGCGGATATGCGATCTTGAGGGCGCGCAGGTTGAAGATGGCGGCCTCGACGCGATCGCCCGCGCTGCCGAAGGCTCGGTGCGCGACGCGCTCTCCCTGCTCGATCAGGCGATAGTTCAGGGCAGTGAGACGGGCCCGGTTCCCGCCTCGCAGGTGCGCGAGATGCTGGGCCTGGTGGACCGCTCACGCGTGCTCGATCTTCTTGACGCTGCCCTGACGGGCAAGGGCGAAGCGGCGCTCGCAGAGCTGGAAAGCCAGTACGCCGCCGGCGCTGATCCGCAAGTGCTGATGCGTGACCTGCTGGATTATCTGCACGCGATGAGCCGGGTGAAGGCAACAGACGGCAAGGCGGACCTTGCCGAGGCGCCGGAAACTGCCGCGCGCCTGCGTGAGCTGGCCGATACGCATTCGCTGGCCAGCCTCACCCGCCTCTGGAAAACAGCGCTCTCGGGGCTTGAGGATGTGCGCTCGGCGCCCGATCCGATGGCGGCCGTAGAGATGAGCGTAATCCGCCTGATGGCGGCCGCCAGCCTGCCCGGCCCGGAAGACGCTGCCCGGCTGATTGCGGCGCTGGAGGCGGGCGCGCCTGTGCCCGCGCCAGCAGGGCAGGCCAGTGGCGGACATGGCCCAGCAGGTCCGCAAGCCGAATACCAGCCCGCAGACGCGGAGCCTGAGCCGGCCACGAATTCCGACCCATCCAGCCTGGAAGACGTGATCGCCCTTCTGGACCGCGAGCGTGAAGCCTTGCTGCGCGATCAGGTGGAGCGCTTTGTGCGCCTTGTGTCCATCGGGCAGGGCAAGCTCGTATTTGAAGCGGCCAAGGGCGCGCCCGAAGACCTCGCCAGCCGTCTTGCGGGCTTCCTGCATGCGCAGACCGGCGCACGCTGGCTGGTGGACAGTCAGGGCCGCGCGCTGGGCGGTGAGACCATGCGCGAGCGCCGCCGCCGTGAGGCCGAGGCCTTGCGCGAACGCGCGCTCCGCGATCCGATGGTAGTGCGCGCCATGACGCTGTTTCCCGGCGCCGAGCTGGAAGCAGTGACGACGGTTGAGCCGGAGAACCCGCCTTCCCAGATGACGGACGCAGAAACCCAGCGTCAGGAGCGCAAACCATGAAAGATTTCGCCGGCCTGATGAAACAGGCCCAGGAAATGCAAAAGAAAATGGGCGAGGCACAGGCCCGGCTAGACGCCGTGGAGGTGACAGGTGAGGCGGGTGCCGGTCTGGTGAAAATTACCACCACAGCCAAGGGCGAACCGCGCAAGGTCTCCATCGACCCGTCGCTCATTGACCCGTCAGAACCGGAAATTCTCGAAGACCTCATGCTGGCGGCACTGTCCGATGCGCGCCGCAAGGCCGATGAGGCACAAGCCAAGGTTCTGCGCGAAGCTGCAGGCGGGCTCGGCCTGCCGCCGGGCTTCGACATGCCGTTCGGCATCAAGCCCTGAGTGCGCTGAAATCCCGGGGCTGTTGCGGGGCGTAGCCACCGCTAGTCTTGCCATCATTACGGGTGCGTGATTCGCGCCCGCTGCGCGCGAGAGAGCAAGATGGCAGGTACGGCAGGCCCGGAAATCGAGAGGCTCATCCAGCTTCTGGCCAAGCTCCCGGGGCTGGGGCCGCGTTCTGCGCGCCGGGCTGCCCTGCATCTGATGAAGAAGCGTGAGGCACTCATGGAGCCGCTGGCCGCCGCGATGGCCGAGGCAGCGGAGAAAATCCGCCCCTGCAGTATTTGCGGCAATCTGGACGTATCAGACCCTTGCACGGTCTGCCGCGATCCCAAGCGCGGCGACAGCGTGATCTGCGTGGTCGAGACGGTAGGTGATCTCTGGGCGCTGGAGCGGGCAGGAGCCTTTGCCGGCAAATACCATGTGCTGGGCGGGGTCCTGTCTGCGCTGGATGGCGTCGGTCCTGACGATCTCAATCTTGCCAGCCTGATCGAACGTGCGGGCAATGGATCGGTCAGCGAGGTGATCCTGGCGCTCAATGCCACGGTGGATGGCCAGACGACGGCCCATGTCATCGCGGACAGGCTCGCCCATACCGGCGTATCGATCACCTCGCTGGCGCGTGGCGTGCCGGTAGGCGGCGAGCTTGATTATCTTGATGACGGCACGCTGGCCGCCGCGTTCAGGTCACGGCGGCCAGCGTAAGCGTCGAAGGTTACTCCGCCGGCACCAGCCGCAGCACGCGGCCCTCATCGCTGTCGGTGGTGATGTAGATATAGCCATCCGGGCCGGTGCGGACATCGCGGATACGCTCTTCAAGGTCTTCCAGAAGACGTTCCTGCCCGATCACCCGGTCACCGTCGGTCTCCAGCCGGGCGACGTGCATGCCGGCCAGAGCGCCCACGAACAGGTCGTTCTGCCAGTGCGGGAAGGCATCGCCGGTGTAGAATGCGGCGCCCGAATTGGCGATGGAGGGCGTCCAGTACCATATGGGCTGCTCCATGCCTTCGCGTTCACGGTCCTCGGTGATGATCGAGCCATCATACTCGATGCCGTAGGTGATTTCCGGCCAGCCGTAATTGAGGCCGGACTCCCGGTGGATGTTGACCTCGTCACCGCCGCGCGGGCCGTGCTCATGGCTCCAGATCGTGCCGGTTTCCGGATGCTGGACCAGCCCCTGAATGTTGCGATGGCCGTAGCTCCACACTTCCGGCGCGCCGCCATCGCCATCGGCAAAGGGATTGTCTGACGGCACCGAGCCATCGTCGTTCAGGCGAATCAGCGTGCCGATATGATTTTCCGGGTTCTGCGCCTCGTCATAGTGGTTGCCGCCATCGCCGAGCGAGAGCCAGAGATAACCGTTCCGGTCAAAGAGAATCTTGCCGCCATGGTGCCGGTTGGTCGCGATGTCGTAATTGACGGCAAACAGCTCTTCCACGTCCTCCAGAGCGGTCAGGTCATCGCTCAGCCGGGCGCGGATCAGCGCGGTGCGGTGGGCTTCGCGGGTGCCTTGCGCATAGGAAATGTAGACAAGGCGGTTCTCAGCAAAATCCGGGTGCGGGATGGCATCAAACAGCCCGCCCTGGCGATTGACCACAACATCTTCCGGCATGCCGGTCACGGGTTCGGCGCGCAAATGCCCGTCAGCGTCAATAATGCGCAGGCCTTGCGAGCCGCCATCGCGTTCGGTGACGATCATCGCGCCATCCGGCAGAAAGCCGATGGACCACGGGATGTTCAGGCCCTCAGCGACAGTTTCGACGCGGAAGTTCGCCTGCTCGGTCTCATATACGTCCTGTGCTGACAGCGCGCCTGCACTGACGGTCAGAAGAAGGCTGGCGGCAAGGGTGGTGCGGAACATAGGCAGGTCTCCCCAAACTGTTGCGGTTAGCGTTCACACGCTCAGATAGGGATGGCAACGCGTCTGGCCACCCTTCGTTGCCCTGCTGACATAGATGTGAACACTGGCAAGTCGGCGGGCTGCAACAGAGGCGCACTGGTCTAGGCTGCGCTTTCGATTCGCAAAAATTGCAGTCAGAGTGACGTCATGGACATGCTGAACATCGCCCTTATCGCTGCAGGCGGCCTTCTGGCCGGCGCCGTGCTGACCTTTCTCTGGTTGCGCGGCGCCGCTGCCCGCGCCGCATCCCTGCAGGAACGTCTGGCCGAGACCGAGCGGCGCCATGACACCGAACGCGCGCAGCGCCAGGCTGAACTGGAGGGGGAACGCGCGGCCCGGCGCGAGGCCGAGCAGGCTGCCGCTGCCCTGAACGCGAGAATCGAAGCCGAGGCCGAGGCGGTGAAGCGCGAGCGCGAGAGCCTGACCCAGCTTTCCAATGCCGTGCAGGAGAAGTTCCAGCTGCTCGCCAACGAGGCGCTGGATAAATCCCAGAAAGCTTTCCTCGATCGCGCCGCCGAGACCTTCAAGCAGAACCAGGAAAAAGCCGAAGGCAGCGTGAAGGAGCTGGTGACGCCAATCCGCGAGAAGCTCGACCAGTTCAAGGCGACGGTTGACCATATCGAGAAAGAGCGCGCCGCCCATCGCGGCGAGCTGGGCGAGCAGATCAACGCCCTGCGCCAGGGCCTCGCCGGTCAGCAGCAGGAGACCTCAAAGCTCGTCAACGCGTTGCAGCGCTCCTCCACCACGCGCGGCCAGTGGGGCGAGCGTACCGTGGCGAACGTGCTGGAGCTGGCCGGGCTTACCAAAGGCATCGACTATGAAAGCCAGTATCAGGCGCGCGATAGCGAAGGGGCTTCCCTGCGCCCGGATTTCGTGGTGCGCCTGCCTGGCGGCGGGCGTTTCGTCATCGATTCCAAGGTGGCGCTGACGGCCTATCTCGATGCGGTTGAAGCGCCTGACGAGGTCAGCCGAAAGCAGCATCTGCGCCGTCATGCCATGCAGGTGAAAACCCATATTCGCCAGCTCGCCAGCAAGGAATACGCAAAGTCGGTGGAGGGGGCGATCGACTTCGTGGCGCTCTTCATCCCTGGCGAGAGTTTCTACTCCGCCGCGATGGAGGAAGAGCCGGGCCTGTTTGATGAGGCGATCGCGCAGGACGTGATTATCGTCACGCCCTCCACTCTGTTGGCTCTGGCCAAGGCGGTGGCCTATGGCTGGCGCCAGCAGGCGCTGGAAGACAATGCACGCAAGATTGCCGCGCTCGGCAGCGAGATTCATGACCGGCTGCAGACCTTTACCGGCCATCTTGGCCGTGTGGGTTCGGGTCTCAAATCTGCAACCACTAATTATAACAGCGCGGTAGCCTCGCTTGAGGGGAGGGTTCTGGTCTCGGCGCGCAAGATGGCCGAACTCAACGCGGCGTCCGGCTCAAAAGCGCTGGAAGGCCCCGCACAGGTCGATGAAACGCCGCGTTCGCTGGCTGCACCGGCTGAAAGTGAAGGCAGCGATGCTTGATCGAAACCCTTTTGCCCATTACCTCTAAGACCATGGCTGTACACCCTATACTGACTGTTCCCGATCCGCGCCTGAAACTGGTTTCAAAGCCGGTGGAGCGCGTGGATGATGCGCTTCGTGACCTGATGGATGACATGGTGGAAACCATGTACGAGGCCGATGGCATCGGCCTTGCAGCCATCCAGATCGGCGTCGACAAGCGTGTGATCGTGATGGATTTGTCCGAAAAGCGCGACTCTCCGCGCTATTTCGTCAACCCGGTCGTCACACCGCTGACAGAAGAAACAAAGCCTTATAGCGAGGGCTGCCTGTCCATCCCGGATGTTTATGACGAGGTGGAACGCCCGGCGCGGGTGAGCGTTAAGTATCTCGACTATGATGGCAATGAACGTGAAGAGATCGCAGAGGATCTGTTCGCGGTGTGCATACAGCACGAAATGGACCATCTCGAAGGGGTGCTCTTCATCGATTACCTCTCGCGCCTGAAACGCGACCGGGCGGTGAAAAAGGTCCAGAAGCTCGTTAAGTCGCGACTGGAGGCTGCCGAATGACCCTGTCCCGCTATGCTACTCTGGGGGGCTCAGTCGCGCTGGCTGCGCTGCTAGCCGCTTGTGATCCCGCCGATACCGTTCCTGATCCGCAGCCCGTGCCCGATCCGGCTACACAGCCGCACACTGCGTCCGACGGCGTTGGGGCTGTTAATGATGAGCCCATTCCTGAGCTGGCCCGTGATCCGGCTGAGCCGCTGGATGCAAGCGCCGATGCCGCCCCGGCGGCGGATGGTTTGATTGAAGGCCTGTCCCAGTATTGTGGTCAGTCGTTCGAGGGCGAGATCACCAGCCCGCCGGTCGAAATGGACGGAGACTTTGCCGGTCAGCGCCTCGTCATGCACGTGCGCGAGTGCTTCGAAGACGAGGTGCGCGTACCGTTCCATGTCGGCAATAACCATTCACGCACATGGCTGATCACCCGTCTGGACGATGGCCGCCTGCGGCTGAAGCATGACCACCGCCATGAAGATGGATCAGAAGATACGCTCACCCAGTATGGCGGCGAGAGCGTCTTCCCGCCGGTATCGGCGCGTGTGGAATTTCCCGCTGACCAGTTCTCAAAGGATCTGTTCGAGCGGGAGGGTATCCCGGTTTCCATGGACAATATCTGGATCATGGAAGTCACCGATACCACATTCGTTTACACGCTGACGCGTCCGAACCGCCTGTTCGAGGTGACGTTTGATCTCACCAATCCGGTTGATACGCCGCCCACGCCCTGGGGCTGGGAGGATGAAGAGTAGCCCTCCGCACATCTGACGCTATGAGAAAGGCGCGGCCCATTGGACCGCGCCTTTTTTCTGTGCGGCTTTGCAGGCGGGGGTCAGTTGCCCCGTTGACCGGCTAGCAACGTGCTGGCTGCCCGGGTAAGCCCGGCCCAGCGCCCTGCTGTGCTGATTTCGGCGGCCGCGATATGGTCGATCCGGCTGTGGATACGCTCGCCAAAGCCACGCACGCGTTCACCACACAGTGCCAGACTTGCGCGTATCAGTTGCGCAGCCGCCTCGCGCAACCGTTCTTCCAGGTGCGGCGCGCGCGCCACTCCGCTGAAGAGCTCGGAGCGGTGATTGGTGAAGTACTTTTTATAGTCCTCATGCCCGGTACCCATCTCGTAGCGGGTGAGGCCGAACTCCTCCATGCGCGACAGGAGTAGAAAGACCAGAAGATGACCCGGTGAGTAGGCCGACATCTCGGGATCGTAGGCGGCCAGCCAGGGATGGAATGTGCCGTGGCCTTCCGGCCCGTATTCCGCTGCTATCAGGCGCTCTCCGGCGCGCAGGGTGTAAAGCCGTCCCCTGACCGGTCCGGCCTGTCTGGCGAACAGGGTATGCATCATTTTCGCGGTCCAGCGCGGTGCCAGCACGTCATGCCGACCCGTCTGGCGATACTGCAGGCGTTTCCAGCCTATCAGCTCATCAAGCGTTGCCGGATCGGTGGATACTTCGAGGCTGATCTTGCCGTGCTCTGCCTCCAGCTTGCGCAGGCGGCGCCGGAAATCCTTGTAACGTTTCGGGTGCTCTGCCTGCAGCTCGGCCACCAGCGCCTGCGATGTCGTACGTTTCACAGCGGCCCGCGACGGGCCCACCGGCTCAAGCCCGGCGGCCGGTGGCTTGTCCGGTGTGAACAGGGCGGCGAAACGGGCCCGTGACAGGCCTGCCAGTGCCAGCAAGTCCTCATCGCGCGCGCAAACGTCAGCGCGGCGCAAAATGGCATGAATGTCGGAGAATGCCGATCCGATCGGGCGGGCGAAGCCACCTGGCCGGCGATGATAGGCAAACACCGCCGCAAGACCATTCGCGTCGCGGAACAGGGCGATTTCCACATCGTTGCGGGTCGTGGCCACCGCTTCGGCAAACTCAGGATGGAGCAGGGGCGAGGCCAGTCCGGTGGCCTGCGCCATTCTGGCCCATGCCTGACGGTCTTGTCTGCTCAGGGCGTCTGCCTTGATCGTCTCACAGCGCAACATGACATGGGCCTCCACGTTCAGTTCGGGTGGTGACTCGCAGTTATCGTGCCAGAGGCGAGCTGAACCGCCTCTGCCTTGCCCGCAAGGTTAGCCGCAGGTTAACGGCATCACCCTATGCCGTGCTCTGCTTTCCATGCCGCCAGGTCCACGCCCAGCAGGTCTGCAAGGATCGCCGCGGTGCCGCCATTGGGATCAGGCACGGTGCCTGTGGTCAGGCCGCCATCAACCACCAGTGCCTGCCCCGTCACGAAGCGCGCCTCGTCACTGGCCAGATACACGGCCGCATTGGCGATATCGACCGGGTTGCCGCCTACGGGAAGGGGCTGGGCGAAGGCTCCGAGCTCTTCCAGCTTGGGCTGGGCTGCCTCTGCCGCGTCCTGATCCAGCCCGAAGGCGCGGCCGAACACGGCCGTCGCGATCATGCCCGGATTGATGCAGTTCACGCGTATCTTGTGCGGGGCCAGCCGGACGGCGGTTGCCTTAGTCAGATGAATCAGCGCGGCCTTGGCAACCGAGTAAAGCAGGGGTCCGTAATTCACACCAATTCCGGCAACGCTGGAGGTGGAGATGATCGATCCCCCGCCAGCGGCCTGCATGTGGGGCAAAGCGTGCTTGATGCCGAACAGGGCGGCGCGCAAATGCAGGTGCATTACATGATCGAATGCGCCGGCCTCGATCTTCTCCACCGGATAGTCCGGCTCGGCGGAGCCCGCATTGTTGAACAGCACGTCCAGCCGCCCGTGACGTTCGATGGCCAGATTGATCAGCGCCTTGATGTCGGCCGCGCTCTTCACGTCGGTGGTGCGGAAGGCGAGTTTTGGCCCGTGAAACTGCGCGATGGCTTCGCCGCGCGCGGTTTCCAGATCACCCATTACCACATAGGCGCCTTCTGCGATGAAACGCTCCACGCTGGCTTTGCCGATGCCGCTCGCGCCGCCTGTGATTACTGCCACCTTGCCGTCCAGACGCCCGATCATATTCGCTGTGTCCCTTGTCAGTGAATTCGGGGGGTACACTGGGGCGCATTCGGCAATCGCGGCAAGCCCTTTGCCAACGATGTTTGGGAACGGTTACGGCGTGCAGGGGTTATCAGACGGGATATCGGGCGGGTTTTCATGGAACGTATCAAACTACTCATAGGCCGGATCACCGGCTCGCTCTGGTTTTTGCCGGCTTTGTATGCGGGCGGTGCCATGGCGCTGGTTTTTGCGGCTCCGCTGGCCGAATTCATCGTTCCGGATGTACTGGCCGACGCGATCGAGCAGGACGCCATACGCACCATCCTCAATGTTCTGTCGTCCAGCCTGCTGGCCGTAACGATCTTTTCGCTGACGACGATGGCTACGTCCCTGAAGGCTGTCAGCGATGCGGCCACACCGCGCGCAAGGCCGATCCTCATTCAAGGCGGCGGCGCACAGAGCGCCATTGCCACATTCCTGGGAGCATTCATTTTCAGCATGATCGGGCTGGTGGCGCTCAATAGCGGGCTACTGGCCGAAGGCGGCGAGGCCATGCTGTTCGCACTGACCGTACTGGCTACCCTGATGGTGGTGATCGTGCTCATCCAGTGGATCCGCCAGCTTTCAACGCTCGGCGATGTCGAGGATGCGATCTCGAAGGTCGAAGCGGCGACGCAGGATGCTTTCAGGGCGCTTGCCTGCCTTCCGCCGTCCGCCGGGCAGTCTGTGCTGGGCAAGGGCGGGGCTTATGCGTTGCGCGCTGAGCGGCCCGCCTATGTGCAGATGATCGATCTGCGTGCACTGGACCACACGGCAAAGAGGCTGGATGTGCACGTAGAAGTACTCGCCGTTCCGGGGGACAGGTGCGGACCGGCTCTGGAGCTTGCACGCGTGTATGGCGCGGACAGCGCTGAAACCGCGCAAAAGCTCCTTCCCTGTTTTGTGCGGGGCAGTGTGCGCACTCTGGAGGCTGACCCGCGCCTTGGGCTGACGGCCCTGAGCGAGATCGGGTCACGTGCCCTGTCGCCGGGCGTCAATGATCCCGGTACGGCCATCTCCGCGGTTCGAGCGCTGGAGCGCTGCTTTGCCGGATGGTGCGAGGTGTTGAGCGATGCTGCAGACCGCGAAGCTCTGTCCCGCGTCGTCTATCCCGGCCTTGATGCAGCCGAAGCCTTGCGCGAACCAGTGATCGCGCTGGCGCGTGACGGGGCGGGCCAGCTGGAGGTCATGCGCGCTCTGGGCCAGCTGTGCGCAACCGCCTCTGAACTGGAAGGCCTTGAGCTTGGCAAGGAGACAAGCGCCCTGAAGGCGGAGATCGTTGAACGGGCGAGCACCGCGATGGCGCACAAAAGTGACATTGTGCGGCTTAAGGAAGCGATTGGCTGAGCGGGCATGAGACCACCCCTTGCGCCGAAGCGGATTCAGGGTTAGAGCCGCCCCGCAAGAGAAAAGGAGGTCTCCGCCATGGAGATTGTTGAAGGTCTCACCTTCGATGATGTGCTCTTGCAGCCCGGTGCATCGGAAATTATCCCCGCAGACGCAGATGTGCGCACGCGCGTCACGCCCCGGATCGGGCTGAATATCCCGATCCTGTCTGCCGCGATGGACACTGTCACCGAAGCGCCGCTGGCCATCGCGATGGCACAGGCCGGCGGCTTGGGCGTCATTCACCGCAATTTGGAAATCCTCGAGCAGGCCGAGGAAGTGCGCCGCGTGAAGCGCTATGAAAGCGGCATGGTGGTGAATCCGGTCACTATCGGGCCGGACGCGACCCTGGCGGACCTTAAAGCCCTGATGGACCATCACCGCATCTCCGGCATTCCGGTTGTTGAGGGCGGTGGCAAGGGCGGCGCGGCAGGTGCCAGGCCCGGAAAGCTGATTGGCATCATCACCAATCGCGATGTGCGCTTTGCCGACGATATGAGCGCGAGCGTCGCCAGCCTGATGACGAAGGATCATCTCGTGACCGTGCGCCCCGGCGCCGATCAGGCAGAGGCGCGCCGCCTCCTGCACAAGCACCGTATCGAGCGCCTGCTGGTCGTCGATGAGGATGGCTTCTGCGTCGGTCTGATGACCGTCAAGGACATGGAGAAGGCGCAAGCCTATCCCAACGCTGCCAAGGACGAGCATGGCCGCCTGCGCGTTGCTGCCGCCACCACCACCGGCGATGCGGGCTTTGAGCGCGCCGAGGCGCTGATGGATGCGGGTGTGGATGTGGTCGTGATCGACACCGCCCACGGCATGAGCGCCGCTGTGCTGGAGCAGGTGCGCCGTATCAAGCGCGCCTCCAACACCACCCAGATCATTGCCGGCAATATCGCGACCTATGACGGCGCACGCGCGCTGTTCGATGCGGGCGCGGATTGCGTGAAGGTGGGCATCGGGCCCGGCTCGATCTGCACGACGCGCATCGTCGCCGGTGTGGGCGTGCCCCAGCTGACGGCTGTGATGGAAGCGCGCCGCGCGGCGCAAGGCTTTGAAGGCTCGGTCATCGCCGATGGCGGGATCAAGTATTCCGGTGACGTCGCCAAGGCCATCGCGGCCGGTGCGGACTGCGTGATGATGGGCTCCATGCTGGCCGGGACGGAAGAAGCGCCCGGCGAGGTCTTCCTCTACAAGGGCCGATCCTACAAATCCTATCGCGGCATGGGCAGTGTCGGCGCGATGGCGCGCGGCTCCGCCGACCGGTATTTCCAGAAAGAGGTCACCGACCGCATGAAGCTGGTGCCTGAAGGCATTGAAGGCCAGGTGCCCTATAAGGGCCCGGTTGGCCCGATCCTGCACCAGATGGTGGGCGGGCTTCGTGCCGCGATGGGCTATACCGGCTCCAAGACGATTGCCGACTTCCAGGAAAACGCCGTCTTCGTGCGCATCACCAATGCCGGGCTTCGCGAAAGCCATGTGCATGACGTGACCATCACGCGCGAAGCGCCCAACTATCCCAGCCCGAGCTGATGCGGGACGCAGGGCGCATAGCCGCCGCCATCGAGGTGCTGGACACCATTTTGAACCGGCATCAGCCGGTCAAGGAAGCCATGCGCGACTGGGGCAAGGCCAATCGCTATGCGGGCTCTGGCGACCGGGCCTGGATTTCCGGCCTCGTGCTGGACAGTCTGCGGCGCAGGGGCTCTGTCTCATACCTGATGGGCGCTGACACACCGCGCGCGCTGGTGCTCGGCACGCTCTCCCATGAATGGGAGACGGGGCCGGACGCCGTCGCCGCCATCTTTGAAGGCGATGAGCACGCGCCTGAACCCCTGACCGATGCCGAGCGTGCAGGGATGCTGGCGACTCTCTCTGATGACGCGCCGCTGCATGCGCGCGCGGAAATCCCGGAATGGCTCGCCGCGAGCTTTGAGCGCGGGTTTGGCGCGGACGCGGTGCTGGAAGGGGCCAGCATGGCGGGCCGTGCGCCGGTGGATTTGCGTGTCAATGCGCTCAAAACTGATCCTGAAAAGGCGATTAGCGCTGTGCGCGCCCAGATCAACGCCGATCCTTCGGAATTGCTCACCACGGCTATCCGCATTCCCGGCCATGATCCGCGCGCCAAATCCCCGCCCGCTGACGCCATTCCCGCTTACGGGAAAGGCTGGGTGGAGGTGCAGGATATTGGCAGCCAGATCGCCGCGCTCGCCGCTGCGCCGGTGGAAGGCCTGCAGGTGCTCGATTTCTGCGCCGGTGCGGGCGGCAAGACGCTCTCTCTCGCTGCGCTGATGAACAATACCGGCCAGCTCTATGCGTGGGATTATGACTGGCGGCGCCTGCGCGCCATCTGGCCGCGTCTGGAGCGGGCAGGCGTGCGCAATGTGCAGGTGCGCACCGGCAAGGAAGCCGAGGCGCTGGGTGATCTTGCGGGCAAGATGGACATGGTCTTCATCGACGCGCCCTGCACAGGCTCGGGCACCTGGCGGCGCAGGCCGGATACCAAATGGCGCCTGAAGGAGAAGGCACTCGCCACCCGCATCACCCAGCAGGACGAGGTGCTGGCCAAGGCCGCGAAATATG
Organism: Glycocaulis sp.; assembly: GCF_051859565.1. Classification (GTDB taxonomy): domain Bacteria; phylum Pseudomonadota; class Alphaproteobacteria; order Caulobacterales; family Maricaulaceae; genus Glycocaulis. The sequence continues at coordinate 173,709 of NZ_JBHYFK010000005.1, forward strand.
TAAAGCCCGGCGGGCGCATGGTCTATGTGACCTGCTCTGTCCTGCCCGAAGAAAACGGCGACCGGATCGAAGCGTTTCTTGCCGCCAATCCCGATTTCCGCGCCGTGCCGGTGATGGAGGCGCTGTCCGCTTCCGGCCAGCTCACCGAAGAGGGCGCGCTGACGCTATCGGCGTGCGCAGGCGCTCACGGAGCCCTCCAGCTGACCCCCGCCCGCACCGGCACGGACGGATTTTACGTGTGCGGACTGGAGAGGGTAGGGTAGCTCACTCCCCCCGCTCCTTCTGCCCCCGTGCCACTTCGGTGGCGAGGGCTTCGAGCTTGTGCGTCCAGAAGCCCTTGAAGCGTGAGAGCCAGTCATCGACCTGCTGCAGCGGGGCGGGTTCGAGCGTGTAAATGCGGCGCGGCCCGTCCACGCGGGAGGTGGCAAACCCTGCATCACGCAGCACTTTGAGATGCTGGGAGACACCGGCCTGGCTGATGCCGAACTCGGCGTGGATGACGTCCACGATCTCGCCGGAGCGCAGCTCGTTTTCGGCCAGCAATTCCAGTATGCGCCGGCGCACCGGGTCTCCCAATACGTCAAAGGCGTGCATGGGGGCTATTGCTCCTCACCCTTGAAGAAGGCGGCGGTTCTGGCGGCTGCCGCGTGGGCCTCGTCTGCCGGTGCGCCGGAGGCGGCATGCGCCTCGCCCCACGCCTTGGCACTGGCATCGACCAGATCGCGGTAATTCTGCGAGGCGAACCATTCGCCACTCGCTTCCACCGGGGCGGTCACCTCGCCGCTGACATGGAGCGACAGCCCGGCAAGGCCGAGGTCCCAGCCGACACCACCCGCGCCGGGGCCGTATTTTTCTTCCCAGTCGGGATCGACCACGTAGAGATGGGTCAGTTCCAGACGCGCATGCCCGTTCCCGGCCGTATAGAGCCGCACGCTCACCCAGCTGACCTGTTCGGAGAATTCCCAGGTGATGTCCAGCGTGCGCGGCGGCTCGCAGACGCTAATTTTACCAGCCGCATTATTCTCGATCTGGAACCGGCCACCGGGGCGGAAATCACCCGACACGGGCGAGAACCAGCGCGCGAGGCGTTCTTGCGTCGTCACCGCCTCCCACAAATCCTCGATGCGGGTGGGGTAGGTGCGGCTCGCCACAATCGCGACAGCCGGTTTGCCGTCCCGCTCCAGATTGCGCACCTCGCGGGCCGTGGCCCCGATGGCCGCTGCAATGTCGATCTGCATGCCTGCCTCCCATGATTTCCATATCGCTTATATAAGTAAGAAATTATATGAGAGTCAAATGGGGCGAGGGATGTGGCTTGCTGCTATCGCTGCGCAGGGGGTATCATCGCGAAATGGAAACGCTGCTGAGCCGCATAACCACCGATCCCGCCCAGTGCGGCGGACGACCCTGCATAAGGGGTATGCGCGTGCGTGTGCGCGATGTGCTGGACCTGCTTGAAGCGGGTCTCAGCTTTGACGAGGTGCTTGAGGAGCTGCCGTATCTGGAGCGGGACGACATCCGCGCAGCGATTGCCTATGCGGCGCGGCGGCTTGATCATCCCGTGATCCATGCCGCCGAGTAGGCGGGTGGAGCTTTGGCTTGACGCCCATTTGCCACCAGCGCTGGCTCCATGGCTGATCGAGCATTTCGACCTTAGCGCACAGTCGTTTGACCGGGCAGGGCTGCGGTTCGCCTCGGACAAGGAGGCGTTTGCCAAGGCCAGGCAGGCTGATGTCGTGATCGTTACGAAGGATTCTGATTTTCCGCGCCTGCTGGAGCGGCACGGGCCACCACCACGGGTCATCTGGTTGACCTTTGGCAATACAAGCCGATCCAGATTGCAGGCAATTCTGTCAGCCAAGCTGGAAATTGCACTCAATCTGCTTGACCAAGGCGAGCAGCTTGTGGAGATCAGCGCGGATGACAACTGAGAATCACGAACGCGCCCTGATTGTCGATTTCGGCAGTCAGGTGACACAGCTTATCGCACGGCGCCTGCGCGAGAGCGGCGTCTATTGCGAGGTCCATCCCTATAACCGCGCCAATGCGGATTTCGTGAAGGATTACGGCCCCAGGGCCATCATCCTGTCCGGCTCCCCGCATTCGACGAGCTGGGAGGACAGCCCGCGCGCTGACCCCTATCTCTTCGAGGCCGGCGTGCCGGTTCTGGGCATCTGCTATGGCGAGCAGACCATGTGCGCGCAGCTCGGCGGGCGGGTAGAGACATCTGATCATCGCGAGTTTGGCCGCGCCGACATCCAGATCGTCGCGGAAAGCCCGCTCCTGAAGGGCCTCGGCGAGGTGGGTGATACCGAGCGCGTCTGGATGAGCCATGGCGACCGCGTGATGGCCGCGCCCGAGGGCTTCCATGTGATCGCCACCAGCCCCGGCGCCCCCTTTGCAGCCATCGCGGACGAGGCCCGGCGCTTTTATGGCGTGCAGTTCCACCCCGAAGTCGTCCACACGCCGCGCGGCGCGCTGCTCCTGAAGAATTTCACGCACGAGATCGCCGGTATGAAGGGCGACTGGACCATGGCCGCCTTCAAGGATGAGGCGATTGCCCGCATCCGTGAGCAGGTGGGTTCCGGACGGGTGATTTGCGGGCTCTCAGGCGGGGTGGACTCCGCCGTTGCCGCCGTGCTGATCCACGAGGCGATTGGCGATCAGCTGGTGTGCGTCTTCGTCGATACCGGCCTGATGCGCCATGGCGAGGCCGAAGAGGTCGTCACCCTCTTCCGCGAGCATTACAATATCCCGCTGGTCGCCGCTGATGAGGGGGAACGCTTCCTCTCCGCGCTGGACGGCATCGACGACCCGGAAGCCAAGCGCAAGACCATCGGCAAGCTCTTCATCGATGTGTTCGAGGAGAAGGCAAAGCTCGCTGGCGGCGCCGATTTCCTGGCTCAGGGCACGCTCTATCCGGACGTGATCGAGAGCGTCAGCTTTGATGGCGGCCCGTCCGTCACCATCAAGTCGCACCATAATGTCGGCGGCCTGCCTGCGCGCATGAACATGAAGCTGGTGGAGCCGCTGCGCGAGCTCTTCAAGGACGAGGTGCGGGCGCTGGGCCGCGAGCTTGGCCTGCCTGAAGCCTTTGTTGGCCGTCATCCCTTCCCCGGTCCGGGCCTTGGCATCCGTATTCCGGGCGCCGTGACTAAGGAAAAGGCCGATATCCTGCGCGCCGCCGACCGCATCTATATCGAGGAGATCAAGAAAGAGGGTCTCTACGACGTGATCTGGCAGGCCTTCGCGGTGCTGCTGCCCGTGCGCACCGTAGGCGTGATGGGCGATGAGCGCACCTATGACAGCGTGCTGGCCTTGCGCGCCGTCACATCCGTTGACGGCATGACGGCGGACTATTTCCCCTTCGATCACGACTTCCTGGGGCGCGTCGCCACGCGCATCATCAATGAAGTGCGCGGCGTCAACCGCGTAGTTTATGACGTGACCAGCAAACCACCGGGAACGATTGAGTGGGAGTAATCTCCATAGCCTGACATGGCGGGCCGGGCAGGCTAGCTTTAGCCGTGATTCTTGAAGGGGCGCGTCGGGACGATGGATTTCACACCGGGCATGGTCGATGCGCGGCTGCCCACGCCACTTTACCATCAGGTCTACCTGATACTGCGTGACAGGATACGCTGCGGCATACTGGCGTCCGGCGATGTTGTACCGGGCGAGCAGGAGCTGGCGCGCCTGATGAATGTGTCGCGCATCACTATCAAGCGCGCCCTTAACGAGCTGGCATCGGAAGGCCTCGTCAGTCGCCATCGCGGGCGGGGAACAGTTGTTGCCGCGCCGGGCTTCTCGCCCATGGTGAAAGGCTCGTTCGACAATCTCATCGAATCCCTGCGCCTGATGGGGCTGGAAACCCAGATCGAACTGGTCGAGCACAGCTCGGTCAGCGCGAGCGAGGACGTGGCCGAGTCTCTTGCCCTGCCGGCCGGCGCGCCGGTGAAGCGCATCGTGCGCCTGCGCAAGCTGCAGGACGAGCCCTTCTCCCACCTCACCACCTATCTGCCGGACGCGATTGCCCGCAAGATCCCGGCCGAAGCGCTCGGCACTGAACCCATGCTCGTATTGCTGGAGAAAGCTGGAGCGGAGGTCTGCGAGGCGGAACAATGGATCACCGCCACCAGCGCGCAGATAGCCGTTGCGTCGGCGCTGGGCGTTCCGCCCGGCTCGCCGCTCTTGTGCATTGAGCGGATCATGCGTGACCGCGATGGCGTGCCTGTCCAGTTGATCACGGCCTATTATCGCTCCGACCGCTTTCAGTACCATCTGAAAACCCGCAGAAAGCGGGCCTCTGCCGACAGCGCCTGGAAGCAGGATGGCTAGGACCGGCGCCCGAGCCGCCTGTATGGTTTTGCGTACAATATACCATTTCCCGGCTCCTGCCTTTGAGAAGTGTGCCGCGCCCTTTGTGCAACAGGGTTTGTGCAATATGCTTGGCGTATCGGAATGATGACGTTGACAGAGCGTGCGGGGTTGGTGCAGCGTTACGTGGTATTATAAGCCATATAAGTTGGCAGAAGGGGAACTCCATGCGCACCACTGCACTCACGACTACCGCCCTCATCGCTCTGGCGATGGCGGCACCGGCAATTGCACAGGATCAGGGTGAGCGGATTGCCCGCTCCGGTCCGCAGCTGGAAGTAATCACCATTACCGCCCGCAAGACCGAAGAGAACCTGCAGGAGGTTCCGATCGCGGTTTCGGCGTATACGGCGGCCGAGATTCAGCGTCGCGGCATCCGCAACGCGCAGGATCTCAGCTCGATCACGCCGGGCCTGAATGTGGAGCAGGACCAGGGGCGGCGCTTTGACCGTCCGGTGATCCGCGGCCAGTCGAACGTGCTGGGTGTACCCAATGCCGCGTCATTCATCGACGGTGTGTACATCCCCGACAGCCTGTTTGCCACCGAGCTCGCCTTTGTCGACCAGATCGAGGTTATCAAGGGGCCGCAATCCGCGCTCTATGGCCGCCAGACCTTCTCCGGCGCCATCAGCTACACCACCCGCGAGCCGTCTGACGTCTTTGAAGGGCAGCTGCGCGTGACCGCTGCCGAGCATGACGAGTACAATTTCCTTGGCAGCATCAGCGGCCCGATTGTTGATGGCGTGCTGAGCGGTCAGCTCGCGCTCAACTACTACACCTATGGCGGTGAGTACCGGAACAACGCCGTCGGCGATCCGAGCTTTGGCCGCAGGATTGGCCAGGAGGAGACGCGCGGTATTTCCGGCGGTCTGCGTTTCACGCCGAGCGACAATCTCAGCTTCACCCTGCGCGCCACCTACGCGGAGAATGATGACGGCCACGAGGTCATGGTGCTCCAGCGTGCATCGAACAATAACTGCTTCCTGTCCACGGCCAGCCGCTATTACTGCGGCGCGATCAATGTCGGCCCGGAAGACATCACGCTCAACCTTGATGCGGTCGGCGGCGGCGGTGTCTCGCGCGAGACCACCCGCATCAGCCTGATTTCGGAATACGATTTCGAGAACGGCTTCACGCTGACTTCGATCAGCGGGTACAATAACTCCTACGAGTCCCGTAAAGCCGATCTCGACTTCCTGCCGATTGCCGCGCTGGGCGGTTCGCTGCACGTCGATGACCGGATCGATATCGAGAGCTTCTCGCAGGAATTGCGTATCGCCTCACCCGTGGACCGGCGTTTCAGCTGGCTTGCCGGTGTCTATTACTACAATGGAGACACCTGGAACGGGCGTTACCGTTTCGCGACGGACGCGCTGCAGGATAACGGCGTGGTGGGCGTAACCAACTATGCTGCCTTCGCCCTCGCCCGGTTCGACTTCACAGACCGGCTGACGGGTACCGCAGAGGTGCGCATCGCCGAGGAAGAGCTGACGCTGACGGGCAGCGCGGCGAACTTCGATCTCAGCGCCACCTATCGCAGCACCAATCCGCGCTTCACACTGGCCTATCAGGCCAATGACTTCACGATGCTCTACGCATCGGCGGCCCGCGGTAACAAGCCCGGCGGCTTTAACGCCGATGTGCGCCTCGCGCCCGACCAGCTGTCCTACGGCGAGGAAAGCGCCTGGAATTACGAGATCGGCATCAAGAGCGATCTGTTTGACCAGCGTGTCCGCCTCAATGCGGCAGCGTTCTTTATTGACTGGACCAACCAGCAGCTGACCCAGAGCACGGTTGTGGCGGTCGGTGGTACGGCTCCGTTCATCCGCAATGTCGGTGAGCTGGAAGTGCGCGGCTTCGAGGTCGAAGGCGAGTTCCAGGTCACGGACAACTGGCGTCTGCGTGGCACGTATTCCTATGCGGAATCCGAATATACGAATGCGTTCGACCCTGACCACAACACGCTGACGGGCAATGGTGACATTACCGGCAACACTGCGCCGAATGCACCGCGCACGCAGTTCTCGGTGGGCACGCATATCTGGTGGCCGATGTTCAACGACTCGCGCGGCTTCTTCGATGCGACCTATGCGTATCGTGGCCGCAAGTTTGCTCAGGTCAGCAACTTGGCTTGGGTCGATGCGCGTGATGTTGCCAACGCCCAGCTGGGCTGGGAGCTAAACCAGCACCGCGTGATCCTGTTCGGGCGCAACCTGTTCGACAATATCGAGCCGCTCGGCGTCACGCGCTATGTCGATTTCGGCGACTCAAACCGCCGGGGCTTCCTGGGCACGTTGCCGCGTGGACGTCAGTTCGGCATCACCTACGAGATGACGTTCTGATAGGTTAGCATCGAGATCCGTCTCGCGTTCGCATTGAGGGCGCTTCCGGTGGATAGCCGGGAGCGCCCGAATGCTCCCGGCGCCCGTCTGTTGTTGCGTAGCCGTAAGGAAGAGTTCAACCCCGTGTCTGCCCTTAGAGGACTGCGTGATCTGGCCTTCGTCCTGTTCGCGACGATGACGGTGCTGTTCTTTCTGCTGCGCCTGACGGGCGATCCGGCGATCGTGCTGGCGGGCGAGGGGGCCTCGCCTGCGCAGGTAGAGGCGATCCGCGCCGAATATGGCTTCGATGAGCCGATCCTGATCCAGTATTTCATTTATGCCGGCAAGCTGCTGACCCTGGATTTCGGGGTGTCGCTGGCTGATGGCACACCGGCGCTCGAAAAGGCGCTCATCTCCTTTCCTGCCACCCTGTTTCTCGCCTTCATGGCGCTGGGGGTGAATCTGATGATCTCCCTGCCGACCGGGCTCTGGCTGGGACAGGCCCGCAAGGGCGTAGCGCGGCGTGGCGTGAGGGGGCTCATCACCGTGATGCAGGGCTTTCCCGGCTTCGTCATCGCGTTGTTGATGATCAATATTTTCGCCGTCGCGCTGGAATGGCTGCCGACGGTCGGCTTTGGCGGGCCGGCGACCTGGATACTGCCCACCCTGTCGGTGGTGTCCTTCCTGGCGCCCAAGCTGATCCGGGTGGTCGAGGCCAATACCTATGCGGCGCTGACCTCCAACTATGTGCGCACAGCCAAGGCGAGCGGCGCGCCAGACAATGTGATCCTGTGGCGGCATGTGGCGCCCAATGCGCTTCTGGGCGCTATCGCGCTGGTGGGGGCGGAGTTCGCCTTCATGCTGACCGGCCTGGTGGTGATTGAAACCATCTTCGCCTGGCCGGGCATTGGTTGGCTGCTGGTCCAGTCCACACTCAGCCTCGACTTTCCGGTGGTTCAGGCCGTTGTCTTCCTGATGGTGCTTGGTGTGTTTGCCACCAACGCTCTGGCAGAGCAGCTTCAGGCCACGCTGGATCCGCGCATTGGCAATGCCAGGGGGGCGGGGTGATGGGCTCTCTGAAGCGCGTTCCGGCCTTAAGCATCCTTCTGGCGTTTGCGGCGCTGGTATGCCTCGTAATCATGGTGTTTGGCGACGCGCTGTCCGGCCATGACCACCGTGAGATGAATCTGGATTTGCGTCTGGCTCCGCCGCTGACCGGCGGGCATCTGCTGGGTACGGACGAGCTGGGGCGCGATGTGCTGGCCCGCCTGCTTACGGGCTTGCGCTGGTCGGTTGCTACCGCGCTCAGCGCCACTTTGATCGCCTTTGTCATCGGTACTACGTTCGGGCTGGTGGCGGCCCGCGGACAGTCGGCGCTGGGCGGCGTCATGCGCCTGCTGACTACGTTTACACAAGCCTTCCCGCCCTTCGTGCTGGCGGTGACCGTGATCGCGGTCATGGGCGATGCCGGCTTCTTCTCCATAGTGCTGACGCTGGGGCTGGTGACATGGCCGGTTTTTTCCCGCGTGGTCTACGCCGAGGCGCGCAGCCTGTTCGAGCGCGAGCATGTGCTGGCCGCCGAAATGACGGGGATGCCCGCCATCCGCCTCTTCGTGCGCCATGTCCTGCCCGGCCTTATCCCGAGCCTGTCAGTTCTCGTGGTGTTTCACTTCGCTGACATGATCGTGGCCGAGAGTGCGCTGTCCTTCCTGGGGATCGGCGCCCCGCTGGGGGCTGCGACCTGGGGCGCGATGCTGTCTGAAAGCCGGGGCTACATGCTGTCGGCGCCCTGGCTGACGCTCTCTCCGGCTCTGGCGATGGTGGCGATCATCGTCTGTGCGCATGCTCTGGGCCAGCATCTCAGGAATGCGAACCGATGAGCCAGATTGCCTCATCCGCGCCGCCCTCGCTCGGCGTCAACGGCCTGCGCATCAGTGCAGGTGACACCGTTCTGGTGCCCGGTCTCTCGCTGACGATTGGTCGGGGCGAGATATTGGGCATGGTCGGCGCGTCCGGTTCCGGCAAGACGATATCGGCCTTCTCCCTTGCCCGGCTGCTGCCCGAGGCGCTCACTCAGTCCGGCGAGATCAGCCTTGAAGGCGAGCGCATCGACCTTCTGTCCGAAGCGCAGATGCGCAAGGTCCGCGGCGGACGCATCGGCATGGTGTTTCAGGACCCGCTATCCTCTTTCAACCCGCTGCGTACCGTGGGTTCGATACTGGTTGAATCAATCTGCCGGCATCAGGGCCTGTCCGCCAGTCAGGCGCGCGAACTCGCCATCGAGACGCTGGCCACGATGCGGCTTCCCGGACGCACTGCGTCAGTGGATGCCTATCCGCACATGCTGTCGGGCGGCCAGCGCCAACGTGCCATGATCGGGCTGGCGCTCGTCAACCAGCCAGCCCTGATTATCGCCGATGAGCCGACGACAGCCCTCGATCCTACTATCCAGCTGCAGATACTGGCCCTGCTGCGCCATCAGGCTTCAAGTGCGGCCTGCCTGTTCATCACCCATGATATTGGCGCTGCATCGGCCATCTGTGACCGGCTGGCCGTGATGAATGAAGGCGTGATCGTGGAGGAGGGGCCAACCGATCAGCTGCTCTCCTCGCCCGTTCATCCATTCACCCGCGAGCTGCTCTCGCATGCCCCGGGAGGCGCGCGCTTCCGATGAGCACTCCCTTGCTTCAGATACGTGATCTGGTGATCGACTACGGAAAGGGCGAGAGCCGTTTCCGGGCCCTGCATGGCTGCTCGTTCGACCTTGAACCGGGGCAGGTCATGGCGGTGGTGGGCGAGTCCGGATCGGGAAAATCCTCGCTCGTCCGAGCGGTGGCCGGACTGGTGGCCCCTGCATCCGGCGAGCTGCTGCTGGACGGGCAGGCGCTGCCACCCTTGCGCAAGCGTCCCCCAGAGACGCGGCGTATCATCCAGATGGTCTTTCAGGACCCCGGCGCCAGCCTCAACCCGCTGCACCGCGTCCATGCCATTATCGAGGAACCCCTGTTGGTCACGGGCTATGGCGATGCGGCGCGCCGTGCGGTCCGCGTGGCCGAGCTGATGGAGATGACCCAGCTTTCCACTGACCTTGCCCGCCGCCGGCCACGCGAATTGTCGGGCGGGCAGAAGCAGCGCGTGGCGATTGCCCGCGCTCTGGCCATGGAGCCGCGTCTTCTGATCGCCGACGAAGCGCTCTCGGCGCTGGACTTCACGACGCAGGACCATGTCTCGCGCCTCCTGTCGGACCTGCGCCGCGATCTGAACCTTGCCATGCTGTTTGTCTCGCACGACATGCGCAGCGTGCGGCGCATGGCCGATGATGTATGCGTCATCGAAAAGGGCCATGTGGTCGAACAGGGGGCGGTGAGCGACGTCCTCTACAATCCAAAATCGGCCTATACGCGGCTTTTGCTCGCGGCGGCTCTCAATCCGCGCGCCGCGCTGTCCGATCCGCGCCTTGCCGAGGCGCTGGAGAACGGAGAAGCGGTATCGGAGGAGGCGCTCAAAGGCGTGATGGATATCATCCGGGGCGGCGCGCTGATGGGAGATGCACGATGAGATGGCTGCTGGCTCTCTGTGCCGTCGCCTGCCTGGCACTGGCCGCCTGCTCGGATGCGGGCAGCAGCGCCGATGACGAACAGGTATTGCGCGTCGGGGTGGCGTCTCTCCCGGCCAGTCTTGGCAATCCCTATCGCGGCAATGGCCGTCCCGGCTCACTGCTCTGGCATGCCATTTTTGACGGGCTGACCCGGCTTGATTTCGATGGCGATCCCGAACCTGCCCTGGCGGTGGAATGGGCGCTGGTGTCACCCAATGTCTGGCGCTTCACCCTGCGCGAAGGGGTGCGTTACTCCAACGGGCGGCCTTTCGACGCCGACGCCGTGGTGGAGGTGTTTGAGTGGCTCGCGACACCGGAGGGGCGGCGCAATCTGATCGGCATTGAAATGCGTGACATCGTGGCGGTGCGCGCGATTGATGCGCTGACTGTGGAGTTTGAAACCGCAAACCCCGATCCCGTTCTGCCCCGCCGTCTGGTGACGGTGAACATGGTCGAGCCGCGCGCCGTGCAGGAGATGGGGCTGGACGCCTATAGCCGCGCGCCGGTGGGCACAGGCGCGTTCGTCATGACCCGCTGGGACCAGCGCCGCCGCCACCTGACGCTGGAGCGCAACCTGGATAGCTGGCGCGCATCCTCTCTGGACCGGCTCGTGTTTCTGGAGCTGCCGAGCTCGGCTGGCCGCACCCAGGCGCTTCTCTCCGGCGATGTTGATCTGGCCCTGATCGATCTGGAAGAGATGGATCGGCTGGAGCGCGGCGGATTTCCCATTCTCTCCACGCCGTCCATGCAGGTGAAGGCCTATACCTTCCGCGTCGAGGGCAGCAGTGAGAATTCGCCCATTCGCGATGTGCGGGTGCGTCAGGCGCTCAATTACGCCGTCGACAAGGATGCGATCTCCGCCCTCCTGCCCGGCGGCGCTGTTCCCTCCGGCCAGCCAGCGCCAAGCGGTGTGTTTGGCCACGACCCTTCGATTGAGCCATACCCTTATGATCCGCAGCGCGCGCGCGCCTTGCTGGCAGAGGCAGGATGGCCGGACGGGTTTGAACTGACGATGGAAGTGCTGACCGATGCGGCGCCGGGCGATGATCTGATGACACAAGCCGTAGCGGAGTACTGGCGGCAGGTGGGTGTGAACACCAGGCTGCGCATTGTTACCCTGCCGGAATATCTCAACCGGCTGCTGACCAATAACTGGCGCGGCGATGCCTTTGCCCTGTCCTGGAACAGCTTTCAGTACAATGACATTACCCGCGCGATGAATGATTTTTCCTGCGGGCGTTTCGTGCCGTATTTCTGCGACGAGGCGATCACGGCAGAGTTTCAGGCCGCGCGCGTGCTCCATGACGAAGATGCCCGGCTTGAGGCGTATCACGCACTGGCGCGCGCCTACCGGGAGGCTGCGCCGTCGGTCTTCCTGGTGGAACACCGCGACCTGTTCGCCTACGGCCCGCATGTGGAGGGCGTACAGATACGCCACCGCGTGCCGGTCTATGAAGAGATCACGCTTCAGCGCCGCTGAGCCGCGCCGCCAAGCTTTGCCAGGCTGATCGCGGCGGCTAGCATGGCGAAGACAGCGGCAAGGCCCAGTGCCAGCTGGGGCGCATTGTCGCCTGCGAAGTGAAACATGCCGCCCATCACCACAGCGCCGGCCGTTTGACCAGCAAGCCGCCCGGAGGCCAGCAGGCCGCTGGCCCCGCCGCTGCGCCCGCGCGGCGCAGCCATCAGTATGTCGCGGGCATTGGGGCTCTGGAACAGGCCAAAGCCTATACCGCAGCCTGCCAGCGCGGCTACCAGCAGGGCAGGCGGAGCCGAGGCGGGCATGAAAGCCCACGCGGCAAGGGCTGCCGCAAACACGGTCATGCCCACGCCGCCGAACAGTCCGGCAGGCACGCGCCCGGTAAGCGAACCGCTAAAGCTGGCGGCCATGCCGGTTGCTACCGGCCAGGCCACCATCATCAGCCCTGTTTCCACCAGAGAGCGGCCGAACACGACGTGCATGAGGAAGGGCAGGGCGATCATCGTCAGCGCCTGGGCCATGAAAGCCGTTACCGCTGCGCTGGCCGCAAGGGCCATAGACCGGATACGCAACAGATCCACCGGCACGAGCGGGGCAGGGTGGGCGCGGGCGCGCCAGACCAGCGCGGCCAGAAGGGTCAGCCCTGAAAGGGCCATGACCCAGCCTGCGGGGTGGCCGTGCAGTCCCTTGTCGATACCCAGGAAGAGCAACACGAAGGCCGCCGCATTGAGCGCTGCGCCCGCCCAGTCGAACCGCGCCCGGCTGGCCGTCGCACCGGGCAGGGCCCAGACAGCGAGGGCCAGCGCGCCCAGACCGATCGGCACGTTGAAGGCAAACAGCCAGCGCCAGTCCGCCACCGACAATATGCCGGCAGCCACGGCTGGCCCGGCAGCGGCAGATGCCGCGACTACCAGCGCGTTTAGCCCGACGCCGCGCCCCAGCATGGAGACAGGGTAGGTGTGGCGCACCAGAGCGCCATTAATGCTCATGATGGCGGCTGCGCCGATGCCCTGAAAAACCCGGGCGGCGATCAGGAAGCTGGCATCAGGCGCCAGCGCGCATAAACCGGCGCCCGCAACGAAGATGGCCAGTCCTGCCCCGTATACGCGGCGGAATCCTATGCTTTCGCCCAGCGCGGCCATGGGAAGCAGGAGCGCGAGTATGGTCAGCTGGTAGGCATTGACCGCCCAGATCATGCGTGATGGCGGCGCGTCAAAAGCGCTGACGAGGGCGGGCAATGCAATATTGGCGATGCTGGCATCCAGCACGCACATGGCTATCGCAACAGCGATGGCCAGCGCAGACAGCTGCCGGCGTGGTGCCGGCAGTCCGTCAGCCGGCTCCCCGCCCACGCCGGGGGCGGGGTCTGGCGGCGGTGTCAGGACGTAAGGGCGGTGCCGCGTTGCCCGCTGGCATCCGGCTTTTCGCCCAGAACGAGATACCAGGAGCGAGGCCCGTCGCGCATTTTTACCGTGGTCTCGACCACCTCGTCATCGGCAAAGCCATTTTCGCGCATGACGGCGGGGACGTCTGCGTTCAGGAAGTCATCCCAGAACGGCTCGTTATTGTTTTTGGTCTGCCAGGCGAACATGAACTTCTCGAACTCGGAGAAGTCGGCGCCCTTCACCGGCACGTCCTGGTGAACAACCACCCCGCCCGGCTTGAGAACGCGGCGGGCCTCGGCGAAAATCTTGCCGAGCATGGGGCGCGAGACCTCGTGCATCATGTTGTGGGAGATGACGAGATCGAAGCTCTCGTCCTCGAAATCCAAGCGCGCTGCGTCCATCTGGTGGAAATGCACTTTCAGGCCCATGGCCTCGGCGCGCAGATGGGCGTAGCGCAGCATGGCTGGCGCCACGTCGACGGCGTGAACCTCCGCGTCCGGGAAGCGCGCCGCATAACCAACAGACGCACCTCCCGCCGAGCAGGCAAGGTCGAGAATGCGCAAGGGCCGCATCGTGCCATAGCGTTCTTCGAGAAAATCGATCACGGCCGCTGACTTGCTGTCTTTCGCGCCGATGCCGGTGCCGGCAGAAAACGCGTTGCCGCCGCTCTCATACAGCGCGCCGGCGATGATGTCGTTGCCGCCCGCATCGCGCATATAGCCGCCCGGCTGGCCATGAATATGGGCCGCAAAGGCATCATCGGGCGCGTCAAAGTCACGGGCCAGCGACAGCGTGCCGCCAGCCGGGGCATTGCTGAAGCGCGAGGCGGCTTCCTGCATGCGCGGCAGGTCGCGCTGGATGGTTTCCTCGACACTGTTCCACATCAGCTCCTGCGCGCTGCAGCTGAGCGCGCTCCACAGCTGGTAGTAAGGATCAACAGCCATCGCCTCGCCGATCTCTGCCTGGCTATGCGGCTCTTGGCCGGTCGCTGCTTCGTGCCGCTTGGCTGCACGGGCGCGGAACACTTTTTCATTGCCCGGCTGAAGCTGCGTCAGGCGGCGCTTGAGCTGCACGACATACTGGGTGCGGGCTGCCTCGTCATGGTTGGGGCGGGCCAGAATGTCATGGGTGGCAGTGCGGTCGATGATCATCGGGCGGTCTCGCTTTGCTAGCTGGCACTCGATATGGACAACTTGTATTTAAATAAATACATCTTAGAAGATCAAGGTGCCAGATGTTTTCCGCTGACGGATCGAGTTTGTGACAGACAGAGCCGCCCATCCAGCCCTTTCGCAGCCCAGACCCGACCTTGGCAGGTCAGGGGTCATCGCGCTGATGACTCCGGCTGAAAACCCGACTGCCGAACCGGAACTCTCGGTTCTGCTGGGGCCGGACATCAATCTGCTTTCAACGCGCATGCACATTGCTGAGCCTGACATGCACGTCCGGCTGGAGCGCTATGCCGGTGAGATGGCCCGATGGATGGCGCCCTTTGGCAATGCCCCGCTGGATGCGGCGATTTTTGCCTGCACAGGCTCCAGCTATCTTGTTCCTCCAGCGAACGCGCCGGGACGTTTTCTCGATCATACGGGCAAACATATGCCGCTTATCTCCGCCGCCAATGCGGTGAGCGATGCGGTGACGGCGCTGGGCGCACGCAGGCTGGTTCTCGTCAGCCCTTATCCGGACAGTCTTACCGCTGCGGCGGTGAAATGGTGGACGGCACAAGGTATGGACGTACGCAAGGTTTTGTCAGTGCCGCCTGCGGCATCTGGCCATCCCATCTATTCGCGCGATGCGCGTGCAATCTTACGCACCTTGCAACTGGCCGCGCGGATGGAGGGCGATGTCGTGCTGGCGCTGGGAACAGGCGCGCCGAGCCTGCCCGCTCTGGCGGTTGCGTCGCTGGACGCAGATATCCCGATGCTGTCATCCAATCTGTGTACAGCCTGGGCAGCCAATGCCGCGCTGGGACAGCCTTCCTCACCGCTGGACTGGCTGGCCGGAGAAGCGCCTTGGCGCCAGCGGCTGCTGGATCGTTTTCCGGCCCTTATGGCCTCTCTCCAGAATTAGACCCCGCTTACCCGTCTCTCTCGAAAACAGGAATATCCCATGTCGTCGACCCCTAAAGCTCCCCGCCCGGTATTCTTTGAAGATGCGGCCAATGATCGCCTGACGGCGATCATCACGGCGCTGGCTGCAGAGGTCGCGGTGCTGTCTGAGCGGGTTCACAGCCTTGAGGCGGTGCTGGCTGGCAAGTCCGTTATCGAGCCGGGCACGATAGATGCCTATCAGCCAACGCCTGAGCAACTGGCGGCCCGGCGCGAGCGCCATGAGGCGTTCAACCAGAGAGTTTTCTATGTGCTTCAGGAAGAGCTGGATGCGCTGCCGCCCGAATAGTGCGGCGTCACGCTGTCGCTTCGGCCCGGCGCAAACCCTCGATCATTGATGAACGCATGATATAGGCCTTGGCCTTTACCGGGTCTGATGTGACGGCTTTCAGCCCGTCGAGTATCACGCGCCGCTTTTCGGGGTCGCGCTCCTGCATGCGGCGCCGGTTGCGGTCTGCCTGCTGGAGGATTTCCTCTTCGGCCACCGGGCGGCGTTGCCGGGTATAGAGATCAAGCAGATCTTCCGATTCTCCGGCCAGGACGCGTTTCAGCTTGGTGGTCAGGTTGAACACATCATGTATTCCGCCATTCATGCCCATGCCCCCGCTCGGGCTGTTTACATGGGCCGCATCGCCTGCCAGCACGACACGGCCGCGGCGGTAGTCGGACACGATACGCATATGCACCCGGTAGGGGCGTATCTCGAAGACATTATAGGGTTCATTGCGCGGCACGATGGCATTGAGTTTGCGCTGGATGCTTTCGGGCGTGAGCGCCTCCTCGATGGATTCGCCCTCTGACGGGTACAGCGAGCACCGCCAGAATTCCTTCAGCCGCAAAAGCGAGAATGTACCGCCATTGCGCCAGACATAGTTCACGTTGGAGAGGCCCGGCAGGTGCTCTTCAAACGGAAAGTCGGTGATCGCCAGAATGGTGGTTTCCGGATAGGTGAGCCCTTCCAGTGTGAGGCCAACCTGTTCACGTACCGTGCTGCGCGAGCCGTCTGCACCGATAAGGTAACGGCCTCTGATCGAGAGCTCTTCGCCATCCTTGATGGCGCGCACCTGCACGGCGTCGTCGCTCTGCGTGACCGCTTCTACGCGCGCGCCCATCATGATCTCGGCAAAAGGTGCGCTGGCGAGCGCATCTGCCAGGATATGGCACAGGCGGAATTGTTCGCATTGCAGCCGGAAAGGGTGGCGGGTTTCACCTTCTAGGAGCGAAAGATCGAAGACCGCGCGGTCATGCGTCTCGTGCTGGCGGATCTGCCAGGAGCCGCAGACCAGGCCCTGATCGATCAGCGGCTTGGCGATTCCATACTCGTCCAGCATGTCCAGCGTCGGAGGGTGGAATGTCGAGGCGCGCAAGTCCTCTGGTAATGTGGGTTCAGCTTCCAGAACGACGCACGATATACCAAATGCGTTCAGGCGCAGCGCCGCCGCCAGACCGACCGGACCTGCACCGACGATAATGACCTGCGTATCAAGCTTTTGCATGAAGTCCTCTACCCCACTTGTCTGTTTCTTGATACGTTTGTGCGAGCAGTTCGGCAACCCCCACGGACTGACCAAAGCGCTGAATGAGAGATAGAATGAAAGGTGGAGGGGCGATGCAGCAGGTCCGTTGACTTGTCGGAGCGCCTCATGTCGTATTTTTAGTCATACATCTGCAGGTCCCGCCGGGACCAGCGCTGAACCCGTTTTCGACGAGGATCCTGCCCATGGCTCAATCCGCCTCTGGTGCCAATGACAAGCCTGCCGCCGCCACCCCGACGCTGGTGACGGCCTTCATAGATGGCGGCTTTGTGCCCGGCGGCAATGGCCATGTGATCCCCGTTTTTTATCCCGGCACCGGGCAGATCGTCTCCCAGCTGCACGAAAGCGACGAGCGCGAAGTGGATCAGGCTGTCCGCTCCGCCCGTGCCGCGTTCGATTCCGGTCCGTGGCCGCGCCTGGCCATCGAGGAGCGTCAGGCGGTGCTGCAAGCCATCCACGATGCGATCCTGGCTCATGACGAGGAGCTCGCCTATCTGGAGTGCCTGAACACCGGCATCGTCATGCGCGAGGTGCGTCAGCGCCACATCCGCCGCGCGGCCTACAATTTCAAATTCTTCTCCGAAGTGATCAGCCAGCAGCCGGGAGAGGTCTGGACGCAGAACCGCGACTACCTGACCTTCGTCACACGCGAACCGGCCGGCGTCGCGGCGCTGATCGCGCCTTGGAACGCACCGCTGGCGCTGGCATCCATGAAGATCGCGGCGGCCATCGCTTTCGGCAATACATGCGTGCTCAAGCCGTCAGAACAGACGCCGCTATCGCTGGCCCGGCTTGTGGAGATCATTCATCAGGCCGGTGTACCCGCCGGTGTGGTCAATCTGGTCAATGGACGCGGGGGCGTGACGGGCGTGGCGCTGGTGGATCATCCCGGTATCGACCGGGTTGCATTCACCGGCGGCACGGCCACCGGGCGCACCATCATGCAGGCCGCCGGCAAGCGCCTGAAGCCGGCTTCGGTGGAGCTGGGCGGCAAGTCGGCCAATATCATCTTCGCCGATGCCGATCTGGAGCGCGCGCTCGATGGCGCGCTGCTGGGCATTTTCTCCAACAATGGACAGCAATGCCTCGCAGGCTCGCGCATCCTCGTGGAAGAGCCGATTTTCGATGATTTCGTCGAGGCGTTTGTAGCGCGTGCGCGCAAGCTGAAAATCGGCGATCCGATGGCCGATGATACCGAGCTTGGCCCGATCGCCTCGGCGCGCCACCGCGAGCACATATTGTCCTATGTCGACATCGCGCAAAGCCAGGGTGCAAAGCTGCTCACCGGCGGCAAGGCCATTGAGGGCGATGGCTACTTCATGGAGCCGACCGCCGTGCTGGCCGCCGACAATGCCAGCCGTGTCTGTCAGGAGGAAATCTTCGGCCCGTTCGCGGCCTTCCTGAAGTTTTCCGGACGTGAGCAGGCGGCTGCGCTGGCAAACGAATCCCAGTTCGGTCTTGTCGGTTATGCCTGGACGCAGAATCTCGATACGGCGCTGTGGATCAGCCGCAATGTGCGCACCGGCCTGATGTGGGTGAATACGCCGCTGATGCGCGAGCTGCGCGCGCCGTTCGGCGGCATCAAGGATTCCGGTATTGGCCGGGATGGCGCGGCAGCCTCGCGCGATTTCTTCACTGACGAGAAGACGGTGACGATCCCTGTTGGTGATGTGCCGCTGCGCAAGCTGGGAATGGGCTGAGCTACCAGTCCAGATCCTCGCCCGTATAGCGGAAGAAACGGCCCGAATCGGCGATGGTCATCGCTGTCATCGCCTCGAACAGGCCTTGCGCGCTCTCGGCGGTAGAGACTTTCTGGCCGCCCACGCCGCGTGTGAAATCCGTGTCGACATAGCCGGGACTGAGCAGTGCGATTGTCACGCCCCGTTCTTTGAGATCATGCGCCAGCGAGCGCATCGCCATGTTCAGCGCGGCCTTGCTGGTACGGTAGAAATAATTGCCGCTGCTGGTCCGGGATATCGATCCGAGGCTGCTGGAAATGGCCACGATCTTTTTCTGATCGCTCGCCAGAACGTTCTCCAGCAATGCCTCCGTGACCCGCACCGGCGCCAGCAAATTCACGTCCAGAACCGCGCGCCAGGCGTCGTAGTCGAGCGAACCCAGCTGCGTGTCGCGATGGGTTATACCTGCATTATTCACCAGAATATCGATGGGCAGGCCGTCGAGTGATCCCGTCAGCGCGTCCAGTGAAGCGGCGTCGCTGACATCCAGCGTTTCGATACGAATCTGCCCGGCATACTGGCGTGAAAGCTCGCCGAGGGACGAGTTGGCTGCGCCTTCCCGGCAGGTCGCTACGACATCCCAACCCTGCTCAGCGAACACACCGGCCAGCGCCAGGCCGACACCCCGGCTGGCGCCGGTGATCAGTACACGTGGCATGGGTCTATCCGATATGGCGCCATTGCGGCCGGCTTGAGCTGTTATCGCGCGTCAGCAGCATGTGGTACTCGTACTGGTCAGGGTTATAGAGGCCCTGCTGGTGCTCGAAGGGCTGTCCGGCCTCGTCGAACACGGTACGGCGCAGGCGGATCAGAGGGGCGCCGACCCCGACCGAGAGACGGTTTGCCGCGCGGTCATCGGCGGCCACGGCGCTGATCGTCTGCTCGGCGCGCATCGCCTTGATGCCGGTTGCTTCCAGAATGCGCATGACCGGCCGGTCATCGAGCTCCTTTTCCGAAATCCGCGACGCGAACGCGGCTGGCAGAAACAGGGTCGTCAGCGACAAGGGCTTGGACTTGTAATAGCGCAGGCGCTCAATGCGCAGCGCAGGGGAACCGGGTTTCAGGTTCAGCGCAGCGGCGGCCACCGATGGAACCGGCGCTGCGGCGTCAAACGCGATCAGCTTGGCGGTGGTGTCCAGCCCCAGCGTAATCAGGTTTTCCACCAGTCCGGCCAGGCGTTCATTGCCGCCTTCTCCGCCGGGCGGGCACGCGAATGTGCCGACGCCGTGGCGGCGCACGATCAGCGACTCGCGTTCCAGCATCTCCAGCGCGCGCCGCACGGTGACGCGGGACACATCATAGGTCTTGCTCAGCGTCATTTCCGGCGGCAAAGGCTGGTCGCGGTCGAACATGCCGTCCTGAATCTGCTGGCGCAGTATCGTGTAGAGCTGGTGGTAGACGGGCAGGCTGGTGGTCTGCGACGAACCAAGACGGCGGCGGCCAACCTCTGACGCGGCGTCGGCCTGTTGGGATTTTGGCAAGTCGTCATCCTCCGGCATCAGGGCAGGCGGCCACCAGGGGCGTCACCCTTTTTCTTTGATACTGTCCCGCGTTGGGTCCTATCAGCAAGCCGTTCGTGCAAGCTGGTGGCGGGCGGCCGGGCCGCAGCGCTGGCAGCTTGCTTAAATGGCCTACTTTTATAACATTTAGACCAGCCTGATTTGAGAGGATGTGACACATGGCCGATCTCGTATTCCAGCCCACCATGGTCCGCGAGGACAAGACGGCGCGAGAGCTTTTCGAAGCGGTGAAGGCCAATCCGGCGCGGGCGCGCTTTGGCTTTGGTGAGAAGCTGGCGGTGGTCAATGTTGACTTCCAGCAGGCCTATACCCGGCCCGACCTGTTTCCAAAGACGGCCTATGTCACGCACCCCGACCAGATTGGTTTTGTGAACCGGATCAGCGCCCTCGCGAGGCAGAAGGACATGCCGGTCATCTGGAGCCATGTGGCCTACAAGCCAGATTCGGGCGATGCCGGTGTCTGGGGGACGCGCACTGATACGCCCGACAGCCTGCAGAACATCCGCTATGAGAGTGAGCGCCATAAATTCGATCCGCGCTGCGAGATAGACGAGGCGCGCGATCTCGTCTTCACCAAGCGCATGCCGTCTGCCTTCTTCGAGACCCCGCTGGCGAGCTATCTGGTCTGGCACAAGGTCGACACGGTGCTGGTAACGGGCGGCTCCACATCAGGCTGTGTGCGGGCGACAGCTGTGGACAGCCTCAGCCATGGCTACCGCACCATCGTTGCCGAAGAATGTGTGGCCGACAAGCATGAGAGCTATCACTACGCCAACCTCACCGACCTCCAGCTGAAATATGCCGATGTCGTGTCCGCGCAGGAAGTGATGGACTGGCTGGCAGCGCGCTAGCGCGCCGCCCCGGCAATCTGGCTGGCTGTAGCGCTCCACACATCATGATTGCCGACCAGCGCTTCCAGCACGCGCCGCACCGCATGCATGCGGAAGGGCTGCCCGCTGACATAGGGGGTGAGGGAGAAGGAGAGCACCTGACCTCCGGCGCGCGGCGCTTCTGAAATCATCAGACGGGCGGCTTCCAGTATCTGGTCTGCCCACTCATCCTCGCTCTGGCGGCGGTCGATGAGCAGGGTGCGGTCATCAAGCTCGTTGTAGAGCGGTACGGCGCTTACCTCGCCGGAGGGCGTGCGCATCGCTACCGGCACGCTGTCCTGCTCCCAGTCGAGGCAGACATCGAAGCCGTGTTCTGCAATCAGTTTCAGCGTGTCGAAGGATTGCTGCCGCGCCGGGCTCATCCAGACGCGAGGGCTGAGGCCGGCGCGGGCGAACGCCTCGCGCGTCTCGCCGATCCAGCGCTCTTCCTCGCCTGCCTCCAGCCCGCTCCAGTGGATGCGGTCGGCTTCCAGACCGTAAGCGGCGATTTCGTGCCCGGCGTCCTTGATTGCCTCGATAAGTGGCCTGGCGCGCTCCAGCAGCACGGCATTGACCGGGACAGTCGCTTGCAGGCCGGTTGCTGCCAGCGCGTCCAGAAGGCGGAAAATGCCCACCCGGTTGCCATAGTCGCGGGTTGTGTAGTGGCGCAGGTCCGGCCAGGGCGTCATCATCGCGCCGGGATGGCGGAACGGCTTGCCTTGCGGGTTGAGACGGTGCCACTCGACCGGCACCACGATCATGGCTGCCAGCGCCTTGCCGCCCGGCCAGGTGACGGGTTTGCGCTCACCAGACGGACGCCAGTCATACAGGCTCTGGTCCATGCCGTGGCGGCGGTGCTGATATTCGAGATAGTCCTCAGGCAGCGGCATCATCAAACCCCGTTCCGGCGCGTTTGCAGCCCCTGGCCTCGATGTCGGCGAGGCTCTGTTCCCAATAGTTTTCGCGGAAATGTCCGGCGATCTCGGCGGCGGTGGCAAACCACACCTCGTCCTTGTGCGCGGTTATGTGGGCAAGTGCGTCCTCGAACGGGCCGATACGATGGGCCTGGGCGACCAGATAGGCGTGCAGCGGAATGCACATCACCGTGCCGCTCTGCGCGCCTTCGGCCAGAAGCTCGTCGAAATGGCGTTTGAGCACATCGGCGTAGCGTGTGGGCGTCATCGCCAGCGCGCCATAGGTGATGACGTCATTGACCTCCAGCGAGTAGGGCATGGAGACAAGCTTGCCGGAGCGTGTCTTCAGCGGCTGGGGCTGATCGTCCTGAAACAGGTCGCACGTGTACCAGAAATCATACTCCGCGATCAGGTCCATCGTGCGCGGAGTATGGGTCAGGGCAGGGGCGAGATAGCCGCGAATACGCTGGCCGGTAGCCTCGTGCACGGTGCGGATGGAGTCCTCGATGACGGCGCGTTCCTGCGCCTCGTCCATCTCGTAGGAATAGCGCGTGTTGTAGATGCCGTGGCTGAAAAACTCCCAGTCTCGCGCGGCGCAGGCTTCAATGATCTCCGGGTGGTGCTGGTACAGGGCGATATTGAGCGAGACGGAGCCGCGAAGGGCGTACTTGTCCATCAGCTCCATCAGCCGCCAATGGCCGACCCTATTGCCCCAGTCGCGCTGGGAATAGCCCACCACATCCGGCGCCGGGCGCGGCCAGCCGGGACGCTTCGGGTTCACGGGCGGATTGAACTCGTAGAACTCGATATTGGGCGCAATCCAGAAGGCGAGCTTCTTGCCCCCGGGCCATTCGATTTTGGGGCGGTCCCGATAGGGCCAGTAATCATAAAGATTGGGATCGGCGGTCGTCATGTCTGATGGCCTTCCGGTTACGCTTCGTAACGCTGGCCCGTGGCCAGCATCTCGTCCAGCCCGATACGGGCATTCACCCCGGCAAGGTCGGTCATCTGGCCGCGCACTGCGCCTGTCGAACCATCAGCTTTGAGTGCAGCGAAGAATGCCTCCGCCGACGGGATCAGCGCGCGTACCAGCGCGCCGGGCGAAATCACCAGACGGTAGCCCAGCTCTGACAGCGCCTCGACGCTGCTGAGCGGCGTATCACCGCCTTCCACCATATTGGCCAGCAGCGGCGCCCGCCCGGCAAAACGCGTCGCGGCCTGACGCATCTGGTCCAGATCGCGCGGGGCCTCGATGAAGAGCACGTCCGCCCCCGCTTCGAGGAAGGCTTCGGCCCGGTCCATCGCCGCGTCAAAGCCTTCAACGGCAATGGCGTCGGTTCGCGCAATGATGAGGGTTTCGCCCGAGTACCGCGCATCAACCGCCGCGCGGATTTTGCCCTCCATCTCGGCGGCTGGAATGACGCCCTTGCCACGCAGATGGCCGCAGCGCTTGGGGAAGGTCTGGTCTTCCAGCTGAATGGCAGAGGCGCCCGCGCGCTCCAGCATTTTCACCGTGCGCTGGACGTTCAGCGCATTGCCAAAGCCGGTATCGGCATCGACGATCAGCGGCAGGTTTACGCGCTCGGTGATGCGCCGGGTCACATCGGCCAGATGATCCAGGCTGACAAGGCCAATATCGGGCCGGCCAAGCTGGGTATAGGCGACAGATGCGCCGGACAGGTAGACAGCCTCGAACCCGGCCTGCTCTGCCAGCAAGGCCGACAGCGCGTCATAGACACCCGGTGCCAGAAGGGCAGGGCCGCTCGCCAGCCTGTGTTTCAGGGTAAGGCTCATGCATGCTCTCCCTTCGCCGCGAGGCGCTTTTTCAGATGGGGTATCAGCCCGCCATCGGCGATCATGCCGGTCAGGTGAGCGGGCAGAGGCGCAAAGCTGTAGCGCGTGTCCTGCGTGTGGTTGAACAGGGTGCCGACCTGCAGATCGAGCGACAGACGGTCGCCCGCCGCGATATGGCGTGCTTCGTCCAGCGTGATGCAGACAAGGCCCAGATTGATGGCGTTGCGCCAGAAAATCCGCGCAAACGAGCGGGCGATCACCGCTTTCACGCCCAGCAGTTTCAGCGACACGGCCGCCTGCTCACGCGATGAGCCAATGCCAAAGCTTTGCCCGCCGACAACGAAATCTCCCGGCTGCACCAGGCGGGCAAAATCCGGATCAATGGCGCTGAGGCAATGGCTGGCCAGCTCCTCTGGCGGCAGCTTCATCAGATAGCCCGGCGCCATGACGTCCGTGTCGATATTGTCGCCGAATACGAAAGCCCTGCCGCTCATGGCGCCACCCCCTCCAGCATGGCGCGCGGATCGGTGATGTGACCGGCAACCGCCGCTGCGGCAACCGAGTAGGGCGAGCCCAGATAGACATTCGCGGATTTCGCGCCCATGCGGCCCTTGAAGTTGCGGTTGGTGGACGAGATACAGGTCTCACCCTCCGCCAGCAGACCCGCGCCCATGCCCGCACACGCGCCGCAGCCCGACGGCAGCAGGATGGCACCGGCTTCGGTCAGTGCGTGCAGTGTACCGTCAGCGCTGGCTTCTGTGGTGGTACGTGCAGAGGCGGGCGCGATCAGCAGGCGCGTGCCGGGGGCCACTTTACGTCCTTTGAGGACGCGCGCCGCCATGCGCAGATCCTCGATCTTCGCGCCCACGCATGCGCCTATATAGGCTTGATCGATCTTCACGCCCTGATGGCCGGAGACCGGCAAGGTCCGGTCCGGGCTGTGCGGGGCGGCGATCTGCGGCTCCAGCGCGCTGGCATCGAACGTATGGCGCGCTGCGTAGCGGGCATCGGCATCCGAGGCGAAGGCGCGCGCCGCCGCCTCATCCTCGACCGGCGCGCCAATTTCGCGCAGATAGTCGAAGGTTACGCCATCGGGCGCGACGATTCCGGTTTCGCAACCCAGCTCGGCAGCCATGTTGCACAACACCATGCGCTCGGCCATGCCCATCGCCTCTACCGTTGGCCCGGCGTATTCGACCGCCTTGAAAGCGTTGTCCAGCCCCAGCTCCCTGCACAGGAAGAGCATGACGTCCTTGGCGGCGACGCCATCGGCGAACGCGCCGCGCCACTCGATCCGTATTGTTTTGGGCACCGAGAGCCAGGTGCGCCCGGTGGCGACGATGGCGGCCATGTCGGTGGCGCCGTAGCCGGCTGCATATGTGCCAAAGGCGCCCGCCATGGGTGTGTGGCTGTCGCCGCCCGCAATGACCGCGCCGGGACGGATCAGGCCGTGTTCGGGCAGGACGAGATGGCAGATACCCACCATGTCGAAGAAGTTCTTCACGCCGTGCGCGGCGGCAAAATCGCGGGTGAATTTCAGGATCGACGCACTCTCCGCATCGACGGCCGGGACATAGTGATCTGACACAATGGCGACCCGGTCAGGATCCCACAGGCCCACACCCAGCTCTTCCAGCATTGGCGCCCAGCGGCGCGGGCCGGAGCTGTCATGGGCAAAAGCCAGATCAATATCCACGGTCACGATTTCGCCCGCACGCACCGAGCTCCGGCCCGCAGCGCGCGCGATGATCTTTTCAACCAGGGTCATGCCCTGCGCCATGGAGCGCCTCGTGAATCTGCCAGCGTGCAGCATCATGCTTGCCCGCTCAAAAGATATAGTCTTATATCATTTAAATCGCAGCGCCCGCCGCGGCGCAAGCCCCACCCTGCTTTAAAAGGTCTTCTGATATGGCTGATGGCACGTCTTCCTCCCCGCGCACATTCCGCTGGGACGATCCGCTCGGCATGGACGAGCGCCTGACCGATGAGGAGCGCATGGTGCGTGACGCCGCGCGTGGCTATGCCCGCGAAGCCTTGCTGCCGCGTGTTGTCGAGGCTTTCGAGACGGGCAGCTTTGACCGCGCCATCATGCGCGAAATGGGCGAGATGGGCTTTCTCGGCGCGATGCTGCCGGAAGCCTATGGCGGCGCTGAAGCCAGCCATGTTGCCTATGGCCTCATCGCGCGCGAGATTGAGGCGGTGGATTCAGGCTATCGCTCGGCGATGAGCGTGCAGTCATCGCTCGCCATGTACCCGATTTATGCCTTTGGCTCTGATGAGCAGAAAGCCAAATTCCTGCCGAAGATGGCCGCCGGGGAGCTGGTGGGCTGTTTTGGCCTGACCGAAGCCGATGGCGGGTCCGACCCGGCATCGATGAAGACAAAAGCTGTGGCGGTGGAAGGCGGCTACCGGCTGAACGGCTCGAAATACTGGATCACCAACAGCCCCGTATCCGATCTCGCCATCGTCTGGGCGAAGCTGGACGACACGATCCGCGGCTTCATAGTGGAGCGCGACTTTGCCGGTTTCACCGCCAACAAGATCGCCGACAAGCTGTCCTTGCGCGCATCCATTACCGGCGATATCGGGCTGGATGATGTCTTCGTGCCGGAGGCCAACATCCTTCCTGGCGTAAAGGGGCTGCGCGGACCGTTCTCCTGCCTCAACAAGGCACGCTACGGCATTGCCTGGGGCGCGATGGGCGCGGCAGAGTTCTGCTTCCAGGCGGCGCGCGATTATACCGGCGAGCGCATGCTGTTCGGTCGCGCGCTTTCCTCGCGTCAGCTCGTCCAGAAGAAGCTGGCTGACATGCAGACCGAGATCTATCTCGGCCTTGAAGGCGCGCTCGCGCTGGGCAGACAGCTCGATGGCGGCGCGTGGGTGCCCGAAACCATCTCCATGATGAAGCGCAATAATTGCGGCAAGGCGCTCGCCATCGCCCGTGAGGCGCGCGACATGCATGGCGGCGCCGGGATCACCGGCGAAATGCATGTCATGCGTCATGTGATGAATCTGGAAACGGTCAACACCTATGAAGGTGCGCACGATGTGCATGCCCTCATACTGGGCCGTGCGATCACCGGACACAGCGCCTTCTGACCAGGCAGGCGCGGTGAGCCCGTATAGCCGCTGACAGGGATTTCCTGTAGGTCGCGTATCGAACCGGACGAGGCTCCGGAGGCGTCCGGGCGGTGAGGCATGTGGCCGGTTGAGACTATTGTTTGCGGATCGGTATTGCTGGCGGGCCTCACGGCGCTGACCGTCATGGATGTCCGGACGATGCGCCTGCCGGACTGGCTCACCCTGCCATTAATCCCGGCCGGCCTGCTGGCGGCCTGGTGGCTGGGTGACCCCCTCCTTTGGCATCTGGCGGGTGCGGTAATCGGATATGCAGGCCTTGTCGCGCTGGAGCTGGCTTACAGGGCCGTGCGCGGGCGCGACGGACTTGGGCGGGGCGACGCCAAGCTGCTGGCGGTTGGCGGTGCCTGGTGCGGGGCGGCGCTCCTGCCCGTAATCCTGCTCCTTGCCAGCATGACCGGGCTGATCTGGGTCCTGGCGCTGAAACTGGCGGGCAGGGAGATCGGCGCCGGCACCGCGATTCCGTTCGGGCCGTTCCTGGCGGCGGGCATTGCAGCGGCGTGGATAGTGCTGCGGGCGGGCCTGTGGGTTTAGCTCCAGGTGCCGGGTGCATCAGGGCGCGACAACGCGCTGCGAACACAGTAATCATCTGGCGATGACGGCAGGGCAACTGGATATCGGGGGCTGGAAGGCACAGCTGCGCAAGGGCGCGGCGGAGTTTGCCGTTTTGAGCCTGCTCGCCCGCAAGGAAATGTATGGCATTGAGCTGCTCGACGCTCTGTCCGGCGCGGAAGGCTTGGGCATTTCTGACGGGACGATTTACCCGCTATTGAAGAGATTGCAGCTGGAGGGACGGATTCACGCCCGCTGGCAGCCGAGTGTCACAGGACCGCCACGCAAATATTATAGCCTCACGGCCGAGGGTAAGCTCGCCGTGTCGGCCATGGGCCAGGCATGGGCAGAGTTTCGCTTGCAGTTGGACAGACTTGCGGGACAGGCCGGTGAACTCAACTTCCCAGATCGAGATTTATCTTCGTGAACTTGCGCGGGCCCTGAGCGGGCTTCCTGCAGGTGAGCAGGAAGACATTCTGGCGGAAACCCGAAGTCATCTGGCAGAGCGCTGCGCCTCGCTCGGTGAAGCCGAGGCGTGCCGCCGGATGGGGTCTCCGCGCGCGCTGGCAAGCAGCTACATGGCTGCCACCGGGCACTCAAGTCCGCCGGCCAGTCACCGTTTCGCGCAGCTGCTTCCCGTCACCATGGCAGTCGGCGCCTTGCTGCTCTGGGTCTGCACGCTGGTATCCCTCACCTTGTTCCTGGCGGAACTGGCAGAACCCACCCTGGTGAGCATCTGGCTGAACGCCAGTACGGGCAGCGTTTTTGTCGGCGCCGCCAACCCCGACATGGTCTCGTTGCTCACCGATCTGGCCGGCCCGTGGTTCCTGCCTCTGGCCGCTCTGATCGCTGTTCTGGCGGGCGCAAGCGGGCTTGGCATGATGCGTGCGGCCTGGGATGAAATCCGCTCGGCCGGGAATATGGCAACACCTTAACCCGCTGAGTTGCCGTCACCTTATGGTTGGCCGCCGCCGCGCAAGGGCAAGGTCTCCCTGAATCCCAGAATCTTGCAATGCATGTCACCGGCCTGACATGAATCTTGTATAACAGGATACCCTGTCGAGATGGGAGGATACCTGTCTCGCTGCGAGCTGAAACATTTGCAGGTGACGCGCGCCACGCGCGTCCGCAGAGGGGACGATCATGTCGTTGAAGAAATACGCAGCCATACTTGCGCTCGGCCTGGCTGCCGCATCATGCGGTCAAGGCTCTAACATCTCGTCGCCCGGTGCGACCAACCCCGGAACCCCGCCGGGCGGCGGTGGCGGCGGCGGCGGCGGCGGCGGTGGTGGTGGCACTGCCACCTGCCCGACCGGCTTCACGACCGGCACGCCGGTAGCCGGCCTGACTACCTGCGTCCTCTCCGGCGACATTCTCAACAACCTGACCCTCCCCTTCGTGGAGGGCGTGGCCTACCGCATTGATGGCCGCGTGAATGTCGGTGCCGATGTCGGCGCGGACGGAAACCGCTCCGGCGGCGTGTCGGCCCGTCTCACCATCGAGCCGGGTGTCACCATTTTCGGCCAGGGTGGCGCAGACTATCTCGTCATCAATCGCGGCTCGCAGATCGAGGCCAACGGTACGGCGGCTTCGCCGATCACCATGACCTCTGACGAGGACCTGATCCGCCGCGCAGCCAATCCGCAGGACTTTGGCGGCGACAATATCGGCGAATGGGGCGGCATTGTTGTCCTCGGCCGCGCGCCCATCAATCGCTGCCGCGACGCTGCGGCGCCGGGAACGGTGGATTGCGAAAACCTCGTCGAAGGCGTGACCAATCCTGATGCCCTCTATGGCGGCAACAACCCGCAGGACAATTCCGGCATCCTGCGTTATGTGCGCGTGCTGTTCGCCGGCTTTGAAATCGCGCCGGGCAACGAGCTGAACGGCATTACGCTGGCCGGTGTGGGTTCGGGCACGACGTTTGAATATATCCACGTTCACAACGGCTCGGACGATGGCATTGAATGGTTCGGCGGAACGGTAAACGGCCGCTATCTGGTCGTGACGGGCGCCGATGACGACTCGCTCGACACTGACAATGGCTATAACGGCTTCAACCAGTATGTGATCGCGATCCAGCGTGCCGGCGGCGGCGACAATATCGTCGAGGCCTCGAGCTCCGCTCCGGGTGTGACCCCGCTGTCGAATGCGACGTTCGCCAACTTCACCTTCGTGGGTAACCGCACCAATGCCTTCCGCCTGAACACCGGCACGGTAGGCCGCTACGTGAACGGCGTGGTTGATTACGGTCAGGCCTGCATGCGCTGGGAAGGCTCTGCCGGCAACGGCGTGGCGGGCTATCAGGGCGTTGGCGTTGACCCGAGCTTCAACTCGGTCCTGTTTGACTGTGAAGGCGGTCTGTCTGGTGGTTCCGGCAACGATGCTGCCGCTGCTGCTGCCGCTGTTGCGGCCGACGCCAACAATACCCAGGCCGAAAATTCGCTGGCGTCGCGCCTCTTCCCGGGGCCGGCGGAGCAGGGTGTTGACGCGTTTGATGCGACGTCCATCAACGGCTTCTTCCAGGCGGCTGACTATATCGGCGCGTTTAGCCCGACCGAGACCGAAACCAATAACTGGGCTGCTGGCTGGACCTTCGGCCTGTTCCCGGAGCCTGAGTGCCCGATTGGCACGACGGATACCGGCGCGCAGCGCAACGGCCAGAATGTCTGCCGCCTCACGGGAACTGTCACGTCGGACATCCGCCTGACCCGTGGCAATATCTACGAGCTGGTCGGTGGTGTGCGGGTCGGCCGTGACGTGGGCGCGGACGGCAATGCCGCAAACGGGCTTGCTGCCTCCATCACCATTGAATCCGGTGTGACCCTCTATGGCCGGACGGGCGCCGATTATCTCCTGATCAATCGCGGCTCGCAGATCTTTGCCAACGGTACGCGTCAGAACCCGATCATCATGACGTCCGAGAACGACATCACCAATACAGGTGACCGCGCCTCGGCCATCGGTGAATGGGGTGGTCTTGTGATCCTCGGCCGGGCACCGACCAATCGCTGCCGCGACGCGGCTGTGCCTGGCTCCATCAACTGTGAAAACCTCATCGAGGGCGTTACCAATCCGGACGCGCTCTATGGCGGCATCCTGGAAGATGACAGCTCGGGCTCGCTGACCTTCGTGCAAGTCAAGTTCGCCGGCTTTGAAATCGCGCCGGGTAACGAGCTCAACGGCATCACGCTGGGCAGCGTTGGCCGTGGCACGGTGTTCGAATACATCCAGGTCCATAACGGTTCGGATGACGGCATTGAGTGGTTCGGCGGCACCGTGAACGGCAAATACCTTGTCGTCACGGGCGCGGATGATGACTCCTTCGACACCGACAATGGCTGGAGTGGCCGCGTACAGTTCCTTCTTGGCATCCAGCGTGCCGGTGGCGGCGACAATATCGTCGAAGCCTCCAGCTCGGCTCCGGGCGTCACCCCGCTGTCCAACGCCATTTTCTCCAACTTCACCTTTGTGGGTAACCGCACCAACGCCTTCCGCCTGAACACAGGCACGGTTGGCCGGTATGTGAACGGTGTCGTGAGCTACGGTCCCGAGTGCTTCCGCTGGGAAACCTCAGCCGGTAACGGGGTCGCTGGCTACCAGGGTGTGGACGTCGATCCGAGCTTTGACTCGGTGCTGTTCGACTGCGCAGGCGGCCTGTCCACGGCTGCTTCCGATCAGGCGGCAGCTTCGGCGGCGGTCTCGGGTGGTTCGAACAACACCACGGGCACGGCCAGCACGCTGACCAACACCTTCGTGAATGGCGCCAACGAGAATGCCCGTCAGGCGTTCGACGTCACCACGCTCGATCCGTACTTCGACGATGTCGACTATATCGGCGCGGTTCGCAATTCGAGCGATCGCTGGTGGGCTGACTGGACCTGCGGTCTGGAAGCCGGAAGCACCTGCTAGGCGATGAGCCAGACGCGCCGGGCATCGCCCGGCGCGTCCCTGCCTGCTCTCCATCCCATACAATGAAGGTTGCGAACCCATGAAACCGCTTTACCTGTTCAGCGCGGCACTGCTGACGAGCTCGGCCCTCCTGGCCCCGTCAGCCCTTGCCCGCCAGGCCGAGGAGGCAACAAGCGCCTCCGAACCCGTCGAGACCATCTCGGTGCGCGGCCAGTTCATCCCTGAGCCCCAGCGCCGTACCGCGCAAGTGGCCAGCTTTGTGTCTGCCGAAGACCTCGCACGCGCAGGCGATTCCAACGCCGCCATCGCTCTGACCCGCCTGAGCGGTCTGAGCATTGTTGGCGGCCGGTTTGCCTATGTGCGCGGTCTCGGCGACCGTTATGCAGCCGCGCTTCTGAACGGCTCTCCCCTGCCGAGCCCGGAACCGCTTCGCCGGATCGTTCCGCTCGATCTCTTCCCGTCAGAAGTGCTCGACGGCGTCGACGTCCAGAAAACCTATTCAGCCAATTATGGCGGCGAGTTCGGCGGCGGTCTCATCACCCTGCGCACGCTCCGCCGTCCGGTTGACCCCTTCTTCAACGTCTCGGGCAGCATCGGTTACAACACGGTCACCACCGGCGAGAACGGCCTTATCCACCGCGGATCAGACACCGACTGGACGGGTTATGATCGCGGCTATCGCGATATTCCAGGTCCGCTCGCCAGTGTTCTGCGCAACGGCCAGACCCTCAACAGCCTGTCGCCTGCTGAACTCGAAGCGGTGAGCGAAAGCGTCGTGATCCCGAATCTGCTGGTCGTCCAGTCCATGGACCTCCACCCGGATTATTCGGTGTCGGCAAATGGCGGCTATTCGTTCACGCTTGGCGGTTTCGACATGGGTATCGTAGGAGCGGCCGGATTTGATGCCGGCTGGAGCATTGAAAACGCCCGGCGGCAGCGCGTGCGCGGCGATGTCCTTGGTACGGACCTCACCTCCAGCCTGACCTCATACGAAGCAAATACAAACTCGCTCGTATCCCTGTCGGCTGAACGTGGCGATCATGCGCTGGGCGCGACGCTGTTCTATGTCCACTCCTCGCGCAAGGACACGCAGCTTACGCGTGGTGAAGACTTCAACGCGCAAGGTGGCCGCCCGATCTACCGGGAGAGCACCGGCTGGTTTGAACGCGAGCTGGGCATGTTCCAGCTCACGGGCGATCACAGCTTTGGCAATCTGGAAGCGCGCTGGCGCGGTTCCGTTGCGCGCGCGACCCGTGAGACGCCGTTCCTGCAGGAGCTGACCCGTCTGGAACAGGCCAATGGCGATATCGCCTTCACCTCGGCGGCCCGCTATGAAATCCAGTTCACAGACCTTACCGACGATCTGATCAATTTCGGCGGTGAACTGCTCTACACCTTCAACCTGCCCGGCTCGCGCGAGCTGGTCCTGACGGTGGGCGGCGACACGACGCGCACCGAGCGGGAATACAACACCTTGTTCTTCCGCATGGCGGGTGGCAACTCGCTTCCGGCTGACACGCAGATCGCCCGGCCGGACTTCCTGTTCTCGCCGGACAATATCGGCCCGTCACGCTTCCAGCTGACCGAGGTTCAGAACACCCAGTCCAACTATGTCGGTGAGCTGGATGTGGACGCGGTGTTCGCACAGGCTGATTTCGACATAACCAGCTTCATCCGGGCAACGGTTGGCGTGCGTTATGAAGATGCGGTGCAGAGCGTGCAGACCTTCAGCCGGTTCGGCCAGCTGGGACGCGGCGCTACATTGGACAATGACTATGTCCTGCCGGCGGCGACCGTGACCTGGAACTTCGCCAATGACCTGCAGCTGCGTCTTGGCTATTCGCAGACGATTGCCCGTCCGCAATTCCGCGAATTCGCCAATTCGGGCTTCTTCGACCCTGAAAGCCAGCGCAGCTTCCGCGGCTTTGACGGCCTCGTGGACTCCGAGCTGACCAATTACGACGCGCGTCTGGAATACTATCTGGGCCGCGACCAGTTCATCACCGCGGCGGTGTTCTACAAGGAGATCCTCAACCCGATCGAAGAGGTCCAGTTCGAGACCGCCTCCTTCGTATCCGAGACCACCTTCCTGAACTCGCCCAAGGCCGAGCTGCAGGGCGTCGAGCTTGAATACCGCCAGTACTTCCAGTTCCCGCTGGATATAGGCTGGTTCCGTGAGCGCGACTGGCGTTTTGCGGTCAACTACACCTACACCCAGTCGGAGATCATCGCTCCGGCCGGTACGCAGGTGCTCGACCCGATCAGCAACACCTTGCGTGATGCCTCCTTCTTCAACCTTGATGGCTCGAACCTTCAGGGCACGCCGGAGAATATCGTCAACGTGCAGCTCGGATGGGAAGGTGACAATGATCAGTTCACCATCCTGGTGAACTGGGTGGACGAGCGTATCCTGCAACGTGGCTTCAACTCGCCGTCAGGCGTCCTCCCCGACGTCATCGACGAGCCGGGCATTCAGCTCGACTTCCAGTACCGCCGCCGCTTCCAGGCGATGGGCCGGGAGTTCTCGCTGGGCTTCTCGGGCCGCAACCTGCTCGATGAGCAGCACCGTGAATACCAGCGCAACGAGACGATTGGCGAGACCGAGTTCAACACCTATGACCGCGGCCGCACCTTCTCTCTGAGCCTGTCGACTAGCTTCTAGGCCAAGCAGGTCAAATGATTGGAAACGCCCGGACCGTAAGGCTCCGGGCGTTTTCGATCCTCAGCATACTGCCATAACCAGTATATGGCTTTGCAAGACTGTCACGAACTTGCGCTACACGGCTTGATCAAAAGCGGGTGGACAGCGTGAGCCAATGACCAGTTCCGGGCGCAGCCAGATGGACCATGGCGCCAGATTCCAGCGCCTGCCCGGCCTGTCCCGCCGCGTGGAATCCACGCTGGTGTTTGCAACCGAGCTTGCCCTTGTGGTTCTGGCTGCAGCGCTGCTGGCCTCGCTGGTCTGGACGTTTCTCTACGGCAGCTACACCACCGCCTTGCCGGCCCCTTCAGCCGCCATCGACGCGCGCAGCAGCCAGAGCGCCGCCCGGATGACCTCTGCGTCCGCCACAGGGCTTTTCCGCCAGGCTGGCCGGTCTGCCGCGCCCAGCGTGGAGATACTGCCCGAGAGCCGGCTCGGATTTGCGCTGTTCGGTGTGCGCACGGGCGCAACGCCCCAAGAGGGCAGTGCCATCATCGAGGCCGGTGCCGCCGGGCAGCGCAGTTACCGCGCCGGCAGTGCGCTGCAGGACGGGGTTACGCTGGATGCGATTCATAGTGACCGGGTGGTCATAAGCCGCAATGGCAGCCGCGAAGTGCTCTACCTGTCAGAGCGCGCGCGGACCCGGCGCACAGCGCCTGCCGAGCCGCTGCAAGCCGTCACGCTGGCCGGTATCAGCCTGTCGCCGCACCCGCTGCAATCGGGCGGTGAGGGGCTGCGCATCGACAATATCCCGCCCGCGCTGTCGGCTCTGGGGCTCCAGCCCGGCGACATCATTGCCTCGGTCGAGGGCGAAGCGCTCAGTCCCGAGCGGGTATCGGCGCTCTCGGCCGGTCTGGCCGATGGCACCCTGCCTGCCAGCCTGCAGTTCGAACGGGGTGGCGAGCGGCTATCCCTGCAAACAAGGTCAAACCCATGATTGTCCGCATTGCCGCCATATTGGCGTCCCTCGTCCTGTTCTCGGGTGTCTGTGCTGCGCAGAGCGAGGAGCGCACCACGCTCAATTTCCGCAATGCGGACATGACAGCCTTCATCGAGGATATGGCCGCCCTGACCGGCTATACGTTCGTGGTCGACCCGCAGATACGCGGCGTCGTCACCATCACCTCGCAAGGGCCGGTTACGCGCGAGGAGGCCTTCCAGGTCTTCCTCGCCACCTTGCGCGTGCATGGTTTCAGCGCCGTGCCCACGGCACCGGGCGTCTACCAGATCCGCGCCGAGCGCGAAGGCGCGCGTTCCGGCGCGCCGCTTGGGGGCGATGAAGGCCTGTTCAGTTCCTCCGTTGTGCGCCTGCAATCAGCCAGTGCGCGCGAGGCCGTGCGCACGCTGGGGGCCATGTCGAGCGCCGTTGGCACGCTCAGCGCGCTTGAAAGCGGCAATTCGGTCGTGATCGTGGACTATGCCTCCAACGTGTCCGCCATCGAGCAGGCGCTGCGCGCGCTCGACCGCGACAGCACCGTCGTGGAGATGGTGTCGCTGGAAAACGTCTCGGCTGACGAGATGGCCCGCATTATCGAGCGCCTGCGCCAGCCTGCCTTCCAGGGGGAGGACAATCGCCGCTTCGCGCTCAATATCGCACCTGTGCCTGCCTCCAACACGCTGCTGATCCGCGGCGAGATGAGCGCTGTCCGGGACATCATTGCGCTGATCCGCCGGGTCGATGCGGTCAGCCGTTCCAACCAGAGCTTCCGCGTAATCGCGCTGAACCACGCCGATGGCGCGGCCCTGCTGCCGATCCTGGAACAGGTTTCGGTCAGCCTCACGCCCGCCGACAGCGAGGGCGGGGCGGCACGCCGCGCCTCCATCGCCCATCACGCGCCCACCAACACGATTGTGGTCAACGCCGATCCTGATCAGCTGCGCGAGCTGGAACTGGTGATCCGCCAGCTTGATGTACGCCGCCCTCAAGTGCTGGTGGAAGCCATCATTGTGGAGATTTCCGACCAGACCGCGCGCGATCTCGGCCTGCAGCTTCTCCTGTCGGGCAATGCGGGCAGCTCCACGCCCTTCCTGACCACACGCTATGGCGCTTCGCCCGATATTCTGGCCGTTGCGAGCGGGCTGGCTGCACGCGGCGATGATGACGCGTCTGAAAGCTTGCGCGAGGCGGCGATCCAGTCGCTGCTGCGCTCCAGCGGCGCGCTGATCGGGGTGGGCGGGCAGAACTCGAACGGCGCGATCTTTGGCGCGATCCTGAATGCGCTGGAGGCCGATACCAGCTCGAATATCCTGTCTAAGCCGTCCATCCTCACGCTCGACAATGAGGAAGCCTCCATCATTGTCGGCCAGCAGATCCCGATCACGACCGGCGAGGTGCTGGGATCGAACAATTCCAACCCGTTCCGTACCATCGAGCGGCAGGATGTGGGCGTGCAGCTGCGCGTCCAGCCGCAGATTTCCGACGGCGACACGATCCGGTTGCATCTGCGTCAGGAAGTGTCATCCGTTGCCGGGCCCGTCAGTCAGACCTTTGCCGAGCTTGTCACCAATAACCGCGCGATCGAGACCACGGTGCTGGCCGATAATGGCGAGATCATCGTCCTGGGCGGGCTGATCGAACGTGACGAGCAGCGCGCCGATAGCGGTGTGCCGGGCCTGCGCCGCGTGCCGGTTCTGGGGCGCGCTTTCCGCAATGAGGGCCGCTCGGACCGCCGGACCAATCTGGTCGTCTTCATCCGCCCCACGATTGTCCGCAGCGCCGCCGACATGCGCGCGTTGGCCATGGAGGCCTACGCAAACGCCTCTGAAGAACAGCGCCGGGCGACGAACGGGCGCGGATCGAGCCTTGAAGACGTGGTGCGGATGATGATGGACGCGCCGTCTGCTCCGGCGGACGGTCGATAGGGGCAGGCATGGCACCGGGCCTTCTCACATACGCCTTTGCACGCGAGAACGGCATCGCCTTCCAACCCGGCGAGACGCCGGGAATCCTGATGCGTCAGGACGCGAATGTGCTGGCCCTTGGCGAAGCGGTGAGGGCGGCGGGGATCGTGGCGCCGGTGCGTACGCTCACCGATGCTGCCTTTGACCGGGCCCTGTCTGAAATCTACGCCGCCAATGCGGTTAGCGCCTCGCGCGAGGAAGCCGGGCAGGGCGACAGCCTCTCCCGGCTGATCGAGGACATGCCGCAGGCTGAAGACCTGTTGGCATCCGATTCCGAGGCGCCGGTCATCCGCCTCATCAACGGCCTTGTGGCCGATGCCATAAGGGCAGGGGCGTCCGACATCCATGTCGAGCCGTTTGAGGACCGCGTATCGGTCCGCTTCCGCCTTGATGGCGTGCTGGACGAACGCGTCAGCCTGCCGCCGCATCTGGCGCCGGCGCTCGTCTCCCGCCTGAAGGTGATGGCCCGGCTCGACATTGCCGAGCGGCGTGTGCCGCAGGATGGCAGGGTCACGCTCACCCTTGCCGGGCGCGGCGTCGATGTGCGCGTCTCCACCCTGCCATCGCGCCATGGCGAGCGGGTGGTGATGCGCCTTCTGGAGAAAAATAGCGCCCTGATGGCGATTGATGCGCTTGGCATGCCGCCGGGCGTCGCAGCAGGCTATCGCCGTGCGCTGGACCAGCCCAATGGCATCATCCTCGTCACCGGCCCGACAGGCTCCGGCAAGACGACCACGCTCTATGCCGGCCTGAGCGCCCTCAACGACCAGACCCGTAACATCCTCACCATCGAGGACCCGGTGGAGTATGCCGTCGATGGCATCGGCCAGACGCAGGTGAACACCCGCGTCGGGATGACGTTTGCTGCCGGATTGCGCGCCATACTGCGCCAGGACCCGGATGTGGTCATGGTCGGCGAGATACGCGATGGCGAGACCGCCCGCATCGCCGTGCAGGCCAGCCTGACAGGCCACCTCGTCCTCTCCACCGTCCACACCAATTCGGCGGCTGCCGCGATTGCACGCCTGCGCGATATGGGCATTGAGAGCTATCTGCTCGCCAGCACGCTAAGCGCGGTTCTGGCCCAGCGCCTTGTCCGCCGCCTCTGCCCGCACTGCCATGAGCCGTACGAGGCAAGCGAGCGCGAAAAGGCGCTGGCGGGCGTCTCCGGTCCGCTGACGCTCTATGCGCCGCGCGGGTGCGAGGCCTGCCACCATAGCGGCTTTGCCGGGCGGCAGGGCGTCTATGAGATCATCATGGTCGACGAGGCCTTGCGCGGCCTGATCCACGATAATGCCCGCGAGGCAGGGCTCGCCCGTCATGCCTTTGCCCGCGGGGGCGGGCTTTTCGAGGCGGGGCTGGAGCTGGCGCGCACCGGTGTGACGACGCTTGCGGAAGTGCTGCGGGTGTGCCGGGAGGAGGGCGAACGCGATGCCCGCCTTTGAATATAGCGCGCTGGACACAAGCGGCCGCCGCACGCGCGGCGTCATCTCGGCGGCGTCTGGCACGGCAGCGCGCGCAGAGCTGCGCCGCAGGCAGCTGGCCCCTTTGAGCGTTGAACGCGCCGATGACACCCGCCGCGCCGGGCCGGCTGGGTTTAGCCTCTCGGCGTTCCGGCGTGCGCCATCCATGCCCGCCTCCGCGCGGCTATTGATGACGCGCCAGCTGGCGACGCTGGTGGAGGCAGGCCTGCCGCTTGCCGAAGCGCTGCAGGTGGTGTCCGCCCAGACAACAAGGCCGGAGGCGCGCCGCATCCTTATTGCCTTGCGGGAAAGGGTGCTGGAGGGGGAGCGCCTGTCGGCGGCGATGGCCGGTTTTCCGGCAAGCTTCCCACCCGTCTACCGCGCCATGGTGGCCGCCGGTGAAAGCTCCGGCGCGCTGGGCCAAGTGCTCGACCGGCTGGCCACGCATCTGGAAAAGTCTGCCGCCCTGTCGCGCAAGGTGATGACCGCGCTCATCTATCCCAGCGCTCTGGCTGTGACGGCGATGGCCGTGATCTGCGTGCTGATGGTCGCCATCGTGCCGCGCCTTGCCGCCCAGTTCGACACGATGAGCATTACACTCCCGGCGCTCACGCGCGCCGTGATCGCCCTGTCGGAATTCCTGCAGGCTGGATGGCTGTTCCTGCTCATCGCGCTGGCGCTCGCTGTAGTGGCCGTCAGGCTGCTCCTTCGCCGTCCGGCCATACGCGCCCGGCTGGACCGGGCAAGCCTCTCCGTGCCGCTTCTGGGCGGCTTCCTGCGCAAGCTGGAGGCGGCGCGCTTTGCCCGGACGTTAAGCGTCCTTCTGGCGGCGGGAACGGTGCTGCCGGATGCTCTTCGGGCAGCGCGCAAGGCCGCCACCAACACCCATATCGGCGCGGCGCTCGATGCGGTCGCGGCTGAGGTGGAGACAGGCCGCACGCTCTCGTCCTCGCTGGAAGGCGCGCGCTTCCTGCCCGCCCTGACCCTGCACATGATTGCAGCAGGCGAGCGCTCCGCCGCGCTGGAGACCATGCTGCCGCGCGCCGCCGACCAGCTGGAAGGCGAGCTGGAAGCGGCGAGCTCCACTGCGCTCAGCCTGCTTGAGCCTGCGATCATCATCGTCATGGGCGCGGTCGTTGCCCTGATCGTGCTCTCCATTCTCCTGCCCATCCTCCAGCTCAACACGCTGGCGCTCAACTGATCCTGAAGGAGGCCTGACATGCGCGTGCCGACACGCTCAAAGGATACCGAAGCCGGCTTCACGCTGGTCGAGATCATGGTGGTGGTCGTGATCATCGGCCTTCTGGCGACGGTGGTGGTGCTGAACGTGCTGCCAAGCCAGGACCGCGCCCGCATCGAGAAGGCGCGCGCAGACATTGGCCGCATCGAGCAGGCGATCGAGATGTTCCGCCTCGATATGGGCCGCTACCCCACAACCGATGAAGGCCTTGAGGTGCTGGTGACGGCGCCCGCCGATCCGCGCCTTGCCGCGCGCTTTCCCGAAGGCGGCTATATCAATCGCCTGCCCGAGGACCCGTGGGGCGGGCAGTACCAGTATATGTCGCCGGGCGAACATGGCCGGTTTGATGTCTGGTCACTGGGCGCCGATGCCCGGCCCGGCGGGGACGGCAATAACGCAGACATAGGCAACTGGACTTCGCGATGAGCAAAGCCCGCCGCCAGCGCCATGAGAGCGGATTTTCGCTCATTGAGGTGATGGTGGTCATCGCCGTGATTGCGCTTGTCTCGGTGGTGGCGGTGACGCAGATCACGCCGCCGCGCAGCGCCGCTGAAAAAGAGACAGGCCAGCTCGCCCTGCGCCTTGAAATGGCGCGCCACCACGTGCTGGTGACGGGCAGCCTGATCGGTGTGTCGGTAGACGCCGATGGCGGGGGCTATGCCTTCATGGACCTGCATCGCGACGGCTGGCGGGTGCGCCATGGCCACCGCACGCTCGGCCCGGCGCGGCTGGCAGAGAGCGTACGGCTCACCCTCGCTGGCGGGCAGACCGTTAACGCTGCAACAGGCAATGCTTTGCCGGTTCCCGATTTCTGGTTCGATCCGCTGGGCAGCGAGCCGCCGATAGTGCTCGAGCTCAGAGGCGCTGGCCGGGATTATCGCCTGACCGTCTCTGCCTTGCGTCCAGTGGAGGTGAGCGATGCGCGCTGATGCAGGCTTCTCGCTTGTGGAAATGCTCGCTGCCCTCGTCGTGCTGGCGATAGCCGGGCTCGCTTTGGTGCAAGCGCTCACCCAGTCAGCACGCGCGGCGACGCTCGCCGAGGACCGGGCGCTGGCGGCGCTGGCCGCAGAAAATGTGATGGCCGAATGGCGGCTGGAGCGCACTGGTCCGCCGCGCGATGCCTCCGGCCAGTATGCGTTTGCCGGACGGGACTATGCCTGGCGCATCGCGGTCAGCCCGACCCCGGAGGCGGGCCTCGTTGCCGTCAACCTCGAGCTCTCGCCTGCAGGCCATTTCACCCGCTCTTCGGCTTTCACGCTGACCCATTTCGAGCGGGCAGAGCGATGACGCGCGACGCCGGTTTCACGCTTGTCGAGGTCATGGTGGCCTTAAGCGTATTCGCGCTGATCGGCACGATGTCGACCGGGCTTCTCGTTACCACAATCGATGCCCGCGAGCGGCAGGAAGCGGCCATGGAACGCCTGTCGCAGCTGCAGCAGGTCCGCGCGCTCTGGCGTGATGATGCGGCCCACATGCTGATGCGCCCGCACCGCACGGAAGACGGCGGCTATGGCGGCGCGGCGCTCTCCGGGCGCAGCGTCACATTCTTTTCACTGGACGATGAGGCTGGCGGCCATCTGGCGGCCTTCACCCGGCGGGGCAGGGCCAATCCGGGCGAGGCGGCAGACCGTTCCAGCCTGGTGCGTGTCATCTGGCGCGTTGAGAACGGCGTGCTGCTTCGCGAGACATGGCTGTCTGCCGATATGGCCCCCGCCTCGCGGCCGCAGACCATGGTGCTGGCCGAAGGCCTTGAAGACGTTTCCGTCAGCTTCCGCTATGGCCGCAACTGGCTGGACGCTCCGGTGCGTCCGGGGTCCTCCGGCGAGGTGCCAATGCCGGACTCCATACGGCTGATCTATACCGACGCCCTGGGCCGAGAGATTGAACATATCGCTCTTACCGTCGCCGCAGGAGGTTCCTCATGAACGCGCGGCGCGAGGAGACAGAGCGCGGGGCAGCGCTCATCACGGCCCTGATGGTCGTCGCCTTCATGGCGGCGGTCAGCGTGTCGCTGGTGGAGATGATGCGCGGCCATCTGCAGCGCACCGGGGTGATCGAGGACCGTCTGCAGGCCGCCGCTTATCTCGACGGCGCGGTGAGTTACGGCGAAGTGTTGATTGCGCGCTTCGCAGGGGATGCAGACCAGCGTTTCACCCCTGCAGGGCCGTGGGACGGGGAAATCCGCATCTTCCCGCTCGATAATGGCGAGATGGCCGCCCGCGTGCGCGACCGCAATAACTGCCTGAATATCAACGCCCTGCACACGCAAGGCGGCGATGGAGAGGCAGACCGGCTGGCGGCCGCCCGCATGCGCGCGCTTCTGGCGGCGCTGGGCGTACCGCCCGGCGACGCCGAAAGCCTGATCGCGCAGGCCGCCGACTGGATTGATGTTGACCGCACGCCCCGCCCGGGCGGCGCCGAGGACGACACCTATCTGGCGCGATCCGAACCGTTCCGCGCCGCCAATCAGCCCTTTGCCGAGCTGTCCGAGCTGCGCCTGCTGCCGGTGATGAACCGCGCGCTTTATATGCGCGCCGCGCCGTATCTGTGCGCCCTGCCGACGAGCGTGCAGCCCGCGCTGAACGTCAACACGCTGCGCCGGGAGGAGGCCGTTCTCATCACCGCAATTACCGAAGGCGCGGTGAGCGTGCAGGCCGCCGGGCAGGCCCTGTTCCGCAGGCCGACGACCGGATTTGAAAGCCTTGAGGCACTCTGGGCTGATCCCGCCTTCGCGCCCTTGAGCGCGGAGGAGCGCCCGGCAAGCGCGGTGGCGCTGCGCTCGGAATGGTTTGAGTTGCAGGTGGAGGTGCGGCTCGGCGAAGCGCGCCTGTCGCGCATCCAGACCGTGCGCATCGACCGGGCGGGGCGGTTTTCGCGCCTGACGCCCGTGCAGGGAGCTGTTCTGTGAGCGCGCGCCTGATCATAAACCTGCCCGCCGAGCCAGACGACGCGCTTCGCTGGGCGCTATGCAGTGCCTTCGGCGATTTGCTGGCTGCTGGCGAGGGTCTGGGCACTTTCACATTGCCGGCTGGCACTGCGGTTTCGGCCACAATCGCGATTATCCCGGCGGGCCATGTCCATATGCGCCGCCTTGTCATGCCTGCGCGTAGCGACAATGCCGCCCGGCAGGCAGCGCCCTTTGCGCTGGAAGAATACCTCGCCACCCCGCTCGACACGCAGCGCATCGCCTGCGGCGCAGCCGATGAGAGCGGCGCACGCTGGGTCGCCGCCCTTGATGCCTCTCTCGCCGAGCGCTGGCAGAGCGCTCTGGAGGCGCTCGCCATCCGCCCGGTCTTCGCCATCAGCGAAGCCCTGTTGCTTGACCCGGCGGAGGGCGAACTTGCGCTCGCGGCACACGGATCCAGCCTGCTCTGGCGCTATCGTACGGGCGCTGAGGACGCAGCGGGCAGCATCCCCGAAGCGCTGGCAGACATGATGATCCCGGCGCTGATCGCCCGCCATCAGCCTTCGCGCATATCTCTGGCGGGCGGGGAGGGCAATGACGGGTTACAGCCCGGGCAACTCCCTCTCCATCGTACCGGGCCGCTGGATCCCGTGCAGGCGGCGGCCAGCCTCGGTATTACGCAATTACAGCTCATGCCAGCGCTCTTTGGCGCGCGCCTTGCCGCCTCGCTGGACTGGCCGGCCCTGCTGAAACCGTGGCGGCGTGTGGCCGGGCTTGCCGGTGTAGCCGCCGCTCTCGCTCTGGCGGGCATTGGCGCTGAGGCTGCGTGGCTTGCCGGTGAAGCCCGGCGCTATGAGGAGGCAGGCCGCTTGGCGTTTGCCGAGGCCTTCCCTGATACCCGCCGCATCGTCAATCCGCGTGTCCAGATGGCTCAACACCTGCGTGAGCTTGAAGCCGTCGACACAGGCGGCGCTGGCTTCCTGCTCCTGGCGGGCGCGCTGGCTGAAGCGTTGCAAGACATGCCTGGCATCGAGGTCGTGGCCGTGCGGTTTGAGGCGGGGCAGGCAGCTCTCTCCGTATCAGCCCGATACCGCAGCTTCGACGATTTCGAGGCACTGCGCGGTGCGGGTGAGGCGGCAGGTCTGATTGTCGCCGATGCCGGAGCGCGTCAGGGCGCGGACGGGGTCAGCGGTGAGTTTGTCGTGAGGTGGCGCGAATGATCGAAGCTCTTAAATCGCGCTGGCAACGCCTGAGCGTCCGCGAGCAGGGCCTCCTGATTATGGCCGGGGTGCTGTCGATGGCCTGCCTTGTCTGGTTTGGCGCGTTTCAACCGGCCTTGAGCTGGCGTGAGAGCGCCCGCACGGCCTATGTCGCCGCGGCCGGTGATTACCGGCAGATTGGCGCTGGCACCGCCCGCCTCGCCGCCCTGACAGCTTCCGGCGCAGACACGGTTCTGGAACGCGAGCCGGTGCGCAGCGTCGTGGCCGGGTCTGCCAGCCGCGCGGGGATAGTGCTGTCGCGTGTGCTGCCTGACGACGCTGGGCGGTTGAATATCTGGATCGACAGTGCGGATGGTCCCCGCCTGATGGGCTGGCTGGAGACACTCTCTCGCGATCATGGCGTGATTGTCGTGCGCGCGGGTATCGAGCAGGCGGGGCGGGGAGGCGAACTGCGCGCCCAGCTCTTGCTCGCAAGGAGCGGCGCATGAGGCGCACCATCCTGCTGGCCGTCGCCGGTGTCATCGCGTTTGTTGCAGCGGCCATCGCCCTGATGCCTGCCAGCGTCTTTCATGCGCTGCTTCTCCAGCCTCGCGGCGTTCAGGCAGCCCAGAT
Source organism: Glycocaulis sp. (assembly GCF_051859565.1). Lineage (GTDB taxonomy): Bacteria > Pseudomonadota > Alphaproteobacteria > Caulobacterales > Maricaulaceae > Glycocaulis. The sequence continues at coordinate 217,993 of NZ_JBHYFK010000005.1, forward strand.
AACCGGCACGATCTGGAGCGGGCAATGGCACGCGGTGCAGGTCCGCTCCGTGCATCTGGCACACGTGGAGGGCGCGCTGGACGCGGTCTCGCTGCTACAAGGCCGCCCGGCCCTGCAGGTGCGGATTTCAGACCCGCGCGGGCGCGGCGACGGGCGCGTTGTATTTGGCGATGGCGGCGTTGAGCTGCACGGCCTGTCCGGACGCGTTTTGCCTGCTGGCCTTGTTCCCCTTGCCGGGCCTGGCCGGGCGGCGCTTGGCGAACCTCTGGTGTTTTCCGATGTCCAGGCCCGTTTCGGGCCGCGTGGCTGCGAGACGGCCTCCGGCGGCGTCCGCTTTGGCGGGCTGCTGTCCCTTGATACAGGCGGCGCAGGCAGCTTGCCGGTTCTCGATGGCAGTCTGGAGTGTGCGGGCAGCCTGCCCGCCATTCGGTTTGCCGGCGAAACGGCAGATGTCCGCATTGACGGCCATGTTCGGTTCGGACCAGAGGCGGCGAGCTGGTCGCTGAATGCCGAGCCGCGTACCGGCACAATGGCAATGGTCTTGCGCTCTATCGGGTTTGATGGCAGCGGTGACGCCTTGCGCAGCGAAGGCCAGACCGGCTGGGATGCGCGCTGACCTGCCGCTGACGGCCCGTCACTCCGCAAATCCGGCCAGTGTGAAGACAAGCGAGCTGCCTCATGACCGACACCACCCGCCTTGACACCCTTGAGATTCACATAGCCCAGCAGCAACAGGCCATTGACGATCTGTCCGAGGCACTGGCGCTGCAGCAGAAGGACATCGAACGGCTGAAAGCCCAGCTTCACCGCTCTGACAGCCGGATTGCGGAGCTGGAGGCGGGCCTGCCCGCCGCCGCGTCTGAAAAGCCGCCGCATTACTGAGCACCACACCTTCATCTGACGCTGCAGGGAACCGCGCGCCGCCTCGTGCGCTTAGTTTAGACGTGTCCGCTTTTCCGGTTCCGTCATGTTCGTGCGCATCCTTGTCGGCCTTGTGGCCCTTGTCTTAGCGGCGTGCCTTGCGCTGGTCCTTGTGATCCAGCTGGCGGGGTGGGACTGGCTGCGCGGCCCGGTCGAGACCCGCGTGTCGCGCGCGCTCGACCGGCAGGTGACGATCAACGAGCCACTGGCGGTCAGCTGGCGGTGGAACTTCGTGCCCCGCGTCCGCTTCGACAGTGTTACCGTTTCCAACGAGGACTGGACCGGTGATGAGTATTTCATCACGCTGGAGCGTGCAGTCGCGGACGTGGCGGTACTTGATCTCTTGCGCGGCCGGGTGAATTTGCGTGAAGCGTGGATCAGGGGCATGGAATTGCGCCTCAGCGTGGACGAGGAGGGCCACAATAACTGGGGTTTTGGCCGCGAGGACGGGCAGGGCCGCATCCCCATCGTCGGCGCACTGCATCTCGTTGAAAGCCAGGTGGTCTACCGCAACGCGGCGCGAGAGGTGTCCTTTACCGCGAATCTCGACTCGGTTGTCGCCGAGGACCAGGAAGGCGCAGACCGCACCGCGATCTCCGGCGAAGGCGAAATGCGGGGCCGTCCGCTGAGTTTCACCGGCGAGGGTGACGGGGTGATGCGCCTGCGCGATCCCGATCAGAGCTTTGCCTTCCGCCTCGATATCGAAGGCGGCGAGACCCGCTTTCTATTTGACGGACGGCTGGGCGCGCGCGGCAGCTTCCGCGAGGTTGCGGGCGCGCTGGTACTGCGCGGGCAGAATTTGCGCGAGATTTATGACTTCACCGGCATCCCGGCGCCCGACACCTCGCCCTATGATCTCAGCCTCGATCTGGCCCGCGTGGATGATGTCTGGCAGGCGCGTAATATCGAGGGCGTGGTGGGCGATAGCGATCTCTCCGGCCAGCTTGACTACGACACCGGCAGGGATCGGCCCTTTGTAGACGCCGAACTGAGCTCGGATTCGCTGGATTTCAACGATATCGGCATGCTTATCGGCGCGCCGGCCATTGATCCCGACGATATGAGCGAAAGCGAATTGGCGAGAGCGCAGGCGCGTGCCCTGCGCGATGAAGGCCGCATCTTTCCACGCGCGCCGCTGGCTGTGGAGCGGATTTCCGGCGTGGACGGGCGGCTGGTGTTTGAGGGGCGCGAGGTGACCGGCGCAGGCCAGGCCCTGACGGAAGTCTCCACAATCATCACGCTTGACGACAGGGTGCTGCTCTTCGAGCCGCTGGAGTTCGGTTTCCGCGGCGGCCGCCTTGTCACGCGGGTGGAGGTCAATGCGCGCGGGGAAGACACCATAACCTCCGCCGATGGCACATTCTCGGGCATCCGTCTGGAAGACTTCATCCCCAATGACCGGATTGAGGGCACGTTCTCCGGTGATATAAGCCTCGTCGGGACCGGCGACAGCATCCGCCGCGCCATGGCCACCTCAAATGGCCGCATCCGGGCATTACTGGACGAGGGCTCCATCTCGCGGCGCACGCTGGAGCTGATCGGGCTCGACCTGCTCAACTACATCTTTGCCAGCGACGAGACGGTGGCGACCTCTTGCGGCGTGGCCGACATCGCTGTCACCGACGGCATAGGCGAGGCCGAAACGCTGCTCGTGGCCACCCCCGACAGCCAGATCCATGGCGAAGGCCGGTTCGATTTCCGGCGCGAGCGCTTTGATCTGAGGGTGCAGGCCCGCGATACCAGCCCGAATATCGGCTCGCTGGGCGGGCCGATCAATATTGGCGGCCGCTTCCGCGATCCGGAAATTGCGCCCGACGACGAGACCTATCTGCGCGGCGCAGCCACGGTCGCTCTTGGTATTTTCCTCACCCCGCTCGCCGCTGTGCTGGGCACGGTCCAGATCGACACGGTGGATGGCGGCGTGTGCGAACGCCTGCTGGGGCAAACGGAGGCGGCGGAGGGTGAGTGAGAGCGGAGCCGTGATCAACCCTTCTTGCCGGAAAGCTCAGCCTGTCCGGGTGCAGCGATGCTTAACGCCCGGTCTGTGAGTGGCGTGATGGCAGAGCGGGGCGGCAGGTTGGCGGGCAGCTGGATGTTCTTCGCCAGACCCAGCCATGCCAGCACACGAATGAAGTCATAGCCCCAGTCGATCTGCCCCGGATAAAGACCGTGCCGGGCCGAGGCCGGGAAGGCATGGTGGTTGCAGTGCCAGCTTTCGCCCATGGTCGGGATCGCCAGCCACGCAATGTTGTAACCCTGCACGGCGGCATCTTCGACATGCCAGTCCTGATGGCCGCGGCGATGGGCAACATGGGCGATATACCAGTGCATGGTGAAGCAGACCGCCACCCGCACGATTACGCCCCACACCACCCATGACCAGCCGCCAAGCGCGAACAGGATCAGCGCAACCGGGATCTGGTGGAGCATCCATGTCTTCTCAAGGAACACGTAGAAGGGGTCGTCGCTGATGCCGGGCCCGGCGTCGAATTTCGGCGGCTTGTCAAAGACCAGCCGGAAGTTGAGATAGTAGAACCCGTCCAGCAGAGCGGGTTTCCCGTGGCGCAGGAACCAGTGGCAGTTCTCCTGACGCTGCGCCCAGTCGCGAATGTCGTGCAGGCCGACTGTCCACAGGGGACCGCCCATGCCAACCAGAACGCCTACATAGACCATCACGCGTTCGAGCCATTTGGGGCAGTCGAAAGTGTGGTGGATGAGACGGCGGTGAAAGCCGACCGAATGACCGACACACAGGGTGAAACCGGAGAGGATCAGGAAGACCGCAAATCCGCTCCACGTGAAGAAGAGCGGGCCAAGGATAAGCGCGCCCGCGATGAAGGACATATTCCAGATCGAGCGGGGCCAGTCCCATACCAGCCGTCCGCTCCCGGCATCTGCCTCTTCAAGGCCGGACAGGGAATTGACCTTGAAGGCCCCGCTGGCGGCTTCTCCCTGAACAACGCTCATTGCACTTCCTCCTCGTCGGGTGGGGTGAGCTTGCGTTCCGCAGCCAGCGCCCGCGCTTCAGGGCAAAAGGGGGTGAGGAAGGCATAAAGATTGTTGGCAAGGCTATCGGCCGCGATCGAATAGATGACCTCCTGCCCGCGTTTCTGGCGGTGCAGGAGCCCCGCATCATGGAGCACCGAAATATGCTTGGAGATCGAGGGCAGCGTCATGTCGAACTTGGCGGCGATCTCGCCGACCGTCATCGGGCCACCGGCAAGATGGTTGAGAATCCGTCGGCGCGGATTGGACGCGAGTGCCTTGAATGCCTTTTCCATGCGTAATTTCCTAAATAGGAAAGTATGAAAGTGCAAGAAGAAATCGTGGGTCGTGATCGCTGTGACGACCCCCGGGCCACCCGTCACAAATCTGAGGCCTGCGGGGGCAGGGCCCGGCGCTAGGCTGCGGCGATGTGGAAAATGCCCGGAGGCGCGCCCCGCGTGAACGCAGCCCGCCTTTACCGACTGGCTGCCGCCCACCCTTGCCCGCGACGACAAGGAGTTCGTGAAGACAGGCTCCCAGATCGAGCCGCGTTCGGACGGCCTGATTAGCGCGGCGCTACCGCTCCCAGGGGAATACGTCTTCAATGGATTTGCCGAACACGTCGGCAATCCGGTAGGCGGTCTCCAGCGTTGGCGAGTACTTGCCTGCCTCGATGGCTGCGATGGTCTGGCGGGTGACGCCGACGCGCTTGCCGAGGTCCGACTGCGTCATCTCCCCGGCGAGGAAGCGTAGCGTCTTCACCTGATTGGTCAGCTTTGGCTCAGACACGCCAGCCCCTCCGATAGCTGGCCACCACCACGCTGCAGCTGACGATCTCTGCAATGACGATCACGAATATCGTGGCTTGGACAATTTCCCATTCCGTCGCGCCGAATGGCATCACACACCCGACGAGGATCATTCCCGTCAGCAGCACGCCATAGGCCACAGAGCGGGCATGGCTGCGGATCGCGCGGTCGCGCTCGTCCGGCCTTGTCTCTTCGCCGGGCTCACGCCGGCTGCGTGCCACCAGGGCGTTGATACCAAGCGCCAGTCCGGATGCTGCCGCCGCCGCTGTCAAAAGGCCGAGGCGGGTGAACAGGCCTACCTCCCCCGCCGCTTCGAGAACCGTGATCACGACGAAATAGCCGCCGTAAAACAGGGTCAAAGCCCCCAACCATACCCATGAAAACTGTTCGCGCTCGCTCATTTTCAACCTCCAAAGCGGCCAAATATGTAATCCGTCGCGAACATGATGTTAAAAATATAGAACATCAAGTGAAAAATTACTGCCTTCAATCGGGCGTGGGCTTTGCGCAGGGCTGGCTTGTGCGTGAACGTTGCAATTACGTGGAATTGCCAGCTAGATACGGACAGGCAGGGCGCTCCGGAAACCAGCACGGCAAACGATGAATCTCGATTCCTGGAAATCCCAGATGCGCAAGGGAGCGGCGGAATTTGCTGTATTGTCCGCCCTGCGTGACGGGGAACTGTATGGCGTGGAGCTTGTCGCGCGCCTGACCGGGGCAGACAGCGTCGGCCTGTCGGAGGGCACGGTTTATCCGCTGCTGCGCAGGCTTCAGTCAGACGGGCGTCTGCAGGCCCGGTGGGAAGTCAATGACAACGCGCCTCCGCGCAAATATTATTCGCTGACCAAGGCGGGCCGGGAGGCGGTTGATGGCATGGCCGGGTTCTGGAGCGAATTCCAGACGCAGCTTAATCTGATCGTGAGGGCATGATGGGCAACCAGCAGCAAGATATAACAGCCTACGCAGCCGCATTGCGCGCCGCGCTGAAATCAATGCCGGAGGACGACCGGAGCGATATCGTTCAGGAGGCCTGCACCCATCTCGAAGCAAGCGCGCAGGCAGGACGCCTGGAAGCGACGCTGGCGGCGTTCGGGCCGCCCGAGTCCTATGCCTGCCAGTTTCTGGAAGAGCCCGCTGGCGCCAGTGCCGAAGAGCGCAGCGTGTGGACGGCAGCGGGCAGTTTTCTTGGCAGTGTGGTGATGGGCCTGCTTGCCGTTCTCTTTGTGGCGGTGGCCATCATCGACATTCTGGTGCCGGCCTTCGGAATCTGGGTCAACCCGGCCTCTGGCGCGGTCTATTTCGGCCTTGCCGGCATGACGTCGAGGGCGCAGGAGCTTGCAGGCGCCTGGCTGTCCCTGGCATCTCTCGCGGCGGCCCTGGCAACAGCTCTGCTCAGCTATGTGTCCGCCCGGGCGGCTCTCCGCGAGGCGGGCCGTTACATGAAAGCCTCATCCCGGACTTCACCTGTTTCCGGTACACGATAAGCCTCTGCCGGTTCCGCGCGCTTTGCCTTAGGGTTGCACCGAGACGATTCACGTCGCTGGGAGCGGGCTGATGGAATTCCTGATTGTCGGACTGGCACTGTTTCTGGGAATTCACTCCGTCCGCCTCGTAGGGTTGCGCGGGCCGATGATCGCGGCAATGGGCCAGGGCGCGTATTCGATTGTCTACTCGCTGGTCAGTGCCATTGGCCTCGCCCTCATCGTGTACGGCCACATACTTGCCCACCCGTCGACGGCAGTCTGGGCGCCGCCCGAATGGACCCGCACCCTCGCTCTGGTTCTGGTGCCGGTCAGCATTATCCTGATCGTGTCGGCTTATCTTCCCGGCCATATTCGCTCGGCGCTGCGCCACCCGATGACACTGGGCGTACTGTTCTGGGCCGTGGCGCACCTTGTTGCCAATGGTGAGATCGCCAGCTTCATCCTGTTCGGCAGTTTTGCGGTCTGGGCGCTACTGACCCTCATCAGCGCCTATGCCCTCGGTGGCAGCTTTGCCACCGAGGGCAAATGGGCTGCTGATGCGGTGGCCATTGTGATCGGCCTCATCGCCTCGGGCCTGCTGGCCTGGTTCCACATGGATTTATTTGGCGTCGCTGTCGTCGAGTTTGCATCCGATCCCTACGCGCCAGGCATCTAGTCTTCATTCAGTGCCCGGCAGCCGGGCGCCAACAGGAGACGAAGATGGACGAAGATATCCTGATACCCATCGCATTTTTTATGGCAGGTGTGATGGTTGTGCTGATCGCGGTGGGTGCTGCGGTCATCAATCGCTTTAATCTGCATGAGACCGTGCGAGAGGCGCTGCGTCAGGGCAAAACGCTCGACTCGGATGCCATCAAGGCGCTGGGCGCGCCGAAAAAGCAGGGTGAGGGCAACGACCTCAAATCTGGCATGATCCTCATCGCGGTCGCAGCTGGCCTGGTCGTGATGGGCTATATGTTTGGCCAGACGATCCCGACGCAGGCTGGGGAGCCAACACTTGCTTTCGTGTTCGCTGGTGTAGCAGCCATCCCCGGCTTTATCGGTCTGGTTCTGGCCGGTTTCGGCCTGTTTCAGAAGAGACGGCCGGACAGGTCAGGCGATTGAGGGGCCCAGGGCCTCGGGTAAGGCGTCATGTCTGAGACAGACGAAGCGCTCGTCGCGCGTGTGGTAGCAGGCTCGGACCGGCGCGCTTTTGGCGCACTGGTCTCGCGCCATCAAAGCGTGGTGCGCGGATTGCTGGCCCGCCTGACCGGGGGCGCGCCGGATGCCGATGATCTGGCCCAGGAAACCTTCGTCCAAGCATGGCGGCGTATCGACACCTATCGCGGTCAGGGCAGTTTCAGGTCCTGGTTGTGCCAGATCGCCTATAGCCGTTTCCTGATGGGGCTGCGCAAGCAGAAATCGCACCAGCGTTTGCTGGACACAGCAGCGCGCGAGCCTGAACCCTCATCGGTATCTGCAGGGCAGCCGGGCGCCCGGCTGGATCTTGACCGCGCACTGGCCGTGCTGGGCGATGACGAGCGCGACTGCGTTGTGCTTTGCTACGCGGCAGGGCTGAGCCATGCGGACGCCGCAACTATTACCGGCCTGCCGCTGGGGACGGTAAAATCCCATGTCAGCCGGGGCCGTGCCCGGCTGAAGGACTGGTTTGACAGACAGGAGAGTGCGGCATGACCCGATCAGATGACCTCTTCGAGCAGGAGCTGCTTGGCCGGTTCGAGGCCATGTCGCCGCTGCCTGACGACGCCTTTACGGCGAGTGTCGTTGCTGCCCTGCCGCGCACCGGCTGGCTGCGGCCGGTGATTCTGGTGCTGGCCGGCATGCTTGGCGTGCTGGTGACCAGCTTGCAGCTGCCCGAACTTGTATTCGCGATGGACAGGATTGCGGCGGGTCTGGGCGTTGCGGCTATTGACACGATGGGCGCACAGGCTCTTGCCATGGGCATTGTTGCGGTGGGGCTGGGGGCTGCGACGCTGGTGCTTTTCCGGCGCGGGAACCTGACCTTGTGAGGCGGCCAATTTGTGCTATTGCGAACTTGGGTTAGCGTGCCGGCACCTGCCAAGCACGGAGTAGCTCATGTCGGCCCAGAACCCTGCCCCCGTAAAACGCATTGGTGTGCCGGACATCCGGGCGCGCAAGGGGGGCGAGCCGCTTGTTTGCCTCACGGCCTATGATGCGCCCACGGCGCGCCTGCTCGATCCGCATTGTGATGTGCTGCTGGTTGGCGACTCGGTCGGGATGGTGGTGCACGGCCTGCCCAACACGATCCCGGTCACGGTGGACATGATGATCCTGCATGGCCAGGCGGTGATGCGCGGGGCCAGCCGGGCCATGGTGGTCGTTGACATGCCGTTTGGCAGCTACGAGGCCTCGCCGGAGCAGGCCTTCATGAATGCTGCCCGGATATTGCGGGAAACGGGCGCACAGGCGGTGAAGCTTGAAAGCGGTGTCTATATCGCCGATACCATCCGCTATCTGGTCGACAGGGGCGTCCCCGTCATGGCGCATGTGGGCCTGCGTCCGCAGGCAGCGCTTGCAGAAGGCGGGTTCAAGGCCAAAGGGCGCAGTGAGGACGAACGCGCCCGGGTGCTAAACGAGGCGCGGGCCGCCGATGCGGCTGGCGCTTTTGCCATCGTTGTCGAGGGCGTCGCGGAGGACCTTGCTGCAGAGCTTACAGGAGTTGTTGCTGCGCCGACCATTGGCATTGGTGCATCGGCCAGTTGTGACGGGCAGATTCTCGTCACGCCCGACATGCTGGGCCTGTTCGACTGGACGCCGCGCTTTGTGAAGCGTTATGCCGATCTCAAGGGGCTGACAGAGGACGCCGTAAAGGCCTATGCGGACGATGTGCGGGCCCGCCGCTTCCCCGGACCGGATCAGGTCTACCGCATAACACGCGCCTAACGCGGCTTGCGCGTATTGCGGCGGCCCTGCAGGGCCGCTAGGGTCCGCCGGACATTGAACCGGCATGAATTGCGAGGCGGGCCTTGGTCGACGTTTTCGACGAAGTAGAAGAAGAACTGCGCAAAGAGCGCTATATGCAGATGCTGCGCAGCTGGGGCCCGTGGGTGCTCGGCGCGGCGGTGGCCGTCATTGCGGGTGTTGCGGGCTATCAGGGCTGGCGCGCCTGGCAGGATAATGAGAGCGCGCAGGCCTCAACCCGGTTTGCAGAGGCTCGCACCCTGCATGAGGCCGGGCAGACAGAAGAGGCCATCAGCGCCTATGCTTTGCTCGCCAGTGAAGGCCCGCGCGGCTATGCAACCCTGGCTCTTCTGCACCAGGCCGCCTTGGCCAGCGAAGCGGGCAATAACGAGGAAGCGGCGCGCCTCTACGACGAGGCTGTCCAGCGTTCGCCTGTTGCCCTCGTCAGGGACCTCGCCCGTTACCAGTCTGCCGTAGCCGGCTTTGACACGCTGTCCAGCGATGATCTGGCCCTTCGCCTGGATCCGCTGGTGTCTGGTGGCAGCGGCTTTGCCCTGCTGTCCCGCGAGCTGATCGGCGCAGCGGCGCTGCGCGACCAGCGGTGGGCCGAGGCGCGCCGCCATTACGAGTTCGTGCAACTGTCCATTGATGCCTCCGAAGCCATGCGTACCCGGGCGCGTGATGCTCTGGCGGTGATTGCGCGTGAAGCGCCTGAGGAAGTGCCCGCCGAAGAGTCCGCTGATGAACAGGTGGACGCTGCAGGTGCCGCCGCCACGCCCGATACGGCAGAGGCGGCTACTGAGGAAGAGGATACTGTCGAATGACTTCTACCCTTCGTATCGCCGTGCTGGCGGCGCTGGCGGGCAGTTTTTTGCTGGCCGGTTGCTCTGCCGGTGAGCAGCTGTCCCGGCTGAATCCCTTCTCCGGGGGAGGCCGAGACGACCCCAACGCGCCGCCGCGCGATCAGCGCGTGCCGGTTCTGGGCGTCGGCGAAAGCCTGGAAGTCAGTGGAGACGGCCGGGTTAACCTGCCGCCTGCCTATGTGAACGACCGCTGGCCCCAGCCGGACGGTTTCCCGACCCATTCCATGCAGCACACGCAGGCGCGCGGCAGCCTGCAGCGCATCTGGCGCGTGGATATCGGGGCCGGTTCCAGCCGCGACCGCCGCATCAATGCCCGTCCGGTCGTGCTGGACGGAACGGTTTATACCGTCGATGGCGATGGCCGCGTGACAGCCACCAATGCCGAAACCGGCGCGCGCCAGTGGCAGGTTCGCCTGACCGCCCGGGACGACGCCGAAGGTGGCGGCATTTCGCTGCCGATTCCGTTTATCGGCCGCGAAGGCGGCGGACCGGACCGCTATGCGTTCGGCGCCGGCATCGCCGTTGATGGCGGCCGCGTCTATGTTCACACAGGGCGCCGCTTCCTGGCTGCCCTGAATGCCTCCAACGGCGAAGAGATCTGGCGCGAAACGGCGCTCACGCCGCTGATCGCGGCACCTACGGTCGCAGACGGGCGCGTTTACTCGATCACCCATGAAAACGAGCTGATCGCCTTCGACGCCTCGTCCGGCAACATCCAGTGGACGCACCGGGCGATTGCCGATTCTGCGCGCCTTCTCACGGCGCCCAGCGTTGCGGTCCTCGGCGATGTCGTCGTCGCGCCGTTCAGCTCCGGTGAGCTGATCGCGCTGCGTGCGCAGAACGGAACGGTTCTGTGGAGCGACTCGCTCACGCGCGCCGGCGGCCTCACGCCCATGTCCTCGATCAATGACATCGCCGGATCGCCGGTGATCGGCGGATCGGAAGTCTATGCGCTGAGCCATTCAGGCATCATGGCGTCGTTCGACATGCGCACGGGCGAACGCAACTGGACACAGCCAGCCAGCGCCCTTCATGCGCCCTGGCTGGCCGGCAATTACCTGTTTGTGCTGACCAGTGAAGCGCAGCTGGTGGCGTTCGAGCGTCAGACGGGGAACGTGGTCTGGATTACCCAGCTTGAAGCGTTCCGCAATGAGCGCCGCCGCCGTGACCGCATCGCCTGGGCTGGCCCTGTGCTGGCGGGTAACCGCCTGCTGGCCGCATCCTCGCGCGGTGACCTGGTTATCATCAACCCGGCCGATGGCTCGGTTCAGGAACGGCGCAGTCTCGGTGATCCGGTGTTTATCGCCCCGGTCATTGCCAATGAGACGGTGTATATCGTGACCGATAGCGGCCGCCTGATCGCGCTGCGATAGAGAAAGGTACGGGAGCCTCTCCCATGTCTCCCGAACGTATAGCCAGCCTTGCCATTGTCGGCAGGCCCAATGTCGGCAAGTCGACCCTGTTCAATCGCTTGGCAGGCAAGCCCCTTGCCATGGTCGATGACCGGCCCGGCGTCACGCGCGATCGGCGCGAGGCGCGCGGGCGGCTGGGCGATCTCGAGCTGCGCCTGGTCGATACGGCGGGCTATGAGGACAAGGAAACCGGCATCGAAGTGCGCATGCGCCAGCAGACGGAAATCGCGCTGGCCGAAGCCGATGTCTGCCTGTTCCTGATCGATGGCCGGGAGGGCGTTACTGCGCTGGACCAGCGCTTTGGTGAACTGCTGCGCCGTGCCTCCAAGCCAGTCATCCTTCTGGTCAACAAGGCCGAAGGCAAGCAGGGCGATGAGGGCATTCTGGAGGCCTGGAATCTGGGGCTCGGCGAACCCATCCCCATCTCGGCGGCCCATGGCGAGGGTATGGGTGATCTCTATCAGGCCATCCGCGCCGCGCTTGGCGAGGCAGGGATAGATGATGGGCCTACGCCCGATACCGATGAGGAGGAAGGCGCGCCTTTGCGCATTGCCGTGGCGGGGCGGCCCAATGTCGGCAAATCCACCCTCATCAATGCGCTGATCGGTCAGGAACGGCTGATTACCGGGCCGGAAGCGGGCCTGACGCGCGATGCGATCGCCGTCGACTGGCTATGGGATGGTCAGCGTGTGCGCCTCCACGATACGGCGGGGCTGCGAAAGCGCGGCAAGGTGGATGACCGGCTGGAGCGCATGAGCGCCGCTGATACGCTGCGCGCGATCAAGTTCGCCGAAATCGTACTTTTGCTGGTCGACGCCGAACACCCGCTCGAAAAGCAGGATCTCACCATTGCTGACCGCGTGGAGAGCGAGGGGCGTGGCCTGATCGTTCTTGTGACCAAATGGGATCTGGTCAAGGAGAAGCAGGCGATGCTTGCCGAGCTGCGCGAGGAGTTCGAGCGCATGCTGCCGCAGGTGCGCGGTGCGCCGCTCATTCCGGTGTCGGCGCTTACCGGCTTTGGTCTCGACAAGATCATGCCGGCGGTCGTCGCCCTGCACAAGAACTGGTCGGTGAAGGTGAAGACGCGCGACCTTAATGACTGGCTGGCCGAGATGGTGGCCCGCCACCCGCCGCCTGCGGTGGACGGCAAGCGCATCCGCCCCAAATATATGGCCCAGACCAAGGCTCGCCCGCCCACCTTCGTGCTGATGGCCTCGCGGGCAGGAAAATTGCCCGACAGCTACAAACGCTATCTGGTCAATGGTCTGCGCGAGGCGTTCGATCTGCCAGGCGTGCCGATCCGCCTGATCGTGAAGGCGGGCAAGAACCCGTATGCGGATAAGGGGTAGGGAGACTTGAAACCCCGGAAGCCCGAAGGGCTATCCGGGGCCTGTCTCCGTATCACCTGCAACAGGTCCCGGATCGGCTTCGCCGTCCGGGAGTTCATGCGGCTTGAGGCTAACCAGCCCTGACCACTTCGCCATGGCGGGCCTCGGCAGGCGAGGAGAGCTCCACGATCAGCGGCGTGACGGTTTCGGGCAGCGGCACGGTCTGCGGGTCTTCGCCCGGCACGGCGCGGGTGCGCATGGCGGTGCGCATGCGGCCCGGATCGAGAAGGTTTACGCGAACAGAGCTCTCTGCGAGTTCTGCGGCCCAGCTTTTCACCAGCGCTTCGAGGCCCGCTTTGGACGCGCCATAGGCGGCCCAGTAGGCGCGGGTCTTGGCCGTTTCAGATGTCGTAACGAAAATAGCGCGGCCAGCGTCTGACTTGCGCAAGAGCGGCTCGAATGCCCGGATCAGTCGGGCAGGGGCGACGAGATTGACGGCCAGCACTTCGTTCCAGGTCTTGGACGGTATCTGATGGGCGGGCATCAGCTTGCCGAGCGCGCCGGCATTGGCCACCAGAATGTCGAGCTTGCCCCAGCGTTCGGCGACGGCTTCGGCCAGCTTCTCGATGCCGTCCGGCGCCATCAAATCCATCGGCACCAGCGTGACAGAGCCGCCAGCCGCGCTGATTTCATCATCGAGCGCTTCCAGCCCGCCACGCGTGCGGGCGGTCGCGATAACGTGTGCGCCAGCAGCGGCAAGGGCTTTCGCCGTGGCATGGCCGAGGCCGCGCGAGGCGCCGGTGACGAGTGCCACGCGCCCGGAGAGGGAGTTGTTTTCGGTCATGCGTCCACGAGCAGGGAAAGTTGCTGGTCCTTGGCGGAGCTGGCCCGGTCGCGGTCTGCGAGCCGGGTGGGATACTCGCCGGTGAAATAATGGTCTGCCAGTTGCGGCTGGTCGTCATTGCGCGGTGCGTCACACACCGCCCAGTAGAGGCCCTCGACCGACAGGAAGCCGAGGGAATCGCATTCCAGCAGCGTGCGCATGCGCTCAGGATCATGGCTGGCCGCCATGAGTTCTTCGCGCATCGGCATGTCGATGCCGTAAAAGTCCGGATGGGTGATGGGCGGGCAGGCCGAGCGGAAATGCACTTCCGTGGCTCCGGCCTCGCGTACCATGCGCACGATTTTCTTCGAGGTGGTGCCGCGCACGATGGAATCGTCGATCAGCAGGACACGCTTGCCCTTCAGTACAGCAGCATTGGCCGCATGCTTGCGCCTTACGCCCAGATCACGCTTGGCCTGTGTCGGCTGGATGAAGGTACGGCCCACAAAGTGCGCGCGGATAATCCCCAGATCGAACGGCTTGCCGATCTTCTCGGCATAACCCAGCGCCGCGGCGATGCCGCTATCGGGAACCGGCACGACCACATCAATGTCGGCGGGTGCTTCTTCGGCAAGCCTGCGTCCCATGCGCTTGCGCGCGTCATAGACCGAGCGCCCCGCAATCACCGAATCGGGCCGGGCAAAATAGATGTATTCAAAGGCACAGGGGCGCGGCGGACGCACCGGCGCATAGCGCACGCTCTCAATGCCATTATCGCTGATGATGACGGCCTCGCCCGGCTCGATCTCACGGATCAGGCGCGCACCGATCATGTCCAGCGCGCAGGTCTCGCTGGCGAGGATCACTGCGCCTTCCAGCTCGCCCATCACGAGCGGGCGGATGCCGAACGGGTCGCGTGCGCCAATCAGCTTGTCATTGGAAATGGCAACCAGCGCGAAGGCGCCTTCGACCTGTTTGAGCGCATGAAGCAGCCGGTCAGCCGATTTGGTCTTGCGCGAACGGGCCGCCAGCTGCAGCACGACTTCAGTGTCGGACGTGGACTGGAAGATGGCGCCAGCCTGTACCAGCTCCTCGCGCAGTATGCGCGCATTGGTCAGATTGCCGTTATGCGCGATGGCGAGCCCCCCGCCGCGCACATCGGCATAGAGCGGCTGCACATTGCGCAGCACCGGCGCGCCGGAGGTGGAATAGCGCACATGGCCGATGGCCATGGAGCCTGCCAGCTGGTCGAGCCTTACCGGATCGGTGAAATGGTCGGCCACCAGCCCCTGATGACGTTCTGAATGGAAGCGGCCATTATCATAGCTGGTGATCCCGCACGCTTCCTGACCGCGATGCTGCAGGGCCTGCAGGCCGAAGGCGGCCAGTACGGCGGCCTTGTCTGCGCCGCGCACCCCGAACACGCCGCATTCTTCGCGCGCTCGGTCGGTTACCGGATCATAGGTGAGGGTCGGCAAGGGAGCTGAAACGGACATCCGAACCTCGATAGAAGCGGCTATTCTGGGCTCACGGACCGCATAAGCCTGTCCATCGCGTCGCGGTCAAGGTCTTCATCAGTAGGCGGTGCATCTGGCACTTCACTTTCGCGTGGGCCTTCGGCCCAGGAGCCTTCCGGAGCAAGGCGTTGCAGCAGCGTCGCTGTGGCATTGGCCAGCGGGTATATGCGCGCGCCCTGCAGCCATTCGGGCTGTGCGCCCGGCAGGGTGTTTTTGAAGACCAGCACGAACAGGCCCAGAAGCACGAGGCCGCGCACCAGCCCGAAAACAAATCCCAGCGAACGGTCGATGACGTTCACGTCCTCGCCAGCCTTGGCGTTGGGCTGCAGGGAAGAGGTCACGAAGCTGACCGCCAGATAGACCAGGATGAACACGCCAGCCAGGGCGATGATGTTCGCAATCAGCGGCGAACCCAGCAGGCCTTCCAGCAATCCGGCAAAGACCGGCCGGCTCCAGAGCGCGGCCAGCGCGGCGGCGACAAAGGCGGCAATCGTCAGCGCCTCACGCACAAAACCGCGCATGAGCGCCAGTATGCCTGACACGAAAAGCACCAGAAGTGCGAATAGGTCAAAACCTGCAAGACCGGCTTCCATCGCAATCCCCCTATTGCGGTCCCGGATCGAGCCGGGAGACCAGTGTATGCACTGTATCGATTCCCGTCACCTCCAGACCGGCGCCTTCGACGCCAGCCGGTACAATCGCGCGCGAAAAGCCAAGCTTTGCCGCCTCTTTCAGGCGTGCCTCGGCCCGGCCTACCTTGCGTACCTCGCCTGATAGCGCGATCTCACCAAACACCACGCCTTCAGCGGGCAGGGCGACATCAAAGGCCGAGGAAATCAGTGCCGCAGCCACGGCGAGATCGGCGGCGGGTTCAGCGATTTTCAGCCCGCCTGCAACGTTCAGATAGACATCCTTGCCGCCAAACCCCAGCCCGCAGCGTGCCTCGAGCACGGCGAGCACCATGGCAAGGCGCCCCGAATCCCAGCCCACCACGGCCCGGCGCGGCGTGCCGAAGGCAGCTGGCGCGACAAGAGCCTGTATCTCGGTGAGGACGGGGCGCGTGCCTTCCATGCCGGCAAACACGGCGGCGCCCGGCGCTGCACTGCCACGGCCATCGAGGAATAGGGCAGAGGGGTTGGCGACCTCGCCAAGCCCGGCATCACTCATCTCGAATACGCCGATCTCGTCGGTCGGCCCGAAGCGGTTCTTCACCGCGCGCAAGATTCGGAACTGATGCGAGCGCTCACCCTCAAAGTAGAGCACCGCATCGACCATGTGCTCGACAACGCGCGGGCCGGCGATCTGGCCGTCCTTGGTCACGTGGCCGACAAGGATGACGATCGTGCCGCGCTTCTTGGCAAAGCGCACCAGCTCCTGCGCGCAGGCGCGAACCTGGGCGACCGTGCCCGGCGCAGCGGCGAGCTGGTCCGACCATAGCGTCTGGATGGAATCGAGAATGGCGATGGCGGGCGGCGCGCTTTTCAGCCCGTCCAGAATGCTTTCCAGCGACGTTTCGGCCGCCAGCTCAACGGGCGCGTCGGCAAGACCCAGACGGCGGGCGCGGCGGCGCACCTGGTCTGCGGCCTCCTCGCCAGAGATATAGACCGCGCGCTGCCCACTGCGCGCCAGCCGTGCCGCCGCTTGCAGGAGAAGGGTGGATTTGCCGATACCGGGATCACCGCCGACCAGCACTGCAGAGCCGGGCACCAGCCCGCCGCCTGCCACCCGGTCAAACTCCGCCATGCCGGTTTCAAACCGGGCGGGATCATCGGTGGCACTGCCAAGGTCCACCAGTTCGAGGCGCGCCCGGCGGGAGCCGGTGCGTTTGGGCGCGCTGGCCTGCGTGCCCAGAGGGGCCGACTGGGTCTCCTCCTGCAGCGTGTTCCATGAGCCGCAATCATCGCAGCGCCCGGCCCATTTGGCATGGACCGCCCCGCAGGACTGGCAGACATAGACGGTGTCGGAACGGGCCAAATCAGGTCTCCGGCTGGCGCCTGGGCGGTTTAGTCGTTGATCGAGCGGCCTTGCACGAAGGCGCACACGGCTGGATCAGCGCAGGCATCGATGCCGTCCAGCCCGCCGCGCCAGCGTATCTTGCCGTCCTCGATCATCGCCACCTCGTCGGCGATCATGCGCATGGAGGCCATGTCGTGGGTGATGGTGACGGCGGTTGCGCCCAGCGACTTCACCTGCCGCACGATCAGCCGGTTGATGACGTCTGCCGTGACCGGATCGAGGCCGGTCGTGGGCTCGTCAAAGAACAGGATGGCCGGCCGTGTGACGATGGCGCGTGCCAGGGATGCGCGTTTCAGCATGCCGCCGGACAGCTCGCGCGGGGCGCGGTTGGCGACATCGGGTTCAAGGTCCACCTGCTCCAGCGCCTCGATCGCGCGGGCGCGTGCCTCGGCGCGTTTCATCTTGTGGGCTTTCAGCAGTTTGAACGCGACATTCTCCCAGACGGTCAGGGAGTCGAACAGGGCGCCGGACTGGAAGAGCATGCCGATCTGGTCAAGACCGGGATCAGACGGGTCGCCGGGGCGGACCTTCTGGCCGTCAATCTCGACAAGGCCCTTGTCCGGCGCGATCAGGCCCAGAGCGGTCTTGATCGTCACTGACTTGCCGGTGCCCGACCCGCCGATAATGACGAGCGATCTGCCCTCGTAAGCTTCCAGCGACAGCCCATCGAGCACGGTCCGGTTGCCGAAGCGCTTGGTGACATTCTTCCACGCGATTTTGACGGTGCCGCTCATCATCCCCCCCTTACACAAACATCGAGGTGAGGATGAAATTGGCGGCGAATATCAGCATGGCGGCTGACACCACCGCATGGGTGGCCGCCCGGCCGACCCCTTGCGCCCCGCCTTGTGCGTGATAGCCGTGATAGCAGCCCATCAGTGTCAGCAGAAAGCCGAACACGGCCGCCTTGATGAGGCCGGAGATCACATCCCAGCGCTCAAGAATGTCGGCCGAATTACGTACATAGACGGTCGGATCAAATTCCAGCGTTGTAACGCCGACCAGAAACCCGCCGAATATGCCGATCACGTCCGCCACCAGCACCAGCAGGGGCAGCACGACGATCCCGGCCAGCACGCGCGGCACCACAAGGAAGCGCATCGGGTCGATGGTCAGGGTGTGCAGGGCATCAATCTGCTCGGTCGCGCGCATCGCGCCAATCTCCGCAGCAATGCCCGAAGAGACCCGTCCGGCCAGCATCAGCGCGGCAATGACCGGGCCCAGCTCGCGCACAATGCCAAGGGCCACAATGTTGGGCACAAAGCTTTCCGCGTTGAAGCGTTCACCGCCGACATAAATGTTCAGCGCCAGTGCCGCGCCCGTAAACAGCGCCGTCAGGCCCACCACAGGCAGGGACAGAAAGCCGATGCGCACCAGCTGCTGGGTGAACTGGCCGAAAAAGAACGGCCCGATAATGGCGCGCAGGCTGAGGCCGGCGAAAATCGCGATCGCGCCGATGGACCGCAGGAGCGACAGCACACCTCGGCCAAGGGCTCTGACGGGATTAAACAGTGTCATTGTCCGCGATACTCACGTTTCAGCCGGCTGCCGAGCCGGACCAGCAATTCATAGCCGATAGTGCCCGATGCTCCGGCCACGGGTCCAAGGTCTTCCCCGTAGAACTGCACGCGTCTGCTTGCGCGGGCAAGGGCCTCGTGCCCGGTAATGTCCAGCGCCGTGAGATCCATCGACACCATTCCGGCAACCGGAACAGGGTGGCCGCCAAGCCGGGCTGTGCCGGACTGCCAGGCCGCGCGGGGCAATCCGTCAGCATAGCCGAAACCGGCAATGGCGATCGTGCGCTCGCTCTGCGCAACATAGCGCGCGCCATAGCCGATGGTTTCGCCCGGCGGCACTGTACGTATCTGCAGTATCGGCGCATCAACGTGCAGCACGGGCCGGAAAGGCTCGGCCCTCTCGCTGGCCGGATTGACGCCGTATAGGCCGACGCCGGGACGCACCAGGTCGAAATGATAGTCTGGTCCCAGCAGCACGCCGCCCGTATTGGCAAGGCTGGCAGGAATGCCCGGGAAGGCTTTCAGGACGTCATGGAAGCGCGCCAGCTGGCGTACATTCATCGGATGATCTGGCAGGTCCGAGCACGCCAGATGGCTCATCACGAGATGCAGGCCCGCCTTTTGCGCTGCGGGCAGGGCGAGCGCCTCGTTCACGTTAAGCCCCAGCCGGTTCATGCCGGTATCGACATGCAGGGCAAACGCCCCGCCGCCCTCGTCGTGAAACGCCTGCAGGCTTTCCAGCGATCCGATTACCGGGGTCAGGCCATGGCGCGCATGAAGCTCGTGTGTGCCTGGCTGATAGCCGTTGAGAACGTAGATCGTGACAGATGGGCCAAGGGCCCGGTGCACCGCAGCGCCTTCTTCCGGTGTGGCGGTGAAGAAATCGCGGCAGCCCGCATCACGAAGGCAGCTGGCGATCCGGTCTGCATCCAGCCCGTAGGCATCCGCCTTCACCACCGCAGCGCAGCGCGCGCCCGCAGCCAGCTCTGCCAGCACGGAATAATTATGGCGCAGAGCCGCCAGATCGATGACGAGGCGCGCCGGTTCTCCGGCGCTAGTCGCGGCTGGAATAGCGTCCTGAGTCTTCAAGGTCGGAGAATTTGGTCCGCTCAGGGTCAAACGCCACCTTCACCGCGCCAATCGGGCCGTGGCGCTGCTTGCCAATGATCACTTCGGCGAGATTGCGGATCTCGCGCATTTCATCTTCCCAGCGGAGATGTTCTTCGCTGCCTTCTTTAGGCTCGGCACGCTCAAGATAATAGGCCTCACGGTAGACGAACATCACAACGTCGGCATCCTGCTCGATGGAGCCGGACTCGCGAAGGTCAGACAGCTGGGGCTTCTTGTCATCGCGCTGCTCGACCTGACGGGAGAGCTGGGAGAGCGCGATCACCGGAATATCAAGCTCCTTGGCGAGCGATTTGAGCGCCATGGTGATCTCGGAGATTTCCTGCACCCGGCTTTCACTGCGCCGCGACCCGCCTGTAATCAGCTGGAGATAGTCGATAACCAGAAGGTCGAGACCGACGGTACGTTTCAGCCTGCGCGCGCGCGCTGCCAGCGCGCCAATCGAGATGCCGCCTGTATCATCGATGTAAAGCGGAACCTCTGAGATTTCGCGCACACCGTCATTGATTTCGCCAAACTGGTTCTGGTCGATGCGGCCCTGCCGGATCAGATAGCCGGGAATGCCGGTATAATCGGCGATCAGACGCGTCGCGAGCTGCTCTGAGCTCATCTCCAGCGAGAAGAAGCCGACCACGCCGCCCTTCCCCTTTATGACCCGGCGCTTGCCGTCAGGGCCTTCCTCGAACTCGGCGGCGCGCGCCACCGCGAATGCGATATTCGTTGCCAGTGCCGTCTTGCCCATGGAAGGGCGGCCCGCAAGGATGATGAGGTCGGAGCGGTGAAGCCCGCCCAGCTTCTCGTCGAGCGTCTTCAGGCCTGACGCAATCCCTGACAGCTGGCCGCCACGCTTGTAGGCGGCAGCAGCCACTTCCAGCGATTGGGCCAGTGCAGCAGAGAAGGGCTGGAAGCTCTTCTGTGCGGTGCCTTTTTCGGCCAGGCTGAACAGCTCGCGCTCGGCGTTTTCGATCAGGCTGTTGGCATTGCCCTGCTCGCTTGTGTCACGGGCCTGCGAAGAGATGGTTTCGCCAATGGCGATAAGCTCGCGGCGCAGGGCCAGCTCGTAGACCAGGCGCGCGTATTCCGGTGCGCTGACACTGTCAGGCGCCTCACGCATCAGATCGACCAGATAGACCGGGCCGCCCAGCTGTTTCAGGCCGTCATCGTCTGCGAGGCGGTTTTTCAGCACGACGGCGTCGGCCAGCGCCCCGCTGCCGATCAGTTCACGCGCCTTGGCGTAAAGCCGGCCATGGAACGGATCGTAGAAATGCTCCGGCAGCAGCCAGTCGGAGACCCGGTTGAATATCTCGTTATCGTAGAGAAGCCCGCCAAGGAATGCCTGCTCCGCCTCGATATTGTGGGGCGGGCTGGTCCCGTCTCCGCCATCACTGGCGAAGCTCATGTCTGCGGTTTCTGCGGTCATGGTTCTGGTGATAGCGGATAGGGCCGGACTGTGCGAGCGGTGGTGTGGGCTTTTCCCCGGTCAAACGCCGTTTGTGGAAAACTGCATGCCGATTGAACCGATCACGCATTGCTGCGCACCTTTATCCTGAACGTGTGACAGGAAGCCCGATGCGCAAGCCCGCCGACTATGCTCTGGATGCCTTTCTGGCTGCCGCTGCGCGGGCCGGGGACAGGGATGCGATGCGCCATCTGGCAACGCGCTGGTATCCGCTGCTCACCGCCCATGCCTGGCGGCTGACAGGCGATCATGAACTGGCCGCCGACGCGGTGCAGGAGGCGTGGCTGGAGATACTGCGCGGGCTTGGCGGCTTGCGGGACGACTATGCCTTCTCGGCCTGGGCCTACCGGATTACCACGCGGCGCTGCGCCCGGCTGATCGCACGGCGCCAGTCAGACAGGCGGCTTGCGCGGGCCGTGGAGGTTGAGCCGCGTGAGGCAGGCGCAGAGGACACACACGATGAGGGTGATGGCGCGCGGGTAAAACGGGCCATGGCCGATTTGCCGCCCGACCAGCGCGCGGCAATGGCGCTGTTTCACCTGCAAGGATTGAGCGTGGCGGAGACCGCCATCGCTCTGGACGTGCCGGCGGGCACGGTGAAGACCCGCCTGATGCATGCGCGGCGCAAGCTGCGCGACAGTCTCGAAGGAGGCAGGAATGAGTGATGTGGACCGCCTGATCGAACAGGCTCTGGACGATGAAGACCGCGCCCTTCGTAAGGCGCTGGGCAAGGAGCCGGGTGTTCTTGGCGGCTTCTGGCCGCTTCTGACCGGGCCGCGCGCGTGGGCCAACTGGGTGATGCTGGTCAGCCAGGGCATCATGTTTTTTGTCGGCGTCTGGCTGGCCTGGCAGTTCTACCAGGCCGATGATGTGCTGGACGCGCTGCGCTACGGACTTCCGGCTGTGACGCTGTTTGTCATGGCGATTGTCATCAAGACCAGCATGACGCCGTATATCAGCGAGAACCGCCTGCTGACCGAAATCCGCAGGCTGGAACTGCGTATCGAGCGGATGCGTTCAGAGCGCGCCTAGGGTTATCCCGCGTGAGTAAGCTGGAGCGTCATGTAGTGATGCTCCAGCGTCACGCCGTGCAGGTTTACCGTTTCGGTGCGCACGAACTGCCAGCCGCGTTTTGCAAGGAAGCGCCGCGCAA
This sequence comes from Glycocaulis sp., assembly GCF_051859565.1. GTDB lineage: Bacteria > Pseudomonadota > Alphaproteobacteria > Caulobacterales > Maricaulaceae > Glycocaulis. The sequence continues at coordinate 240,330 of NZ_JBHYFK010000005.1, forward strand.
GATGGCTGGCGTGAACGGACAGACCGGCATGGCCGTCCGAGGCCGCGCGCTCCAGTAGCGCGTCATGCAGCGCGCCAGCCGTACCCCGCCTGCGCTGGCCGGGCCGTACGAACAGCATGTCGAGATGGCCATTGGCCAGCAGGGCGGTAAAGCCCAGAGCGCCGCTATCGCCGACAGCAACGAGACAGGTCTGATCCTTCAGACGGTCATGCAGGGCGGTCGGGTCAGTGATCCGCGATGCCCATGCTGTCCTCTGCGCGGCCGAATAGAGCGGCGCACTGCCTTCCAGAACCGCGCTCTGGAAGATCGCCACCAGGTCGTTGGCGTCAGCGCGTGTGTAGTCTCGTATGAGCATGGGCCTCTTCCTTCTCCGCAAGAAAAAGGGCGGCCCCTTAAAAGGAGCCGCCCCAAATCTTGCAACAAGCAAGGCGTGATTTGCGAGGACTATTCCTCGTCGCGGTCGCCGCCACGCTCTTCAGCGCCTTCGGCAGAGGCTTCGGAAAGCTCGGCCGCTTGCGCATCGGCAAGGGCGCGGTCTTCTTCCGCCGCAGAGGCGATGACGTCTTCACCCTTGGCCTGACGCTCAGCCTCTTCAGGCGTACGCGCCACATTGATGGTGATGTCGACGGTCACTTCCGGGTGCAGGACAACGCGCACAGAGTGCACGCCCAGCGTCTTGATCGGGGTGTTGAGGTCGACCATCGCGCGGGTCACGGTCAGGCTGTCGCTGGACGCCGCTTCCGCGATGTCACGCGAAGCAACCGATCCATAGAGCTGGCCGGATTCGGACGCCTGGCGGATCAGCACGAAGCTGGCACCATCCAGGTGCTCACCTTCGGTGCGGGCCGCTGCGGCACGCTCGGCATTGCGCTTTTCAAGGATTTCGCGCTCACGCTCGAAGCGGGCCATGTTGGCCTCGGTTGCGCGCAGCGCCTTTTGCTGCGGCAGGAGGAAGTTGCGGGCAAAGCCGGGGCGGACACTGACGACATCGCCAATGGTGCCAAGCTTTTCCACGCGCTCAAGAAGAACAACTTTCATGGGTTTCTCTCCTAATCGAGCGCGTAGGGCAGAAGGCCCATATAGCGCGCGCGCTTGATGGCGCGGGCCAGCTCGCGTTGTTTCTTGGCGGAGACCGCCGTGATGCGCGAGGGGACAATCTTGCCGCGTTCGGACATGTAGCGCTGGAGCAGCTTCACGTCCTTGTAATCGATGACCGGCGCGCCTTCACCCGAGAACGGGCAGACTTTCCGGCGGCGGGCAAACGGACGGCGCACAGGCGCGCCGATTGTGGGGATATCGCTAGCCATGGATCGTATCTCCTACTGGCGGTCGCGGCGCTTGCGCTCTTCGCTCTTGCGAAGAACGGCGGACGGCTCTTCGGAGAGCTCTTCCAGGCGCACGGTCATGTAACGGATCACGTCATCGGAATAGCGCTGACGGGAATCGATGGCTTCGAGCACGTCTGCGCCCGCTTCCATGTCGATCAGGCCGTAATGACCTTTGCGGTTCTTGTGCATGCGGTAGGCCAGGGTGCGAAGACCCCAGTACTCGGTCTTGCCGACCTTGCCGCCTTTTTCCTCGATGAGGGCTTTGAGCTCCTCAAGGAGGCTTTCCACCTGCGCCGGAGACACGTCCGGGCGGGCAACGAACACGTGTTCGTAGTATGCCATGTTTAGTCCCTGTTTTCTGTGGCTGCGGCACGAGGTCTGCCAGGGAAGGCAAAAACCCGCGATGGCTCTGGATGGGCTCGCCCCGACACCATGTCAGGAACGGTGATGCCCACCAGACCGCAGCCGGTGAAGGCGAGGGGACATACGCTATCAGCGCATAAAGGGCAAGCGTGAGGGGCGGATCTCAATGGCTGGGGGCCGCGTCATGGCCCACTGCATCGCCGGGCGTAAGCAATCCGGCCCGGCTGTGTTTTGCAGGCGTTAGTTGAGAGACTCAGGCAGGGGAGGTGGGTAGCCAAAATCCAAATCTCGCACTTCGCATGAATTATCGTCCCATCGGTCACACCGGATGCGTGCAAGATAAAAGTAGCACGACCCCCGGTGCGGATCGTACTCATAGCTGACGGATTTCCAAGAAATTGTAATATTTACAGTGGTTTGCGTTTCTTCAATTCGAACGTTGTGATCAAAAATCGACGCGCAATCACTATCAGTCTGATCTATCAATCTGTTCCATGCGGCTATCGTGTAAAGCGCATGGCTAGCTGGCATCAACGTTTCCTGGGGGAAGTACTGTGCGCTCGATGCTAGGGAAGCCGTTGCGAATGAAACGGCTGTCAGTTTGGCCAACATAATATCCCCCATCAATTTCGCCCCGTCGCGGCAAGCCTCGCAAACAGAGCCTCGCCGTCGATGGTACGCCCAGCCGCCGCGTCAGCCGCGCCCTCGGCCAGCACCTCCCGTAATGCCTCCCGCTTCATCTGCTGAAGGAGACCATAGTCTTCCTCCGACACCATCACGGCAACCGCGCGGCCATGCTTCTCGATGCGCACCGGCTCGCGCCTTGCGGTGTCGAGCAGTTCCCCGAAACGGTTCTTGGCGTCGGCGGCGGTGAAGGTGCGCATGGGATGGCTCCGATTGGCTGATTGGGCTAATTTAGCTAATTTGGCTCGAAGTGGGAAGGGCGTTGATCGGCGGCAGGCCAGATCCCCCGTATCTTGCCCGCAGGGCAAACACGGGGAAAAGGCATAGATGTCGTTGGCCTGTGAGCGGCTGGCGATCGGGCTAGCGGCATTATAGGTAAAGGAAAGGGGGTCTGGTCGTTGGCGATCCCGCTGAAACCCTGCGTCAGCTCGGTCAGGCGGCTTGACGCATCGTAAGTGAACCCGGTCACCGCGCCATTACCGCGCGTGAGCGAGGTCTACTTAGACGTTCATCCCATCAGTTGTTTTCCGCCCTGAATGCCATGCGTATAGGGGCGCTTGTTCAGCACGCGCCCAAAATAAAAATCAGTTTAGTACCGCCACGGAAAGAAAAATCTGCCGAGAGTGTGTGGAAAAATCAATGCATATCCCGCGATCAACACAAACCAAACAAAAAATGGCCAAATCGGAGGGTTAAATAGTATAAATATAGCTATACCAAGTGGTCCATACGCGCCGACCACCGCCAACCAAATTCCGACGATCCACTTATCTCTTACCGACATGTCAGCACTATCGCATGGCTGCGTCCAACGGTTACCTGCGCAGGCACGGGAAATCGACGGATGACCCACGGCCCCTCCTGCGGAAAGACTAGGTGGTCCATCCCCATTATCCAACTCTAAATTAAGTGAGCCTGTTAGCCGGCTTTTCCAGGTTGAACTATCCGCCAAGGTCGCGGCGAGCGGGGATAATGGCTGGTTGAAGCAGGGCGGGGCATCCGGCTGGCTCAAATTACCAATTTCTGGTAATCTGCAAACCTCAGACAAGGAGCGCCCGATGAGCCGCAACACCTCCATCGCTCTCAACGACCAGCTGGCGAGCTATATTGATGAGCAGGTGGCGTCCGGGCGCTACGGCTCGGCGAGCGAGGTCGTGCGGGCTGGTTTGCGTCTTCTGCAAGAGCGTGAGGCGCGGCTGACAGCGCTGCGCCATGCTCTGGAACAGGGCGAGCAGAGCGGTCCTGCAGAAGCCATAACGCGTGAGCAGTTCGTGGCGGCGATGCGCGCCAAAGCCCCGGCGCATGGCTGAGTTCCGGCTGCGTCCGGCTGCACGCGCTGATCTTGAAGGCATATGGCGGGACACGGCGGAACGCTGGTCAGTGCAGCAGGCCGAAACCTACATCTCGCTTCTGTTTGACGCCTTTGCGGCCCTCGCCGATTTCCCGCTTTCCGGGCAGGATGCCAGCGATATCCGCGAAGGATACCGCCAGCGGTTATGCGGCTCGCACGCCATCTTCTACCGGCCTCAAACTTATGGCGTGGAGATCGTGCGCGTGCTGCACAGTCACATGTTGCCCGACGCGCATTTCTAGCTTGCCACCCCACGCCCCGGCTTGCCTTCCCTATCCCTGACAGTCTATCCGGGCAGGCAATGAACCATAAGGGAGGACGCCTTCATGGCGCTTGCGTTTATATTTCCCGGTCAGGGCAGCCAGGCGGTCGGCATGGGCCGCGAGCTGGCCGAGGCTTTCCCGGCGGCCCGCGCCGTCTATGAGGCGGTGGACGAGGCGCTGGGCGAGAAGCTCTCCGCGCTGATCTGGGACGGGCCGATCGAGACCCTCACCCTTACCCAGAACGCGCAGCCCGCTTTGATGGCCACATCGCTAGCCGTGATGGCGGCGCTGAAAGAGGGGTTCAGCATCGACGTAACGGCGGCGAAGTTCGTCGCGGGCCATTCGCTCGGCGAATATTCCGCGCTGGCCGCAGCCGGGGCCCTGTCCATTGACGATGCGGCGAAACTCCTGCGGCTGCGCGGTCAGTCCATGCAGAAGGCCGTGCCGGTGGGGCAAGGCGCGATGGCGGCCATTCTCGGCGCTGAGGAAGCTCAGGTGCAGAAGGCCGTCGAGGCGGGCTCTGCCGCAGGTGTGGTGCAGATTGCCAATGACAATGCGCCCGGCCAGATCGTGATCTCCGGCGCGAAGGAAGCCGTAGAGGCCGCCATCGAGGCGGCCAAGGCCGACGGTATCCGCAAGGCGATGCTGCTGCCCGTGTCCGCGCCCTTCCATTGCACGCTGATGCAGCCCGCTGCTGATGCTATGGCCGAGGCGCTTAAAGCCGCGACGATCAATACGCCCAAAGTGCCGGTAGTGACCAATGTTTCTGCCGGTCCGGTCAGCGATCCGGAGGCCATCCGCGCCCAGCTGGTCGAGCAGGTGACGGGCCGCGTGCGCTGGCGCGAAAGCGTGATCTGGATGGCAGGCGAGGGCGGCATCACCCGTTTTGCCGAGGCCGGCGCAGGCAAGGTGCTATCCGGCATGCTCAAGCGTACGGTGGACGGCGTTGAAGGCGTGGCCCTCAACGGTCCGGCCGATCTGGAAGCCTTTGCCGCCTCACTGAAAGGAAATGCGTAACATGTTCTCTCTTGAAGGAAAAAAGGCGCTGGTGACCGGCGCAACGGGCGGGCTCGGCAGTGAGATCGCCCGCGCGCTGCATGCGCAAGGCGCGTCGGTTGCGCTGTCGGGTACGCGCGCTGAAGTGCTGCAAAAGCTGGCCGACGAGCTGGGTGAGCGCGCGGCGGTCGTCCTGTGCAATCTCTCCGACGCCGAGGCGGTGGACAATCTGCCGAAAGCCGCCAGCGAGGCGCTCGGCGGGCTCGATATTCTCATCTCAAATGCCGGTGTGACACGCGACCAGCTCCTTATGCGCATGAAGGATGAGGACTGGGAGACGGTCATCAAGGTGAACCTTGAAGCCCATTTCCGCCTCTGCCGGGCGGCCATGCGCGGCATGATGAAGAACCGCTGGGGCCGCATTATCGGCATTACTTCTGTTGTGGGCGTCACCGGCAATCCGGGGCAGGCGAACTACGCGGCTTCCAAGGCGGGCATGATCGGCTTCTCCAAGGCACTGGCCCAAGAGATCGCCTCGCGCGGCGTCACCGTGAACTGCGTCGCGCCGGGCTTCATCGCCTCGCCGATGACCGACGCGCTCAATGATGAGCAGAAATCAGCCATCCTGACCAAAATCCCTGCCGGCGATCTTGGCACGGGCAAGGACATCGCCGCTGCCTGCGTTTATCTCGCTAGCGAAGAAGCAGGCTATGTGACAGGTCAGACATTGCACGTGAATGGCGGGATGGCCATGATCTGACCGCCAGCTGAGTCGCGGCGGAACGGGGGATCGTCTTCGCGCTGGCGTCAAGCCGCTGAGGTTGCTAGCCTTGCCGGAATTGGCGTGTTATCAGCCGCAACCTTGTGGGTGCCGGTGCAGGTGTTCCGGCCCCATTCCAGTCAGGGGGCACAAGGGGTCACATGACCCTGCCCGGAAATATTAGATAAAGGGTCCGTCATGTCTGACGTTTTTGATCGCGTTAAGAAGATCGTCATCGAGCATCTCGATGTCGAAGAGGATAAAGTCACCGAGAAAGCCTCTTTCATCGATGATCTTGGCGCGGACTCGCTGGACAATGTCGAGCTGGTCATGGCTTTCGAGGAAGAGTTCGACATCGAAATCCCCGATGACGCAGCCGAGCACATCCAGACCGTTGGTGATGCGGTGAAATTCATCTCCGAGAAAGTCGGCTAGGCCGGCACCGGACCATGTCCAAGCGTCGTGTTGTCGTCACCGGCCTAGGCATTGTCTCCCCGCTCGGATGCGGCGTGGAGCATGTCTGGGCGCAATTGCTCGCAGGGAAATCCGGGCTTGCCCGGGTTACCCATTTCGAGACGGAGGATCTTCCCTGCCAGATTGCAGGCGTGATCCCCCGCGTGGACGGCCGCAATGGGGGCGGGCCTGACATCGCCGGATCATTTGATCCCGATGCCGTAATGCCCGCCCGCGACGCCAAACGCATCGACGATTTCATTCTTTACGGTATCGCTGCTGCCGACGAGGCGATCGCCCATTCCGGCTGGCAGCCTGCTGATGATGCCGCGCGCGAGCGTGCCGGTGTTCTGATCGGTTCAGGCATTGGCGGTCTGCAGACCATGTATGACGCCTCGATCACGCTGCATGAGCGTGGGCCGCGCAAGCTCTCTCCCTTCGTCATTCCCGCCATGCTGATCAATCTGGCCTCCGGCCAGGTATCGATCCGCCATGGCCTCAAAGGGCCGAACCATTCCGTGGTTACGGCCTGCTCCACTGGTGCGCACGCCATTGGCGATGCGGCACGTCTGATCGCCTATGGTGATGCTGATGTGATGGTGGCTGGCGGCGCCGAGAGCGCGATCACCCGGCTTGGCTTTGGCGGTTTCTGTGCCGCCCGTGCCATGTCCACTGGATTTAACGACAGGCCTGAAGCGGCCTCGCGCCCTTACGACACTGACCGCGACGGCTTTGTCATGGGCGAGGGCGCTGGCGTTGTCGTGCTTGAAGAATACGAAGCGGCCAAGGCCCGCGGCGCGACGATCTACGCTGAAGTGGTGGGCTATGGCCTGTCGGGCGACGCCTACCACATCACTGCGCCTGCCGAAGATGGCGATGGTGGCTTCCGCTCCATGAGCGCTGCGCTGAAGAGCGCGGGCCTCAGCCCCTCCGACATCGACTATGTCAACGCCCATGGCACCTCGACGCCCAAGGGTGACGAGATCGAGCTCAAAGCCGTTGAGCGCCTGCTGGGCGGCCATGCTGGCAAGGTCGTGATGTCCTCGACCAAATCGGCAACCGGCCATCTTCTGGGTGCTGCGGGTGCTATCGAGGCGATCTTCTCCATCCTCGCCATCCGCGACGGGATCTGTCCGCCCACGCTGAACCTTGATAATCCGTCCGTGGAAAGCCCCATCAATCTGGCCCCCCACAAGGCGGTGAAGAAAGACATCAAGGTAGCGCTTTCCAACTCGTTCGGCTTTGGCGGCACGAACGCCTCGGTGGTCCTCAAGGCCGTCGACTAAAGCCCTCTTTTGCGGGTGAGGGGCCTTACGCCATGAGCACGGATAGCACGCCTCCCGGCAAACAGGTCAGCAAGGGGCTGGGTGCGTTGCGTCTTTTCATTATCGGCCTCTTCCTGCTTGGCGCGCTCGCGTTGATGGCGGGCGCTGCCATTGTCGGCGGCTATGCGTGGCTGGGGTATCAGTTCCGTGCAGAGGGCCCGCTTGAGGCCGACACCACGATCCTTCTTGAGCGTGGCTCCAGTGTGCGGGCCATCGCGGCGCGGCTGGAAGCAGACGGTCTCATCACGGACCAGCGCATTTTTCTGGCTCAGTTGAGGATTGATGATGAACTCGGCCGGGAGCGCGCACCGATGCGTGCAGGCGAGTTTGCCATTCCGGCCCGCGCCTCCATGGCGGAAATCTATGATGTACTCGCCTATGGGGAGGTGATCCAGCATCCTGTCCGGGTCCCTGAGGGCCTGACCACGGCGATGGTCGTCCGCATTGTCGAAGCATCTGACGTGCTGACCGGCGAGATCGAGCGTGTTCCGCCCGAAGGCTCGTTACTGCCTGACACCTATCTGGTTGACCGGGGCACCAGCCGTCAGGCCGTGCTGGATCGCATGGCGGCTGCGCAAACGCGCCTTCTCGACCAGCTCTGGGACAGCCGCGATCCGAACCTGCCCTTCTCGACCCGCGAAGAGGCCATCAATCTCGCCTCCATCGTGGAGAAGGAAACCGGCATTGCCCATGAGCGCCCCATGGTGGCGGCAGTGTTTGTAAACCGGCTGCGCCGCGGCATGCGCCTTCAGAGCGATCCGACCATCATTTACGGAATTACCGGCGGTGAACCACTGGGCCGCGGCATTCGCCGCTCCGAGCTGGATGACACCACCAACCCCTATCACACCTATCATATCGATGGACTGCCCCCCACGCCGATTGCCAATCCGGGGCGGGAGGCTATCGCGGCAGTGCTGAACCCGCCGGAGAGCGAGTACGTCTATTTCGTTGCCGATGGCACGGGCGGGCACGCCTTTGCCCGCACGCTCGCCGAGCATAATCGCAATGTCGCCCGCTGGCGCCAGATCGAACGCGAGCGCGCCCGCTCCGGGGGGCGGTAACATGTCTGTGCTGTCCGGCATGACGGGCTTTGCCCGCGCCACATCAAGCGGTAATTTCGGGACGTTGTCGGCAGAGGCGCGCTCGGTAAACGGGCGTGGTCTGGACATGCGTCTGCGCCTGCCCGACGGCACAGGTCATCTCGAAGCCGAGGCGCGCAGCCGCATCAAGGCGGCGTTCGAGCGTGGTTCGGTGTCGATCAATATCAGCCTTGAAAAGCCTGCAGACATTGAGGCTGCGGTTCATATCGATGAGGCGCGCCTGCGTATTCTGGCGCTTGCCGGGCGTGATCTGGTCGCCAAGGGGCTGGCCGCACCGCCACGCATTGACGGATTGCTGGCCTTGCGCGGTGTGATTGTCAGCGAAGATCAGTCCGGCCGCCAGGAGGTGGATACGGCACAGTCCGATGCTGCTGTTCTCAGCCTGCTTGATGAGGTTATCGCCGCCCTGAAATCTGCCCGGCAGGATGAAGGCGCGCAGCTGAAAGCGGTGCTGGAAGCGCAGATCAGTGAAATTGACGCACTCAAGCAGCAGGCGGCGGCACATCCGGCAGCGACGGCGGACGCGATCCGCGAGCGCCTGAAACAGAAGATTGATGATCTCCTGCCCTCGGGCATAGATCCCGACCGGCTGGCGCAGGAAGCTGCAATACTCGCCGTCAAAGCCGATGTACGCGAGGAGATCGACCGGCTGACGGGCCATGTCGAGGCGGCACGAGGCCTTCTGGCCGGCGGCTCGCCATGTGGGCGCAAGCTCGACTTTCTGGCACAGGAGTTCAACCGCGAGGTGAACACGCTGTGTTCCAAATCCTCTGATCGCGGGCTGACCGAGATCGGGCTTGCCATGAAGCATGTCGTCGATCAGTTCCGCGAGCAGGTTCAGAATCTGGAGTAGCCCCATGCCTGTCGGATCGCTTTCAGGGCCGGTTTTCCGCGGACAGCGGCGCGGGCTGATGCTTGTCCTGTCCAGTCCCTCCGGCGCGGGCAAGACCACGCTGTCTCGCCGCCTGATCGCGTCTAACCCGGATCTGGTGCTGTCGGTCTCGGCGACGACGCGTGCTCCCCGCCCCGGCGAGGTGGACGGGCAGGACTACGTCTTCCTCACCGAAAAAGAGTTTGAGCGTCGGGCCGAGAATGACGAGTTCTACGAATATGCCCGCGTGTTCGGCCACTATTACGGCACGCCAAAGGGGCCGGTGGAAGAAGCGTTGGAAGAGGGCCGGGACGTCGTCTTCGACGTGGACTGGCAAGGCGGGCGGGCGCTCGCTGCCGGTGCGCCGCTGGACTGCGTGAAAGTATTCATCCTGCCGCCGTCGCTCAGTCTGCTGCGTGACCGGCTGACCAAGCGCGCGCAGGACTCAGACGAGGTCATCAATGGCCGCATGGCCAGAGCCAAGGCCGAGATCGAACACTGGGACGAGTATGATTACGTCATCCTCAATGACGATTTTTCCGAAGCGCTCGAACGCCTCTCGCTGATCCTGCACGCAGAGCGCCTGCGCCGTGTCCGCCATCCCTGGCTGAGCGGTTTTGTCAGTGCCTTGATGGAAGAAGGCTAGCCCCGCGCCGTCCGCCACGCTGTTGCGAGCGCCATGAAGCCTTCCGGCGGGATCGTTTCGGCCCGTGCGCCGGGATCCATATCGCAGGACAAAAGCAGCTCTTCGGCGCTGGCACGGGTCTGAGAGGCGGCCTGACCCAGCGATTTGCGCAAAGTCTTACGCCGCTGGCCGAACGCGCTCGCCGTCACGACGGACAATGCTTCGACATCGGCAAAGCGTTCGCCTTCAGGCAGCGGGTCGACGACCACTACGGCGCTGTCGACCTTGGGCGGCGGGGTGAAGGCGCGGGCCGGCAGGGTGAAGGCGTATTTCGCTTTTGCCCGCGCGGCCGTCAGGATGGCGAGGCGCCCATAGGCCTCCTCGCCAGTACGCGCCACAATCCGCTCTGCCACTTCCTTCTGGAACATCAGCACGGCACGCGACCACCAGACGGGTTCGGCCTCCAGCCAGCCGGTGAAGAGGGCCGTGCCAACATTGTAGGGCAGGTTGGCGGCAATGACGGCGCGCTCGCCATCCTGCAGGCCCAGAGCCTCACGCCCGACTTTCAACGCATCTGCCTCAATCACGCTTAGCCGGCCCTCGAAGGCATGGCTTATATCGGCAAGGGCGGGCAGGAAACGGGAATCCTTTTCGATCGCGACGACACGCCTTGCGCCTTCGCTCAGGAGCGCGCGCGTTAACCCGCCGGGGCCCGGCCCCACCTCGATAGCGGTGCTTTGCGGCAGCTCGCCGCACAGCCGTGCGATCTTGGCTGTTAGGTTCAGGTCCAGCAGGAAGTGCTGGCCGAAGCGCTTGTCGGCGGCCAGCCCGTGAGCCGCGATCACCTCGCGAAGCGGAGGCAGTGTATCGGCACTCATCCTGCCCGGCTCCGGTTTTGGGCGATCTGGCGGGCCAGCTGGATAGCGGCAATCAGGCTATCGGCCCGGGCTATACCCTTGCCGGCAATGTCCTTCGCGGTGCCGTGGTCTGGTGAGGTGCGCACGATCGGCAGGCCCAGCGTGACATTCACCCCGCCATGGAAGTCCAGCGTCTTGACCGGGATCAGCCCCTGATCGTGATACAGGCAAACGGCGGCGTCATAGCGCTCGCGCGCTTCGGCGTGAAACATCGTATCGGGCGGCAATGGCCCGCTTATATCGATACCTTCGCTGCGCAACTGCTCCAGCGCCGGCGCCAGGATGTCGATCTCTTCGCGGCCCATACTGCCGCCTTCGCCGGCATGGGGGTTCAGCCCGGCCAGTGCGAGACGGGGGCTGGCGATGTTGAAATCCTGTTGCAGGGCCTGATGCGTGACGCGGGCGGTATGCACAACCCGTCCGGCGCTCAGCGAGGTGATGGCCTCCCGCAAGGCTTGATGAATGGTGACGAGGACGGTGCGCAGCCCCGGCACCGCCAGCATCATCACCGGGCCACGCTCGCCGGGCATTGTCATATCATTCGTGAGATGGGCCAGAAATTCGGTATGTCCGGGAAAGGCAAAGCCTTCCGCATATAGTGCCGCCTTGGAGACAGGATTGGTTACAAGGCCAGCTGCCTCGCCTGAACGCACGCGCGACACTGCATCTTCGATCGAGGCCAGAGCCGGAGAACCGCGACCGTCCGGCAGAACCGGCAAGGCATTTGGAAACGCATCGCGAGCGGATGTGCAGTCAGTAATGGAGGCGGGAGCCGGCAAATCCAGCAAACGGGCCGTATGAGCGAGGATGTCCAGCCCGCCTGCCACAGCAAATACCGGCCCGTCCGGCCGCAGCGCAGCCCACGCCTTCAGCGCGATTTCAGGACCGATGCCTTCAGGGTCTCCCAGCGTCAGGACCAGAGGCGCCTGCGGTTGCGGCATCAGAAATCGCCAACCATCTCCACCGTGGCGTCATTGCGCAGATCGCGCAGCCAGCGGCGCGCCAGCAAGGAAAGCTGCTGATTGACGATCTGGTTTTCGATCTCGTTCGAACCGGGAAGCCCCGGCCCGCCGAGCCTGCGTTCACACAGAACGAAGACCTGAAGCCCGGCTGCGGTTTCCAGAACCGGGCTGGCTTGTCCGTTTTGCAGGCCGGACAGCGCTGATCGGATCTGCGGAACGAGGGCGTTTGCGCCTACCGTTCCGATGTCTGTAACGATCGCCTGCGGCACACTTTGAAACGCGGCCTGGACGTTGCTGCACCCTTGAGTACGGCTGGCGGCGCGTTCCAGTGCCTGACGCCGCTCAGGCGTAACCTGGGAGGTGACCAGTGTGACCTGCTGCAGCGTAAACTGCTCGGTCACCTGACCGTCGCGGCGGTCCGCTAGGGCAACGATCATGTACCCGCCCGGCACACGGATGGGGTTGGAAATGCTGCCGACGGGCATTTGCTGCAGAACCTGAGCGACCTGCGGGCGTACCTGGGCAGCGCTCAGCCAGCCTGCATCGCCGCCGGACGCTGCTGTGGGAGCATCGGACAACTGCTCGGCAACCGCCGGGAAAGGCGCGCCCTGTTCCAGCGCGCGGTAAATGGTGGTGATACGGCGCTCGGCGTCCGTCTCGTCCCCGCTGGCTGGCAGGTTCACCAGTATCTCGGCCACCCGGTACTGGGTCTGGGATGCGCTTTCAGCCAGCCTCTCCAGCGCGCTTTCTATCTGCGCGTCCGAAACACGGATACGGCTGCGATAGCGGCCGCTGACGAGATAGGACCACGCGATTTCAGCGCGAAGCTGCTGGCGCATCGTGTCGATGCTGGCGCCGGCGCTTTCAAGGTCTGCCTGAATGTCCGCCACCGTAACGCCATTGCGCGCAGCGATATCGGCAATCGCTTCGTCGACTTCCTCTTCGGTAATCGGCACCTCGTAGCGCCGGGCGGTCTGAAGCTGCAGCGTCTCCTCGACGAGCGAACGCAAGGCCTGTTGCTGCACTTGCCCGAGCACTTCCTCGGTGGGCTGTATGCCTGAGGTGGTGAGAATGAAGCGCATCCGGTCACGCACCTCATAGGTGGTGATTGGCTGATCATTCACGATCGCCGCAATGCCCTCGACCTGCTGTGCTTGCGCGCCAGCTGCGAGCACCAGGGCACACGGTGCGGCCAGGCACAGCATCAGACGCTTCAGGGACGAAATCGGCATGAGTGTAGCTTCCTGGTTGTCGACCCGCAGACCATACTGATCAGGAGCCTGTAGGCAATCATAACGGCAGCTTGATGACAGCTTTCAGCCATCCTCGGTGACGGCGATATACAATAGTGCGCCCAGCGCGAACAGAGCCGGTGCCGACCACGCCGCACTGACCACGTCCAGGCTGCCGGCGCTGCCCAACCCGGTGAGCATGCGCTGCAGGAAATACAGAAGGAACCCGCCCGCACCGCCTGCCAGGGCAAAACCGGCGGCGCCCCCCAGCCGGGTGAGACGCAAGGTAGCGGCTATCGCTAGCAGCGCCGCAGCAACAAGCAGGAGCGGCTGGGCGAGAAGGGACTGCCAGCGCAGCTCATAGGTGCGCGTGGAAAGTCCCGCTTCGCGCGCCGAAACAATGACCTCCGGGAGGCGCCAGAACGAAACGCCCTGCGCAGAGCGCGTGCGCTCAAAAAGCGCTTCCTGTCCGGTGGTGGTAGGGATGGAAACATCGCCCAGTACGGTTGCTCCGGATTCCGGCCGGTATTCCACCGCTCCGCTAAGTTGCCAGAAGCCGCCAGCCAGGCTGGCCTGACTGGCATGTACCTGCTGTTCGAGTTCGGGCGGGCCGCCATTGGCCCCTTGCGGATTGTAAATCCGGAATATTGGCGAGATCAGCCGTGAATCATCTATGCCCTGTGCGGCGATGACCACGAACTGGTTCTCGCGTACTTCACGCAGCCAGACCCGCGCCCCGCTGACTTCCTCCACAGGGCGGCCCTCGAACAGTGCAGACCGGCGTGCCTCGAAATGCGCGCTGGTCGCCGCGCCCAGCGGGTTGAGCAGGAAACTGCCTGCCAGTCCGGTGGCGAAGGCAAGCGCGGCCACCGGCGCCATGATGCGCCAGACCGATACCCCCGACGCACGCATCACGATCAGTTCGCTGCGCCGGTTCAGCCGGAAAAAGGTCCAGAGCACACCGAACAGCACGATAAAGGGCAGGGTGTCCTGCAGGAGCAGCGGCAGCTTCAGCAGGCTGAACAGGGCTGCGTCGGCGGGCGAGATATCCACCCGCGTTGCGATATCGCGCGAGGTTTCGACGAAGTCGATGAGCAAGATCACCGCAATGACGACAGTCGCGGCGCCCAGCAGGCCCAGAAGTGTCTGCCAGAGGAGGTATCGTGTAAGCACCCTCATGCCACGGCCTTGTCATGGTGAGGCGAGAGGCGCCGGGCAGCAAAGCGTACGGGACGGTGAATCACGATGTAGGCGCCAGCGATGGCGGCTAGCGGAATCGCGTACTGAAGCCAGTTCAGTTCCGGCGTGCTGGCGGCGCCTGCCTGAACGGCGAACCCCGTCAGCCGGACGATCAGTGCGCATGCGCCAGCCAGGGCAACCGCACGTGCATATCCGGTCCGCCGGGGCGGGCCGCTCAGGAAGGCGGCAAGCGCGATCATGGCAAAGGCGAGATTATATAGCGGCGCCGCCAGCCGGTAATGGCCTTCTGCCAACAGGTTGCCGCGTCCCCTTGCCCGGGCCGTTTCACCAGGACTGGGGTTGAACAGTTCGGGCAGGTAGCGATCGCTTTCCTTGAAGAAGAAGGCATCGGTCGGATCAATGAAGGCGGTAAGATCAAACTCATAGCTGTCGAAGGTCAGGCTGGACAGCGTGCCGGATTCCTCGATCTGCGAAACAACTCCGTCGCGCAGCAGCATGACCGGCCCGCGTTCCGCCCGTACGATCTGGCCTTGCCGGGCCGAATACGCCGTGCTGGCAGTGCCGCGCCCATCCTCGATGAAGACATCGCTCATCACGCCGCCATCGCCCAGTGTGCGGGCGTAGAAGGTGACATCCACGCCCATGGCGACGAACTCGCCTGGCCGCATGACGCTGGCGGCGATGTCCGTGCGCACATCGTATATGGCCTGGCGCATCTCCCGGTAGGCGGCAGGCTGGATGAAAAGATTCACCCCCAGATTGATCAGGGTTGCGTAGATCGCTACTCGCAAAAACGGCGAGAGCCTCTCTCTCCGGCTGAGCCCGGCGGCGGCCGCTACTGTCAGCTCGGATTCGCTCATCATCCGGTTCAGCGCGCCCGCGCAGGCGATGAAGACCGCGATGGGCATCAGCAGGGCGACGATCTGCGGCACCGCCAGAATGGTCACCCACAGGAATACGAGCAGCGTTTCGCCCCGGTCCGCGACCAGATTCAGGTTGGACAGCGATTGCGTGAGAATCGCCAGGCCAGTCAGCGCAGCCAGCGTAATGAGGAATGGCAGCATGGCCTGCCGGAAGGCGTAACGCTGAAACAGCTTCATTTGGATGCTTTGCGGTCTTCTGTGTGACGACAGACTTCTACCCCGGCTTCAGATCGGATACCACTAAAGCCAGCCAAATTCCCGCAGTTCGGCTGCCCGGTGCCGCGATGGAGCTCCGGGCCTGCCGGAAACCGAGCCGGGTACGTGTCGTTCAGAAAGGAATTCCATGCAAATCAAGTTCTCCTCGAAACCCTCCGGCGACGCCCTGGCCGTTGCCGTTTACGAGAAGGCGAGCCTGTCGCCGTCGGCCAAGGCTCTGGAGGAGGCAAGCGGCGGCAGCCTGACCCGGGCCATCAAGGCCTCACGGTTTACCGGCGATGCCGGGCAGGTGCTTGAGATTGCGGCGCCTGCAGGTGTGAAGGCTGCGCGGATTGTCCTGTTCGGCCTGGGGTCCAAGAAGACGGCCAACGGCAATGTTTACGAGAAAGCTGTCGCGGCGGCCGTAAAGCAGCTTCTGCTGGGCGGTGCGCAAATTCTTTCCGTTCACATTGATGCGGAGGACGGCGAACTGGCGTCGCGTGCGGCGCTCGGTTCAACCATGGCCGCCTACCGCTTCGACCAGTACCGCACCAAGCTGAAATCGGACAAGAAGCCCTCCCTGACAACGGTCGAGATCGTGGCGGCGGATGACAAGGCCGCGAAAAAGGTCTGGAAGAGCTGGGAGTCCGTTGCCGAAGGCGTGAAGCTTGCCCGTGATCTTGTCATGGAGCCGCCGAACATCCTTCACCCCGAAGAGTACGCCAGGCGCATCTCCAAGCTCGAAAAGGAAGGCCTCGAGGTCGAGATACTGGGCGAATCCCAGATGAAAAAGCTCGGCATGGGGTCGCTTCTCGGTGTCAGCCAGGGCTCGGTGCGCGAAGCCCAGCTTGTGATCATGCGCTGGAATGGCGGCAAGGAGGGCGACAAGCCGCTCGCCTTCGTCGGCAAGGGTCTGACCTTCGACACGGGTGGTATCTCGCTGAAACCCGGAGCCGGGATGGAGGAGATGAAGGGCGATATGGGCGGCTCTGCTGCCGTGGTCGGCCTGATGCGCGCGCTCGCTGGCCGCAAGGCCAAAGCCAATGTGGTGGGCGTTGTCGCGCTGGTGGAGAACATGCCCGATGGCAATGCGCAGCGCCCCGGGGACGTCGTTACCTCCATGTCCGGGCAGACCATCGAGATTCTCAACACGGACGCCGAAGGCCGTCTCGTCCTGGCTGATGCGCTCTGGTACACGCAAGAGAAGTTTGATCCCGCCTTCATCATCGATCTGGCCACGCTGACCGGCGCCGTTCTGGTGGCGCTCGGCCACGAGCACGCGGCCATCTTCTCCAATGATGACAAGCTGGCTGACAGGCTCTATGCGGCCGGCAAGGCGTCTGACGAAGGCGTGTGGCGCCTGCCCATCGGTCCGGAATATGACCGTCATATCGACAGTGACATCGCTGACATGAAAAATCTGGGGCAGGGCCGCAACGCCGGCTCGATCGCCGGCGCGGTGTTCCTGCAGCGCTTCGTCAACGGCAAGCCATGGGTGCATATGGATATTGCCGGAACGGCCATGTATGCGGGCTCCAAGGATCCGCGCCTGCCCGCCTTCGGCACGGGCTATGGTGTGCGCGTGCTGGACCGTTTCGTCCGCGATTTCTACGAGAGCTGATAACGCGCGCTGATGGCCGAGCTCTGGTTTTATCATCTGGAAAAGGCCGGTGTGGGCGATGTCCTGCCCGGCCTGCTCCAGAAGGTGCTTGAGCGCGGCTCGCGGGCGCTGGTCGTAGTGCCTGACGATGAGGCCGCGGCCCGGCTGGACGCACAACTATGGAGTTTCCGCGAGGAGAGCTTCCTGCCGCACGGGCGCGATAGCGAGCCCCATGCGCCGCGCCAGCCTGTTCTGATCTCTACCGAAACGCGCAATGTGAACCAGGCAGACATGCTGTTCTGCCTTGGTGGAGCAGACCCCGGCAACCCGGACGGCTGGAGCCGCGTTATACTCCTGTTCGAGGACAGCGATGAGGCCGCCAAGCAAAGCGCGCGCTCACTCTGGTCCGCCATGAAAAAGTCGGGAACGACCGTATCCTACTGGAAACAGTCCGATCAGGGACGCTGGGAGAAACAGGGATGATCCGATACGCCGCCACTTTTGCTTCGCTGGCCATGCTGGCTGCCTGCGCCACCGCCGTAGATGGTACTGATGGCGGCGAGGTCATCGACCGCTCGGGATCGGGCGACTGCCCCGCTGCGCAATTCCAGCTGCTTGTTGGCCAGATGCGCGGCGAGATCGATACCTCCACCCTGCCAGTCCCCTACCGCATCTATGGCCGCGATGACGCCGTCACGATGGACTACCGGCCTGACCGGATGAATATCGTGATTGGCGATAATGGCCGCGTGGAGCGCGTGAGCTGCGGGTAGGGGCCTAAACCCCCGCCGCCTCGCGGGCCTGTTCATAGGCGTCGTCGGCTTCCAGCCATTTCATCTCGGCCGCGTCGATCAGCTCCTCGGCGCGGGCGCGCTTCTTCGTCAGCTCGGTGGCAAGGCCGGGGTCTTTCTCCCACAGGCCCGGCACGGCGAGCCCCTTGTCGATGGTGGCGAGGACGGCTTTCAGCCGTTCAGCCTCACGCTCCCATTTGAGCGCCTCGGCCTTGAGAGGTTTCAGCTTCGAGCGGGCTTCGGCGGCATCCTTGCGCCGCTCAAGCTTCACATCCGGCTTGGCTTTCCCGCGTGCGTTGCCGTCCGTATCCGGGCGCAGCAATTGCTTGCGGTACTCGTCCATATCGCCCTCATAGGGCTTTACCGTGCCACCTTCGGCAATCCACAGCCTGTCAACGCACGCCTCGATCAGATGGCGGTCATGGCTGATCAGGATCACCGCGCCCTCATAGGTGTTGATGGCGTCCATCAGGGCGGCGCGGCTGTCCATGTCGAGGTGATTGGTTGGTTCGTCGAGGATCAGCAAATGCGCGCCGTGAAAGCTGATGAGGTTCATCAACAAGCGTGCCTTCTCCCCGCCGGACAGGGATTTGGCGGGCGTCTCCTGCCGGTCGCCGGGCAGGCCGAAGCGGGCAAGGCGCGCGCGGCGCTGGGCCTCGGTCGCATCCGGCATCAGTTCGAGAATATGCTGATAGGCAGACGTGTTCGGGTGCAGCGCGTCGATCTGGTGCTGCGCGAAATGAGCGATCTCCAGCTTCTTGTGCATGCGCATCGCACCCGCGAGCACGGGGATCTGCCCGGTCAGCAGCTTGGCGAAAGTGGATTTGCCCGCGCCATTGCGGCCCAGAAGGCCGATCCGGTCATCAATATCGATGCGCAGATCCATGTTCTTGAGGATGATCGTATCCTCATCATAGCCGGTCGCGGCGCCATCAAGGCGCACCAGCGGGTTGGCCATGCGGCGCGGGGCGACAGGCAGGTCGAAGGGTGCCACCGGATCGGCCACCGAGGTCGCCACGGGCTGCATTTTCTCCAGCCGCTTCACCCGCGACTGGGCCTGTTTCGCCTTGCTGGCCTTGGCCTTGAAGCGGTCGACAAAGGCCTGCAGGCGGCGGCGCTCATCCTCCTGCTTTTCCACCAGCTTCATGGTCAGGCGCTGGCGCTCGGCGAGCTGCTTTTCAAACTGGTCGTAGCCGCCATCCCAGACGGTGAGCTTGGCGTCTTTGAGATGCGCGATCATGTCGATGGAGGCATTGAGCAGCCCCCGGTCGTGGGAGATCAGCAGCACGGCGCCCGGAAACTTCTGCAGATAGTTTTCCAGCCACACCGCGCCTTCAAGGTCGAGATAGTTGGTCGGCTCGTCGAGCAAGAGAAGATCAGGCCGGGCAAAGAGCGTGGCCGCCAGCGCCGCGCGCATGCGCCAGCCGCCGGAGAAGGCCGAGCAGGGGCGTTGCTGCTCCTCATTGGAAAAGCCCAGCCCGTGCAGGATCGCGCCCGCGCGCGCTTCGGCTGAATGGGCGTCAATATCGGCCAGCCGCGTCTGGATGTCGGCGATGCGGTTAGGGTCGGTGGCGGTTTCGGCTTCTGCGAGCAGACTCGCGCGCTCTGTGTCGGCGGCCAGCACGAAATCGATGATGGAGATGGGGCCGCCGGGCGCTTCCTGCTCCACGCTGCCCATGCGCATGCCCGGCTGGATGCGGATATCGCCGGTCTCCGGGCTCGCCTCACCGCGGATCAGCCGCAACAGGGTCGACTTGCCGGTACCATTGCGCCCGACAAGGCCCATCTTGGTTTTCGCCGGCAGGAAGAGGGTAGCCTGCTCGAACAGGATGCGCCCTTCAATGCGGTAGGTGAGGTCGTTGATGTGCAGCATGGGGCGCCGCGTAGCATGCCTTGCTGGCCCGTGAAAGCGCCGCTATAAGCCGCGCCAAACACCACCTCCCCAACCATCACCCAAGGGAAAATACACCATGGCGCTGCAACGCACCTTCTCCATCATCAAGCCCGACGCCACCAAGCGCAACCTCACAGGCAAGATCAACGCCGTTATCGAGGATGCGGGCCTTCGCATCATCGCCCAGAAGCGCATCCACATGACCAAGGCGCAGGCCGAGACCTTCTACGGTGTGCACCGCGAACGCCCCTTCTTCAACGATCTGGTGTCCTTCATGATTTCCGGCCCGGTCGTCGTGCAGGTGCTCGAAGGCGAAGATGCCATCGCCAAATACCGCACCGTCATGGGCGCCACCAACCCGGCCAATGCCGATGAAGGCACGATCCGCAAGCTGTTTGCCGAATCCATCGAAGCCAACTCGGTCCATGGCTCTGATGCTCCGGAAACGGCTGCCGTCGAGATCGCCTACTTCTTCGCCGGTCTGGAGCTGGTGGGGTAAACAGCCACCACATAAAGGGAAAGGCGGATCGCCATGCTTACCGCGTTTGTGCTCGGCCTTTCCCTCCAGCTCTTCGCAGGGACGTGCGGCGATCTGCGTGTCGTCGACGGACGGGTCTGGACGGACATCACCATCAATGGCGTCGCTACAGAGGCGCTGTTTGATTCCGGCTCGGAAATCACCGTCGTAGATCTAGGCTTTGCCGCGCAGGCCATTCAGGGCGACGCCGAGACGGTCGAGGCCCGTGGCACCGGCGCTGCTACCGTAAGCGCCGGTCTGGTGCAGGGCGTCAGCATCGGCGCGGCAGGGCTCGAGCTGGCTGACTCCGTCATCGCGGTCATGGACCTGTCGGATATTTCAGAACGCCTTGTCGGGCGTCCGGTCCCTGCGATACTGGGCCGGGAAGCGTTCGACGCCTCCCGCCTCGCCATTGATTTCGACGCCGGCCAGGTGTGCCGGATGGACCGGGCCGCAGAGCCGGACGGGGCGCGCCGCGCCCTGGTGTCTCGCGCCGGCATCATGGCGTTCGAGATCGCCATCGAGGGCCAGACGGTTCTGGCTGATTTCGATACCGGAAACAGAGGCGCGCTGTTGCTCGACACGACAGCCGCAGAGGCGGCTGGCCTGCTTGACGGCCGGGCGGAGACACTCCGCTCTGGCGGCGGCATTGGCGGCGCGGTTGATCGCCGCATTCTCGAAGCGCGCAGCGTGGAGGTGGCCGGCGCTGTATTCGACACGGTGGAGGCCGAGATTGACCCTCGCGAGAGCGAGGCGGGCAGCGCCAATATCGGGCTGGGCCTATTGACGCGGTTTCACCTGGTTGTCGACTTCGCTGAGAGCGCCATCTGGCTCGCCCCCCGGCAGGACTGAAAAAAAAGGCCCGGCAGCGATGCCGGGCTTTTTTGTTGGCCCACTCGCTACTTCGCCGCCACCGTCCAGTCCGCATCCACGTTGAGGAAGCCGCCCGACTGACGTTTCCACAAGCGGGCGTAGACGCCGTCCTGCGCCAGCAGCGCGTCGTGGCTGCCCTGTTCGATGATGCGGCCCTCCTCCATCACCACCAGCCGGTCCAGCATGGCGATGGTGGAGAGACGGTGCGCGATGGCGATGACGGTCTTGCCCTCCATGAGCTGGTAGAGCTGTTCCTGAATGGCAGCTTCAACTTCAGAATCGAGCGCAGAGGTGGCTTCGTCCAGCACGAGGATCGGCGCGTCTTTGAGGAGGATGCGCGCAATCGCGATGCGCTGGCGCTGGCCGCCGGAAAGCTTCACGCCGCGCTCGCCGACATGGGCGTCATAGCCGGTTCGGCCATCAATGTCGGAAAGATCCGGGATGAACGCGTCGGCCTGCGCCCGGCGGGCCGCGTCCATCACGGCTGCATCATCGGCGTCCGCCGAGCCATAGGCGATATTGTCCCGGATCGAGCGGTGCAGAAGCGAGGTATCCTGCGTGACCATGCCGATCTGGCGGCGCAGGGAATCTTGCGTCACCTGAGATATGTCCTGTCCGTCAATCGTGATGCGTCCGCCTTCCAGCTCGTAAAAGCGCAAGAGCAGATTGACGAGGGTGGACTTGCCAACGCCCGACCGGCCCACAAGCCCCACCTTCTCACCGGGCGCGATGTCGAGGGCGAGCCCCTCGATGACGCCGCTCTCCTTGCCATAGTGGAAGGCGATATTCTCAAAGCCGATCGCGCCTTGCGAGACGGCAAGCGGTTTCGCGTCCGGCACGTCCCGGATCGCCTGTTCCTGCGCGATGGTGTTGATGCCGTCCTGAATGGTGCCGACGGCTTCAAACAGGCCCGCCGTCTCCCAGAGGATCCAGTCCGACATGGCGCGGATGCGCATCACGATGGCGACCGCCACGGCGACCACGCCAAGACCCACCAGACCCATCTGCCAGGCGATGATGGTGGAAGCCGTCACGGCCACCAGCAGCACGGCGTTCAGCGTCTGCAGAAGCGTGTAGAGCCCGGTGACGAGGCGCATCTGCTTATAAACCGTACCCATGAAGCCGCTCATCGCCTCGCGGGCATAGCCTTCCTCGCGGCGGGCATGGGCAAACAGCTTGATGGTCTGGATATTGGTGTAGCTGTCGACGACGCGGCCGGTCATCTCCGCGCGCGCATCGGCCTGCTTCATCGAGATGTCACGCAGGCGCGGGATGAAGTGGACCAGCAGCCAGATATAACCCGCCAGCCACAGCACGAGCGGGATCATCAGGAAGGGCTCGGCCCCGCCCACCAATACCAGGGCGCCCACGAAATAGACGGCCACATAGACGAAGATGTCGAGCACCTTCATCACCGTCTCGCGCACGGCCAGCGCGGTCTGCATCACCTTCTGGCTCACCCGTCCGGCGAACTCGTCCTGGAAGAAGCTCATGGACTGGCCAAGGATGTAGCGGTGCGTCAGCCAGCGCGCGAGCATCGGAAAATTGCCGAAAATCGTCTGGTGGGTGATGAGCGAGTTGAACAGCACCAGCAGCGGAAACCCGATCAGGATGAAGGCCGCCATGGCCATAAGGCCGGCGCCGTGCTCCTCAAACAATGTCTCGCGGTCAGCCGCCGCCAGCCAGTCCACCAGCGTGCCGAGAAAGCCCAGAAACACCACCTCGAACACCGACAGGATCGCGGTCAGCACCGATAGCGTGATCAGCCACGGCCAGACGGGCCGTGTGTAATGGGCCACAAAGCCCAGAAGGGTTTTGGGCGGCGCCTCCGGCTCGTTGGCGGGGAAGGGATCAATGCGGGATTCAAAAAAGCGGAACATCAAAAAACCTTGTGGGCGAGCCCCGGCGGCCGGGGTTTGGGGGACGATTTGCCGTGTCGGCCCGAAATGGTCTAGAACCTCAACTTAAGTTGAGCTCAAAGGCAAAAGACATGTCATCCATGAAGAAGGTCAGGCCGGTGCGCGGCTTGAGCGTTGGCGAGCTGGCCGCCCGCGCCGGTGTCAACGTCTCCACCTTGCACTTTTACGAGACAAAAGGGCTGATCGCCAGCAGCCGTACGAGCGGCAATCAGCGCCGCTATGGCCGCGATGTATTGCGCCGGGTCGCCGTGATCCGGGTGGCGCAGCGCGCAGGGGTGCCGCTGGCTGAAATCGCCGCCACGCTCGATGCGCTGCCTGCAAGGCGCACGCCTGATGCGGCGGACTGGGCGAAGCTATCGGCGGGCTGGAAAGCCGCGCTGGCTGCACGCATCACGGCGCTGACCCAGCTGAAAGACGAGCTGGAGGGCTGCATTGGCTGCGGGTGCCTGTCGCTGACCGACTGCCCCTTGCGCAATCCGGGCGATGCGCTGGCCAAGGACGGGCCGGGGGCGAGATTGCTGGAGGGGTGAGCGCTTTCGCGATTCCCTGAACTCCCGGCCAAGCGCAGCGCAGAGCCGGGATCTGGTGCAGAACTTCCCCTCTCGTCGTTCCCGCGCAGGCGGGAACCCAGAGCCAATTGGCACTGTCTTCGCTCTTCGATCTCTGGATCCCCGCCTGCGCGGGGATGACGAGGGGAGGGCTTTGGGTTTTCCCGCCCCGCCCCCCCTAATCGATCCCCGGCTTTTTCCGCAGGGCCTTGGTCTGGCCCTTCTTCGCCTTGGCGTCTTTCTGGCGCTTGATCGAGCTCAAGGACGGGCGGGACTTGATGCGCGGTTTCGGCTTGCGGCTGGCCTGCCGGATCAGGCGTATCAGGCGGGCGCGGGCCTCCGCGCGATTGCGCTCCTGGGAGCGGTGATCCTCCACATGCAGGATAAGCACGCCGTCCTGCGTCATGCGGCTGCCGGCCAGGCGGATGAGGCGCTGCTTGATGGCGGGGGCGAGGGCGCTCGCGGCGACGTCATAGCGCAGCTGCACCGCGCTGGCGGTCTTGTTTACATGCTGACCGCCCGGTCCGGACGCTTTCACGAAGCGCTCGGTTATCAGGCCCTCATCAAGGATGATGTCGTCAGTTATACGCATGTCGGCCTGAAGTGGGTTTGAGGCTGCTGGTCTAGCTCGTGCGAGTCTGAATCAGTGAAGCAAAGAGCGAACTCGACCGAACTACAGCTTGCACAATTATCGGCTGAAGGCGACGTTTGCGTACTGGTCCACGGTCACGATGAGGACGTGAATGTCAAAGATTACGGACTACGACCCTAAGCTCG
This sequence comes from Glycocaulis sp., assembly GCF_051859565.1. Classification (GTDB taxonomy): domain Bacteria; phylum Pseudomonadota; class Alphaproteobacteria; order Caulobacterales; family Maricaulaceae; genus Glycocaulis. The sequence goes on from NZ_JBHYFK010000005.1 coordinate 264,800, forward strand.
AAGCGCTCAAAATCATCCTCGACGCCCGGCGCCACGAGATTGACCTCGTTTGGAAGCGCGGGTTGTTTTTCTGGGGCTTTGTGGCGCTGGCAGCAGCAGGAACTGGGCACGCGTTAATTGATGGCGCAACGCACTTGTATTTGGCGATGGTGACTTCCGGGCTAGGAGCGGCGGCTTCGTTTGCATCGTATCTCGTCGCGAGAGGCTCCAAACGTTGGCAAGTGATCTGGGAACTGAGGGCGGAAATTGTTGAGCGGGAGGTTATAGGACGGCTATTTCATTCCACCCAAGACATCCACCATTTAAAAGAAATGCGCGATGGCCCCGTAAATGAAACGCACAATAAAAAAATCACAGATATTATTGAGCCAAAGGAATTTTCTGTATCAAAATTATACACTTTATTAAATTTATGCCTTGCGATTATATTTACATTGATATTTGAAATTATATGCGTTTATTGGGCTGGCGTTGATTTTCAGAGAAATTTCGACCTAATAAAGGCGATCGCAATAGGGGGTGCTAATTTTTTATTGATCGCATTTTTCTGTCTTGCATATTGCTACTGCCGGTCGTCACCTGGTTCTTCTGACAAGATGGATTTAAAGTAGCTTTACAAGCGCCAGTTTCAGCGCTTCCGGATAAAGCCGGTGCTCCTCCACCAGCACGCGCGCGGCGAGCGTTTCGGGCGTATCGCCGGGGAGGACCGGCACGCGGGCCTGCGCAATCACCGGGCCTTCATCCATGCCAGGCGTGACCCAGTGGACGGTGCAGCCATGTTCGGCTTCGCCTGCCTCGATGGCGCGCGCATGCGTGTCCACGCCCTTGAATTTCGGCAGCAGGGAGGGGTGGATATTGATCATCCGCCCGGCCCACTGGTTCACGAAGCCTTCGGTGAGGATGCGCATGAAACCGGCAAGGCAGACAAACTCCGCGCCGGCCTCGCGCAAGGCCGCATCGAGCGCGGCTTCAAAGCTCATCCGGCTGTCAAAGGCCTTGTGGTCGATGGCGATGGCGGCGATGCCCGCTTCTCTTGCGCGCTCCAGCCCATAGGCGTCAGGCCGGTTGGAGATCACGGCCACGATGCGGGCGGGGTAGTCCGGCTGCGCGCACGCATCGATCAGGCATTGCAGGTTCGATCCGCGCCCGGAGATGAGAACGGCAATCGGCGTCTTGCCGGTCATTTCGCGGTGAGATGGCCGATGATGGCAGCGGTCTCGCCTGCCTCTTTCAGAGCAGCGAGCACGTCATCGGCGTCTTCGGCAGCGACAGCGGCGATCATGCCGATCCCGCAATTGAAGGTGCGGCGCATTTCGCTTTCCGCGATGCCGCCCGCGCTTTCCAGCCAGCGGAAGACGGCGGGGCGTTCAAAGCTTGCGTAATCGACCTCGAAGCCCAGGTGACCCGGGAGCATGCGCGGCGTGTTCTCGGTGATCCCGCCGCCGGTAATGTGGGCTAGGCCTTTGATCTTCCCGGCGCGGATGAGCGGCATCAGCGATTTCACATAGATGCGGGTTGGCTCCAGCAGCGCTTCGCCGAGTTTGCGGCCCGGCGCGAAGGGCGCCTCGCTGTCGAACTTCAGGCCAGCATGCTCGATCACGCGGCGCACAAGCGAATAGCCATTGGAATGCGGGCCGGAGGAGGCCAGCCCGATCAGCACATCACCAGCCATCATGTCGGCTTCGCGGGGCAGGAGGTTGCCGCGCTCGGCTGCGCCGACGACAAAGCCTGCCAGATCGAAATCCTCGCCCTCATACATGCCCGGCATTTCAGCCGTTTCCCCGCCAATGAGCGCGCAGCCCGCAAGGCGGCACCCGGCGGCAATGCCTTTGACGATCTCCGCGCCGCGCGCCGGGTCGAGCTTGCCGGTGGCGAAATAGTCGAGGAAGAACAAGGGCTCAGCGCCCTGCGCCAGCACGTCATTGACGCACATGGCCACCAGATCGATGCCGACCGTGTCCACAATGCCGGTATCGATGGCGAGGCGCAGCTTGGTGCCCACCCCGTCCGTGCCGGACACCAGGATCGGGTCCTTGAAGCCAGCGGCTTTCAGATCAAACGCGCCGCCAAACCCGCCAAGGTCTGCTGCCGCGCCGGGCCGGGCGGTGGATTTTGCCAGCGGCTTGATGGCCTCTACGAGGGCGTCACCCGCGTCGATGTCGACACCGGCAGAGGCATAGGTGAGGCCTTGTGAGGGCGGGTTGCTGGCCAAGATCGTCGCTCCGGCAAAGGGATCGGGATTCTCGCGCAAACAACTGCAAGGGGACGGGCTTGGCAAGAGGGCGGGTCTGTAAATAGCGCCTGTCCCCGCTTCGCTGCCACAACAGGCGCGTGAAATCAGCCGCTTGCGGGCAATGACGTGTCACTTACCCCCACGCGGCGGATCGGGTGTATTATGATGGAAGATCAGGGCTCCACAGCCTGTAAGCCCTTCACCGGGGCGCGGGTCAGGGTATAGTCAGGGCCAACGCTTCAATTTCAGTCAGGATCGCCACCATGACCCATCTCACCCACCGGACGCAGGCTGCCGCTGCCGCTCTGCTGACGGCAATCCTGTGTGTGGCCTTCCTGGCGATGCCTGCCAGCGCGCAGGACGTATTCACGGTGACAGGCGTCCCGGTCGATGAACGCGCGGGCACCACCACCGAGGCGCAGGCGGCAGCCTTTCGCTCAGGCCAGATCGCCGCAGCGCAAGCGCTTCTGGAGCGGCTGACACTGCCGGAGGACCGGATCAATGCCGGCGTGACGTCCATTCCCGCTGATGTGGCCCAGGAAATGGTCGCCGGGCTTCAGGTGGCTGACGAGCGACGCTCTGCCAACCGCTATATCGCCAACATGACGGTGAATTTCGATGCGCGTTCGGTGCGCAGCTATCTGCGCGGGCAGAACATCCCCTTCGTCGAATCGCAAGCGGCGCGCACGCTGGTCATTCCGGTGGTGGAGCGCGACGGGAGCGCGGGTCTCTGGGGGGGCAGCTGGTATGAGGCCTGGCTTTCCGGCGCACATGCCAATGCCCTGACGCCCTTCATCGGCCTTGGCTCAAGGATGACGGGTGAGGGTGATGACGCCGTGCCGGTCGGGCGCAATGTGATCAGTGCATCCGTAGCGCAATCCGGTGACGAGTTCGCCTTGCGCGAGCTGGCTTCCCTTTACGGTGTTACCCGCGTGGCGGTCATCACCGCGCGCGAGGGAGAGGGCATTATCCGCGCCAGCGGAACCGTGTATGATTTTTCCGGCCCTGACGCCGTGGCGTCCGAATTTGAGTCTGCTGCCAGCCAGAGCGGCTATAACGAGCTCGCCCGGCGCGTTGTGCAGACCGCGCAGGAGGGCTGGAAGCGCGAGGTCGTGGTGCGCGGCGGCGAAGCCAGCGAGATCACGGTCTCGGTACTCTACGACTCGATCGGGCAATGGCGCTCGCTGCAACGCGCGATAACCGGCGCCTCCCTCATTTCCAACGCCCGGCTTGATGCGGTCACGACCACCGGCGCGGTGATGACGATCACCCATCGCGGAGAGCGTGCTCAGCTCGTACGCGAGCTGGCCCAGCGCGGCGCGCGGCTTGAGGAAGAGCGTGGGCTGGGCTGGGTGGCGCGCACGCGCAACTGATACAGCAGATGGCAACTCCCCAGCTTGCCCTGGATCTCGCCCTTGAGCCGGACTACCGCCCGGAGAGCTTTGCTGTAAGCGAAGCCAACGCGGCTGCGCTGGCGCTGGTGAACCGCTGGCCGCGCTGGCGTATGGGCCATCTGGTGCTGACGGGCCCGGCAGGGGCAGGCAAAACCCATCTGGCTCATATGTGGCAGCAGCGCACAGGCGCGTCCCGGGTGGACCGGCAGGATATATCGGCGGCGCTCAAGTCGATACAGCGCGGTGCCAGCGTGGTGATCGAGGATGGCGATCAGGGCGTGGATGAGCTGGGCCTGTTCCACCTGCTCAACCGGGCGGCAGGCGATTCCGGTATCAGCGTGTTGCTGACGGGCCGCTTGCCGGCACGCAGCTGGCCGATTGCCTTGCCTGATCTGGCCTCCCGGCTCAGCGCAGCGGAGGCGGCTGTGTTGCAGGAGCCGGACGATGCCCTGCTGCGCCAGGTGCTCGAGAAGCTGTTCCGCGACCGGCGCACGCCGCTCAGCCCCGGTGTTCTCGATTACCTGCTCACACGGATGGAGCGCTCGGTGGATTTCGCCCGGCTGCTTGTCGCTCGCCTCGACAACGCGGCTCTGGCCGGCAAGAGCAGCGTCACGCGTGTGCTTGCACGCGACGTGCTGGCTGGACTATCAGCAGACAGCAACCCCGATCAGGAGAGCGGCGCGCGGTCATGACCGATATTGTGGAAGGTGTGCCCGCCAGCGTCCCGGCCGGCCCGGATCGTCAGCAGGCCATCGACGGACTGATGGACTCGCCCGAGCGCTTCCTGAACCGGGAGCTGTCCTGGCTGCAGTTTAACCAGCGTGTGCTGGAGGAAGCGGAAAACCCGGCGCACCCGGTTCTGGAGCGGCTGCGCTTCCTGTCCATCTCTGCCAGCAATCTCGATGAGTTCTACATGGTGCGCGTCGCGGGCCTGCGCGCGCAGTTGCGCAATGGTGTGGACCGCGCCGGGCAGGACGGGCTGACCGTCACCGAGCAACTGGAGCGCATCAATGAGGCCGCGTCCCGTCTCATGCGCACCCAGCAGGAACGCTGGCAGGAATTGCGCGTTCTGATGGGGAAGGACGGCGTGCAGCTGCTCAATCCGGACGAGCTGACCCGCGCCGAACGCGCCTGGTTGCGGGACGACTTTCTCGCCCACACGCTTCCCGTGATCACGCCGCTGGCCATCGATCCGGCACACCCGTTTCCGTTCATTCCCAATCTGGGCTTTGCCATCGTGCTGAAGCTGAAACGCCAGCGCGACGGCAAGGTGATGAACGCGCTCCTGCCGCTGCCCGCCGGGGTGAAGCGTTTTGTAGACATTCCATGTACCCGCAAGGACCGGCGCGGGCGGCCCGTCAGGCGCTATATCGCTCTTGAGGACGTGCTGATCGTCTTCGTGGATGCGCTGTTCCCCGGCTATGATTTGCTGGGCAAGGGCGCATTCCGCATTATCCGCGACAGCGATATCGAGATAGAGGAAGAGGCTGAAGACCTGGTACGTGAGTTCGAGGCGCGCCTGAAACAGCGCCGGCGCGGCGTGCTGGTGCGCCTGAAGCTGGAAGCCTCGATGCCGGAGGAGCTGCGCCGCTTCATCATCCAGCAATTGCATGCAGAATCGCGCGATGTCGTGCTGGTGGACGGCAATCTGGGCCTCGCCCAGCTTTCACAGCTCATTCCCGATGACCGGCCTGAGCTGAAATTCGAGCCCTACGAGCCGCGCTTTCCTGAGCGCATCAAGGATCATGGCGGGGACTGCTTTGCGGCCATACGCGCCAAGGATCTGATCGTCCACCACCCCTATGAGAGCTTCGATGTGGTGGTGCAGTTCCTGCGTCAGGCGGCCAACGATCCTGATGTCGTGGCCATCAAGCAGACGCTTTACCGCACCTCGAAAAACTCCCCCATCGTCGCCGCTCTGATCGAGGCAGCGGAAGCTGGCAAGAACGTCACCGCACTGGTGGAGCTCAAAGCCCGGTTTGACGAGGAAGCCAATCTGAAATGGGCGCGCGATCTGGAGCGCGCGGGCGTGCAGGTCGTTTATGGTTTCGTCGAGTACAAGACCCACGCCAAGATTTCACTGGTGGTGCGGCGCGAGGGCGCGACCCTTCGCACCTATGCCCATTTCGGCACTGGCAATTACCACCCCATCACCGCGCGCATCTACACCGACCTCTCCCTGTTCACCGCTGATCCGGCCTTTGGCCGTGATGCAGGGCGGATTTTCAATTATGTGACGGGCTATGCCCGCCCGACCGGGCTGGAGCGCCTGTCGATCTCGCCGCTGGGCATGAAGGAGTTGCTGGTGGAGAAAATCCGCCGCGAGGCGGACAATGCCCGTGCCGGCAAGCCCGCTGCTGTCTGGGCGAAGATGAATTCGGTGGTCCACCCCGAGATCATCGACGCGCTCTACGAAGCCAGCCAGGCGGGCGTGCGCGTGGATCTGATCGTGCGGGGCATTTGCTGCCTGCGCCCCGGCGTGCCGGGCCTGTCGGAGAATATCCGGGTCAAGTCCATTGTGGGCCGCTTTCTGGAGCATTCGCGCATTGTCTGCTTTGCCAATGGCGAGGTCATGCCGTCGGCGAAGGCAGAGGTGTGGATCTCCTCGGCTGACTGGATGCCTCGCAATCTCGACCGGCGCATAGAGACACTGTGCCCGGTGGTGAACCCGACCGTGCACCGGCAGGTTCTCGACCAGATCATGGTCGCCAATCTCAATGACGAGGCGCAGAGCTGGTACATGAACCCCGATGGCAGCTATACGCGCGTCAACACGCAAGGCATTTCCATGCCCTTCAGTGCGCACGACTATTTCATGACCAACCCCTCCCTCTCGGGGCGTGGTGAGGCCTTGCGCAATGACCAGCCGCCCTCGGTGCCGCAGCTGGCACGGCGCTCATGAGGCTGCACAAGGGCAAAAAGCCCGGCCCGGCGGGCCGGGACATAGCCGTCATCGATATCGGCTCCAATTCGGTGCGCCTGGTCCAGTACCGGCTGGAGGACGGCGCGCTGTGGCCTGTCTTCAACGAAAAGACGATGGCAGGGCTTGGCAAGGGCGCGGGCTCGCGCGGTTCGCTGAACCCGGATGGTGTGAAGACCGCGCTTGTCACCTTGCGCCGGTTTTCCAGTCTTCTCGATGCCAAGGGGATCAGGGACCGGCACGCGGTTGCCACCGCAGCCGTGCGCGAGTGCTCAGATGGGCCGGAATTTGTCCAGCTGGCGCAAGCGGAGACCGGGCTGAAGATTGAAGTCCTGTCCGGCGAGGAGGAAGGGCGCCTCTCGGCCCTTGGGGTCGTAGCCGGTATCGGCGCGGGCAGCGGTGTCGTGGGTGATCTGGGTGGGTCCAGCCTGGAGATCGCGCGCCTCACGGGCCGCGAGATCGGTCCGGTCTTCTCGCTGCCGCTAGGGCCGCTATCGGTACTCAATGGCGATGGAGACGACAGCAAGCGCGTGCGCGGCGAAATTGATGACGGTCTGGACGCCGCCGCCGGTGCGCTGGACGGCTCCGGGCCAGACTTTTATGCGGTTGGCGGGGCGTGGCGGTCTTTCGCGCATCTGGCGATGGCGCTCGACCGCTATCCGCTGACCCTGCTTCACCAATATGCGCTGTCCGCCCAGCAGGTGGCACGCGCGGCCGATTTCGCGATGGCGCAGAGCGAGGCGTCACTGGCCGCCACGCCAGGCGTCTCCTCCAAGCGGGCGACCACGCTGCCGTATGCGGCCCAGCTCCTCAAACGCATCGTCAAGCGCGGTAAGTTCAAACGCGTGATCTTCTCGGCCAACGGCCTGCGTGAAGGGGTTGCGTTCAGCCGCAGCGCAGCGCTGGAGCAGCGTCATGATCCGTTGCTGGCTGGTGCCGAAGCCATGGCGCGCCACGCGGCCAGCGATCCGGAGTTTGGCCCGGCGCTGGCCTCGTGGCTGGAGCCTGTGTTTGCCGGCAGCGCACCTGTCTTTGATGACGAACGCGACCATGTCCTACGCGGCGCGGCGACGCGCCTCTCCCAGCTTGGCGCGCGCATGCATCCCGACCACCGCGCTGAACTGGCGGCGACCGAGGTCTTGTACGCGCCCTTTGGCGGCATCTCGCACCCGGAGCGGGCTTTCCTCGCCCTGACAATCCATCATCGCTATGCCGGCAAGCGGCCAAGGCCGGAGGAATGCCCGTCGCGCCGCATGCTGGACGACGCGCAGGAAGAGGCCGCGCTGCAGCTTGGCTATGGCATCAGGCTTGGCTCGGCCCTGTCGGGCGGCTCGGCGGGCGTGCTGAAGTTTTTCACGCTTGCCCGTTCGGAAAACCAGCTTGTACTCGGCATGGAAAAGGGGCGCGAGGACCTGGTGGTCGAGCGGGCATTCACGCGGTTTGAATCGCTGGCCAGCGTGCTCGGCCTCAAGGCCGTGCTTGATCCCGCCTAGTCCTCCAGCTCGATGGCAACGACCTTGCCATTCTCGAGTATCAGCGCCAGCTCGCCGCGCTTCAGCTTCAATGCTGCCTCGCCAAAGACCTTGTAGCGCCAGCCGGAGAGGGCAGGCACGTCGGCCTTGTCGCTTGCGGCGATCTGTTCAAGGTCCGGCACGGTGGCGATCAGGCGCGGCGCAACGCCCTCCTCTTCGGCCACGACGCGCAGGAACACTTTCAACAGCTCCACGACCGGCCCGATATTGTTAGGCAGATGGGTCTGGCGGGCGAGCTTGGGCGCATGCTTTTCCGGCGCTGCCATCGCCTCGCGCATCATCTCTATCAGGCGCTCGGCAGGTTTGGAGCGTTCAAAGCCCTTCGGCACAGCGCGCAGCGCGGCGAGCTGCTCCTGGGACACCGGCGCGGACTGCGCCAGCTCGTATAGCCCGTCATCCTTCATCACGCGGCTGCGCGGGATATCGCGGGTCTGCGCCTCGATCTCGCGCCAGCGGGCGGCGGCCTTCATCGCCGCCAGCCATTTGGCGGTTGTCTTGCGGGGTTTGAGCCGCTTCCACGCATTCTCCGGATCCATCCGGTAGGTTTCCGGATTGGTCAGAAGGCGCAGCTCCTCTTTCAGCCACTCTTCGCGGCCTGACTGCTCCAGCTTCTCCTGCAGGATCGGGTAGAGCTTGTGCAGATGGGTCACATCGGCGAGCGCGTACTCCGCTTGCTTGTCAGACAGAGGGCGGCGCGACCAGTCGGTAAAGCGCGATCCCTTGTCGATCTGCTCGCCCAACAGCTCGCGGACCAGATTGTCGTAGGAGATGGAATCGCCAAGCCCCACCGCGGCGGCGGCGATCTGGCTGTCGAACAGGGGCTCGGGGATCAGCTCTCCGCCCTTGTGGAAGAATATCTCCAGATCCTGCCGGCAGGCATGAAACACCTTAACGGTGTCCTTTTTGCGCAGCAGCTCCAGAAACGGCGCCAGATCAATGCCCTCCGCCAGAGGGTCGATCAGCAATTCGGCCTTCGAGCCAGCCGCCTGTATCAGGCACAGCTGCGGCCAGAACGTGCTTTCGCGCATGAATTCGGTATCGACCGCAACGAAACGGTCCTTGCCCAGCACCGTGCAGGCATTGGCCAGTGCGTCGGTCGTTTGAATCAGCTCCATGAGTCCATCGCTTAGCGCGCCGAAAGCCATTTGGCGAGCGGGCTTTACTCTTGCGATTTCCCGCGCTTCGCCAGCCGCCACATTCCCAGCACGCCGAAAAGCCCGGAAATGACGGCGATGAAAGCGAAAGCTGTCTGAAGGGGAAGAGTCAGGAGTCCGATCACAAACAGGGTGAATTGGCCAAGGCTGGCGCTTGCGGCATTCATGATACCTCCGGCCGCCAGAACCCGCCCGCGCAGTTCCGGGTTGGCGCGCCTTTGAGCCATGGCCTGCAAGGGCACCATGAAAAGTCCGGCGCTCATGGCGGACAGCGTCAGCCCGGCCAGGACAGGCCAGTTGCGGGAATCGGCGAGAAACACCTGCGCACCGGCCAGCGCGTCTTCGTCCGGTTCCGGCCAGCCCAGCGTATAGAGCGCTACGAAGGCGGGGAAGATGGCAAGCCCGAACGCGCCGGCTATGGTAAAGCCCAGAGCGTCCTTGCCCTTCGTGAACAGGCCGCAAAGAATGGCGCCTAGCGCTGCGCCAATGGTAAAGAGGCCAGTGAAGGCGAATCCCACCGTTTCGTCGCCTCCCATTACCTCGGCGGTAAACAGGGGCATCAGTGTCACCACAGAGGCTGCCAGCATCCAGAACCAGGACACGCCGAGCAATGGCCGCAATACCTCTGGCGCCTTGAACGCAAAGCTCATCACCCGGAATGTCTGGCCGATAATGTTCCAGCTGACCTTAACGTCCTTGGCGTCTGGCGGAGCGGGGCTGTTCAGGCACATGACCGCGAACCCGGCCAGAGCGACGGCTGCCAGCGTGGCCGAAAGAAGCCACGCCGAATCGTCGCTGATCACAAACAGGGCAGCGAGGCCGGCACCACCGAGAATGGCCACGTTCAGCGTGCCCCACACAAGAGCGTTGCCGGTAACAAGCTCGTTGTCCTTGAGCAGGGTCGGGATGGCCGCGTTACGCGCGGGCGCGAAGAAGGCCGACTGCATGCCCATGAAAAAGAGCACGATCACCAACAAGAGCGCATTATTGAGAAAGAAGCCCACCGAGGCTGCCAGCATAAGGACAACTTCCGCCAGCTTGGTGCGCCGCATGATCCAGGCGCGGTCATAGCGGTCGGCGACCTGGCCGGCGACTGCCGAGAAGAGGAAAATGGGAAGGGTGAGCGCCGTCGCCGCAATTGGCACCATGAGTTCCCGGTCGAGGCCCATAATCGTGAGCCCGTGAAATGTCGCAAGATTCACCAGGGCGAAACGGAACAGATTGTCGTTAAAGGCCCCCATTGCCTGCGCAGCCACGAGCGGGCCGAACCTCTTCTGCACCAGCAGGTGCAGGGCGACGCTGAAGTTCATCCGGCTATGCCTCCCCTATATCAGCGCGTATCAGCTCCGCCGTGCGCGCTTCTATCGTCTCTTCAAGCTGGAGCATGAACGCGTCCTTGTCTTCCCCCGGTTGTATCGGCTCGAGAAATTCCACGACCACGGTCCGCGGCCGCTTGATGAACGCCTTTCTGTCCCAGGCAAGGCCGAGGCTCGTGGCGACCGGCACGACCGGACGGTCCAGATCGTGAGCCAGATGAAACACGCCCTTCTTGTAGGGGTGCTTCTCGCCGGGTGCTGACAGATGACCTTCCGGATAGATCAGTATGTGACGTCTGTCCGACTGCAGGCGCCTCATGCCCTCGTCGATGCGCGCGCGGGCAGCCTCGCCGCCCTGATTGGAGAGGACTACTGCGCCGGTCTTCTTCAGGATAAAACCGACGAGAGGATATTTCACCAGATGATCCCCAGCGACATAGGCCAGGGGCCGCACGGTCGCCACCATGATAAGCGGATCACCCCAGCTTTGATGCTTGGCGGCGATGACGCTGGGAATGTGGCTGAGATGATGCGTGCCGCGCAGGTCAATGCGCACTCCGGCGACGAACCGCAGCAGGAAGGCGATCACACGCGCATAGCTGAAAATCCCATAGCCCAGCAGACGTTTGCCCAGGACGATGGCCAGAACGGTGCAGATGGCACCGAAGAATAGCGTCGTGACCCAGTATGCGATCTCAAATAGCGTGCTGCGCAGAAGTTTCATGCCGTGCTGGTACGTAGCTCCACGAAATCCCGATTAACGGGTCAACGCGCCTGGAGACGAGAAGCTCCCTCGGCATGGGGGAGAACCGGCATAAATCCTATGCGCGTGACGGGCTGAGCACCCGGCTGGCCAACCCCATCGCCACATAACCCGCCAGCGCGGCGAGGATCGAGAACAGGAAGGCGCCTGGTATCTCGAATACGAAATCTCCCAGCCAGATAGCCAGAAGCCCGCTGGCCAGCGCGGCAAGCGCCGACCATTCTCCGCCAAACTGGCTGCGTATGCCGATCAGCAGCGAGACCAGCAGGCCTGCCGATCCCAGCGACGAGGCAAGCTCTACCAGCCCGTAAATCGTCTCGCCTGTTGTAGCGACAATGTAGGCCATCACGCCCGCAACGACTGTAAAGCCACGCGCGGCCAGCAGCTTCTCCTCTGGCGAGGCTTTGGTGCGCACCCGGCTATAGAGGTTTTCCGTTGCCAGGCCGGAGACGGCCAGAAGCGCGGAATCCACCGTCGACAGCACGGCAGAGAACAGCGCGCCGGCAAACACCACAAAAAGGGCGCTCGGCAGAAGGTCCATGGCAAGGTTGGGCAGGAAGAGATCGCCCGCTGCCGGGTCAAAGCCGAGGCCGGGGCCGACAAGCCCGAACAGGACCGGGAAAAATCCCACAACCAGGTAGAGCCCGCCTGCCATCAACCCGCCACGCACGGCGATTTTCGCCGATTTCGAGCCGAGGAAGCGCGCAATCATCTCCTGCGCCACGATGGAGCCGAGAATCGGAATGGCGAAGGCATCGAGGCGCTCCAGCCAGCTTTCGCCGGGGGCAATCAGTACAAGCTGTGACGGGTCGATAAGCGCCATGGCTTCGTCAAAGCCGCCGGCACGCCCGAACAGGGCGAAGGTGAGGATGATGAGGCCGGCCAGCACCACCACGCTCTGTAGAATGTCGGTCACCACATCGCCCAGCAGGCCGCCCAGCAGCGTGTAGCAGATGACGAGCAGGCTGGCCCCCACCAGCGCCCACTCCACCGGCAAATCGCTGGCCACCGCGATGATGGAGGCAAGCGCCAGCAATTGTGCCGCCGCCCAGATGATGGAGGTAGGGATGGAGACGCAGGCAGAAGCGATTTCCGCGCGCGGACCGAAGCGGTCCCGGAAGAAATCGGCAAGCGTGAGATAGCCTTTTGCTCGCAGCTGCCCGGCCACGAACAGCGCCGCCACGATCAGGCAGATGGCATAGCCCACAGGCTCTGCGCGCGCGCCTGAGAGCCCCTCATCGGCGATGGTGGCTGTGGAGCCCATAATGGTCTCGCCGCCAAACCAGGTGGCGAACACCGAAATACCGACCGCCCAGAAGCCCAGCCTGCGGCCCGCCACCAGATAGTCGGTATGCGTGCTCATCTTGCGCGATGCCCACAGGGCAATGCCAAGCTGGATAAGGATGTACAGGATGAGCGCAGCGAGAATCATGGGCGTCCCCCGAAGCCTTGAATCTGCCGTTCGCAGACAAATCCCGACTAGACCGCCAGCCGTCCGCGCTCAATCAGTTTTTCGGTGTCGATCTGCCCGTGGCCCGCGCCCAGCGTCGTCGACTGGCTGGCGATGCGCCGGGCGAGGAAGGCGTCTGATGCCGCATCCAGCCCCGCATCCATCAGGGCAAGGGCTGAGAGAGCGAGCGCCGCTTCCTCGCTGAACCGGCGGGCATCGGCCTCCCCGATGCCGCCCGCCAGTGAAGCCTCGATGCGGCCAATCAGGGCATCGAGCGCCGCATTCTGCCCCTTGCCGCGTGCCAGATAGGCCAGCAGCGCCTCGCGGCTCTCAGGGTCGCGCGAAAGCGCGCGCAGCGTGTCGAGGGCGATGACATTGCCCGAACCCTCCCAGATAGCGTTCAACGGGCTCTGGCGGAACATGCGGGGCAGGGGCGATTCTTCCACAAAGCCCGCGCCGCCATGGGCCTCCATCGCCTCATAGACGAGGTAGGGCGCGCGCTTGCAGATCCAGTATTTGGCGATGGGGGTGAGGATGCGCGCCAGCGCCGCCTCGTTCGGGTCGCTGGCCATTTTGTCGAAGGCGTGTGCAACGCGGAAGGCGAGCGCCATCGCCGCTTCGGCTTCCATGGCCAGTTCCGCCAGCACTTCGCGCATCAATGGCTGGTCGATCAGGCGGCGCTGGAAGGCGGTGCGCCGGTCGGCGTGCCAGATGGCGTGAAAGCTCGCCGTGCGGATCAGGCCCGCTGACCCTGCCAGGCAATCAAGGCGGGTATGGTTGACCATGTCGATAATGGTACGAACGCCGCGTCCCGGTTCGCCCACGCGGCGGGCATAAGCGCCGTGATATTCGATCTCCGAGGAGGCATTGGAGCGGTCGCCGAGCTTGTCCTTCAGGCGCTGTATCTCGATTGTATTGCGCGTGCCGTCCGGGCGCCAGCGCGGCACCAGAAAGCAGGAGAGGGCAGCGTTCTCACCGTCACCCTCATAGGCTAGGGTGAGGAAACCGTCGCTCATCGGCGCCGAGCAGAACCATTTATGCCCCGTAAGCTCCACCTCATCCCCGCCAATACTGACGGCGCGGGTCTCGTTGGCGCGCACATCCGAGCCGCCCTGCTTTTCGGTCATAGCCATGCCGATGGTCAGGCCCGCCTTTTCGGCCATCGGCTTCATGGCAGGATCGTAGGCGCTGGCGGTTGCGCCCCTGATCCAGTCTCCGGCCCAGCTGGCGTGGCGCAGGGCAGGCACGCAGGCATAGGTCATCGACATGGGGCAGCACACGCCCGCATCGGCATGGCCCATCAGCATCAGCAGGGCCGAATGCAGCGTATGCGGAGCGGTGTCTGTGTTCCACGCCGCTGCCGAGACGCCCGCTTCCAGACCCGCACGCATCAGCTGATGGTAGGCGGGGTGGAACTCCACCTCGTCAATGCGGTGGCCATAACGGTCAAAGGGTTTGAACTTTGGCGGGTTTTCGTTGGCCTGACGGCCCCATTCCTGCACTTCAGCCGAGCCCACGCGTGCACCGAAGGCCGAGAGATGGCCCTGGTGGGCATCCCCGCCATTGCGGCTGACGGCATCTTTCAGCACGCGGTCCGCGCTGAACAGATTGATCCCGCTCAACGGTTCGGACTGGTTGAAGACGCTATGGGTGCGCAACTGGCTGCGCGGCGCATGGGGCTGTGTCATGGATGCAGTTTTGCGCGAGGGGAGAGCTGGCGTAAAGCGGGGATGCGCTTTTCCCCCGTGCTTCGAGACGCTTCGCTACGCTCGCCCTCAGCATGAGGGAAAAGCCCTCACCCTGAGGAGGTCGAAGGCCGTCTCGAAGGATCAGGCCGGATTGATTCTCGGATCGTGCCGGGAGGCCTCGTAGAGCGCGACAGCTGCCGCGTTGGACACATTCAGGCTCTCGGCCTTCGGTCCCATCGGGATGCGCGCCAGCACATCGCAATGATCGGCCACGCGCGGGCGCAGTCCCTTGTCCTCTGACCCCAGTACGATGACGAGGCCGGTCGTGCGGCCCATCGTGTCCGCGCCGGTCTGCACGGCGGAGGCCAGGGAGATTTCCGCCTCCCCCGCAAGTCCGATCACGAAGCGTCCCTCATCGCGGAAGCTTTTCAGCGTATCGGCGATATTGGTGACTTCCACATGGCCGACTTTCTCCGCGCACCCCACCGCGCTCTTGCACACCGTGCCGAAGAGCGGCGGGGATTTGCGGTCCTGCATGATGATGGCGCGGGCACCAAAAGCCGCAGCAGAGCGGAAGATCGCGCCGACATTGTGCGGATCGGTGATCTGATCGAGGACGACCAGAAGCCCGTGCGTGGGGTCCAGAACGGCCTGAACGGGTTCTGCGTCCAGCGCTTTGGCCTTTAGGGCGAAACCCTGATGCACGGCGGTGTCCGGCAGGCGTGCGCTGATGTCGGACGGCTCTTCGATCCGCGCCTCGATGCGCGAGCGCATTGCCTCATCGAGATCTTTCGCGCTGTTGCGCGTCACATGCAGCGAGAGCAGGGCGCGTTTGGGGTTGGCCAGTGCGGCCAATACCGCATGGCGTCCCCATATCCACCCTTCGCCGGGAGGCAGGGCATCGCCGCGCTGGCGCGCGGGTTTGCGGCCCTGTCCACGGCCCTGTGCGCGAGCGTGTGCGAAAGCCGGTTTCGAGGTGTTGCGCTGGTCAGGGGCCATAAGTATAAGTCGCGTCCCGGCTTTACGAGGCAGCCTCGTTAGGACGCCCGGCGCATCCGCGCAAGAGCGTTTCTGACAAGGCCCAATCGGAAGGCCCGGCCGGTCCGCCCGGTAGCTGGCGACCCGGAGGGGTGGGAGAGTGGTTAAATCCAGCAGACTGTAAATCTGCCCGCGCAAGCGTACGCTGGTTCGAATCCAGCCCCCTCCACCAGCCATCGTCCGCAAAGCGGGTTCTGGCTGATCAGGCCGCAATACCTTGGTCGGGAATCATCTCGCCACGGGAGCGGCCAACCGCTAGCATTGCGGATGCGCGGCTCGCGCGGCGCGGGTGTAATTCAATGGTAGAATGTCAGCCTTCCAAGCTGAATATGTCGGTTCGATCCCGTCCACCCGCTCCATCTACCCGCCCGGTGCAAGGTTACAGGCTGCAAGCAGGCGGCAATGCTTGCGCGCAAACCCCTTGCAATAGGCCGTGACGGGCGCTATCCCGCGCCGTCAGTTAACCTGGGCAGTGCTGCACGCGCTGCCTTTCCAGCAAGTTGCGACGAGGACAAGGCGCGATGGCCAAGGCAAAGTTTGAGCGTAACAAGCCGCATGCGAACGTTGGCACGATTGGTCACGTTGACCACGGCAAGACGACGCTGACGGCGGCGATTACGAAGTATTTCGGTGAGTTCCGTGCGTATGACCAGATTGATGGCGCGCCGGAGGAGAAGGCTC
>NZ_JBHYFK010000006.1:0-70364 GCF_051859565.1 Glycocaulis sp.
ACTACTCGCTGGTCGACATCGCGCCTTTCCCGCGCAAACCCTGGGAGGTGTGCGAGGTCGTGTCGCCCCTGAAGCCATTTGAAGCCATGGCGATGGAAAAGGCCGTGATCGTGTCGGATGTGCGGGCGCTGGCCGAGATCGTGGAGCACGAGGAGCGCGGCCTGCAGTTTGCCAAGGGCTCGACCCAGGCTCTTGCCGATGCACTCGAGCGCCTGATCCTTGACCCGGCCTTGCGCGCACAGCTGGGTGCCGAGGCGCGCCGCTGGGTGCTGGCCCACCGCACCTGGGACGTGGCGGGCGCCCGCGTGGCAGACGTTTACCGCAAGGTGCTGACTGACAGAGGGCGGTAGCCTAGCTCCCGGGGCGCAAGCTGGCCAAATACGAGTCGAGCTCCATTGCTTTTGCATTGATGCCCTGTCCGCGGAGCAATTGAGCCAAATCTTCATGGGGCACAATGACCTCGGCGAACGGTGTGGCACAGAGGTCCGTTTGCTTTTGCGGGTCAGCAGAGAGCGAATCCGAAGCGGCGTTCAGCAGCACGAGCGTACACCGCTTGCGCACTGCAGCGGGCAGCTTGGTGTAGTTAATGGAGACGACGTGTTCAGCCGCATGAAGTGCGCTGTCTGCGAGAATCGCCGCCTCGTTCTTTGCTCTCAGACCGTCGCTTGAAACCACAAAGGCACGTTGTCCGGCTGCCTTGAGTGCCTTGTGCGTGGCCTTGCCCTTGGATCCGCTTTTGGGCGAGCACACAACGGCACTGGCTGGTGATTTGACAGTTACGGCATGGCTGCGAGCTTCGGTGATGAATGTTAGCAGTCCGAGATCGACGAAGTGATCCACGACCCGCTTCACACGTTTGCTGGGGCTTTTGTCATAATAGTCGTCAAATGAAATCACGCCGGCTGGCACCACTCTGTGGTAGTAATATTTCAAATCTGTTGCGCAGCCCTTGAGGGAATGGTCGCCGTCAATAAACAGATAGTTGATGCTGTCAGGCGTCTGATCCACCACTTCGTGCGAAAAGCCCTTTACAGGACGCACACGGTCGCCAAAGCGCTGTACATTCGCGCTGTAGGCTTCAAATGTCGGCTGGAGACCTTCAGTCATGGCGTGATTTTCAAATGTATCCACTGAGACAATGGATGCATCAACGCCTTCCGTCCCCTCCGCGAGGAAGTTGGTGGATTTTCCGTGATAGGCACCGATCTCCACCAGTGCGGCCCCTGGTGTGGCGCATCTGCCAGCATGGAACAGCGCCAGGGCCTGCTCCTGATGAAGATAGCCGTGAACCTGATTGCAGGCTTCAAATCTGTCTTCCGCCATAGGGCTGGTGATGAAATACCCAACGGGGGATTTGCCTACAAACGCGCGCCAACGCAGCTTGCCGCCCCCTGCCTTGATCTCTACCGGGCCAGGGCCGCTAACCAGCACAGGCCCGGTAGACATATCCTGATCCTGGCCCTTTGGCAGTTCCCTGAGCGTCCCGCCGCCCGATAGCGACACTTCGCCAGTCAGGCGGTCGATGCGAAGTGTTGCGCCATCCAGCTGATGTTCTTGCGTGCAAAACCGTTTGACTGCCGCCTGTTCTTTGGGCCCCACGCCAATTTCCCCATCCAGATGTGGCAAGATTGCATTCGCCCAGCGGCGCCTTAACTCAGCTTCACTAAAATAGCGCGTCACGTCGTCAAATTGCTTGCGTGCCCGCTCCTCGGAGCGCTCGCTTACCAGCTTGCTCACCGTTTCGGCCATGGCAGGCAAGGGCGCTGACAGCGAAAACAGTTCGTCCGGCATGTCATTGTACAAAACCCACCGTCCATACAGCAACACGTCAAAAGTGGAGCGCCCGTAGTCATACCGGTCGCATATCCGCACCATGCCGTGAACCTGCGGAACCACCTCTTCCATGCGGATGCGCCCCAGCGCCTTTACGTTCGGCGCATCGACGGGAGGGACTTTGTCCGGAAACGTCCAGAACTGCACTTCTGGCAAGCTTCGGATTAGCGAAGTCACGGCGTCGCGATAGGCAGCCATGGGTGGATGATCTGCCTTCCAGTAGAGCAACACCCGCGGCTCCTCAGGAAGGGGGGTGTATTCGTCGGGCATATTCAGCTTGCTGGGGCGATACAGACACTCCGCCTTCAGGCCCAGTTTGCGCAAGTCCGCAGCAGCTGTCGCTGTGTTGGTGTAGATGGCGCGAGGTGGATAATCTACTATCTGAGATGCGAACGACTTGTCGTTAAGGGCTCTATTAACAACGCTCTGCAGCGCATATAGTATAGAGTTACAATTTTCTTGGGATGGTATTTTTCTTGTGTTGTGTGATATGAAAACCTTATCCGTTGAGATAAATTTTTCCTTTTCAAAAAGTAATGCTTCTGCATTAAGGGGAATAAGACTTGCCAATCTCCGGGCGCCATTAATGCTGCCCGACGTGCTGAATATTTTTACGCACTCTTTTGTGTACATGCCAATTCTCAAACGCTCGTATCCACATTGAATTCGATTTGTTCCTTATCAGGTCGTTGGGCAGCCTTCAAGCTGAACTATTTGTTTGAGGGCATATGCTTGCCTTGACCGACTACATCACGCCAGCTAGTGCTGGAAACGCTTTTCTCGCGAGGATGTCGTTGAAGGGTCAATCTACTAACTTCAATTTGTTGCGATCGCGAGGTTTGTCTGTCGAACGTCAGATGACCGATGGGGCACCCTACGTCAGCAGGCCTCGAGGCATTTCTTATGAATGAAATACCCCCCCAGTCTAAGCTTAACAAGGCGGCTATACCGGCCAAACTACTGGTCATGATTGGCGGCATGCGGTGTGGGACCCGGGCGATGCTGCGCTATCTGTCTCAGCACCCTCAGCTCTGCCCCCACGAAAAGGCGCACGACCCCCACTTCTTTTCCAGTGATGAGAACTGGAAGAAAGGGCTGAGCTGGTATCTCTCAGGATGGGCCGAGTTCGACCCCGAAACCCATCTCTACGGGCTTGAATCGTCCACCCACTATACCAAATACCCCCTTATCAAGCGGGTGCCTGAGCGGATGCGGCGCTCAGGCTTGGACTTCACCTTCATCTACGCCATGAGGGATCCGATCGAGCGGATCGAAAGTCACTTTGTCCATAATGCGGGCAAGGGATATGTCGATCCCGACAACCCGAAGGCAAGAGCCAGGTTTCTTGCCCAGGCGCTAGCGTATTCTGACTACAATATGCAGCTTGAGCGCTTCGAGAACGCGTTTCCCGGGAAGCGGTTATTCATCTACGCACTTGAGGATCTCCAACAAAGGCGCGCCGAGTTGCTGGGCCGCCTTTCAGAATTTCTGCAGATTGATTCATTCCCGTTTGAAGAGGTGCCCTACGTCCGCACCAAGCTGTCAGAAAATGCGCAGAAAATCCGTCTGACGGAGGCTGAGAAGGAAGCCGCCGCTCATAAGCTGGCAGATGGCATTTCTGCTCTGGCGTCCAGGGGCGTTATTGATCCTGGAAAGTGGCAAACCTACTCGCAGTACGCGCCCAAGCGGGTTGTAGACTTGTTGGAACCTCGCCCGGCTTGTCCGGCGGTAAACCGGCTGGGCTCGCGGCTGGCTTTCCTGACGGTAGATACCGAGGCCATGCGCTACCGGGCGAAAAACCGCCACGTCAACAAGCTGATCTGGGGGGAGCACCCAAAAGGGCGCGCCGGGATCAGGGAAATGGCGGCGATAGGCAAGGAGTTTGGCGCCCGGCACGTCTTCTTTCTCGATATGTGTGAAGAAGAGCTGTTCGGCGAGTCGATCGCTGAGGTGGCCCGCTATCTTGGTGATGCGGGGGAAGACGTGCAGCTTCACGCTCACCCGGAGATTCTGCCCGATACGTTCTGGGCGCGTCACGACTTGCCGTCTGAGCCGTCCCAGATGAACGAGTTCGACAAGAGCCGGGCGCACTTCGTCCTGAAGCACTTTGCCGACCGGCTGGCGCAGCTTACCGGACGGCCTACGCTCGCCTACCGGGCCGGATCATTCCGCTGGAGCGGCGCGACCATTGAGGCAATGGCCGAGGCGGGGTTGCAGCTTTCCTTTAACGCCAGCCACAAATCTGCCGCCATGGGGCGCGGCGCGCAGCCTGCCGAGCTGGATGGCCCGTACCGCTGGTCCAACGGAGTGATCGAAATTCCGCTGACCGAGGAGCAGCGTGATGAAAGCGTCTTTGCTTCGTTCGCCTTCCCCATGAAACGCGACGGAGCACACAATGTGAAAGCGCTCTATCGCAAATATGCTCTGCAGGACCGGAGCGGTGAGAAACGTAAATTCCTCAACCTGCTCACCCACTCATGGTCATTGCTGGAGTTCGACGAAGGCGGAAAGATCGCCAATTATGTGAATGACCAGCGAACGGAAGAATATCGGGCACTGGTGGGCATGATTGCCAAAGACTTTGATATCCTGTCCTCGGACCAGTTTGCGAGCTTGCCCGAGGGCGAGCGGGAAAAGGCTCTCGCTCCCGGTCACCAGCTGCTGCCGGCCTGAGCGATGGAAGGCGCAGGAAGGCTCTCAGATGCTCAATACGTTCCGTGAATTACCCGTTTCGGTCGCGGTGAGGGATCACGCGTTGGAGAAGATGGCATGAGCGATCCCAAACTGTGCATTATTGGCGGGAGTCCCCGCAGCGGGACCCGGAACTTTGCTGATCTGATATCGGCGCACCCCGATACACAGCTATTTGGCGAAGTGGGCCATTACGCCCTGCCAAAGGTGAAGGGCGCCCTCGAGGAGATGGCGGCCTATCATGCTGAGGAGGCGGCGCGGCGTACCCTTCGCGGGCGAGGCCGCCAGAAGAAGTTTGCTTCGCATCGTGTCGCCCTGACATTGACGGGAATGTACGCCAAAAGCCCTCAAATGCCATTCAACTTTAATGCCTTAACCTCCAGACATGTCGTCGGCTTCAAGACGCCGCAGATAGAGAAGCGTTGGCGGCTGATGAATGAGCTATACGGCGAGTTCGAAAATGAACGGCACTTCTTCTTCTGTATCCGCAATCTGGATCAGAATTTCCTTTCTCTTCATAGCCGTGGCTGGAGGAAGGACGTAGAAGAATATGTGGAGCGCTTGCTGCCGCTCCTGCAATCTATTGTGAAGTTCAAGGCCTGGAACGAGAGCAAGGATGGGGGGTGGCAGATCCACCTGTTGCATCTTAATGCGTTTCTGGATGCCGCCTCCCGCGAGGACTGGCTGTTTGACCGCGTCTATCGCCCATTATTCGGCGGCGATGGGCGGCAACCGGCTGCACAAGCGCTAGCCAGCACCAGTAACAGAAACTCCACGCTGAACGTCACAGGGAAGCCCGCGCGCTCCGAGCTCACTGAGGAAGAGCGGGATTTCCTGACCAACAGTGCCGAGCTGAAGGAGGCTGTTAAGCGCTTCAACGCCGCGTTCAACACCGACCTTCCCATCCTTACGCCAAAGTGATTGTTCCCACTCCTACCCGATCAGTCCCTGTTTGATCAGCTGGTCGATCACCTGTTCGGCGGCCTCTTCGGCGGACATTTCGCCGGTGCGCAGGTGCAGTTCGGGCGTTTCGGGGGCTTCATAGGGGCTGTCGAAGCCGGTGAAGTTCTTGATCTCGCCGGCTTGAGCCTTCTTGTAGAGGCCTTTGGGGTCGCGCTGGATGCACAGCTCCAGCGGTGCATCTACAAACACTTCGATGAAGCGACCCTCTTCCAGCATCTCGCGGACCATGGCGCGCTCGGCGCGGAAGGGCGAGATGAAGGAGCAGGTCACGATCAGACCGGCATCCACAAACAGGCGGGCCACCTCGCCAATGCGGCGGATGTTTTCCACCCGGTCGGCATCGGTGAAGCCCAGATCCCGGTTCAGCCCGTGGCGCACATTGTCGCCGTCCAGCGAATAGGTGTGGCGCCCGCCTTCGGCCAGCTTGCGCTCGACCAGATTGGCGATTGTTGACTTGCCCGCGCCCGACAGGCCGGTGAACCAGAGCACGCACGGCTTCTGGCCTTTCATGGCGGCGCGGCGGGTCTGATCGACATCCATCGCATGGGTGTGGACATTGCTGGCCCGGCGCAGGCCGAACTCGATCATACCGGCAGCAACCGTCTGATTGGTGAAACGGTCGACCAGGATGAAGGAGCCGGTATCGCGCTGGTCGGCGTAAGGATCGAAGGCGATGGCGCGGGAGGTGGCCAGCGTGCACACCCCGATTTCGTTGAGCTTCAGGCTGGTGCCGGGCTCTTTTTCGAACGTGTTTACATTCAGCTTGTGCTTGAGCGTCGTCACCGAGGCTGGCGTTACCTGGCCGCCTGCCTTGAGCAGGTAGGAACGGCCGGGGAGCATCTCCTCCTCGGCCATCCACAAAAGCTCGGCGGCAAACTGGCCGGAAACCTCCGGACGGGCCTTGGGGTCGGCGAGAATATCGCCGCGCGACACGTCAATATCGCGGTCGAGCACGATGGTCACCGCGTCGCCGGCCACGGCCTCGTTTCTGTCGCCATCAGCGGTCACGATGCGCGCGATATTGGCCGTCTTGCCGCTCAGGGCCGCGACGATCTCGTCACCGGCGGTGATCCGCCCTGAGGTGACGGCGCCGGAGAAGCCCCTGAAATCGAGATTGGGCCGGTTCACCCACTGGACCGGCATGCGGAAAGGCCGGTTGGCCACTTCCTCGGTCGCGGTTTCCACACTCTCCAGATGGGCCAGCAGGGTAGGGCCGTCATGCCAGCTCATGGCCTCTGAAGGCGCGAAGATGTTGTCGCCATGCAGGGCCGAGATTGGTATCGGCGTGATGGTGTCAAAGCCGAGTGTCTCGGCGATACGCAGATAGTCCGACACGATCTCGTGGAAGCGCGAGCGGGAATACCCGGCGACGTCCATCTTGTTGACCGCCAGCACGGCGTGGCGGATGCCCATCATGTTGGCGATATAGGTGTGGCGGCGCGTCTGGGTCAGCACGCCCTTGCGGGCATCCACCAGAATGATCGCGAGGTCCGCGGTCGAGGCGCCCGTCGCCATGTTGCGGGTGTACTGCTCGTGGCCGGGTGTGTCGGCGACGACGAATTTGCGCTTTTCCGTGTTGAAGAAGCGGTAGGCGACATCAATGGTGATGCCCTGCTCGCGCTCGGCTTCCAGCCCGTCGAGCAGAAGCGCGAAATCCATCGTGTTCTCGCCGGTCGTGCCGTGCTTTTTCGAGTCACGCTCAAGCGTGGCGATCTGATCCTCGAACAACAGCTTGGAATCGTAAAGCAGCCGTCCGATCAGCGTCGACTTGCCATCATCCACCGATCCGCAGGTGATGAAGCGCAAGACCCCCTTGTCGCCAGCCCGCGTGAGCCGGCTCAGCACGGTGCTGCGTGCGTCCCCCTCGGCCATATCAGAAATATCCCTCACGCTTTTTCTTTTCCATCGACCCGGATTCGTCGTGGTCGATCAGGCGGCCGGAGCGCTCTGACGTGCGCGCCGTCAGCATTTCCAGCACGATGTCTTCCAGTGATGTTGCATCGGACTCGATAGCCCCGGTGAGCGGATAGCAGCCCAGCGTGCGGAACCGTATCCGGCGCATTTGCGGCGTTTCGCCCGGCTGCAGCGGGAAACGGTCGTCATCGACCATGAGCAGGGTGCCTCCGCGCTCGACAACGGGACGCTCAGCGGCCAGGTAGAGCGGGACAATCGGAAGATCTTCTTCCAGGATGTACTGCCAGATATCCAGCTCGGTCCAATTGGACAGGG
The DNA here is from genome assembly GCF_051859565.1 of Glycocaulis sp. GTDB lineage: Bacteria > Pseudomonadota > Alphaproteobacteria > Caulobacterales > Maricaulaceae > Glycocaulis. The sequence continues at coordinate 7,717 of NZ_JBHYFK010000006.1, forward strand.
GGAAAACCCGGATAGATTCGCCCTGCTTGATCCGGGTGTTGAAGGTGCGCCAGAGCTCAGGGCGCTGATTGCGCGGGTCCCAGGCATGGTGGGCGTCCCGGAAGGAGAAAATCCGCTCCTTGGCGCGTGATTTCTCTTCATCGCGCCGTGCGCCGCCGAAGGCTGCGTCATAGCGATGGCGGTTCATTGCGTTGCGCAGTGCCTCGGTCTTCATCACCTGCGTGTGCAGGTTTGAACCGCTGTCGAACGGGTTGATACCGCGTTTTACGCCTTCCTCATTGATCTCCACGCGCAGTTCCAGCCCCAGCGCATTGGCCAGGGTGTCGCGGTAGGTGATCATGTCTCGGAATTTCCAGCCGGTGTCGACATGCTGCAGCGGGAATGGCGGACGGGAGGGGTAAAAGGCCTTCAGCGCCAGATGCAGCATGACCGCTGAATCCTTGCCGATGGAGTAGAGCATGACGGGATTGGCAAACTCTGCCGCAACCTCGCGCATGATGTGAATGGATTCAGCCTCCAGCGCTTTCAGGTGCGGTGACAAAGGGCGCGAGCGTTCGCCGGCGCCTGCACCAAACCGGGCAGCGTAGCTTTTAAGGTTCGCGGCGAAATCCGGCATGACTGCCCCGTACTTTCTTGCAAGTGTCAGGGGTGTACAGACCATCCGCTCAGCATAGTCAACACTTGCCGCGTAACCCGCGCGCGGCCTGCATGTTATTCTGCCGCAGCGTTGCGTGCCGTCAGGCGCCACATCAGATCGGCGATGCGGGGGGCAGGGGTATATTCGACCGGCGCCCTCACCAGAATATTGCGTATATTAGTGATGTCATACGCGTCGCAGGCATCGCGCAGGCGGTGCAGTACGGGTTCAAGCTCGGCCCACGCCATCGAGGTTACGGGCTCTGTCAGGATCCGCGGGTGACGGGTTGGCCGCGCATGGTCAGATACCAGTAATTCCTCGTGCAGCTTCTCGGCAGGCCCCAGTTTTCCGAAAACGATCTCGATATCGCCTGTTTCCGCTCCGCGTTCGCCGGCGACATAAGGTTTCAGGCCAGACAGTCTGATGATGCGCCGGGCAAGGTCGTAGACCTTCACCGGCTCGCCCATGTCGAGAACGAAGACGTCTCCTCCCCGCGCAAGCGCACTTGCCTGGATGACCAGCTGGGATGCCTCGGGAATGGTCATGAAGTAGCGGGTGACGTCCGGATGGGTCACCGTTACCGGCCCTCCGGCGGCAATCTGGCGGCGGAACAACGGAACAACAGAGCCCGAGGACTCCAGAACATTGCCGAACCTGACCATGCAGAAACGGGTGCGCGACTGCTCGGAAGCCAGCGACTGGCAGACCAGCTCTGCCATCCGTTTGCTGGCGCCCATGATATTGGTCGGCCGTACCGCCTTGTCGGTGGAAACGAGCACGAACATGTTTACGCCCGCCTGAATGGCGGCGCGCGCCATGGTCAATGTGCCGAACGTGTTATTGCGCAGGCCCTCGACGACGTTCTCCTCCACAAGATTGACGTGCTTGTAGGCGGCGGCGTGAAAAATCGTGTTCACACCCAGCCGGGCGAGGACTGTACTTATCCGGCCTTCGTGCTGGACCGAGCCGAGCAGCGGCGTGATGACAACATCGATCCCCTCCTTGGAGGCCATTGCATCCAGCTCGCGTTCGATCATGTAAAGCGCGATCTCTGACTGTTCGAGCAGGGCAAGCTGGCTGGGTTTCTGCCGGAGGATTTGCCGGCAGAGTTCGGAGCCTATTGATCCGCCCGCTCCGGTCACCAGCACCACCTTGCCAGCGATATTGGCGCCCATCAGAGCGGGATCGGGGGGAACCGGGTCACGCCCGAGCATGTCCTCGGGGGCCACTTGTCTGATCTCGCTTACATTGGCCCGTCCAGAGACGATATCGCTCATGTCGGGAATGGTCTGGACTCGGACGGGCAGGTCTTCCATCTGCGCGATGATGCGTTTGCGCTGGGCGAGCGTTGCGCTGGGGATGGCCAGAAGCACAATTTTCGCGCCAGTGGAGGCCATCAGGCGCGGTACGGCCTGGGGCGGAAATACCTCCAACCCGCCGATATGGGCGCCCTGAAGCTCCGGCGAATCGTCCACAAAGGCGACCGGCAGATAGTCTGAAGCCTGCTGGAGGGATACCAGAACCTGGCGGCCACACATGCCGGCGCCGTAGATGATGACACGCGACTTCTGCAATGACCGGCGCTGAAGGAAGAGTGACCGGACGGCGAAACGTGCACCGCCTGCCAGGATGAACAGGAGCGGGGCGTAGATGAAGGGGACCGAGCGCGGCACCAGCAGCTGGAAGAAATGGCTGGCTGTGAACACGAACAAGGCTGAGAGAATGACGCCGAGACCAAGAGCCTTCAGCGAATCGGTTCCGATAAAGCGCACTACCGTCCGATAGATGCCCAGCCTGTCGAAAAGGAGCAAAGTCACAGGCAGCGTGATGGCCAGCGCTACCCAGATCTGAGGCGCGCTTACCCAGTGCAGGCTATCCAGGCGCAGCATCATCGCAGCAAGGAAGCTTGCCGCGATGAAGAGGGCGTCCACAATGGTCAGAATCGCGCGCTTGACCGGACGCGGCCATTCGAAAATCTGATCAAGACCGCCGGAAATCACCGATATCCGCCTTTCCTGCGAGCCGCTGGTCCATCCCGCTGTAAGGTGAGATCAAGCGGTCCGGTTGGATTACAAAAGCCCTGCTGCCCCCGCCTGCTGCTCTGATAAACGTGTCTGGCAGGCGTGGATATGATTAAATGCCCCTGATTTGAAGGGCAGGGTAATCCTGTATTGCTCCGGCTACAAACTTTGTGTGATCGACCCGTCCGGAGCCAAGGGCAAGGTGGGGAACCAGCATGGTGCAAAGTGCCTGCCCGGTTTGTGCCGGGCGCCAGGTTGAGGCCTTTTTCAATGAGGGGGCGAAGGTCTATAGCCGCTGCCTTGGGTGCGGCGCGCGATATCTCGAGCCCTGCTACCGCCCGGATGCGGATACCGAACGCGCCCATTATGACCTGCATGAGAACGACGCTTCGCACGCAGGCTACAGACATTTTCTGTCACGCCTCGCCGAGCCGCTGCTGGAGAGGCTGCCAGAGGGCAGCCACGGGCTGGACTATGGTTGCGGTCCCGGCCCCGCACTGGCGGCCATGATGGAGGAGGCAGGTCATTCGGTGGCGCTCTACGATCCGTTCTATGCGCCGGGCGCCGCGGTTCTGGACCGGACATATGATTTCATCACGTGCAGCGAGGTGGCCGAGCACTTCCATGATCCAGCGGCCGAGTTTGCGCGGCTTGATGATCTGCTCAGACCAGGCGGATGGCTGGGCGTGATGACCTGCTTTCACACCGATGATGCCCGGTTTGGTGGCTGGCACTACCGCAAGGACCCCACTCATGTGGTTTTCTATCGCGAGGAGACCCTGCGCTGGCTGGCGGGACATTTCGGCTGGCACTGCGAGATACCGGCCAAGGACATCGCCCTGATGAGAAAGCCTTGAGCACAGCCCTGCATGAAGAGCGTCTGCAGGCGGTGATGGACGTGCTGCGCCTGACAAGCGCCCGTTCGGTTGCCGATCTGGGATGCGGTGATGGCGCGCTTTTGCTACGTCTGGCCAAAGACCCTGCCTTTGTGCGTCTGGCGGGCATTGAGCAATCCGTTACCGCGCTTGGGGCATTGCGCGCGGCACTGGCCGTCCTTGATGAAAATATCCGCAACCGTGTGACGCTGATTGAAGGCTCCATGCTCGAGCCGCGCCCCGAGCTGGCAGGGGTCGACGCGGTAGTGATGGTGGAAACCATCGAACACCTGCCTCCTGACCAGCTTTCGCGCTGGGAGAAGGCGGTCTTTGATATCATCGCGCCGAAACTGGTGGTCATCACCACACCCAACGCCGAATACAATCCGTTGCTGGGCGTGCCCGTTCACCGTTTCCGCCATCCCGAACACACGTTTGAGTGGGACCGGGCGCGCTTCCGGGCATGGGCCGAAGGCGTGGCGGCGCGTCACAACAGGCGCTGGCTGGTGCGTGATATTGCCGGTGTGCGCGACGGGGTGGGCGGCGCAAGCCAGATGGCCATCTTTTTCGATCCCGATCTTGTGATCTGACCGCAATACGCCTTGCATTCGCCGCAAAGCATGCGCATACACCGCGCCAGCGCATAAGTGCTGCGTGCGTAGAAAGGCCCTCCTAAGGGCTTCAAGCGTGGCCTGATCGGACCGGTAGCGGACATCTCCCGCAAACCTTCAGTCCGGGCGTGAGATGCATGATCTGCCAGTGTGGCAGGCCCATCTCCTAACCGGCGGCTGATCTGCGCAGTTGTCAAAAAACAAAACTCCCCTCGCGGGCTGACGCATGTTTGCGCGCCCGCATGAAAGGCATTGATATGACTAAATTTACTGAGCTGGGCCTTGCGGCCCCGGTCGAGCGTGCAGTCGTGGATGAAGGCTATGAGACGCCGACACCGATTCAGGTGCGCGCCATCCCGCCGCTTCTGCAGGGCAAGGACGTTGTCGGCATCGCCCAGACGGGCACCGGCAAGACGGCGGCCTTCGTGCTGCCGATCCTGACCCGCCTGCTGGCTGAAAAGAAGCAGGCTCCGGGCCTCTCCTGCCGCTGCCTGATCCTTGCGCCAACGCGCGAGCTGGCTGCCCAGATTGGCGATTCCATCGCCGTTTATGGCCGCCATACGGGCCTGACGCATGCGGTTGTCTTTGGCGGTGTGAAGCACGGGCCGCAGGTGCGTGCCCTTGCGCGCGGCCTCGATATTCTGGTGGCCACGCCCGGCCGTCTGCTGGACCATGTGGCCGACCGCAAGGCGCGCCTCGACCTCACCTCGCTGGTTGTGCTCGACGAAGCCGACCAGATGCTCGATCTCGGCTTCATGCCGGCGCTTCGCAAAATCCTGCACATGGTGGGCAAGCCGCGCCAGACGGTGATGTTCTCGGCCACCATGCCGCCGCCTATCCGCGCGCTGGCAGACGACTTCCTGCACGATCCGGTGACGGTGGCCGTTGCCAACCAGTCCAAGCCGGTCGAGCGCATCGAGCAATCGGTCATGTATGTCGGCACGGCGGAAAAGCGTCAGGCGTTGATCGACCTGATGGCGCCGGAAGCCAACAAGAGCACCATCATCTTCACCCGCACCAAGCGCGGGGCCGACAAGGTGGCGAAGTTTCTGGCCGAGTACGGCCACAAGGCGGCTGCCATTCACGGCAACAAGAGCCAGAACCAGCGCGAGAAAGCGCTTGCCGCGTTCAAGTCCGGCGAGATGCGGGTGCTGGTAGCGACCGACATTGCCGCGCGCGGGCTGGATATTGATGGCGTGGAACTGGTGGTAAACTTTGAGCTGCCGAACGTGCCGGAATCCTATGTTCACCGGATCGGGCGTACAGCCCGTGCCGGCGCGCAAGGCCGGGCCGTGGCTCTGGTGGCCCCGGACGAGCGTGGCCTGCTGCAGGATATCGAGAAGCTCACGGGTCTGCGGATCAAGGGGCTCAATGATGCGCCGCCGATCTCTGGCCCGACGCGTCCGGTTCAGCCCCAGCGCGGCCCGCGCCGGGGTGGCGGACACGGTGGTGGCCAGGGCGGCAATCGTCAGGGCGGCCAGCGTGGCCAGCAGAACAATGGTGGCGGCGGCCAGAAGCGTTCAGGCAATCGCCGGCGCAAGCCCGGCGGTGGTCAACGCCAGAGCGCGTAACCGCTCCAGCACTCCCTTCGTCGTTCCCGCTTGAGGCGGGAGCCCAGAGCTGATTGGCACCTGCCTTCGCCCTTCGATCTCTGGACCCCCACCTGCGTGGGGGTGACGAGTTGGGGTGCGCAGACTACGCCCGCTTCAGCGGAAGCGGGCGTCATGACCGGGCCAAAGCCGGACAATCTCCATTTTGGCCCGGCCAGCTACTCCGCTGCCGCCCGGATGGCGTCCGGGCTGGGGGCGGAGGCTCGCACTGCCGGATCCACATGAGTCTCGAACTTCTCAAAGTTCGCCACGAACATGTCAGCCAGTTTCAGCGCCTGCGCGTCATAGGCGGATGCATCGCTCCAGGTCTGGCGCGGATCGAGGATGGCCGGGTCAATGCCGGGTACCGATACCGGCACGTCAAAGCCGAAGACCGGATCTTTCCGGAACTGGGCCGCTGACAGTGAACCGTCGATGGCTGCGTTCAGTAGCGTGCGCGTGGCGCGGATCGGCATGCGGTGGCCCACGCCATAGGCGCCGCCCGTCCAGCCTGTATTGACCAGCCAGCATTGCACGCCGTGGCGGGCGATCAGCTCGCGCAGGAGATTGCCATACTCGGCAGGGTGGCGCGGCATGAAGGGCGCGCCAAAGCAGGTGGAGAAGGTAGCCGACGGCTCGGTCACGCCCTTTTCGGTGCCTGCGACCTTGGCCGTATAGCCCGACAGGAAGTGATACATGGCCTGCGCCGGGGTCAGCCGTGCGATGGGCGGCATCACGCCAAACGCATCACAGGTCAGCATGACCAGCGTGGACGGGTGGCCGCATGTGTTCTTGTCACAGGCATTGGGAATGTAGTGCAGCGGGTAGGCGCCGCGCGAGTTCTCGGCCAGTTCGGCGCTATCAAGATCGAGGGCGCGGGTTGCCGGGTCCATCACCACGTTTTCAAGGACGGTGCCCCACATGGCGGTGGTGGCGTAAATGTCCGGCTCGGCCTCTTTGGACAGGCGGATCATCTTGGCATAGCAGCCGCCCTCGAAATTGAAGAGGCCGTTTTCCGACCAGCCGTGCTCGTCATCCCCGATCAGCTTGCGCCTGGGATCAGCCGAGAGGGTGGTCTTGCCGGTACCCGACAGGCCGAAGAAGACCGCGCTATCGCCCTTCTCGCCCACATTGACCGAGCAGTGCATCGGCATGATGTGCTTTTCGGGCAGGAGGTAGTTCAGGATCGTGAAGACGGCCTTCTTGGTCTCGCCTGCGTAGGAGGTGCCGCCAATAAGGACCAGCTTTTCGGTGAAATTGATCGCGATGACGGTTTCAGAGCCATGGCGTGTGCCATGACGGTGCTCGTCGGCGCGGAAGCTTGGCAGGTTCACGATGGTGAATTCTGCTGCGAAGTCTGTCAGCTCTGCGTTTTCAGGCCGGCGCAGCAAATGGCGGATGAACAGCGAATGCCAGGCGAGCTCGGAGACGACCCGCACATTCAGGCGGTGGGCTTTGTCTGCGCCCGCGAACAGCTCCTGCACGAAGAGCTCGCGGCCCTCCATATGGGCGCGCATATCGGCCCAGAGCGCGTCGAAATGCGCCGGTGTCATGGAGGCGTTGAAGTCCCACCAGATGTTTCCATCGGTGTTTTCGTCGCGCACGGTGAACTTGTCGCGCGCGGAGCGCCCGGTGTGCTGGCCGGTTTCGACCAGTAGCGCGCCGCCCTTAGCCACACGGCCTTCGCCGCGCCGGATGGCTTCTTCGTAAAGGGCCGGTTCAAGCCAGTTGATGTTCAGCTTGCCTGGACGGGTAATACCCAGATCCCGCAGATCGCGGATCGGCGTTGCTACGTCAGACATGATATCTCCCTCGGACTGGCCCGCTTGCCGGGGCCTTGTCGTGCATGGCCTTCCTTCTAGCCCCGAAACAGCCGGCGCGCCAAGTACACAAAGTGCGGCGCTTTCCCCGCGGTGCGATGGCGCCTAGGCTCGCGAAGCTGAACGGACAGGGAGGGTCGGCGAAGACGGGTTTCAGAAAATGGCTGCTGGTCTGGGCACTTGGCGGCTTCATGGTGGCCGGGGCCGGAGCCGCGAAAGCAGAGGAGGGCGATGCCATGCTGGATGTTTCGCAGGCCGAGCGGTTTGCCCGGCTGGCGCTGGATTGTGTACACCGCGAATACCCCAACAAGATCGCGCACGTGCTGCATTCGGACGCGGATGCGCTGCCGCCGAGCCAGCTCACACCGATCTTCTATGGCTGTTATGACTGGCATTCCGCCGTGCATGGCCACTGGCTGCTGGTGCGCCTGATGCGCCTTTATCCCGATTCGCCGATCGCAGCCCCGGCGCGCGCGGCGCTGGAGCGGAACTTCACCGATGACGCGGCTGCGGTGGAGGCCGCCTATATGGCAGGCGAAGGCCGGGCATCGTTTGAACGCCCTTACGGGCTTGCCTGGCTGCTTCAACTGACGGCGGAATTGCGCGCCTTTGACGATGCCGACGCGCAGCGCTGGGCCGAAACCCTGCGGCCGCTGGAGGCGGTTGCCGTCAGCCGCTATCTCGAATGGCTGCCCAATCTTGTCTACCCGGTGCGCTCGGGCACCCATAACCAGACCGCGTTCGGCTTTGCGCTGGCGCTCGACTGGGCGCGCCAGACCGGGCATGGCGAGCTGGAAGCGCTGCTGGTGGAGAAGACGCGTGAGTTCCATCTGGCCGATGTGAACTGTCCGCTGGCGTATGAACCATCGGGCGAGGACTTCCTCTCGCCCTGCATGATGCAGGCCGACCTGATGCGCCGGGTGATGGGCCGGTCAGAGTTTTCCGACTGGCTGGCCGCCTTCATGCCGCAAATCCCCGAAGATGGCAGCGCGGACTGGATCCGCCCCGGCGTGGTGCTCGACCCCACAGACGGTAAGCTGGTCCATCTGGACGGGTTCAACCTGTCACGCGCCTGGAATCTGGAGGCTATCGCCGCCCGCCTGCCGGAGGGCGATGCGCGTATCGCTTCACTGCTCGCTTCGGCGGCCGAGCACCGTGAAGCAGGCGTCGCATCGGTCTCTGATGAGCATTATGAGGGCAGTCACTGGCTGGCGAGCTTTGCCACCTATCTGGTGACCGGCAAGGCGCTGGAGGCGATATTGCCGGAGTAGCATTCTGGCCTTGATTGGCATATTATGCCAACAATCCGAGGAGGCAGTAATGGTCACGCGCAACGTGGTGCTCACCGATACCCAGGCCGAGATGCTGGACGGTCTGGTGAAATCAGGCCGCTATCAGAATGTGAGCGAAGCCATGCGTGCGGGGCTGCGCCTGCTGGAGCGGGAGGAAGCGACGATGGCGGCCTTGCGCGGACGCATCGAAGCCAGCCTCGCCGAGGCCGATGCGGGCGAGTTCGCCGATGGCAGCGTCGAAGACATTATCAATCAGGCTTTCGATAGCGCGGAGCGCCGCCACAGCAGACGTAATTCTGCCTGATGGCCATTCGCTTTACGTCACGCGCCGTTGCGGCGCTTGTGGATATCGCGGACTGGACATTTGACCGTTTCGGCCCGGAACAGGCTCAGGCTTATCGCCTTGAACTGCTGGGTGCCTGCCAGTCCCTGCCGGCGCCATCCCCTCTCGACCGGCGTCTGCACGGCCTGACGATGCGCGGTGACGGCGAAGTGGCCTGCCGGCGTGCGTCCATGCATTTCATCGTGTTCCGGCGAACAGGCCGGGACGTCGAAATACTCGACTTTCTGCACGTGCGCAGTGACCTGGCCGCCCGCCTCAAGGCTCTCGAAAAGGAAGGTTAGGTCGTCGGGCAGTCCTTCGACGGGGCAGGGGGTTCGGGCAGATCGTCGCCGGGCAGGGGAATGTATTCGTTTTCACCCGGCGGCAGGGTGAACGGTGTGCCGGTCCAGCCGCCAGCGGCGCTGGCGCGCCAGTCCTCCTTCGCCCTCTCGATGCGCTCCCTGGAGGACGAAACGAAATTCCACTCAATGAATCGCTTGCCGATCACGGCGCCGCCCAGAACCATCACGCGCGCGCCGTTCTGGCTCGTTATATTGGCGCTGCGGCCTTCCAGCGTGCCCATCTGTCCGGGCTCCAGCGCGGTGTCATCAACGCTGGCGTCACCTGACACCAGATAGACCGCCAGTTCATCGTGGCCCTCGGGCAAGTTCAGTGATGCTCCCGGCGCCAGATCGGCGTGGAAATAGATGGTCGGCGACAGCATGGTCGTCGGCGCGGTGTGGCCATAGGCGCTGCCGATGATCAGGCGTATCGTGGCGCCGCCCTCGACGAAGACCGGCAGAGTGTCGGCGCTGTAATGCTCGAAGCTGGCCATGTCCTCCTCACGCGCCTCGGGCAGGGCGATCCAGGTCTGGATGCCATGCAGGGAGAAGCCGCGCGCGCGCACCTCCGGGTCGGTGCGTTCCGAGTGGGTTATGCCGCTGCCGGCAATCATCAGATTGACAGCGCCGGGCAGGATTTCCTGCGACACGCCCAGACTGTCGGCATGGTGCATGGCGCCTTCGAACAGATAGGTGACTGTGGCCAGCCCGATATGCGGGTGCGGGCGCACGTCGATTCCATTGCCGGGCGCGAACCTTGCCGGTCCCATTTCGTCGAAAAACACGAACGGGCCGACCATGCGCTTCTTCGCGAATGGCAGCACGCGCGCCACCTGAAACCCGCCCAGATCCTTCTTGCGGCCTTCAATAATGATATCGGGTTCGGACATGATGGTCTCTTTCCTTGCCAGTGCGGCGCGTAAGCGCAGGCCGATTGAACGGGACAGGCTGCGATAGTAGATAGAACTTACAGAAAGCGCGACGGTTTCAAAGGACGAGCGGATGAGCGCCACCACGCTGATGAATTTCGAGGCTCTGGCCTCCGGTCCGGTGCAGCACCAGCCCTACACCTACCTGATGGCCGAAAATGTCGTGACGCCGGAGCAGGCTGCGCAGATCCGCGCCGATTATCCCGGTATCAATGAGCCGGGCTATTTGCCGCTCTCAAAGCTGGAGCGCAAGGGCGCGTTCGCCGCCGTCACCGATGATCTGATGAGCCCGCGTCTTGCAGAGATACTCGGCGAGAAACTGGGCATCGATCTGTCCGACAAGCCGCGCATGATCACGGTGCGCCGCATCTCCAAGCTGTCGGATGGGCCGATCCACAACGATTCAAAATCGAAAATCCTCACCATGCTGCTCTATCTCAATGAGCACTGGGATGAGAGCGATGCGGGCTGCATTCGCGTACTCAACGGGCCGGACGATTTTGCCGATTATACCGCCCAGGTGCCACCGCTCGCTGGGCAGGTTTTCGCCTTCCTGCGTTCTGACAATTCCTGGCACGGCCATCTGCCGTTCGAGGGCGAGCGCTACGTGATCCAGGTCACCTTCCTGACCAGTCAGGACGAGCTCGACCGCAAGGAAAACCGTGGCGGGCTGCAATACTTCCTGAAAAAGCTCCTGCGTCAGCGCAACTAGTCGGCGCTGGCCGCGAGCCGCTCCTCGCGTCTGGCTATCGCCCCGTTCAGCGCGATCAGGCTGCGCCATTCGGCGTGGCTGATACCCACGCTCTGCCAGCCGCGCGAGCCTGTCTCTGTAAGGCCCGGAGCCAGCATGGCGTGCAGCCTCTCGCCGTCCTGCGTGGCAAGATAAGCCTCCCGCCGCGCAAGAATGGCGGCCTCGCTATTGCGCGGATCGCTCTGGCTGAGATTGATGCCAAACCCGTCTATCGGTTCGCCCGCCTGGATGACGGCCAGCATTTGCAGCCCCAGCGCGGGCAGATAGTGCGCAGGCTCGTGATAGACATCATGGCTGATGGTCTGGTCGGAGGCTGGCAGGGGAGTGGTGGACGGGGGCTGGTAGCCTGAAAAATCCCACAACACGGCCGCGCCGCCGGGAACACAGGCGTTTACCGGCTCGCCAGCCTGTTCCAGCGCGGCGAAGCGCGCCGCCATCTGGCTACGGAAGTCGAAATAGGCTTGCGTGCGTCCGGCGGCGAAAATGGCTTCCTCGTTCCAGGCATGGACCGGGTGGATATAGCCGATCACCTGCACGCCTTCGCGTGCCAGCGCTTCCAGCGTGGAAAAAAGGAAATCCATCCGTTCAGGCGAAACGCGCATGGCGCGGTAATAGCTGAGCGTGGGAAGCGGCGTGTTCAGGAAACGCCGGTACTGCTCGCCCGGCTGGTACACGTCGCGGAAGGGCGGTTCGGGTGCGGTGCCGGTGACGTTCTCCTGCACGGTCTGAACGGCGCGGGCAAACGTATTCGGCGAGAGGGTCACGCGCGCCGTGGCCACCCAGCGCCGGCCGTCGGCCAGACGGCTGATCGGGAAGGCGGGCTTGTATTTTTCGCCGCTGGCAAACTCGGCCATGTCGAGGCCGACGATGAAGCAACGCAGGTTCGCTTCCCGGCCTGCAATGGCGGCCAGATGTGCCAGCTCGAACGCGTTCGACCCCCTGATGCCGGCATTCCACAGCCCCCCCGGCCAGTCTTCGACCTCCACCGGAAAACCGTCCACCGTGCGCGAAGACCCGGTGATGAGCGTGCCTGCGTTCACCTGTCCTATCTGGTGGCCGACCTGCACGCGCCGCCCGTCCTCGTGGACGCGGGTTTTCTCTGCGGTGAGACCCGCAATGCGCGGACCCGTTCCCGTATCATACGGATCGACCAGCGCGTTGAACGCCACAAAGAGGGCGAGTGCGCTGCCGAGAATGATGAGGAAGAGGCGGGTGTAGCGCTGCATCAGATCAGAAGTTGTAATAGATGAATTCGGAATAGGACCAGCTGGCGATCATGCACGCAAACAGCAGGACCGACAGGCCGACGCCCCAGCGCATATTCGCCTTCCAGCGCTCCTTGCGCGGCGGCGCGACATTGGCGGTCTTCAGTACGCCATCCTCGATCTGCCGGTAGAAAATTTGCGCGGTCTCCGGCAGTGACCAGACAAGGATCAGCCCGATCAGGGCTGCTATGAACGGCCCGTCGCCGGGATTGACGCCCAGCCCGTTCAGGCCCGCCATGCCCTGCAGCATGATGGCCGCCGCATCAAAGCTGGTGGCGCGGAAGAACACCCAGGTGATGATGACAAACAGGAAGGTGCAGGCGCTGGACGCTATCCAGAAGCGCCCGAAAAGGCCGTTCGGCAACCAGCGGTCCAGCAGGCGGCACCAGATCAGGGCCGCGCCGTGCAGCCCGCCCCAGACCACGAAGGTCCACGCCGCGCCATGCCACAAGCCCCCCAGCAGCATGACAATCATCAGATTGGCGAGGGTGCGGGCATAGCCCTTGCGATTGCCGCCAAGCGATACGTAGAGATAGTCGCGCAAGAACTGCGACAGGGTGATGTGCCAGCGCCGCCAGAAATCAGTGATGTTGCGGGCCTTGTAGGGCGCATTGAAATTGACCGGCAGCTGAAAACCGAACATGCGCGCAATGCCCATCGCCATGTCAGAATAGCCCGAAAAGTCGAAATATATCTGCAGCGTGTAGGCCAGCGCGCCGGTCCAGGCGAGCCACAGCCCGACCGGCTCCCCTGCGGCGGCGGTGTCAAACGCGGCATTGGCGTAAGGGGCGAGATTGTCGGCCAGCAGTACCTTTTTGGCGAGGCCGACCGCGAATATGGACAGCCCGATACCCAGATTGGCGCTGATATCGCTCTGGCGGTCTTTCTCGCCCAGCTGCGGCGACATCAGGCGGTGATGGACGATCGGGCCGGCGATCAGCTGGGGGAAGAAGGCGACGAACAGGCTGTAGCGGTGGGGTTTGCCGTCGGGCGCGGTGATCCGTCGTGAGCAATCGACCAGGAACGCGATCTGCTGGAAGGTGAAGAAGGATAGGGCGAGCGGCAAGGGCAGGCCGGGCTCGGCGAGCTCCAGCCCGGTCAGCGCGTTCACATTGCGCACGAAGAAATCGGCATATTTGAACACGCCCAGCGCGCCCAGATTAAGCGCGACGCCAAAGGCCAGCAGCCAGCCGCCATTGCCGGGCCTGATGACGCGCGCGAGGGCGTAATTGACCACGATCGAGCCGAGGATGAGCGGCATGAAGCGCACATCCCACCAGCCATAGAAGACCAGCGAAGCAAGGAGCAGGAAGATCAGCCCCGCCTCATGGCCCAGCCGCCGGTTCACCACGTAGAACGCCAGAACCGTCAGCGGCAGGAAGACGAACAGGAATATCGGCGTGCTGAAGACCATGCCCTGTCTGCCCCCCCGCGCCTTCCCGTCAGCCCTCGGTGCGGGCGAGTTTCAAAATGGCGTTGGCGTGGGTCTCGGTCTCGACCCGGTAGCCGCGTGAGCAGGCAAGCGACAGCGCATCGCGCCCGGCCTCGACCTTGTTCATGGCCGGGCGTTCCATGATGATCATCTCCGGCCAGGTCTCCCGCGGCGCGCTGGCGAAGAAGGGAGCCAGAATGGCCAGCTCCCCGCCCTCGACATCAATCTTCATCACGTCCAGCCGGCTGACACGCAACTCCTCCAGCAGGGTGGAGAGCTTTGCCACGCGCACGGCTGTGGTGCGTCCGCTCGCGCCATCATCGGTCACGGCGAGCTGCGTGCCGCCGCGATTATGACCGATCAGGCGCATCACGCTCTCGCCCTCATAATCGGCCAGCGCCACGCCGGAAATCTCGATATTCTCCAGATTGTTGGTGCGCGCATTATAGGCGAGGCGGCGGCGCATCTCGTCCTGTGGCTCCACCGCGATCACGCGCGCGGCCGGGCCGCCCGCCTTGGCCGCGACAAGGCTGTAAAGCCCGGCATTGGCGCCGATATCGATAAAGGTCTTGCCCGGCCCCATGGCCGCGCGCAGCGCGTCCAGCTCCACCGCGTCAAAGCATTGCGGGGTCAGGAAGGCGCGCTTCTCTGACAGATTGTCCAGCGGGTGCAGGCGCAGCTTCATGCCCAGTACCTTGATATCGGCCACGCCGTCTTTCAGCGCGCTCATGGCAAGCGGCTGGGCAAGTCCGGCAAGCTTCAAACCCGGACGGCCGGGCGGTAAAGCGCGCCCGATAGCCATGCCGACGCGCGAGGCGATGCCGGGCCGGAATTTGCCATGGGCCGCGCCGGGATCGGTCGCCGTGATCGCGCCGGAGGCTGCCGCCTCGTCCATTTCCTCGAACGTGTCCGCAGGGCGTGAGGTGTCGTTACTGGTCATGAGCAGCGTTCTAGCAAGGGTTTGGCCTGCTTGTCGCGGGGCGTTTGCGCCTGCGCCGGAGCTGGCCGGGATTTGCCCTTTGGCCTCTGCGTGCTAACCAGCACGGCGACCAACACAACTCCAGTTCAGGGCGGACGGCCAAACCGATGAAACCCATTCTCGAACAGCTTGATGACAAGCGTGCAGCGGCACGCCTCGGCGGTGGCGAAAAGCGGATTGCCGCACAGCATGCCAAAGGCAAGCTGACCGCGCGTGAGCGCCTCGACGTGCTGCTGGACCCCGGCTCGTTCGAAGAAACCGGCATGTTTGTCGAGCACCAGTGCGCCGATTTCGGCATGGGCGAATCGAAAATTCCCGGCGATGGCGTGGTCACGGGCTCTGGCACGGTGAACGGCCGCCTCGTCTATGTGTTCGCCAAGGACTTCACCGTGTTTGGCGGCTCGCTCTCGCTGGCGCACGCCCGCAAGATCACCCGCCTGCAGGAAACCGCGCTGAAGAACGGCGCGCCCATCATCGGACTTTTCGATGCGGGCGGCGCGCGCATCCAGGAAGGCGTTGATGCGCTGGGCGGTTATGCCGAGATTTTCCAGAACAACGTGCTGGCTAGCGGCGTGATCCCGCAGATAAGCGTGATCATGGGGCCGTGCGCGGGCGGCGATGTCTATTCGCCCGCCATGACCGACTTCATCTTCATGGTGAAGGATACCAGCTACATGTATGTGACGGGGCCGGACGTGGTCAAAACCGTCACCAACGAGATCGTCACCCATGAGGAGCTGGGCGGGGCAAGCGTCCACGCGAAGAAGTCCGGCGTGGCCGACGGGGCCTTCTCCAACGATCTTGAAGCGCTCTTCCAGATGCGCCGTCTGATTGATTTTCTCCCCTTGAACAACCGTGAAAAGCCGCCCGTACGCGAGGTCTATGACGATCCGGCCCGCGTGGAGCCGAGCCTTGAAACGCTGGTGCCGCCCAACCCCAACAAGCCCTACGATATTCGCGAGCTAATCGTGAAAACGGCGGATGAAGGCGATTTCTTCGAAATCGCGCCGGACTACGCCAAAAATATCGTGGTCGGCTTTGGCCGTCTGGAAGGCCAGACGGTGGGCTTTGTCGCCAACCAGCCGCTTTCGCTCGCGGGCGTGCTCGATATCGATGCCTCCAAGAAGGCCGCGCGCTTTGTGCGCTTCTGCGATGCGTTTGAAATCCCGATCATCACCTTCGTCGACGTGCCCGGCTTCCTGCCCGGCACGCGCCAGGAATATGGCGGGCTCATCAAGCACGGCGCGAAACTGCTCTTTGCCTATGCCGAAGCCACCGTGCCCAAACTCACTGTCATCACCCGCAAGGCCTATGGCGGCGCGTATGACGTGATGGCGTCGAAACATCTGCGCGGCGATGTGAACTATGCCTGGCCGACGGCGGAAATCGCCGTGATGGGCCCCAAGGGCGCCGCCGAGATCATCTTCCGCAAGGACATGGATGATCCTGAAAAAATGGCCGAGCACGTGAAGGATTACGAGACGCGCTTTGCCAACCCGTTCGTGGCCGCCTCACGCGGCTATCTCGATGACGTGATCCAGCCGAGGAATACGCGCGTGCGCCTCATCAAGGCGCTGCGGACCTTGCGCGACAAGAAACTCACCAACCCGTGGAAGAAGCACGACAATATTCCGTTGTGAGATTTCTTCGTCGTTCCCGCGCAGGCGGGAACCCAGAGCAGCTTGGCACTGTCTTCGCCCTACGATCTCTGGATGCCCGCCTACGCGGGCATGACGAGGTGATTGGTAACGCCATTCACTTCGTCATTCCGGAAAGCGCGTCAGCGCTTATCCGGAACCCAGAGTTTTTTTGTTCTGCAACGCATCCGCGTTGCGATGTTCCGCGAAAAGTCGCGGGCGGGCGGTCGCCCTTGCAGCGCTACGCGCCGACTGGGTTCCGGGTCTCCCTGATGGTCGCCCGGAATGACGCGGAGAGGGGCGACCATTAAACGCGTTTTCCCGGCGGACGCCGGGATCCAGCACTTTCTGGGCACCGGCTTACGCCGGTGAAACGCGGGAAGGGTGAAAGGCCCTAATCCGCGTAATTGCGGCGCAGCGTCTCAGACAGGGCCTGACCCTGCAGCGCAAGGCGCTGGGCCTCCATCTCGCTTTCCGCGCCGCAGCGCGTGCGCCGCTGCTGGTGCTGGCGGAAGCCATCATTGAAGCGGGTAATCATGCGCTGGCGGCGCGCATCATCGGGCGCTTCCACCGACAGCATTTCTTCCATCCGGCGGCGCCAGGCTTGCGCGCCCGATCCCTGACACAGGAAGGCAAGCGCATGCAGCTCTCCCAGCACGCCGGCGAGCTGTTCGAGCGGGTAGGTGGCGTCGGACTGGGCGCTGCCAGTAACGGGCGCCTGCGTGGCGAGCATACCCGGCTTGGGGGCAAAGGCCGTCAGGGCCGGCACGACAAGGGCGAGGAGGGCGATGCGCGCGATCATGGAGCGTCTATTCGTCTGAAAAAGCGGCATGTTCAAGGCGTGATCAGCGATTTCGAGAGCGAGATGACATTGCGCGTCTCGTCCCAGCCTACCTTCTCCATAGCCTTGGCAAAGGGGAAGAAGGCGGCGTCCAGCGCATCGTCTGCCGCGACCGGCTCGCCAGACAGCCATTCACAGGCATAGTCGATCATTACGTAATGGCCGTGCGCGGTGATGGATTCAAACGCGCCGACAAAGCCTTTCAGCGCAGCCTCGACGCCGGTCTCCTCGCGGATTTCACGTGCCAGTGCGGTTTCCAGCGTCTCACCGAAATCCACCTTGCCGCCGGGAATGGACCACTGGCCCATCCAGGGTTCCTTGCCGCGGCGGATCAGCAGCACCTCGCCGCCGCGCCAGACCACGCCGCCGACGGCCAGCTTTGGCCCGGAGTGCAGAGTCATAGGCCGGTCTGCGCGCGGTGGCGCAGCATCTGGTCGGCGAGCACCAGCGCCATCATCGCCTCGGCGACCGGCACGGCGCGGATGCCGACACATGGATCATGGCGGCCTTTGGTGACGACTTCCACTCTCTGAAGATCGCGGTTGAGGCTCTGGCGGGGAATGCGGATGGAGGAGGTGGGCTTGATCGCCATGCGGACAACCACATCCTGCCCTGTCGAGATGCCGCCGAGCACGCCGCCATTGTGGTTGGAGCGGAATGCGGGCTTGCCGCTTTCGTCCAGATACATCTCGTCAGCGGCGTCCTCACCGCGAAGCGAGGCCGCTTCCAGCCCTGCGCCGATCTCGACGGATTTGGCGGCATTGATGCTCATCATCGCGCTGGCAAGGTCGGCATCCAGCTTGCCATAGACCGGCGCGCCCCAGCCTGCGGGTACGCCGGAAGCGACGGTCTCCACCAGCGCGCCGGCAGACGAACCCGCCTTGCGGATGGCGTCCATGTCCGCCTCCCATAGCTTGGCGGTCTCGGCGTCCGGGCAGAAGAAATCATTGCTGTGAACCGCGTCCCAGTCCCAGCGGGCGCGGTCAATCGCGCGCGGACCGATCTGGATGAGGGCGGCGCGAATGGTGATTGTGTCTCCCAGAACCTTGCGGGCAATCGCTCCGGCGGCAACGCGCGCAGCCGTTTCCCGCGCGCTGGAGCGTCCGCCGCCGCGATAATCGCGCACGCCATACTTGGCGTCATAGGTGTAGTCGGCATGACCGGGCCGCCAGCTATCGCGGATGTCGCCATAATCCTTTGAGCGCTGGTCGGTGTTCTCGATCATCAGACTGATCGGTGCGCCGGTTGTCACCTGACCGCCCGTGCGCTCGTCCCCGAACACGCCGGAGAGAATGCGCACGGCGTCATCCTCGCGGCGCTGGGTGACGTGGCGCGACTGGCCGGGTTTGCGCCGGTCGAGGAAGGGCTGGATGTCCGCCTCGGTGAGCGCGATGCCCGGCGGACAGCCATCGACCACGCAGCCAAGGGCAGGCCCGTGGCTTTCGCCCCATGTGGTGAAGCGGAAAAGATGGCCGAAACTGTTGTGAGACATGAGGAAGCTGCCAGACGCGATGGGAGTGATGGCTGATCCTAGGGCGCGTTCGCGCCCGCGTCATCCATGGTCTGGCTTACGCCGCGTTCTTGCGCACCCATCGGGCAAAGCGGGCAGCCGGAGAGGCTTTGACGAAGCGCTCGTAGAACGCCGACAGAAGGCCCGCACTCTCATCCGCCTGCCGGCGGGCGTCGGCTTCGGCCAGTTTTCGTGCCTTTTCCTCGCGTGCGGCGCGCTCGGCGGGGCCCTCATCGGCGGCGCAGTCGGCCATCGGATCGCGCACCAGAATGCGCACCCGCCAGACGGGCTCACCAATGGGCACGATGGTCGCGCCCGTCTTTGACAAGGGCGGCACGCGTATCATCGCGCTGCGTCCATCAAGGTCGACCGTGCGCAGCCCGCCCACGCGCGCTTCGTCGGGCGTTAACACCAGATCCTGCTGGCGCGGCGCGCAGACTTTGAGGATTTCGTGGGCCTTGAGCAGAATCTGCAGGCGTGACAGCGTATCGGCGGTCGGCTCCACATGATCTGGGTGCACGGCCTTCACCTTGTTGCGGAAGGCAGATTTCACCGACGCGTAGTCGCTGTCGGGCTCCAGGCCCAACACGCGGTACGCGGCACAAATGGCTTCGCTCGCATTGCTCATAGGGGCAAACTAACCGCAGGCCGGTTGGCGAAAGGTTGACGATATCGCGCGGGGTGTCATTTCTGCGCTCATGCCCGATTTTTTCCTAAGGAGCCTTCCCATGGCCTCACGCGACATTATCCCGCCCAGCCCCAGCGAGGCGGACTATCAGCGCGACGGCGCAAAAGGCGATGTGCCGCTGACCGAAGGCAATGACCCATTCGTGCTGTTTGCCGACTGGCTGGCCCTGGCGAGCGGGAAAGAGCCCAATGATCCCAATGCCATGGCGCTGGCAACAGTCGATGAAGACGGATTGCCCGATGTTCGCATGGTGCTCCTGAAAGACGCCGACCCGCGCGGCTTTGTCTTCTATACCAATCTGCAGAGCGCCAAGGGCAATCAGCTGGCCGCCGTGTCGAAGGCGGCGCTGTGTTTTCACTGGAAGTCGCTGCGCCGTCAGGTGCGGGTGAGGGGGCTGGTGGAGCCGGTCAGTGATGCCGAAGCCGACGCCTATTTCGCCAGCCGGGCGCGCGACAGCCGGATCGGCGCCTGGGCATCATCCCAGTCGCGCCCGCTGGAAAGCCGCCATGCGCTGGAAAAGAGCGTGGCGAAGTTCGCCGCGAAGTTTGGCCTGGGCGAGATTCCCCGCCCGGATTTCTGGAGCGGTTACCGCGTGCGCCCCTTGCGTATCGAGTTCTGGCGCGACCGGCCCTTCCGCCTGCATGACCGTCTGGTTTTCGAGCGGGCCGATTTGGACTCGCCCTTCACGCAGACAAGGCTCTATCCTTAGCCAGCATGTAAAAGCGGGGCGGGGAAGCGTTATGGGCATTTTGCTGACCATCAGGGCAATCGTTATCTGGCTGGCAGGGCTGGCCGCGATCCTAGTGCCAGTATGGTTCGCAGCCGCAGGGCTGGGCTCGCGTTTTGGCCTGTGGGACTGGCGCTTCGGTCTTGGCACGATGACGCGCGAGATCGGGCCAAACCTGCTTTTTGCCGCCCTGGGGCTGGGCGCGCTGGCGCTGGTCTTGCTGATTGCCACGGCGATTTTCGTCAAGGATCGCAGGGCAGGAGCCGGCTCGTGGGTTGCGGCGCTTGCGGCGATCGCCGTCGGTGCGGGCGGCCTGTGGTATGCCGCGTCCGTGGCCGCACGCGCCGCCGAGATTCCGCCCATCCACGACATTTCCACTGATACGGCCAACCCGCCCCAGTTTACCGCTTCGCTGGTTATCCGGCGCGGGGCGGACGCCAATAGCGTCGATTACGCCGCCAAGACCGATCCGCGTTCGGGCCGCCCGCTGCCGGAGGTGCAGGCGGAGGCCTATCCCGACATCCAGCCGATTGCCGTTTCCGCCGAACCTTTAGCGGCCTATCAGGCAGCCTTGCGGGTGGCGCGCGAGCTGGGATGGACGGTCTCTACCGAGTCCGAGCGTGAGCTCATGTTCGAGGCGACCGCGACGACATTCTGGTACGGTTTCCGCGACGATATTGTGGTGCGCGTCACGGCGCTTGCCGATGGCGGGGCCGTGGTGGATGCGCGGTCCGTATCGCGCGTAGGCGTATCTGATCTCGGTGCAAATGCGGCGCGCCTGCGTACTTTCTCGGACCGGCTGCGTGACCGGCTGGGCGAGGACTAAGCCCTAGCGACTGAGAGCGTAAGTGCTGTCCAGCGCCGGTTCGCCGCCCGCTGTCACGCGCCCGCGCCGGTGCAGGTCCACCATGTGGGACCAGACCGACATGGCCGCGGCCGGGTAGAGCCGCTCGTCCAGCCCGGCATACATGACGGGCAGCAGATCTGTAATCCGTGATGGTCCGGCTTCAAGCGCGTACAGAATCTGCGCCTCGCGGTAATGCCGGTGGGCGATGTAGGCGGTGATGAAGGGTTCTGGGTCTGTCACGGGCGGGCCGTGGCTGGGCCAGAGCGTCGCAAAGCCGCGCTGGCGCACGCGCTCCAGTTGCTGGAGATAATCACCCATATCGCCATCAGGCGGCAGCACGACCGAGGTCGCCCAGCCCATGATGTGGTCCCCGCACAGGAGGGCGTTCTCTTCCATCAGGGCAAGGCAGATATGGTTGGCCGTATGACCGGGCGTGTGCAGCACTTCCAGCGTCCAGCCCGGTCCGGCAATGGCATCGCCATCTTGCAGCGTGTGGTCCGGTGTGAAGCTGAAATCAGCGCCTTCTTCCATTACCGGCGCATCGGGATCCATGGGCCGTCCGCCAGATGCGGGCCGTCCGTAGATTTTCGCGCCATGATGATCGGCAAAGCGCCGGGCGAGGGCAGAGTGGTCGAGATGGTGATGGGTGACGATGACGTGGCTGACCGTTTCGCCGCCCAGCGCCCGGTTGAGCGCGGCAAAATGCGCGTCGTCAGCGGGGCCGGGGTCGATCACGGCGACCTTGCCGCGCCCGACCAGATAGGTGCCGGTGCCGGTATAGGTGAAGGCACCCGAATTGCCTGCCACCACGCGTCTGATGGCCGGTGAAACCTGATCGGCCTGTCCGGGCTGGAACGCCATCTCCCGTACAAAGGGGACCGGCGGCGGGGGTGTGGGGGCTTGCCGGGTCACGCGGCAATCGCGGACTGTTCTTGGCGCAGGCGCGTCTCCAGATAGGCGTCCAGCCGGGTGGCGAGCCTGCGTACAGCCGTAATCTTGTCCTTCAGGCCGAGCGCAATGGTCGGCCCCATATCGGTCTTGTTCACGTCAACGATCCACAATTCGCCTGTGTCGCGATCACGCAAGACGTCAATGCCGCCCCAGTCAAGCTCCATGGCTGAGCAGAAGCGGGCAATCATCGCCCGTTCGACCGCCGTAAAAACCGTTGCGGGGTCTGCGAGCGTTACCCGCGTATTGCTGTTGGCAAAGCGGCGTTCGACCGGACGGCGCTTGAGATAGACCTGAACAATCTCCCCGCCGATGGTAGAGCATCTCAGGTCCAGCACATTGCCGTCATGGTCGAGATTGTTGATGAGGCGCTGGTATGTGTAGCCATCGCGCGGAGCTTGCGGCTGGTAGAGGATGCGGCCGTCATGGGCCGCGTTCTGCTCGGATTTTTCGACATAGGGAGCGCCGTAATTTAACGGGTCACACCGCAAGGCCCGGCCTGAGACCTGCTCGAACACCTCTGCCACATGCGTTTTCGAGATGTCGCTGCAGCGGGCGTTCAGCACAGGAACATGCAGCGGCACTGGCCGCTCCGGCACCCAGGTGGCGTCATCAAAGGTGAAAATCACATCGGCTTCGGAGGGGTGGCGGGCAAAGCGCGCGCGGCTAAGCGCCATGACCGGCCAGATGAGATACCAGGGCCTGGGCTGGTCGGGCGAAAACCAGATGCGCGGCCCGTCAGACACCACGCTGTGGCGGGCACATTCCACCCAGCCGTGAAACACGCACCAGTTCAGAAAGTCCCGCACGATGGCCGGTTCGATAGGCACCGCCGCGCCGGTCTTCTTCACATGCATCGTCCCTTTGGCGTAGCGGAAATCATTCCACCAGGCAGAAGAGGCCATCAGGCTAGGCTCCCAGACAGGTTCCGGGCGCACTCTAGCGCCTCGGTGAGGCTTGGCAACGCAAATGGTGTGTTTTGCACAGTAGCTAGGTCGGCGTGATTTTTGCTGCAGTGCGCGCAGTGGCGGAAAGCTGAAACAGGTTGGCACAGCCCAATGGAAAAGACCGGAAAGGTGCTGTCGGGAATATCGGCGCGCATTCGTGTTGTTTTGATGGCAATCCTGGTCGCCGCAGCAATAAAACTGGGTGGCTCTCCCGGCGCTGCGGGAGGAGATGCAGGGCAGGCGCCAGCGGGCAGCGCGCGAATAGTGCTGGAACAGGGCGCTCTGTAACGGAGCGCAGATATGACTGCGAGGCTTGCTTGATCGCACACGCCTAAGCGGCCAAGACTTCGCGCCTTCGTTCAGTTACCGCGCAAGGCTTCATGCTCAGTTATCTCGCCCGGCGCCTGCTCGTCGCTATCCCGACGATCCTGGTGATCATCACTGTTGCGTTCTTCATGATGCGCGCCGCGCCCGGCGGCCCGTTCGACCTTGAACGCCCCATGCCAGAAGAGATCCGCCAGAATGTCATGGCGGCCTATGGCATGGATCAGCCTGTCTGGAAGCAGTATGTGGATTACATGGCCGGGATCGCGAGGTTCGATCTTGGTCCGTCGCTGAAATTCCGTGACAAAACGGTTGCTGACATCATTGCCGAGGGTTTCCCTGTATCGGCCGTGATAGGTGCGCTGTCGATCTCGCTGGCCGTGTTTGTCGGCACGATCATGGGCTCCATTGCCGCGCTCCGGCAGAACACCGCAGCGGACTATACGGTGGTTGGCATATCCACTATCGGCATTGTCATTCCGCCCTTTGTGATGGGGCCAATCCTGGCCCTGCTCGTCGGTCTGCACTGGGGATTGCTGCCAACGGGCGGGCTTGATCCGCGGTATGGCATGACAGCGGAGCGGCTCATCCTGCCCGTGATAACGCTGGCCCTGCCGCAGATCGCTATCATTTCCCGGCTCATGCGCGCCTCCATGATCGAGGTTCTGCGGTCGAACTATGTGCGAACGGCGAAAGCCAAGGGCCTGCCCGCTGCCAGCGTCATCGTGCGCCATGCCCTGCGCAGTGCCGTCCTGCCGCTGGTCAGCTATCTGGGGCCGGCCGCTGCGGCGCTGCTGACGGGCTCGATTGTGATCGAGCAGGTTTTCCAACTACCCGGTATCGGGCGCCAGTTCGTGCAGGCCGCCTTGCAGCGTGACTACACGGTCGTGATGGGCGTGGTCATACTCTATGCCAGCCTCATCATCATTCTGAATCTGATCGCGGATCTGCTCTATGCGGCGCTCAATCCGAAAGTGAAGTACGACTGATGGCGTTTACATCTCCTCCGACCGAAAAGGCCGAAATGATGGAACGCGCCGCGGTAAGCGGCCGGTCCCTGTGGGATGATGCGCGTGCGCGCCTGCTGCGTAACCGCGCAGCTGTCGCCAGCCTCATTGTCCTGGGCGTTCTGTGTTTCCTGGCGTTTATCGGACCGTTGCTGTGGGTGCATGATTCCAGCTTCATCTATCGCGACCGGGTACAGATCCCGCCGGGCTGGGAAAACTGGCACCTGTTTGGTACCGACGCGCAGGGGCGTGATCTTCTGGCGCGCACGCTGGTCGGCCTGCGCATGTCGCTGATGGTCGGTGTGGTGGCAACCGCTGTGTCACTGGTCATTGGCGTTCTCTGGGGCGCGACCGCCGGCTTTATCGGCGGGCGCGTAGACCAGCTGATGATGCGCATCGTGGACGTGCTCTACTCGCTGCCCTTCATCTTCTTCGTCATCATCCTGATGGTGGTGTTCGGGCGGAATATCATCCTGATCTTCGTAGCCATCGGGGCCGTGGAATGGCTGACCATGGCGCGGATTGTGCGCGGGCAGACGATTGCCCTGAAGGGTATGGAGTTTGTCGAGGCGGCCAGAGCGGCCGGTGTCAGCCAGTTCGCCATCATCCGCCGGCATATCGTGCCGAATGTGCTGGGGCCGGTGGTGGTCTATGTGACGCTGACCATTCCGGCTGTGATCCTTGCCGAAAGCTTCCTCAGCTTCCTGGGTCTTGGCGTGCAGGAGCCGCTCACCTCGCTGGGCAATCTGATTTCCAATGGCGCGCGGGATATGGAAGTCGCGCCCTGGACGCTCATCGTGCCGGCGCTGACGATGATGCTGACGCTGTTCTGCTTCAACTTCATCGGGGATGGCCTGCGCGACGCTATCGATCCGAAGGATCGCTAGCGCTCGCGCGGCTGGAAGGACGGCTAGTCGCGTGCAGCACGAAACCGTGTCGGGTGAGAGCTGAGGCGCATGAAGAACGAGGTCAGCGCGCCCCGTTCGATTTCAACAGTTAATCCGTCAGTGTCGCGAGGAACAGGCAGGCGCCGGGAGTCGGTTTGCCGCCAGACCTGTCCGTCAGACAGGGTGATGACAAGCTTCCCGTACGGATCGGCCCGAACCGCACTCACCGGGACACCGCGCAATGCCTGTATGTCTCCGTCCGGGGTCCGCTCGGCGACAGCACCGTCATCATAGGCGTGCTCGGCCGACAGGTCAGTGCCGCTGCTGCTGAACAACGAGCCGAAAATCCGGCCGGTGCCCGATACCGCCCTGCCGAAGGTGTTGCGTTCAGCAACAACAGCCCGCTGGCGCTCTACAACGGTCAGTTCGCCTGCGCTAATTGCGCTGTCCAGAGCTGATGCAGCCCGGTCCATGCAGCTCAGACGCTCGCTGTCGGATGTCAGGGCGCGGCAGGCGATCAGGTCGTCCATCAGCGGTGAGCCCTGAAGCTCCTGCGCTGATGCGCTGGTGCCCGCAAGCGCAAGGGCGCTTACGGCAAACGCCAGGGAGGACGCGGTGCGGCGGCCGGGTTGGAACATGACGGATACCTCCAGACAGTCGATTTTGTCAGATTGAGCCCGGTTGCGCGGGCGTGTGTCAATGCAAGCGTAACATCTGCCGCCAAATATGGCCCTGCTGACGCAAGCATCTGCAGCAGGCAGATGAAAAGCGAAAGAGAGATGCCATAGTCTCGCCAGGCGATAACGGATATGGTCTGGTTAAAATCACAAACCGGAAGCTTTGGTGTGGCCGCGAGGGGAAACGCGCCACGCCATCAATAACAAGGAGATAATCCATGGGGATAATGAGACAGGCGGGCAGCCTTGCGCTGGCCGGTATTGCCGCGCTGGCGCTTAACGCATGCGGCCGCAGCAATGTCGACGGAGATTCGGTGGTCCTCCACCGGGGCAATATGGCTGAGCCTCTTACGCTTGATCCCCACAAGGCTTCGGGAACCTGGGAAAACAACATTATCGGTGACATGTTCATCGGGCTGTTCACCGAGGATGCCGCCGGTGAAACCATTCCGGGCATGGCCGAAAGCTGGGAGATGGCAGAGGACGGCTTAAGCTGGACCTTCACCTTGCGTGAAGCGCAGTGGAGCGATGGCGAGGCGGTTACAGCCCATGATTTCGAGTATGCGCTGCGCCGCATCCTGACGCCCGAGACGCTGGCTAACTATGCCTCCGTCCTTTACCCGATCCGCAATGCGCGCGCGGTCAACACGGGCGATATGACCCCTGAGGAGCTTGGCGTGCGCGCCGTGGACGAGCGCACTCTGGTGATCGAGCTGGAGTTTCCTGCGCCCTATCTGCCGGGTCTTCTGACGCATTACACGACCTTTCCCGTCCCCCGTCACGTCGTCGAGCGGTTCGGTGATGCGTGGGTGCAACCGCAGAACATCCAGACCAATGGCCCCTACAGGCTCGTTGCCTGGCGGGCCAGCAACTACGTTCATGTGACCCGCAACGAGTTGTTCTGGGACAATGAGAATGTCTGCATCGACGAGGTGTTCTACTACCCCACCGTTGACAATGCGGCCGCCGAGCGGCGGGTGCGCAATGGCGAGCTGGACCTGATCACCGACTTTGCCGGCCAGAGCCTGCCTTTCCTGCGCCAGCAGGTGCCGGACTATGTGCGCGTGCATCCCTATCTCGGCATTGTGTATTTCTCGTTCAACACGACGCTGGAGAAGTTTTCCGACGCCCGCGTGCGCAATGCGCTCGGCATGGCGATTGACCGTGAGTTTATCGCCGAGAACATTCTGCGTGCAGGCCAAATTCCTGCGCACTCCTTCATACCGCCGGGCGTTGACAATTATCCCGGTACGGCGCGCATCGGCTGGTTTGATGCGCCGGTAGAAGAGCGCCGCCGCCTGGCGCGCGAGCTCCTGGAAGAAGCCGGCTACGGGCCCAGTAATCCGCTTCGCTTCACCTACACCTTCCGTGCGACGGGCGATAACCCGCGTATTGCGCCGGTGGTGCAGCAGGACTGGCAGTTGATCGCAGACTGGGTACAGGTCGATATCCAGGTCGTCGAAACGCAGATTCACTACTCGAACATGCGCTCTGCCGACTACGAGCTGGGTGATGGTGGCTGGATCGGCGACTATAACGACGCCTACAACTTCCTGTTCCTGGCCGAGACTGAGTCCGTGCCGATGAACTATACCCGCTGGTCCAACGAGGCTTACGACACGCTGGTGGCTCAGGCCAATCGCACGGTCGACGCCGACGAACGTGGCCGCCTGCTGGTGGAAGCCGAGCAGATCATGCTCGATGACATGCCCTACATCCCGATTGTCTACTATGTGAACAAGTCGCTGGTGAATCCCCGGGTGACGGGCTGGGAAGACAATATCGTCCACATTCACCGGACGCGGTGGATGTGCTTCTCCGATATCGAGGACGGTTCAGCTGAAGGCTGAGGCTATTGAACGATCCGCTGGGGGAAGCCGCAGATACGGTTGTCGAGCACGTCCAGGCAGATGCCTTGGGCGGGCTCGGCGCCGACCGCGGTGATGGGGGCAGTGACGGGGTCTGCCGCAATTGCGGCGCAGATCTGGTTGGCGAGTATTGCCATCAGTGTGGGCAAAGCGCGCGCAGCCTGCGGCGTCCCTTCTGGACGCTGGTAAAGGAAAGCGTCGAGACCCTGTTCGTCATGGACGGGCGGGTGGCACAAACCCTGCCGGCGCTGATGCTGTATCCGGGCCGCGTATCGCGGGACTATCTTGATGGCCGCCGTGCGCGGTTCATTCCACCCTTCCGCCTGTATGTGTTCGCGTCCCTGATATTCTTTGTTCTGCTGCCGCTGACGCTAGGGCAGGGGATCGGGTTCGATCCGTCCATGGGCGGCATCGATACCGCTCGTGAACAGCTGGAACAGGCGCGCGACAGCGGCGAGATGAGTGACGAGGAATATCAGGACGCGCTTGAAGGCCTGGGGCTGGCAGAGAGCATATTGCGCGGGCGCGCTCCAGAGACCCTGCCGCAGGATGCGCCGGATCGCACCGGGAGCGAACGTCCGGCAACGGGCATGCCGCCGGAGGCTCTAGAAGCCTTGCAGGCGGCGGGCCGGACGGGCGATCTCGACATGACGGGGCTAGGGTTCGTGCGGGACAATGCTTCGCGTCTCTGGGCCGAGACCCGCCGGTGGGTGCCGCGCATCATGTTCGTCCTGCTGCCGGTTTACGCAGCCCTGCTGGCCCTGGTGTATCTGTGGCGGCGGCGTTTTCTGTACTTCGATCATCTGATCGTATCGCTGCATTTTCATGCGGCGCTGTTCCTGGCCATGACCGTGACCGTGCTGGCATCCATGGTGATCGGCTGGGGCTGGGCGACGCTGGGCCTCCTGATCTACGCCAACGCCTATCTTTACCGGATCAACCGGGTCGTCTACGGGCGCGGCCGGTTCAGCTCGGTGGTGCGTACCCTCGTGCTGGATGGGCTTTATTTCTTCTTTCTGATGACGGGTCTGCTCATGGCAGTCGTCTTCGGTGCCATGTCGTTGGCCAACTAGCTGAGGCACAGCGCACCAAAAAGCCCGCCGGAATGTCTCCGGCGGGCTCTTTATTTTCAGGCTGGAGTGAAAAGCTGCTAACGGGGCACGGTCTCGTCGGTGCGCATCTGCACGCCGCGCACGCCTGCCCGCTCGCGCGCTTCCAGCGCTGCGCGTACCTCTGGCAGCTCCATGAGCGCTTGCAGGCGCGAGACTGACTGCGCGCCTTCGGCACTCAGCCCGAAGAGCTGTTGCAGGGCCTCCATCGGGGTCGGCTGGCGCGGATAGCTGCGCACGCGCACGGTTTCATCGGCGTCGATGCCAGCCAGCTCACGTGCGGCTTCCAGCGCTTCGTGCAGGCCGCCAATGCGGTCGACCAGTCCCAGCTCCAGCGCTTGCGCGCCGGTCCACACCCGCCCGCGGGCAATCTCGCGCACGCGGGTGATCGGCAGGTCGCGGCCTTCGGCAACACGGCTGGTGAAATCGTCATAGATTTCCGAGGCCATGGCTTCGACCGCAGCGCGCTGGGTTTCGGAGAACGGCGTCTGGGAGGAGTAGGCGGTGGCAAACTCGCCGCCAACCGAAACGGGCTCTATATTGACCCCGATGCGGTCCAGAGCGCCCTCGATTACAACCTTGCCGAATACAACACCGATCGAGCCGGTGAGCGTGGTCGCATTGGCGATAATCATGTCGGCCGGCGCTGCCAGATAATAGCCGCCCGATGCCGCGAGGGACGCCATGGATACGATGACAGGCTTGCCTGCCTCGCGGGCCCGCACAACGGCGTCCCAGATCTGGTCGGAGGCGATGGCCGAACCGCCGCCACTGTCGACACGCACGATAATGGCCCGCACATCGTCTGCGGCGGCCGCAGCGTCGATCGCATCGGCCATGGCGTCGCCGCCAATGGCATTGCCGCCGCCAAATCCGGTCTGGCCGGATCCCGTGATGATGGAGCCCTGTCCGCTGACCATCGCGATCACCGGGCCGCGCGTGGCGGCAGGCGTGGTGGACAGATTGCGGGCATAGGTTTCGATGTCCTGCACTGCCGCGTTGCTTCCGGCCCGTTCGAGGGCGGCTGCGCGCGCGGCGGCCGGATGGCCCAGCTGGTCCACGAGGCCGGCCTGCAAGGCGGCTTCCGCGCTGTGCGGGCCGGACACGATCCGCTGGCGGAAGGTGGCGATATCCATGCCCCGGTCCCCGGCGGAGGCCGCCAGGGCCGATTCCAGAATGGCGTTGAGGAAGGAGCTGGTGGCTTCCAGATGGGCTTCGGTAAACCCGTCCTCGGTAAAGGTGTTGGCCGCGTTCTTGTATTCGTGGAACTGCAGAAATTCGGCCTGGGCGCCGAACTGCTCCAACAGGCCGCCGAGGAAGAGCGATTCGCTGGCAAGGCCCACAGCCGAGAACGACGAGGTGTCCTGCATCCAGATTTCATCAGCGCCGCTGACCGCAAAATAGTTCGTGATGCCTGTACCCTCGAAGCCCTGGGCGTGGGCGATGACGAACCGGCCGCTGGCGGAGAAGCGGGCAAGGGCGCCACGAATCTCTTCGGCCTGCGCTGGTGACATGCCGAACTCGTTGGCGCGGATGAGAACCCCGCGGACCCGGCTATCGCTCTGAGCGCGCTGCAGTGTGGTCACGATATCGACCACGGACAGCGGCTCTGAAAAGGCAAAGGGTGAGCGCGAGGGCTGGTCCAACCGGTCGCGGCGCAGATCCAGCTGAAGAACCACGTCGCCGCCAGAGGCACGCGCGCTGCGGCCTTCACTGGCCTGCTGCGCCGCAGACGCGATCAGCGCTGCCAGCATGAAGCCGAGCAGCAGCATGGTAAGAATTGCGCCGGCTATGACGCCGGCAATTGACCCGAAAAAAGTAATCCAGAACTGGCGCATCGCAGCACTCCCGATCATCCGAAGACGTGGCCGCAATACGGGCCCCTCGCGAGCGAAGATATAGAGCACGGCGCGCCGGGTCGAGGCCACCAAATATGTATTGTCTGCAATGTGGGATTATGGGGGCGGGATGTACTGGTCGGAGTAGCAAGATTCGAACTTGCGACCCCCGCCTCCCGAAGACGGTGCTCTACCAGGCTGAGCTATACTCCGAACCGAGGCGGGCTGTATATCCAGTCCCCGGCAGCATGGCAATCGCGCTGGACTGGCTTTTGTGCAGAAGATTGTGTCAGACAGTTGCAGGAGGGCGTTGCATCGCGTTCCCGCGCGGGCTATCTAGCCGGTCCGCAAACACCTCCGGGTGTTCTGCTGGGGTGTGGCCAAGCGGTAAGGCAGCGGTTTTTGGTACCGCCATTCCCAGGTTCGAATCCTGGCACCCCAGCCATTTTCCCGTCATGCTGCTGCCCTGATTGCCTGACAGCCTGTCTGGTGTGGTTGTCCCGGCGCTGTGGCCTGTAGCGGGAAGCCCCTTGCACTGCAGCAATCGGGAAGTTGTCGCAATTTCGAAACCGTTTCGCACTAGGAAGCGTTAACTGCGAGCGGCACAGCATTTGCAGCGCTTGCACGGTTGATCGAAGGCGTTTTGAGCGCTAGCGTCAAAATCATGGAGTGGAATGCATGGCATCTGCTCATTCAAAAAGACGGCGGGAAACGCCGCGTTTGAAAGGGGATAATTGATCATACGGTTATTCCCTGCGGACGATTCGCGGGCCCTGACGGGCTCTGGCGCCAGGTCGTGGCGCTTATGGTTTGTCGGGGGTGCCGGGTTGAGGTTTGACCTGGCAGGTTTTTTTAGAGGGTAACCGGACGAGCAACGTTCCCTGTTTGCTGGCCGGCTTCTGTGAGGCGAGACATGTCACAACTGAAATCACGTCTCCGTACGGCGATTGCCGTCGGATTGGGTTCCATGCTGGTCGCGGGCGCTGCCCATGCCCAGCTCGATCAAGCGCTTCAGGTGGCCCGCCAGTCCACCCAGGAGGGCGCCCGCGCTCAGCAAGAGATCAACCAGGTCGCTGACCGGGCGGGTGATCTTGAGCGCGAATATCTGGCTCTGCGTCAGCAGATCGAAGATCAGCGCGTTTATGTAGAGCAGCAGGAAGTGTTTCTGCGCTCGCAGGCAAACGAGCTTGAAGCTCTCCAGTTCCAGCTTGAGCGCGTCGGCTCGATCGAGCGCGATCTCACGCCGATGCTTCTGGAAATGTATGTCGCTATCGACGAATTCGTTTCCAATGACCTGCCTTTCCAGACCGATGTGCGCCGCGCCCGTCTCGACAATATCGAGCGGCTGCTTGGCGATGCCTCGGTGCCTCCGGCAGAGAAATACCGCGTAATCCTGAACGCATATGAGATCGAGGCCGCCTACGGGCGCAGCCTTCGCACCTATGGCGAAGAGGTCGTCATCGATGGCGTTCCCAATGAGGTGAACGTTCTTCAGTTCGGCCGTGTTGCGCTGGTGCGCATCTTCCAGGACCGCTCGATGGAGATCATGACCCAGTCGAATCCTGAATGGCGTCCGCTGTCAGGGTCTCACGCCAACAACGTCCAGCGTGCTCTGCGGATTGCGCAGGAAGTGACCACGCCTGATGTGTTTGTCGCGCCCCTTCCGGGCCCGGCTACCCGCTAGCGCTGTAGAGACGGAGAAACAAAGCGATGAAAACGCTTTTTAAAATTGCCGCGGCTGTCTCGCTCAGCGCCAGCCTTCTTGCCGGCACCGCGATGGCCCAGGAAAGCCAGCGCCAGCCGGTAACATCCATTTCGCAACTTCTTGACCGCGTCCGGGCTGATGCCCGTGACGCAGCGGCGGAAAACCAGCGCCGCTTGCAGGAGTTCCGCGCCAACCGTGATCGTCAGGCAGCTCTTGTTGCCCAGGCGCGCGGTCAGCTGAACACCCTGGAATCTGCCGGACGGGCCAACCAGGCCCGCTTCGAGGCCAACCAGGAGCGGATCCGCGAGCTTGACGCCGAACTGCGTCAGGCCCAGGGCGCGTTCGGTGAGCTGTTTGGTGCAGCCCGTCAGAAATCTGGCGAGTTCGCCTCCATCATCGAGGCCTCCATTGCTTCGGCGCAGGCGCCGGGCCGTCACCAGCCGCTTCGCGAACTGTCGCAAAGCCGCACCCTGCCGGACCGTGCCGAGCTGGACCGGATCTGGCAGGCCATGATCTCCGAAATGGAGCTTCAGGGTGATGTCGTAACCTTCAATGCCCGCGTGTCTGGTGTGAATGACGGCCAGCCGGTTCCGGTGACCCGCGTGGGCGTGTTCAACGCTTTCATCACGCAAGGTGGCACGCGTTACGTGCTGTGGCGCACCGAAGAGACCAACCCGGCTGCCGGCTACCGTCTCGTGCAGCTTGAGCGCCAGCCGCCA
Organism: Glycocaulis sp.; assembly: GCF_051859565.1. Classification (GTDB taxonomy): domain Bacteria; phylum Pseudomonadota; class Alphaproteobacteria; order Caulobacterales; family Maricaulaceae; genus Glycocaulis. Next base: position 40,860 of record NZ_JBHYFK010000006.1, read on the forward strand.
GGCCGCCTGCTTGATGCCGCCAGCAATCTTGCCCGCGCTTCTGAAGGCGAGATCGTCTCCGGCCCGATCGATCCGTCGCGTGGCCAGCTGCTGAACATCTACAAGGATGTCCCCAACACGGTCGAACGCTTCAACCAGGGTGGTATCGTTGCGCAGATCATTCTCGGCCTGCTGATCTTCTCGGCTGCCTTCGGTCTGTTCCGCCTGTTTGCCCTGTTCACCACGAACTCGGCGATTAATGGCCAGAAGCGCCGTTCCACGGCCTCGAAGGGCAACCCGCTCGGCCGCATCATGCTCGCCTATGAAGAGGTGAAAGACCGTCCGATCGAGACGATTGAGCTCAAGCTGGATGAAGCCATCCTGCGCGAGACGCCCAAGCTCGAATTCGGCCTGAATTTCCTGAAGCTCGCTGCCGCTGTTGCGCCGCTGCTGGGTCTTCTGGGTACGGTTACGGGTATGATCCGCACCTTTACGCAGATCACCCTGTTCGGCACCGGCGACCCCCGCATCATGGCGGGCGGTATCTCCGAGGCCCTCGTGACCACGGTTATGGGTCTTATCGCCGCCATCCCGCTGCTCTTCATCCACTCGTTTGCCGCCAGCTTCGCTCGCGGGGCACAGCAAACGCTGGAAGAGCAGGCCGCTGGTATCATTGCACGTCACGCTGAAGAGCGTGCTGGCTAGAAGGACCGGCAATCATGGATTTCCAAGGCGCCTTTTCCGGCCTGCAGGAATTCCTGGAGCGCGGTGGCCCGATCCTCACCTGGATCATGGCTCTGACCTTCGTGATGTGGGCGTTCATCCTTGAGCGGCTGGCCTATTTCGGGCTGGCCCACAAGGGAGTGGCCGGCCGGGCGATCCGGGAGTGGGGGGCGCGCAGCGACCACAGCTCCTGGCACGCCCACGCCATCCGCGACCAGCTCATTTCCGAGGTCAAGCTGAAGGCCGACCAGAATGTGGAGTTGATCAAGACCCTCGTGGCTCTTGCGCCTCTCTTCGGTCTTCTGGGTACGGTGACCGGCATGGTGGCAGTGTTCGACGTGATGGCCATTTCAGGCTCGTCGGATGCTCGCGGGATGTCAGCGGGTGTTGCCCGCGCGACCATTCCGACGATGGCCGGCATGGTCTCTGCGCTTTCGGGACTTATTTTCTCCAGCCAGATTGAACGCATGGCCAAGCGCCGTGTGCACGAGTTGGCCGACGAACTGGAAGTGGGGTAGCCCATGCGCAGACGTAAGAACCGCGGGAACGATTCAGCCGAAGTCAACATGACGCCGATGCTGGATATCGTGTTCATCCTGCTGATCTTCTTCATCGTGACGGCGACCTTCCTCCAGGAAGAGGGCATTGACATGCGCCCGCCGCCTCCGTCTGACACACCGCCACAGGACGCCAATCCTGTAATTCTGGTCCAGGTGACGGAGCAGAACCGTGTGTTCGTGAACCAGGATCAGACCTCGGTTGACCGTGTCATGGCGGCAGTATCGCGGCTGCGGGCTGAAGCGCCCAACTCTGCGGTGCTGATCCAGCCTCATGACGAGGCCCATCACGGGATCACGGTGCAGATCTGGGATGAGATGATGGCGAACGGCATTCCTGTGTCGATCAATCGCGACCGTCCCGGCGGTCAGTCGTAGCGAGGAGTATTCAGTATGGCGCGCCGACAGAGCCGGGTCGTAACCGAAGACGAAGATACAGAACTGAACATGACGCCCATGCTGGACGTCGTTTTCATCCTGCTGATCTTCTTCATCGTGACGGCCGTGTTTGTTAAAGAGCCGGGTGTGGACGTTCAGCGTCCGCTGACCCAGACTGAAGAGCGGGTTCGCCCCACTATTCTCGTTGCGGTAACGTCCGATGACGAGATCTGGGTGAACCGTCAGGTCTATCAGATGAACCAGCTCAGAAACGTGCTGGAGCAGCTTCTGCAGGAAAACCCCCGCGCGGAAGCGATGATTCAAGGCGATGCTGATGCGCCTGTGGGTACCGTTCTTGATGTCCAGGAAGTGCTTCAGCAGCTGGGCGTCACGGTCACCATTTCGACGCGTCCGCGTTAGGCAGGAAGGAATATAACGATGGCCAGTCTTGTCCGTCTTCTTGTAGGTGCGCCGCTCGCGGCAATCGTCACCTTCCTTCTCTTCACGCTGATGCAGATCCTCATCTTTGATGATACCGCGCCGCCTGACGACGCGGGTGATGAGGTCAGGATCACGATTGCCGACGCCCCGGAGGAAATCCAGGCCCGTCAACGTGACGCGAATATCGACCAGGTCGAGGATGTAACGCCGCCGCCGCCGCCCCCGGCAATCGAGCGGGCTCGCGCCGATCAGCCGACCGAGAGCATGTCCACCATCGTCGGTGGCCTGCCGGAGTTTGACCGCCCGTCGCTGGCCGGTGGCGATATCAGCTTCGACGTGTCCGACCGTGACGCGCAGCCGCTGGTACGGATTCCTCCGAACTATCCTCCCCGGGCCGCAGAGCGTGGTATCGAGGGACGGTGTTCGGTCGAGTTCGACGTGACACCGGAGGGCAGCCCGACGAATGTGCGTATTCTGAGCTGCACCAACTCGGTGTTCGAACGCGAAACCATTCGCGCGGTCGAGCGCTGGCGCTATGAGCCGCGCGTCCAGGACGGTACGCCGCAGTGGCGGCGCGGTGTGCAGACGCAGTTCGACTATAATCTAAACCAGTAACAGACCGATACGTGTCGGCTCGCCGCCTTCGAGGCGTTCTACAGGAGTGACAAGATGATCCGCGAGAGCCAGAGCATGACCGGAATTGGGCGTGTCCTCGCAGCTGTGCTGGTAGCTGGCAGCATTGGCATGACGGCTGTCGGCACTGATGCCGAAGCGCAGCGCCGTGACCGCGACCAGGAAAGGGAGCAGAGTAACGAGAACCGTACGTTCTCGACCCAGATCGGTACGCTGGTGCTTCAGGCACAGGAACAGATCGAAGCCGAGCAGTATCGGGCTGCGGTCGACACCTTTACCCGTGGTCTTGGCATGAATCCGAGCGCCTATGAGGCGAGCGTCATGTATTCGCAGCGCGCCCGCTTGCATTTCATGCTCGATAATATGAGCCAGACCGTTTCCGATTTCCGTGCGGCGATCAATGCGGGCGGTCTGAATGCCACAGAGGTGCGCGATGTTCGCGTCAATCTGGGGCAGATCCTGATCAGCATGGAGCAAATCGATGCCGGTATCCGTGAGCTGGAGGCAGCGATTGCGGCAGGAGCAACGGTCAATGCCGGTCTAGCCCGCCTGCTGGCCATCGCGTATGCGCAAGGCGAGCGCTATAATGACGGGCTTCGCTACGCGGAGCAGTGGTATGAGGCTACGCCCAACAAGACGTTGAACGAATATCCGATCATGCTGGTTTATTATCAGCAGCTGAACCGTCCTGCTGACGAGCTTCGGGTTGTGCGCGAGATGGTGAACCGTTTCCCCCAGGAGCGCACGGGCTGGCAGAACCTGGTCAGCCTCATGGCCCGGACGGAGCAGGAAGAACAGGCGTTCGAAGCCAACAAGCTGATGTATCTGAACGGGCTGTTTACGCAAGGCGAGGAATTGCTGCGGCTTGCCCAGTATTACAGCTTTTACGACAACCCATATCGCGGCGCGACCATTCTCGAACGGGAAATGAATGCCGGGCGTATCGAACGCAATGTCCGCAATGTCGAGCTGCTGGCCAATATGTGGCGTCAGGCGGCCGAGTTTGAACGGGCCCTGCCGGTTCTGCGCCAGCTTTCGGAAATGCGCCAGGACGGCCAGACGGCGCTGGTGCTGGCGGAGGCGCATTACCAGCTGAACCAGTGGGAGCCGGCTGCGCAAGCTTTCCAGACAGCGCTTAACCGCGGTGGCCTTCGCCAGCCCGGCGAAGCCTGGGTGCTGCTGGGTACCGCGCGTTTCAACCTCAATGACAACCAGGGTGCGCTGGCCGCTTTCCGCGAGGGTGCAAGGTTTGCATCGTCGCGCAGCCAGGCCAATGGCTGGATCACGTTCGTGAATGGCCAGATCGAGGGTGTGGCGCGCCGTGCCCGCCAGCGTGAACAGGTGCAGATCGACGAGTGCCGCCTGACAGTCGAAGCTGAACGCCGTATCGCGACGGTTATCGGTGAGGCTGACGAGGATGGCCGCGTGCGCATCGAAGTGCCCCAGCGCTGTCAGATCTATTTCAACCAGTACGGCGAGCAGTTCCGCGAAGTCGGCATGAATGACGAGCAGGCGGCGGAACGCCGCGAAGCTCTGGAGCGTGCTGCACGCGAAGGTGCAGCAGGCTAGTTCACAGCCAGCTTGGCGCTCTGATCAATGAAAGGCCCCGGATTTGTCCGGGGCCTTTTTCGTTGCTGGCGTCGGCGTCATCGACAGGCCTTCGGTCAGAAAAAAGCCGGGCAGCGACACTGCCCGGCTTTCTGCATTCAACAGGCAAGTGAGGGCGCGGCCTATTCGGCTGCATCCTCGGCAGGCGCGTCCTCCACCTCGACGCTGGCTTCGCTGTCGGCAAGGCCTGAGACCATTAGTGCAAACGCCCAGTCCTGAGCCCGCTCACGCAAGCTGTCGAAGCGGCCAGAGGCGCCGCCATGGCCGGCGCCCATATTGGTGCGCAGCAGGGTCAGCCCGTTATCGGTGCGCATCTCGCGTACACGGGCAACCCATTTGGCCGGTTCCCAGTAGGTGACGCGCGGGTCGGTAAGACCGGCCGTCGCCAGAAGGTGGGGATAGTCCTGGGCGCTTACCTGATCGTACGGGCTGTAGGATAGCATGTAGTCATAGGCAGCTTCATCGGTGATCGGATTGCCCCATTCATTCCACTCTGGCGGGGTAAGCGGCAGGGTGGGATCGGAGATGGTGTTGATGACGTCGACGAACGGCACAGCGCCGATGACACCGGAGAACAGCTCGGGCGCCTGGTTCATGGCTGCACCGACCAGCAGTCCGCCAGCCGATCCGCCGAAGGCCACGATATTGCCTTCGCTGGTATAGCCTTCGGCTGCGAGTGCCCGGCCCGCATCAACGAAATCGTTGAAGGTGTTCATCTTGCGGTCGAGCTTGCCGTCCAGATACCACTGATAGCCATTGTCGGTGCCGCCGCGAATGTGGGCGATGGCGTAGACCATGCCGCGGTCCACCAGCGACAGATTGCCGATGGAGAAGCTGGCCGGCATGGAATAGCCATAGGAGCCGTAGCCATAGAGTAGCAGCGGTGCCGAGCCATCAATCGGCGTCTCGACCCGGTGCAGGATGGTGACCGGGACGGCAGTGCCGTCACGCGCGGTAATGTTGATGCGCCGGACGGTGTAGTCATCGGGATTATGGCCGGAGGGGATTTCCTGCTCCTTGCGCAGGGTCCGCTCGCGTGTCGCCATGTTGAAGTCCCATGTCTGGCGCGGCGTGGACGGGCTTTCATAGGTGAAGCGCATCTGGTCGGTGGCAAACTCGTAGCCACCGCTCATGCCAAGCGAGAAGGCCTCCTCCTCGAAGGCGATGGCAAACTCTTCACCGCTCTCCACATTGCGCACGATGATGCGCGGCAGGGCATTTTCACGCTCGGAGCGCACCAGCCAGTTCTCAAAGCCCATCAGCCCGTTCACATAGGTGCCGGAACGGTGGTCGATGAAGGGCTCCCAGTTCTCGCGGCGCGGATCATCGACCGGCGCGCGCATGATCTGGAAATCCACGGCGCCGTCCTGATTGGTGCGGATGAACATGCCGTTGCCGGTTTCGGTCAGCGAGTACTCCACGCCCTCCTCACGCTCGGAGACCAGCACGGCCTCTGCTGACGGGTCATTGGCGTCATAGAGGCGGATTTCACTGGTGGTATGGTCGCCGGTATAGATGCTGATCCAGCTATCGCCATCGGTACGGCTGACACCCAGGAAGAAGCCGTCATCGGCCTCTTCATAGACCAGTTCGCGCTCGGTGGAGTCGATGGCCTGCCGGTAGACGCGCTTGGGCCGGGCGCTGTCATCGCGCCATACCCAGTAGATGGTGCGCGAGTCATTGGCCCATTCCAGCGAGCCATAGCCCTCATCAGTCAGGGTTGCGATGTCTTCGCCGGTTTCAAGATCGCGAATGCGGATTTCGTAATATTCCGAGCCATTGGTATCGACCGCCCACGCGACATAGCGCTGGTCAGGGCTGTGCTCGAACGCGCCCAGCGAGAAGTATTCGACGCCTTCGGCTTCTGCATCGCCATCCAGGATGATCTGCTCTTCGCCGGAAATCTCGCCGTTAGCGTCGGCAGGCCGGCGGGCAAATACCGGATACTGGCCGCCTTCGCGGAAACGCGAATAGTAGAACCACTCGCCATCGCGGCTGGGCACAGAGCTGTCATCCTCGCGGATACGGCCGCGCATTTCCTGGTAGATCGTCTCCTGAAGCTCGGAGAGCGGGCTCATCACCTCGTTGTAATAGGCGTTTTCCGCCTCCAGGAAGGTGCGGATTTCAGGGGTCAGGACAGACGGGTCGCGCATGACCTGTTGCCAGTTCTCATCGCGCAACCAGGCGTAGTTGTCGGTGCGGGTGCGGCCCAGCTGCTCGATGGTGACGGGGCGGGCCTCCACGCTTGGCGGGGTGAAGGCAAGCGCCCGGTCGATCAGGGCAGATTGCGGGGCATTCTCGTTCATTTCAGACTGGCTCGCGGCGCTGGTGTTTTCGGGTGTATTGGCGGGCTCGCAGGCGGTCAGGCCGACAAGGGCAAGACCGGCCACGCCAGCCAGAAGGCTTGCACGCAAACGAATGGAAGACATGGAAATCAGGCTCCGGGAATAAAAGACCAGACCGCAACGCGGCATGGCCTGCACTCTAGCCCTCATTCGCGTCGGGACGGAAGTCCAGCACTTCCCCATTTGCACACCAGCGCTGGCCGGTCGGCGGCGGTCCGTCATTGAAGACGTGTCCGCCATGGGCGCCGCAATTGGCGCAGTGGAACTCGGTGCGCGGCATCAACAGCTTGAAATCAGATTTTGTGCCGATGGCGTCCGGGCTTACGGGCTCGAAAAAGCTGGGCCAGCCAGAGCGGGACTCGTATTTTGCAGAGGAGGAAAACAGGGCCTCGCCGCATACGACACAATGATAGGTTCCGGCACGCTTTTCCGCGTTCAGAAGCGAGCAGCCGGGCGGCTCGGTGCCCTCATGGAAGGCGATCCGGTCCTGTTCGGGGGTGAGTCTGGCCCGCAGGGCGCGGACTTGGTCGGCTGGCAGGCGCGGCATGGGGCAAGCTCCCGTCTTGTGCGCCGCCTATGACGGATCGGCGCGTTTGACAGACAAGATGGGCGTTGTCAGCACAATGACAATGAGAACGGCCAGAATGCCGGCAGCCGGGATCAGCGCCGCATCACGCGGCCCCATCCACTCAACGACATAGCCCATGATGACGGCGCCGGCCGGCATGCCGCCAAAAAGGCCCAGCTGGTAGACGCTCATCACCCGCGCGATCTGGCGCTTGGGCGCGTTTTCCTGCACCAGCGCACGCGATAGCGACATCGCCACGCCGCCCGCCAGACCCCAGACGAAGATGGTCAGGAAGAGGGCGGGCAGGGGCAAAGGCAGGGCAATGCATCCAAGCGCGAGTGCGGCGGCTGTCTGCACCACCATCAGTGTTCTGCCCGGACGCTCGATCAGCGGCATGCGCGCCAGGATGATGTTGGAAAACAGCGCGCCGACCCAGAACGTGACCATCAGCCCGGCCAGCACGTCATAGCCGGCCAGATAGATGTCGCGCACCAGTACGGGGATGATGACAAAGAAGCCGCCCCCGACCACCAGCGCGCCCACCGCGATCATGATGAGCGTCATCGGCCAGATGACGGGTGAGCTGATGACCGTGCGCAGTCCGGTTACAAGGGCGGTCAGCACGGGCTCGGTGTGTTCGCGCGGACGTGGCAGGCGCGGCATCGACATGGCCATTGCGCCGCCTGCCACCAGTATTAGGGCCTGTACGGCAAACAGCGGCGCCGGGCCGACATAGCTGGCCAGAAAGCCTGCGCCCATGCCGGTGATCTGGGCACCGAACTGCACGAGGGACGCGAAAACGATGGCCCGCTGCAGGCTGAGCGGGTTGCCCAGGCGCTGGGTGACGCGTGTCACGCCATTGATCGCGGAATCGCGCGCGGGCATCACAAACGCGCCGGCCGATCCGACCACGAGCGCATAGACTACCAGCGCCTCATAGCTGAGCAGGCCGGCAAACATCAGGGCGGCCATGATGCCCGCCGAGACGCCTGCCACACCGTGAAAGACCAGAAGCAGGGTGCGCCGGTCTGCGCGCTCGGCGAGCACGCCGGTCAGCGGCAGGAGGAACAGCATGGGCGCCGTAAGGGCGGCCTGGGCGATGCCAAGGCGCGCGGGGCTTTCGGCGAGGGTGAAATTGATAACGCCCGGAAACAGGGTGGTCTGCAGGCCGAAGCTGGCAAACCAGGCCGCTACCACGGCCATATAGGCCCAGAACGGATCAGGTCTGAAGCGCCGCCGGTAGGGCTGCCGGGATACGGTCGGTCTGTCATTCATGGCGAATCTGCACAGATCCTTGCAGCGGGCCGGAGAAGACCAGTTACGCCGATTGAACAGGCTTTGCCACGTTTCCTTAACGCGCTGAAGGCAAGCTTTGCAGCGACAAGCCTTTCGCGCGTCAGGGAGCCGAGCCGCAATGGACCGAGCCGATCCAGCAATTGCGCCCAGCGTGACGGCCCGTTCGCGGCTGACGCGGCGGCTGGCCGACATTGTCTGCCTGCCCTCCAGCCAGGTCAGCCCGCAGGAGCGCTGGGTGGTTGCTGACGTGCTGGACGAGATCATGCGCCATGCTGCACCGGAATTGCGCATGCGCATTGCCCGGCGGCTGGCAGAGCAGGCAGAGGCCCCGCCGGGCCTCCTGCGCCGTCTGGCGCTGGACACCTATGAGGTGGCCGAGCCGATCCTGCAATCAGCGCGCGCCCTGACCGATTTCGATCTGATGGAGATTGCGGCCAAGGGCGAAACCCGCCACCGCATGGCCATCGCCCGGCGCGAGCATGTGAGCGAAGTGGTCTCGGCGGCGCTGGTGGCCTCGGGGAGCACGGCAGAAATACTGGTATTGCTGGCCAATCCCGGCGCGAAGCTTGCCAGCCAGACGGTGGACCGCCTGTTGCAGATGGCCGCTGACGAGCTGGCCCTGACCCACGGCCTCATCAAGCGCGCTGAGATGCGCCCGGCACAGGCCATGGCCCTGTTCTGGGAATGCGGGCATGGCGAGCGGCGGGCCCTGCTGGAACGCTTCGCCGTGGGCCGCGCGATCCTGCAGGATGCCGCCGAAGATGTGTTCCCACTGGCGGCCAGCGAAACGCCGCGCGACGAGCTGATTGGCCGCGCCTTGAGCTATATCGAGCGCCGCCAGCGCAATCGTGCCGCTGCGGAAAACTCGCCCTTCGGATCGCTGGAAGGGGCCATTGAAGAAGCGGCCCGGACGGGTCTTTCTCCGGAACTGATCGACGAAATGGCGCGGCTGGCGAACATCCAGCGCTCGCTGCTGGAGCGGATGCTGGCGGATTTCGGCGGTGAGCCGCTGGCGGTCCTGACCAAGGCGACCGGCCTGTCACGCGGGCATCTGATGTCGCTATTGCAAACGGCAGGGCGCGGTGATCCCGCGCCCGAACAGGCGCGCTATGTGTTCGACACGCTCTCGGTCGACAAGGCGCAGACCGTGCTGCGCTACTGGAACTGGTCGCTGACGCGCCCGGTGGCCTAGGCCAGCCTCCCTTATCCCCGCTCATGTCCCCCGGTCCGCATCGCCTGTGGCGAAGCGGGCCCCTCTGCGTAAAAGCTCATTCATCAGTGATTTCAAGGTTCTGCCGGGGCGTTCCCCCCGGTTCATCCCCGAGCGGTTTCGTGAGGGGGATTGGGTTTTTGCGTTTCAGATAGGAATATTATCCTCATTTTCGGCTTATGGGCCTATTATGCCCGGCATGGCGTTGAAGCAGGGAGTTGAGGACATGGAAAACATGCATGCGCGCGGCGGTCAGGGCCGGGGACCGCAAGACCGGGTCAGGCTAGACCGGGCGCGGGCCCAGCTGGCCCGCCAGGCCGCCGCGTTCAGCCTGGGTGTGCCAGTGGAGGCGGTACAGGCTACGGGCCGCGGCACGGCGGAGGCTGCGCAGGCGCGTCAGGTTGCGATGTATCTGGCGCATGTCGCGTTCGAGATGTCGCTGGCGCGCGTCGCGCTCGCCTTTGGCCGGGATCGCAGCACGGTCGCCCATGCCTGCCACAAGATCGAGGACATGCGCGATGATGCCGGGTTTGATGCACGGCTGGATGATCTTGAAACCTCGCTGCGGGCCATGCCATCGCCCGCTCTTCCGGCAGCAGCTCCGCTGAACGCAGACGGGCGCCACCGCGCGGAGCTGTGCTGGTGAGCGCGCCCTCCTGGCTGATCCGGCTGGCGCGCCCTGGAAGACGCATCGCGGCTTTGCCCGGCGGGCGCGGCTATGGCGTGTTTGCCGGTGCTGACCGCCGCCGCCGGCCACTGGCGGTACTCAGTGCGCGCGAGCTGTCTGCGGGCGTCAGCGACGGCACGCTGGAGGCCGGCGAGGGCGGAACGTGCTGGACCGTGACGGAGGCAGGGCTTGCAAGGCTGAAGCGCGAAGAGGTGCCGGGCAGCAACGATGAGGGCCGGTTTGCGGCCCAGCACCGCAGGCTCGAACCGCGCGCTGTCATGCAGGCCGATGGCCGCGTGGTAGCGGCGCTGGCCAATGGCGATGCGTCGCCCGTTGCACGCTACGCCGTTGCGCGTCCGGGGCGTGCAGCCTTGCTGGAGCGCGTCCATGTGACAGCGGCAGACCGGCTGCGGGCTGACTATGATGCCTCGACGCTGCGCTCGCGCGTGACGTCCGACTGGTCAGGTGTGCCGCGATCCGGTCCGCGCGGCGGTCATGACCCCGCTGGCGCGCCTGCGCGGGCGCTGGATGCCCGCGAACGGGTGATGGCGGCGCTGGCAGCGGCAGGGCCGGGGCTGGACAGGCTGCTCATCAATATCGTCATCCGGGAGACGGGTATGGAGCGGGCGGTGCGTGATCTTGACTGGCCGGACAAGGCGGGTGGCACGGCCTTGCATCTCGCGCTGGATCGTCTGGCCATCCATTACGGGCTGAAGCGGGCCGCGAGGGCCGCTGATCCGTTTGCGGGCTAGGCCTCTCGGGCCCAGGAGCGGATGCGCGCCACCATGGAGGCAAGGCCGTTGGAGCGTTGCGGGGAAAGATGCTCTCCCAGTCCGATGCGGACCAGCACTTCGCGCGCATCAATAGCGGCTACTTCGGCCGGCGGACGCCCGGCGTAAAGGCGGATCAGAAGCGCTACCAGACCCTTGACGATATGGGCGTCGGAATCCCCGCGAATGACGAGCCGCCCTTCGCCATCCTTGCCGAGAACCAGCCAGACCTGGCTGACGCAGCCCTGCACCCTGTTGGCATCGCTGTGTTCTTGCGCGCTTAAAGGCTCAAGCGCCCGGCCCATCTCGATCAGATAGCGGTAGCGTTCTTCCCAGTCGCCCAGGAAGTCGAACTCGTCCACGAGGGATTCAATGACGGTGTCGCCGGTCTGCATGCGCCTGACCTAGGCGCACCGGCAGTCAAGGGCAAGACGCGCGTGTGCTACCGCGTCTGCGCGGCGGGTTTTGCAGAGCTGGTCTCGCGCGCCGATTCAATCATCGCATCGGCCTGTGACAGGGCCACCGAGCCGACATAGCCGCCGAAACCCGTGACATGGTCCCAGATCTCGCACAGCTCGCCATACTCGGCGCAAATGCCCGTTTCGTGCGCACGGGTCTGTGCTGGCTGGGCCGTTTCGCTGTGCAGGGATTGGGCCGCACGCGCAGCCGGTTCGGCCAGCATGCGTTCCATATCGCTGGCAAACAGGCCGCCAGCCGCGGTGAAGCCTGGCGGCACGAATGCCGCCACGACCGCAATCCAGAATACAGCGCGCAATATGAACATCATCGGCTTTTGCCTCAGACCTGCTTCGACGGGTACTTACTGTCCCTTACGATGAAGGCTAGGCGAGCGTTCCGGCCATTTCCAACAAAAGCAGTGGTCGCGGTAAATGCCCTGTTAACGCCAGTTAGTAATGGTTTTCAGAGCATTAACGCTGCCGCTACTCGGCCACAGGCGCGCGCGTTGTCGTCAGGCAGACAGCCACTTCCTGAAGCGCGTGTTCGGCGATGCAAAAAGCGTCTTCATACTTGAAGTGACCGGCGGCGACGCACTGGGCGAGGTTCAATCGCGCCGAGACGATGCAGCGGCCCACGGCCGGATCGGCCAGCAGCGCATCCATGGCGCGCATGTCGCCGGCCTCGATGGACTGAAGCGCAGCTACCGCAAGGATGCGGCCCACGCGGCGCTCATCGGGCTGAAGCTGGGTCTCGCCCACTGTCAGCGCCAGACCGGGTGTCGGGGCTTCCGGGCGGGGCGCGCTGGCCGACGCGCCAAAGAGGTCAGAGGCGGCGCCGAGACGGCGGCCATTACCGTTTTCCGCCATGCGGAACGGCGTCTGCAGCCGTATAGACCCGCTTTCAATCTGTTCCAGCCGGGTGCGGCGGTCATGCGCGCGCGTGCGCGCCCAGGTCTGGCTCTGCAGATCGTAGGCCGCCTCGCGGTAGCGGTCGGCCACGATGTTCATCGTGCGTGTATCGGTGGTCAGCGCGCCGACCACATTGTCAGAGGCGGTGTCAGCGCCCATGAAGCCGGTGACAAAAACCGGATCGTTCATAAGGCTGGCGGCCGTTATGCCGGAACCGTAATAGTCGGCAATGGCGCGTACCGAGTCGATAAATTCAGGATGCTGCGCCGCGACGAGGGCGGCATAGGCGATCTGGGCGTCCACCAGCCGGTCATCGGTGTAATAGGCGGCCAGCGAGTCCATCGTCTCGTCGAGCGCCATGACAGAGGTCAGTTCGCGGGCGCCCGCCTCGCTGACATCGGAATGGTAGGCGGCATAGGTGTCGGCATGAAGGCGCAGGGCCGAGGCCTGAGGCGCGGACTCCAGCACCAGAACCGGATCCGCACTTGCATTTTCTTCTGTGTTTTCAGCGGCTTCCTGAACGCCGGAATGCAGCAGGGACACAGACAGGATGGCCAGCAGAGGTGTGATCATGGCCGGTAGCGCTCCAGACAGCTTGAGTGGAGCTACTTTGCCGTGAAATTTGCCGTTGTCCAAGGGCGCACGCAGCGATCACAAGTCTTAAGCGCGATTCAATAATTGTTAACGCCGCAGGCAGAGCTTGCGGTCATCAACGATGTTAGTGAGTCGGAATCTCAAGGGCCGCATGATCACCCTGGCAACAAGGCTTGGCAGCTGGATAGCCCGTACCCGGACCCGCTGGATTCATGCGCTCTGGGCAGCGTTCTGGCTGTGCGCCGGAGCGTCGGCGCTGATGCTGGGTTCCCCTCTTGAAACGGCCGCCCTGCTGGCTGCGACGGCCCTTCCCGGACTAGTGGGCCTGCGTCTGGCGCGCGCGGACGGCTGGAGCGATGCGGCACGTGCCTTCATCGTCATCAGCTGGGTGGTGCCGGTGCTGGCGCTCGCCGCGCTTCCGGGCGGGCCGGCTTGGCTGACGCCGTTTGCGGCGCTGGCCGGTGGTGCAGCGCTGGCGGCCAGCCGGCAGTATGGTGGCGCGTTGGTCAGCCTGCTGGTCAATTCCGCCTCCCTGTTCATCATGTTCTATGCCGGCGTGGTGCAGCCCGCTGCCTCGGGCCTGCCTTTCCCGCTCGAGCTGGGTTTGGCCGCCTATCTGGGGCTTGGCGTGCTGGTTGCCCTGGCAGGCCTGCTGCCCGCGCTCACCCGGCTGGGCCGGGATAATGCCGGATTGCAGCCGCTGGCAGACGGATTTGTGCATGCGCCGTCCGCCCTGATCGTGTGCGATGCGGACGGACGGATGCAAGCGGTATCGCTTGCGGCGCGTTCCCTCATGCCCGGCCTGCCGCGCGATGTGGCAGGCCTGCCGGTATCGCACCTTGCCTATGAAGACGAGGGGCGCGACATGCTGGAGCGCCAGCTGCACAAGGCGAGCGGGTCCATCGTCACCCAGATGCGCGGCGATAACGGCCGCCCGATAACACTGGAGGCGCGCGCGCACCGGGCCGGAGACGGTTTTGTCGTCGCCCTGTCGGTGCCGCAGCGTGAGGACAAGGTGCTGGACCGGCTGGCGCGCGAGCGCGATGAGGCCATTGCCGCCAGCAAGGCCAAGTCAGAGTTCCTGGCGGCGATCAGCCATGAGCTGCGCACACCGCTCAATGCTATTATCGGCTTTTCAGACCTGATGAAGCAGCGCCTGTTCGGCCCGATGCCGGCTCGCTATGCCGAATATGCCGACCTCATCCATGAAAGTGGCGTCCATCTGCTCGATCTGATCGGGGATGTTCTCGACATGTCGAAGATCGAGGCTGACCGCTACGAGCTGCTGCGCGAGACGTTCGATGCAGGCGAGGTCGTCGAGACGTGCGTGCGGATGATGCGCCTGCGCGCCGAGGACAAGAATATCCGCCTGAGCTGTGATCTTCGCGAAAGCGAACTGACGGTTCACGCCGACCGCAAGGCGCTGCGCCAGATCGTGCTCAACCTGTTGTCCAATGCCATCAAGTTCACGCCCGATGGCGGGGCTGTCGTCGTGATGCTGCGCGCCAGCGGAGCCGAGCTGGTGCTGGCGGTTGGTGATAGCGGTCCGGGCATGAGCGAGGCCGAGGTCAGCCGGCTGGGCCATGCCTATGCACAGGCCGCAAACGCGCACCAGAGCGATGAGCGCGGCTCAGGGCTGGGGCTGGCGCTGGTGCATGCGCTGGCTGGCTTGCATGGCGGTACGATGAGCCTGCAGAGCCGGCTGGGTGAGGGCACCACGGTGACGGTTTCGCTTCCCGTGGTGCGTGCCAGCGATGACGGCATTCTCAAGAGCGAGCCGGAAATGCCCGCCGTCCGTGAACAGATCCGCCTGGCACAGGCGGCTGGTGAGGCCATCGTCCAGCAGGCCGCTGCCAGCTGATCGGCCTATTGCAAGGGTGATGGGTTGGCGGCCAGGGCGTAATTGCGCGCCTGACGCAGAGCGCCGATCTCTATCCAGATACGGCCCATCCGCGCGCCAGAGGCATCGTAGAGATCCACGCGGGCGGCCTCGGCCGCTTCCAGCGCCATCATCTGCTCCAGCGTGTCGCCGGGAAAGGTGAAGCTCGCCGTTACCCCGTCACCACCGGGGGCGAAGCGCCCGCCATCCCGCAGGACACCGCTGGTCCAGATACGGCGCTGGCCAGAGGACAGGGCCCCCAGACCGGCCAGCGGTTCGCCGCCCGGCGGCTGGCGGCGCCCGCCGGATGTGAAATCGACGGGGCGGGGTGCGAGTTGCACATCACGCAATACCAGCACGGCGCTGGCCGGCTGGCGCGGTGCGCGCAAGGACAGAAGGACCACTGTGTCCTCACCGATGATGACAGAGCCGAAGCGCGCGGAAATGCCGTCATGGACGGCGTCCTGGGCGAGCGCCCAGTGGCTGTGCTCGTTTTCCGCGGCGCGGGCTGTCCAGACGCGCCTCTGGCCCTCAAAGCTGCGCTCGCCGCCCATCAGCCAGCCGTTTAATGCCTGCCGGTAGCGCAAGACGGTCTGCTGGGCCGCGGACGCGCCGCAGTCCGGGCTGGCCCAGCGGCGGCGTATCCGCTCCGAGCCGGATGACCAGGTGGCCGATGACATGCCGCCGGCTTCGGCCTGGTGGCGGACGCTGGCAATCTCCCGGTCGAGAATGGCGCGCTCTGCGGGAGGCAGCATGGCGCACGCCTCGTCGATGGCGGCGACCTCAACCAGCCGTGCCAGACGCGCAGCCGTTTCGGCGCGCGCATCATCGCCCGAAGCGGTCAGTGCAAGGCTGGAGGCAAGAACGAGACCTATCATGGGCGCGTGTATTACACGCTCCGGGTTGATCTCCGGTTTACGGCATTGCCCGCGAACAGCAAAAGCACAGCCAGCGCGAAGGCGATCAGAGCGAGCAGCCTGTCATGGCGGCGGAACAGCTCGATCATCTGTTCGCCAAAGGCATGATCGGCGCGCGCGGTCGGACCGAAGGCCGTGACGGACCCGGCATCCCACAGGACGGCGCGGCCCTGCAGCTCGCGCCAGAGCTCGGAATGGGCCAGCCGGCGGGCGGCGCGCGAGAAATCTGCGCCTTCCGGCGCGGTCAGCAGCACAATCGTGCGCCCGCCTGCATCGCGGTAAAGCGCGGCAACGCCGGTAACGGCTCCGGCGACAGGACTGCCTTCATCGGCGAAGGCGGTGGACCCGTAGGAGCGGCGCTCGCGCGGCACGCGCCGGTTCGCCGCTTCGGTGGCCGCACGCACTTCGGCTGGCGCCGCGCTGACGAGGCGCGGATCAATCGCGCCAATCGGGCCCATCAGGAACAGGTCATGGTCGGCGGGCGCCAGACTGGCATCACTGCCATACCAGGCGTAGAGCCAGGCTGACCCGGAAACGAGTGAGGCGCGCGAGAGCAGGCTGAGGGCGCCCAGCCGTTCGGCAGTGCTGTTTCCGGCCAGAATGATCGCGGCCCGCCCGCCATTTTCCCGTGCGAAGGGAATGCCGGATTCGGCCAGTGCCTGCAGATTGTCCAGCCGTGACGGGGTGCCGGGCGAGGCATGGGAAAGGCGCGGGGCCGACAGAGCGTCGGCAGGCGTCATGCGTGTCTGTGTGCCGGCAAAGCTGCGCGCGGCAAACAGGCGCGCCGCTGCGGCGACCGTCGTGGTCTCCGCGCCCGCCAGGCGGATGGTGTAGGGGTCTGCAAGAGCGATGGAGGCGTTGGGCGAAAGCGGGTCTGTGGCAGCGCGCACAACGATTTCTGCGGCCTCCGGGCGCTCGACCAGAACGGGCGCCTGACCCATGCGCAGGGCGAGCCCTTGTGCGATCAGAGCCTCCACGGCCAGCTGCTCACGCCCTGATCCATTGGCCTGGATGAACACGCGGCGCGGCGCAGCGAAGTGTGCCGCCATCGCTCTTTCCAGGGTTTCCAGTGTCTCGTGCCCGGCTGAAGGCAGGGCCGTCACCCGCAGGCGGCTCGCGCGCATGTCAATGCGCCACCCGTCAGCATCACCGGCATCAAAGCGGATCACCAGCATGTTGTCGCCAGCCCGAAGGCTGTCCGAATAGAGCGAGAAGCGCGCCTCGAAACTGTCCGCGCGCGGGGTGAGTGATATGGTGCGCGAACCTGCCAGCAGGGCCTCAAGACGGCCGCCGGACCGCGCGGAGGCGGGCCGCGCCGAGAGGACAAGCTCCACGCTTTCGGGAACGGAGCCGGGCGCCAGGGTGAAGGGGATGCGCAGCTCGCGGGTGTTCCGGTCGAGGCGGTAGGCTGGCCGGCTGTCAGCCGTCAGGCTGGCGAGCGTGCGTTCCTCGGAGCGGGCGATACGGCCGGGCGCGGGAGCGGACGTGGATGTGGCGCTGGCCTCCGTGTCCGGAATCGCCGCAGCAGACGGATTGACCATACAGGTCATGGCCACCGCCATTGCTGCGGCCATACACATGACACCCCACCACCGTGCCTGTATCGTCATGAAACGCTCCCCTCGATTTACACATTATTAAGCAATTGTCCGGCCAGCAAGGGAGAATCATGCCTGAGCTCAGCACATGGATCTGGGTGGATGCTCTGCGGTGGCGTGCGGAGCGCGAGGGCGCGTCCTTTTATGTGCTGCACAAGGGCGATGCCGATGCTGGCGTGGTGCTGCTGAAGCTGGTCGGCGCAGACCGGCTGGCACGCCTGTTTGTGCCGGTACGCGACATGGAGGGCGATCGCCTCTGGTCGCAGCCTCTGGGCGCCCTGCCCATGGAGGAAGCCCGCGCCGATGCCTATATCGCCCGCCGCCGTGAGGATGATCCGGATATATGGGCGGTCGAAATCGTTGATCGTGAAGGGCGCCACTTCCTTATGGAACGGGTTGAGGAATAGGGCCCTGTTACCCCCTCATCTGTGAGGGGGGGCGCTAGCGAGTATCTCGAAGGGCGAGGGTGGCGGTTAGCCCCCCATTAACACTGCTTATTTCTCAACGCGCCGGTGACGCAGTTTTAACGCGGGCCGGTCAGACTGAAGCCATCGAGGATTTTTCACACGGTTGGCCGGCCGGGGCAGGCGCTGCGCAAGACAGCGCAGCCGGGTGGCGCTGGCATACCGTATCTGCAGTGGGGTCAGGCAGCGTGCTGTTCCTGTTCAATGATGTCGTGTTTTCTCTGGGGGATCCTGAACGTGCCGCGCTGACGGCCGGCAGCCCGGTGCCCGAGCATGAGCTGCGGGCCATGACGCTCGGCAAGGCGGTCAAGCTGGTCCGCGAGGCGATTTATGAAGATCCGCTGCTGGCGCGCAACAATCCGGAGAAAGCGCGCTTTCTGGCTGCCCTGGTCGGGTGGAAAAGCGATGAGGCGAACGCCTTGCTCGCGGTCAGGCCCAACGCGGCGCGTGGCCCGGAGGATGCTCAGGTGCGCGTTGCCTCTGTCGGCCTGGTGGTCCTGACACAGCTGAAAGGCTTGCAGGAGATGGACATGCTCAGCGCCCGCGCCGCCAACGATGCGGTGTGGCTGCACGCGCCCCAGCGCTTGCGCGCGTGATGAGCGATTGCTAGGTCCGGGCGCGAAACTGTTTCGTTAGCCAGGACCGGCCATGACCTCCCCCACAAGCGCGCTGCCTGAATGGTCGCGCCGGCGTACCTTTGCCATTATCTCCCACCCGGACGCCGGTAAAACGACGCTGACGGAAAACATACTCCTCAGCGCAGGCGCAATCCGTCTGGCCGGGCAGGTAAAGGCGCGCGGGGAGAACCGGCGCACACAGTCTGACTGGATGAAGATCGAGCGCGAGCGCGGGATTTCGGTCTCCGCCTCGGTGATGACGTATGAATATGGCGGGCTGATCTTCAACCTGCTCGATACGCCCGGACACGAAGACTTCTCTGAAGACACCTACCGCACCCTCACGGCCGCTGACAGCGCGATCATGGTGCTGGACGCCGCCAAGGGTGTGGAGCCGCGCACGCTGAAGCTGGTCGAGGTGTGCCGCCTGCGTGACATCCCCATCCTCACCTTCATCAACAAGATGGACCGTGAGGCGATGGACCCGTCCGAGCTGCTCGATGACATCCAGGACAAGCTGGCACTGGACGTTGCGCCCATGCAATGGCCGTCCGGCTCCGGCAACCGCTTCAAGGGTGTGGCCGATCTGGAACGGGACGAGTTTGTGGTCTATCGCCGCCCGTCTGCCGATGATGCCGACCCGGTCAGGAGCCAGCGCGTCTCCCTGTCAGGCAACGAGATCAGCTCGATCCTGAGTGAAGCCGAGCTGGCCGAGCTGCGCGAGGGCGTGGAACTGGCGCGCGAGGTCTGCCCCGCCTTCAATCCGCAAAGTTACCGGGAAGGGCATATGACGCCGGTCTATTTCGGCTCGGCCCTGCGCCAGTTCGGCGTGTTCGAGCTGCTCGAAGCCCTCAAGCAGGTAGCGCCGGGGCCTGAAGCCCAGCCGGCAACCGGCGGCCCGGCACCGGAGCTGACGCCCGATGGCAAGGAAGTGGCCGGTTTCGTGTTCAAGGTGCAGGCCAATATGGACCCGAACCATCGCGACCGCGTGGCCTTCATGCGCCTGTGTTCGGGCACGTTCAAGCGCGGCATGAAACTGAAAACCGATGGCGGCAAGCTGCTGACCGTTTCCAGTCCGATCATGTTCTTTGCGCAGGACCGGGAACTGGCCGACGAGGCCTTTGCCGGTGATGTCATCGGTGTGCCCAACCATGGCGCGCTGCGCGTCGGCGATACGCTCTCGGAAAGCGGCAAGTGGCGGGTGGCGGGCATCCCCAATTTCGCGCCGGAGCTGCTGCGCCGCGCCCGGCTGAAGGATCCGCTCAAAGCCAAGCATCTGAAAAAGGCGCTGGAAAGCCTTGCCGAGGAAGGCGTCACCCAGCTCTTCCGCCTGCAGGTGGGCGGCGATTTCGTGGTCGGCGCGGTCGGCGCGCTGCAGATCGACGTGATGGCAGAGCGGGTGGCGGCCGAATACAATCTGGATGTCACCTTCGAGCCAAGCCCTTACGAGACCGCACGCTGGATCACCGGAAGCCGCGACAAGCTGGAAGCCCTGATCGACCGGCATAAGTCTGCCATTGCCGAGGATATTGATGGCGCGCTGGTCTTCATGGCCAAGAACGCCTGGGAGGTGTCCTACATTCAGGAGAAATGGCCCGATATCGAGTTCCACCGGGCCAAGGAGCGCCGTGCATAATGGATACGATGAATGATCTTTGGGCCATCGTTGTTGATGTCTGGAATACGAGCTTTCTGGGCCTGAATGTCGGCCAGGCGCTGATTGGACTTGTGGTGGTGGCACTCGCGTTTGCGGTGCGCGGGCTTGCCGGATGGGCGATTACGAAATTCCTGCTGGCCCATGCGCAGAAAACCACGACGCGCATGGACGAAAAGGTGGTGCGGGCGCTGTCCGGGCCGATCAGGCTTATCCCGGTGATTATAGGTGTCTATATCGCCGTGCTGATCGTGGGGCTGGACCAGCCCGAGGGTGAGGGGCCGGGTATCAACCTGGTGCGCACGCTCATCATCATCGCGATCTTCTGGGCGCTGCATAACGTGGTGACGCCGGTTTCCTATCTCCTGTCGCCGCTGCAGCGCGCGCTTGGGCCTGTGCTGGTGGACTGGCTGGCCAAGACCTTGCGCATCCTGTTCGTCGTCGTGGGCGCCGGGGCCGTGCTGCAGCTCTGGGGTATTCCGGTGGCGCCGATTGTGGCCGGTCTTGGCCTGTTCGGTGTCGCGGTCGGTCTTGGCGCACAGGACATGTTCAAGAACCTGATCTCGGGCCTGCTGGTGCTGACCGAAAAGCGCTTCCTGCCGGGTGAGTGGATCCATGTCGACGGCGTGGTGGAGGGCATCGTCGAACAGATCAATTTCCGCTCCACGCTTGTGCGCCGGTTCGACCGCTCTCCGGTCTATGTGCCCAATTCCTTCCTGTCCGATCAGGCTGTCACCAATTTCTCGCGCATGACCCATCGCCGGATCCTGTGGACCATTGGCGTGGAGTACAAGACGACGTCCGATCAGCTTCGTTATATTTGCGACAAGACGCTGGAATGGCTGGATAATCACCCAGGGTTTGCGAAGCCGCCCGAAGTGGCGCGCGCCATGCGGGTAGACAGCTTCGGCGCCTCCTCCATCGATCTTCTGCTGGTCTGCTTCACCAATACCACCGCCTGGGCCGACTGGCTGGAGCTGAAGGAAGAGCTGGCCTTCGAAATGAAACGCATCGTTGAGGGCGCCGGCACCGCCTTCGCCTTCCCGTCGACCAGCGTCTACATGGATAATGGCGCGGAAGTGTTTGTGCCGCCGGAAGTGGAGACCCATGCCCGCCGCATCGCCGGGGAGCTGGAGTCCGATGACAACTCCAACCCTCTGGCGCGCGTGGAGGAAAGCGACGATTGAGCGCGAAAAAGGGACGCACGCCAAAGCCCAACCCGGTCGCACGCGGCCTCGCCCGCCGCTCGCGAAAAGCTGGCGCGATGCCGGCGAAAAAGGGCAGGGGCACGATCTACAAGCGCCGTCCCAAGCACAAAGGTGATGAGGAGTAGGGTGCGCGCAGTCCAATTCGCGGTAGGTTGAGGATACAAACCCTGCTAAAGTACGGCGCAAAGCCGTGGAGTGCTGTCCCGGAGGGAAAGCCAATGCAGAAGACCTTTTATGTCAAGGCGCTATGGGATGAGGAAGCCAAAGTCTTCGTCAGCGAAAGCGATATAGAAGGGCTGCATATAGAGGCTGAAACGCTCGACGAGTTCGAGCGGCTGATTCATGAGCACGCCCGTGAGCTGGCGCTGCAAAACCACATTCTCAACCAGACCGGCGCGGCCAATCTGACGCTCGCCGATCTCATTCCGGGCATTGTGTGGCAGCGGCCTACGGAAGCCGAGCCGCTTTGCGCGTGAAGCGGGATGGGGCAGGGCTATTACCGCGACGTCATCACTGAGCTGAAACGTGCCGGGTTTCGTCAGATAGCGGGCGGCAAGGGTAGCCATGAGAAGTGGGAGTCAACCCAAGGCAAATGGGTGCTGGTTCCGCGAAACACGAAAAGCCGTCATACAGCCAATGCGATTATGAAGTCGGCCGGACTTGGCGCGAAGTTCTAGGCCGCCTGCATGTCCTTGCGCATGCGCCAGAAGCGCATGGCGCGTTCGGCGTCTTCCTTCGACAGGCTGGTGTAGAGCGCGCCAAGCGCCTGTGCGTCAGCAGAAAGATTGGTGCTGGTCTGCCCGCGCAATATGGCCAGCGTGACGAACAGGGCCTTGTCGAACCCGGCCGCCTTGCAGACCAGAGCCAGACCATCAGGGCTGCGATGGTCGAGCGCGCGCTGTGCGGCAGAGTAATCGACATCAGCAAGCTCGGACAGCGCCACACAGCATTTCACCCGTTCACCCTCACGCAGCAGGCGCACCAGCAATGAGCCGTCCAGCTCCTTGCGCATGCGCCGTGTGGTGACGAATTTGCGGGCCTCGGCAATGGCCTTGTCACTGGCGATGCGCGCTTCCAGCCGGGCGTGCGAGGCGGCAAGGGCGGCTTCGGCAATGGCCGGGTCCAGCGTTTCGAAACGCTTCATGATCCGGTCGCGCAGAGAGGTTTCCACCACGCTCATCAGATCGCCCAGAAGGTCGGCGGGCGTGTCGGCCCGGTTGACGATGGGCGCCTGCAGAACGGGGCTGGTCTCCGCGCGGCGGGTAACGGTCTCGAAGGCGCCGCGCGACAGACGTGCGCCATCATTGGCGACCAGGCGCGCCAGCGTTTCATCATCGCCATTGGCGACAATGGCGTCGCTGAGCCGTTCGGGCACCGCCTCACGCATGGCCATAGCCCGGCGATGCTCCTCGCCGGCCTCGGTGGCGATGGCGATCAGGTCGTCTTCGGTCAGCACGCCGGACTGGGCGAGAATGGGCGCGGCCACCTCGATGGCGTCGCGGGCCAGCTGCATGACGAGGCCGCGCGGGGCCATTGGCGCATCGGCAAAGCGGCGCGCCAGCTCTGCGCGGGCATCCTGCGCGGTCTGGGCGGCTAGCGTGGACAGCACCGCGTCAAACTGCTGATGCGCGCCGGTGCCGTTTTTTGGCGTGTCTTCAAAGAACAGGTCGGTGACTTCACGCAGAAGCGCGCGGCGGCGCTCGGACGATTTCTCGCGCGCCAGTCCGGTCAGATGGTGAAGCTTGCTCTCGATATCCATGAATTCCCACCACCCCTGAATACGGTTCTCGCTGCAGGTTAGGGGCTGAGGGTAAACGCCCGGTTCCCGCGGCGTTTTTTGCCGCCGTGCGAACGGTTAATCGCCGGTCAGGCTTAACGTTCAGGAAATAGCTGGCTTTGGGCGCTTTCAGGCATCGGGCTGATGGCGGCAGGCGGGGCTGACAGCCCGCCGTCCAGCGCCTCGCGTTCGCGCGCGCTCGGAGGCCTTTCACTGGAGCGCTCAATGCGCGCCGCAAGCGAAGGCGAGAGGCCCGTCACCGCGCCGGGAAAGGGACGCGGGGTGAGCGGGGCTGCATGCAGCGTACAGCGGTTCTGATACGCATTATGCGTCCAGGCCTGACAGGCTTCGTGATACCCGCACGCCGCTGCGCAGGCCTGCCAGCTCAGCGCGGGCGCGCCCTCAAGGCGCACCAGCACTGCGCCGCGCCTTTCCTCGCCATGGAGGATCGCGCCCGCTGGCAATCCATGGGGCAGGGACAGGCTGGCGATGAGGAGCGCGAGGATCATGACGCTGATTTGGCGTGTAAGCGATGAAGGAAGCGTTTCTGGAGCGAGCTTCCTGAAATCCCGGCCGACCGCAGGGAGAGCCGGGACCTAGTTGGTGATTACGCGGCACAAGGCCCCGGATCGCTTCGCGTCCGGGGGTTCAATGTACTCCCAGCACCACCCCCATTGCGTACGCCCCCCGCTAAAGGCTAACCAGACAGCCTGCCAAGCATGAAGGGAGCGCGCGCGATGAGTGGCGAAAAGGCCGGTCTGCGATCACGGCTGGAAGTGTTTGTGGAGAGCGCCCTGTTCCGTAACGGCATTACCGCGCTGATCCTAGTCAACGCGGTGCTGCTGGGGCTGGAAACCTACGCTCTGCCGCCCGATGTGGCCGGGGCGTTCCTGATTGCCGACAAGGTGATCGTCTACATCTTCGCCGCCGAGATTCTGCTCAAGCTCTTCGTCTATCGTGTCAGCTTCTTCCGCTCGGGCTGGAACTGGTTTGACCTTATCGTGGTGACGATCTCGCTCATCCCGGCGGCGGGGCCGTTTGCGGTCCTGCGGGCTTTGCGCGTCCTGCGCCTGTTCCGCCTGTTCTCGGTCGTGCCGGAAATGCGCCGCGTCGTCGTGGCGCTCGGCAAGGCGATCCCCGGCATGGGCTCGATCATGATGGTGCTGGGCCTGATCTTCTATGTCGGGGCGGTGATGAGCTCGAAGCTCTTCTCCGGCACGCACCCGGAATTTTTCGGGGATCTCGGTGCCGCCGCCTTCACCCTGTTTCAGGTGATGACGCTGGAGAGCTGGTCGATGGGCGTGGCAAGGCCGGTAATTTCCGAGCACCCGCTCGCCTGGGCCTTCTTTGTGCCCTTCATCATCCTGACCAGCTTTGCCGTCCTGAACATGTTCATCGCCGTCATCGTGGACTCGCTGCAGGCGAAACATTTCGACGAGGAGACCGAGCGGCAGAACAAGGCGACGGACGAGCGCACTCTGCTGCGGGAGGAAGTGGTCGCCCTGCGCGGCGAGATCGCCGAGCTGAAAACGCTGATGCTTTCCGGGCAGGCAAAGCCCGCCCGGAAAGCGCCCGGCGAGGACAGGGAGTGACCCCCTGGGGGAGCGCCGGGTAAGCGGTTTACGCGGCCTTGCGGCCGATCAGTTTCACAATATCGCTGGCTGCGGCATGCAAGCCGGCGTCACGCGCGTCCTCGCCCATGGCAAGGCCCTCGGCCCGCACGATGCGCACATCCGTGATGCCGAAAAAGCCCAGCATGGTCTTCAGATAGGCTTCCTGATGGTCCATGGCGGCTTCGGCCGCGCTGCCGGCCAGCTTGCCGCCGCGCGAGGAGACGACATAGACCGTCTTGCCGCCAGCAAGACCGATCGGGCCTGTCTCGGTGTAGCGGAAGGTCTTGCCGGGAACGGCCAGCCGGTCGAGCCAGGCTTTCAGCTGGGTCGGGACCGAGAAATTATACATGGGTGCGCCCATCACCACGATGCCGGCGGCGAGAAACTCCTCGACCAGCGTATCGTTATAGACGCGCTCGGCGCGCTGGGCGTCGTTCAGCCCGGCTATGTCACCGCGCACGGCCTGCAGCACGGACCCGTCCATATGGGCGGGCGGGGCGGCGGCCAGATCGCGGTAAACAATGCCCAGATCCGGATTGGTGTCCGCGAGCGCAGCCACGAGGTCAGCGCCAATCTGGCGGGAAGCCGATGCTTCGCCCAGGATTGAAGAGTCGATGTGAAGAAGTGTCATGTCAGCCTCCGTCCAGCCGGACGATCCGGCGTTTGCAGAAACCTATTCATGGAACGGCGTTGCCAGTAGGCGCTATAAATGTCACTGTCCGTTCCATGAGTGGAACGATAAACCTGCCCGACCTGAACGAGCTCTACCTGTTCGCGCAAGTGGTGGAGCATGGCGGGTTTGCCGCTGCGGGCCGGGCCATTGCGGTGCCGAAATCGCGCCTCAGCCGCAAGGTGGCACAGCTGGAGGAGCGCCTCGGCGTCACGCTGATCCACCGCTCCACGCGGCAATTCGCGGTGACGGAGGCTGGCCAGCTTTTCTACCGGCACTGCGCGGCGATGATCGCACAGGCGCGGGCGGCAGAGGATGCGATGGCCGCAACGCGCTCGGAGCCGCAAGGCACGATCCGGGTCAGCTGCCCGGTTCTGATAGTGGAGAAGGTGCTGGCCCCGCTGATCGCCAATTTCATGGCGCGCTATCCCAAGGTGCAGGTGCGCCTTGAGTCCACCAATCGCCGGGTCGATGTGATCGAGGAAGGCTTTGACATGGCGATCCGGGTGCGCCCGCCTCCGCTGGAGGATTCCGGGCTGATCCTGCGCCAGCTGGCCACGCATCGCGGCGCGCTGGTGGCCAGCACTGATCTGGTCACGCGGCTCGGCATTCCGGCCACGCCTGAAGATATTGGCCGCGTTGACACGCTGAGCATGACCAGCCGGACCGGCGAGTACGTGATTGCGCTGACGGCGCCGGACGGCGCGGTCCATCGTGTGCGCCACACGCCGCGCCTTGTGACCGATGATATGGAGGCTTTGCGTCAGGCGGCGCTGGCAGGCATCGGGCTGGCGGCGTTGCCGCGCCTGCTTGTGCATGATGACATCGAGGCCGGGCGGCTGACCGCGCTACTGCCCGATTACGAGCTGCCGGGCGGGCTGGCGCATGTGGTATTTCCCTCGCGCAGAGGCCTGATCCCGGCAGTGCGCCTGTTCATGGATGAGCTGCCCGGCGCGTTCCGGGACAGCCTCAATTAAGCCGTCCGCCGGAGAGCACGCGGTCGAAATCGGCTGACAGCCCGGAATAGAAGGCGACGAGGCGCTCCTCGCGCTCGGAGCGCACGCGCGGGGCAGGGGCGGCGAGGGGCTGTGCCCGTTCCCCTTCATGGGCCGCGACCATGATCTCGCGCCATATGTCAGCGGGCAGGCCGCCGCCGGTGACATTGGCCATCGCGCTGTCATCATCATTGCCGGTCCAGACGGCGGCGGCGTATTGCGCGCTATAGCCGACAAACCAGGCATCGCGGCTGTTCTGGCTGGTGCCGGTCTTGCCGGCAACCCGGTGGCCGGGGACGGCGGCGCGCCGCCCGGTCCCGTCCAGCACCACGGCCTGCAGCATGGTGGACATGGCCCGGGCATGGCCGCGCGCGATCACCTGCTGGGTGCGGGTTTCCTCCGGGCGCTCATAGAGCACATCGCCGCGCGTGGTGCGGATGGTGGTGACGAAATACGGGTCCAGCCTGCGTCCATCATTGGCGATCACGAGATAGCTTGCCGCCATGTCGATCACGCGCACCTCGCTGGAGCCAAGCGAGAGCGAGGGCACTTCGTTGAGCGGCGTGGAGATGCCCATGCGCCGCGCCATCTCCGCGACCTCGGAAATCCCGACCAGCATGCCGACCTGTGCGGCGATCGTGTTGACCGAGCGTTTGAGCGCATCTTCCATCGTCATCTGGCCGCGATTGCCGCCGCCGAAATTGACCGGCGACCAGTTGTCATAGGTAACGGGCGTATCGTTGAAGACGCTGGAGGGCGAGTAATCGGCCTCCAGTGCAGCCAGATAGACAAAGGGCTTGAAGGCAGAGCCCGGCTGGCGGCGGGCCTGTATCGCCCGGTTGAACTGGCTGGACACATAATCGCGCCCGCCCACCATGGCGCGCACCGCGCCATCGCTGGCCAGTATCACGGCGGCCGCTTCGCCCGCGCGCACGCCCGGCCCGTCGCGCTCCAGCCGGCTGGTGACAACCTCCTGCGCGGCGTTCTGCAGCCTCGTGTCCAGTGTTGTTTCGATGACGAGATCGGGCACGTCATTGTCCGGGCCGAGCAGGCGCTGGGCCTCGGTGACGGCATAGTCAAACAGATGGCCGTATTGCAGCGCGCCGCCGGGGCGAAAAGCGCTCTCTACCGGCTCTGCCTGTGTGGCGTTGGCGACGATGTAATCCATCGGAGAGAGGAAGCCCGCATCGCGCATGGCGATGAGCACATTGGTGGCGCGCGCCTGCGCTTCGGCCAGATTGTCTGTCGGGGCAAGGCGCGAGGGCGCAGCGGGCAGCGCGGCCAGCAGGGCGGCTTCCTGCACGGTCAGTTCACTGGCGGGCTTGTTGAAATAGCGCCGCGCAGCCGCCTCGATGCCATAGGCCTGCTCGCCGAAATAGATGCGGTTGAGATAAAGCTCGAGAATCTCTTCCTTGGAGAGTACCCGCTCCAGCGCCATGGCCAGGCGCATTTCCTGGATCTTCCTGCGGATTGTGCGTTCGGGCGTGAGGATGAGGTTCTTCACCAGCTGCATGGTGATGGTGGAGCCGCCCTGTACCGTGCGCCCGGCGCGGACATTGGCCAGCATGGCGCGCACCGTGCCGCGCCAGTCCACCCCGTCGTGTTCAAAATAGCGCCGGTCCTCGATGGAGAGGAAAGCCTGCGCCACGTGCGGCGGCAGATCATCGAGCCGAGCCGGCATGCCGTAGAGCGGACCGCGAATGGCCAGCACCGCGCCGTCAGAATCCAGCAGGGTGACGGTCGGCTCCATGCGCACGCGCCACAGATCCTCTGCGCTTTCCGGCACGGGCGGCAAATCGTGGAACGCCCACTCCCATGCGGCATGCGCCACGATGGCACCGGCGGCGAGAAACAGCGAGGCGATGCCCGCCATCACCATCAGCTTGCGGGCGCGCAAGGTTTCGCCAAACGCGGCAAGGCGCTCCTTGAATGTCGTCGGCTGGTCGGCGCGGAAAGTAATGATCAGCCTCCATCGGGCGGGCGCTGGGGAAGGTGTGTTCTCAAAGCCAGACGATCACGGCTAAATTATGGGCGATGACCCGCCAAGCCCCTTTTTACAAGACCAAGACGCTGGCGCAGATGAGCGAGGCGGAGTGGGAATCGCTGTGCGATGGCTGCGGGCAGTGCTGCACGGTCTCTCTCATTGATGATGATGACCCTGATGGCGAGGTGCTGCGCACCTGCATTGGCTGCGAACTGCTCGATCTTCAGACCGTGCGCTGCACCGACTACGCGAGCCGCCATGAACGCGTGCCGTCTTGCGTGAAACTCACCCCCGGCAATGTGCGCGATCTAAGCTGGATGCCGCAAACCTGCGCCTATCGCCTGATCGCGGAAGGAAAACCGCTCTTTGACTGGCACCCCCTCATTTCAGGGCGCGCGATGAGCGTTGTCGAGGCGGGCGTGTCGGTCAAAGGCACGCTCGTCTCCGAGCGCGATGTCGATGAGGAAGATTTCGAGGATTATGTGAGGGGGTAGGGATTTTCTTTTAGTTCCGCAACGCATCCCCCGGTCGTAGCCGGGGGCAGACCGCGTTGCGATGTTCCGCGAACCCCCGCCTGCGCGGGGGCAGGCAGTCGCGGGCGCGCGGTCGCGCTTTTGGCGCTACTATTCAGCCCCCACAACTCGTCATTCCGGCCGCAGCGAAGCGAAGAGCCGGAACCCAGAGCCACCTTCACGGCCTTCGCCCGATGATCTCTGGATGCCCGCCTGCGCGGGCATGACGAGGGAAGGGGGGCGCCCACATCCACGGGTGATGACAATTTTCTAGGTTCTCAAAAAAGGCTGGGTCCCCCGTCGGGGCGGGGGACCCCGGAATTTGAAACCTT
This sequence comes from Glycocaulis sp., assembly GCF_051859565.1. Classification (GTDB taxonomy): domain Bacteria; phylum Pseudomonadota; class Alphaproteobacteria; order Caulobacterales; family Maricaulaceae; genus Glycocaulis. The sequence goes on from NZ_JBHYFK010000006.1 coordinate 70,216, forward strand.
CTCGTTGAGCTAGCTAAGCCTCGTGTAGCGCGAACCTCTCAACCGGGGTCCCCCGCCCCGACGGGGGACCCAGAAGAACATCTGAAATCCCGGCCAAGCGCAGCGCGGAGCCGGGACCTCGTGCAGGATATTCCTGAGAGAGGCCCCGG
>NZ_JBHYFK010000006.1:70374-159283 GCF_051859565.1 Glycocaulis sp.
CAATAATGATGCGCCCTTCCAGGCCAGCCGGGGACTCAGGCCGCATCGCGGCCTGCAAGGGCGACCGCCCGCCCGAGCCTATGCGAGGCGCGACGCGATGCCTGGGGTATCGGAGAGGTGTCGCTGGGCGAGGCGCAAGAGCTCTACCGGGTAGAAATCAGCGACGATGCCGGGGCGCTGCTGTGGACGGGCGAAAGCACGCTGCCCTCAATGCTTGTTCCGTCTGAAACGGCTCTGGAACTGCCCGCTGGTGCCTACTGGCAGGTGGCACAAATGTCAGCGCGGACCGGGCCGGGCCGCCCGGCGCAAGGCGCACTGCCTGCCCCCTTGTCCTGAGCCCTGCAGCACGCCACATCGCCAAGTGGTCAAAGCGCTGCTATCCCATCTGCACCATGATGAACCCGTATGCGATTCTGGGCGTTTCGGAGCGTGCCCCGGCGGACGAGATCCGCAAGGCTTACCGCAAGCTGGCCAAAGAGCTGCACCCTGATGCGCGCCCCGGCGACAAGGCAGCCGAGGAACGCTTCAAGCAGGTGACGCAGGCCTTCAAGCTCTTGTCCGATCCCGAACAGCGCGCGCGCTTCGACCGGGGCGAGGTGGACGGGCAGGGCCAGGAACGGCCCCAATACCATTACCGTTCACGCCCCGGTGCCGGGCCGGGCCAGCGCGGGCCGCAAGGGCGTTTTGAGGATCTGGGCGACATCTTTGCCGATCTGTTCGCGGCCCAGAATGCAGGCGGACAGCGCCGCCGGTCCGCGCCGGAGAAGGGCGCTGATCTGCGCACTGAAGTGCGCATCAGCCTGCCCGAAGCGGTGCTGGGCACGAAAAAGCGCCTGTCGCTGCCCGGCGGGCGGGCGCTGGATGTGACCATCCCGGCAGGCGTCAATGACGGGCAGGTGCTGCGCCTGAAAGGGCAGGGCCATGGCTCGCTATCGGGTGGACCGCCCGGCGCGCTGCTCGTCGAGATCAGGATTGCGCCCCATCCCCATTTCCGCCGCGAGGGCGATGACATACGCCTCGACCTTCCCATATCGCTGAAAGAAGCGGTGCTGGGCGGGCAGGTGCGCGCGCCCACGCTGGATGGCGATGTGGAGGTGCGTATTCCCGCTGGCGCCAGTTCCGGGGCGGTGCTGCGTCTGAAGGGGCGCGGCGCGCCCAAAAGCGGCGGGCAGCGTGGCGATCAGCTCATCCGGCTGATGGTCGATCTGCCATCAGGTGATCCTGAGCTGGAAGAATTTGCAGAAAGCTGGCGTCCACCGACGGGATATGACCCGCGCAGGCGTTTAAAGAGCTAATGCATGCGTGCTTGGCCCGGAGCCTGCATGTCTGCAGAATGACACTGTCGTTCAGATAAGGTTCAGCGCTCCGGTGCGAAACATGTCGGCATGATGAAACGCTATGCCCTTCTCGTGACCTGCCTGGCCGCTCTTGCGGCCGCCGATGCGCGTGCGTCTGACGTGTCAGGCGAGGCGCAGGCGTTTGACCCGCGCTCGCGCTATTCGGCCGATGAAGCGCGTGACCAGCGTCAGTCGGGCAATGTCGTGCCCGCCCGCGTCGCCATCGACAATGTGCGCCGCCGCTATCCCGGCGCGCAGGTTCTTGATGTCGAGCTCGTGCGATCGGGCTCTGCCTACTACATCGTGAAAATACTGACCCAGGAAGGCCATCGGATCGACGTGCGCGTTGATGCGGCCACTGGCCGGGTCATGTAATGCTTGTACCTTGCTCAACGGAGTGTGTCTGATGCGCGCCCTGATAGTTGAAGACGATCCCGATCTGCGCCGCCAGCTCAAAGACGTGCTGGACCATTCCGGCTATGCCGTGGATGAGGCCGGTGACGGCGAGGAAGGCTGGTTCATGGGCGATACCGAGCCCTATGATGCCGTCGTGCTCGATCTCGGCCTGCCGCGCCTTGATGGCGTGAGCGTGCTGGAGCGCTGGCGCAGCGCGGGCCGCGACTTCCCCGTTCTGATCCTCACCGCCCGTGACCGCTGGAGCGAGAAGGTGGCGGGGTTTGATGCGGGCGCGGACGACTATCTCACCAAGCCCTTCCACCCTGAAGAATTGCTGGCGCGCCTGCGTGCGCTGACCAGGCGGGCGGCGGGGCACGCCAGCTCAACGATCGAGATGGGTGATCTGTCTGTGGATACGCGCGGCGCGCGGGTGTTTGTCGGCGACCAGCTGGTCAAGCTGACCTCGCACGAGTTCCGCATCCTCTCCTACATGATCCACCATCGTGAGCGCGTGATCTCGCGCACCGAGCTGGTCGAGCACATTTACGATCAGGATTTCGACCGCGATTCCAACACGATCGAGGTGTTTGTCGGCCGCCTGCGCAAGAAGATCGGCAATGACCGGATCGAGACCGTGCGCGGGCTGGGCTACCGGCTGGTGGCGCCCGGTCCTGACACGCGGGCCAAGGCGGGGTGAGCGCTGAAAGCAGTGACACGCTGATCGAACGCGGATCGCTGCTCAGGCGGCTGAGCCTTCTCGCGCTCAGCTGGGGACTCATCCTGCTGACGGTCGGCGCGGTGTCACTGACGGCGGTATTCCGCCAGACCGTGTTGACCGACCTTGATAACCGGCAGGCCAATATCGCCGAGTTCCTGCTGATCCAGCTCGAAGCGACGCCCGATGGCGGCGTCGTGCTGACGCGCGAGTTGCTGGACCCCCGATTTGGCCAGGTGTTCTCCGGCCGCTACTGGCAGGTGAGCCGGGCCGGTGCGCCCGCTGATGCGGAGCCTGTCGAGCGCTCCCGCTCCTTGTGGGATGAAACCATTATTCTCTCTGACAGCGTGAGGGCGGCGGCGATTGCCGCCAATGGCCAGCCTGTCGCGGGCAACGCGGCGGGACCGGACGGTGAGCCTTTGCGCCTTTCGGCGCGGGCCGTCGTCCTGCCGGGGCTGGAAGAGCCTGTCATCATCATCGCTGCGGAAGACCGGCGTCCGTCCGACACGCGTGTCTGGACATTCGGCCTCGTTGCGGCCGGCCTGCTTGCCGGCTTCGCGATCCTGCTGGCCGTTGGCGTGGTGGTGCAGGTGCGCGTTGGCCTGTCTCCGGTGCTGAAATTGCGGCGCGCCGTGGCCCGTGTGCGTGACGGCGAAACGCACAGGATTTCCGGTCAGTACCCGTCCGAAATGATGCCGCTGGCTACCGAGCTGAATGCGCTGATCGATCACTCGCGCGAGGTGGTGGAGCGGGCGCGCACCCATGTGGGCAATCTTGCGCATGCCCTGAAAACGCCGATTACCGTGCTCTCCAACGAGGCGCGCGGCGATGACACCCGGCTGGGTGATCTTGTCCGCCGCCAGACCGATGCGATGACCGGACAGGTGGAGCACCATTTGCGGCGGGCCAGAGCCGCCGCCAACGCCAAGGCCATTGGCGCGCGAACCCCCGTTGGCGAGGTGGTCGAGGATCTCGGCCGGACGCTGCGCCGCATCTATGCGCGCCGTGATGTAAAGCTCGACTGGCAAGTCGAAGGCGATCCGGTGTTTCGCGGCGAGCGTCAGGATCTCGAAGATCTTGTCGGCAATCTTATCGACAATGCGTGCAAATGGGCCGCTGGCGCGGTGCAGGTCAGTGCCCGCACCGGAGCGGACAGCTCGATTGTGCTCCGCGTGGACGATGACGGGCCGGGTCTGGACCCGCAGGCGCGCGAACGCGTTCTGGGCAGGGGTGTGCGGCTGGACGAGCAGGCACCGGGGACCGGATTTGGCCTGTCGATCGTCAGTGATCTGGTGAAAGCATATGGCGGGTCGCTGGCATTGGAAGCCAGCCCTCTGGGCGGTTTGAGTGCCCGTCTGGTGCTGCCCGGCGTGACCCGCACAGGCGAAACGCGCCATTAACCGCAAAATGTGACGCTGGACCCCGGATTTTCCATCCTGGCCGCTTCAATGACCACGCTGACACCCGCCAAGATCGCCCAGTTGCGCGCCCTGATGAGCGCCCTGCCTGCGGCGTTGTCGGCCCGCATCGTGGAGGCGGCAGGGACAGGTGATGAGGCTATGGCCCAGCTGCTTCATGCCTGCACCAGAAAGGCGGAAGTCTATGCGCGGGAGCGTTTTTTCGCGCCTCTGGCGCCGCTGAGCCTTGATCCGGCCCTTGCCCGGCCATCGCTGGCGCATATCCCGCCTGCCATGCTGGCAACCGTGTGGGGCTGGTTGGACGAAACGCTCGCGCCTGACATTACCTCGGACATGAAGGCGCGGTGCGCAAACCCGCTCCTGCCGCCCGATGACAGGGCCGAAGATGGGCTAAGGGCCGATGCTTCGCGGCGTATCCTGGCCACGCTCGACGAGCTGCATGACGATCCGCGCGCCACCAAGCAGTTGCGCCACCGGCTGGGGGTCAGTGATTTCCGTGCGGTGCGCGATCTGGCAACCATCCTGCGGACGGCGCCGGTCCTGCGCGCAGCCATGGCAGGCATTCCGGAAGAGGTTTCCGAGCTAAGTGAGGAACTGGCCCAGACGCTGCGCGACCAGTATGACGAGGCCTGCAAGGTGGACCCGGACGCAGGTGTCTGGTTTCTCTATCTGGTCATGGCGCGCCTGACACGCCCCTGGGCCATACTTCGCGTGTTCGAGAAGATTGTACGGCGCGACGATGACTTCCTGCTTTCGCGCACCGATGTTTCCACCATAGGGGACGCCCTGCTGGAAGATGCGGCCTATTATGTCAGCGGGTTTGCCGAGATACCTGCCAGTATCGAGGCTGCGCGCGAGATGGCCGCTGCCCTGACCCAGTTTGCCACGGTCACGGTGGGGATGAGCCGGGAAATCGGCATCCGCAAGGATGGCGGCTGGGGGCGCCAGATACTGGCCCTGCGCCAGCGTGCCTCGGCCCAGATGGAGGCGATCCATGCGGCCGCCCTGACCCAGCTCGACAAGACGGTCCCCGATCCGCACAAGCCGTTGCCGGCAAGACTGAAGCTTTCTGGCGAAGCACTGGCGTCGGCGGCCACGCGCATGGAGGTGTTTTGCACCTTTTTGCGGCTGACGCGTGATGATGCGTCGCGGGCGGCCGTTGGCGGCGCGCATGCCGGGGTGCTGGACCGGATCGGCCAGCGCTTCGACATGGCCTCGGAAATGTTGCTGGCACAGATGAGAGGCACTCCGGGCGATAGCGATCTGACGGAGCGTGCTGCGGTCATCGCCCGGCTGATGACGGCGATGGGACAACAGGATATTGCGTCGGTCTTCCTGCGGCGCGCGGCCGCAGCACGCGCCGCGTGAATGGCTTTATCCCGAGCGGCCAGCAGCCTATGTAGGCAGGATGACCCGTTCATCGTCCATCGCTCTTGAGAACCGCGGCCAGACCGGCGCACGCCTAAGCTCGCCCAGTGCGGGCCGGAATCGTGATGTCATCGCCGCGGCGCTTGCGAGGGTTTTGCCGCAAGGCTCGCGGGTGCTCGAAATCGCCAGCGGCACTGGCGAGCATGCGCTGGCTTGTGTGACCGGGCGCGCTGATCTTCACTGGCAACCCAGCGATCCAGACGCGGTTTCGCGCGCCAGTATTGATGACTGGGCCCGCGATGGCGCCGGGCGCATTGGTCCCGCGCTTGATCTGGACACGCAGCAATCAGGCTGGTGGCAGGCCGTTCCACTGCCGCTTTCTGCAGTGTTCTGCGCCAACATGATTCATATCGCGCCCTGGAAGGCCGCTGAAGGTCTCGCTGAGGGGGCTGCAGCGCTGCTGGAGGAGGGCGGCCTTCTGATCCTGTACGGCCCGTTTCTGGAGGGAGCGGATACCGCGCCGTCGAATCTGGACTTTGATGCCAGCCTGAAGGCGCGCGATCCGCGCTGGGGCGTACGGGCGCGCGAGGATGTCGAGGCGCTGGCGGCGCGATACGGGTTTTCCCTCCTGCAACGGCTGGAAATGCCAGCCAATAATCTGGTTCTGGTTTTTGCGAAGGGTACGCCATGATTGCTCTCACGCTGATGATTGCAGCGTTGGGCGTGGGTGTGGCGATGTGGATTGCATCCCCGCTGGCCAAAGGCGCCGCCTCGCCCATGCACCGGCTGGTAGCGTTTGGCGTCATGGCGGGTCTAGCGGTCGGTGCGCTGGGCATCTATCTGGTCGGCGGACAGCCCGGTCTGGAGGGGCGGCCCTATGCGGAGACCGAAGCCCGGCTGGCCGCGATACCGCCGGACGAGCTGACGGGGGAGGAGCAGGAGGAACGCCTGCGCGCCATCGTAAGGCGTGAACCGGGCAATCCTGAAGCGCTGGCCATGCTGGGCCGGTTCCTCGCGTTTGACGGGCGTCATCTGGAAGCCATTGCGATGCTGGAACGCTCCGTGCGCGTGCAGGAAGACGCGCGCGTGCTGTCCGATCTTGGACAGGCGCTGGTCAATCTCAACGAAGGCACTGTCACGCCCGAAGCCGAGCGCGCATTTGCCGCCTCAATGGAGCTGGACACCACCCTGCCGGAGCCGGCCTTTTTCCTGGGCGCTGCGGCGTATGATGCCGGTGATCGCGAGGCGGCGCTGGATTACTGGGCAGGCATTGTCGGGCGCCTGCCTTCCGATGACCCTTTCCGGCAGGCGATTGCCGTTCGTGCAGCTGATCTGCTTTCGCGTCCTGCTGGCGGCCCGCAGACGATGGATGCCGGGGCTATGGACCCGGATGAAAGCCCCGACGCAATGGTGGCACGAATGGTCGCAGGGCTGGAGGCTGGACTTGAGGCGGATCCGGATGATTTAACCCGCTGGATGGTGCTGGCGCGTGTGCGCGCGGTGCTTGATGACCGCGAAGGCGCCCGCGCGGCCGTAGCCGAGGCCCGTGCGCGCGCTGGCGGAGATGCCGGTATCGGCGCTATCCTCAACGCGCTTGAACGGGCGGGCGGTCTGGGGCCTGAAGCAGAGGGTGAAACAGAGTGATCAAGGCGCGCAAACGTCTCTGGGTCGTGCTGGCATCTGCCGGCGTGCTGGTGTCTGCCGGTGTGCTGGCAGGTTTTGCCTTGCGTGATGCGATGACCTTTTTCCACTCGCCGGCCATGGTCGCCGAAGCGCCGCCCTTGCCGGGCCAGCGCATCCGGGTTGGCGGACTGGTGATCGGAGGATCGGTGGAGCGTCCCGCATCGGGCGGTGCAAGCTTCTCGGTAACCGACACGATCGCAGACATCCGTATTACCTATGCCGGGTCGCTGCCTGACTTGTTCCGTGAGGGGCAGGGCATTGTGGCTGAAGGCGCGTTCGAGGAAACCGGCCTGTTCGTGGCCAGCCGCGTGCTGGCCAAGCATGACGAAGCCTATATGCCGCCGGAAGTGGCTTCGGCGCTTGCCAGCGCCGAGGCGCAAGGTGCGCTGCCGGGCAGCACCGGGCGCGATGCCTGGACGCTCGGTCAGGCACGCATCGGGCAAAGCCGGACATGATCGCCGAGCTTGGCCGCTTTCTGATCGCGCTGGCCCTGATCGCCTCACTGGCGCAGATGGCGCTTAGCTGGGCTGGGGCCAGTCAGGGCGGGCGTTCTCCCTATGCCGCTGCCGGACGGACGGCCAGCCTTGCAGCGCTTCTCACTTCGGCTCTGGGCTTTGCGCTGCTGATTGCGGCCTTTGTCCAGTCAGATTTCTCGGTGGCGTATGTCGCGGGGCATTCCCATGTCGACAAGCCGCTTTTCTACAAAATCACGGCGGCCTGGGGCGGGCATGAAGGCTCGATGCTGCTCTGGTGCCTCATTCTGGCGCTCTTCGGTTATGGCCTGACGCGGGTGGGGCCGGCCGAGCCGGCTTTCAGGGCGCGCGCTGTCAGCCTGCAAGGGCTTTTGCAGACCCTGTTCTTCGCCTTTCTAGTGTTTGCGTCCAACCCGTTCGACCGGCTGGACCCGGCGCCCCTGCAGGGACGCGATCTCAACCCGATCCTGCAGGATCCGGCCTTGGCCATTCACCCGCCGCTCCTCTATCTGGGCTATGTCGGCCTGTCGGCAGCGTTCGCCATTGCTGCGGCGGGCCTGATCCAGAAAATCAGCGGACGCGATATTGCCCGCGCCCTGCGGCCCTGGGCGCTGGGCGCCTGGGCGAGCCTGACGGCCGGTATCTCGCTGGGCGCGTGGTGGGCTTATTACGAGCTCGGCTGGGGCGGCTGGTGGTTTTGGGACCCGGTCGAAAACGCCAGCTTCATGCCCTGGCTTTTGGGAGCGGCTCTGGTTCACTCCGCCATCGCCACCGAAAAGCGCGGGGCGTTTCCCGGCTGGACGGTTTTCCTTGCGCTGCTGGCTTATGTCCTGTCGATCCTCGGCGCCTTCCTTGTGCGCTCGGGCGTTATCACCTCGGTACACGCCTTCGCGCTCGACCCTGAGAGGGGCGTCTGGATTCTGGGCATGCTGGGCGTGTCAGCCGTCGCGGGCTTTGGTCTTTTCGCGCTGCGTGCCGGGCATCTGGGCGAGGGTGAAGGGTTTGAGCCGACCAGCCGCGAGGCGTTTATCGGCGCAAACAATCTTCTTCTGGCTGCTGCTGCAGGCGTGGTGCTGGTCGGTACGCTCTACCCGCTGTTTGTGGAGATGCTGGGCGGTGCGCCGGTTTCGGTTGGACCGCCCTATTTTGATGCCGCAGCGACACCCCTGCTTGTCTTGACGCTCCTTCTGATGCCCCTGGCGCCCTTTCTGCCATGGTCGAATGGCGGCGCGAAACCGGCGCTGAAGCAGATCCGTGCCGCGCTGCTGCTGGTGCCGGCGGCGCTGGCGGGTATCGCTCTGGTCTGGTTTGGCGCGCCGGTTCTGGCGGTGATTGGCGGGGCGCTGGGCGTCTGGGCGATGGCCGGGGCCGTGATGGACATCGCGAAAGCCTTCCCGCTGGCACAGACGCGCGCGCTGAAATTCGCCGCTGCCGGCCGGGCCATGGCGCATGCCGGGGTCGGCTTCATCGCGCTGGGCGCGGCAGCCGATGCCTCGCGCCCGCCGGATGTAAACAGCGCGCTCGGCCGCGGTGAAAGCATAGAGATTGCCGGACACACGCTGACCCTCACCGATGTGCGCCGCGCCGATGGCCCGAACTATCTGGCGGATCGTGCCACGCTTGCCGTGTCGGACGGGCGCACAATCAGCCCGGAGCGGCGTTTCTACTGGGCGGCTGACCAGCATACCCGCGAAGTGGGGCTGGGCTCGTCCATCACTGGCGACATTTATGTCTCCATCGGCGAGGCGCGTCCGCGCGAGGATGGCAGTGCGGCTTACGAAATCCGCGCCGCCTTCCACCCGCTGGTCTGGATGCTGGGCCTTGGCGCGACGCTGATCGTGCTGGGCGGGGTTTCAGCGCTGATAGCGCAGGTGCTTACCCGCCGCCAACGCGCGGTGCTGCCATGATCGCCGCGCTTCTGATGGCCCTGGCCCTGCAGGCCGCGCCCGAACTGGCACCGGCTGACGAGGCGCGCGCGCAAGGCCTGATGCGTGAAGTGCGCTGCATGGTGTGTGCGGGCGAGTCGGTGCTGGATTCCAGTGCGCCGATGGCGGGCGATATGCGCCGCTTCATCCGCGAGGAGATTGCCGCAGGGCGCGAAGACGAAGCCGTGCGCACCGCGCTGGTGGCGCGCTTTGGCCATGAAGTGCTGATGCGCCCGCCGGTGGAAGCGCGCACTCTGCCGCTCTGGCTGGCACCTTTGATCTTTCTGGCACTGGGCGGTGCGCTCCTGTTCACCAGCATGCGCCGCAAGGCCGCCAAGGACGGCTTGTAAGGGCAAGCTGCTTGCCGGACACTCCTGCCGTCAAGGCAAAGCAGGAGTGGTGAGATGCGGTCGGAAAAGCTGGAATTTGAGGGCAGCCAGGGCGGGACGCTGGCGGCAAGGCTGGACCGGCCCAAGGCGCCGCCGCGCGGCTATGCGCTGTTTGCGCATTGTTTCTCCTGCTCCAAGGACACGCTGGCGGCCGCACGGGTGGCGCGCGAACTGGCAGCTCACGGCATTGCGGTCCTGCGCTTTGATTTCACCGGGCTGGGGCAGTCGGACGGCGAGTTCGCCAATACGAATTTCTCCTCCAATATCGAAGATCTGGTGCACGCTGCCGATCATTTACGCCAGCACTATGAGGCGCCATCTATCCTGATCGGGCATTCGCTTGGCGGCGCGGCGGTGCTGGTGGCGGCGGCGAAACTCCCTGAAGTGAAGGCGGTGGTGACTATTGGTGCACCTGCCGATGCGGCTCATGTGGAGAAGCAGTTCGCCGATGATGTGGACACGATCCACCAGACCGGCGAGGCGCGCGTCCAGCTGGCGGGACGGCCCTTCACCATCCGCGAGCAGTTCCTTGACGACATTGCCGGACAGAACGTGCTGGACGCTGCCAAGGGGCTGAAAGCGGCCCTGCTCGTCGCGCACGCGCCGCGCGACGAGATTGTCGGTATCGATAACGCGACGCGGCTGTTCGTTGCTGCGAAACATCCCAAGAGCTTTCTCAGTCTTGATGATGGCGATCATTTGCTGACCGGCGCCGCGCATGCGGGCCACGCAGCCAAGGTCATCGCAGCCTGGGCGGAGCGCTACGCGCTGAACGATCCGCTGCCTGCTGCGCCCGCCTCGCCGCCGGGCCATAACTCAGCCCTCGTGCAGGAAACAGGCAAGGGCGCTTACTTGAGCTGGGCATCGACAGGCGAAGCGCGCTTTCTGGTCGACGAGCCGGAGGAGCTTGGCGGGTTTGATGCCGGTCCGGCTCCCTATCAGCTTCTCTCAACCGCGCTCGCCGCCTGCACCACCATCACCTTGCGGATGTATACAGACCGGAAGAACTGGGCGCTGGGGCGTATCTCGACCCACGTGACCCATGCCAGAAGCGACGCCGAAGAGGGCCAGCCGCCGCGCGATGTGTTTACCCGTACGATTTCGGTTGAGGGCGGGCTGAGCCCAGAGCAGTCAGACAAGCTCGTCGAGATTGCGAACAAGTGTCCGGTCCACCGCACGCTGGAACGCAGCTCCCATATCGACACCGCCTATGCGGGTGACGAGACCTGACCCCCTTTATCATTACAGCTTCGTCACCATTTGGTAATAGAGCGTAGAGCCTGACCCGTTCATGAACGCGGTCAGGGACGATCTGGCTCCGCCCTTGCAAGCGGGGTCAAACCACACCCAACCGCCAGAGGATTTCTCATGATGTCACCGTGCGCCTTCCGTTCGCTTCTGATCCCCGCCCTGCTTGCGGGCAGTGTCTGCCTGATGCCGATGGAGCTTTCTCCGGGCGCATCGGCCCAGACCGCCAGAAGCGCGGCTTCCATGCCGCCCGGCACGCCGATGTCGTTTGCCGACCTGATCGAACGGGTCAGCCCGGCTGTTGTATCCATTGAAGCGGCGGGCAGCGTCGATCCGCGCGGCGTGCCGGACCTGTCCGACATTCCGCCCCAGTTTCGCGAGTTCTTCGAGCGCTTTGGCGGGCAGGGCGCCCCGGCCCAGCCGCGCGAGCGCCGGTCGCAAGGGTCAGGCTTCTTCATCTCCGCTGATGGCCTGCTTGTAACCAACGAACACGTCATTGCCGGGTCGAGCGAGATCACGGTGACGCTGTCAGATGGCTCCGAGTTTCCGGCGGAAGTGGTAGGCCGGGATGCGGCGACGGACATTGCCCTTTTGCGGGTGAACGGCTCGGGCAGGGAATTTGCCCATGTCAGCCTGGACCGCACCCCCTCCATCCGTGTGGGTGACTGGGTCGTGGCAGTCGGCAACCCGTTCGGCCTTGGCGGCACGGCGACGGCCGGTATCGTCTCCGCGATTGGCCGCCCTCTGGGCAATACCCAGCTCTACACGAACTTCCTGCAGATCGACGCCCCCATCAACCGGGGCAATTCCGGCGGGCCGGCCTTTGATCTCAATGGCAATGTGGTGGGCGTGAACTCTGCGATCTTCTCGCCTACGGGCGGCAATGTCGGCATCGGCTTTGCCATTCCTTCAGATCTGGCGGCATCGGTTGTCGACCAGCTTATCCAGGGCGGTGAAGTGCGCCGCGGCTATCTGGGCATTGCGCCGCAATCGCTGACCGCTGATCTCGCCGAGAGCCTTGGCCTGCCGCGTGACCGGCGCGGCGTGCTGGTTGCTGAAGTCATCGCCGGAACCCCGGCCGCCCAAGCCGGACTGCAGAACGGCGACGTCATCATCCGCATTGACGGCCAGACCGTGAACGAGCAGCGCGAACTGTTCCAGCGCATCGGTTCGGTGCCGCCCGGTGAGCGGGTCGAGCTGCGCGTGATCCGTGACGGCCGTGAACGCACCATCCGCGTGCGCCTGTCGGAGCGCCCGGATGCCGGTACGCCGTCATCCACGCCTGAAGTCCAGCCTTCGCGCAACGAAGTGTTCGGCATGAGCCTCGCTCCGGCGGACGATGCTGCGCGCGAGCGTGTAGGTGCCAGTGGAACGCGCGGCCTTCTGGTAAGTGGTGTGCGCTCAGATTCCGAAGCTTCGCGCCGCGATATCCGCACCGGCGATGTCATTCTGGAAGCAGGTGGCCGCGATGTCAGCAGCGTCGAGGATTTGCGGGCCGCAGTGGCGGCTGCGCGCGAGAGCAACCGCAACGCGGTGCTTGTTCTGGTAGCCCGGCAGCAGGGCGGGGTGCGCTATGTCGCCCTCCGGCTGGACGCTGAATAGGGCGGCATAATCACTATCTGGATCGGGAGTTCCGGGCATGCGCGTTCTCATCATGGAAGACGACAAGCAGGTAGCGGCCTTCATGTGCCGGGGCCTGCGCGAGGCGGGGCATGTCTGCGACGCAGCCCATGACGGCGAGGAGGGCCTGGATATGGCCCGTGACGGCCAGTATGACGTGCTGGTCGTTGACCGGATGATGCCCCGGCGTGACGGGCTGTCCGTGATCGAGACGCTGCGTGCCGAAGGCATGGCAACCCCGATCCTCATCCTCTCCGCTCTGGGCGAGGTGGATGACCGGGTGGACGGGCTTAAATCCGGCGCTGACGATTATCTGGTCAAGCCTTATGCCTTTGCTGAACTACTCGCCCGTGTTGAGGTGCTGGCGCGCCGGCGTGATCCGGGCTCGGTCCAGACCCAGCTTGCCGTGGGTGATCTGGAGATGGATCTCCTGGCGCGTACGGTTAAGCGCGGCGGGGAGGATGTGCTCCTGCAGCCGCGCGAGTTCCGTCTGCTGGAGTTCCTGATGCGCCATGCCGGGCAGGTGGTGACGCGTACCATGCTGCTGGAAAAGGTCTGGGACTATCACTTTGACCCCCAGACCAATGTTATCGATGTCCACATTTCCCGGCTCCGCTCCAAGATCGACAAACCGTTCGGGTCGACCATGCTGCACACGGTACGCGGGGCCGGTTACCGGCTGCAGGCGTGAGCGACGCGCCGTTGTCCACTCCGGGGACGGGTGGCAGGTTCATCCTGCCCTCCTTCACCCGTACGACGGCCTTCCGGCTGACCCTGCTGTCGGCGGCGCTGTTTGCGTTTTCCAGCTTCGTGATTCTGGCACTGGTGTATGCGGCGACTGTTACCGCGGGCGTGCGCCGCGCCGACAATGCCATCGCGCAGGAAAGCGTTGCCATTGAGGCGCGCTTCCGGGCTGAAGGGGCCGCGGCGGCCAATCGCTATATCGTCCAGCGTTCTGTGGCAGGCGGGGAGTTTCTTTATCTCCTCAACCAGCCATCCGGGCGTCGGCTGTCGGGCAATATTTCCAATCTTCCTGCCATCACGCCGGACGATCAGGGGCGTGTGCGTTTCACCTATGAGCGTGCGCCGCTTGGCGGGCAGACGGCGGCAGAGCCTAGCCGGGCGGCGCGCGGCCTGATCAGCGAGCTGGAAGGCGGATACACGCTTTTCGTCGGCCTTGATGTCGAGGACGAGGCGCGCTTCGTCACCTATATCCTCAACGCAGTGCTGATTGCGTCGGGCCTCGCTGTGGCGATGGGCATTGTTTCAGGCGCGGTGGTCAGCCGGCGCTTCTCGCGCCGTCTCGACGACATCAATGCAGCGGCCCGTGAAGTGATGGCGGGACGGCTGCAGAGCCGTGCGCCGCGCAATTTCTCCGGCGACGAGCTTGATGACCTCGCTTCCAACTTCAACGACATGCTGGACCGCGTGGAGCGCCTCATGCAGCGCATGCGCTCGGCGGGCGATTCCATCGCTCATGATCTCCGCCTGCCGCTGACGCGCATGCGCGGGCGGCTGGAAGCGGCGCTCGTGACCGAAGGCGATCTGGCCGACCGTGAGGCCGCGCTGGCGCAGGCCATCTCCGATTCTGACGAACTGCTCAAAACCTTCAACGCGGTATTGTCTCTCTCACGCCTGCAGACCGGCGAGCGGCGGCGCGCGTTTGAAACGCTCGATCCGGCCGAAATCATTGCCGACGTGGCCGAGCTCTACGAGCCGGTATGCGAGGAAACCGGCCATGATTTCGCAATGGATACGCATCCGGGCCTGACCATTCTGGGTGATCGCGAGCTTGTAGCGCAGGCGATTGCCAACCTTGTGGACAACGCCATCAAGTACACGCCCGAGGGCGGCGCCATCATGCTGCGGGTTCGATCCACCTCCCGTGGAGAAGTGGAATTGTCTGTCACGGACACAGGGCCGGGCATCGCCGCAGAGGACCGTCCGCGCGTGCTGGAGCGGTTCGTGCGTCTGGAGGCCAGCCGGAACCTGCCCGGTGTGGGGCTCGGCCTGTCACTGGTCCACGCAATTGCCGAGGTCCACGGCGCCGAGCTGACACTCGATGATGGTCCCGGCTCATCCAGCGGTGAGGGGACAGGGCTGCGCATCGCCTTGCGTTTCCCGGCCTATCGCGAGTGAGGCGCTTGCCTTGAGGGTCAGACGCGGGCCAGTTTGCGTCCCATGATCGCCCCTGTCTCCCAACGCATCACTACAGCGCTTCCTGTCCGCGACGCTGACGCTGCCCTTCAGCGGCGCGCCAATATTCCGTCCGCTGCACTGTCCGCCTGGCCGCCGGAGTTTCTTGATGCGGTGATGTCGGCCTCGCCCTATCTGGCCCGGCTGATGGAGCGGCGCGCCGACACCCTGCTGGCGCTGGCCACGGATAGCCCGGAATCGGTGTGCGAGGCGGTTATTGCCAGCGCGCGCCCGGCAGGCGCATGTGACACCGAGGCTGACCTTATGCGGGGCTTGCGCGAGGCCAAGATGGATATCCATCTGGCCACGGCGCTGGCCGATCTGTCTGGCGCATGGCCGCTGGAACAGACAACGGCCACCATCTCCGCCTTCGCTGATGCTGCCCTGCAGGGCGCGCTGGGTTTTGCGGCGCGGGAGATGGGGCTGGCGGGCGACGATGGTGCGGTGGCCGGATTTGCCGTGCTGGCGCTCGGCAAGCTGGGCACGCAGAGCCTCAACTACTCCTCCGATATTGATCTGGTTGTTGTCTGGGAGGCCGAACGCTTCATCGTGCCCGAAGGGAAAGAGCCGCAAAAGCTCGCCACGCGCCTCACCCAGCGCCTTGTGCGCCTGATGAGCGAAATGACGCCGCAGGGCTATGTCTTCCGCACCGATCTGCGCCTGCGCCCCGACCCGTCCTCGACACCGCTGGCGGTCAATGGCGACATGGCGCGTCACTATTTCGAGGCGGTAGGCCAGAACTGGGAACGGGCCGCCTATGCCAAGGCGCGCGCGGTAGCGGGCGACATCGAAGCCGGTAACGCCTTCATCGCCGATCTGGAACCCTTCATCTGGCGGCGCACGCTCGATTTCGCTGCCGTCGAAGACATTCGCGCGCTGGCCAAGCAGATACAGGCCGTCGGCAATCGCGCAGAGCTGAATGTCGCCGGACATGACGTGAAGCTCGGACTTGGCGGCATACGCGAGGTGGAGTTCTACGCCCAGGTGCTGCAGCTGGTGTTTGGCGGGCGAAAGCCGGAGCTGCGCGTGGCGGGTACGTTGTCAGCCCTCAAGGCCTTGCGCGAGGCAGAGCTGATCGAGGCCGGTACGGCGCGCGTGCTGGCTGACAGCTACACCTTCCTGCGCCATGTCGAGCACCGCATCCAGATGCTGGACGATGAGCAGACACAGACGCTTCCCCGAAATGATGCCGACCGGGCGCGTGTTGCCGCCCTTGCCGGCTATGCCGAGCTCGAGGCGTTTGACGCGCGTGTGGCCGATACGCTGCGCGCCGTACACAACGCCTTCACCGAGCAGTTCGAGGAGGGCGAGAGCCTCGCCACCCATGAAGGCAGCCTGGTGTTGACCGGGGTGGAGCCGACGCCTGACACGCTCGAGACACTCTCCCGGCTGGGGTTTTCCGATCCGGTGCGCATCTGGCATCAGCTATCGGGCTGGGCGGCGGGCAGGGCGCGGGCCGCGCGCACTGAGCGGGCCCGCAGGCTGTTCTCGCGTCTGGCACCGCGTCTGGTGGAAGCCATTGGCGCGACTGGGGATGCGGATGCCGCCTTTGCCCGGTTTGCGGCCTTCTTTGAGGGGCTGCCTTCGGGCGTCCAGCCGCTATCGCTCCTGACCGCGCATCCGGCGCTGGCGGACGAGCTGATCGCCATTCTGGGCCTCGCACCGAGCCTTGCCGACGAGATCGGCAAGCGCCCGGCACTTCTGGATGTGATGCTGGAGCCTGCGTTTGCGGCACCGCTGTCGGAGACCGGTCCAGCCAGCCAGGAAGTGCTGACCGAGCGTCTGGCGCGCGGGGAGACCTTCGAGGACGCCATGAACACCGCGCGCCGCTTCGTGCGTGAGGAGCGCCTGCGCATAGGCGCGCAGCTCCTACGGGGCCGCGCCGGAGCCAGCGAGGCGGCCCACGCCTATTCCATCCTCGCCCGCCATAGCGTGATGGCCATGTCCGGGGCCGCTGAGCGCGAGATGGGGCGGCGTCACGGAGCCGCGCCCGGCAGGTGGCATGTGCTGGGCATGGGCAAGCTGGGCGGCGGGGAGCTGTCGGCTGATTCCGATCTGGATCTGATTGTCGTGTACCAACCGCAAGCCGAGCAGTCCGACGGTGCCCAGCCGCTCGAAGCGCCGGTCTGGTTTACGCGGTTCACCCAGCGCCTTGTGTCAGCGCTGTCTGCCCCGACCGAGGAAGGGGCGCTCTACCCGGTTGATCTGGCCTTGCGTCCGTCGGGTTCCGCGGGGCCTGTAGCGGTCTCGCTGCAGCGCTTCGCGACCTATTACCGCGAGGAGGCGTGGGTGTGGGAGCGCATGGCGATGACACGCGCGAGCCTTGTCGCATCGAATGGTGACAATGGCGCCATCGCCCGCGCCATCGCCGATGCGGTCAATGCGCACACGCTGAGCGAGGGAGAGGTGTGCAAGGCCGCCAGCGACATGCGCGCCCGTCTGGAGCGCGACAAGCCTGCGGCCTCATCGTGGGACCTCAAGCTGCGCCAGGGCGGTCTCATGGACATCGAGTTCGTGGCGCAGGCAGGGCTGGTGGCGGGGCGTCTGGGCTGCGAGCCCTCAACGCGCAAGGCCCTGGAAAGACTGGCAGGTGAAGGCTGGCTGGAGGCGGCGGACGCTCACACCCTGCTGGAGGCGCATGCGCTTTATGAGGCGGTGACGCAGCTGACCCGGCTGGCCCATGGCAGCGGATTTGATCCGCAAGATGCCAGCGAACCCTTCGCCCGGCGCCTGGCCCAGGCGGCAGGCTGCGCCAATCTCGAAGCGCTAAGAGCGCGGGTAGAGGCGCTCGCGGACCAGACAAGAGCCATATTTATCAAGACGGTAGAAGAAAGAGCATCGGCGCGCGACGGATAGGAGCGCCGCACTTCGTTTGAATGGGTGCAGAGGGACAACTGCTCACCGAAGCAATCGGAGTTACGACGCAATGAAAACCTCCCTGAAATTTGCCGCAGCCGCTCTGGCGCTCGGCTTTACCTCCGTGCCGGTCATGTCTGTCAGCGCTGTTGCCGCTGAGACGGCCGTGCAGGAATCTGAAGCTGGCGAACGCGGTGAACGCCGCGGCCATCGCTGGGGCCATCGCGGCCCGCGCGCCAATCCTGAAGCTTTTGCCGAACGTCTCGCCAGCATTGATGCTGACGGCGATGGCGTCATCACCCGCGCCGAGTTTCTGGCCCATCACAACACCATGTTTGACCGCATGGACGCCAATAATGACGGCGTCATCAATGCGGCCGACCGTGAGCTGATGCGTGAGCGCTGGGCTGAACGCCGTGCAGAGCGTGCTTCCGAAGGTGGTGAACGCCGCCGTCAATGGGGCGAGCGAGGCGGCGAGCGCAGCGAACGTGCCGATCGCGAGATCACCCGCGCTGATTTCGAGGCGCGCGGTAATGCCATGTTTGACCGCTGGGCTGGTGAAGGTAATGATTCCGTCACCGTCGCCGCTGTGCAGGAACGTATGGCGGAAATGCGCGCTCAACGCGGTGAACGGGGTGAGCGCGGTGAACGCCGCCAGCGCCGCAGCCGCGACTAGAGCGACTGAAGGTCAGCTTGTCAGGGAGGCGTCCATCCGGCCGGTTCTGCAGGTCATTACCGGCTCGGGAAAAGGCGCCGTCCCTGACAGCGACGCCGCGCTGGCGCGCGCGCTCGCCCGGGGCGATAGCGTTGCCATGCAGGCGTTCATTACCCGGACACTGCCGAAGATCACAGGCGTTGCCTGGCGCCTGCTGGGCGATAACAGCGAAGCCGAAGACGTGGCCCAGGAGACCTATCTGAAGGTCTGGCGCCATGCACACAAATGGAAGCCCGGCACGGCGCGTTTCGATAGCTGGGTGATGAGAATTGCGGTCAATCTTTGTTATGACCGCCTGAGAAAACGCCGCGAAACCAGCATGCCCGAAAACTATGAGCGGGCAGATGGCGAGGCGGATGCGGACAGCGTACTCGCGGGCAAGGACAGTCAGGAGGCCGTACGCGCCGCTGTTGCTGCCCTGCCCGAACGCCAGCGCCTGGCGCTTGAACTTTGTCATTTTCAGGAGCTGGGCAATATCGAGGCGGCAGAGATAATGGAGGTCAGTGTGGAAGCGATGGAATCCCTGCTGTCACGAGCGCGGCGCAGCCTGCGCGAGCACCTGGCAGAGAACGCTGCCGACCTCATTAACACGCTGGCTCATGGGCGTGGCGATCAGAGCCAGGGGGACCCGATATGATGGACGAGACACGATTTTCCACACTTCTCTCTGCGTATGGTGCTGACCTGAAGCGCTGGCCGCAGGCAGAGCGCCCCGGCGCGCTGGCCTTCATGGAAAGCCATCGCGAGATAACCTCCAGGCTGATGGCCGAGGACGGCGAACTCGACATGCTGCTGGAAGCGGCGCGGGCCAAACCGCCCTCTGCCGGTCTTGCAGGGCGCATACTCGCCGCCGGGCAGGCTCAGGCGCGCTTTGCCCCTGAATGGGCGCGGCTGGCGGCAGTGCTCGCGCTCAGTGCCGGGCTGGGGCTTGGCTGGGGCGGTGCAAGCCTTGGCGGTGCCGGCCAGAGCGATGCGGCCTATGCCATGGCATTCTCCAGCTTTGCAGACCCTGCCTATGAAGAGGTGGTCGATTTCATTGATGGTGAGGTGCGCTGATGAACTGGTTTGAGGGGCGGCGCTTCTGGATTGCACTTCTTGTCGTGTCGCTGGGCGCCAATGGTGTGCTGGCGGGGATACTTGCCCAGCGCGCGCTGACGCCGGCGGGCGCTGTCCATGAAGCGGGCGGGCACATGCCCGGCAGTGGCGGCTTCAATCCGCGCGCCTTTATTGCCGCGCTGCCCGAGGAGCGCCGCGAGGCGGCCCGCGCGGAGTTGCGCGAGGGTCTGCGTGAGCTGCGTCCCCTGTTCGGCGAGATGATTGCACGCCGCCGCGAGATGAACGCCCTCCTGCGCGCCGATGAGTTCGACGAAGCCGCGCTGCTGGCTCTGACGGCCGATATACGCGCCTTGCGCTCGCAGCTGGATGCAGCGGGTGAAGAGGTAATCCTCGGTATCGTTTCGGACCTCGAGCCGGAGGCCCGCCGGGCCGCGCTGGAGGCGGCCTACGCGCCGCGCGGGCGGGGCATGAGGCGAGGTGGTGAAAGGCCGGGCGAAGAACGCCGTCACCATCACGGTGGCGAACGGCCCGAATAGACTATTCTGCGGCCTCGTTGACGGCGCTGGTATCGCCGCTGCCATTGCCGCCCGGCTGATTTTGATGCCGGGGAATGGTGAAAGAGATGGTGGTGCCCTTGCCCAGCACCGAGTCGATACGCAGCTCGCCGCCATGCAGCTCCACCAGCGATTTCGACAGGGCCAGACCGAGGCCTGAGCCCTGATAGCTCTTGGAATGCTGGCTCTCGATCTGCTCGAACGGCCGGCCGAGCCGGGGCAAATCTTCTTCCGCGATGCCAATGCCGGTATCGGCAACCTGCAGCACAATGCCGTCAGCGGCCTCGAACCCGCGCACCACGACGCGGCCGCCCTCCGGCGTGAACTTCACCGCGTTTGACATCAGGTTCAGCAATATCTGCTTGAGCGCGCGCGGGTCGGCATCAATCTCTGGCAGATCACCGCATTCGGCGCGTACCTGCAGGCTCTTTTCCTGCGCGCGTGCGCCGATCAGGCGGATGCACTGATCGATAACGGCAGCCGGATCGAGCGGTTCGGTCTGCAGGCTCATCTTGCCCGCCTCGATCTTCGACATATCGAGGATGTCGTTGATGAGCGAGAGCAGCAGGCCACCCGAATTGTGGATGTCGCCGGCATACTCGATATAGCGGTCATGGCCGAGCGGGCCGAAAATCTGCTTCTGCATCATCTCGCTGAAGCCGATAATGGCGTTCAGCGGCGTGCGCAGCTCATGACTCATATTGGCCAGGAATTCAGACTTGGACCTGTTGGCCTCTTCGGCGCGCAGCTTTTCCTCGTGATGGCTCCTGGCGAGCTCCCTGATCTGCTGGGATGAGGTTTCGAGCTCGTTATAGGACTGACGCAGCCTCTCCTGGTTATCGCGCAGCTCGCCCTGCTGCTGCTTGAGAAGCGTGATGTCCGCGCCCACGCTGACCAGGCCGCCATCGGCGGTCTGACGTTCCGAATAATGCAGCCAGCGCCCGTCATTCAGCTCCATCTGGTAGGATTCGCCGTCATTCTCGCTGGCGTGGACATTGGCTATAGAGCCGGACGCCGCTGCCTCTACAGCCTCATACGCCATGCCCGCACGCAGAGAGCCTTCAGGCAGGTTGAAGAAATCGCGGAATTTGCGGTTCCACAGCACCAGGCGGCGGCGCGAATCCCACAAGGCAAAGCTCTCCGTCATGGACTCTAGCGCGGCCCGCAGCCGGGTCTCGGCGGCGAGTACGCGCTTTTGCGCGCCTTTACGCTCGGTCACATCAATCGCGACGCCGACGAGCCGGCGTCCCGGTCCGGCCCCGTCAGTGGCCAGAGGGCGGCCGCGCATCTGCACCCAGACAGCCAGATTTTGCGCGCGAACCTCCAGATCCACTTCCTCCGCTCTGGATGCGGCCCGGATAGCCGTGCGCAGGCGGGAGCGGTCCTCGTTCGACAACAGCTGGAGAAACTCGGCGCCGGACATGCTGGCTGCATCATCCAGCCCCAGCATGCGAGCAAAGGAGTCGGTGATGAAAACGGCGTCGGTTTCCAGATCCCAGTCCCAGACGCCGCAGCGCGCGCCTTCGATGGCCAGCCGGAAGCGGCGCTCGGAATCACGCAGGCGCGCTTCAGCCTTTTTCAGCGCCCCGGTCTGCATCAGCAGCACGACGTAAAACGCGATGGCGGTAAACAGCGGCCCGAAGAACAGAAGAGCATGGAAAATGAGTGTCATGTTCCAGGCCATGGCGTCGAGCCCTGCCGGGCCAACGGCGTAGACGTACAAGGGGGCGTCACGCAGCCGGGCCACCCCCAGCACCTGCTCGGTCTCGCCAAGGCGCGCGCCTGTCATGGCGCCGCCGCCGGAATCGCCCAGCGCCCGGACGTCAGAACTCTGCAGCCCGAACCGCTCGGCTGCCAGCGGCGCCCCGGAAACCGGCGCTTCCGGGAATAGCGCGAGCGTGCGGCCCACGCTGTCAGTCAGCACGGCAATACGGGCGGCGCGGTCCGCGCTTATCAGTTCGGACGGGCTGGCGAAGGCCAGCAGCGTGCCTACGCGCCGGTCCGGCAGTGGAACCGGCGCTGCCAGGACGACATGGGCAGTGTCGCCCGCAATACCGGCTACCCATTGCGGCCCGCCAAGCGCTGCATCGGCGGCTGCAGCCAGATCAGCGGGCACGCTTCCAGCTGTCAGTGGCGTGCTGTCGGGCAGCCAGAGCGCCGCCCCCGACACGTAAGACGAGCCCGTAACTGCCTCTACAATGGCAAGCTGGCTCTCTTCGTCACCCGGCCGGGCCAGGCTGGCGGCAGCAAAGCTCAGGGCGCCGCGTATCTCGGACAAGCGCCCGGAGACGCTTTCCGCGATGAAGGCGGCGCTGCGGGCCTGGCGGTTTTCCGCCTCTGCGCGTGCAGAGGTCCATTCCATCTGCAGCTTGGCCCAGATGACGGCACCGAAAACGCCAGCAAATATGATCAGGAAAATGAGCACGAGCCGGGACAGGCGCGCACGGCCGCTGGCAGGCCCGTTCATGGCCAGCCGACCGGCCTGACGCCGTGTGTCGGCGTTGCGCGCTTTCCGGGCTCGAATCATACCCGCCAGAATAGGGTTGCAGGCCGGTAAACGTCCAGCGTCCGTGAGGTATTATTCGGCGGCCTGGCGGGCCGCGTTCCCCGGCTCGCCCGGCCTTGCGCGCACAGTGCGGACGGTCTCTGACATCTGGCGGGCGAGCCCCACCAGTTCGGGGCCGCATTCAGGGTTGTCGGCAACGGCGCGCGCCATCGCTTCAGCAAGGGCCAGGAGGCGCGGCGCCTGCGCGATCAGGCGCGCTTGCGTCTCGATGCGGTGCGGATCGCGGTCATATTCAGCGCCCGGCGTGCGCCAGCCGCCCCAGTTCTGCTGGTCGGTTACGACTACCGGATAGGTGCCGGGGAAGGGATGGTGGGCGCATTCCTCCGGCGTCTGCCATTTATTGGCTGCGCGCAGTATGCGCCAGTTGCTGCCGGTGTTCTCGCCGCCGCTATCCTCTACGGAAAGCTCGTGTGCCTGAAAATCCCGCCCCAGCCCGCAATCGTAGAAGACCTTTACCGGCTCCTCGACGTCGCGGACCCATTGCGGCTTGACCTTCTCTACCAGCGCCCAAGTGCCGACCGGATGGACGAATACGCGCTGGTGCTTGTGAAAGATGGCCTTGGCCATGACAGGCTCCGCTGCTTCTCACCCGATGAGGCGAAATCGCAGGCACGATACGCCAGCCGGTTTAGAACGGCGTTAAGGAGCGTGGTTAACGCGCCGTTGCCGTTCACCGGCAACGGCGCAGGCCCGGTTATGGGCTATGATGGCCTTGCTGCGGCCTTGCCGCGCTTGCGCCGTGCCAGAAGCCAGCGGATCAGGAACACTGCCGGAATGATGAGGATCAGCCAGGGCAGGATCACGGCGATGAACACGATCACCGCTGCCACGCCCTCGGAGAGCGTATCTGTAAAGTCTTCCAGTGCCTGCATGATCGGGTTGAAACGCACTGGCGAAGTCTGGCTGACGATGGGCTGGTAGTGCAGCGTCAGGCGGGATGTCTCGACGCGCGTGCGCAGCGCGGCGATCACGCTCGCTCGCGCATCGATGTCGGACTGGACACGGGCCAGTTCCCGCTCGACGGCCAGTATATCAGCCATAGGCCCTTCATTGGTCTCCAGCAGGGCTTGCAGCCGGTCACGCAGGGCCGTCTGGGCGCGAAGGCGTGCTTCGCCGTCGACAATCTGGGTGGTCAGATCATCAACGCTGGTGTTTTCGCTCTGGATATTGCCGCCGGCCTCATCGACCTCGCCCGCCAGGCGTTCGCGGAAGCTGGCGATCCAGTCCGGCCGGGCGCGTATCTCCAGCGCGCCGGAGGGACGCTCGCCATCAGGATCATTGATCGTCGCGCTGACGACGCGGCAGACACTGCCACCGGCTGCCGCGCAGGCCTGCTGGTGGGCGGTGTGAACGTCGGCCAGCACGCGGGCTGGCAGGCGCAGGCCATAATTGTGCGCATAGGCCAGCAGAGCCGCCTGTTCATCCTGCGCGCCCGCTTGTGGCGGCGGGGGCGGAGCAGGGCTGGCCTGCCGGGAGGACAGTGCCATCTCATACATTTGCGGCGAAGAGGCGGCGTCTACTGCCGCATCGCCGCGATAGCGATCGCCACCGTCCTGACCGCCATTGCCGCATGCTGCCAGTGCAAGCGCAGCCAGCACTGCAGCGCCCGTTATCACGCGAACTGTCATCACGCATTCCTCCCCGTTGCCGCCAGATGATGGCGTATCCGGGGGAAGTGTGCGCGGTCAATTATGGCAACGGCAAGACGGGCTGGCCCGGCTGACGCTGAATGTCAGACCAGTTCGCCGGTCAGTCTCTGCCGCTCCAGCGCGAGGGCGCCGCGGATAAGGATCACGGTCAGCACCACTGCGCCGATACCGGCGAGCACTTCGCCGATCTCGATGGCCAGCATGGGCAGATGCAGGGTCATGCCCAGCGCCCAGATCACGGCCGCGACGGTCAGAAAGCCGGTAACGGTGATGAAGAGCGAGCCGGTCACAGCGGCGATGATGGCATACAGGGTGAGCCGCGCCGGTGACGCGGCGGTCTCGGTGGTCATGGGAAACTCCAGACAAAAGAACGCTCAAAAAATATTGCGCGCGGGCCGCAAGGGTGTCCGCCGCGCATCGATATATTTGGCAATCAACGGGGGCGCCGAAAAGAGGGTATGTGCGTAAATGCCAGCGGGCAGGGAATCGGCTAGAACTGCCGACTGCAGGCCGCTTTTCGGCGGTTCCCATGTCCCGGCTGGAAAGGGTTGAAACAATGAGTGATGCACCGCTTGGCTCGAAGGCCAATCCCTCGCAGTTCGACTGCCTGCCCGATCTTGCCGACGATGAGCCCTATTTCGTGATCCGCGCTCACGATCCGCTGTCCAACGCACTCGTTGAGCTGCACGCCTATATCGGGGCCGGGCAGGCGGGCGCTGCGCACAACAAGCTGGCTGAAATCATGGCGCTGACATCGGAGCGCCCGCCTCGTCCGTCAGGTTCGCCCAAATACCGGGAAACGTTTGCGATTTCCGGTTCCATGGAGCGGTGGCGGCGCGATAACGCGTAAACAGGGTAAACGGATGTTTAACCTTTCTTAACCGGCGCAATGGCGTCTGGACCAACACGTAACGCCAGCGGGAGCCTGACAGAATGACGGGCGCAGAAGTGCTTGATGTTGGCCGGGAAGCCATCTGGACCATGCTTGCCATGGCCGCGCCCATCATGATTGTCGGGCTGGCTGTCGGCGTCATCATCGCACTATTTCAGGCATTGACGCAGGTCCAGGAGATGACGCTGGTCTTCGTGCCGAAGATTTTCGCGATCTTTCTGGCGCTGATTGTCTTCATGCCGCTGATGGGCGCGGTGCTGGGCGCATTCATGACCAATATCGCGGACAGAATCGCGGCAGGCTGAAGCCGCGATGATTCTGACCTTCGATCTTCCTGCCATCGTCTTTGCCGCCGCGCTGGTGTTCGCCCGCATGGGCGCAATCCTCATGCTGCTGCCGGGCTTTGCCGAGCCGGGCATCCCGATCCGCATCAGGCTGTCTTTCGCGCTGGCATTCTCCTTTGCCATCGGGCCGGTCGTGGCGCCGATGCTGCCCGCGCAGCCTGATACGCTCGGCGGGCTTGCTGGCTATGTCGCTGGCGAGGCGGTCATTGGCCTGATGATTGGCGGCGTTGCACGCATGCTGCTGGCCTCCGCATCCGTGGCAGGTCAGGTGATCGGCTATCAGAGCGGTATTGCCATGGCCCAGGCGTTTGACCCGGCGCAAGGTCAGACCGGCGCCTTGCCGGCGGCCTTCCTGAACCTGCTTTTCATCGTGCTGATCTTCACCACCAATCTGCACCATTTGCTGCTGCAGGCGGCGGCCGGCTCCTACATGATGATGCCGGCCGGTCAGGTGCCCATGTGGGGTGATGCGGCGCAATGGGCCGTGGATATTTTCATCAGCGCGTTCAATATCGGTATCCAGCTGGCCGCCCCGCTGGTCCTGTTCGGGCTCGTCTTCTATCTGGGCCTTGGCGTGCTCTCGAAAATGATGCCGCAGGTGCAGATATTTTTCGTCGCCATGCCGGTGAACATCCTGATCGGTTTCACCATTTTCGCGCTCGCCCTTGGCACCATCGCCATGGTCTGGCTGGAACGCTTTGAAGCCTTCACCGCAACGCTGATGTGAGGATCACATGGCAGAAGGTGAAGACAAGAGCGAAAAGACCGAGCCGCCAAGCCAGCGAAAGCTGGACAAGGCGCGCGAGAAAGGCGACGTCCCCAAATCCCAGGAAATCCCGGCCTGGTTTATCCTGGCGGCAGGCCTTGGCGTGCTGGCCGCCTTCGGGCCGTCCATGGGTGCAGGGCTGACGCGTGAGCTGTCGGTTTTCCTGTCCCAGCCTCACGAGATGTCGCTCGACAATACCGGCGCGCTGGTGCTGACCTTGGCTGCGGTGATGAAAGTCCTGCTGGTCATGGGGCTGGCGTTCGGGGCGATCATTGCGGCGGCGCTGGCGGGCCATTTTGTCCAGCATGGGCTGATCTTCACCACGTCCAAGCTGGAGCCCAAGCTCAGCAAGCTGAACCCTGTCGAAGGCGTGAAGCGTATTCTCGGGCCTCAGGGCTGGGTGAATTTCGTCAAGGGCCTCGCCAAGATGGCGCTGGTGGCCATCGCCATCACCATTGTGCTGTGGCCGCGCCAGTCGCTGCTGGCCGGTCTGCCTGCCGTGGCGCCAGCCCAGATTCTGGTGCTGTTCCGTGAGATTGCCATCCAGCTCATGCTGGCGGCGCTGGCGGTGTTCGCGATCATCGCGCTGGCCGATTACATTTTCCAGCGCCAGCAATTCTATGACCGCAACAAGATGAGCCGCCGCGAGATCCGCGATGAGTTCAAGGAGTCCGAAGGCGACCCGATGGTGCGCGCGCGCCTGCGCCAGATACGTCAGGAGCGGGCCCGCAAACGCATGATGGCCGCCGTGCCGGAGGCGGCTGTCGTCATCACCAACCCGACCCACTACGCGGTGGCGCTGAAATACCAGCAGGGTGTGACGGCCGCGCCGATATGTGTGGCCAAGGGCGTGGAAGCGGTGGCGCTGAAAATCCGCGAGATCGCCGAGGAGCATGGCGTGCCCATCGTGGAGGATCCG
Organism: Glycocaulis sp.; assembly: GCF_051859565.1. GTDB lineage: Bacteria > Pseudomonadota > Alphaproteobacteria > Caulobacterales > Maricaulaceae > Glycocaulis. The sequence goes on from NZ_JBHYFK010000006.1 coordinate 97,460, forward strand.
CCGCTGGCGCGCGCCCTGCACGCCAGCGTCGATCTCGACGAGGTGATCCCGCCTGAGCACTTCGCCGCTGTCGCCAAGGTGATCGGCTATGTCCTGTCGCTCAAGAAGCGGCGCTAGGAATAGCTCACCACCTCGTACTCGATCCCGTCCCGGTCCTCGAAATAGAAGCGCTGGCCTGGCTCGTAATCGGCACGCGCAAGCGGGCGGCCTGCCGCAGAAGTTTTCGTCAGGGCGCGGAAAACTGGTTAACCTGAATCAGTCAAACCAGTGGCCGAATCGCTTTTCCCACACGGAGTGCCGTGATGACCGACGCCCCCGCCCGCACAGACAAGGCCGCAAAGCCGGATCCGAAGCCCGCGAAGGGCAGTACCGGACCTGTGTCGGTGCGTAAGCAGTCGCTTCCCAGAGAGCGTCAGAGCCGGATCACGCTGCTGGCGCGCACCGTGTTCTGGATTTCGGGCCTGCTGGCGCTTGGGGCGGCCGGCTTCTCGCTCATTGCCGCGTCGACGGCGGGCTGGCACGGGTTTGTGCTGCTGTCGGGCATAGCGTTCGTCGCCTTCATTCTCATGTTCGCGCTGGCCGCCGGGGAGAGCGCCGCGCGTTCGCTGCGCATTGAGCCTGCGGTCCGGCCCAAGGCTGATGCGCTGGTCAGTGCCGCCATTGATGCGGCGGGCGAACCGATACTCATCACCGATGTGCGTGGGCGGGCGATCTGGGCCAATAACGCCTACCAGAAGCTGGCAAAGACCGTGATGCCGCTGACTGCAGGCATTGCCCTGCCAGCGCCGGACCGTTTGTGGCCGGGCAGTTCGGGCGGCGCGCTCTACCGTCTGTCGCGCGCAGCCGCATCGGGCGAGGCCGCCCGTGAAACCCTTACCGCGCTCGGAGAGTCCGGTGGCGGCGTGTATAGCGTTTCCATTGATCCGGTGCCGCAGGGCGGCGCGCTGTGGCGCTTCACCGAAGTGCGCGCAGGCGACACGCTGGAAGCTGAAGCCGGAACGCCGGACTGGGCCGAGCATGCGCCGGTGGGCCTGTTCATGGCCGATGGCGAGGGCCGCGTGCTGGCCGCCAATGCGACCTTGCGCTCCTGGCTGGATGTGCCTGAGGGGCAGGCCCTGAAGGTGAAAGACTTCCTGGCCGGTGACATGGCCAAGGGCTTCCTGAAAACGCGTGGCGAGAAGGGCGTTGTACGCCTTGATGCGCGGCTGCTGGCTCGCGAAGGTGTTGAAAGCCCGATTACCCTCGCCGTTGAGTGGGATGAGGGGCGCCCTGTGCGCGCGCGCGCCGTGGTTTACGGGCTGACAGCGGCAGGCACGCCCCCCGGCGTCGCCCAGATGATTGCCCAGCACACGGGCGGGCGTACTGGACGGACCTTCGATGACATGTTTGCCAGCGCGCCGTTTGGCGTGGCGCGCCTTGACGGCGCCGACCCGGCCCGCTCGATCATCGAGGATGCCAATCCGGCCCTGGTGCAGCTGTCGGGCGGCGCGGCGCTGCCGGGCAAGGCATTTGAAAGCCTGTTCGACTGGAGCCTCGGAGACAGTGCGGAGGCGGCCTTTGCTGCGGCCATGTCAGGGCGCAGCGAGCCGGTGGCGCTCAAGCTGAAATCGTCGGACGGCTTGCGCGACGTGCATCTCTTCCTGTCGCCGGCGCGTTCGGGCAAGCGGGCGGCCTATCTGGTGGACATCACGGCTTTGCGCGAGCTGGAAGGCCAGTACGCGCAGGCCCAAAAGCTCAAAGCGGTCGGTGAGCTGGTGGCGCGCGTGGCCCACGACTTCAACAATTTCCTGACCGCGATCCGGCTGAATACCGACAATTTGCTGCTGCGCCATCCGGTAGGGGATCCGACCTATCCGGACCTGCAGAACATCAATGGCGTGGTGGCGCAGGCGGCAGGCCGGATCAAGCACTTGCTGGCCTTTGCCCGCAAGCAGACCCTGCGCGTCGAGACTGTCGATCTGACCGAGACGCTCGCCGATACCGTACACCTGGTGCGCCAGAGCGTGGAAGAATGGGTGCGCGTGGAAGTGCGTCATGGCCGGGATGTGCCGCTGGTACGCATTGACAAGGACGAGCTTGCCAACGCGCTGATGAACCTTGCCACCAATGCGCGCGACGCGATGGCAGGCAAGGGGCGCGGCACGCTGACCATCTCCACCGAAGGCGTTGATGCCACCATCGTGCGCGCGGCTGGCGCGCCGGACGTCAAGGACGGGCCATGGGCGGCCATTCACGTCGCCGACGAAGGCTCCGGCATGGATGAGGCCACGCTGGAAAAAATCTTCGAGCCGTTCTTCACGACCAAAGAGCCCGGCAAGGGCACGGGCCTCGGCCTTGCCACCGTGTACGGCATCGTCAAGCAGTCCGGCGGCTTCCTGTTTGCGCGCTCGAAGCCCGGTGAGGGCACGACTTTCTCGATCTATCTGCCCGGCCACACGCCGGATGCAGAGGAGATCGCAAAGACCGAAGCGCGCAAGGCTGAAGTGCCGGTGCAGCGTAAACCTGCTGACCTCGCCGGGCGCGGGCGCATCCTCCTGGTGGAGGATGAAGCGCCGGTACGCACCATTACGGCGGCGACGCTGAAAAAGCGCGGCTATGAGGTGGAACAGGCCGAGGATGGCGAAGAAGCCTTGGCGATTCTCGAAGAGCGCCCCGGCGAGTTTGATCTCATCATCTCCGACGTGGTTATGCCGGGGCTGGACGGTCCGGGGCTACTGAAAGCCGCTACCCAGTATCTCGGCAATGCGCGCGTGATCTTCATTTCGGGCTATGCCGAGGAACACTTCTCGCACACCCTGTCGGCGGATCTCGATATTTCCTTCCTGCCCAAGCCCTTCAGCCTGGAGGCGCTGGCCCAGCGCGTGAAGGACGAGCTGGGGCGCTGAGGCCCGCGCGGCGCGCATAAATGTTCCACTTGTGTTCTGTGAACAAATCCGGTACAGATTCCCTCAACGCAGCGCAATTGCCGATCCGGGCGATGCGTGAAATAAGGGAACCGAACCGATGGCATCTTCCGCAATCCGACTGGTGAAAGACACCGATATGGACAAGTCCAAGGCACTCGAAGCCGCACTCACGCAGATCGACCGCCAGTTCGGCAAGGGCTCAGTCATGAAGCTCGGTGCCCGCCCGAACCAGAATATCGAGGCGGTGTCCACCGGCTCGCTGGGGCTGGACATTGCGCTGGGCGTTGGTGGCCTGCCCAAAGGGCGGATCGTCGAGATTTACGGCCCTGAAAGCTCGGGCAAAACGACTCTGGCGCTGCACTGCATTGCCGAGGCGCAAAAGCGCGGCGGCGTGTGCGCCTTCGTCGACGCGGAACATGCGCTCGATCCGGTCTATGCCCGCAAGCTGGGCGTGGATGTGGGTGAGTTGCTGGTCTCCCAGCCTGATACGGGTGAGCAGTCGCTGGAAATCACCGACACGCTGGTGCGTTCTGGCGCCATTGATGTGCTGGTGATCGACTCTGTCGCTGCGCTGACGCCGCGTGCCGAGCTGGAAGGCGATATGGGCGACAGCCTGCCGGGCCTGCAGGCCCGTCTGATGAGCCAGGCGCTGCGCAAGCTCACCGGCTCCATCTCCAAGTCCAACTGTCTTGTCATCTTCATCAACCAGATCCGCATGAAGATCGGCGTGATGTTCGGCAATCCGGAAACGACGACCGGCGGTAATGCGCTGAAATTCTATTCCTCGGTCCGCCTCGATATTCGCCGCATCGGCGCGATCAAGGACCGTGACGAGGTGATCGGTAACCAGACGCGCGTGAAAGTGGTCAAGAACAAGGTGGCGCCGCCTTTCCGCGAGGTGGAGTTCGATATTCTCTATGGCGAAGGCATTTCGCGCATGGGCGAGGTGATTGATCTGGGCGTGAAGGCCGGGATCATCGAAAAATCGGGCTCCTGGTACTCGCATGACTCCGAGCGCATCGGTCAGGGCCGCGAAAACGCCCGCAAATTCCTGCTCGATCACCCGGAGATTTCGGAGAAGATCGAGAACCAGATCCGTGCCAATGCCGGCCTCATTGCCGAGGAAATGCTGGTCGGTCCGGGCGAGGATGATGATCTGGATGATGCGGCGGAAGCGGCCGGGTAGGGCGTCTTCGCAGTTCTCAACCGCATTGCATTGCAGCGGGCGCTTGGCTAAGCCGGGCGCCCGTTCGTATATGTGCGCAACGGTAAGTGAAATTTTGCAGATGAGCGGAGACTGCCATGACGCGCTTGCGCGACATACGTGCCCAGTTCCTTGGCTATTTTGAAGGGAACGGCCATGAAGTGGTGGCCTCCAGCCCGCTCGTGCCCAAGGACGATCCGACCCTGCTTTTCACCAATGCGGGCATGGTCCAGTTCAAGAACGTGTTTACTGGCGCTGAAAAGCGCGCCAATCCGCGCGCCGTATCCTCGCAGAAATGCGTACGCGCAGGCGGCAAGCACAACGATCTTGATAATGTCGGCTACACGGCGCGCCACCACACCTTCTTTGAAATGCTCGGGAATTTCTCCTTCGGCGACTATTTCAAGGAAGAGGCAATCCACCACGCCTGGACGCTGGTGACGAAAGACTTTGCCCTGCCCAAGGACAAGCTGCTCGTCACGGTCTATGCCGACGATGATGACGCGGCCGCACTCTGGAAGAAAATTGCAGGCCTGCCGGATGAGCGGATCATCCGCATCGCGACGTCGGACAATTTCTGGATGATGGGCGATACCGGCCCGTGCGGTCCGTGCTCTGAGATTTTCTTCGACCATGGCGAGCACATTCCCGGCGGCCCTCCGGGCAGCCCGGACGAGGATGGCGACCGCTTTATCGAGATCTGGAATCTCGTCTTCATGCAGTTCGACCAGCAGGCCGATGGCTCTCGCCGCGCTCTGCCCAAACCCTCGATCGATACCGGGATGGGGCTGGAGCGGGTGGCGGCTGTCCTGCAGGGCAAGCACAATAATTACGAGATTGATCTCTTCGCCAACCTTGTCAAAGCCGGCGAAGAGGCGCTCAAAGTGAAGGCGCAGGGCGCCGCGCTGGCCAGCCACCGCGTGATCGCAGACCATTTGCGCGCCACCAGCTTCCTCATCGCCGATGGCGTAACGCCCTCCAATGAGGGGCGTGGCTATGTGCTGCGCCGGATCATGCGCCGTGCCATGCGCCATGCGCATATTCTGGGCGCCACCGAGCCGGTCATCTACACGCTGGCGCCAGTGTTGGCCGCCGAGATGGGTGATGCCTTCCCTGAGCTGAGCCGCGCTCTGCCCGTGATCGAGGAGACGCTGCGCGGCGAGGAAGAGCGCTTCCAGCGCACGCTCGGCCGTGGCCTGACGCTTCTCGAAGAGGCGATTGCCGATCTGCCCGAAGGCGCGGCTTTGCCCGGTGAAACCGCGTTCAAGCTCTACGACACCTATGGCTTCCCGCTCGACCTGACGCAGGATGCGCTGCGCGCCAAGGGCTTAAGCGTCGATGAGGCGGGCTTTAACACCGCCATGGACCGCCAGCGCGCCGAGGCGCGCGCGCACTGGCAGGGCTCCGGCGATGCCGCGGGTGACGCTGTCTGGTTCGCGGTGCGCGATGTCACCGGCCCGACGCAATTTCTCGGCTATAGCGAGCTGTCGGCGAAGGGATCGCTCAAGGCGATCATCGCCGATGGCGGCATGAAGGAAACTCTGGCCGAGGGCGCGCGGGGTGAACTCGTGTTCGACCGCACGCCCTTCTACGCCGAGTCCGGCGGTCAGATTGGCGATTCCGGCGAAATCCGTTTTGCCGGCGGCGCGCGTTTTGTCGTCGAGGATGTTAAAAAGCGCGCAGGCGATGTGTTTGCCCATATCGGCACGCTCGAAGGCGGCTCCATCAAGGCCGGTGAGGAGGCCGAGCTGCTGGTTGACGCGCAGCGGCGTGACCGCACCCGCTCCAACCACTCGGCGACCCACCTCATGCACTCGGCCCTGCGCAATGTGCTGGGTCCGCATGTCTCGCAAAAAGGCTCCTATGTGGGGCCGGACCGGCTGCGCTTCGACTTCTCCCATGGCCGCGCGCTTTCGCCTGCCGACATCGCCGCCATCGAGGCGGAGGTGAACGCGGTCGTGCGCCAGAATGATGAGACCGAGACGAGCGAATCCACGCCGGAAGAAGCCATTGCCAAGGGCGCTCTCGCGCTGTTTGGGGAGAAATACGGCGACAAGGTCCGCGTGCTCACTATCGGGCAGAAGCCGGGCGAGCCGGACAAGGCCTATTCGGTGGAGCTGTGTGGCGGCACCCATGTGCGCCGCACCGGCGATATCGCCCTGTTCAAGATTGTCGGTGAAAGCGCCGTGTCCGCGGGTGTGCGCCGCGTCGAGGCGCTGACGGGCGAGGCCGCGCGTGAATATCTGGAGCAGCAGGCTAGCATCGCCAAGGCCGCTGCCGATACGCTGAAAGTCCCGGTTTCGGAGCTGGAAAAGCGCCTGTCTGCGCTGGTCGATGAACGGCGCAAGCTGGAAAAGGAATTGAGCGACGCCAAAACAAAGCTCGCCATGGGTGGGGGCGGCGGCGCTGCGCCGCAGGCCGTTGAAACCATTGGAAATCTGAAGTTCACCGGGCGCATCGTGGAAGGCGTGGGCGGCAAGGAATTGCGCAGCCTTGTCGATGCCGCGCGCGCGGAGATGGGCTCCGGCATCGCCGCCTTTGTCGGCATCAATGATGGCAAGGCCGCGATTGCCGTCGGGGTGACTGAAGACCTGGCGGGCAGCGCAGCCGACGCCGTGGCGCTGGTGCGCGCAGGGTCAGAGGCGATTGGCGGCAAGGGCGGCGGTGGCCGTCCCGACTTTGCGCAGGCCGGTGGCCCCGATGCCAGCAAGGGCGAGGAAGCGCTGGCCGCCATCCGCGCCGTGCTGGCGGGTTAGGCGGCGCTTACCGAGCCTCTTTTCTCGTCATTCCGGAAAGTGCGTCAGCACTTATCCGGAACCCAGCGCTTTATGATCTCTGGATCCCGGGTCAAGCCCGGGAACCCGGTTGAGAGTTAATAGCCAGAAACACCGGGGTCCCCGCCCCCGAGCGGGGACCCATTTTTCACAAGACGCTGGGTTCCGGGTCTGCGCGCTGCCGCGCTCCGCCCGGAATGACGAAATAAGGGGGCGGTCAGCGCGCGCTGCCCAGCCTCTCGATCAGCTCAATCGCGCTGTCGGCGATCACCGTGCCGGGCGGATAGACGGCGGCGGCGCCCATCTGGCGCAGGGTGGAGACGTCTTCTGGCGGGATCACGCCGCCCACCACGATCAGCTTGTCACCGCCCCCGCCATCTTTCAGCGCATCGCGCAGGGCCGGCACCAGGGTGAGGTGTCCGGCGGCCAGCGAAGACGCGGCGACGACATGGACATCGTTCTCGATGGCCTGGCGTGCGGCTTCTTCGGGCGTCTGGAAGAGCGGGCCGATATCCACGTCCCAGCCAAGATCAGCAAAGGCGGACGCGACCACCTTCTGGCCCCGGTCATGGCCGTCCTGGCCCATTTTCGCAATCAGTATGCGCGGGCGGCGCCCCTCGGCCTCGGCAAAGGCGTCGGCGGCTGCCAGCGCGCGCTGGACCTTCTCGTCATTGCCTGAGGCTTTCAAATACACCCCCTGTATCGACTGGATGGCGGCCTTGTGGCGGCCATAAACCTTTTCCAGCGCGTCGGAAATTTCGCCTACGCTGGCATGCGCGCGGGCCGCATCGACGGCCAGCGCCAGCAGATTGCCGCTCTTCTCGTCTGCCGCGCGGGTGAGGGCGTGCAGCGCCGCTTCCACCCTCGCCCCGTCGCGATTGGCTTTGAGGTTTTTCAGCTTTTCCAGCTGCTGGCGGCGCACACCCGCATTGTCCACCTTCAGCACCGGCACGTCTTCCGGCTCGGTCAGGCGGAACTTGTTCACGCCCGCAATCGTCTGTTGGCCGGAATCGATGCGCGCCTGTGTCTTGGCAGCCGCCTCCTCGATGCGCAGTTTCGGCGTGCCGTCCTCGATGGCTTTCGCCATGCCGCCCAGCGCGTCGATTTCCTCGATATGGGCCAGCGCGCGGGCCGCTAGATCGTGGGTCAGGCGCTCAACGAACCAGCTCCCGCCCCACGGATCGATTGTGTCGGTCAGATGCGCTTCTGTTTCCAGCACGATCTGGGTATTGCGCGCGATGCGGGCGGAGAAGTCCGTCGGCAGGGCGAGCGCCTCATCCAGCGAATTGGTATGCAGCGACTGGGTGTGACCATCGACGGCGGCCATCGCCTCGATGGTGGTGCGCGCGACATTGTTGAACACGTCCTGCGCGGTCAGCGACCAGCCGGAGGTTTGGCTGTGCGCGCGCAAGGAGAGAGATTTGTCGGACTTCGGCGCAAAGCGCTCCTTCACCAGCTTCGCCCAGATCAGGCGCGCGGCGCGCAGCTTGGCCACTTCCATGTAGTAATTCATGGAAATGCCCCAGAAGAAGGAGAGGCGCGGGGCGAATGTGTCCACGTCCAGCCCGGCCTTTACGCCGGCTGCGATGTATTCGAGGCCATCGGCGATGGTGTAGGCCAGCTCCAGGTCCGCCGGGGCGCCAGCCTCCTGGATGTGGTAGCCGGAGATGGAGATGGAGTTGAAGCGCGGCATTTCCGCCGAGGTAAAGGCGAAAATATCCGAAATGATCCGCATGGAGGGCGCAGGCGGGTAGATATAGGTGTTGCGCACCATGAACTCTTTCAGGATGTCGTTCTGGATCGTGCCTGAAAGCTGAGCCGGTTTTACGCCCTGTTCCTCTGCCGCGACGATGTAGAGCGCGAGCACGGGCAGCACCGCGCCATTCATCGTCATCGACACGCTCATCTGGTCCAGCGGGATGCCGTCAAAAAGCTGGCGCATATCGAGGATGGAATCGACCGCCACGCCGGCCATGCCGACATCGCCGATGACGCGCGGATTATCGCTGTCATAGCCCCTGTGCGTGGCCAGATCGAAGGCGATGGAAAGCCCTTTCTGCCCGGCGGCGAGATTGCGCCGGTAGAAGGCGTTGGAATCCTCTGCCGTGGAGAAGCCCGCATACTGGCGGATCGTCCACGGGCGCTGCACGAACATGGTCGGGTAGGGGCCGCGATGGAAGGGGGCAAGGCCCGGCAGGCCGCCTGCAAAGTCCAGCGGCGCGGTGTCCTGCGGTCCGTAGGCGGGGGCGATCTCGATGCCTTCAGGGCTCATCCAGCCGTCCGGGCGGGCGGCCTTGCTGGCCGCTGCGCGCGGCGGATTGAAGGGCAGGCGCGTGAAATCGGGCGGGGTCTGACGGGTCATGCATCCACTCCCATCGCGCGCGCGGCAAGGCGGGCGTCTTCCAGCGCGTCAGAGCGCATATGGATCGCGTGATCGATGGCGGCCTCCGCTGGCGCACTGTCGCGCCGCCCGGCCAGCCAGACGGATGTTGCACCGGCGGCTTTCAGCGCTGCGGCGAGCCCGGCGGCGTGCGCGCCATAGGCGTCATCCGTGCCGCAGATAATGGCGAGGGCAGAGCCGGAACTTCTGAACGCCTCAACGCATGCTTCTACGCTGTCATGGGCCATGGCAGGCGCTGCGCGCAGCCCGGCCACGCCCAGCCGGTTGATGGCAAAGCCCGCGCGGGCATTGAATTCCGGCAAAGTGCCAAGCGTGGCGAGGAAAACCGGCCCCGGCGCGGCGGCTTCGACCTTGGCGCGGATAGCCTCGAAGGGCGCGGCTGTGCGCATCGGTGCGGGCAGGGGGATCGCGTCCACCGGCGCGTCTGCGAAGGCAGAGTTGGCCAAGGCGGGCGGGGTGTAGTCGCTGTCTTCAGCTTTCAGGGCGCGCGGATCGAGATCCGGGAAGCTGGTGACGCCGATAACCGGCTCCTTGCCCGTGCTGACCAGCTTCATCAGCCCCTCAGCGGCCTTGGCGATATCGGCTTTCCATATATCGGAACGCAACGCCGCGCTGGCACCGCCAAGCGCGATGATGCGCTGCATTTCGCCCCATGCGGCTTCGGCAAGCTTATGGCTGAGCGTTTCATGCAGATAGCTGCCGCCTGCCGGATCATTGATCTTTCCGGCATGGGTCTCTTCGGCGAGCAAGATGTGCAGATTGCGCGCAAGACGCCGTGAGAAGGGCGTGGAGCGCCCTGCGGCGCGCGTCATCGGTGTGATGGTCAGCGCATCTGCCCCGCCCGCCGTGGCGGCAAAGCCTGCGCAGGCGGCACGGATCAGGTTCGTCCACGGATCAATGGCGGACAGGCCCCGTTCGCCGGTCGTGGCGTGCAGGTATAGGGCGGCGCGCTCATCGCTGACGCCCCACGCATCCATCATTTGCGCCCAGATCAGGCGCATGGCGCGCAGCTTGGCAATGGTCAGGTGAATATCGGTGTCGGCGGCCAGTTCCACCTCTATCGTGGCGGCGGCGTCGCCCGCATCCCAGCCCGACTTTACCAGCGCGTCGATGGCCTCGGCGGCACTTGCAGCGGCAAAAGCCAGCTCCTGAACCTCGGTGCCGCCCGCTTCGAATACGGCGCGTCCATCAGCCCGGAAAGCGCGGATGGCAGGCGAGATTTCGCGCGCCCGCGTGGCTAGCGCGATGCGTTTGCCTGCCTCCCGGCCCAGCGCGGCTGACAGGCCCAGCCCGCCGCCCGCTACCGCATCCCGGCGCTCCAGCACGTCCAGCAGCAGGCCGGCCGCCTCAATATCCCACGCGCCCGCGCGCAAATGGACCGGGGCGAGATCCAGCATCACATCGGCGAGGACCGCTTCGAGCTCGTCTGAATTACGCGCGGCGATTCCCGATTTGCCGGACGGGTCGATCTCCAGCGTGATCTCGCTCGCCCCGCCTGCCAGGTCGGCCAGTATGGCGGTATTGGCTTCGCGCGGAGCGGCGGTGTCGTGCGCCTGACGCATCGCCCAGGGCAGATACGCATCGCGCGCCAGTACGCGCCCGCGAGCGAAGGGCGGTGTGCCGGGCAGCGCCGCATCAGGCGCCGCCGCATTGTGAGGCGCAAACAGCGGACCGCGTGCAACATCGTCGCGCGTACGGCGCACCAGCGAGTCGACGGGCTTGCCAGCGAGTGCCTTGACGGCAAGCGCTTCCCACGCATCCGGCGTGGCGGGCGCAAATCCGTCAGCGAGCGGTATGATCTGATCTGTCATGGTGCCAGTGAGTATACCGGCGGGGCGCGGGAGGGAAGTTCCCGCCTCCATACGGGAGATAAATTAGTGCCCAAACTGAAAAGGCCGCCCCTTCAAGGGGCGGCCCATCCAGCCGACTCTGGGTCGGGATTTGGCGTTGGCCGGAAGTTTATTCGCCTGCGCCGAGTTCAGCGGCGACCTCATTGAAGGTGCCGGTCAGGCCGTTGCCGAGTGCCGTCACAGCACCGATGATCACAACGGCGATAAGGGCGGCGATCAGACCATATTCGATGGCCGTTGCACCCGATTCGTCTTTGAAGAAACGCGAAACCAGATTTTTCATCCCACTACTCCTTGTTGTTTTGCTCGCTGGCTGCCCAGAGCCAAGTCCATCCCGACCCGTCCTGAACGTGAGCAGAGTAAACACCGGGGAGCGTTTCAGTCCGGTAAAAATTCGTGCTTTATTTTTGGTAAATTGCTGAAATAATTGGTATAGTTAAAGCGCAGTTAAATTCTGGGACTTTCCCCAGAGACAGCTAGGGGCCATACGGGGCAGCTCCCCTGATGGCCCTTTGGATGTCCACGGTTTCAAGACAATATTGTCACTGAAACCCCGGAACCGCGCAGCGGTATCCGGGGCCTCTCTCAGGACTATTCTGCACGAGGTCCCGGCTCTGCGCTGCGCTTGGCCGGGAGTTCAGACGGAACATTTCCCCTACTGGGCGAATTCCTGCCAGCTCTGGCGCACGCCCAGCTGGGCGAAAATGGCCTGCCAGTGTGCGCGGATGGCGGCGCGCTGTTCCGGCGTCCAGCCATCATGATCCTGTGCGACGAACAGTATCTCGATCTCTACGCCAGCCAGAGTGCGGCCATAGCGCGCTTCGATCTGGCGCGCGATCACCGACGGATCAGGCAGGCGGTTGGCCAGGTCCGCGCGGGCGGGGCCGTAAACCGAATATAGCTGCGTGTTCTGCAGCATGTCGGAGATCAGGATGATGCGCCGGCGCGGGACAGCGGGGTTGAAATCCTCGCTATTGCCCAGCTCGGCCAGCGACTCCAGCAGCGGGGTGACGGGCGAGTCGATCAGATCCATCAACCCGTCGAGCGCGCGGTTCAGCGGGCGGTCAAACAGGGCGTCGTAGCGCGCCTGCACCCGGTTCGGGTTGCGATAGAGCGGGTTGATCTGGTCGCCGCGCCCCGGATTGCAGACCGAAAAGCGGTTGGTATTGCGTACCTCGCCGCGATGGTTCAGCTCAAAAAGGGAGAGGCGTTCGCCGATTTCCAGCTGACTGCGTGCGGCAAGGATGACGTCGTTGATCCGGCGGGCCTGCGAGGGCGTGTAGCGGACCTCGGTACGGTCAATCATGATGACCGTGTGCGGAGGTGTTTCCCCGACCAGGCAGAGCGTTTCGGGATCATACTCTTCTGGCTGCAGGACCAGAGCCGCATAGCTGATTGCGCCGAGCACCCCGGCGACAACCACCATGTTGAACAGGCCTACAAGATCCTTGCCTCTCATGGTTCCAGCCCCTTTTCTGCCAGCGCCCCCGCACCGGCCAATCGGATACTAGCCCGGAAAGGGCGGCTTGTCGTCGCGCGAGCGGGTCTCGCTGCCATGACGGGCGGCGTCATCCTGAAAATCGGCAGCTTCGCGGTGGCGGTTGAGCGCGCGCTGGGTCTGCTCGGCAAAGAAGGCGTCAATATCCAGCTTCAGCCGGACCGCGTCTTCATAGGTGCTGCTGCCGACTGTGTTGCTGACGCCTTGCGGCTCCTGGCTGCGGTCCAGCGGCACCTGCTTGATGACGGCGGCGAGGTGGGCGGCAGAGCGGATGGCACGGCGCTGTACGGCGCCGTAGCCGATCAGGCGGTCATCAAAGGTCGCGCCCTTGAAGGCGGCAATCGCGGCAAACGTGATGCCCAGGATGAACAGCAGCAGCGCTTCAAGTGTTTCAAACGGCTGGAAGGTGAGCGCGCGGGTGACAGGGGCGAGTATCTCGCCGGTACCGGCCAGCGTGCCCGTTGCCAGAACCGCCTCGTTGATCTCCAGCAGGTCGCGATAGTGCGCGGCCGAGAAGTTCAGGAAGACAACAAAGCTCAGCGCAACAGGAACGCCGATCAGCGCCGCGATGAAGGAGAAGGGCCGGTCCGGATTGGACAGGCTGCGAAGGCCGACAAACCCGATCAGGAAGAAGGCCGCAATGACGTTGGTGAAGGCCACCGTGATGGCCTGGATCCAGCCGCCCAGCAGGCCGAGGTCTGATGCCTTGGAAAAGAAATAGGCGTTGGCCAGGCCTTCAAACAGGATGAGGGCGGCCAGAATGGAGAAGTGCATGATATGGCTGTCAGGATACTGCGCCGCGCGCTGCACCCAGCGATGGGGCGGCAGTGCCCCGCCGAACATCCGGCCGCGCGTAGCCCTGAAATCCAGATAGGCGTTGAAATCACCCGCCGCGCGATAGAAGGCGTCGCTCAGCCGGTCGACAATCTGGTGTGTCTTCTGGTCAATACGGCTCATCTGTCTGACGTCTCCCGAAACAGTGGTGTCCGCGGTGCGGTATTCGGGACGCCGGCGTATAATAGTATCTCTCAATTCATACGATGACATGAGGAGGCCCCCCTCCGTTAGTGTTCAACCCGTATTAACCGTAATTATGCTTCGCGTCAGGACTTGGACAGAATAAGGCCATTTTGGACACATCTGGGCAGAATCGGGGCAGGCCTTGTGTCCCAAGCATTGCCCTGACGGTGAACCGGGACAGCATCCCGGCGCGCAACCCAGGCGGAGGCCCCACCATGACTATCATTTTCTATGACTGTGCTACCGCGCCCAGTCCCAGACGTGCGCGCATGATCCTTGCCGAAAAGCGCGTGGAGGTGAGGCGGGTGGAAATCGATCTGCGCAATGGGGAGCAATTTTCCGAACAGTTCCGGGCGGTCAATCCGGCCTGCACGGTGCCGGTGCTGGTGACGCCGGAGGGGGAGGCCTTGTGTGATAATGCGTCCATCGCGCGCTGGCTGGAGGAGGTGTATCCTGACCCGCCGCTGATGGGTACCGGACCGCTGGAGAAGGCGCGGGTGGCCGAATGGCTGTGGCGAGCCGAGTTCGAGGGGCTGATGGCCATCATGGAGGTGTTGCGAAACAGCTCGAGAGCCATGGCGGGACGGGCCTTGCCGGGCCCGCATGCGGTGGAGCAGATACCCGAACTGGCAGAACGCGGCCGGGCCAGGGCGCATCGTTTTCTTGATGTTCTGGACACGCGTCTTGGGGACACGCCGTGGCTTGCGGGGGATGCGTTTTCAGTCGCGGACATAGCCGCTTTCGTCTTTGTCGAGTTCGCGGCGTGGGTGAAGATCGCGCCGTCTGGAAATCACGACGCACTGGCGGGGTGGCTGGAAGCCGTAAGGGCCAGGCCCTCGGCATCGGCCTGATTTGCTGCGCTGGCGCTACGCGCTTCGCATCTGCAAAAAATAGTTTCAGATTCAACAAATAATGAGCAGCGAAATTGCGTGTCAGTTTTGCAACATAAGGGCTCTTTTCGGACTATATGGGTCAGAAACGCCGAATTTCCCGCCTGCTGTTCGGATTGGCCCGCTTTTACTTGCATGGCGGATCAGCCAATCTCGGATGTACAGTGCTGTATTGCGCTGCAACAAATATATCCGGGGCGGAACTCCCGGAGCGGGAGGAACGAACGCGATGAAAGTTTCACTGTTGAAGGTGGCTTTGCTGGCAGCAGCATCGCCGCTCGTCTTTACAGCAAGCGTGCAGGCACAGGACTCGTCTCCGCGCCAGGTTGAGGTAATTACGGTAACCGCGCAGCAGCGTGAGCAAGCTGCCCAGTCGGTGCCGATTTCAATCGGCGCATACGGTGCCGAACAGCTGGAAGCGGCGGGTGTGCGGGATATCAAGGACCTCATATCACTGGCTCCAGGGCTGATGGTCACGTCGACGCAATCCGAAACCATCACGACCGCTCGGATTCGCGGCATCGGGACCGTTGGCGACAATTTTGGCCTTGAAAGCTCAGTCGGTGTTTACATCGATGGCGTGTTCCGCGCCCGCAACGGGGTGGGCTTCGGTGATCTGGGGGAAATCGAACGCGTCGAGGTGCTGCGCGGTCCGCAGGGCACGCTGTTTGGCAAGAATACGTCAGCGGGTGTTCTGAACGTAGTAACGCGCGGGCCGGAGTTCGAGTTTGGTGCCGGTGCCGAGCTGCAGGTTGGTAATTACGACCTGCGCCGCGCATCGGGCTTCGTCACCGGGCCCATCGTGGAGGACCAGCTGGCATTCCGGCTTTATGGCGTTCGCGGCCAGCGTGATGGCTACATGAACCTCACTGTTCGCGAGCCGGGCGGCACACGCACTACACAGTCTGATGATCAGGATTACTACTCGATCCGCGGGCAATTACTGTGGACGCCCAACGCGATGGTAAGCGGCCGGATTATCGCTGATTTCACTGACCGTAGCGAATTCTGCTGTTCCGCTGCGCAATATGTGACAGCACCTGGGCCAGCAGCGCTTATTGGAGCAGTGGGCGGGCAGGTGCTCAATCCGGCCAATCCGTCTGCCCGTCAGGCTTTTGCCAACCGGGAATACGCGCAGAACGTGACTGATCGCGGCATATCTGCAGAATTTGATTTTGATTTCAACGGCGCGACATTGACTTCCGTGACGTCATGGCGCCGCTGGGAAAATGACCGGACCCAGGATGTTGACTATACATCGGCCGACATCGGTTACCGGGCTGACGGGAACTCGACCCGCGTTGAAAGGTTCGACCAGGAATTCCGCCTTACCGGCGTCAATGGCCCGCTAGACTGGCTGGTCGGCGGCATTTACTCGCGCGAAAACCTTGACCTCAATGATGCCATCCGCTTTGGCTCGGACTGGGAGTTCTATCTCGGTCTGGCTGCCTCCGCGGGTGCAGGACTTGCGCCGAACCCGCTTTTCCTTTCCCAAACACTGAACACCGTGGCGGGCGTCCCGTTATTCACGCCGGGATCAGTTTTGCCGGCCGGGTCTGGCGTGAATCAGGACGTGTATGATCAGCGCAGCGAGAGTTGGGCGGTGTTTACGCATAACACCTATCAACTCACTGAGAATTTTGCGATTACGGGTGGTCTGCGCTGGACCAGCGAGACCAAGGATGTCGTTGCCAGTTTCTCCACCAGACCGACGCCCGGCTGTGCGTTCCTGGAAGGCATATTCGGCCCTGATCCCATCGCAGGAACTGCCGGCACACCGCTGGCCGGACTCGCTCCACTGATATGCCTTCCCTATGCCCGCTCCAGCCTCGACGCAAACGGGTATGACCAGTCGCGCACCGACGAAGAGCTATCGGGCACGATACGGGCAACGCTGGATATCTCCGACGATGTCATGATCTACGCTGGCTATTCACGCGGTTTCAAGGCTGGTGGTTACAATCTCGACCGTCAGTTCAACGGCCCGACCGTGGGCGGAAGCTATGTCAATCCGGATAGCTCCTTCCGTCCTGAGACGGTGGATTCGTGGGAAATCGGTTTCAAGTCGCAGCTGTTTAACAACTCGCTGCAGTTGAACGGAAACTTCTTCTACCAGACGATTGATGATTTCCAGTTGAACACCTTCACTGGTCTTGCCTTCGTCGTGGAGAACGTCGCCGAAATTGAATCGCGCGGCGTTGAATTCGACTTCACTTGGGCCACCCCTGTTGACGGGCTCGATATCTCTGGTGGCTACGCCTACGTCGATGCGCGGTATGGCGACAATCTGGGCACACTGCCGCCCGCCCTGTCTCGCTTGCCGGGTTCGCGTATCTCTCTGACGCCGCAGCATTCGGTGAACGGCCAGTTCATCTACCAGCAGCCGATCGGCAATAATCTGCTGTTCCAGCTGGCAGGTGATGCGCGCTGGGTGTCCGATTACAATACCGGATCGGATTTGGCTCCGGGCAAGGCGCAACCGTCCTTTGCGCTGTTCAACGGGCGTGTAGGCATCGGCAGCGAGAATGGTCAGTGGGCCGTTGAGCTCTGGGGACGCAATCTTACCGACGAGACCTATGTGCAGGTTGCGTTTGATCAGTTCGCTCAGACGGGAACGTATGGTGGCTTCCTCGGTGCGCCGCGTACTTATGGTGTTACTTTGCGCTCGCGATTCTGATACGATCTATCCATAGACCCTAAACGGTCATCAGAACCGTCAGGGAGGAGAGAAGGCCGGAGCGATCGCTCCGGCCTTTTTCCATGACCGGATTACTGCCGTCAGACAGCATTTTGCTTGGGCAAATTGGCATCCGGACGGTATGCTGCGGATGCGTATAGTGTATTTGCAACTGCAGCATAAATATTGCCAATACATGGTGGGGATTTTACGCAGTTGCGTGTTCGCAACGCAACACGTTCGACGCGAGTGCAGCAGGAGGTCGGCTTTTGCGACGGTTTTCTGTAGATATTGGCCAGCGGGGCCTTCTCTTCTGCGCGAATAAGGACAGTCTGGTTGCAGCGCAGAGAAATGCTGCGTTGCAACAAGAAATGCGGGCGCTCCCCGTCCGGTATTCGCGGAGGAATTCAATGAAAATGGCATCCGTGCGCGCGGCGCTACTCGCCGCAGCTTCACCGATCGTGCTGGCTGGCGGCGCATTTGCGCAGTCTGCCGACGAGCCCGGCGCCCAGCGCCAGCTCGAAGTGATCACCGTTACAGCGCAGCAGCGCGAACAGAGCCTGCAAGAGGTTCCGGTGGCTGTGTCGGCGTTTAACCAGGTTCAGCTGGAAAACTCCGGCGTCCGTGACATCAAGGATCTGATCGTCCTTGCGCCGGGTCTGATGGTTACATCCACCCAGTCGGAGACGATCACGACGGCGCGCGTGCGCGGCGTGGGCACGGTGGGCGACAATTTCGGTCTTGAGAGCTCCGTCGGCGTTTACATTGACGGCGTGTTCCGCGCCCGTAACGGTGTGGGCTTCGGCGATCTGGGCGAGCTGCAGCGCATCGAGGTTCTGCGCGGCCCGCAAGGCACGCTGTTCGGCAAGAACACTTCGGCTGGCGTTCTGAACATCATGACGCAGCAGCCCGAATTCGAGTTTGGCGGCCAGGCAGAGCTTCAGGTCGGCAATTATGATCTTCGCCGCCTGTCCGGCTCCATCACGGGCCCGATTGTTGAAGACCAGCTGGCATTCCGCCTGTTTGCTGTCACCCATCAGCGCGATGGTTTCACCACCATGAACCTGCGCCAGGGCGGCACGACAACGGTCACCGACTCTGAAACCCAGGACTATTACTCCATTCGCGGCCAGCTGCTCTGGACACCCAGCGCAACCGTGACCGGCCGCTTCATTGCCGACTTCTCCGATCGTAGCGAGTTCTGCTGCTCGGCCGTGCAGTGGGATTACGATCCGACCATCGCGGCCATTGTCGGCTCACTCGGCGGCCAGGTCCTGAGCCCGGCCAACCCGTCTGCCCGTCAAGCCTTCGCCAACACGCCCTATCAGCAGGACGTGACGGACTGGGGGCTGTCGGCGGAGTTCGATGTGGATTTTGACGGCGCGACCCTCACCTCCATCACGGCGTTCCGCCACTGGGAGAATGAGCGCACGCAGGACATCGACTATTCCGGCCTCGACATTGCCTCGCGTCTGGACGGCAACTTCACCGATCTGGACCGTTTCAGCCAGGAATTCCGCCTGCAAGGCGTACGCGGCAATCTCGACTGGCTGATCGGCGGGTTCTACTCGCGTGAAGAGCTGGAACTGGGCGATGCCATCCGTTTCGGCACGCAGTGGGAGCCCTTCCTGGGCATTCTGCTGACGGCGCCGAGCGGTACGCCGTCTCCGGCTGGCGTCAGCCAGACCGTCTTCAACCTGACGGGCGGTGCGGTGAGCATTCCTCCGGGGGCTGCCATCACGGCGGGTTCGGGTGTCAATCAGGACATCTACAACCAGACCGCCACCAGCTGGGCCATCTTCACGCACAATACCTACCAGCTCACAGACCGCTTCGCGATCACGGGCGGCCTGCGCTACACGCGTGAAGAAAAAGACCTGACGGCGAGCTTCTCGACTAACTCTCCGGCGGCCTGTGCCGCTCTTGAGGGCGCGTTCGGCCTGAACCCGGTCAGCGGGTGGGTCCAGGCTGCGACACTGGGCGGCGTTCCAGCTGCCACGATTACCGGCGGTGCTGTTGCCATCGGCAATATCTGTCTGCCCTACGCCCGGTCTGGTCTGGACAATACCGGCTATGACCAGTCGCGCACCGACGAGGAAGTCTCCGGCACGCTGCGTGCCCAGTTCGATCTTACCGACGATGTGATGATCTATGGTGGCTATTCGCGCGGCTTCAAGGCCGGCGGCTTCAACCTCGATCGCCAGTTCAACGGTCCGCTTACCCCGGGCGTTGGCTACACCAATGTGGACACGTCGTTCGCGCCGGAAACCATCTCGGCATGGGAAGCTGGCTTCAAGTCGACCCTGTTCGGCAATGTCCTGCAGCTTAATGGTAACTTCTTCTACCAGGACATTGAGGACTTCCAGCTGAACACGTTCAACGGCACGGCGTTCGTGGTGGAGTCAGTGGACGAGGCGCGCTCCTACGGCGCCGAGTTTGACTTCCTCTGGCTGACCCCGGTGGACGGTCTCGATATTTCAGGTGGCTATGCCTACGTGAACACCCGCTATGAGACGATCACCACCACCGATCCGCTGATCGCGGCGCTGCAGGGGGAGAGCTTCTCGCTTTCACCGGAGCACTTCTTCAACCTCGCGGTCAATTATGAGCGCGATCTGGGTGGCAATCTGATCACCCGCATGGGCTTCGATACGCGTTATGTGTCCGGCTATAACACCGGCTCTGACAACGACCCGGAGAAGTTCCAGGAATCGTTCACCCTGCTTAATGCCCGTATCGGTGTTGGCTCGAATGATGAGCGCTGGTTCCTCGAACTGTGGGGCCGCAACCTCACCGACGAGACCTACGCTCAGGTCGCGTTTGACGCCTTCGCGCAAGGCCGCCGTGGCACGGCGGGTGCCGATGGCGGGGAATGGACCCAGCCGCGCAACACGGCCAGCTATGCTGCCTTCCTGGGTGCCCCGCGCACTTACGGCGTCACGCTGCGCACGCGCTTCTAGGTTTCATTCAAACCTTGAGACGGGAAGGGCCGGAGCATTGCTCCGGCCCTTTTCTTTCAAACCTAGCTGAACGCGAAGGGCGCAACCGGCCTTGTGTGGGGCTCGATCTTCAGGCTGCGCTGCAGTGGCGGGAAGGCGCGCTGGGCACAGTCAACGCGCTCGCATAGCCGGCAAGTCAGGCCGATGCCGATGGACGCGCTGCTTGCAGGCTGTTGTGCCAGCCTTGCCGCGTGTTTCGCCTCACATCCCAGCACCACGGCCTGCAGCGCTGCGCCGCCGCCCGGCAAGGGGCGGGTCACGGCGCGGGTAACGGATACGTACTGAGTGCCATCGGAAAGCTCGACGGTATGGGTGTGGCTGCGCTCAGGCATGCGGAAGGCATCGTGCACCGGCCAGCGCGGGCATCCCCCGCCAGAGCGCGCAAACGGGATCACCCCGCCACCGAAGCGCTTGGTCACATTGCCCGCCTGATCGATGCGCATGAGGAAGAAGGGCACGCCGCGCCGGGAAGGGCGGTTCAGCGTGGTCAGCCGATGGGCGGCCTGCTCATAGCTGATGCCAAAGCGGTAGCTCAGCGCTTCGGCATCATAGCCGGTGCCTTCAGCGGCCTGATGGAAGCTGTCATAGGGCATGAGAAGGGCGGCAGCGGTATATCCGGCCAGATTGGCCCGCAGGAGGCGCGCGGTGACAGGATCTGGCAGGGCGGCGCGCGCGGTTACAGCGTCCAGCACGTCAGCGCAGTCGAGCAGCACCATGGTCAGCGCGGTCTGAAAGTCCTTGCCGGCAGGCGACAGGAGTTCGGACAGCAGAAGCTTGCGTGCATGAAAGTCGAAACGGCGCAGCGTGCCGGCCATTACGCTGTCATCATAGACGCGCACCGCCGCACCGTGCTGGCGGCGCAGATAGTCATGCATGCCTTGCGTCCGGCCGAGATCGTCAAGACGGGCGGCCTCGCGCAGGGCATCGGCGGCATCCTCCAGCTGGGGAAAATGGTTCTGCGCGTTGTCCAGCGCGTCGCGTACCGTTTCCAGCGGCAGGAGCGAGCCCGTGGGGGCTGAAGGCCCGTCCGCCAGGCGCGAGGCCAGCTCAGCCGCATTGCCTTGCGCTTCACGATAGGCCTGGAACAGGCGCGCCATGGCCTCGGCCGCGCGCGGATGGGCGTCGGCCAGCTCGCTTATATCGCGCTGGTCCAGCTCCGCGCCTTTCAGCACCGGATCGCCGAGCGCTTCCGTCAGATCGCTGACCGTCTGGCGGTCCGATTCGGCCGCAAAGGCGCGTACATCCACATCATGGCTTTCGGCCAGCGCCAGCAGCACGCGTGCCGTCACCGGGCGCTGATTGCGCTCCAGCAAGGTCAGATAGCTTGCCGATATGCCGACGGTTTCGGCGAACTCTGCCTGTGACAGGCCCAGCTCACGGCGCAGCCTGCGCAAGCGCGCGCCCGCATATAGTTTTTCCTGCTGGCCAGCGTCCATCAGCGTTAGCTCCATGTATGAATAATTACAACCACACAAATTGATTTGCATCAATATGCGACACGCATTCCGCTTTTATATGCGGTCATATGTGCCGTTCGCGGCTGCTGGGTGTATGAAACCTACAAGTTTTAGCTTGAGGAGGTCTGCCATGACCACATTTTACGATCTCGTCCCCGCCGCCGCACCGGGCCGTTTTGACGGCATTGAGCGCAATTATACGCCTGAAGAGGTGATCAAGCTGCGCGGTTCCGTGCAGATCAGCCACACGCTCGCCGAGCGCGGCGCGGCCCGCCTCTGGCAGCTGCTCAATAGCGAGCCTTACATCAATGCGCTGGGCGCCCTGTCGGGCAATCAGGCCATGCAGATGGTGCGTGCTGGCCTGAAAGCCATCTACCTGTCCGGCTGGCAGGTTGCCGCCGACGCCAACACCGCAGGCGCGATGTATCCCGACCAGTCGCTCTATCCGGCCAATTCCGCGCCGGAGCTGGCCCGCAAGATCAACCGCACGCTCCAGCGCGCCGACCAGATCGAAGTGGCCGAGACCGGCAAGGCAAGCCGCGACTGGTTTGCCCCCATCGTGGCCGATGCCGAAGCCGGCTTTGGCGGCACGCTGAACTGCTTTGAGATCATGAAGGCCTTCATCGAGGCGGGCGCTGCCGGCGTCCACTTTGAAGATCAGGTGGCAGCCGAGAAGAAGTGCGGGCATCTGGGCGGCAAGGTGCTGATCCCGACCAGCCAGCACGAGCGCAATCTCAATGCCGCGCGCCTGGCCGCGGACATCATGGGCGTGCCGACCATCACCGTCGCGCGTACCGATGCTGAATCAGCCACCCTCATCAATTCCGATATCGACGAGCGCGACCACGAATTTATCGATTTCGATGCGGGCCGCACTGCAGAAGGCTTCTTCCGCCTGAAGAGCGGCGTTGGCGTGGAACACTGCATCAAGCGCGGCCTTGCCTACGCGAAAGTGGCTGACCTCTTGTGGTGGGAGACCTCCAAGCCGAACCTGGAAGAGGCCAAGCGCTTTGCCGAAGCCATCCAGAAAGCCTATCCGGGCAAGATGATGGCCTATAACTGCTCGCCTTCCTTCAACTGGGAAGCCAATCTGGACAAGGCCACGATCGAGACCTACCAGCGCGAGCTGGGCGCGATGGGCTACAAGTTCCAGTTCGTCACCCTGGCTGGCTTCCACCAGCTCAATTACGGCATGTTCGAGCTGGCACGCGGCTATCGCGATCGTGGCATGGGTGCCTACTCCGAGCTGCAGCAGGCCGAGTTTGCCTCCGAGAAGGATGGCTACACGGCCACCCGCCACCAGCGCGAAGTGGGCACCGGCTATTTCGACAAGGTGAACCTCACCCTGTCGGGCGGCAATGCCTCCACGACCGCCATGGGCGAAAGCACCGAAACCGCCCAGTTCAAGGCGAGCGCGGCGGAGTAATTCGCACCTCTTATGCGTCATTCCGGGCGAAGCGCAGCGTAGACCCGGAACCCAGCGTTTTTGATGATCTCTGGGTTCCGGATAAGCGCTGACGCGCTTTCCGGAATGACGCTGAGAGTTGTGTCTGGAAGGACGGGGGAATGCTTGATGCGCCCCTCATCCATCGGACACGTGGTGCTCGAAGGACGAGGGACAAAACCCATGCCCCACACCGCAGACCTCTGCGACACCTACCCGGACAAGGTGCGCGCGCTGGCGCCGCTCTTCACCCATTATGGCGGGCGGCAGGTGTTTCATGGCCCTATCGAGACCATTCTGGCCTATGAAGATAATTCGCGGGTACGCGAAGCCCTGAGCGAGGCGGGCGAGGGCCGGGTGCTGGTCATCGATGGCGGGGCGAGCCTTCGCCGGTCCATGGTCGGCGGAGACCTTGCAAAGCTTGCGGCGGCCAACGGCTGGGCCGGCATTCTGGTCCATGGCGCGGTGCGCGATGCGCACGAGCTGGCGGCCGAACAGCTGGGCGTGCTGGCCCTCGGCCTCATCCCGCGTAAAACCGACAAGCGGGGCCTCGGCACGCGCGGCATCTCTGTCAGCTTTGCTGGCGTGACCTTCGCACCCGGAGACTGGCTTTATGCTGACCGCGACGGGGTTGTGGTATCGGCGGGGAAGTTGGAAATCTGATCTGGGACCCTGCTTCCCATGTTTTCTCCCCCCGTTTACGGGCGGGGTGAGAAGCGAAGCTTCGAACGCCCGAAGGGCCGAGGGGGGGATTGCAATAAATTTCCCCCCTCCGTCTCGCTGGCGCTCGACACCTCCCCCGTAAACGGGGGAGGACATCGCTCCCCTCTTGCGTTTCACCGGCGCAAGCCGGTGCCCAGTCAACTTTTCTGGATCCCGGCTTGCGCCGGGAAAACGAGTAAAAAAGGACATGCACATGACCGGACAAGCCATCACCCCGCCCGCAGGCGTTGAAATAAAGGGCGCGATGCGTCCCGGTTACGAGACGATCCTGACCGGCGAGGCTTTGTCCCTGCTGGCAGACATCCACCGGCGCTTTGATGGCGAGCGCAAGTGCCTGATGGCGGCGCGGGCCGAGCGTCAGAAACGGCTGGATTCCGGCGCTGAGACGCTAGGCTTCCGCGCCGATACCGCCGCGATCCGGGCGGGCGAATGGAGCGTCCCTGCCGCCCCGGCTGATCTGGCTGACCGGCGCGTGGAGATCACTGGTCCGGTGGACCGCAAGATGATCATCAACGCGCTCAATTGCGGCGCGAAATGCTTCATGGCGGACTTTGAGGACGCCTCCACCCCGTCATGGACCAACATGATGGACGGGCAGGTCAATCTGCGCGACGCCGTCCACAAGAAAATCGATTACACCGATCCCGATAGCGGCAAGTCCTACGCGCTGAACAAGGACCATGCGGTCCTCATCGTGCGGGCGCGCGGCCTGCATCTGGATGAAGCCCATATCGAGATTGACGGCGCGCCGATGAGCGGCGGCTTTGCCGATTTCGCGCTTTACCTGCTGCACAATCACGCCCAGCTGAAAAAGAACGGCACGGGGCCTTACTTTTACCTGCCCAAGCTGGAGACGATGGAGGAGGCGCAGCTCTGGTCGCTCGTCATCCGCCATTGCGAGACGGTGCTGGGCCTGCCCACAGGCACCGTGCGCGTCACCATATTGATCGAGACGATCCCGGCGACGTTCGAGCTCGATGAAATCCTTTACGTCCTGCGCGAGAACATCACCGCGCTGAATGCCGGGCGCTGGGACTATATCTTCAGCTATATCAAGCGTCAGAAGACCAATCCGGCAGCCATCCTGCCCGACCGGGGCCAGGTGACGATGACGGTGCCTTTCATGGCCGCCTACGCCCAGCGGCTGATCGCCGTATGTCACCGGCGCGGCGCGCACGCCATGGGCGGGATGAGTGCCTTCATCCCCGTGAAGGGCGATGATGCCGCCAATGAAGCCGCCATCGCCAAGGTGAAGGCCGACAAGACGCGCGAAGCGAGTATCGGCCATGACGGCGCATGGGTCGCCCACCCGGCGCTGGTGCCGGTCGCGATGGAGGCGTTCGACGCCGTGATGACCGGCCCGAACCAGCTCTCCAAAATCCCGGACGTGACCGAAGATGCCGCAGCGCTGCTGACCGCGCCGGAAGGCACGGTCACGCATGCGGGCGTGCTGGGGAACGCCGATGTCGCCATCCGCTATATCGCCTCCTGGCTGCAGGGGCGGGGCGCTGCGCCAATCCATAACCTCATGGAAGACGCGGCAACCGCCGAGATCAGCCGCGCCCAGCTCTGGCAATGGCGCACGCACGGCGCGAAGACGGCGGAGGGCCGCGTGGTCGATGCCGCTTACGTGAAAGAGGTGATTGGCGAGGCAGCCAAAGCCATCCGCGCCGAGATCGGCGATAATGCGTGGGGAGAAGGCCGGTTCGGCGAGGCTGAGGACATTCTCACATCGCTGGCGCTGGATGACGCGTTCGAGGAATTCCTCACCCTGCCTGCCTATGAGAAGATCAGGGAGTAGGGGGCTTTCAGTTCCGCTTTCCCCCTAAAACCCGTAATCAATTCGCGCTAGAGTGGCGGACATGAACCGTTTCGCCCCTCTGATTCGTCATCGTGGCCTGCTGATTGCCGCAGGTGTTTTCATCCTGTTCGGGATATGGGCGGTGTATCTTTCGCCCTGGTCAGCGCGCGCCATGGAGGCGCGTCTTGGCGCGGCCGCAGAGGCAGGGCTGGAGCGCGTGGGCGAGCAGGGATGGGCGGTTGTGGAGATGCGCGGCCAGCGCGCCATCATCTCTGGCTATGCCCCTTCCGAAGATGCCCGCGCCCGCGCGGTAAGGGCGGTACGCCAGGCCGACTGGGCGGGCGGCGCTGTTGCGGGCGGTGTTACGCGCGTAGTGGACGAGACACGCCTTGCCTTGCCGGAAGCTGGCCTTGCCCTGCGCGCGGATCTGGACCGCAACGCGCTGGTGGTTCGCGGCTTTGCGCCCGATCCCGGTGCGGCCTCCCGCGTCGAGGAAATCGCCCGTGTGCTGATAGTCGATGCAGATGTGTTTCTTGAAGAGTCTGCAGGCCAGATGCCCGATGGCTGGGAAGCGGCTGTGCGTCTGCTTCTGGGCGAGCTGGTGCGGCTGGAGGAGGGCACGGCCTTTCTGCTTGATGAGGGGCTTGCGCTTGCCGGCTTTGCTGGCAGCACCCAGACAGGCGAGAGCGTTGCCGGTGGAATGATGTCGCCCCCGCCACCCTTTGGCTCAGCCGCCCATGTGCGCGCGGGCAATACCGTTTTTGCTGCGCCTTTGCGGTCTGTCGCGCTGTGTGACCTTCTGGTGCAGGCTGCGCTGGGGCCGGATGGCAGTGCGCTGGAGGCGCGCCTGCCGATATCGCCAGATGCCGTGGAGGCGCTCGCAGAGGCGGGGTCTGCCTTTTCGCGCTGCCAGCGCGGCGAGCTTGTGATCACGACGCCATCACGCTCAGGAACCGCCATTGCTGAAGGTTTGATGTCACCGCTGATTGCGGGCGGGGCCGATCCGCTGCGCCTGATGGTGCGCGCCAGCGGCCCGGCCGGGGAGACGGGGGTCACGCTGGAAGTGATTGCGCGTGGCGGCGCTGAAGACGTGTCCGAAGCAAGTTAGGATCGAACCGTAATGATGTGGCTGATGTGGCATATGTGGGTCTTGCTGGCGCTCTCGGCGCTGCTGGGCGGGGTGATTGGCTGGATACTGCGCGGCGCGCGTCCCGAAGGCACGCTGCGCCTGCCGCCGCGGGAAAAGCCCGTCGCCGCCGATCCTGTGCCTGCCGCAGAGCCGGCTAAGCCCATGTCATCGCCAGAGCCGGCGAAACCCGAAACGGTAAGACCTGCGCCGGTTGCAGCCAAGACGGGCGCAGACGCAACGGCCGGGCCCGATGATCTGACCCGCATCAAGGGGCTGGGACCGAAAGCGGAAAGCACGCTGGCCGAGGCCGGCGTCTTCCATTTCCGCCAGGTCGCCGCGTGGAGCGCCGCCGATATCGAGAAGTATGACGCGCTTCTGAATGCACGCGGGCGTATCGTGCGCGATGACTGGGTCGGGCAGGCGAAGGAACTGGCGGAGAGCTAGTCCAGCCGCGCCTTGTTCCACAGGGCGATCACGCGCTCTGCCGCTTCGCTTGCGGGCAGGGTGCCGCTGGCCACATCGCTTTCCAGACCGGGCAAAGCGCTACGCACAGCCGGGCTCGCGTGAAAGCGCTCCAGCACCATCGCTTCCACCATGGCGCGCATCCAGCCGACCTGCTGCTCGCGCCGCCGGGCCTGAAACGCGCCCGCGCCCTGCATGGCACTGCGGTGGGCGGTAATCGCCTCCCACAGCGCGTCCATGCCGCGCCCCTCAATGGCGGAGCCGGTCAGCACTTTGGGCTGCCAGTGCGGATTGGCCGGCGTGAAGAGGTGCAGTGCGGCTTCCAGATCGCGCGCGGCGCGTTTCGCCCGCTTCTCGTTCTCGCCATCGGCCTTGTTCACGAACAATATCTCGGCGTGCTCCAAGAGGCCCTTTTTGATGCCCTGCAGCTCATCGCCCGCGCCCGGCAGCATCAGGGCGACGAACACGTCGACCATGCCGGCAATCTCGGTCTCTGACTGGCCAACGCCCACCGTCTCGATGATGACGACATCAAACCCCGCCGCCTCGCACAGGAGCAGGCTCTCGCGCGTCTTGCGCGTCACCCCGCCCAGCGTGCCGGCAGAGGGCGAGGGGCGGATGAAGGCATTGGGATCGGTGGCCAGCGCGCCCATGCGCGTCTTGTCGCCCAGTATCGAACCCTTGGTGCGCGTGGAGGACGGGTCCACCGCCAGCACGGCCACCTTGTGGCCCTGACGGGTGAGGAAGGTGCCAAACGCCTCGATCAGGGTGGACTTGCCAACGCCCGGCACGCCCGTCAGACCGATGCGCACCGCCCCGCCCGTATGGCTCATCACCTGCGTCAGCAGCGCGCGTGCCTCGCTCTGATGATCCGCGCGGGTGGATTCAGCCAGCGTGATGGCGCGCGCCAGTGCGGCGCGGTCTCCGGACACAAGGCGTTGGGCAAGCTCGCTCATGGCCCCACGCATACGCCATTTGCCGGGCTTGGCAAGGCAGGGGTGGCGCTGACACGGTTTGTCAGTTGGCAGGCGCGTTGGTCCGGCGCAGGCTCTAGTGCATGTCCAAGACAGGAGACACGCCATGATCGCCCTTATTGCCGCCAGCCTCGTCTTCACGCCCGCACCGGAGGTGAACGAGGTGGACCTGCACATCTACTGCAACGCGCAGGCCGGTATCATGACGCAATATCTCGCCGATACGCAGTTTGCTGAAAACCTGATGATGGAAACGGCTGAGTGGCTGGATCAGGCCGTCGCTGATGGCCGCACCACCCGCGACCACATCATATCGGTCCAGGACGCGCTCTTTCCGGTCAATCAGGAACTGATCCTCGCTGACGATTTGGCCGCGCTGGAGGCGCGCTTTGCGCCGTGCGAGGAGGCGTTCGGAGGGTAGAGGGCTCGCGTCGCCACCTCATGGCTCCCAGCTCGGGGGCAGCCCCCGGTTGATAGGTATTCGGACAAGTCAGGCCAATTTGGCTCGCGCGCCCTCTACATCGTCATTCCAGAAAGCGCGTCAGCGCTTATCTGGAACCCAGCGTTTCTCAAAAAGACTGGGTTCCGGCTTTCGCCGGAATGACGAGGGGGTAGCCTCCAGCCCGCCAATACAACAAAAAAAGCCCCGCCGTTTCCAGCGGGGCTTTTTACATGAAACCAGGCAATAAGCCCTAATTCTTCATCGCGTCGGCGAAGCGCTCACCCAGCTTGTCCAGGAAGCCTTCGGTGGAGAGCCAGCCCTGCTGGTCGCCGACCAGAAGCGCGAGGTCTTTCGTCATATAGCCGCTCTCGACCGTCTTGGTGACGGTAAGCTCAAGCTTCTCGGCAAAGTCGATAACGGCCTGATTGCCATCCATCTTGCCGCGATGATAGAGGCCGCGCGTCCAGGCGTAGATCGACGCGATGGAGTTGGTCGAGGTCTGCTCGCCGCGCTGGTGTTGGCGATAGTGGCGGGTGACCGTGCCGTGGGCGGCTTCGGCTTCCACCGTCTTGCCGTCCGGCGTCATCAGCACCGAGGTCATCAGGCCGAGCGAGCCAAAGCCCTGTGCCACGGTGTCGGACTGCACGTCGCCATCATAGTTCTTGCACGCCCAGACATAGCCGCCGGACCATTTCATGGCCGCTGCCACCATGTCGTCGATCAGGCGGTGCTCATAGGTGATTTTCTTGGCGTCGAAATCGGCCTTGAACTCTTTCTGGTAGATTTCCTCGAAGATGTCCTTGAAGCGCCCGTCATAGGCTTTCATGATCGTGTTCTTGGTCGACAGATAGACCGGCCAGCCACGGTCCAGGCCATAGCGCAGGCAGGCGCGGGCAAAATCGCGGATCGACTCGTCCAGATTATACATGCCCATGGCGACGCCGCCGCCGGGGAAGTTGAAAATCTCGTGGGTGATCGGCTCGCTGCCATCTTCCGGCGTGAAGGTCATGGTCAGCTTGCCCGGACCCTTCACCACCATGTCGGTGGCGCGATACTGGTCGCCAAAGGCGTGGCGGCCAATGACGATCGGCTTGGTCCAGCCCGGCACAAGGCGGGGCACGTTCTTGATGACGATGGGTTCGCGGAACACCACGCCGCCAAGGATGTTGCGGATCGTGCCGTTGGGCGAGCGCCACATCTTCTTCAGGCCGAACTCTTCCACGCGCTGCTCGTCCGGGGTGATTGTGGCGCATTTCACGCCGACGCCGTAATGCTTGATCGCCTCGGCGGCTTCGACCGTGATCTGGTCATCGGTCTCGTCGCGTTTCTGGATGGAGAGGTCGTAGTATTTCAGATCAATGTCGAGATAGGGCAGGATCAGCTTCTGCTTGATGAGATCCCAGATGATCCGGGTCATCTCATCGCCATCAAGCTCAACAACGGGGGTATCGACTTTGATCTTTGCCATGTGCGGTGTGCTCTTCTCTTGAGGGCGCGCGAAGGGACGCGCTAGAGGTGGGCCTTACTGGTTCGGGCGGTCATCTAGCATCGCCCACCCGTTTAAGAAAGGGCAGGTATGTCATCAAGTGAGGGCGCAGGCGTGCCCGGCCCCGCTTTCGTGCTGGTCAATCCGCAAATGGGCGAGAATATCGGCGCGGCCATGCGAGTGATGGCCAATTTCGGCCTTGATGATTTGCGCATCCATGCGCCGCGCGACGGCTGGCCCAATGAGCGCGCCGAGGCGATGAGCGCCGGTTCGCCCCTCTACACATCCGCCCGCGTCAGCGATGATCTCGATGACGCGCTGGAAGGCTGCACGGTGCTGTACGCCACAACGGCGCGCCCGCGTGGCATGGTGAAACCTGTAATGACCGCGCGCGAGGCGATGGCCGAGGCGAGGGGGCTGATCGCAGCCGGGCAGAGGCCCGGCTTCCTCTTCGGGGCAGAGAAATCCGGGCTTCCCAACGAGCTGGTTGCCCGCTCGCGCGCCATCCTCACCCTGCCGGTGGATCCCGGCTTTGCCTCGCTGAACCTCGCCATGGCGGTGGGTGTGCTGGCCCATGAATGGCGCGCAGGCGATCCGCCGCCGCAAGAGTTCAAGCCGCTGGAGGAGGCCGCCGATGCGGTTGCCCTCCACCGCATGTATGAGCATTTCGAGGATGAGCTGGAGCGCGCGGGCTTCTTCTTCCCGCTGGAGAAGAAACCTCTGATGACGCAGAATCTGCGCAATATCTTCGCCCGCGCGGGCCTGACCGAACAGGAAGTGCGCACTTTCCGCGGTGCCATCAAGGCCCTGACCATCGGAAGAGGGAAGGCCAGGGTGGTGCGGGATTGAGGGTTGGACGCTCAAAAGCCGCCCCCGGCAGGGGTTGCCCGGAGAGCTGGGAATGCTAGGCATCAGGGAAAAGGGGATCCGGATGCGTTTTAGTCTTCTCTTCTCGCTCGCTGCGCTTGCCGCGCTCGCTGCTTGCACGGAACCGTCACCGCCGCCATCTGCCACGGTTCAGTACGCGACTTGTGAGGAACCGGCCGAGCGGATCATTCCAGCGGACTGGGCTGAAGAACATCTGGCTGAAGGTTCGGCGTATTACGAGGCGCTGTTTTCGCCCGAGGCCCAGCAGGCTGTTCTGGATGGTCCGGTAGTCAGGGTTCCCCGTTTCCGGTCCGGCACCGACCGTCAGGTGGAGTTTATCCGCGAAGGGCGCATTTTTGTTGATAGGCGCGGGGACCTGGTGGAGCTTGAGCATGTCGACTGGTCCAATGACGATCACGCGTTTGTAGCTACTCAGCTTCATGGATTCACGGCGGTCGGTACGCTGTTTGCCCAGCATGAAGAGCAACAGGATGAGGATGTTGAACAGGCCCTGATGCGGCTGATCCTCAACTGGGGGCACTGCGCGGCGCACAACCGCGACATCAATCCGCGTGCCTGGCACGAGGGCACGGTGATGAAGCGGCAGTCCAATCTGCTGCACACGCTCAACTATATGCGCGCCCATGGTCCGCATGACGAGCTCACCCTGACCACGCTTCTCTACCTGATCGATGCTGGCGCGACCTATCTGCTGGACGAGCCGAACGTGTACTCACCGGGCAACCATGGCATTCGTCAGGACATGTTGCTGGCGGCGACAGCCTTGTCTCTGCCCCAGCATCCGCGGGCTGGTGAAATGCTGGAGCTGGCGGAAAGCCGTCTGGAGCTGGCGGCCCGGCGCATGTTCACCGAAGAAGGTATCTGGTCGGAGCAAGCGCCAGGCTATGTGAATTATATGGTGTCGCTAATGAACGGTGTCAGGCGCTTGCGTGATCGCGATGCTGGCTTCAACCCGAGCCGTTTCATTCGCAACCAGAATGCCAGCCGAGCTTTTCTTGTGGATACGGCATTGCCGGACCGCACTATCCCGACCGTCGGGCGGTCCAGCCAGCAGACGATCAGTCCGGCCGTTGCAAGAGGCCGGGTAATCGAGCGGCGACTGGAAGAACTGGCGCGTTCGCTAACGGTTTTCCCCGGCTATGGACATGCCGTCATCCGCGGCGACCATCCCGATGGTCTGTATTTGCACTTCACTGCGTCTCACAATCTACCCGCGCGCAAGCGCCATGCCGATGAGCTTTCAGTGCTGCTATACAATCATGGCCGGATGTGGATCACTGAAGGCGGCCAAAACTCCACGCAGAGTAGTCCCATGACGTATTATCTGCGCAGCGCGTTTGCCCATAGCACCTACACGCTAAATGGCGGCTATCTTGACGAACATGAAGAATTTGAGCGGGCGGTCGGTATCACTGATAGCAGCTCTGAGCAGTCCGGTTACCGGATCGAGGGGCGTTCGGAACGGTTCTTGGAACCGGCCTCCTTTACGCGGGCCATTATCGTTGACAGCGATTTCCAGACGGTGCGCATAACAGATACATTGTCGTCGGAAGCGCCGGGTGAGTGGGAAGGTCGGTTTCACTTTCCCGGTGATCTCTCGGTGAATGTGGAAGGTCAGAGGGTAACGGTCAGCGATCCCGGCGCTGCCCGGACCATGACAGTGACATTCCGCTCGTCGGCGCCGCTTTCGTTTTCGACTTGCCGAGGCGAACGAAATCCTGTCTGCGGGTGGGTCCAGGACAGAAATGACGGGGACTCAGTCGCTCCGGCCACTACTTTGTCGTGGTCGTTTGATGGGGATAATGAGGTCATGATCGATATCGCGTTTGAATAACGCCCCCCTCCACACCCGCGCTGATTGACAATTCCCAGCCCCTGCAGCATAAGCCGCGCTTCCCTCACGCTGGGGCTGGTGACAGTCCTGAATATTCATCCCACGGGACGATGCGTGAACCGCCGTGTTTTATAGCCGGTGCGAGGTGAGGGCGCACAGGCCGGGCCGCATCACATAAGAGAGAACCATGTCGAAGCGTCATTCGCAGAAATACAAAATTGACCGCCGTATGGGCGAGAACATCTGGGGCCGTCCGAAGTCCCCGGTGAATACCCGCTCCTACGGCCCCGGCCAGCACGGCCAGCGCCGCAAGGGCAAGATGAGCGATTTTGGCCTGCAGCTCATGGCCAAGCAGAAGCTCAAAGGCTATTACGGCAACATCACCGAGAAGCAGTTCGCGCGCACCTATGAAGAGGCGCAGCGCCGCCGTGGCAACACGGCCGAAAACCTGATCGGCCTTCTCGAAAGCCGTCTGGATGCGGTGGTCTACCGCGCAAAATTCGTCCCGACCGTGTTTGCGGCCCGCCAGTTCGTCAATCACGGCCACGTGACGGTGAACGGCAAGCGCGTCAACATTTCGTCCTACCAGGTTAAGCCGGGCGATGTGGTGGAAGTGCGCCAGAAGTCGCGCAACATGGCCCTCGTTCTCGAAGCGCTGGACAGCGCCGAGCGCGACGTGCCGGACTATATCGATCTCGATGCCAAGGCGATGAAAGCCACCTACACCCGCGTGCCGGAATTCTCCGACGTGCCCTACCCGGTGAAGATGGAACCGAACCTGGTTGTCGAATTCTACGCGTCGTAAGACGCCGCCGGAATATCGAATACGAGAAGCCCGTCAGCTTTGCTGGCGGGCTTTTTTGTTTTTAGCGGCCCAGCGCTTTTGCCACTTCGTCCGCCGCGCGCGCACCCGCCTCCAGCGCGCCCTCGATATAGCCAAAGCCGTGAATGGCGGTTTCGGTGCCGGCAACGTGGATCGGCCCGATGGCTTCGCGCAAGTCCGGTCCCAGTGTCGTCCAAACGCCGGGACCGAGGATCGAGGCGTAGCAGCCGCGCGTCCACGGATCGCTGGTCCAGTCCTTGTCGGCATAGTCGATGGGGCTGCGGGCCTCCGGCCCGAAGAAATCGGCAAACGCCTCCAGCACCGCCTCGCGGCGGGTCTCCGGCGACACTTGCGACCAGCGGCGCGCCTCTTCGCCTTCAATGAAGCCGAGGAGCAGGCCGGAGTCTTTTCCCTTCTCTGTATTGTCGAAGGTCACGCGCACGGCGAGATTACCGCCGACCGCCTGCCCGGACAGGCCACGCTCCCGCCAGAAGGGCCGCTCATATTGCGCGACGCACTTGATGCACGCTCCGGCGGGCATGCGCCGCCACAGCGCATCACGGTTTGACGGCAGGGCCGGATCGAAGCGGATGCCCAGCGCCTGAGAGGGCGGGACGGCAAGGACTACGCGTTTCGCGCGCCAGCTCTGGCGGCTGGTGGTGACGCTGACGCTGACGCCATCCCTGTCCCAGCCGATTTCCTGCACCGGCTCGCCATAGCGCACACAATCGCCCAGAGAGGCGGCCAGAGCGCTGGCAAGCCCGCCCATGCCGCCATGCACCCGGTCCTGCTGCGCCCCGCCGGAGACCGATAGGAGCGCATCCAGCGAGCCGCCAGAGCGGGCGTAGAAGAGCGCATGGAGAAGCGACAGCTCGTGCGGCTCGGCGCAGAACACCGCCCCGATGCCGATGGTGAACATCTCGCGTGCGCGGGCTGTAAGCGTATGGCGGCGGAGGAAGTCCGCGACCGTCATCCGGTCCCATATATGCGCCTTGGGGTGCGTCCACGGCATGGCCGGGTCAAGCTGGCGCGCCATCTTTTCAAAACGTGAGAGCGCGTTGTTGAGATCGAGCAGGACCGGGATGGGGAGATTGGGAATGGTGCCGCGATAGCGTTTCAGCCGCCCGGCCTTCACCAGATGATCGCCCTCATCCCAGAGCGGATAGGTGGCAAAGCCCATTTCGGCGATCAGAGCGTAGAGCCGGTCCTGACCGGGGCCGACCCACTGGCCGCCAAGATCGGTCCCGTCGCCATTGGTGAAGGTGTGGGAGAGGACGCGGCCACCGGCACGCTCTCGCGCTTCCAGCACCACGACATCATGGCCGGGCGCGAGGCGGCGCGCGGCCTCCAGCCCCGAAAAGCCTGCGCCGATGATGATGACATCATGCATGGGCGGGGCGTCTCCAGGTGAAGACGATGAGGAGCGGCAGTATCCACGGCACCACGCGCTCGAAGGGTGAACCTGGCAGGGCGGCAAGGTCGGCGAGGAAACCGCCCAGACCGCCGGTGCCTTCCAGCCCTACGCCCCTTATGAGGAAGAAAAGCGCGCTCATGCCAAAGCCGAGCGCCATGGCAGCAAGGATCGCGCCTGTGGCCGGTTCGACGCGTGCCACCCGGGCGACCACGATCGGCCCGAAGGCAGCGCCCAGCGCCGACCATGAGAACAGCACGCGGTCAAAGATCGTCGCCGGGATGGCCAGCGCCATCACCACGGCGGCGGCGCACAGGGCCGCCATCACGATGCGCGAGATCATCACCTCGCGGCCCGGATAGCGCTTCGAGACGCCCATATCGTGGGAGACGGCTGCGGAGGTGGCGATCAGCAGCGAGTCCACTGTCGACATGACAGCGGAGAGCACAGCAGCGATGATGATACCGGCGAGGACGGGCGGTAATAGCTCGCCCGCCAGCGTGTAGAACAGCGCTTCGCCCTCCTGTCCTGCACCCAGCAGCGCACGGCCCGACAGGGCTAGCGTGATCATGCCCGCATAGACGATGAGGCCCCAGCCAATGGAGACGGCGAAGGCGCGCTTCCTTGCCGCTTCGTCCTTCACCGCCATCAGACGGCTCATCAGCTGCGGCTGGCCGAACGTGCCAAGCCCGATACCGGCCACGCCCAGCGCAAAGCCGATGAAGATGAAAAAGGCGCGCTCCCCGGTGAAGGACATATAGCCGTCCGGCGCGGTGGCCTGCAGTGTGGACCAGACCTCCGCTGGCCCGCCTGCGGCTATAAGGGCCAGCACGGGCAGCAGGATGGCAATAAGGGCCATCATCGCGCCTTGCAGCGTGTCGGTGACGCTGACTGCCCAGAAGCCCCCCAGCAGCGAATAGAGCAGGATGATGCCTGCCCCGATCAGCACGCTTTCCAACCGGCCGAGGCCGAACTGGTTTTCAAAGGCGATGGCCGCCGCGCCGAACTGGGCCGCGATATAGAAGATGAAGCAGAACAGGACGAGGAGCGCACCGGCCCAGAGGATCGCCGTACGCCCTGTGCCCTTGGCGCGCGCGGCCAGAAAATCGCCCAGCGTCACCTGATTTTCTGCCGCGCTTTCAGCACGCATGCGCGGCCCGAACCAGACCCACATCACGACATAGCCGCCGAGTATCCCCGGCACCATCCACAGCGCGGAGAGCCCCACCGCATAGACAAAGCCGGAAAAGCCCAGGAGCACCCAGGCAGACGAGGTGGAGGCTGCATAGGAAAGCCCCGCCACCCACGGCCCCAGCCCGCGCCCGCCCAGCAGGAAGTCGGTCTCGGTGCGGTTCAGGCGCGAGGCCCACAGGCCCACACCCACAAGGACCAGCTTGTAGGTCACCAGCGTGATCAGCACGGCCAGTTCAGCGTTCATTCTCTCCCCCGTCTTGTTCTATCGCTCAGGCCCGGCGCGCATTCACAAACTGCATCAGCGCGTAGATGACGGCCCCTGCCACCAGAAACGCCGCCGTGATGACCATGGAGCGCAGCGGCACCTGGCTGAGCAGCACCAGCGAGCCGAGTACGGCCAGCACCGGGATGGTCCAGCCCAGCGGCAGGCGCATCGGCTTTTCGGTCTCGGCGGGCAGGGCGCGCACGCGCGGCATGGCGGCAATGCAGCCCACATAGATCAGCACGCGTACAAACGCGCTCATCGCGGCGAGGGCAAAGAAGTCGCCCACCACGGCGAGGATAGCGGCCAGCACGGCGAAGAAGATGATGGAGTTGGCGGGCACATGGGTGCGTTCATCCACCTTGCCAAACCAGGCGGGCAGGGTCTTTTCCAGCGCCAGCGCGTAGGTCAGGCGCGGCGTCGTCACCACCGTGCCGGTGATATTGCCGCCGACCGACACGATCACGCCCAGCGTCAGGAGTAGCGCGCCTGCAGGCCCGAACAGGATCGCGCCCGCATCGACCAGCGCGCGCTCTGAAGTTGCCAGATCCGGCACGACCGCCACGCAGACGATCTGGATGACCACGTAAAGGAGGGCCACGACACCCAGCGCCCAGAAAAGGCCGAGCGGCATGGCCTTGCCCGGCTCGCGCGTCTCGCCGGCGGGGATGACCGCCGCTTCCCATCCGACAAAGGCGTAGATGACCAGCAGGACAGCCGCGCTCCACTGCGCGCTTTCAGGGAAGCCAAGCGAGTTTTCGGGGAACATCTCAGGATTGATGTGAAACAGGCCCACCAGCGCGATGGCGAGCAGTGGCAGGAATTTCAGGATGGTGAGAACGCCCATCGCGCGCATGGCGGGTTTCGCGCCTGCGATATTGATGCCCGCCAGCACGGCGATGATCGCCACAATGACCAGAATACGCAAAGGCCCGCTCTCAAGCGCGGGCACGAAGAAGGCGATTGAGGCCACCATCAGGTTCACATTGGCGGCAAAGGCGGTGATGCGCGTGGCGTAGACGGCAAGCCCGGTCTCGAACCCGGCAAACTTTCCAAAAGCGGTGCGCACATAGAGCACGGGCCCGCCGGTGGAGGTGAAGCGGCTGGCCAGCTCGGCATAGCAGGCAACGATCAGGCCCAGCAGTACGGCACAGACCACATAGACGAGCGGGCTCCACACGCCCATCAGGGCCGCCGCGCCGCCCGGCACCGCAAAAATACCAGCGCCGATCATGCCGTTGACGGCCAGAAGCCAGATGCCCCGGGCCGTTATCTGCCGTTGAAGTTTCTCGCCGCCAGCCATCTCTGCCCCCGCATCGGTGTGGGGGCAGAGACTGGTCTGCTACGAAGTGATCGGCAAGCCCTTGAGAGGATTAGGTGTGACGGCGCTATTCGCCGTCATCATCTCCTCCGCCACGGCCCATTACCACCATCAGCGCGATGGCGGCCGCGCCTGCGGCCAGCAATCCGCCGCCTTTGAGCGCGGGCAGGGCCGAAACAAGCGCAATCTTGGCCAGGCGCTTCTCCGCCTCACGCTGCGCGCGCTCCTTCAGCTCATGTCGTTTCTGCTCAACGGCCATGACGATGAGCACAACGATGGCAGCAAGCAGAAATACGCCCGCCATCAGGGCCAGCGTCGTGACAAGGCCGATCGCCTCGGCCAGCAACACGCTGGCAAGCACGCAGCCAAACACCACCGCGCCAATGACACACAAGGCCAGCAGGATTTTGAG
The DNA here is from genome assembly GCF_051859565.1 of Glycocaulis sp. GTDB lineage: Bacteria > Pseudomonadota > Alphaproteobacteria > Caulobacterales > Maricaulaceae > Glycocaulis. The sequence continues at coordinate 135,742 of NZ_JBHYFK010000006.1, forward strand.
GTAGATGCGCCGCTTCAAATGATTGCTGACCAGCGATATGTGCCCGCTGGCCAGCGACATCAGGGCATTTACGGGGCCAAGCATACCGCTAGCGGCGCGCCAGGAAGCCGATCAGAAGGCCGGCGGCCGCCGCAATGCCAAGCGCCTGCCAGGGATTGTCACGCGTTTCCTTGATGATGCGGCCCTCTACCGTATTCCACTGGTCGACGACCTCCTCAATGAGCTGTTCGCCGACATCCTTGCCCTGCTTGACCGTGGTTTTCGCGGCGGTCGAGGCTTCGTGGGCGCCGACCTTTCCAACGCGTCCGACCTGCTCAACCAGCTCACGGAACTCGCGCTTGAGCTCTTCGAGCTCGGCAGCAAGGGATTCAGCATCTGCCTCGCGCTTGACGGCAGATTTCACCTGTTTGGCGGCGCGTGCAGCAGAGGTGCTCATATGTCTGTCCTTCCTTCTTCATGGCAGTGACAGCGAGGCGGCGTGGAATAACTTCCACGAGCGCAGACATCTGACTGATACGCTCTTGGTAAGTGCCGCCTTGCAGGTCTAGAACACAGGTAACGCGGTACCTCCCGTTTGGTTGCAAGGAGTTCATATGGCATTCGATGAAGCCGGAATGGCGATCACCATAGACGCAGAAGACCATCCGGCTGATATCGCCCATGCCTTGTCCGAGATCGATCCGGGCGAGGCTTGGAAACTGCTGTGCGCACTGCCCGTCGAGGTTCAGGCCGAGGTGTTCGGCTATATCGAGCCGGAACTGCAGGAAGAGACCATCGAGCACATGACGCGCCCCCAGCTCACCGCCCTCATCACCGAGATGAAGGCGGACGACCGGGCCGACGTGTTCAACCGGCTGTCCGAAGAGCAGCAGGAGATGCTGCTGCCCGCGCTGGCGCATGTGGAGCGCGAGAACATCCGCAAGCTGTCCTCGTACGAAGAAGGGACGGCCGGGGCCATCATGACCTCCGACTACGCCACACTGAAGGCGGACATGACGGCCAAGGACGCGATTGCGCAGCTCCGCCGCGAGGCGCCGGACAAGGAAACCATCTACCGTACCTATGTGCTGAAAGATGATCGCGAACTGATCGGGACGGTGCGCCTGACTGACCTGATCCTTGCGCCCCCTTCGCGCAAGGTTGCCGATCTGATGGATGATGATCCGGTCTATGCCTTTGTGGACGATGACCAGGAGAGCGTGGCGCGCACCATCGCGAAATACGACATTCTGGCCGTGCCGGTGGTCGATGCGCAGCATCATCTTCTGGGTATTGTCACACACGATGACGCGATGGACGCTCTGGAAGAAGAGGCCACCGAAGACTTCCTGCGTCTCGGTGCGCACGGCGAGATTACCGAAAGCGTGCGTACCGCCGGCATTATCACGCTCTACCGCGCGCGCATTGTCTGGCTGGTCCTGCTGGTCTTTGGCAATCTGCTATCGGGCTTCGGCATTGCCTATTTCGAGGACACGATTGCCGCCCATATCGCGCTGATCTTCTTTCTGCCGCTCCTCATCGCCTCTGGCGGCAATGCCGGGTCTCAGGCCGCCACGCTGATGGTGCGCGCGCTTGCCACTGGCGATGTGCGGTCACGGGACTGGGGCCGCATGCTGGGCCGGGAGTTCCTTGTTGCCGGCGCGCTGGGCATCACCATGGCTCTGGCGGTCTCCGGCATTGGTGTCTTCCGGGGCGGGCCGGACATTGCGATGGTCGTTGCCAGTTCGATGATCATCATCGTGCTGGTGGGCAGCCTTATTGGCATGTCGCTGCCCTTCGTCCTGTCGCGCTTCAACATGGACCCGGCAACGGCCAGCGCCCCGCTGGTCACCTCCATCGCGGACGCCACCGGCGTGGTGATCTATTTCTCCATCGCCAGCATGGTGCTGTTCACCTGACAGTCTCCGCGCCGTCCTGTGCATCAGGTGAAAAAGTCTCTGCCTTTTGCGCGCCAAGGGTAGTAGCAAGACGCCACTCGGGTCCGTCGAACACTGCGAGGAGAACGTATAATGGCCGGCACCAATACCCAAGGCCCAGCGATCCAGTTCCGCTGGGACGACGCCCTTCATCTCGACACGCTTCTGACCGAGGAGGAGCGCATGGTCTCCCAAGCCGCGCGCGACTATTCACGCGGCGAGCTGCTGCCGCGCGTGATCGAGGCGGCGCGCGAGGAAAAGTTCGACCGCAAAATCATGACCGAGATGGGCGAGCTGGGCCTGCTGGGCGCCACCCTGCCGGAAGTCTATGGCGGGTCGGACCTCTCCCACGTCGCCTACGGCCTGATCGCGCGCGAAGTGGAAGCTGTTGATTCCGGCTATCGCTCCGCGATGAGCGTGCAGTCCTCCCTCGTCATGTACCCGATCTTCGCCTTCGGTTCTGACGAGCAGAAAAAGAAATACCTGCCCAAGCTGGCCTCGGGCGAGTTTGTCGGCTGCTTTGGCCTTACCGAAGCCGATGGCGGGTCCGATCCGGGCGCGATGCGCACGACCGCCAAGAAGGTCGATGGCGGGTACGTCCTCAACGGCTCGAAAATGTGGATCACCAACTCGCCGATTTCCGATCTGGCGGTGGTCTGGGCCAAGCTTGATGGCGAGATTCGCGGCTTCATCGTGGAGCGCGGCACCAAGGGCTTCGAGACGCCCAAGATCGAAGGCAAGCTGTCGCTTCGCGCTTCGGTCACCGGCTCGATCTCGCTGGATGACGTGAAAGTGGGCGAGGATGCGATCCTGCCGAACGTGAAGGGGCTGCGCGGTCCGTTCTCATGCCTCAACAAGGCGCGCTACGGCATCTCATGGGGTGCAATGGGCGCAGCCGAGTTCTGCTTCCACGCCGCGCGCGACTATGCGCTGGAACGCGTCGTCTTCGGCAAGCCGATTGCGGCCACGCAGCTGGTCCAGAAGAAGCTGGCCGACATGCAGGCGGAGATCACGCTTGGCTTCCTTGGCGCGCTGCAGCTTGGCCGCCTGATCGACCAGGGCGCCTTCGTGCCGGAGGCCATCTCGCTGATGAAGCGCAATAATTGCGGCAAGGCGCTGGCCATTGCCCGCGAGGCGCGCGACATCCATGGCGGCAATGGCATTGCCGAGGAATACCACATCCTGCGCCACGCGATGAACCTGGAAACGGTCAACACCTATGAGGGGACGCACGATATCCACGCCCTCATCATGGGCCGTGCCATTACCGGCCATCAGGCGTTTGCGTAGGTACGTCTGAACTCCCGGAAGCTGCGCGAGCAGCTATCCGGGACCTCGTGCAGAACTAGCGAAGAGAGGCCCCGGAAGCTGCGCGTCCGGGGTTTCAAAATCCCCCTAATCCTCCAGCCCGGCCGCCCAGGCGATGCCGCCGCGCACATGTTCGAGGAAGAGCGGCTCGGCAAAGCTTTCGCGGGTATGGCCGAGCGCGGTGTAGAATACCCGCCCGCCTTCAAACGTGTGCGACCACGCCATCGGCACCTCGCCGCCTTCCTCGCCGATGGATGCTGCATCAAGCGTCATCAACAGGCGGACGTTCCCGTCAAAGTCGGAGAACCAGTACCATTCATCGGTGCGGGTGAAGCGCTCCGGCAAAGCGCGGGTTGCGGGGTGATCGGCGTCCACCACGGTCAGATCGCCATCGGGCGTGCCGGGCGGATGCATCTCGAAGGCTGCGCCGATCATCTGCCGGTACCAGGGCCAGTGGTAATGCGCGTCCGCCGCGGCATGGATCGCCGCCACCCCGCCCCCGCCGCGCACAAAGCCCTGCAGGGCGGCGCGGCCCTCATCGCTCAGCCATTCGCTCTCCGGCGTGCTGCCGGTGGTGGAGCTCAAGAGCACCAGCACATCGATGCGCTCCAGCGCGCCCTCATCAAATATCGACGGGTCCTCGCTCGCCTCGAACTGCCAGCCATTCTCTTCAGCGATCACCCGTAGCGCCTCGATCCCCGGCTCGATGGAGTCATGGCGCCAGCCCGTGGTATGGGAGAAGACGAGTACGCGAGTGCGGGTTTCGTCACCGCTTACTTCCGCACAGGCGGGTGTTAGCGTTAACAAAATGAGCCCTGAAAGCGCGGCAACAAATGTCCTGAACATGAGCTTTTCCCCTTTACCGCCCAGCAAAGCAGGTCAGGCGTGAAGCCGCAAGGCGGGAGGAGGTCTACCCCCGCGGCCACATATTGAGCTGGGTCTGGGTGGTCAGAGAGACCAGCTTGCCATCCTCGCGCTCGATGCGGGTCTGCCAGACCTGGCTGGTCTTACCCTTGTGGATGGGTGTCGCCGTGGCGATGACCTTCATGCCCACGGGCGGGCTGGAGATCATATTGGTCTTGCTCTCGGTCGTCGTGGTGCCAACCGCCCCTTCCGGCAGGGAGATGAACGCCCCCGTCGCGCCTGCAATGTCTGCCAGGCTCATCATCGCCCCGCCATGGAGCGTGTCGCCGAGCGTGCATATCTCTGCGCGCACCTCCATCTCGGCGACGACCCGCTCCGGTCCGGCTTCCGTAATCACTATGCCCAGCGTGCGCGCCAGCGGAACGGCAAGATCGTTCAGTTGTTCGACCGTGAGCATCATGCCGGCTATTTCTCCACCGCTTCAGGCTGGCGCGAAGGCGATGTGGCGATGAGGTCCAGCATGGCATCGGCGCGCCGCGCCACATCCACCGACGTTTCCACCGCGCCGCCGAAGAAGGCCAGCGTCATATTCTCATACGTATCGGTGATCTGGTGATAATGCTCGTGATCCTCCACGCCGAGATAGAGGAACGGAATGCCTGCCGCATGGAAGGGGCCGTGGTCTGACAGCATCGTCCAGTCATTGCGCGGATCGTCGGTAGGCTCGTCATAGCCGGTGCGCAGATTGACCGGGGACACCTCGGCAGCGGCGCTCACCAGCTCGAGCAGGACCGGATAATGCCAGGTGCCGACCGCGTAGAGATCATCGGTCTCGCTATAGGCGATCATGTCCATATTGAGCATGAAGCCGATCTGTTCATAGCCTTCGGGCCGGTTGGCCACGAAATGGCGCGCGCCGCGAAGACCGCCCTCCTCGGCGTCAAACGCCACGAGGATCACGTCGTTCTCTGGCGGGTTCTCCATGAAGGCCGCCGCGACCGCCAGCAGGCCCGCCGTGCCGGAGGCGTTGTCGTCCGCGCCATTGAAGATATTGCCGTCCTCATCCATGCCGACATGGTCGTAATGGGCGCCGACCACCATCACGTGCTCGCCCGGATTGGCCCCGGCGATACGGCCCACCAGATTGACGGCGGTCACCGTTTCACGCTCCGCATCAGGATCACGGAAATCCAGCGAACGCTGGAAGGTGAAGCTCTGTTCGTAATTTTCAAACACCGCCTCGACGCCGATCTCGCCCAGCCGTTCCACGATATAGGCGCGGGCGCGGGCATTACCCTCTGAGCCCACCAGCCGGCCTTGCATGTCATCGGCGGACAGAATGCGCAGATCGGTAACCGGCTGCGGCTCTCTGCCGCCGGAGATTGCCATAATATCGCAGGACGCGAGTGACAGGGCCAGAACCGGCGCAGCCAGAAGCGCTGAGAATCGAAGATCGAAATGCATGGGGCTAGCGGGCTCCCGTCCCATATGAACTGTTATAATGCTGGCCGGAGCGGGATTCGCACCGGTAATTCCGCGCCAGTCTAGCGCGGGGCAAGCTGCCGCGAACAGGAGGAAATTCCATGCCCATGGCCGCCGACGATATTTCGCGTCTGATCCGCGAAGCGCTGCCCGATGCGCAGGTGGAGATCGAGGATCTGGCAGGGGATGGCGACCATTATCGCGCGACCGTTGTCTCACCGGCCTTTGCCGGCCTGCCCCGCGTGAAGCAGCACAAGCTGGTCTATGACGCGCTGGGCGGACGCATGGGCGGCGAGCTGCATGCGCTGGCGCTCATCACCCGCGCGCCCTGAGCGCCCCGCCCTGACAGCCATGCTTGACCGGATGGCTGGCGCTTCCTAGCTGTCTTGCAAGATATTCCTGCGCGAAGGAGCGCCCCATGACCGACACCGCCACGCTTGAATCGATCCGCAACACGGTGGAAGGCCACGATGTCGTGCTGTTCATGAAGGGCACGCCGCTGTTTCCGCAGTGCGGCTTCTCCTCCCTCGTTTCGCGCGTGCTCCAGCATATGGGCGTGGAGTATCACTCGGTAAACGTGCTCGAAGACATGGAAGTGCGCGAAGGCATCAAGGTCTACTCCGACTGGCCGACCATCCCCCAGCTCTATGTGAAGGGCGAGTTCATCGGCGGCTGCGACATCGTCAAAGAGATGTTCGAGACCGGCGAGCTGAAAGCCTTTTTCGACGAAAAGGGCATTGAGGCGGCTTAGGGGTTTGTGCTGCAACATTGTCATGGCCCGGTTTATCCGGGCCACCCATGCCTCTGGCCTTCGCGCATGATCGTTCTTTGCAGGCATGGGTCCCCCGCATAAAGCGGGGGATGACAGGCGGAGAGGGCTACCCGCGCGGCCGTGGCGTGGGCACCTGCAGCCTGAAAAAGCGCGAACGCGCGCCCGCGACTTTTCGCGGAACATCGCAACGCGGATGCGTTGCGGAACTAAAAACTACCGCCTCGGTCTCGGCGTCGGGGCCTGCGGATTGATGACGCGCACGCTGGCGCTCCCTGGCAGGCCCAGCTCATCGCGGCTCCAGACCAGCTCCACCCCTTCAGGCAGGAAGGCGCGGCAGTGATCAGGCTGCAGGCGGCGCAATTCCACGGTGAACGTCCAGCGGGTGCGCGAATCCACCATCACCACTGGCTCGAAGCTCTCCTTTGTGGTGCAGCCGTTTGAGCGCACCTGAACGCGGATCGAGCCGTCCGGCATGTCCTGCCAGTAATGGATGGTTTCCCGTTCGCCGGGCAGCGCCCGTGAGGGCTGCAGGGAGGGCGCAGGCGCCGCCGCGCACGCCGCCATTATCAGGGCAGCGCCCGAAGCGGCCATCCATCGTGCAAACGCCATCAGACTCATGCCTCCAGTTTTAACCGGCATAATCCCTGACAGGCCACACATGACTGCAAGCTGAAGGCTAGCCGGTGACCCACATCACCAAAATCTCGCCGCCGGTGGTGCGCCGTGCGGCGTGGACGCCATCGGCGTCGACGGCAATGGCCGCCCCGTCAGATTCCATGCCCCAGAGCGAGCCGCCCAGAAAGGCCGTAACGCCGGCGCGCGCCGAGCTGTCCTGCAGCCGGCCCGCGAGGGCATGGGTCTGCCAGGCTTCTCCTTCGCTCAGGCGGCCAGCATCCTCGCGCGGCACATCATCGGGCCAGGGGGTGACATAGCCGCCCCATGGTTGGCCCCAGACGCCGCCCGGCTGCAGGAAGGCAGGAACGGCCAGCAGGTCCGCCCCCTCCAGTGCCGCGTAGACGTCCGGGTGCCAGGAATCGGCGCATATGAGCACACCCAGCCGCCCGGCAGGCGTCTCGAACACGGGATAGTCTTCCAGGCTGGCGGCGGCGGTGAAGCCTGCCTCGGACGGAATGGGATAGACCTTGCGCACCAGCGCGCCGTGGACCCGTCCATCGGGGGCAAAGACGGCGCTGACATTCTCCAGCGGGCCATCGTTCGCGGTCACGATCCTGCCGTCCTCGATGCGGGCGCCTGCCAGCACGACCGAACCGGCAACAAGGGTGATGCCATAGTCTTCGGCCAGCGCCGAAAACGCCGCCTGATAGCGCTCTGCCATATCGGCGCTGCGCATGCGGAATACGGCCGCCGCAGCCCGGTCCGCTTCAGGGCTTGTCAGTACCGAGCCTGCAAAGGGCAGGGGGTTGGCCGCGATGAGCGCGGTCATCGCGCCTTCGACGCTTGCCGCCCGGTACACGCCGCGCGGCGCGTCGGCCGCGACCAGCCAGGTGCCGATATGTTCGGGAAAGACGGCGATTGTACGCGGCGTGAGCACGCCTGCTTCGCGCGCCGCTTCCAGATAGTCAGCCAGCCGTGCGGTGAAGGCCCCGGTGCTAGCGTAGTCTTCGGTGCGCATGACCGGATCAATCGCGATGAGGTTTGTGCCAGAGACACTGCCCGTCTGGGTGATAACGATCGGATCGGCCAGCGGAGCCGCCGGTGCCGGCAAGGCACGCCAGAACGACCATCCCGCCAAGGCGGCGGTGATGATACAGGCGGTGAACAAGAGCCAGCGGGGCATGTGAAGCCTCCAACGCGTATCAGACTTACGCGCGAGCAGTGTGCCGGGTTTCGAGACAAAGAAAAAGGGCGCAGCCCGGGGAAGCTGCGCCCTTGAATGAAGACCAGCCTGATGCGCTAGGGCGAAATCAGCCTGTCTTCCAGTCCGTCGCGCTCGCGCCCGCCAAAAATGGCTGCCGCGCTGGCAACAAACGCACCGAACAGCATCGCCAGTGCCGTGGCGATCGCCAGCGTCGCGCTGGCAGCGCGGGCCGTGTCGACCTCGTCGCGCGCTTCTGCGCGCGCGGCGTCCATCTGGGCGAATGCGGCCTGGACGCGGGCATCGGCTTCATTGACGCCGATGGCGGTGCGCTCGGCCACATCCTCGACCAGCCAGGCGCGGTCTTCTGCCGTCACCGAGTCCGGATCGGCGATGGCGCGGACCACAAAGCGGTCGGCTTCCTGCCGGGCGCTTGCCAGGGCCTCGGGATCGGCACCCGGCGCGCGGTAAAGCCGGTCGGTGATAATGGTAGCCGGGGCCGGCGCGCCCTCTTCGGAGTGTACGGCCGCTGCCGTCACCGCCGTTGCGCCCAGAGCGCCACCGCCAGCGGCAATGCCTGCGACCACGAACATGAAGGCGGTAGCTACCGCCCAGGTCAGGAAGCCATGCACGCTGTCACGGAAAAAGACCTCGTCTGCGTGGATGGACCAGCGCAGGCGGGTGCGTCCGGCGATATAGCCGCCCAGAACGGAAGCCAAGATCTGCGTGAAGATCAGCCAGATGATCGTGACAATGCTGATCGTGGTAAGGGACAGCCCGTCCCCGGCGAAAGGCGACATGGCGCCAAAGCCGAAGGCCGAACCCAGAATGACGAGAATGATGGTCAGCCCGCCAGCGGCGAATGCGCCGGCAAAAACGGCTGACCAGCTGATTGCCGGTCCGGCCCAGCGGGCGGGGGTAGTGGCCGCTACGGGCGCAGCGATGGGTGCATCTGTCATGTCGTGCGCCTCCTAGAAAAGAATGAGAATGAGAATGATGACGGGGATCGGAATCCCCAGGAACCACATCAGTATTGCCTTGCCCATTTCAGGTGCCTCCTCGCGCAGCTCTGCCGCGCCCTGCCAAAGATGATCAGCAGGGAAACGCGAGAAGGACGAGGCGGTTCCGGGAAGGGCTACCGAGCTTGCGCTTCGGGCGGAAACACCAGCCCCAGCCATTCGGCAACGAGGGCCGGCTTGTCCACGCCCTCTATTTCGACAGTCACCTCCATGCGCGAGAGGAAGGAGCCATCTTCGCGCGGCTCCGCCCCCAGAAAAGTGAAATGCCCGCGCACGCGCGAATTGACCGGCACCGGGGCGAGGAAGCGTATCCGGTCAAACCCGTAATTGATGGCATAGGCGCCCTCCGGCCACGGGCTTGCCTGATGGCTGAAACCGGTCAGCAGAGCGAGCGTGAAAAAGCCGAAGCTTATAGTGGTGGGGAAGGGGCCGTGCGCGGCGCACCAGTCCGGATCGGTGTACATCGGGTCTTCATCGCGCGTCACCTTGCCGAAAATGTTGAAATCCTCCTGCGTCAGCGTGGTCCAGTCCGACACGCCCATCACGCTGCCGGGTCCGAGGCCGAGCGACAGTCCTGAGTGTTGGGTCATGTGAGTGCCTCCGCGCTATGTTTCCCAAGGATAGGCGATTGGCTGCGCGGGGGAAGCTTGCCAGTGCGCCCCGTTTGCCCTTTTGCCCGCGCTGGCCTACATGGCGGACATGAGCAGGATACCGCTTTCCAGACGCTTCAGTGTCGCGCCCATGATGGACTGGACGGACCGGCATTGCCGGGCCTTCCACCGCGTGATGACACGCCGTGCGCTGCTCTATACCGAGATGGCGGTCGATCAGGCCGTCATCCACGGCGATGCCAGACGCCTGATCGGCTTTGACGATAGCGAACATCCGGTCGCCATCCAGCTGGGCGGCAGTGATCCCAAAATGCTCAGCGCCGCCGCCCGCATCGCGGAAGATTTCGGCTATGCGGAAGTCAATCTCAATGTCGGCTGCCCGTCTGACCGGGTGCAGTCGGGCACGTTCGGCGCCTGCCTGATGCGCGAGCCGCAACTGGTCGCTGATTGCCTTGCCGCCATGCGTGAGGCGGTATCGGTGCCGGTAACGGTGAAACACCGGCTCGGCGTGGACGAGCAGGACCCCGAAGAGACGCTGTTTTCCTTCGTCGAAACGGTGGCGCAGAGCGGCGTGACGAGCTTTAGCGTCCATGCCCGCAAGGCGTGGCTCAAAGGTCTGTCACCCAAAGAGAACCGGGATATCCCGCCGCTGGATTATGACATTGTACGGCGTCTGAAGGCTACGCACCCCGAGCTTGAAATCATCCTCAATGGCGGGCTGGAAAACCTCGAACACGCGCACGCCGAGATGGCGGGGCTGGACGGGGTGATGCTGGGCCGGGCGGCCTATCACACGCCCTTCATCCTCTCAGCTGTGGACAGCGTGTTCTTCGGCGAGGCGGACCCGCATGACGATCCCTTTGCCATAGTCGAAGCCTACCGGACCTATGTGGAAAGCCAGCTGGCGCGCGGCGCGCGCCTGCACGCCATCACGCGCCACATGCTGGGCCTGTTTGCCGGGATGCCCGGTGCGCGGCGCTGGCGTCAGATACTGTCGACCGACGCCAACAAGGATGGCGCGGACTGGCATGTGGTGGAACGGGCGCTTGTCGCCGTGAGGGAGGCGCGCGCGGCGGCCTGATGGAACAATACCTGATCTACCTTCTCACCCTCTTGGCCGTTGGCGCATTTGCGGGGCTGATCGCCGGGCTGTTCGGCATTGGCGGCGGGGTCGTGATGGTCCCGGCCATGTATTACACGCTGGTGTTTCTGGGATACCCTGAACACGCCATGCACGCGGCGGTGGGCACGTCTCTCGCCGTCATCGTCATCACCTCGGCACGTTCGGTGCTGGCGCACGCGAAGAAGGGGGCGGTCGATTTTGGCGTGCTCAAGACATGGTGCCCGTGGATCGTGCTCGGCGCGCTGGCAGGCTCCGCGGTTGCCGGCGCGATCCCGACGCGCGGCCTCGTTTTCATCTTTGCCATCACCGCGCTTTTGCTGTCGCTGCAGTTCTTCTTCGGGCGGGCCGACTGGAAGCTCGGCGATGATCTGCCGGGCCAGCCTGTCCGGGCGCTGCTGGCGGGCACAATCGGCATCATGTCGGCCCTGATGGGTATTGGCGGGGGCGTGTTCGGCGTCACGCTGCTCACCGTCTTTGGCCGCTCCATCCATGTCGCTGTGGCGACCGCTGCGGGCTTTGGCGTGGCGATAGGGTTTCCAGCGGCGCTGGGCTTTGTGATTACGGGCTGGAGCGTCGCAGATCGCGCGCCCTTCTCGCTCGGCTTTGTCTCCATGCCCGGCTTTGCACTGCTGGCCATCACCGCTGTTTTCGTGACGCCGCTGGGGGCGAGCCTTGCCCACCGGCTCAACGCCGCGCGCCTGCGTCAGGCATTTGCGATTGGTCTGGCCCTCGTCGCCCTCAACATGCTCCGCTCGGCGGTGTGGGGGTAAGTGATCCATGACCATCCGCTACGAGACCAGCGCGCGCATCACCATAATCACGATTGACCGGCCGGAGCGGCGCAATGCGGTGGACGGCCCGACCGCGCAGGCGCTGGCCGATGCGTTCCGCCGGTTTGACGCAGACGAAAGCGCCGACGTCGCCATCCTCACCGGCGCTGGCGGGACTTTCTGTGCCGGGGCGGACCTCAAGGCTATCGCTGAGGGGACACCCAACCGCACCGAACCGAAAGGCGACGGGCCGATGGGGCCGAGCCGCATGATGCTCTCCAAGCCGGTTATCGCAGCGATAGAGGGCCACGCGGTCGCGGGCGGGCTAGAGCTGGCATTGTGGTGCGATATGCGCGTAGCGGCCAAGACGGCCGTTTTTGGCGTGTTCTGCCGCCGGTTTGGCGTGCCGCTGATCGATGGCGGGACGGTGCGCCTGCCGCGCCTGATCGGCCAGTCGCGCGCCATGGACATGATCCTCACCGGCAGGCCCGTCGGCGCGGAGGAAGCCTACGCAATCGGCCTTGCCAACCGGCTGGCCGAGCCCGGAAAGGCGCTGGAGGCTGCGCTGACGCTCGCCCGCGAGATCGCTGCCTTCCCGCAAGCCTGCATGCGCAACGACCGGATGAGCGCGCTCACCCAGTGGAGTCTCACTGAAGAACAGGCGCTCTCCGACGAGTTTGCCCTTGGCATGAAGACCCTGCAGAGCGGCGAGACGGTGGAAGGGGCGACGCGGTTCCTGAGCGGCGAGGGCCGGGGCGGACGCTTCGACACGCCCGAGCAATGAGCCAGCGCATCGCCATTATCGGGGCAGGGCCAGCGGGCCTGATCGCGGCGGAAAAACTCGCCAGCGAGGGCTTCGCGGTCGATGTCTATGAGCGCATGCCGAGCGTGGCGCGCAAATTCCTGATGGCGGGCAGGGGCGGGCTTAACCTCACCCATTCTGAAAGCCTGGGCGCCTTTCTGGAGCGCTATGGCGCGGCACGCGAGTGGCTGGAGCCTGCCATCCGCGCCTTTTCACCTTCTGAGCTGACGGCATGGTGTGAAGGGCTGGGGCAGGCAGTGTTTACCGGGTCCAGCGGGCGCATCTTTCCCAAATCGATGAAGGCTTCGCCTCTATTACGCGCCTGGCTCGCAAGGCTGGATGCGCTGGGCGTCAATATCCACACCCGCCACACCTGGCGGGGTTTTGACGGGGCAGGCCGCTTCCTCATCGCCGGGCCGGACGGTCTGGAACGGCCGATTGAGCCCGATGCGGTGATCCTGGCGCTCGGCGGGGCAAGCTGGCCGCGACTGGGCTCGAGGGGCGACTGGACCGAGTGGCTGAAAGAGCGCGGCGTCGAAATCACGCCCTTCACGCCGTCCAATGCGGGCTTCAATGTGCGCTGGTCGGCGGTGTTTACCGAGCGCTTCGCCGGAGAGCCGCTGAAAACCGCCAGCTTCACCCATCAGGGCCGCACGATACGCGGCGAAGCCATGATTACCGCTTACGGGATGGAGGGCGGGGCCATCTATGCGCTGAGTGCGTCCCTTCGCGCTGCGATTGAGACTGAGGGCAGGGCGGTGCTAACCCTCGATCTCGCCCCTGACATATCCGAAGGGGCGCTGGCAAAACGCCTCGGCGCGGCGAAGCCCGGCCAGTCGCTCTCCAACACGCTGCGCAAGCAGGCGAGGCTTTCGCCTCTCTCTGCGGCGTTGCTGCGCGAGGCAGGCGAGGTGCCGCGTGAGCCGCAAGCACTCGCGGCGCGCATCAAGGCCTTGCCCATCACGCTGACCGGCATGCAGGGGCTCGACCGGGCCATCTCCAGCGCAGGGGGCATAGCGCGTGGCTCTGTCGATGAGCGCTTCATGCTCAAAGCGCTGCCCGGCGTATTCGTGGCGGGCGAAATGCTTGACTGGGAAGCGCCCACGGGCGGCTATCTGTTGCAAGCGTGCTTTGCCAGCGGTGTTGCGGCGGCGAGAGGGGGCGCTGACTGGCTGGCCTCGGGAAAGCCATCACACGCGAAACGCGCATAAATTATTCCGGCAAAATAATAATATTATCATATTGAAATATATATATTATTTTTTCCGTGTGCGCAGGATGATTCAGGCCGCATTAACCAACGCGCTTCAACTTTCAGGCGAATTTGGTCCTCAAGGGAGATTCCCTCATGCGCCTGTCCAACTTGCCCATCATGGGCAAACTTCTTCTGATCGTCGCGGCGATGGCGGTTGCCTTGGCCGCCCTTGGCGCATTCGCGATCTATGAAATTCACCACGTGCGCGATTCCGCCTACCGGATACACGCGGCGTCCACAGACCAGCAGCGCGCCGCCAATATGGGTGAGGCGTTGGGCGATATCCGGCGCTTCTGGTATCTGCTGGCTGTTGAGCCGGGTGAGGTCGAGCGCATTGATGGCGAGGTGCGCGCCGCGCGCGAGCGTTTCATGGCCGAATATAACGCCCTCTCGCAAGGAGCGAGTGACACGGCGCGCCGGCAGCTTGCAGCGATCAGCACGCCATTTGAGCGATTTGTCACGGCGTTCGATGCGTCCGTTACCGAATTGCGCGCGATGCGCGGTGCAGAGCGGGAGGCCATGCAGCAGCGCGTAGAGCGTTCAGTGAATGCGGCACGCACACTCGGTCTCGAGGCGCGCGCTACCGTTGACGCGTTCCAGGAATACGAAGCCGCCCACGAGCTTGCCGCGTATGAGCAGGCAGAGGCCACTGTCGTTTCAGCCCGCAATCTGATGATCATCGGCATTCTTGTCGCTCTTGCGGCGGGCGGGGCGATCAGCTTCCTGATCGGCCGCTACGGGATCGGCCAGCCCATGACCCGCGCCATTGGCCGGCTGAACACGCTGGCCGGCGGTGATCTGGAAGTGGAGATTGCCGAGACTGACCGGGGTGATGAGGTCGGCGTGCTCAACCGGGCACTGGACGCTTTCAAGCAGCAATCGATCACCGCGCGCGATCTTACTGCAGCGCAGGAAGCCGAAGCGCGCCGCAAGCTGGAACAGGCCGAGCGGGTCAACGCCCTGACCCTCAGCTTCGAAAAGGAAATCGACGAGGCCGTCGCGACACTGGCCAGCGCCGCCGAAGAGCTTCAGTCGACTGCCCAGTCCATGGCCTCCACCGCAGAGGAAAGCTCTGCCGAGACGCAAACCGTGTCCGCCAGCACCACCCAGACGGCGGCCAATGTGCAGACGGTTGCCAGTGCCGCCGAAGAGCTGACCAGCTCGATCAAGGAAGTGGCCGTCCAGATCGGGCGGACGTCTGGTATCGCTACCGATGCCACCAAGCGGGTGGATGAGGCGCTCAGCCGGATCGACGTGCTCGTCAATGCCGCCAGCGCCATTGATGAAGTGGCCGCACTCATCAGCGCCGTGACCGAGCAGACCAAGCTGCTGGCCCTCAACGCCACAATCGAGGCAGCCCGCGCTGGCGAAGCCGGCAAGGGTTTCGCGGTCGTGGCCAACGAGGTCAAGCAGCTCGCCGAGCAGACCGAGAAGGCAACCGCCACCGTTATCGAGCAGATCCGTGCCATCCAGGAAGGCACCGAGACGGCGGTCACGGCGGTGCGCAGCATCGAGCAGGTGGTTGACGAAGTCAGCCAGATCTCGACCGCTGTCGCCTCCTCTGCTGAAGAGCAGGTGGCCGTCACCGGCGAGATCAGCCGGAATGTCAACGAGGCGGCACAAGGCGCCGAAGCGGTATCCCGTTCGCTGGGCGGGCTGGAGCAGGCGGCGGGCACGACCGCAGCGGCCGCCAACCAGCTTGCCATGACCGCCTCTCAGGTTGCCGAGCGTTCGGAACGGATCAAGAGCGACATCCAGCGCTATATCCGCGACGTGCAGGCTGCCTGACGCCGCTAAACGGTACTGAAAGTGAAGCCCCGGAACCCGCAGGTTCCGGGGTTTTTTCTTTGCTCGGAGACGTCCTGATGCTCCGCGCATCCGCGCGTCGCTGCGGGCAATCCCCGATCAAGCCGGGGACAGGCAGTGCCCGGCGGCCGGTCGGCCTTGCAGGCCGCAAAGCGGCCTGAAAAGCGCGATCCCCGATCGTAGCCGGGGACGGGCCTTCGCGCCCGCGACTTTTCGCGGAACATCGCAACGCGGATGCGCTGCGGAACTACAAATTTCTCCGTCAGTGCCCCAGCGGGATGGCCATGATCTTCACGCCCGGCGGGGCAGGGGGATCATCCGGCACGAAGAAGTCGGGGAGCAATTCCACGCCCGGCTCTACCGAATACTGATCGAGATCGGTGACGCCTTCGGAGATCAGGAAGCTGTCATCAATGAGGAAATTGCCCGTGAATTTCGCTGCCGGCTTCACCAGCACCCGGTAGGCGGTCTCGGCGAGAATTTCCGGCTTGCGGCAGTTTCTGAACGCCTCTTCGCCCGCCAGTACATTGGCAATGGCGGCGGTGGCAATGGCGGTGCGCGGCCAGATCGCGTTGGCGGCGATCTTGCCCCGGAATTCCTGTGACCAGCCCAGAATGCACAGGCTCATCCCGTACTTGGCGCTGGTATAGGCCACGTGCGGGCCGAACCATTTGGCGCGCATGTCCAGCGGCGGGGAGAGGGCGAGGATGTGGGGATTTTCCGCCTTTTCAAGATAAGGCAGGCAGGCACGGGTGACGATATAGGTGCCGCGCGCATTGACCTGATGCATCAGATCCCAGCGCTTGGCCGGCGTGTCTTTCGTCGGCATGGGGAAGATGGCCGAGGCATTGTTGATGACAATGTCGATGCCACCGAAATGCTGAGCGGTCTGTTTGACCGCCGCTTCCACGCTCTCTTCGTCGCGGATATCGCACTGTATGGGCAGGGCCTTGCCGCCCGCGGCCTCAATGGCGGCGGCTGCGGTGTGGATCGTGCCTTCCAGCCTGGGGTGGGGATCAGCCGTCTTGGCCGCAATGGCGATATTGGCCCCGTCGCGCGCGCAGCGCTCCGCAATGGCCAGGCCAATGCC
The DNA here is from genome assembly GCF_051859565.1 of Glycocaulis sp. Lineage (GTDB taxonomy): Bacteria > Pseudomonadota > Alphaproteobacteria > Caulobacterales > Maricaulaceae > Glycocaulis. The sequence goes on from NZ_JBHYFK010000006.1 coordinate 152,376, forward strand.
CCGGCTGGCCCCGGTAATGAAGATGGTCTTGCCGTGTAAATTCATCTGGCTCTCCTCCCTGTTCAGGGAGAGGAGCGTAGAGCGTTTTCACAGATTGAAAACGCTCTACCTTTCTGGACTGCCGCATTTTCGAGCCGCAAAACCGCATTGCACTTTTGCTGAAAATGCGGTGAGCGCCTTTACAGCCCGCGGAAGACCCTCCAGGGCGGGCAGGTCAGACCTTCCTCATTGCGGCAATTGGCAAAGGTGAAGAGTACGGTGAAGGCCTTGCCGACAATATTGTCGCGGTGCACATAGCCCAGCTGTGACCCGACACGGCTGTCGGCAGAGGCGTCACGATTGTCGCCCATGAGGAAATAGCTGTCGCTGGGAACACGGAAGGGGCCGACATTGTCCAGCAGGGCGTTGTCCGTGCGCTCGTAGATAATGTGGCTATTGCCGTCCGGCATGAGTTCCTCATACACGGTGACGGCGACGATCTGGCCCTCGCGCGTGCGGTAACGGATGACGTCCTGTTCCACACGCTCCATGACATCACCATTGATGATCAGGCGTCCGCCGCGCACTTCGATCGTGTCGCCGGGCAGGCCGATGACGCGCTTGATGATGTTGATGCCCTGGCGCGGGTCACGCACCACCACAACCTCGCCCCGGTCCGGACCGCCAAAATGCAATACGCGCCCGGTCCAGCTTTCGGGCAGGGCGTAGCCAATGCCCAGCGGCAAGGAGTGACGCGAATAGCCGTAGGAGAATTTGGATACCAGCACCCGGTCGCCGACCTGCAGGGCGGGCTGCATGCTCTCAGACGGGATGTGGAAAGCGGCAAACCCGAAGGTCACCAGCGCGAACCACACAGCCGCTACGCCGGCAAAAAACCGGATTGTCTCGCCAAACTCGGACACGACCCGCCGGAAAAACGTGGTCACCATGTTCTGCGGGCGCGTTTCGCCTTCGCCGGAATGATCGGTCATGTCAGCTTCACCGCCGTCCCGTAGGCCAGGATCTCGGCAGCGCCTTCAGTTATGGTGGATGTGGAAAACCGGAAGGTAACAACAGCGTCCGCCCCCAGCTCGGCTGCATGCGCGATCATGCGCGCCATGGCCTGCTCGCGTGCCTGGGCCATCAGTTCGGTGTATTCGTTCACTTCACCGCCCACCAGATTGCGCAGGCCGGCGACAAAGTCGCGGCCGAAAAAGCGGGCACGCACCACGCTGCCGCGCGCAATCCCCAGCACCTCGCCGGCCTGACGGCCGGGCACGGTGTCGGACATGGTGACGATGATTGCGGGTCTGGTCATGGCGCTTCCTTGCCTGTCATTCATGGCCTTCGTGTGGTCACACGCCAGTAGAGCAGTGCGCAGCCCACCGCAAGTAGGGCACATGGCACCATCCAGATCAGCGATTGCGGATAGGCAAGGCCTTCGCCAGTGATCACACGGCCGGCGCCAAAGGCGAGCAGACCCAGCCCGCCGGAGACCAGTGATGCGCGCTCCAGCCACAACGCTACCGGCCTGGTAACTTGATTATCCACACCAATCATGGGCGGAATATTGGCTGTGCCGCGCGGCACAACCAAGGCGAAACACCACTTCGCCTGCATTAAATTTGTGACAGTGTCGTTTCAGCGCCGCAGGCGATGACAAGGAAAGGCCTCCCCCGATGACTGACGAGCAGACCGCACACCCCGCCCCGCCCCCGGCCGCGGGCACCAATGACACCGACCGGACCTATGCGCTGGTCTGCTACATATTGCAGATATTGTCCGTAGTGACCGGGCTTACCGCCATCGTCGCGGTGATCCTGGCCTATGTGCGCATGACCGAGGCGCCCGAGTGGATAAAGAACCACTACACCTATCAGATCCGCACATTCTGGTACGGGCTGGCGGGGATGGTAATCGGCATCCTGACGGTTTGGGTGCTGGGCCTTGGCCTGCTCATCATGCTGGCCACCGCGATCTGGTTCATCATCCGCGCGGTGGTGGGGCTGATCCGTCTGACCGAAGGACGCAGCCACACCGATCCGCGCGGTTTCTGGATCTAGCGTCTGGCTAGACCGCCATCGCCTGGGCCTGCCGTGCGGGGAGCATCCCCATGCGGCGGGCAAGGCGGCTGGCATCGACATAGACGATGAACGCAGTGACCGCGTAGCAGGCCGCTACTGCCAGCGGGATATAGAGCATCTGCTGGCCGGGGAAGGCGTAATAGATCCAGAACACCAGACCGGCGCGGATGATGGCGTGGGCGCAGAACAGCGCGGTCCGCCCATAGGTCCAGCCAATGACCGGCCAGTGCAGGGATAGCCCGATGGCCAGTATGCTCATGATCACGCCCGCGCCAGCCTCTGCCGTGGCGATGAACAGCATCGGCCAGAACAGCAGCATGGCGATGAAGGTGGGCACCAGAAGCGGGCTGAGCACCGTGCGGTCCTTCATGAAGGGGATGCGGGCCAGCCACGCAAAGACCAGCGCCACCGGAAAGATCATGCCGGAAAGGCCAAAGGCCGCCTGAAGCAGCGGTACCGGCTGCATGAACTGGCTCATTACCGCCAGCGCCAGCCAGAACACCGTTCCAGCCATGATGATCGGATAGCCGCCCCGCAGACGGGCATAGGCACTGCGGCGCACATCCAGAAGTTCGTCTCTCAGGTCCATGGGTAAGGCCTCCAGCCGGGGTTGATGGTTGAACCTTATGACAAAGTATGATGCTTGTCAAAAGAACTTTGAAAAAAAAAGTACAAGCTGGGCAAAATGGCCGAAGGGCCTTGTGGCGAAGGGATGCGGACGGCCCGTGGGGCCGGAATGGGGTAGTCGGGGCAGTCTCTTGCGTGGCCTTTAAAGGGCCGTCCGCACTTGCGAGGCGCTAGTCTTCCCGTATCTCCATTAAGCCCCATGCGGGGCAGTGAGGGATGCGCCATCCATGCGGACAACCATTCAACACCCGGAGCGGGGGACGTTTCTCCCTCGCGCCGGTCTGCATCAGGCGTGTCGCGAACACGCTCTCAACCCGACCGGCAAGACGCATATTACGCCCGTGCCGGGGGGAGGGGGATAGATTGGGGAATTGATGCCGCTGAAACCCCGGACGCGCAGCGATCCGGGGCCTCTCTCCGCTTCTCCTGCGCGAGGTCCCGGGTCTCACTGCGTTCGCCCGGGATTTCAGCGTCCGGTACTAAACTGCCTCACGCACTCTCCAGCATGGTGAGACCCGGCTCGAAGAGCGGGGCGGCGCCCATGCGGATTTCGCCCATCAGGCCCGGCGCGGCGGCGAGCACCGTTTCGGCATAAATGCCCGCCAGCGCGATGCGGTTTTCAGCAAACCCCGCATCGCCTTCCGCCTCTTTCAGGCGGCGCTGGGCGGCGACTGCGCCGACGCACAAGAGCCAGCCGCCTGTCACATCGCCGGTCAGTTTCAGGAAGGCGGTCGAGCCGGCCAGCCGGTCTTCCATGTCTGCGGACGCCATCCACTGGACGGCCTCTTCCAGCGCGTCCACTGCCGCGGCGAGGCGTGCCGCCAGCTCCGGCAAAGCCGGGTTGGAGGAGGTCTCGCAATCTTCCACCGTCTGGCGGATATCCTCGATCAGCTCGGCAAAGGCGAGCCCGCCCTCCATGGACAGCTTGCGGCCCGACAGATCGATCGCCTGGATGCCGTTCGTGCCCTCATAGATCGGGGCGATGCGCGCATCGCGGTAATGCTGGGCGGCGCCGGTTTCCTCGATAAAGCCCATCCCGCCATGGATCTGCACGCCCAGCGAGGCCACTTCCACGCCCAGATCGGTAGACCACGCCTTGGCGACGGGGATGAGCAGCTCCTCACGCCGTCGCGCCCAGGCGGCTTCGTCCTCATCGCCATGGTGCTCGGCCAGATCGCCTTCCACTGCGGCGTGGAAGCAGATAGCGCGGGCTGCCTCGATTTTTGCTTTCATCAGGGAGAGCATGCGGCGCACATCGGGATGATCGATGATGGCGTGCGGGGCAGGGCCTTCGGCGCCCGGCGCCCGGCCCTGACGGCGCTCTTTTGCAAACTCAAACGCCTGCTGATAGGCGCGCTCGGCGATGCCGACGCCCTGCACGCCCACATTCAGGCGCGCCGAGTTCATCATGGTGAACATGGCGGCCATGCCCCGGTTTTCCTCGCCAATCAGCCAGCCGGTCGCGTTCGCGTATTCCATCGTGCAGGTGGGCGAGCCGTGAATGCCCATCTTGTGTTCCAGGCCAATGGCCTTCGCTCCGTTTCGCTTGCCCGGATTGCCGTTTTCATCGGGGATGAATTTCGGCACCAAGAAGAGCGAGATGCCCTTCGTGCCGGCCGGGCTGTCTGGCGTGCGCGCCAGCACCAGATGGATGATGTTCTCCGCGCAGTCATGCTCGCCCCAGGTGATGAAAATCTTCTGGCCGGAAACCGCCCAGCTGCCATCGCCATTGGGTTCCGCCTTGGTGCGCAGCGCGCCGACATCAGAGCCTGCCTGCGGCTCGGTGAGGTTCATTGTCGCCGACCATTCACCCGAAATGATTTTCGGCAGATAGAGCGCGCGCTGCTCATCCGAACCATGGGCAATCAGCGCCTCGATGGCGCCAAAGGAGAGCATCGGGCCAAGGCCAAAGCTCATCGAGGCGCTCTGCAGCATCTCCATCAGCGCGCAGCCCAGCGCGCGTGGCAGGCCCATGCCGCCATGCTCGGTGCCAAACTGCAGGCCCTGCCAGCCGCCTTCGACGAATTTGGCATAGGCCGCCGGGAAGCCGTCCGGGGTTTTCACCTCGCCGTCTTTCAGCGTGCAGCCCTGCTGGTCTGACGGCCAGTTCAGCGGCGCGATCACGTCATTGCACAGCTTTGCCGCCTCTTCGAGGATCGCGCCGGTCAGATCGCCGGAAAATTCCGGGAAGGCGCCGGTGGCGCGCACGCTGTCGAGCGCCGCGATTTCCTCAAGGCTGAAACGGATGTCGCGGACGGGCGCGCGATAGCTCATGGATGGTCTCCCCGGTTCATTTTTGCGATGCACAACATAGCGCGGCGCGCGCCGAACGCGAGGGCGAAGCTGCGCGGCAGATGGGCGCGGACCAACGGGATTTGCTTTCGCTCCCCCTTCGTCATTCCCGCGCAGGCGGGAATCCAGACGATCATAAGGCTCTGCCGGTTGCCAGCTGGCTCTGGGTTCCCGGCGGAGTTTATCCCCGCGCAGGCGGGGGCGGGAACAACGATAAGAGGGGCAGCGGTTTGGGGCAGGCGGAGAGACTCCTACTTCGGGTCGGGACAGCCGGTAAGCATGCTGAAAGTGCTGGGCCGGACCGGCGGTCGATACTCCGGCCTCTCCGGCCAGCCCCGATGAAGCTCCACGCTCACGCGGGGATGGTCCGGGGACAGACCGAGACAGGAACCGAGCTCTTCGCGAAATCCCAAGCCAATTAACTGCGCCGTCGCACATCCGCTAGCGTCATGTGCCAGCACGAAGTCACCTGCATACTCCAGGTCGAACCGGCAGATGCGTCCAGTTTCTCCGGAATAGAGTTTTGAAAATGCAATTGTCTGCCAAGCAAAAACGGGAAGGCTGCAGGAAGTTTCTTCGCCATCGCTGATGGCGCGGACGTATGACGGGGCACTAACCATTCGTGCGCGCATCCACACCGGCAATCTGATGTCACAATCCAGCAGCGGCCTTGCTGCCGTGTCCGCATCCCTAATCGCCAGTGACAGGGCGAGTTCCCGTCCGCCTTCTGTGGCACGGGCATCCAGCAGCCAGGCCGCTCCAAATGCCGCCGCGAGAACGGCGAAACCTGCGATCAGAATTGCGCCCAGCAGCCGCAGCATGACCGGCCTCCCTGTTCACAACCCTACAAGGGCCGGGCGGGGTTGGCACAGAAAAAATGGACCATGTGCCTCTTCGTCATTCCCGCGCAGGCGGGAATCCAGTTTTTAGTTCCGCAACGCATCCGCGTTGCGATGTTCCGCGAATACCCGCCTACGCGGGCACAGGCAGTCGCGGGCGCGCGTTCGCGCTTTTCAGGCCGCTTTGCGGCCTGCGACCGGCCGCCGGGCACTGCCTGTCCCCGGCTCGATCGGGGATTGCCCGCAGCGACGCGCGGATGCGCGGAGCACCACCAAAACCGCAATCCAGCCCATCGGGGAAAGAGTGTTGTTTGCGCCGCTCCAGAATGGGCTAGCGCATTGAAGAGGCGACGGAACTCTGGCCGCAACAACTCATTTCAGAGCCATTTCCCGCCTTCGCGCTTGCGAAGGGCTGGCGGTGGCGGCAGGCTTGCCTCATATAGCCGGAACAACAGGGATGGGCGAAACAATGAGCACCACCGGACACCCCCGCTACACGGCTGTGGCCATAGCGCTCCACTGGCTGATGGCCGCGCTGCTGGCCGGCATGATCTTCATGGGCTGGCAGATGGAGGACATGCGCGAAATGGCGCTGGCGGGCGAGATGAGCTTCGCCGAGGTGCAGGCCTATTATAACTGGCACAAGACAATCGGGATCAGCCTTCTGGTGCTGGCGCTGGTCCGTCTTGGCTGGCGGCTGACGCACAAGGTTCCGCCCCTGCCCGCCACCATGAAGCCGTGGGAAGCAATAGCCGCGCGCGCCACGCATATCGCTTTCTACGCGGTGATGATAGGCATGCCGCTGGTCGGCTGGCTGACCGCCTCGGCGACGAATTTTCCCTCCTACATCGCCAATAACCCCGCGCTGGAACTGCCGCACCTGCCGGTGCCCAATGAGGCCTACGAGCCGCTGGGGTCGATCCACAGCGCCGGTGCCTGGGTGATCCTCGCGCTGCTGGCCCTGCATGTCGGCGCGGCGCTGAAACATCATTTCGTCAACAGGGACGATGTGCTGACGCGCATGATCCCCTTCCTGAAATCCCGCGTATAACTACAAGAAAAACAATCCTTTTACGGAGAGCTCCCC
>NZ_JBHYFK010000006.1:159298-197729 GCF_051859565.1 Glycocaulis sp.
ATCGCCGCTTTTGCCTTTGCCCTGACCGGCACGTTTCCCCTTTCTGCGCAGGACTGGGTTATCGATACAGCTGCGTCTGAAGTCACCGCCGAAACCCGCGTGTTCGGCCAGGCCGTGACGGCCAATTTCGCCGAGTTCTCAGCCGAGATCACATTCGATTCGGAGGACCTTGAAAACGCGAGTATTTCCGCGCGCGTGACCAGCGAGACTGGCACTATTCCCAATCGTGAATATCAAAGCGCACTCGTCAGCCGTGACGGCCTCTACCCGGCGGAATATTCCGAAGCCATCTTCGTGTCCGATGAGATCGTGGCGACAGATGAGGGCTATGAGGCACGCGGCACCCTGACCATCAAGGGCGAAAGCCGCGATGCCGTCCTGCCCTTCACCGTCGAGATCAGCGATGGCCGCGCCGTGGCGCAAGGCACACTGGAAATCCTGCGGGCAGACTTCGGCGTCGGCGGCTCCAGCTGGGCCGAGGTCGCGCCGAACGTCACCGTGCGCCTGCACATCGAGGCAGATGCGGGGTAGGCATTTCAGTCCCCTGAACTCCCGGCCAAGCGCAGCGCAGAGCCGGGGCCTCGTGCAGAATAATCCGGCAACAGGCCCTGGATAGCCCTGCGGGCTTTAAGGGGTTTCATTCAGGGAAGTGGTGTCCTCCCCCGTTTACGGGGGAGGTGTCTGGCTTGCCAGACGGAGGGGGGAACTTGTTTCGATAATCCCCCCCTCGGTCCTTCGGACCACTCCCCCCGTGAACGGGGGGAGACACCGATGCTGGATTTCGGCAAAGCTACCCGCCCTCGCGCTCCCTTACCGCCGCCTCGAAATCAGCCAGCGCCGCGGCCAGCCGTTCTGCCGGATCGGCGGGCGGTTCGGGCAGAGGTTCGGCGCGTTTCACAACCCGGCTTGCCGCGCTGCGTACCGGCCCGGCAGGGGCGCCGAGCGCGCCTTGCACGATGCGCAGGCGCTTCGGCGCCCGGCCTGCATATTGCGCCACGCGTTCCAGAATGACGCCCGATTGCGCCTCGATCAGCGCGGCGGCAGGCCCGCGCGCCCGCACGGTCAGCGTGCCTGATTGCAGCTTTTCAGGGCTGGTCCAGCGCGCCAGCGCCTCGCCCACAATCGCCTCCCAATGCTCCTCCAGCTCGGACGCACCCGGCCCGAAGGCGCGTGCCAGCGGGCGCAGAACGTTGGCCAGCGCCCGCCCTGCCTGCGGCGGAGGCTTGATGGCGGGTTTCCCCCGGTGATCGACGGCCCACAGATCAGCCTCCGCGCGCGAGACCGCATCGCTTTTGGAGCGTATGCGCCTGCGCTGCGTGATTGCCTTTTGGCGATCGTGTTTCCAGCTTTCATCCATGAGCACAGTGTCGGCACTTCGAGATGATGCGGCAAGCCCGGCGAGCGGTGACATCGCCGCCATGCGTAGCCGTCTGCTCGCCTGGTATGACCGCGAAGGGCGAATCCTGCCCTGGCGTATCCGCCCTGAGGACCGCGCGGCGGGGCGCGTGGCAGACCCCTATGCGGTCTGGCTGTCTGAGATCATGCTGCAGCAGACGACCGTGCCCCATGCCGCGCCCTATTATGCGAAATTCCTCTCCCTCTGGCCGAGCGTGCATGATCTTGCGAACGCCCCGCGCGAGGATGTGATGGCCGCGTGGGCAGGGCTTGGATATTACGCTCGCGCCCGCAATCTGCATGCCTGTGCGCAAGTTGTGTCACGTGAGCTGGCGGGCGTCTTCCCCAGCGATCTGGAAGGGCTTCGCGCGCTGCCGGGTATTGGTGAATACACCGCCCACGCCATCCGCGCCGCCGCCTTCAACCTTCCCGCCAGCGTGGTCGACGCGAATGTGGAGCGGGTGATTACGCGCATCTTCCGCATCGAGACCCCGCTACCCACAGCCAAGCCGCAAATCCGCAAAGCGGCGGCCGAGCTCGCCGATCCGGACCGGCCCGGAGACTACGCGCAGGCGATCATGGATCTGGGCGCTCTTGTCTGCACGCCGCGCGCTCCCTCTTGCGGCGTGTGTCCGTGGGAGAGCCATTGCGCCGCGCGCGCGGCTGGCGATCAGGAGCGTTATCCGGTGAAAGCCGCGAAGAAGGCAAAGCCTGTGCGCCATGGCCTCGCCTTTGTGGTCTTTCGCGGGGCAGGCGAGGTGCGCGAAGTGCTGGTGCGCACACGCCCTGACAAGGGGCTGCTGGGCGGGATGCTGGAAGTGCCGGGAACGGACTGGTTGGAGGATGCCGGCACGCTGCCTTCACCAGAGGAGGCTGCTCCACTGGCGCTGGAGTGGCGAGAAGCGGGCAGGATCACCCATGTCTTCACGCATTTTGAGCTGCGCCTGACTGTCTTTGCCGCGTCCTTCGATGCTGGAGGCAGCCTGCCCGATGGCGCGCGCTGGGTGGCGGTGCATCCGATCCGCGCGGCGGGGCTGCCTACAGCGATGAAGAAAGCCGTGCAGGCGGCGCTTTAGCTGGATCGCCCTCGTCCTTCGAGACGCCACTTTGTGGCTCCTCAGGATGAGGGCTTGGATCGGGCTTTTCCCTCATCCTGAGGGCGAACGTAGTGAGCGTCTCGAAGGACGAGGGAAAAGCAAACAGAGCCCCCCTAAGCCTCTTCCATCTCGGCGCGGATGCGGCTGCGAAGCACGTCGATGGGCATCAGCGTGCCATTACGGCGGATATGCCAGAACGTCCAGCCATTGCAGGAGGGCGCGCCCTGAACGGCGGCGCCGACCTGATGGATGGAGCCGGTCTCGCCGCCGCCTGTGACCGAGCCGTCGGCGCGCACGCGCGCGGTGCGCCGCCCCTGCGCGCAGAACAGCGTATCGCCTGGCTTGATGAGACCGGCTTCGACCACATTGCCGAACGGAATGCGGGGAAGAGAGCGCTTGGAGGCCGTCACCTGCAGCGCGCTGGCATCGCCGGGGCTGATCGCATCGATGCGCTGGCGGGCGAGGGTCACATAGTCCGCATCCGCCTCGATACCGATGAATTTGCGCCCCAGCTTGCGCGCCACCGCGCCCGTGGTGCCGGTGCCAAAGAACGGGTCGAGCACGATCTGGCCGGGATGGGTGGTGGAAAGCAGGACGCGGTGCAGCAGCGCCTCTGGCTTTTGCGTCGGGTGCGCCTTGCGGCCATCGCCCGCCTTCAGGCGCTCACCGCCAGAGCAGATCGGCAGCGTCCAGTCGGAGCGCATCTGCACGCCGTCATTGAGCGATTTCATCGCTGCGTAGTTGAACGTGACCTTGCTGGTCTTGTGCTTGGCCGCCCAGATCAGGGTCTCGTGCGCATTGGTAAAGCGCGTGCCCTTGAAATTCGGCATCGGGTTGGATTTGCGCCAGATCACGTCATTGAGCACCCAGAAGCCCATATCCTGCAGGAAGGTGCCGACGCGGAATATGTTGTGATAACTGCCGATCGTCCACAGCGCGCCATCCTCTTTCAGGACGCGCCGCGCCTCTTCCAGCCAGCCGCAGGTGAACAGGTCATACTCGTCAAACCCGCCAATCTGGTCCCAGTCATTATCGACCGCGTCCACCTTGGAATTGTCCGGGCGATGCAGCTCGCCGCCAAGCTGAAGGTTGTAGGGCGGATCGGCAAAGATCAGGTCCACGCTGTTGTCGGGCAGGGTCTGCATGATCTCCACGCAGTTCCCATGCAGAACCTGATTTATCGGCAAACTTGTTGACACCAGCGTCACCCTCATTCCAACCCGGTGCAGCAGGGTTGAAATGATACGCCTAACGAGGGGTTAAGCGCGAATCACCCGTGTGCACTTTTTTCTGCCGCCGCCGCAACAGGGCGGTACGAAAAACGGTGGATGGGCGTGGCCCCCAGCCCTTGCAGGGCATCGATATGGGCCTTTGCGCCATAGCCTTTATGGCCCTCCAGCGTGTATCCGGGCCAGCGCAGTGCCGCTTCTATCATCAGCGCGTCGCGCACGGTTTTGGCGATGATGGAGGCGGCGGAGATCACCGGCTCGCTGCCATCCCCGCCGATAATGGCTCTTGCCGGGCAGTCCAGATGCGGCAGCCGGTTGCCATCGACGAGCACGATGTCCGGCACCAGCGGAAGATTGCGGCAGGCGCGCGACATGGCCCGCATCGTGGCCTCCAGCACATTGATGCGGTCTATCTCCGCCGGTTCGGCGATGCCGACGCCCACTATTGCTTCAGCGCGGATCACGGCGGCCAGTGCCTCGCGGCGTCTGGCGGTTAGCTTTTTGGAGTCCGCCAGCGCTGAGAGGGCAGAGAAGTGCGCAGGCAGGATGACCGCTGCCGCGACGACCGGCCCGGCCAGCGGCCCGCGCCCGGCTTCGTCTATGCCTGCTACGTTGCCGTCAGGGCGACACGGGATTGGATGGTTGGTTGGGGCTGGCCGCATTCCTGTCTGACTGACTCTTCGGGGCCTTGAACGCAAGCTTGCCCCGCGTCTTCTGCAAGAAGAAAAGCAGAGCGCCCACGGGGATCGCCACGTTGAAAACATAATGGCCGGTGAAGGTTTGCTGGACCCAGCTAGCGCTAAAAACCGTGAAATCCAAAAAGCTGTAATGAACTCCAGTAGGGGTCCTGTGTATTCCGGGAGATAACAGGAACCAGCTGCCGGTCTCCGTGGAGAATGCAAACACGGGATAGCCGATCAGCACAACAAAGAGAGTCCAGAGAATACGCCGCTTCAGTCGCGGTGTGCGCCAGACAGAGATCAGGGCCAAAAGGCAGAAAATCGCAGTAAGGGGTGCGATGATCAGCGCGGCCCAGAAGCCGGTCGGCCAGTCGTCTATCCCGCCATATATTGGCTCCGGGACTGGAAATACCCGAAACTCTGCCAGACGCAGAGGTGCCTCGCCGTTTGCGAGCAACCCAATTCTCACAAATTCGCTTCGTGTTAGGCCAGACTGATCCGGTTCAAACTGCACTTGGTAGATGAGAGTTACTCTCCGGGTGGGTTCTTGGCCCAGCGTCTGGAATGTCGACCAGTTGTACTGAAGCAGGTGGCGCCGGCGTTCCGGCTCTGCTGGCAGGTACTCAAAAACCTGCGCCATCGCCTCTGCCGTAAACACGTGCTCTGCCTGCGGATGGGTTAAGGCTCGCACTGCGTCGTCGTCGCGGGCCAGCACAGCATCAACGGCACCATCTGCCAGACCGATAACTTCATCGTCGCCGATTGAGCGCACAAAACCGTTCATAACTTCGTTGCACGCGCTCACCGAAAAGGCCGCAAGGGCAATGGTGATCAGCCGTGCAAAACCTGAGCCTTCGAAACGCATAAAATCCCCCCGCACGTCCCCGCAATGCAACCTAGGTGCATTACTCAAGCTTCACCAGCACAATAAATGCCCCTCAAAACAGGCTCAGCTGATCACTCTCCTTTTCTGGTACGGTGAAGAGGTCGGTGCGCAGCGGCACTACTTTCCGGGACAGCCCGTTTGCCCGGCAGGCGCGTTCAAAGCGGGCGCGGATGAGGTCGGCCACCGGGCCTTCGCCGCGCATGCGGGCATGAAAGCGGCTGTCATAGGCCTTGCCGCCGCGCGTGCTCTCGATCAGCCCCATGATCTTCTTGGCGGAGAGGGGGCGCTCTACCGAGAGCCATTGTTTAAAGAGCGGCTCCACCTCCAGCGGCAAGCGAAGCAGTACATAGCTGGCATGGCTGGCTCCGGATTTTGCGCCAGCGCCGAGCAGGTTTTCCAGCTCGTGATCATTGAGGCCCGGTATCATGGGCGAAGTGAAAATGCTGACCGGCACGCCCGCTTCGCTCAATGCCGTGATGGCCGAGAGCCGCCGCGTGGGCGTCGAGGCGCGCGGCTCCATCGTCCTTGCCAGTTTTGCGTCCAGCGTCGTCACGGAGATCGCCACATGGGCGAGACCCATGCTCGCCAGTTCGGCCAGCAGATCGAGATCGCGCAAGACCCCTGCCGATTTGGTGATGATGCTGACCGGGTGGCGGAAACTGAGGCAGGTTTCAAGGATGGCACGGGTAATGCGCAAATCGCGCTCCACCGGCTGGTAGGGATCGGTATTGCTACCAAGCGCAATCGGGCGCGGGGTATAGCCGCGCTTTGAAAACGCCTTGCGTAAAAGCTCTGCCGCGCCGGGCTTGAAGAAGATCACGCTCTCAAAGTCCAATCCGGCCGAATACCCCCAATAGGCGTGGGTGGGCCGGGCAAAGCAGTAGATGCAGCCATGCTCGCAGCCCCGGTACGGGTTCACCGACTGGTCAAAGCTGATATCCGGGCTGTCATTGGTCGTGATGATCGAGCGCGCCGCATCGCGGATCAGCGTGGTCTTGATCTGGCGGGGCGGCGCCTCGCTGTGCCAGCCATCATCGACGGGCTCCGAAGTGGCACGCTCGAACCGCCCGGCGGCATTGGATTTCGCGCCCCTTCCGCTGGGCTGGAAGGGCTCGGGCAGGGCTTCAGACTGGCGGGCGGGGATAATCGCGTTCATGGCCGGACGCTGACTCGAAAATAAGAACAATTCAAGAACAAAATGAATTTGACGAGGCTCGCCGCCCGTGCACCTTATGGCGCGCATGAGCCATGTGATTGTTGTCATTCCTTCGCTGAACGCGGCCCCCTCTTTGCCGGACACATTCGCCAGCCTGGAGCCTGCGATTGCGTGCGGGCTGATCTCGCGCTGGGTGCTGGCCGATGGTGGGTCTGGTGATGCGACGGTGAAGCTCGCCCGCGCGCGCGGGTTTGACGTGGTCAAATCCCTGCCCGGGCGCGGCGTGCAGCTCGCCGCCGGGGCTGCCCGCGCGATGGAAAGTGCAGGCGAGGGCGGCTGGCTGCTCTTCCTGCATGCCGACACGCGGCTGGAGCCGGGCTGGGCGAAATCGGTAAAAGCCTTCATGGCGGCGCACGCGGGCGGGGATGTGGCGGGCTATTTTCAGTTTGCGCTGGATGATGACAGCGCGCCTGCGCGCCGTCTGGAGCGGTTTGTGGCTTGGCGCTGCGCCGCGTTCGGCCTGCCCTATGGCGATCAGGGATTGCTCATCCCGGCGCAGCTTTATGAGAGGCTTGGCGGCTACAAGCTGATGCGCCTGTTTGAGGATGTGGAGCTGGTGCGGCGTATCGGCAAAAGGCGGCTGAAACCTCTCCCTGCGCGCGCCATCACCAGCGCAGAGCGTTTCCGCTCCGAGGGGTATCTGCGCCGCTCTGCAGCCAATCTGGTATTGCTGGCGCGCTATTTTCTGGGCGCGGACCCGCAAAAGCTGGCGCGCGCTTATGGCAGGCGCAAGGCATGAGGCAAGCGCGTCTCATCGTCTTTGCCCGCGCGCCAGTGATTGGCGGGGCGAAGACGCGCCTTGCCGCCGGTATCGGCAAGGTGATGGCATGGCGCGCCTACCGGGCAATGACGGCGAAGACACTTCGGGCTGTGCGCGACCGCGCGCGCTGGCAGACCGTGCTGGCGGTCAGCCCGGACAGCGCCATCGCTCGCGCGTTTGGCAAGGTCTGGCCGGATGATCTGGCGCGCTGGCCGCAAGGCGGCGGTGATCTCGGCGCGCGTCAGGCGAGGGTGTTGGCCGGTGCTGGAGGATGGCTTTCCTCCCCCCCTCGCCCCCTGCGGGGGCACTCCCCCGGTGAACGGGGGGAGAAAAGGGGAAGGGCGCTTCCCATCGCCATCATCGGCACCGATGCGCCCGACATTACCCGCCGCGATGTGGCGCGCGGCTTTGCCCTGCTTAAACGCCACGACGCGGTGATCGGCCCGGCGGAAGATGGCGGCTACTGGCTGCTGGCGCTTAAAAGCCCACCACCGCCCGGCCTGTTTGACGGCATACGCTGGTCGAGCGTCCATACGCGCCGCGATCTGGAAGCGCGCCTTCGCGCTCACGGCCTTGCCCGCATCGCGCATTTGCGTGAACTGGCCGATGTGGACGAGGTTTAGGAGAGCTCTTCCAGCTTCTCCTGCAGGCTCAGCAGATCGGCCCAGGCTTTGGCCTTTTCCTGCGGACGGCGCAGCAAGAAGGCCGGGTGGAAGGTCGGCAGGGCCGGGGCGGAATGGCCCCCGGCGGTCACTTGCGACCAGCGCCCGCGCAGCGCCATGATGCCTTGCGGGTTTTTAAGCATGGCCTGCGTGGAGATGCCGCCGACGAGCAGGATAAGGCGCGGCTTGGCCAGCGCGATATGGCGCTCCACGAAGGGGCGGCAGATTTCTATCTCTTCGGTCGAGGGCTTGCGGTTTCCCGGCGGCCGCCAGAACACGACATTGGTGATGTAGGCGCTGGTATCATCCAGCCCGATGGCGGCCAGCATGCGGTCGAGAAGCTGGCCAGAGCGGCCAACGAAGGGCAGGCCCTCGCGGTCCTCGTCCTGTCCGGGGCCTTCACCGATCACCATCAGCGGCGCCTCTGCGTTGCCGCGCGCGAACACGGTATTGCGGGCGGTGCGTTTGAGCTCACACCCGTCAAAGCTCCCCACGGCGGCTTTCAGGGCCGCGATGTCAGTGGCGGCGCGCGCCATCGCCACCGCGTCCTGCGCAGGCTTTTCAGGCGCTGCAGGCGCAGATCTCACCGCAGGGGCTGCGGGGGCGGATTTGCGCTCCGGCGCGCTGGTGCGCAGCGCAGGGGGCGGGGCAGGGGGTATGTCCACCGCGATCCCGGCATCATCCCACCAGCCCACAAGGCTTTTCAGCGCGGACAGCGCATCGGCTTGGGAGGGTGGATGGTCAGGCGTCATGCGTCGGGGTCCGTTCTGTCGCTTGGGGATTATCCGCGCTCTGCGCTTTTTGCTGGTGCGGCAGGGCTGATGCCCTAGCTCATTTGCTAGGTGTAAGCTAAGACGGGACAGGGCCTCGCGCAAACGCTGGTGTCAAGCTGGCATATATATCCAGCGCGGGAAGAAGAACTGACGGGAGGCAACATGGCTGACGGCGAGATCCAGCGCGATGCAATGGAATATGATGTGGTGATTGCAGGTGGCGGACCGGCCGGTCTGGCTGCTGCGATCCGCATCCGGCAACTGGCCGAGGCCGAAGGCCGCGAGGTCTCCGTTGCCGTGATCGAGAAGGGCTCCGAGATTGGCGCCCATATTCTCTCCGGCGTGGTGTTTGATCCCAAGGCGCTCGACGAGCTGTTCCCGGACTGGCGCGACGATCCCAGCCAGCCCTTCGACACTGAAGTGACGAGCGACAAGTTCGTGGCGCTGGGCGAGTCCGGTTCGGCAACCTTCCCCGGCTTTGCCATGCCGGGCTTCATGCACAATCACGGCTGCTATATCGGCTCGCTGGGCAATCTGTGCCGCTGGCTGGCCGAAAAAGCTGAGGCCATGGGCGTGGAGATATATCCCGGCTTCCCGGCGGCCTCGCTGATCGAGGAAGACGGCGTCATCAAGGGTGTCATCACCGGCGATATGGGCGTGGCGCGCGATGGCAGTCACAAGGACATGTACCAGCCGGGCATGGAGCTGCGCGCGAAATACACGCTCTTTGCTGAAGGCGCGCGCGGCAATCTCTCCAAGCAGCTCATCAAGCGCTTCAATCTCGATGAGGGCCGCGAGCCGCAAAAATATGGCCTCGGCATGAAGGAACTCTGGCGGGTGAAACCGGAGAACCACAAGAAGGGCCTGGCCATGCACACCATGGGCTGGCCGCTTTCGAACGACACCGGCGGCGGCTCGTTCATGTACCATTTCGGCGATAATCTGGTCGCCATCGGTTTTGTGGTGCACCTCAATTACAAGAACCCGAACCTGTTCCCCTTCGGCGAATTCCAGCGCCTGAAAACCCACCCCGATATTGCACCCGTCCTTGAGGGGGCGGAGCGCCTGTCCTACGGCGCACGCGCGATCACCGAAGGCGGCTTCCAGTCGGTGCCGAAGCTCGCCTTCCCCGGCGGCGCGCTGATCGGCTGTTCGGCCGGCTTTGTGAACGTGCCGCGCATCAAGGGCAGCCACAACGCCATGAAAACCGGCATGCTGGCCGCTGAAGCCGCCTTTGCCGCGCTGGGCGAGAGCCGCCAGCATGATGTGCTCGACGCCTATGAAGCGGCCTATGACAAGTCCTGGGTGAAGGCGGAGCTGAAAAAGGTCCGTAACGTCAAGCCGCTCTGGACCAAATGGGGCACGCTCATCGGTATCGGTCTTGGCGGGATGGATATGTGGACGAACGAGCTGTTCGGCTTCTCCATCTTCGGTACGCTCGGCCATGGCGGGGCGGACTACGAGGCGACCAAACCGGCAGACCAGTGCAAGCCGATCCACTATCCCAAGCCGGACGGCGTGTTGACCTTCGACCGCCTCTCCTCGGTGTTCATCTCCAACACCAACCATGAGGAAGACCAGCCGATCCACCTCAAAGTGGCTGACATGGCGCTGCAGAAAGCCAGCGAGCACGATGTTTATGGCGGGCCGTCAGCGCGCTACTGCCCGGCAGCGGTCTATGAATGGGTCGATGAGGGCGGTGAACCCAAATTCGTGATCAATGCGCAGAACTGCGTCCACTGCAAAACCTGCGACATCAAGGATCCCAACCAGAATATCAACTGGACGACGCCAGAGGGAGCCGGTGGCCCGAACTACCCCAATATGTAGCCCGGACGCGCCGCCACGGCGCGCCATGATGGCCGGTCTGATGCGCGTGGCCCTGTGCCTGCCCGTGCTGGCGGTGTCGTGTGCGCTGCCGCACGGTTTGTTGCAGGACGAGGAGCCGAGCGCCTACGGGGCGTTCCTGGCTGCGCGCTATGCCGGTTCATCACGCGAAACGGCGGAGTCCTCGCGCTTCTATGCCGAGGCGCTGAGCCATGATCCGGGTTCCTCGCTGCTGTCGGAACGGGCCTTTTACTCGGCGCTGCTGGCTGGCCAGTTCGAGCGGGCAGACGGTCCGGCGCGTGTTGCCGGGGATCACCCGGACGGCCTGCAGCTGGCCCATATCTACCTGAAGGGCGGTGAGCTGGCGGGGCGCATACGCGGCCCGTCGGTCGAGCTTGAAGACCCGTTCGGCCCGTTTGGCGCGATGGTCTCCTCAATGCTGGATGACTGGCGGCTGGTACGTGCCGGCAGGGCAAATGAGGCTGCTGACCGGCCGGTCACGGCCTCTGCCGGGCTGACCGGGCATATCATGCTTCACCGGGGCATGATCCTGGAAGCGGCCGGACGGATGGAGGCCGCAGACGAAGCCTATCGCGCCGCCTACTCCGGTCTCGACATGGAAGGCTTCACCACCATTGTGCGGGGCGCGTTCTTCGAGCGGCAGGGGCGGCGCGACGAGGCGCGGCGTCTTTATCAGGTCCATCTGGAGCGGCGCACAGACCAGCGCGACCCCGAAGTGGCGCAGGCGCTGGCGCGGCTGGAAGCCGGGCGGCGGCCACCGGCACGCTTCACGCCGGCGCAGGGCGCTGCACGCTCCATGTTTGCGCCTGCTGCCATGCTGAACGCGTCGGCGCCGGCGGAATATTCCGCGCTCTATCTGCGTATCGTCCAGAGCATCGACCCGGACTTCGATCGTAACACCATGCTTCTGGCGACGATTCTGGACCGTCTCGGGCTGGAGGATGACGCCATTGCCGCCTTCGATTCGGTCGACAGTGCGCCCTTCGTGGAGCAGGCACGCGTCGATGCGGCGTGGACCCTGTTCCGGCGCGGCGACCAGACCGATGCGCTGGCGCGCGCCCGCTCGCTGGCCTCTGGCGAGATGGCCGAGCAGCCGCGCCTGCTGCTGGCCGACATCTACCGGCTGACCGGGCATTGTGATGATGCGGTGGCACTCTATGACGCGGTGCTGGCCGAGCGGTCCGCCGAAGGCCGGGGCATGGACTGGCGCCATATCTTCTACCGGGCGGTATGCCTGCAGATTGCCGGTGACTGGGCAGGGGCCGAAGAAGGCTTCCTGCAGGCGCTGGCGCTGGAGCCTGACGAGGCCCGCGTGCTCAACCATCTGGGCTATAACTGGATCGTGCTGGGCGAGCGGGTGAATGAAGGCTTTGCCCTGGTGGAACGCGCCGCAGAGCTGGCGCCCGATAACGGGGCCATTCTTGACAGTCTGGGCTGGGGACATTTCAAGCTCGGCCGGTACGAGCAGGCCGTGGAATGGCTGGAACGGGCGGTGGAGCTGTCGCCCGCCAATGCGACCATTCACTGGCATCTGGGCGACGCCTATGCGCGCTCGGGACGGGAGCTTGAAGCGGGTTTCCAGTGGCAGCGCGCGCTCGACCTCACCTCTGACCCACGCGAGGAAGCCTTGCTGGAGATGCGCCTGGTGCAAGGCCTTGAGGGCGCGCCTGAGGATATTGAATGAGCGCCCCCCAGGCGGGCAGACTCACCGCCTTTGCCCCTGCCAAGATCAATCTGACCTTGCGCGTGGCCCGGCCGCGCGCAGATGGTTATCACCCGCTGCAAAGCCTTGTCGTGTTTGCCGACTGGGGTGACACGCTGCACGCCAGCCCGGCTGATGATCTCACCTTGCAGCTGGATGGACCGTTTGCACCGGCGCTCGCGGATGACACCCACAATCTGGTGCTCAAGGCAGCTTGGGCCTTGCGCGCAGCCGCAGACCGGCCGCAGCTGGGCGCGCGGCTCGTGCTGGAGAAGCATCTGCCTGTCGCCTCCGGCATGGGCGGCGGGTCTGCCGATGCTGCGGCAGCCTTGCGCGTCCTCAATGATCTCTGGGAGCTGGGCTTTTCGACCCGCGCGCTGGCCGAGATCGGCAGCGTGGTTGGCGCGGACGTGCCGGCCTGTGTCTGGTCGCGCCCCGTGCTGATGGAGGGCATTGGCGAGGACATCAGGGTTCTGCCCGCATGGCCCGAGCTGAACGCGGTGATCGTCAATCCGGGCAAACCTGTATCGACCGCCGATGTTTTCCGGGCTCTCGATCAGAGCAAGGAGCGCAAGACATTCGGCGCGCTGACACGTGCGCCGGTGGCCGGAGACCCGGCGGCGGCGCTGGCACTCGCGGCGGCGGGCCACAATGATCTGGAGGCGCCTGCCATGGCGCTGGAGCCGGTAATTGGCGATGTGCTCGCCGAGCTGAACGCCTTCGACGCGGTGCGCCTGGCGCGCATGTCCGGCTCGGGCGCAAGCTGTTTTGCGCTGCTCGATGAGGCTGAAACGGCCTCGCAAGTGGCCCGGGCATTGTCGGAAAGTCACCCGGACTGGATTGTCCGCCCTGTGCGGCTGGCCGGAGCGGCCTGATGGGAATGATGCTCGCCATCTGCGCGCTGATCGCCTTCCTGATCAGTTGCGGTGTCTCGGCGCTGCTCTGGAAGGCCGGTGTGCTGGACATGCCAGATCACAGATCCCTGCACGAGACGCCCACGCCGCGCGGTGGCGGGATCGGCATACTGGCCGCGGCGGGCGCAGCCTTCCTGTGGCTTGCCTTCGTGCCGGTGCCGGGCGGGAGTGCGCTTGCCATTCTTGCACTGACAGTCCTGATGGGCGCGCTTGGCACGGCGGATGATCTTTTTGGCCTGTCCTCGCGCACGAAATTCGCCCTGATGGCCGCGTCCGTGCTTATTCTGGCGTGGTTCATCGGTGTGCCGGGCTATCTAGCCGTGACGGAGACGCTCTATCTTGCCCTACCCGTCTGGGGGGCGGTGGCCGGTGCGGGCTTGTTCATTTTCGTCACGGTCAATGCGGTAAACTTCATGGACGGGTCAGACGGCATGCTGGTCGCCGGTCTTCTGCCAGGCGGGGTGGGGCTGGTGCTGGCGGGGCTGGCCACCGGCCATCTGGACGCCAGCTTCGCCGGCGCCGCGCTGGCAGGCGGTCTGGCAGGCTTCCTGATACTCAACCGGCCACCTGCGAAGGTGTTTGCCGGGGATGGCGGATCGCTCAGCGCAGGCGCGCTCTATGCAGGCGGGGCACTGGCGATGGCCGGATCCGGCTTTTCCGGTGCGCTCTGGCTGGCACCGCTCTTCATCCTGCCGTTTCTGGCTGATGTGCTTTTGACGATGGCGCGCCGCGCCGCTGGCGGGCGGCTGGACATGCAGGCGCATCGCGAGCACCTCTACCAACGCCTCGTCGCAGCCGGCTGGAGCCATGGTCACGTGGCGATCATCTATGCGGGGGTTAGTGCCTTGTGCGTGCTGGCAGGCCTCCTGGCGCTGCAGGGGCCGCAAGGTGCGCCATTTATCGTCTTTGGCGTAACGACAGCTGGCCTGAGTGCGCTCTACCTGGTGGGCGGGCGTTATGCTGAAAGGCTTGCGGGTAGCGCTCAGTAGGCGCGGTCGACCACAAACTCGGCAAGCGCAGAGAGCGCAGCGGTCCATTCATTACGCGGGAAGATGCTCAAGGCGGACTGGGCGTTGGCCGCGTGGGCGCGCGCCTGTGCCAGCGTTTCGTCCAGCGCGCCATGGCGTTTCAGGATGGCGATGGCTTCGTCCAGATCGCTCTCATCTTGCGTCTTGCCGCCCAGCGTGCGGGTCCAGAAGGCGCGCTCCTCATCGCTGGCTTTTTCCAGCGCCAGGGTAACGGGAAGAGTGATCTTGCCCTCGCGGAAATCATCGCCGGTGTTTTTGCCCAGAAGGGCAGCCAGCCCGCCATAATCGAGCGCATCGTCGACAAGCTGGAAGGCAAGGCCCAGCTCGCGCCCATAGGTGTAGAGCGCGTCTTCCTCTGCCTTGGGGCGCCCGGCCAGAATGGGGGATACCTGCGCAGCGGCGGCAAAGAGCGCCGCCGTCTTGGCGTCGATGACATCCATATAGCTCTGACGGGAAACAGCGATGTCGCCCACAAGAGCCAGCTGGCGTACCTCGCCCTCCGCGATGATGGCGGCGGCGCGCGACAGCACGTGCAGCGCGTCCAGCGAGCCGGAATCCACCATCAGCATGAAGGCCTGCGCGAACAGGAAATCGCCCACCAGCACGCTCTGCGGATTGCCCCAGATATGGTTGGCGGACGCCTTGCCGCGCCGCAATTCGCTTTCGTCCACCACATCATCGTGCAGGAGGGTGGCGGTGTGGATCAGCTCCACAGCGCCCGCGAGCGCCAGATGACCTTCGCCCTCATAGCCCAGCATGCGCGCGCTGGCGATGGTGATGAGGGGGCGGATGCGCTTGCCGCCCGCCTTGACCAGCCAGGCGGCCAGTTCCGGGATCAGCGCGACAGGGCTTGCCATGCGTTCGTTCAGCAAGGCTTCCACGCGCGGCATGTCGTCGCCGGCCAGCGCCATCAGCGTGGACACCGGGTCGGCTACCGCCTGCGGCGTGTCTGAAAGGGGCAGTCCGTTCACGATGGGCTGTACTCTTGCTAAGCGCGGGTTCAAGCCGCCACAATAGAAATGCGCTAGCGTGTCAGCAAGCGCAGGACACTGCGGCCAATGAACCCACTTCATCAGGAGATAGTGCGTGATCGAGATAGAGACCACCAACGATCCGGTAAAGCTGTCTTTCATTGAGGCTGTGCTGAAGGATGCCGGGATCAGGTATGTCGTAACGGACGCAGAGACGGCCGGAATGTTTGGCGGCGCGGTGCCGTGGATAAAACGCCGTGTACTGGTGGGTGATGAGCATGCGGACAAGGCCCGCCGCCTTCTCGCCGATGCGCTGGGCAATACAGGCAAGGCATGAGCGTTGCCGCCTCAGGCGAGGCTCAGACCAGCCGCTCAACCCTGCATGATGGACGCGTGGCGCTGGACCAGCCGGTCAAAGGCTATCGCGCGGGGCTTGATGCCGTCCTGCTGGCAGCGGCGCTGGAACTGCGTCCCGGCGCCCACGCGTGCGAGTTTGGCTGCGGGGCAGGAGCGGCGCTCCTGTGCGCGGCGCGGCTGAACCCTGAGGCGCGCTTCACGGCCTTCGAGAAAGATCAGGCCATGGCGGCGCTGGCCTTGGCGAATGCTGCCCTGAATGATTGTGCTGACCGCATCGAGGTGGAAACCGGCGATGCGCTGGCGCTGGCCGGAACGGCGCGGTTCGATGCGGTGTTCTCCAACCCGCCCTTCTTTGATGACGAGACCGCCTTGCGCCCGCCCTCGGCGGAAAAGCGCGGGGCCTGGATCAGCGATGCGCCGCTGGCAGACTGGATACGCGCAGGCCTGAAAGCGCTGCGCCCGAGGGGCCAGATCGTGCTGATCCACAGGGCGGACAGGCTGGGTGATATTCTGGCGGAGTTCCAGGGCCGGGCGGGCGATATAGGCGTATTGCCGGTGCATCCACGCGCAGGAGAGCCGGCCAAGCGCATCATCGTGCGTGCCGTAAAGGCCAGCCGTGCGCCCTTGCGCCTACTGCCCGGCCTCATCGTGCATGGCGGGGAGGGGGAGCGGTTCACGCCCGAAGCGAAGGCGGTGCTGACGGGAGAGGCCCGCCTTGCCCTGCAGTCCCCCGAGAGGAGACGGTCATGATCGAGCTGACTATCGGCCTTGTCGTGCTGGCCATCATCTTCGCGCTGATATTCGGCCGCAATGCCCGCCAGAAACGCGAACGGGCCGCCGAAGCGGCCCGCAAAGCGGTGGAAAGCCGGGTTAGTGAAACGAAAAACGGGAGACGCTAACGCGCCTCCCGTCGTCTCTTAGAAAATTGTGGCGAGAATGGCAGCCAAGCCAAAAAGGCAGACTCCCAAGTTAATCTTCACCTCAATCTTCACCGATATAAGCTTCCACATTGGGAAAACTCCTATCGGGTCATATCGACATAACCCCTCGGGTTGCATAGGTCCGGAGCTGAAATCAGGTGATTACTCGTCCTTGACGGCATCACCGGGATACCGACTGAGGCGCGCGCCACCACAGCCAGCATTCCCATTTGACGCCTGGACGGAGCCTCGGTGAGTTGTCCCATGATCCGAGGAGGTCTGAGCTCTTGTATGCTCAGTCCAGAATGGGCAGCAGGAGCGAAACGCACGCAACCCGTTTGTCAAACGGACGCCCGAATCGACTGCTTGGATGAGAGAATAGCAGAAACCTACGGTTGGGCAAACCGGCTTCAGCTGCCGATTAGACGCCGCGGTCGATCAGATCGCGCTCGGCGCGGTTCGGCATGCGGTAGAAGACATGATAGCCGATCTGGCGCGTCTGCACGAGGCTGGAGGACCAGCCCGGATTGACGCTGGCCGTATGGAAATGCGTGGCCGAGCGCGTGACCTGCGGGGCAAAGCCCAGCATGGCGTGTTTGGCTATCAGCTGTGACTGGCGCCAGGCGCGGCCGCGCGGGGCGCGCTCTGCCGAGCCATCACACGCAAAGCTGAACTGGCAGCCCGTAGCGCGCTCGGAGCCCTGATAGACCACGCCGCATATGCTGTCCGGATAAGCGCGGTGGCGCACCCGGTTCAGCACCACTTCGGCAACGGCCATCTGGCCGCTGAGAGTCTCGCCGCGCGCTTCGTAATAGACAGCCTCTGCCAGGCAGTTCTGCTGGCGGCGGGCGTCACGGGCGAGCGCCAGGTGGCTGAGATCAAATGTCTGCAGATCGTCCAGCGAGCGGCCATTGACCTGCGGAACCATATCACTGTCCGAAGCGTCGATAGTGAAGGACGCCGTCTGGAACAGGGCCTCGCCCTCTTCCCAGCTGCCTTCCAGGACGCTGCCCAGATAGCGTTCAGCGATGGATGACCACAGCGCATTATCCGCGCGTGCGGACATCTCGCCGCTGATCAGCGGCAGTGCGGACATCAGACCGATGGTGGCTGCCACGCCTGAAAGACGCGCAAACCCTGACAACGCAGAACGCAATCGCGTCGCGATAGCCATGCATACCTCTTCTTCCGCCTTGCCGTTCGGGTGTTGTGGCCTGCATGTCCCCCATGCAGCTCACATACCAGACCGAGCGTTAGAGATGGCACATATGGAGTGCCCGCTTCGGTTAGCAAGGTGTGAACGAAATCTGGCTCATGCATACTCAAGTGCGCAGGCGAGGTCAACCGCTCTGCACTGCCTGTTAACTATAGCCACAATTCCGCCCAACTTCAGTATTGGGGCAATGGTGTTATAGTGCAGATCAGTCTTGCTTTGCCTTGAGTGCAGCCTGTGCCGCTGCGAGGCGGGCAATCGGTACACGATAAGGTGAACACGAGACGTAATCGAGGCCGACCGACTCGCAGAATCGAATCGAGGCCGGATCACCGCCATGTTCCCCGCAAATTCCAAGCTTTAGCTGGGGCCGGGCGGCGCGTCCGCGCTCCACGGCGATGCGGATGAGGTCGCCAACGCCGTCCTGGTCGATGGACACGAACGGATCGCGCTCGAAAATCTGTGCTTCGAGATAGGCCCCCAGAAACTTGCCGGCATCGTCACGGGAGAGGCCGAACGTGGTCTGGGTCAAGTCATTCGTGCCGAACGAGAAGAATTCGGCAAATTCCGCAATATCGCCTGCGCGCAGCGCTGCGCGCGGCAATTCGATCATGGTGCCGATCAGATAGACCGGGGCCACGCCCGATTCCCGCTCCACATCGCGGGCCACGGCGGCCACGCGTACTTTGAGGATTTCCAGCTCTTTTGCTGTGGCGACCAGCGGGATCATCACTTCGGCGACGGGTTTGAAGCCGGTTTCCTTTTCCACAAGAGCCTGCGCCTCGAATATGGCGCGCGCCTGCATCTCGTAGATTTCGGGGAAGGTGATACCGAGGCGGCAGCCGCGATGGCCGAGCATCGGATTGGTTTCGGCCAGCGAACGCGCGCGCTCCATCAGCGCGTCGGCGGGCAGGCCCGTCGCCTCCGAGACCGCTTTCACGTCTTCCTCATTATGGGGCAGGAATTCGTGCAGGGGCGGGTCGAGCAGGCGGATCGTGCAGGGGCGCTCCTCCATGATGCGGAAGATCTCTGCGAAATCATCGCGCTGCATGGGCAGGATCTTGGCCAGCGCATTGATGCGGCCATCCTGATCTTCAGACAGGATCATTTCGCGCACGGCGGCGATGCGGTCTGCGTCAAAGAACATATGCTCGGTACGGCAGAGGCCAATGCCTTCGGCACCGAACTCCTTGGCCGTCTGCACGTCGGCAGGCGTTTCGGCATTGGTGCGCACCTTCATGCGGCGCGCGCCATCGGCCCAGACCATGAGCTTGGCAAAATCGCCGGTCAGCTCCGGCTTGATCATCTTCGCTTCGCCGAACAGCACTTCGCCCGTCGCGCCATCGACGGTGATGATGTCGCCATCGGTGATCACGCGCCCGCGCGCGGTGAACTTCTTGGCCGCCGCATCAATGCGGATCTCGCCGGCACCGGAAACGCAAGGCCGGCCCATGCCGCGCGCGACAACCGCCGCGTGGCTGGTCATGCCGCCGCGTGCCGTCACGATGGCCTGGGCGGCGTGCATGCCGTGAATGTCTTCAGGGGAGGTTTCCACGCGTACGAGGATCACTTTCTCGCCAAGGCTGGCGCGGTGCTCGGCCTCATCGGAATCAAACACGGCCCGGCCAGAGGCCGCGCCCGGAGAGGCGGGCAGGCCCTTGGCGATCACGTCGCGCTGATAGTCTTCGGCAATGGTGGGGTGGAGCAGCTGGTCCAGCGCAGACGGGTCCACGCGCAGCACGGCCTCTTCCTGCGTGATCAGGCCGTCATCGACCATGTCGCAGGCGATTTTCAGCGCCGCGCGCGCGGTGCGCTTGCCGTTGCGGGTCTGCAGCATCCACAGGCGGCCCATCTCGACCGTGAACTCGATGTCCTGCATGTCGCGATAATGGCGCTCCAGCGAGTCGAACACCTTCGCCAGCTCCGCATAGACCACAGGCAGGGCTTCTTCCATGGACGGGGCGGGATCGCCCATCTTCTCGCGCATGGTTTGGGTCAGGCATTGCGGCGTGCGGATGCCCGCCACCACGTCCTCGCCCTGCGCATTGATCAGGAATTCGCCGTAATAGGCGCGCTCGCCGGTGGAGGGGTCGCGGGTGAACGCGACGCCCGTCGCGGAGCTTTCGCCCATATTGCCGAACACCATGGCCTGCACGTTGACGGCGGTGCCCCAGCTGGCGGGGATGTCATACATGCGCCGATAGGTGACCGCGCGGTCATTCATCCAGCTGCCGAACACCGCGCCCATCGCGCCCCAGAGCTGGTCGCGCGGATCGGTGGGGAAGGGCTCGCCCAGCGCCGATTTCACGGCTGCCTTGTAGTCGGCGATGATCTCTTCCCAGCCCTCTGCCGTGATCTCGGTGTCGAGCTGCAGGTCGTTCTCTTCCTTGTAGCGCTCAAGGATTTCCTCGAACTCGCTATGGGAGACGCCGAGCACCACGTCCGAATACATGGTGATGAAGCGGCGATAGCTGTCGAGCGCGAAGCGGCGGTCCCCGGAAAGCTTGGCCAGCCCTTCAGCCGTCTCGTCATTGAGCCCCAGATTAAGGACCGTATCCATCATGCCCGGCATGGAGGCGCGGGCACCGGAACGCACAGATACCAGCAGCGGATTGGCGGGATCGCCAAACGTCTTGCCGACCTTCTTTTCCAGATCGGCGAGGGCGGCTTCCACCTGGGCTTCCAGCTCGGCGGGATAGGCGCGCTCATTGGCGTAGAAGGCTGTGCAGACTTCGGTGGTCAGGGTGAAACCGGGCGGGACAGGCAGGCCAAGGCGCGCCATCTCGGCAAGGTTGGCGCCCTTGCCACCCAGAAGCGCGCGGGCATCGCCGGTCATCTCATCGGCTGCGCCGCCACCAAAGGCATAAACCCATTTCGTCATCGCCAGTGTACTCGCTCTTCCTTAGGTCCGCCGCGCCGGGGCGGTTATGTGATGTGCCGGGCGCCTGCTTAGCCTTCCAGCCTGTCAAAGTCAGCCACGGCCTGTACCGCCGCGCGGATGCGCGACAATAGAACAAGTCTGTTGCGCCGCAACATTGGATCGTCCGCATTCACCGTAACCGCCTCGAAGAAGGCATCAACCGGCGCCCTTAAAGTGGCCAGCGCCCGCATTGCACCTTCGAAGTTTTCCGCTTCAAGGGCCTTCGCGGCGTCTGCGCTCGCGGTCTCAAGCGCGCTGATCAGCGCCTTTTCCTGCGGCTCTGCCGCGGCCTCGGCGAGGGCTTTCAACAGAGCTGAACTCCCGGACGCGCCGGAGGCGCGAGCCGGGACCTCGTGCCCATCGGAATCGAGGCCCCGGATAGCGCTGCGCGCTTCCGGGGTTTCAGGAGTGAAGGAAGGATCAAGCTCTGCAAGCGCCGCCGCTACGTCAAAGCCCTTCTTTTCCTCGTCGCGCAGGATGTTTGTCCGGCGATAGCTAGACAGTAGCGTTGCGCCTTCCTCTGTCTCCAAGAAGCCCTGCAGCGCGCGAGCATTTATTGAAACATAGAAAAGGTCGTCGCTCCCGGGTCTGAAGACTGCATCGATCACATCATGCCTAATGCCTTGGCTTCGTAGGTTTATTTTGACGCGCTCAATTATGTAAGCGGCAAGATCACTTACGAACACGATATGCCAAGCTCTGGAAAGCACCTCATGGATGGAGAGTGATTGCCCGGAGTCTTTACCGGGGTACGGAACGAAATCTGCTATCGCTCGCCGAGCAGCTGCGACCGGGTGTCTCAGGCGGAGACGGGTTTGGGTGGCGATCAATATTCGGAAGATTCCCAGCGCCGCGCGCCGCAGGGCAAACGGGTCTTTCGAGCCGGTGGGTTTTTCATCAATCGCCCAGAAGCCGACCAGCGTATCGAGCTTGTCGGCGAGGGCGACGGCTGCGCTGACCGGCGCTGTCGGCACCGCGTCTGACGGGCCTTGCGGCTTGTAATGATCGCGGATGGCGTCGGCGATTTCGCGGCGCTGGTCCGGGGTGAGGCCGGAAAGCATCCCCCCTGAACTCCCGGACGCGCCGGAGGCGCGAGCCGGGACCTCGTGCCCATCCTGATCGAGGCCCCGGACAGCGCTGCGCGCTTCCGGGGTTTCATGAGAGGGATCCAGCGCATAATAGCGCCCCATCACGCCTTGCAGCTCGGGGAACTCATAGACCATCTGGCTGACGAGATCGGCCTTGGCGAGTTTCGCCGCGCGGTATGCCAGCTCCGGGTCAGCACCCACAGCCGGGGCAAGTTCGCGCGCGAGCGCGGCGACCCGCTCCACCTTGTCGGCCAGCGTGCCGAGCTTTTCGTGGAAGGTGACCTTGGAGAGCTCCCCTGCCATCGCATCGAGGCCGCGCTTGCGGTCGAGATCCCAGAAATGGCGGGCATCGGACAGGCGCGCGGAGACGACGCGGGCCGCGCCATGGGCAATCGCCTTGCCGCCATCCCTCGCGTCCTGATTGGCGATCTTGACGAATTTCGGAGCGATTCTGCCGGTCTTCGGATCGCGCACCGCGGAGTATTTCTGGTGCACCTTCATGGTCAGCGCGATGACTTCGGCTGGCAGGTCCAGGAAGGCAGGGTCAATCTCGCCCAGCACCGAGACCGGCCATTCGGCAAGGCCCGTCACCTCGGCCAGCAATCCCTCATCCTCGATCAGCTCAAGGCCCGCATCCGCGCAGACGCGCTTTGCGCCCTCAAGGATGATGGCCGAGCGCTCGGCGCGAGTGAGCACCACGCCATTATCGCGGAGCTTTGCCGCGTAATCGGCATAGTCCTTCACCGCAAAAACCCGCTCGCCCTTGGAGTGGATGCGGTGGCCTTCGGTGACGTTGGAGGCTTCGATACCGAACACAGCTACCGGCACGATTTTGCCATCCAGCAGGCAGATGATGCGGTGCAGCGGGCGTACCCAGCGCTGCGCCCGCTCGCCCTCGCCAAACTTCATCGATTTCGGCCAGGGGAAGTTACGGATCGCGGCTTCCAGCGCCTCGGCAATCACCTCGCCCGCATCGCGGCCCGGCTTCTCGATAACAGCGACGTAGAAATCACCCTTCGGCGTGTTGTCGATGCGGCACTGATCGAGGCTGGAGAGCCCTGCCCCGCGCAAGAAGCCCTGCACGGCCTGTTCCGGCGAGCCGACGCGCGGCCCTTTGCGCTCCTCGCTGACGTCTGCCGTGCGGGCAGGGACGCCTTCCGCGACGAGACCAATGCGGCGCGGGCCGGAGAAGGTCGTGAGGGCATCCACGCCAAGGCCCGCCGCCTTGAACGCCTCGCCCATCAGCCGGGCAAGATCATCTTCGGCGCGCGCCTGCATGCGGGCCGGGATTTCCTCGCAGAAGAGTTCGATGAGTAGCTGGGCCAAGGTAGGATGCGTCCGGTTTTTACTGGTTGCTGGCCTGCATGCGGGCATAGGCGGGCCGGGCGTGCAGGCGGGTGATGTAATCGTCAATGCGCGGATTGTCCGGCATCAGCTTGAAGTGTTTGAGCCAGCCGAGCGCGCCGCCAATCAGGATATCGGCAGCCGAGAAGCGCTCTCCAAGCAGGTAGGGCCCATCCTCCAGCGCGGTCTCGATCAGCGTGATGACCGTCTCCCACTCGCCCCAGCCGACCGTGCGCGGATCGACATCGAGGTTCTGCGCCTTCGTCACGATGGCCGGTTCCAGCACGCCGGGGCGGAACACGCTCCAGTAGAGATAATCGGCGCGCAGCGGATCACCGATGGCCGGGGCGAGCCCGGCTTGCGGAAACTCATCACACAGGTATAGCGAGATCGCGGCCATCTCGGTCAGCGTCTTGCCCTTGTGACGGATGGCGGGAACCTTGCCGGCAGGATTTACTTTAAGAAACTCCGCCTCGCGTGTTTCCCCGCCGAACACGTCCACCTTGCGCAGTTCGTAGGGCACGCCCAGCTCCTCCACCAGCCAGACCGTGCCGGTGGAGCGGGTGTTGGGGCCATGCCAGACGATGAGGTCAGCGGCCATCACGCGGCATCCTTTTTCTGCTGTTCCACCCAGGCGCTGGCGCAGCCCTTGGCGAGCTCTCGCACCCGCGCGATCCAGCTCGCGCGTTCGGCGACCGAAATCGCGCCGCGCGCATCGACGAGGTTGAAGAGGTGGGAGGCTTTCAGGCACCAGTCATAGGCGGGCAGGGGCAGGGGCGTCGGCAGGCTCAGCAGCGTCATGCACTGCTTTTCCGCGCCCTTGAACCACTCGATCAGCATGTCGACATCGGCATGCTCGAAATTGAAGGCCGAGTGCTGGCGCTCGTTTTCAAGGAACACATCGCCATAGGAAAGGCCCGCGCCGTTGAAATCGAGGTCGTAGACATTCTCCACGCCCTGCACATACATGGCGAGGCGTTCCAGCCCGTAGGTCAGTTCGCCGGAGACCAGCTCCACATCCAGCCCGCCGACCTGCTGGAAATAGGTGAACTGGCTCACCTCCATCCCGTCGCACCAGACCTCCCAGCCGAGCCCCCAGGCGCCGACGGTCGGGTTCTCCCAGTCATCCTCCACAAAGCGCACATCGTGCAGGCGCCGGTCGATGCCGAGCGCGTCCAGCGAGCCGAGATACAGGTCCTGAATATCGGCCGGGCAGGGCTTCAGGAGCACCTGGAACTGGTAATAGTGCTGCAGCCGGTTCGGGTTCTCGCCATAGCGCCCGTCGCCCGGACGGCGCGAGGGCTGCACATAGGCCGCCCGCCACGGCTTTGGCCCCAGTGAGCGCAAGGTGGTCGCGGGATGCAAAGTGCCAGCGCCAACCTCGGTGTCATAGGGCTGGAGAATGGCGCAGCCCTGTTTTGCCCAATAGTGCTGGAGCGTCAGGATCAGGTCCTGAAAGGACGGGGCTTTTTGCTCGGCCATGACACGGGTTCCGGCGGGGGTGGAAATTGCGCGCGAACCTAGGCGCGCCCGCGCCCGCAATCAAGCCGCAGATCAGGCGGTGTCAGGCGGGTCTGCCATGCTGGCCGTCACAGGCCGGCGGGCGCTTCATGCCTTCCACGATGTCGGCGAGGGTTCGGCCCTGCAATTCGCGGATCAATTCTGCCTCGGCGCGGGCAAAAGCCTCCTGCATGGAGGCGTTTACCGCCTGCTCCACAAGGCATTCAGGCCTGTCCCGGCTGGGGCCGATGGCAAAGAGCGCGCCCGGCTCCAGCGCGCGGTGAACGTCCAGCAGGGTGATGGCGCTTAAAGGCCGGGTCAGCCGCCAGCCGCCGCCATGACCCTTCTCCGACACGACATAGCCCTGATCGCGCAGGCCCGCCATCGTGCGCCGGACCACCACCGGATTGGTATTCAGCATGGCGGCTATCTCTTGGGACGTGCAGGGTTTTTCGGCCTCCCCCATGTGGATCAGCACGTGGAGCATGCGGCTCAGCCGGTAATCGCGTGCCATGGGCGGTGTCCTGTTTCGCGGATCTTGCAACTTTTAAAGTAGCAAGGGATTGACTCCACCGCAAACACGTAACATTTAAAGTGGCGTGATAAGCGGCAAAGGAGCCAGCCATGCAATACGACGTCATCATTATCGGGGGCAGCTATGCGGGGCTGGCCGCCGGATTGCAGCTGGCGAGGGCCCGCAGGCGGGTGCTGGTGGTAGATACGGGTGTGCGGCGCAATCGCTTTGCCAGCGCATCGCACGGATTTTTCGGCCATGATGGCGTGCCGCCTGCTGACCTCGCTGCACTGGGCCGTGAGCAGCTTCTCGCCTATCCGACGGTGGAATGGCATGAGGGCGAAGCACGCCGGGTTGAGCCGGTTGAGGGCGGCTACGCGGTCTGCCTCGGCGATACATCCGCCAGAGCCTCACGCATCATTCTGGCGACCGGTATACGCGATGTGCTGCCCGATATTCCGGGGTTGGAGGAACGCTGGGGGCGGCATGTCTTCCACTGCCCTTACTGCCATGGCTATGAGCTGGGTGGAGGCCCGGTCGGGGTGCTCGCCAGCTCAGCCATGGCGGTGCATCAGGCGATGATGCTGCCCGACTGGGGCCCGACGACGCTATTTTCAGATGGCTTGTTCAGGCCCGGCGCAGAGGAACTTGCAGGCCTCGAACGCCGTGGGGTGAAGCTGGAACACGTGCCGGTGGCCCGCATCGAAGGCGAGGGGGTGAACATCCTGCTCGCCGACGACCGCACGGTTTCTCTGGCGGGCCTGTTTGTCCAGCCGCGCATGGAGATGACGTCAGGCATCGCGCACCAGATGGGCCTTGCCTTCGAGGAAGGGCCGCTGGGTGCCTTCGTGCAGACCGACGCGATGAAACAGACCAGCCGACCGGGCGTCTTCGCGTGCGGGGACATGGCCCGGCCCGCCGGTTCGGTGGGGTTCGCGGTCGCCGATGGCACGATGGCAGGGCTTGCCGCGCACCGCTCGCTTATCTTCGGGTTGTAGGCGCGCTACACACCCATGCGGTAGATGTCTCCCCCGCAGGCGGGGGAGACATCTACCGTCGCAAATAGTCCCGATACGGGGAAATCGAGGCATGACGGCTGGCGCCCGCGCCGCTTCTCACGTTGGGGTGCAAGAAAACTGTCTTGCATCCCCCCTTGCCGGGGCGTAGAAACATCCCACCTTAGGCTCACTAAGAGCAAAACGGCGTGACCGGTGACCGGCCCGCCGATTTTCTGGCCCCTCATAATGCTCAAAATGAGCAAAAGAGGGCAGGGAGAGGATGAGACGCGATGGACCGGCACGACCCGACCCGCATGCAAGCCCTTGATAATGCATGGCCCGCCGCTGAGGCGCTGGTCTATGATGCGGGCGTGAAGGCGCGCACCGATCACCTTTATGAGAAGGTGAAATCGGTGGTGACGCCGATGGAGTGGCCGCTGCATGCGCCGCTGATCGACGCGATCAACCGCCTGAAGATAGAGCGCGATGCTGTCATCCTCGCCCATAACTATATGACCGCCGACATCTTCCACACGGTGGGCGATATCATGGGAGATTCGCTCAAGCTCGCGCAGGAAGCGGCGAAGACCGAGGCCCGCGTGATCGTGCAGGCGGGCGTCCACTTCATGGCCGAAACGGCGAAAATCCTCTCGCCGGAAAAAACCGTGCTGATCCCTGATGAGCGCGCGGGCTGTTCGCTGGCCGCCTCCATCACCGGCGCGAATGTGCGCGCCATCCGCGAGGCTTATCCCGACTATCCGATCGTCACTTATGTGAACACGTCCGCCGAGGTGAAGGCGTATTCCGACATCTGCTGCACCTCGTCCAATGCCGTGCAGGTGGTCGAGGCCATCGCGCGCGAGTGGAATACCGACACGGTCATCCTCATTCCGGACGAGTATCTCGCCAGGAATGTCGCCAGCCAGACCGGCATCCGCATCCTCACCTGGAAGGGCAGTTGCGAGGTGCATGAGCAGTTCACGGTGGAGGATATCGAGGCCCTGCGCGCCGCCCACCCCGAAGCCATGATCATCACGCACCCGGAGTGTCCGCCGGACGTGCTCAAAGCCGCTGACTTTGCCGGCTCCACCGGCGCGATGGCGGCTTATGTGAAGGATCACCAGCCGCAGACCGCCATCCTCATCACCGAGTGCTCGATGAGCGATAATGTGGCGGTGGAAAATCCGGGCGTGAACTTCGTAAAGCCCTGCAATCTCTGCCCGCACATGAAGCGCATCACGCTTAAGGGGATCTATGAAGCCCTGCGCGACATGAAGCATGAAGTCCATGTCGATCCGCTGATCGCTGAGCGTGCCAAAGCCAGCGTGGATGCCATGCTGGCCCTGCCATCGCTGGGCAAGCCGCCCGCCTTTGACACCAGCAAGCCTGCCGTCTCGATCCCCTATGTGAGCGTTTAGCCAACAGCGATGAAACCCCGGACGCGAAGCGATCCGGGGCCTGCGGCCATTTCTGCACGAGATCCCGGCTCTGCGCTGCGCTTGGCCGGGAGTTCAAGGATAGGTAATCCGGTGACCCACCCCCTCATCATTATCGGCGCTGGCATAGCGGGCTTGTGGACCGCGCTGCATGCCGCTCCGCGCCGGGTGGTTCTGCTGACGGGCGCAAAGCTGGGGGAGGGCAGTTCCACCGGCTGGGCGCAGGGTGGCGTGGCCGCTGCGCTGGGGCCCGATGACAGCCCGTCCTTGCATGCGTGCGACACGATTGCTGCCGGAGCAGGGCTGGTCGATGAGGCGGCCGCTTACCTGCTGGCCGAAGCCGGACCTGCCGAGATCGAGGCGCTGTATGCGCTGGGCGCGCCGTTCGAACGGGAAGCCGACGGCAGCTGGGCATTGTCGCGCGAAGCCGCCCATTCACGTGCCCGTGTGGCGCGGGTGAAGGGGGATCAGGCCGGGGCGGGCATACTCGCCGCTTTGATCGAAGCCGTTCAGGCCGCACCCCATATCGAGATCCGCGAGGGCTGGCGTGCAGCGGGCCTGATACCCGATGAACACGGCGGCTGCGCAGGCGTGATCGCGTTTGATGCGGGCGGCGCGCGCCATGAGATTCTGGCCAGCGATGTGGTGCTGGCGACGGGCAGTTTGTGTGGGCTCTATGGCGTGACGACGACGCCTGCAAGCAGTCAGGGCCAGGCCTTAGCCTGGGCCGCGCAGTTCGGCGCGGTCATTCAGGACCCGGAATTTGTCCAGTTCCACCCGACGGCTATCGATGTGGGCCGCGATCCCGCGCCGCTCGCCACCGAAGCCCTGCGCGGTGAAGGCGCCACGCTCATCGACGCGAAAGGCCATCGCTTCATGCGCGGCGTTCACTCGCAAGCCGAGCTCGCCCCGCGCGATGTGGTGGCCCGCGCTGTCCACCGTCAGGTGAAGACCGGGCGCGGGGCGTATCTCGATGCCCGCGCGGCGGTGGGCGAGGCATTTCCGGAGCGCTTTCCGGCCGTGTTTGCCGCGTGTCAGGAGGCTGGCATTGATCCGCGGCTTGAGCCAATCCCGGTCGCGCCGGCCGCGCACTATCATATGGGCGGGGTGGCGACGGACACCGAAGGCTTTACCGGCGTGCCGGGCCTCTGGGCCGTGGGCGAGTGCGCGTCCACCGGCGTGCATGGCGCGAACCGGCTGGCGTCAAACTCCCTGCTGGAAGGGCTGGTCTTCGGGCGTCGGGCGTCAGAGGCGCTTGCAAACGCGCCGCAGCGCGCGTTGACGCCGCTAGCGGCCGATCCGGCCCCGGCACTGCCCGCTGACGCTCTGGCGCGCCTACGCACCGCCATGGCGCTGCAGGCAGGGGTGGAGCGCGACGGCGCGGGGCTCGCCCGCCTGCTTGACCTCATCGACACGCTGGAAGCCGAGCACGGCGAAGCCGATGCCCTGATCGCTGCGCGCTTCGTGGCGGCAGGAGCCATGCTGCGCACCGAGAGCCGGGGCGGGCATTTCCGCTGTGATTATCCGGCGACGGCAGCAATAGCCGCCCGTACCCGCCTGACGCTCGCTGACGCGCGCGCCGCGCATCCTGATGTGACCACGCTGGCGGAGCCTGCCGAATGAACAGCGCCTATCCCACCGACATTGTCGCCCGCGCGCTGGCCGAGGATCTGGGCGGGCGCGGCGATGTGACCAGCGAAGCGGTGATCCCCGCCCACGCCCATGCCGCTTTCGTGATTGCCGCGCGCGGCGAGGGTGTGCTGGCAGGGCAGGCGGTGGCGGCGGAAGTGTTCCGTCAGTGCGATCCCACCTTGAAGACCTATTGGCGTGCCGGGGACGGCGACACGCTGGCCGCAGGCGATGTAGTGCTGGCGGTGGAGGGTTCTGTCCGCGCCATCCTGATCGCCGAGCGCACGGCGCTGAACTTCCTGGGGCGCTTGAGCGGCATTGCCACGCTGACGAGGCTGTATGTGGAGGCCGTGAAGGGCACGGGCGCGAAAATCGCCCACACCCGCAAGACCACGCCCACTTTACGCGCGCTGGAACTCAGCGCGGTGCGCGCAGGCGGCGGGGCGAGCCATCGTTTCGGGCTCGATGATGCCATCCTCATCAAGGATAATCACGTCGCCGTTGCGGGCAGTGTGGGCGAGGCCGTCCGGCGTGCGAAAGCCCATGCCGGGCATATGACGCGCGTGGCCGTCGAGATCGACCGGCTGGACCAGCTGGATGAAGCGCTGGCAGCGGGCGCGGAGAGCGTGCTGCTGGATAACTTCCCGCTGGATGACATGAAGGCCGCCGTGAAAGCCGCCAAGGGCAAGGTCATTTTGGAGGCGTCAGGCGGCGTCACCCTTTCCACCATCCGCGCGATTGCCGAAACGGGCGTCGACGTGATCTCGGTCGGCGCACTCACCCACTCGGCCCCCAATTTCGATTTCGGCATGGATGAGGGGTAGGGGGTTTCCCTCTACTCCTTCGTCGTTCCCGCGCAGGCGGGAACCCAGAGCTAACGGGCACTGTCTTCGCTCCATGATCTCTGGATCCCCGCCTGCGCGGGGATGACGAGGTAAGAGGATCTACCCCACCGGCAGGGAAAACTGGCGCAAGCGCTCCACCGCTTCGGGCAGGCGAGGACGCGCGTCCGGACAGGGAGAGAGGGCGCAGGCGCGTGTCCTGGCTTCGTCCAGCAGGGCGGCAAACAGCGCCGCCCGGTCTTCAGAGCATTCGCCGCAGATTGCCTCGCGTGCATCCGTGCGTGCCGCGCCCCGCCAGCTCCACGCGCCAGTGGATACGTCAAAGCTGTAAAGATCAAGAAACTTCCAGCCCTCAGCCGACAGGAAGGCAATTGCGTCAATGAGATAGCCGATCTCGGCCTCGTCCATCGCCCAGTGCAGGCTGACCCGGCTCCAGCCCGGCCTCAGGCCCGCATGACCGGAGAGGACGGCCTCGCGATAGGCCAGCGCCTCGTCCTCTCCCAGACCCAGCAGATCGTGCGCGTAAGGCCCGGCGCAGGCACAGCCCGCGCGTGCCTGAATGCCGAACAGATCGCTCAGCAGCGTCGTGACAAAGCGCGGATGCAGCCAGCCGCCGCGCGGATCGCGCAGATTGAACGACACGATGGCGAGCCGCCGGGCAGGGTCTTGCGGGCCTAAAATCTCGACGCCGGGACAGTCCTGCCACGCCGCGAAAGCGCGCTCCAGATAGTCCTGCTCGATCGCATGCAGCCGCTCCAGTCCCAGCGCATCGCGCAGCTCCAGCGCCAGTGCGGCGCGCACCAGCTGGGGCAGGCCCGGCGTGCCGGCCTTCTCGCGCGCTTCCACATCGTCCAGGAAGTCATGCCCGCCATCCCACACATAGCGCACCGTGCCGCCTGCACAGCAGGTAGGGGGCAGGTCTTTCCGATAGAGGGCCTTGTTAAATACCAGAATGCCGCACGATCCCGGCCCGCCGACGAATTTGTGCGGCGAGAAAGACACTGCATCGATGGCGGCATCGGGGTCATCTGCAGGGTGCATGTCGATAGCCGTGTAGGGCGCGCTGGCCGCGCAATCGAGCGCCAGAATGGCGTCATGCGCGTGCAGGAGCTTCGCCAGACGGCGCACATCCGTGATGATGCCGGTGACGTTGGAGGCCGCCGAGAACGCGCCTATGCGCATCCTTCCCTGCCATTGCGGGGCTTTCAGCAGGGTTTCCAGCGCGGCGAACTCTATCCCGCCGTCGGGGCAGAGCTTCACCCGCACCACTTCGGCCATGCTTTCGCGCCAGCTCAGCTCGTTGGAATGGTGCTCGTACGGGCCGACAAAGACGACGGGCCGTGTGGCGGCAAGGTGGGCTTCCAGAGCCGCCTTCGCCTCTGGCCCCAGAGCGGCGGTGACCGCATCGCCCATGCGGGCAAGGCTGGCAGGCGGGCAGGCAATCCCGAGGATTTCCTGCAGCTTGTGGATGGCGGCGGTCGCACCGGCCCCGCACGGGATAAGTGCGTCATCGGCAGAGGCGTTCACCGCGCGCTTGATGGTGGTTTCGGCGCTTTTAAGCCAGGCGTTGGAGGCCCGGCCCGTGGCACTGTCTTCGGTATGCGGATTGGCGAGGAGGGTATGGAGCGCACTGATCTGGTCTTCCACCGCGCGGTGCGGGCGGCCGGAGGCGGTATAGTCTGCATAGACAAGCGGGCGCTCCCCGAATGGCGTGCGGATCATGCCAAGCCGGGCGGTCAGCCCTTCGCGCAGCGCGTCCACGTTACGGGTGCCTGAAATGTCTGTCGCAGCCATGATTCCTCCTCTTGCTGTCAGGAAATCACGGCTTTGAGAGTGTTTTTGACCTATTTCAGCGCGCATTCTCGCGTATGGTAGTGAAAATAACCATGGAAGGCTGCAAGCATGGAGCTTGATGACCACGACCGGAAGATTTTGCGTCTGTTGCAGGCCAATGCAGACCAGACCGTGCAGGAGCTGGCCGATGCCGTGGGCCTCAGCGCCACGCCGGTCAACCGGCGCATCAAGCGCATGGAGGAGGCGGGCCTGATCCGGGGCCGTGTGGCTCTGATCGATCAGGAAGGGCTGGGCCTGCGCGCTACGCTTTTCATCTTCGTGAAAACCAGCCGCCACGATGCAGACTGGCTGGAGCGCTTCTCCAGAGGCGTTGCGCGCCTGCCCGAAGTGATCGAGTTCTACCGCATGAGCGGGGAGGTGGACTACCTCATCAAGATCGCCCTGCCGGAGATCGCCGACTACGATGCGTTCTACAAGAAACTCATCGCCATCGCGCCATTGTCCGATGTCAGCGCCAGCTTCGCGATGGAGGCGATCAAGAACACGACCGAACTGCCGGTTTGAGATTCCTTTTCCCCTCGTGCTTCGAGCGCCACCGCGTCCGAAAGGATGAGGGGAAGAGCATCCCAAGCCCTCATCCTGAGGGGCTTCGCCAGAAGCCGTCTCGAAGGACGAGGGCTTGGGAAACGAAAGCCTGAGGCATGGGTGGCCCGGACAAGCCGGGCCATGACAACTGGAGGGGTTCTCGCCCCCCTCACCCCTCCGGCAGGGCGCCGGACCAGTCGCAGGCTTCGCAGTTCAGCTCGGTGCCCGCTTCAACCAGCGTGAAATGCCCGCATTTGGGGCAGGGTTCGCCCGAATAGACCGGCTCTGGCCGTGTGGCGGGCGAGGCATCGCCCTTGCGCCCTGACCCGGTGGCGGGCGCGGGCGGTGTCTTGCGCGGCTGGCTGCCCAGCATCACCACATTGTCGGGCAGCTGCCCGCGCGAGAAGCCTTTCGAGATCAGGCGCGAAGCCTCCTCGCCGGTGATGACCTTCTCACTCGCCACGCCATTGCCGATGCCGCCCGGATCGGATTTGCGCGCATCGGTCTGGGCGAGGTCCTCGCGGCCCAGATAGGAGACGCCCAGCTCGCGGAAGAGATAGTCGAGGATCGAGGTCGCGTGCTTGATGGAGTCGTTGCCTTCGACGGGGCCGGCCGGTTCAAACCGGGTGAACACATAGGCATCGACATATTCTTCCAGCGGCACGCCGTATTGCAGGCCGATGGAGATGGAGATGGCAAAATTGTTCATCAGGGAGCGGAAGGCAGCGCCCTCTTTATGCATGTCGATGAAAATCTCGCCGAGCTCCCCATCTTCAAACTCGCCGGTGTGCAGATAGACCTTGTGGCCACCCACAGTGGATTTCTGGATATAGCCCTTGCGGCGGTCGGGCAGCTTGCGGCGGCTGGCCGCGCGCTCCACGGGCCGCTCCACCACGCGCTCGACAATGCGCTCCTCGGTGAAGACCGGGCGCTCGCCCCGGTCGGCGCTGTCAAACTCGATCGTGGCCAGCAGATCGTAGAGCGCTTCGCCCTCGCGGCGGATGCGGATGGCTTTAAGGCCCTCACGCGCCGCCGACAGGATGAGCGCGGACACATCGTCAATCGTGGC
The DNA here is from genome assembly GCF_051859565.1 of Glycocaulis sp. GTDB lineage: Bacteria > Pseudomonadota > Alphaproteobacteria > Caulobacterales > Maricaulaceae > Glycocaulis. The sequence goes on from NZ_JBHYFK010000006.1 coordinate 192,669, forward strand.
ATGACCCGGCAGGACCAGATCAAGCCCTGCAGGCGCTTCCAGAGCGCTCTCCAGCGCCGCGGCCATGGTCAGGCGGGCTTCGGGCGTGACGGGCGCCAGCGCGGCTCTAAACGCCTCTGGCAGGGCCTCACAGGTGTGCAGCTCGCCGGTGCCATGCACCCAGCGCTCTGCCGCTTCGATCTCCAGCGCGGAGACGCCGAACGCTTCCAGCAGGCGCGTGCCGGCCTGCTCCAGCCGCTCCGGGCTCAGTCCGCAGCGCTGGGCGATCTCGTCGCCCACCGTCCAGCGGTTGAAGGCGTGACGGACGGGCGCGCCATCGGCGATCATCGTGTCGATGCGGGCAAGGGCATTGGCGTCCAGCCCCGCCTCTTTCAGCGCGCCAAGCCAGCCGGGATTAAGGCCCGACAGCGTGCCAGCGCCAAAGGCGTGGGCGAGGGCGGCCGTCGCCGTGTCTGTATCCAGCTCCGCCAGCAGGGTTTGCGCAAAGTCCCGTGCAGTGGGCGAGTTGCTGGCGATGCCTGCCGGGTCGATCCCGTGGGTGGCGAGCGCCAGATAGGCTGCGATTTCGGCGGGTACAGGCCCGGTGATGACCGGAGCCGCACTTGCCTCGCGAACGAGGCTCGCCAGTTCAGCGGCGCGGGCGCGGCCCTCATCGCTGTCATAGGCAAGCCCCTCCAGCGCCAGTAGCGCGCCAAGCCCTGCCAGCAGCAGGCTGCCTTCGGCCTTGTCCGCCACGAGGCCCCACAGCGTGGCGGCGTGTTCCAGCGCGGCGTCATCGCCAGCAAAGGCAGAAAGGTCCAGAACGATGACGGGTTCAGGCAGAACCGCATCATCAAAGCGCAAGGCGGGCTGGCCATGGGTCCAGATCGTCGCGGCGAGATCACGCAGGAAGGCGCGCGCGCCCTGATCGGTGTCGGTCAGCAGGTTCGCGCCAATTTCGATCACCGGATTGACCGGCATGTCGGGTACAAAGCCCGCGCCATCCTCGATCGTGTCGATGCCCTGGCGGGCGCGTGCTATCGCGCGCTCGATCATCGCGTCCGGCACACCGTCGCGCCGCGCGGCGCGCACAGAGCGGGCAAGGGCGCGGTTATGGCGCGGGTCAAAGCACTCGCCCTCGCTGCCATCGCAGTTGATGCAGGCGAGCGCCACCGCCTCCAGCCGGTCACGCACGATACGCGCGCCGACATCGCTGGCGGCGCCCGCCATCGCGGCGGTGTTGATCATGCTGATCAGTGCGCCTGCCTCGAACGGGCCGCTGGCGAGCGTTTCCAGCGGCATGTCGGCTTCCGCCTCGCCGCGCCACAGATGCGGGGCGGGGCAGGCTTCGCGCGCGGCGAGACTCGCCAGGAGCTCTGCCGCCTCGATACTGTCAGGTTTCACGCCCGCCAGAGTGGCCAGCGACGCGGCGGTGCTTTCCAGCGCCTTGCGCCCGTCCAGCATGCCTCCCGAAACATCCGCCCCGGTAAGAAGCCTCAGCGCCGTCACCGCGCTGTCCGGCCAGCCTGCAGGCGCGCTGATCTTCACCGCATGGGGGGTGAGCGCATCCGGGTCGGCATTGCCCGCCAGATGCTCGGCAAACTCCAGCCCCGCCAGCGGATCGGCACCTTCTTTGGTCAGGCGGCGTTGGATCGTCATGGCGCGGACACTTCCCTGTTTGCCGCCTTGCTGGCGGCAGCCCTTCCCGCCGCGCCCGAAGACGTGCGGGCAGCGGACGCGAATCACTCATGGCAAATGATACCGCCTCCGGGGGAGGTGAGTCGAAGGAAGGCAGCCCAGACGGTCTCCCGGTTGGGACTGGTTGGCGGAACTGGACTTGTGCTATCGCTTGGATATGGCAAACGGCGGCTGGTACGGCACTCAGGAGCAATGGCGGGTATTGGAAGCGCCGCTTTTGCGGGTCGATGCGCTCATTGAGCGTTTCGCCAGCAATAATGGGCTTCGCCTGACCAAGAATGATAAGGACTGGCCGGGGCGCTCCCTGCACTGGGGAGACAATCCGAGCTGCCTCATACAGATTTATCTGGCAGGAGAGGACAGCCTCACCTGGAACTTGTGGCTGTGCTGTTCGCAAGACCGTGGACATAACCGCTATTGGCGCAAAGAATTTGCTATCCAAGAGCAACAGATGGATCAGTTCATCACTGATCTCCCGCAGCTTCTGGAGAATGGCTTCTTCCAAGTCGAAAGCTGGAGGGCGGCGCCAGAACAGCTTGAGTTTGCGACCACGCTGACGTCCCTGCCTGATCGCTAAAGCCCTGCGCACGCCTTGAAGACGCGGGTTCTACGTAACTCGCTTGGCCAGCCTGACTGTCCGGACGGTGTCGACGAGCGCGTTCAGGGCCGATGGGTCGTCCCTTTCCGAAAAACAGCCGTTGATCGAAAAGATGACGGTGAAGCCCGAAGCGTCTAGCCACCATTCATGATGCAAACCGTTGCCGTGATAGAATCCGGAAACGTCATTATATTGAACAGGTTCGACTGACACGCTGCGGCGCAGCTCGTTCGAAAGATGCTCCTGCATCTCTACGGCGCGCTGGTGAACGGTTAGAGCGGCACACAGCGTATATCCGCCGCGGTGTATCCGCCATGACGTCCCGGCGATTGAGTCCGGATGGGTTGCTTCCATGCCGTAGATGACGGCTTCCACAGAAGCGGATGGCGGCAGGTCGATGACGGCAGGACCAAAGGAAAACTTCATGATCCGCAATACATCATGCCTCGATCGGGTTTGGAAAGCGCGCGTTTGAGGGTCTGTGGCGTATCGCGCAGCCCGCCGCACTGGACGCAGGCGCGCTTGATAGGCATATACCGTCACACCTGATTTGATGTTTCGCGAGGGGCGGACCTGCCATGCTCGACTTCATTGGACGACTGTTTGCCTGGTGGAATGGCGCGACGCTGGGCGCGCTGTGGACAATTCGCCGTGGCGGCAAGCTCGTTGGCGAGGATGATTACGGCAATCGCTACTATCAGGAACGCAAGAGCGGTTCGGGCGCAGACGGCGTGCCGCGCCGCTGGGTGATCTATAACGGCTATGCCGATGCCTCGCGCGTGCCGGCCGACTGGCATGGCTGGCTGCACCACACCTTTGCCGAAGCGCCCGTTGATGCGCCTTTGCCGCGCCGCGAATGGGAGCTGGACCACAAGCCGAACATGACCGGCACTGTCTATGCCTACCGCCCGGCCGGCTCGCTGGCCGACCCGCGCCCGCGTGCGCGTTCGACGGCGGACTATGAGAGCTGGAACCCGGAAGGCTAGGTAAACCATGCGCGGCGGAGCGGTCCTCGAAACACTGGTTGGCGTGATCGTGCTGGTTGTCGCGGTGGTGTTCCTCGTGTTCGCGCAGGGGCGTCTCGACTCTGACCCCTCCGCTGGCGGCTATGAGCTGCAGGCAAGGTTTTCCGAAATCGGCGCGTTGACCCGGGGTGCAGAAGTGCGCGTGTCCGGCGTGCCGGTCGGCTCGGTGACGGCGATTGATCTCGATACTGAAACCTATTTTGCGCAAGTCAGGCTTCGTCTGCGCCGCGATGTGCTGATCCCGGCCGATTCCACCGCCAAGATCACGGCCTCCGGCCTGCTGGGCGGGGCCTATGTGGAGATCGAGGCAGGCGGCGATGACGACATGATCGCCGAAGGCGGTGAGATCGTCTTCACCCAAGGCGCGGTTGATCTGTTCGAGCTGATCGGCGGCTTCGTGTCGGGCGGGCGCGGCGGCGGCGACAGCTAGGCGCTGCCAGTTCTGGCCACTGGCCTCCGGAGATTCGCCCTTGTGCTGCCGCATTGCGCTGGTGAGTATGGGGCGAGGGGAGTTTTTCAACGATGACATTGCTGACCCGGCTTCTGCCCATCTGCGCGTTTGTGCTCGCCAGCCTGATCCTTGCCTCTGCGGCTCTTGCCCAGGAAGGCGATGAGCCCGGCTCGCTGGAGGATTGGGCAGAGGATATCGAGGAACCGGACACTGAGCTGACTGCGCCGCTGGAACAGCAGCAAGACCAGCGTGCAACGCGTCGTCCCGGCGAGCTCAGCTCCCGGCCCGGCACGATTGCGGTGCTGCGTGGCCTCGACAAGGTGACGGCGCGGACCCGCGATTTCGAGGTCAATGTCGGCGACACCTACACGTTCGGCGCGCTGGACATCACCGTGCGCTATTGCCGCCGCCGCCCGCCGGAGGAGCCGCCGGAGGTTTTCGTCTTCATGCAAATCAATGACCAGCGCACGGACGGGTTCGGCGCGGGCGCTGATGGCGACCGGCTGTTCTCGGGGTGGATGTTTGCTTCCAACCCTGCGCTCAACGCGCTCGATCACCCCGTCTATGATGTCTGGGTGATTGACTGCAGGAGCTGAGTGCCGCTCAGGCCCTCCGGCATCGCAAAGAAATCTCCATCGTCTTTGAGCGCTTCGCGCAACAGCCGGTGATAGGCATTGCGCGTAATGGTCTGCGCGCCAAAGCGCTGCAGATGTTCAGTGATGAACTGGGTGTCCAGCAAGGTATAGCCCCCCGCTTTAAGCCGCGCGACGAGGTGGACCAGCGCCACTTTTGACGCATCCGTCATGTGCGAGAACATGCTCTCGCCAAAGAAGGCGCCGCCGAGACTCACGCCATAGAGTCCGCCCACCAGCTTGCCCTCATGCCAGCATTCCAGTGAATGGGCATGGCCGCGCTCGTGCAACTCGCCATAGAGATTGCGGATCGGATCATTGATCCAGGTGTTTTCCCGGCCCCGCGCTGGCGCGGCGCAATGATCAACCACGACCCGAAAGCAGCGGTTCACGGTGACGTGGAAGCGGTCCTTGCGCACCTGCTTGGCCAGGCTGCGCGGGATGTGGAACTGGTCGAGCGCGATGACGCCGCGCTCGTCAGGATCGAGCAGGAAAACGCGCGGATCGTCCCGGTCCTCGGCCATCGGGAAGACGCCGCGCGCGTAGCATTCCAGCAGCTCTTTTGCGCCAAAGCCGCGCATTTAGCTGATACTCCGGGCGGAGGCGGAACCGTCTGGGTGTCTCCCCCCGTTTACGGGGGGAGTGCCGCGAAGCGGCGAGGGGGGGATTGCCAGAAAA
>NZ_JBHYFK010000006.1:197736-261356 GCF_051859565.1 Glycocaulis sp.
CCCCCCTCCGTCTCGCTGACGCTCGACACCTCCCCCGTAAACGGGGGAGGACATCGGAACCGTCAGGCGTTCCACAGCCAAGGCCTTAAGCCTTCGCGTTGCGCTCTGCCAGCCAGCTCTCCAGCCAGCGGATATGGTAATCGCCGCTGATGAAGTCCGGCTCCTCCAGCAGATCAAGATGGAGCGGGATCGTCGTTTCGATGCCGCCAATGACCATCTCTTTGAGCGCGCGCTTCAGGCGCATGATCGCCTCGTGCCGGTCGCGCCCATGCACGATCAGCTTGCCGATCAGGCTGTCATAATAAGGCGGGATGGAATAGCCGGCATAGAGGCCTGAATCCAGGCGCACGCCGGGGCCGCCGGGTGCATGGAACTCGGTCACCTTCCCGGGCGAGGGCGTGAAGGTATAGGGGTTTTCTGCGTTGATCCGGCACTCTATGGACCAGCCATTGACCTTGATATCGTCCTGGGTGAGTTCCAGCTTCTCGCCCGCGGCCACGCGGATCTGCTCGCGCACCAGGTCGATACCCGTGATGAGCTCGGTAACGGGGTGCTCCACCTGCAGGCGGGTATTCATCTCGATGAAGAAGAACTCGCCATTCTCGTAGAGGAATTCCACCGTACCGGCGCCGCGATAGCCGATTGCGCCGACCGCCTTGCGCACGATCTCGCCAATGCGTGAGCGTTCCTCAGGGGTGAGGGCCACGGACGGGGCTTCCTCAAGGATTTTCTGGTGGCGGCGCTGCAGCGAACAGTCCCGCTCGGCCAGATGGAGCACATTGCCGTGCTCATCGGCCATCACCTGTATCTCGATATGACGCGGCTTGCCGAGATAGCGCTCGATATAGACCGCGCCATCGCCAAAGGCGGCTTGCGCCTCGGTGGAGGCCGTCTGCAGCGCGCTTTCCAGCTTGTCTTCGGTCTCGGCCACCTTCATGCCGCGCCCGCCGCCACCGGCCGCCGCCTTGATGAGGACCGGGAAGCCGACTTCCTTGGCCACTTTGCGCGCTTCAGCCATGTCCGAGATCGCGCCGGCAGAGCCCGGCACCACGGGAATGCCAGCCTCGACGGCGGCTTTCTTGGCCGTGATCTTGTCACCCATCAGGCGGATGGTTTCCGGCTTGGGACCGATGAAGGTCAGGCCGTGAGCCTCCACGATCTCGGCAAAGCGGGCATTCTCCGACAGAAAGCCATAGCCGGGGTGGATGGCCTGCGCGCCAGTGATCTCGGCAGCGGCGATGATGGCCGGGATATGCAGGTAGGAACGGCCAGCCGGGGGCGGGCCAAGGCACACGCTCTCATCGGCCAGCTTGACGTGCATGGCTTCTGAATCGGCTTCGGAATGGACCGCCACGGTGCGGATACCCATTTCCTGGCAGGCGCGGTGGACGCGCAGGGCGATCTCGCCCCGGTTCGCGATCAGGATTTTCTCAAACATCGGGCCGCTCCTAGATGAGGGTGAAGAGCGGCTCGCCGTATTCGACAGGCTGGGCATCGCTGACCAGCAATTCACCGATCTTGCCCGAGCGCGGCGCGGTAATCGGGTTGAAAGTCTTCATCGCCTCGATGAGGAGGATGGTGTCGCCTTCCTTCACGCTCTGGCCGGGTTTGACGAAATTATCGGCGTCCGGGTTGGGGCGCAGATAGACCGTGCCGACCATGGGCGAGTTGACGGCGTTCGCGGCCTTCGCCGCAGCGGGAGCCGGATCGGCAGAGGGCGCAGCTGCCACGGATGCGGGCGGCGCAGCGGGAGCGGCCATCGGGGCCGCCGCCATCGGCGCGGCCTGCGTGTAGACCGGCGCCGGCACTTCGCGCGCCACGCGGATATGCAGCTCTCCTTGCGCGACCTCGATCTCGGTCAGGTCGGTATCATTGAGGATGTCCGCGAGCTGACGGATGAGTTTCGGGTCGATACCGGGTTTGGAGGGCGTGGAAGCCATGTGGAGAACCTTTATGCTTTTGTCTTCGGGCCGGACGCAGCGATCAGCGCGTGGGCGGCCTCTATGCCAAGGATGTAGCTGCGGGCGCCGAACCCGCTGATTGTGCCGGAAACGGCGCTGGAAACATAGGAGTGATGGCGGAACGCCTCGCGCGCAGCCGGTTGGGACAGATGTATCTCTATGGCCGGAATGGCAATCGCCTTCAAGGCGTCGTGCAGCGCAACCGATGTATGGCCATAACCGGCCGGGTTGATGATGAGGGCGGACGCGGCGCGTCCGGCCTCCTGCACGGCATCGATCAGCACGCCTTCATGGTTGGTCTGGCGGAAATCGATGGTCAGGCCCAGCATGCTGGCATGCTCGGCGCACGCCGCCTCAATGTCGGACAGCGTGGCAGAGCCGTAAATCTCCGGCTCGCGCGTGCCGAGCAGGTTGAGATTGGGTCCGTTCAGGATGAAAAGCGGCCTGGCCACCTGTACACTGTCCCCCGGCTGGTCTGTCTGATGCGCCCAGGCGGTGCAAAACCCGGACCGCAGCGCCATATGTCGTTTCTACGACGCCTCGCGCCGTATAAACAAGGACTACCGGCATTTTAAAGGAAACGGGACGCCATGATGAAGACCGCCAGCGCCGCCACTGACACCGCCATTCGCGTGACGCTGAATGGCGAGGCGCGCGACCTGCCCGCCGGCCTGTCGCTGTCGGCCATGCTGATCCATCTGGGGCTGGACCCGCGCAAAGTCGCCGTGGAGCGCAATCTGGAGATCGCGCCGCGCTCTGCCTATGGAGATATTGCGATTGCCGATGGCGACCGGCTGGAAATCGTCCAGTTCGTGGGTGGGGGGTAGGGTGACGCCATCCCGATAGAGCGCTAGATAAGCGGCCATGACCGAGAAAACCTCCCCCTACACCGCCTCCACCCTGCCTGAAGACCGCCCGTTCACGGTGGCCGGGCGGACGTTCAACTCCCGCCTCATCATCGGTACGGGCAAGTACAAGAGCTATGAGGAGAATGCGCGCGCGCTTGCAGCCTCCGGCGCGGAGATCATCACGGTCGCGCTGCGCCGGGTGAATTTGTCAGATCCCAGCCAGCCCATGCTGGTCGATCATATCGACCCGAAAAAGGTCACCTTCCTGCCGAACACGGCCGGGTGCTTTACCGGCGAGGACGCCGTGCGCACGCTGCGTCTCGCGCGTGAGGCGGGTGGCTGGAACCTCGTGAAGCTGGAAGTGCTGTCAGACCCCAAGCATCTCTATCCGGAGATGGAGGAGACGCTGCGCGCCACCAAGATGCTGATCGCGGACGGTTTCGACGTGATGGTCTATTGCTCTGACGACCCGGTCTATGCCCGCAAGCTGGAAGACGCTGGCGCGTGCGCGATCATGCCGCTGGGCGCGCCCATTGGCTCAGGGCTGGGCATCCAGAACCCGGTCAATATCCGCCTCATCATCGAAGCGGCGAAGGTGCCGGTCATCGTCGATGCGGGCGTCGGCACGGCCTCTGACGCCACTATCGCGATGGAGCTGGGCTGCGATGGCGTGCTGATGAATACCGCGATTGCCGAAGCCAAAGACCCGGTGCGCATGGCCAGCGCGATGAAGCACGCCGTCATCGCGGGCCGCGAGGCTTACTTGGCTGGCCGCATGCCCATGAAGCGCTACGCCGATCCCTCCAGCCCGCTGGCGGGGCTGATCTGATGGCGCTGCCGGAGCGCACTTGGTCACCGTGGCGCATAGTAAGAGGTGCGGTCCTTATCGTCGGGGCTGTAGCCTTGATGGGCACCCTCTGGCTTTTTATCGGAATGATATTCTTTGCCTTCAACGCTCAGCTAATCGGTGCAGTGATTTACTATTCGCTGATGGCTGCTGCGGCTTTCGTAATCGGGCGATGGGTTTGGCGGAGGTTGTAACGCCTAGTATCCCCCAAAGAGAAAAGCACCTGCGCGAGAACGACGAAGGACGAGGGCCACACCCTTGACTTGTTCCCATAATGTTCCGATGGTCCAAAGCCACCGGAACAAGGAAGTCCACCCATGATGGAAGCTCGCCTGTCTCTCGTCACGCTGGGCGTGGCAGACCTTGCCCGGTCGAAGGCCTTCTACGAAGCGATGGGGTTCAAGGCTGCATTCGCGAACGATCAGATCGTATTCCTGCCTATGGGCGGCATGGTGCTGGCGCTCTTCGGCAAGCACGATCTCGATGCCGACATGGCACGCGAGAATGCCGGACATGGCCATATCGCACTCGCCCACAATACCCGCAGTGAGGCCGAGGTGGATGCCATCATCGACCACGCCGTGGCCAGCGGCGGCAGCCTGCTGAAAGCCGCGCACAAGGCCGACTGGGGCGGGTATTCGGGTTATTTCGCCGACCCTGACGGCCATGCATGGGAAGTCGCCTTCAATCCCCACTGGACGATAGACCCCGAAGGGCGGATCAATATGGGTTCCTGACGGCGCGCTCCGCTCCGCCAGCGGCGCGCGGGGAGGGCGGTCATGGACATTGAAGTGCGGACATCAGGGCCGGTCTGGCCGTTGCGGTTCGCTCTGGCCACCGCCGTGTGGACGCTGGGGCTGATAGTCATCGGCGGTGCGTTTTATCCCGTGTATGACCAGGGCGGGCAATTCATCAGCGAGCTGAGTGCGGTGGACGCCCCCACCTATCCCTGGGCCGGTTGGCTCGGACTCATTCCCATCGGCATCTTACAGTGCCTGTTCTGCCTGACAGCGGCCCGCAGCGCGCCAAGGTCCGGCCTCGCTCTGGCGGGATTTGTCGCGCTTGCCGGTTACGGCATCGGCGCGATAGGTGGCGGGATTTTCCCGTGCGACGCAGCCAGTGGCTGTATGCCGGACGAACCAAGTACCTCCCAGATGCTCCACAACGCTATTGGCGGGGGCGGCTATCTGGTTGGTGTGCTCGGGCTCGTTCTTGTGGCGATAGCGGCGCTTGGCTGGAAGGGCGGCCGCGGGCTGGGCGCTCTGGGGCTGGTGGCGGCGGTGGTGGCTATCACAGCGCTGTTTGCCGTCGAGGCGTGGCCGGAATGGCGCGGCGCATTGCAGCGCGCGGCAGAGGCCGCCTTCCTGATCTGGTTTGTAGCCTGCGGCTGGTGGCTCAGCCGTCGGCGCTAGCCTTCCAGCGCGGCTGCCACGATCCGGTTGAGACGGCCGATATCGGCGCCGGGAATGATCTCGTTCCCGATCACGAAGAAGGGCGTACCGCTCACGCCGATCGACCGTGCGAGCTGATAGACGCTATCGAGATGTTCCTCGATTTCCGGCGCGGCCATTGCCTCACGCAGGGCGGGCGTTTCGATCCCGTGATCGGCGGCGATCTGGTTGATGCGTTCAGCGTTCATCGGTTGGCCGGCCTGCATCAGTGCATCGTGGAAATCGCCATAGATTTCCGGTGAGAGAGCCCAGACAGCCAGCGCGGCCCGGGCGGCTTCTTCCGATGCTGCGCCCAGCAGGGGCAGTTCCTTGAACACGACCCGCACACGGCCCTCATGGCGCTCCATCACGCCGGTCAGCCAGTCATTGACCTGCACGCAATAGGGGCAGCGATAGTCGAAAAACTCGACAATGGTCAGATCGGCATTTTCGGGCCCCACGGCCGGGTCACGTGCATCGGCAAAGAGGGCGTCGCGGTATTGCTGCGCCCCGGCTGCCAGCTGCGCCTGTTCGCGTGCGCGTGCCCTTTGCTGCAGGGCGACCAGCGCTTCCTCGATAACTTCCGGGTTCTCGACGATATAGCGATGCACGCGCTGATCGAAATCGTCCTCGGCGCGCGTCTCCTCGCTGCTGGCAGAGCAGGCGGCAAGGGCAAAGCAGGCGGCAAACGCGATCAGGAGGCGCATAAGGTCACTTTCGTAAAGCGGATGAGGATTAGTTGAAGCTGAGGCCGGTGCCGTGGTTGCGGCTGACGGGGACGAATTGACGGCGCTCTTGCTGAGCCCTGTTCCATTCGCGGATTTCCTGCGGCGTCGGTTCTGCAACCGCAATCAGTTCGCTGGCGCGCACCCAGGCCGGTGTGCCGCCCTCCAGCTCGTCGCGGGCGCGGCTGGCGAATACAAAGGCCTGCATATTGTTGCCAACGGCGAAGTAGCGCTCTGCCGTTGCCAGCTGGGCCAGTGCCGTCTCGCCGCGCGCTTCGTGTGCCAGCGCCAGCTGGAACCATGCCCAGCCGTTTTCCTGCTCGCGCGCCAGTGCGAAACGCAAGTGCGAAACGGCCTCATCAAGAGCATCCGCTTCATTGGTGCCTATCAGGGAGGCGGCAAGGTTTACCCGCAATAGCGGGGCGTCGGGCATAAGTTCCACCGACCGGCGATGCGGCGCAACGGAGTCGGCTATGCGTCCGCTTTCATACAGCATCTGGCCTTCCAGCTCGTGAAAGAAAGGGTTTTCCGGCTCCATCTCGATCAGCTGTGCCAGCCGCTCGCGCGCCAGTTCCAGGCGCCCCTGCCGGAAATAGGCCACCGCGCGGGCGTATACCGCCTCAAGGCTGGTATTGCTCTCCGGGTAGCGATGGAAAACCTGGGCCGGGGCGACGGTAAAGCCGATGATCTTGGCCTGGATGCGGCGCAGCTCGGCGATCTCCTCCGGGCTGTCCTCGACATCGGCATAGGGCGATGCCTCGACCCGGCGCCGCATGGCGTCGATACGCTGCGAGGACAGGGGATGCGAGCGGAAATACTCATACCGCCGGGCTTCGCTCATCACTTCCTGGTAGCGGAAGCGCTCGAAAGTGCTTACCAGCCCGCGTGAGGACTGGCCCGTACGGTCCAGAAAGGTGATGGCGGCCTGGTCGGCAGCTGCTTCCTGCGTGCGGGTGTAGCGCAGCATGTCTAGCGTGGCGAACTGGGGCGCGGAGGCCATGATGGCCGCGCCGCCGGCGCCTGCACCCGCCATGGCCGCGACGATACCCAGCCCCAGCGTCGCAATCATCGTCGCCATGGCACCGCGCGACCCGTCGCCAAAGCGCACAAGGTGTGCGCCTTCGATATGGCCGATTTCGTGGGCGATAACAGCTTTGATTTCGCCGGGGGTTTCGGCAATGACGATCGTGCCGGTATGCATGAAGATGTTCTGCCCGCGCGTAACGAAGGCGTTGAACTCGTTATTGCCGACCAGGTAGAAGCCGACCGAATTGCGGTCGAGGCCTGCTGCGTCCAGCAGCGGATCGGTGTAGCCGCGCATGACCGCCTCGATCTCGGTATCGCGGATCAGGCTTATGCTCTGGGCATGGGCAGGCGTGGACGGCAACACGACCATGGCTGCGCTGGCAGCGAAGGCGGTGGCCGTGGTGCAGCATTTCTTCAGGCGGGCAATAATCGTCATGGAGAGATAACCTCCGATCCTGTTTCCACCCCCTGCTTCGCCCTGAACGATAGCCTTTTCATGGCAGATCTGCAGCCCGTCAGTGCATGGCACCGGCGGGCTGCATATTTCCCGTGTCAGGAACCCAGTCCGAACAGCTTGCCGGAGCGCTGCCACCAGCCAGACCGCTTTGGCCCGGTGCTGTCGCTGGTCTGTGCCTCTTCGGCAGGCGCCACGTCCCCGGCGGCGTCGGCGGCCGGTGCCTCCGGCGCGGATTCAGCCTTCTTGGCGCGCGGTTTGCGGGCCGGTCTGGCCGGTTTGTCTTCCGGTGTCTTCGCTGCCGGCTCGGCCGTGTCCTCTACGGCACTCTCTTCAGCCTTGGCCGCCTTTCGCGCAGGTGCCTTGCGGGTGCGCTTGGGCTTCTCCGCCGCCTCGCTGGCCTCCGGTGCTTGGGCTGCAGACTCGTCTGAAGGGGCAGGATCGGCCTTCTTGCGCCGTGTGCGCTTGGGCTTGGGCGTCTCTTCGCTAGGGGCGGGCTCGCCGGACGCGGCAGGCGCGTCAGTCGCCTCAACAGCGCTTTCAGTCGCCGGTGCGGTCTCCGCCACAGCCTGCTTTCGGCGGCGAGAGGGGCGGGTGCGCGAAGGCGGCGTCTCGCCCGAACCAATGGCCTCACTTTCACCCGGCTCGATTACAGACAGGCCCGGAATGTCTGCGTCGCCGCCGGCATTGTTGCCTGAATCCTGTGTGGAGGCTGCGGCCTGATCGCCGGATGCTTCACCATCACCGCGCCGGCGGCGGCCACGGCCACCCCGGCGGCCGCGGCGGCGGCGCTTGCGGCCAGCTTCATCATCGCCGGCTTCGGCGCGTGCTGGTGCCGGCTGGCCGCCATCATTTTGCGCCTCGGTGCTTTCGCCTTCGGCGGCGTCTGCTTCGCCGCCCTCCTGTCCGGCTGCATCAGCGCGGTTGTCGCCATCACCCCGATTGCGTCCGCCCCGGCGACGGCGCTTGCGGCCACGGCGTTCTTCGCCCTGACCCTCTGCGCGAGCAGCTGGCTGGGTGCCCTCTGCAGCGCCGTCATCGTCCTCGTCTTCGAGTGAGGCTTCTTCCCTCGCGGCGCGCAGATCGGCCTCGTCCTCGGGGGTCAGTACGGCGGATTCAACGGTCAGCGGCTTGGGGATATAGGGCCCACGATCACCATCTTTGCGCGCTTCCAGCCGCTCGATGCGTGATCCGTCGCGTTTCAGATCGATATCTGTCGCGATGATGACGCGCATGTCGAAGCGCTGCTCGACGGCGCGCAGGTATTCGCGCTTCTCGTTCAGCAGGTAGAGGGCCACCTCGTTGGGCAGGTGCAGCGCGATTTTCGATGCGCGCCCTTTGAGCCCCTCTTCCTCGACGCTGCGAACAGCCGCCAGCGCGCTGGATTCCACACTGCGCAGATAGCCGATCCCGTTGCAGTGCGGGCAGGGTTCTGTGGAGCCTTCCACAAGGCTGGTGCGGCGGCGCTGACGGGAAATTTCCATCAGGCCGAACTGGGAAATTTTCGAGGTCTGGATGCGCGCCCGGTCTTTGGAGAGCGCCTCTTTCATCTTCTTTTCGACGGCGCGGACGTTCTTGGAGTCCTCCATGTCGATGAAGTCGATGATGATGAGGCCGGCCAGATCGCGCAGGCGCATCTGACGGGCAGCTTCCTCAGCCGCCTCCAGATTGGTGCGCAGCGCCGTCTGTTCGATATTGCGCTCTTTGGTCGACTTGCCCGAGTTCACGTCGATGGCGACAAGCGCCTCGGTCGGGTTGATGACCAGATAGCCACCGGATTTGAGCTGCGCGACCGGCGAGTAGATCGCCTCAAGCTGGCTTTCCGTGCCGTGGCGCAGGAAAAGCGGCATGTCGTCAGTATAGGGCTGCACCTTCGTGGCGTGGCTGGGCATCAGCATGCGCATGAAGCCCTTGGCTTCCTTGTAGGCTTCCTCGCCCTCGACCAGAACGTGCTCGATGTCCTTGTCATAGAGGTCGCGGATCGCCCGCTTGACGAGGTTTCCTTCCTCGTAAATCAGCGACGGAGCGACGGATTTCAGCGTGGTCTCGCGGATCGTCTCCCACAGCCGGATCAGATAGTCGTAATCGCGCTTGATCTCGAGCTTGGTGCGGGCCGCGCCTGCGGTGCGGATGATGAGCCCCATGCCGCGCGGCAGATCGAGGCCCTGAACGGCGCTTTTCAGGCGTTTGCGGTCCGTCGCGCTGGTGATCTTGCGCGAGATGCCGCCCCCGCGGTCCGTGTTGGGCATCAGCACGCAATAGCGTCCGGCCAGCGACAGATAGGTGGTCAGCGCCGCGCCTTTATTGCCGCGCTCCTCCTTGGAGACCTGCACCAGCATGACCTGGCGGCGCTTGATGACTTCCTGGATCTTGTATTTGCGAAGCAGATTGCGCCGCTTGCGGGCAATCTCCTCCATCAGGTCCTCGTCATCATCGGCATCGTCGCCGTTGTCGCCATCGGTGTCGGCGGTCAGCTCGGCTTCTGCCTCGCGCAGGGCCTGACGGTCCTCAAACGGGATCTGATAGTAGTCGGGATGAATCTCGTTGAAGGCCAGGAAGCCGTGCTTGTTACCGCCATATTCAACGAAAGCGGCCTGAAGCGAGGGTTCTACGCGGGTGACCTGGGCGAGATAGATGTTTCCACGGATAGGGCTGCGGGAGGCCGACTCAAAGTCGAAATCCTCAACGCGGTTGGAATCCACAATGACCACCCGGGTTTCTTCCGGGTGGGAGGCATCGATCAGCATTTTGCGGGACATAAAGGCGTGCTCCGGTGCGCGCGCCAGCACGAATCGCCCGGCCATTGAAGGCCAGGGTGACAGGCTGGGCGCTGAGTTGGGAGCGCAAGGGCGGCGTCGCTTCAGAAGGGAGTGAAGGGAAAGCACGCGCCTGGCGCATGTTCAAGGTTCCTTGTCGGCCTGCCCGGCAGCCCCCGGCTTGCAGGGGCAAAGCGCGGAACAGGCCGCTTTGACTGGTCTGGGCGCGTGCGCGCAGAACCGGATAAGCGGCCCGCGGCGTCTGCCCGGTAAATCTTTGCTGCCCCGTTGGTCCGCTTCAGAAGTCAGTGGCGTTGGCCAGACATCGTTTCGCGCGGGGCGAGGTAGTGAAGCGTGTCAGGCGCCAGCAAATGCCGGACTGGCTGACAGCGTTATCAACACCGAAGCACACCATGCACCATTCGCTCCGGGATGAAAAGCAAGCTTATCCGTGCTAGCCAGCGAATATCGTTACGCTCTGGTAACCGAATCGAAACCGGGGCGGGCTATTCTCTGTATGAGACCTGCGTGCAAGCAGGCCGGATGAGGGTGTAGTTACAGAGGGTGATGGCGGTGACGACCAGCAAGGGACTATCAAGCCTCACGGCATGCGCGGCGGCGCTGCTGGCCATGCTGGCCGCCGGATTCGCCCATGCAGACGAGATAATTGCCGTGCGCTTTGGCGTGCACGACACCCATACCCGCATCGTCATCGAGACCCGCTCCGAGATGGAGTTTCGCGCCTTTGCCTCCGGCGAAGTGTCGCCGCGGCTTGTTGTCGACATACCCGGCGCAGGCTGGGCCGTAAGCGGTCTGGATGGCGGGCAGGGGCAGGGACACGGCCTTGCCGGACGCTTCCGCTTTGAACCGGCCGCGCAGACACCCCGCCTGATCTTTGACCTCAACGAGAGCGCGCGGGTGCGCGAGAGCTTCAGCCTGCCTCCGGGCGAGGGCGGCCACCGCATCGTCATTGACATCGAACCGGCGCCTGCCGCCGTCGTTACGGCAAGTACGGGTTTCGATGTCGCGGGCCATACGCTGACGCAATATCTGGCCGAGCGTGTGCAGGTGTCGTACGTGCCGCCGCGCTGCGAGCGCCCGCGCATCGTCATCGATCCCGGCCATGGCGGGCGCGATCCGGGTGCGCCTGGCCGGTTTGGCGGCGTATCGGAATCACAGCTCGCGCTGGCTGCCGGACTGGCGCTGCGAGACATTTTGAATGCGCGCGGCCGCTATGAAGTCATCATGACGCGTGACCGGGACATTTTCCTGGAACTGGATGAGCGCATCCAGGTGGCGCGCCGGGCACAGGCCGACATCTTCATTTCCCTGCACGCCGATGCCGCACCGAACGGTGCTACCGGGCCGCGCGGCGCGGCTGTCTACACGCTTTCGGATTCGGGCACCAACCGGGCGCGCAACCGCGCGCGTCAGGACGGTGAGTGGCTGCAGACCAGCGCATCGCGCACCGAGCAGGTGAACAATCTGCTGCTGGAAATGTCACTGCAGGAAAAGCGCAATCAGTCGCTGATCTTCGCGGCTTCGATTCTGGAGGCATCCTCCTCGATCACGCCGCTCTTCCGGCACGAACCACTAGAGCGGGGATTCTGGGTCCTGCTGGATTCCCAGATACCGGCCGTTCTGTTCGAGATGGGCTTCATGACCAACCCGGACGACTCGCGCAATCTCAACACCCCGGCCTACCGCCAGCGCCTGATGACAGCTGTGGCCGATTCCATCGATAGCTATTTTGCCGTCTGCAACAATTCCGGGGCCGTCCGCACAGCCGCTGCGGGCAGCAATGCCGGTGGTCCGGCGCTGCGCTAGTACACTTGCCTGAAACCGGCTTGGACGGATCAGGCTCATCACGTCATAATGCCGCCGCAGTGAGGGGCATGGTCTGCTGCCGCGGCCATCAGGCAGGCGGCATGGGCTGGACGGGCGATATACATGGCAGTTTTCAGTGTGAAAAATTTCGGCAAGCTGGCCCTATGGGCAGGATCAACCATCGCCATCGTGGGCATTGTCGCTCTTGTGGCGGTGTCGATCTATGTCGTTCAGGTCACCGAGGACCTGCCAGACTACGAGCAGCTGGCCGAGTACGAACCGCCCATCATGAGCCGGATGCATGCCGGTGACGGCCTGCTGATCGCGGAATATGCCTTCGAGCGGCGGGTCTTTGTGCCGATTGAGGCCATTCCGCCGCACGTGGTTGAAGCCTTCCTCGCTGCCGAGGATGCCAATTTCTACAATCATGGCGGTATCGATCTGACGGGTATGGTCCGCGCCGCGATTGCCAATATCGGCAATATCCTCAATGGCAGGCGCCTTGAGGGCGGGTCGACCATCACGCAGCAGGTTGCCAAGAATTTCCTGCTCACCTCCGAACAGCGCGTTGCACGCAAGGTGCAGGAAATGGTGCTGGCAATTCGCATGGAGCGCGCCTTCACCAAGGACCGCATTCTGGAGCTTTATCTCAACGAGATTTTCCTCGGCAATCGGGCCTATGGGGTGGCGGCTGCTGCGCTGAACTATTTTGACAGCTCGCTGGACGAGCTGGAGCTGCACGAGATTGCCTATCTCGCAGCCCTGCCCAAGGCGCCGAACAACTACCACCCGGAGCGGCGTACCGAAGCGGCCATCGCCCGGCGCAACTACGTGCTGGCGCGCATGCACGTCAATGGCTTCATCACGGAAGCGGAGATGCGCGAAGCGCAGGCGCAGCCGCTGGAAACCGTACGCCGGCTGCAGGGCGAGACCTATCTGGCTGCGGAATATTTCGTCGAGGAAGTGCGCCGCGAGCTCTTCAATATGTATGGCGAGGAGCAGCTTTATTCCGGCGGCCTGTCGGTGCGAACCTCGCTCAATACGCGGGCCCAGCTGGCAGCCCGCTCGGCGCTGCGCGCAGGCCTGCTGGAATATGACCGCCGCTACGGCTATCGCGGGCCTCTGGCCACGCTAGAGGATTTTGATGCCTGGCCGGAACAGCTGGCCGAAATCGAGGTACCGCGCGATCTCGATGAAGGCTGGACCCACGCCGTGGTGCTGGAAGTGCGCGATGGCGATGTGTCCATCGGGATGGCTGACCGCGCCAGAGGCACGATACCGCTGTCCGAGCTGAGATGGGCGCGCCGTCCGTCGCGCTCCTCCACGACCAATTTCCCGGTGCTTGGCCCGGCCATCCAGCGTGCATCCGACGTGCTGGAGCTGGGCGATGTGGTGCTCGTACAGCGCCTGTCCGAAGACGGCGAGGCGTACGCCCTGCGTCAGGTACCCGAGGTCAATGGCGCGGTGATGGCGCTCGATCCCTATACGGGCCGGGTGCTGGCGATGATTGGCGGCTACTCCTTCCAGCAGAGCCAGTTCAACCGTGCCACGCAGGCGCGCCGCCAGCCCGGCTCCTCGTTCAAGCCGTTTGTGTATGCCGCCGCGCTGGACAATGGTTTCACGCCCGCCAGCATCATTCTGGACGCGCCGTTTGCGGCGACAGGGGGCGGGGACGCCCGCTTCTATCGCCCGTCCAACTATTCCGACCAGTTCTATGGCCCGTCGACCATGCGGCTCGGACTGGAGCTGTCGCGTAACGTCATGACCGTGCGTCTGGCGCAGGATACGGGCATGGAGCCCATCGCCGAATACGCGCAGCGCTTTGGCATCTACGACCGGATGGACCCGGTGCTCTCCATGTCCCTCGGCGCAGGCGAGACGACGCTGTGGCGCCTGATGAGTGCCTATGGCGCGCTGGTCAATGGCGGGCGGCGTGTGACGCCAACCCTGATCGACCGGGTGCAGGACCGTACCGGCCAGACAATCTATGTGCACGACCAGCGCGAATGCGTGGCGTGCGATGTGGAGGAATGGCGCGACGGGCTGGCCGAGCCGGAGCTTGCCGAGCTGGGTGAAGAGGTCGTCGATCCTGTGACGGCCTATCAGGTTGTCTCCATGCTGGAAGGCGCGGTGCGCCGCGGCACAGGCAGCGCCCTGAACGCGCTTGGCCGTCCGGTTGCCGGCAAGACCGGCACGACCAATGAATTCCGCGACGCCTGGTTTGTCGGCTTTACGCCCGACCTGGTGGTCGGTGTGTATGTCGGCTTTGACACGCCGGCGCCGCTGGGTTCCGGCGAGGCGGGCGGCCGGGCCGCTGCGCCGATTGCGCGCGATACCTTCGCGCCGATCCTTGAGGACTATCCTGTTGCGCCGTTCCGTGTGCCTGAAGGGGTGCGCCTGGTGCCGATTGATGCGCGCTCGGGCGAACCGTCCGTGCTCGGCCGGGCAGGCGTGATCCTTGAAGCGTTCCGTCCTGGTACCGAGCCGGTGCGCGGGGCCAGCCGCGAGGAAGAGACGCTGAGCTTTGGCTCGGGCCGCCTGCGTGAGGGCGAGCGCGAGGACAGCGAAACGCAAGATGCGCAGGAAAGTCTGGACGGAATTTACTGATCAACGCGCCGAGGCAATGACTGCCGATACAGCGCGGGCCTTGTGTGGTCCGGCCGTGTTGGCTATGCGCCTTGTGTCCCCATGTTCCGGGGCAAATTCACTTTCCGCAGCGAAACGGGTTTCTCATGCGCGCTGACATCGCGTCCTTCAAATCCTCCATCGAGCAGTCACTGGAACTGCTGAGGAGGCGTCTTTGACTGGGATCAGGCTGAAGCACGCCTTGATGAACTGAACGCGCGCGCGGAAGCGCCTGACTTCTGGAATGATGCTGCGCGGGCACAAAGCCTGATGCGCGAGCGCAACCAGCTCGACCGCCAGATGACCACGGTCCGCGAGATCGAGGCAGAGCTGTCCGAGACGGTGGAGCTGGCAGAGCTCGCCGACATGGAAGGCGATGAGGACCTCTATCAGGAGGCCGTGACGGCGCTCAAGGCCGTGAGTGAGCGGGCAGGGCGCGCAGAGCTGGAAGCGCTGCTGTCCGGCGAAGCGGACGGCAATGATTGCTATATCGAGATCCATCCGGGCGCGGGCGGTACCGAGGCCCAGGACTGGGCTGCGATGCTGACGCGGATGTATTCGCGCTGGGCGCAGAGCTCCGGCTACAAGGTGGAGGTGATCGAGGAGCAGGCGGGCGAGGAAGCCGGGCTGAAGTCTGCCACGCTGCTGATCAAGGGCGAGAACGCCTATGGCTGGCTGAAAACGGAGGCCGGTGTGCACCGCCTGGTGCGCATATCGCCCTATGACAGCTCCGGGCGCCGCCATACCAGCTTTGCCAGCGTCTGGGCCTATCCGCTGATCGATGACACGATCGAGATCGAGATACTCGACAAGGATGTGCGCACTGACACCTTCCGCGCCTCTGGCGCAGGCGGCCAGCACGTCAACAAGACCGATAGCGCCATCCGCCTGACCCACGAACCCACGGGCATCGTGGTGCAGTGTCAGGCTGATCGCTCCCAGCACAAGAACCGCGACACGGCGTGGAACATGCTGCGCGCGCGCCTGTACGAGCTGGAGCTGCAAAAGCGCGAAGCGGCCGCGCAGGCGGAGGCCGACGCCAAGACCGATATCGGCTGGGGCCACCAGATACGCTCCTACGTGCTGCAGCCCTACCAGATGGTCAAGGATTTGCGGACCAACGTCGAAACCTCCGACACGCAAGGCGTGCTGGACGGGGATCTGGATGCCTTCATGGCGGCGGCACTGGCCGCGCGGGTCGGCGGCGAGGCGGACGCCTGACGCGCAATCAACGCGGTGTGAGTGGCAATAAAACAAAAAGGGCGGCTCAATCCGAGCCGCCCTTTATCGTATTGGCTTGTGGCGTAAGGCCTTATGCCTTGGAGGCGAACGGGTCGTTATTCGCCGCTGCGACCGGGCGCGGCGCTGCCGCTGCCGAGCTTGGCGGGGCGGGTGGCATGGAGGAGGCGGCGACTTTGGGCTTGTCCTGCGTGATGGAGTCCGCGCTGGCTGATTTCTTGTCAGCGAGCGGATCGGACGAACGGCGGCAATGGCCGTCAAAATACGCACCGCTTTCAACGGCGAGCGTGGCGTGAACAATGTCGCCTTCGATGCGGGCAGTTGCGGCGAGCTGCACCTGACGGGCGCGCACCGAACCCTCAACGCGGCCGCGGACAACGACGCTTTCGGCCACCACTTCGCCCTTTACCGTGGCTTCCTCTCCGATGCTGAGCGATCCGGCGCGAACATCGCCCTCGACGACGCCATCGAGCTGAACCTCGCCTTCGGAGGAGATGGAGCCCGTGATCGTCAGATCAGCGCTGAGAATGGAGGGAGCTTTCGATTTCATGGCGGACCTTTTTGCTGGGGGCGGCGGGCTTCCCGTTTCCGGGGCGGGGGAGTCCTTTTTATTGAACATAATGTCCTGCTCTCAAGAAACGCTCAGGGTCCAGGTGGTTACCCCTGAACCAGACTTCGTAGTGAAGATGCGTTGCTGTCGAACGCCCGGTCGTGCCCATTCCCCCAAGGCGCTGGCCTGCTTCCACCACATCACCGCGGCGAACGTCGATCGTGTGCAGGTGCGCATAGCGCGTCCTGAACCCGTAGCCATGGTCGATCTCCACGGTTCTACCATAGCCCGAGCGCCAGCCTGCGTAAACGACACTGCCCGCTGCGCCAGCAGTAATCGGCGTGCCGCGTGCACCTGCAAAATCGCGCCCCGTGTGAAAGGCAGGACGCCGGGTGAACGGGTCAATGCGTGAGCCGTAAGGGCTGGTTTCCCGGTACGGGCCGGAAACCGGAAGGTTCAGCGGCGTGGCGGACAGTGCGCGTTCCAGCTCTTCCAGCTCGACAAGCCGGGACGCGATGCGCGCTACGCGCGCGTTGAACGGATCGGACAAGTCCAGCCCTTCGCCCATGAGAGCGGAGCTGTCCAGCGCTACGAACGGACCGCCTGTGCCGCCATCGCCGGACCGGCCTTCACGTACGACTTCTTCAAGGCGCAAACCCGTGAGGCGCAGGACCGCGCGCAAATTCTCCAGCCGGGCTTCAGCAGATTCCTCTGCCCTGGCCAGCGCATCTTCCTGATCGGTCATCAGGCCCGCCACGCGTTCTTCTGCGGGACTGCCATCGCCTGAATGGGCGGCGGTGCGGATCAGGGATTCGCGCGGCGCCGCATCAGCGGTGCTGGCGGCCATCAGAATACGGCCATTATCGAGGCTGGGGCTCAGCTGGCTTTCGCCAATCTGCAGGTCTTCGGCGAAATCAAGCAGGCGGCGGACCGTGTCATGGCGCACCTGGAACTCACCGGCGGTACGGTCGAAGGCGTCGCTGCGGGACTCCAGGAAGGCGATGGCCGCCGCCTCTGCCGCGCGCGCTTCTTCGAGCTGCGCCTGATATGCCGTTATGGTTTCGTTGAACCGGGCGGAGCGGATCATCTCCGTCCGGCTCTCAAGGATCATGTTGACAGTGGAGATAGTGAGCCAGATGGCAAGGCCGCACGCGACCGCCAACGCTCCCACCTGCATCTCTGTGGTCACGGCGAAGTATCGCACGTGGCCATCACTGCGATGGTATATCTGCCGGTCCGGGAAGCGTTGCTTTATCAGCTCCCATGGGCCGGCGAGAAGACGTTTCACCATGCGCTCCCGCCCGGTTTTTCGTTGAAATCCCGCCTCGAAGGCGAAACACTCGCACAGGATTGTGACGGTTTTCAACCAGTTCCATGCAATCGGATGCAACCTTCGGGCCGTATCCGCGTTAGGCGGAATTAAATCTTTTTTAATTCAGAGTGTTAAGCGGTCATTACGGAAGCAGTGTTTCGTAGAAGTCCGGCTCGAGTCCCGCTTCGGCGCGTGCCAGCGCGTTGACAGGCAGCTTCAAGCCGCCGGGGAATCGTTCCCGGACGAGACGATGAAAGGTCTCGCGGGAGTCCTCGCCCCGCCGCTCGCAGACATGGTCCAGCCAGCGCCGTCCGGCAGCGACATGGCCGATCTCCTCAGTGTAAATCGTCCTGAGGATGTTCGCGCTGTCATCATCACCTGCGGACTGAAGACGCTCGATCATGCCCGGCGTCACGTCCAGCCCGCGCGCCTCCAGCACCAGGGGGGCAATGGCAAGGCGCGCGGCGATATCGTCCGACGTCGCCATCGCCGCAGCCCACAGCCCGTCATGGGCGTCCAGATCGCCATAGGCCGTTCCCAGCTCTGACAGGCGGACGCTGACCATCTGGAAGTGGCGTGCCTCGTCGTCGCCAATGCGGATCCAGTCGGTGAGGAAGGCATGACGCGCATCGCCGTCCAGTTCGGCTGCGCTGCCAAACCGGAGGGCCATGTCAAACGCCAGATCGATGGCATTGAACTCGATATGGGCCACGGCGTGCAGCAGGGCCGCGCGTCCCGCCTCGCTGGTCAGGCGGCGGCGCGGTACACGCGCAGGGGGAACGAGATGGGGGCGCTCCGGCCGGGCCGGGCGGACTGGCACACGGCCGTGCCAGTCCGGGTCACTGGCCAGCGCGCCGCCGTGCCACAGGGATGCGGTTTCCCGGGCGCGTTGCGCCTTTGCCTGCGGCTCTGCGCTTTGCAATACGGCGATAATGGCGTCCTGGGCAGAAACGCTCACGAGCCGGACTTCACCGTTTCGAGCACCTCTTCGACGTGGCCGGGCACCTTTACCTTGCGCCAGACCGCTTTCAGCTTGCCGTCCGGGCCGATCAGGAAGGTGGAGCGCTCAATGCCCCAGTACGTCTTGCCGTACATCTGCTTTTCCTGCCAGACGCCGTAGCGCTCGGTTACATCGCCTTCGGCATCGGAGGCCAGTATCACGGCAAGTTCATGCTTGGCGCGGAACTTGCCATGTTTGGCGACTGTATCCTTGGATACGCCGATCACAACTGCACCTGCCGCCTCGAACTCGTCAATTTTGCCGCTAAACCCGATAGCTTCCTTCGTGCAGCCCGGAGTGTCATCTTTCGGGTAGAAATAGAGAACCACGCTCTTGCCCTTGAAGTCAGACAGCGAAACCGTGCCTGCACTGTCGGTGGGCATCGAGAAGCCGGGGGCTGCGTCGCCGGGTTTAAGTGTGCTCAAGGGTTTGCTCCGTAGTTTGCTGACAAGCGTGCCGATTGGTTCCGGGCAAGATGTGGGTGCCCGGATGCGTCCGTCCAGTATTCCGCTGACATACAGGTAGCCGTGCTAGTCCGAAGCGCCCGCCTTTTCCTGGTCTACACGCTGGAGGCGATTGCCGTCCTGATGGCGCTCGCCATCTTTGCGGCGGCGCTGCTGCTGTGGCGGCTGGCCAGTGGTCCCGTCGATGTCGATGCGGTGGTGGCCGGTTTGCGTCCCGCCATTGCCACCGCGCTTGGCGGCGAAGAGGCCCGCTATGGCAGTGCCAGTATCCGCTATGCGCCCG
Organism: Glycocaulis sp.; assembly: GCF_051859565.1. Classification (GTDB taxonomy): domain Bacteria; phylum Pseudomonadota; class Alphaproteobacteria; order Caulobacterales; family Maricaulaceae; genus Glycocaulis. The sequence continues at coordinate 217,084 of NZ_JBHYFK010000006.1, forward strand.
GCAGCCGTGCCCTGGTCGTGGACATGAGGGCGCTGGAGGTTGACGGGCCCGGCGGCGCGGTACTGGCCACAGCCGAGCAGGTGGAGCTGGCGCTGGCGCTGGACCAGCTTGTCATCGGACGTATCCGTCCGGTGGAGATCAATGCGGTAGGCGGTGTCTTTACCGTTCGCCGCGACGTTTCCGGCGTGGTGAGCGCCTCGCTGGGCGGCCGGACCGCGCAGGCCGGGGGCACAAGCGGCGATGATGCGGCGGGAACGGTGCTTGCGCGCCTGCAGCGCGCGCGCATCAGCGGCGCGGAGCTGCGCGTGGAAGACGCCATAAGCGGGCTTTCGGCCCGGTTTGCCGATGCAGAGCTGGCACTGGAGCGTGACGGGCGCGCCGTGCAGGTATCTGCCAATGCCGGGTTTCTCGCCCCTGCAGGCGCGGTGCCGGTTGCGGTCGAGCTTGAGACCGGCGCCAATTTTGACACCATGTTTCTGGCCTTCTCGGCACAGGGCCTGGTTCCGTCCACGCTCGGCAATCTGCAAGGCGTGTGGGGGCGGCTCGGCGCCTTTGATGTCCCGCTCGATGTCGATCTGGTTCTCGATGCCAGCCGCTCAGCCGGGCTGCGCGCCGTGGAGCTGACCCTGGACGCCGGGGCGGGCGTGTTCCGCGGTGCAGATGGCGTGATGGGAATAGAGTCTGCGCATGTCAGCGCATCGCTGGACGCCGTTGGGGGGGAGCTGGAGCTGCGCGCCCTGCAGCTGGACAGCGAACTTTTGCGGCTGGACGTGTCGGGCCGCCTGCATGGCTTTGCCGGTTACGACAATCTGGTGCCTTCGCGGGCCCGGTACGAGCTGGTTCTGGGCGAAGGAGAGCTGATCCTGCCCGATACCCTGCAAGGACCGTTTGCCTGGTCGCGTGGTGCGTTTTCGGGTCGGCTCGATACCCAGTCGCTGGAGCTCTTCATTGATAGCGGGGAAGCCGAATTTCTCGATGTCACCGCCAGCCTGTCCGGGCGGCTGGGGCTCGACGAGACGGAGGACGGGCGCAGGCCCGCCATCCGCATCGAGGGTGATGTTGAGGGCGTTATACGCAAGGACGCAGTGCTGGCGCTGTGGCCGGTGGAGTTTGCGCTGGGCGGGCGCGACTGGGTCGAGGCCAATGTGCTCGCGGGCGAGGCGCGCAATCTGCGCGCGGACATCAACATTCCCGCCGAGGCGTTCAATGCCGGGATGCTGGATGATGAAGACCTGACGGTAAGCTTTGATTTCAGCAATGCCACCGCACGCTATATCTCCACCATGACTCCGCTGACCGGGCTTTCAGGGTCGGCTGTGCTGCGCGGTAATTCGCTGGGGCTGACGGGACATTCGGGGCGCATCGATGCGCTCGAGATTGATGCGCTTTTTGTCGAGATACCGCGCTTCAATCCGCGCGGCGCGCCGGCCCGCTTTGGCGGAGAGGGGCGTGGTTCACTATCCGGGCTGGTGGCTTTGCTCGACCAGCCGCCCCTCAATCTGGCGAGCGATTACGGGTTTGATCCGCAGGCGCTTGAGGGGGAGGGCGCGGTCCGTTTCGAGATCACCCGCCCCATGCTGCGTGATGTGCCCTACGAGGATATCGGCTTTGATGTTTCAGGGCGTTTCTCGGGCGCTGCCGGTCCCAGCGGCCTTGGCGAAGTGCGCTTTAGCGAAGGCGATATCAGCTTCCAGGCTGACAGTGCGGGTCTGGAGGCCAGCGGAGATGTACGTATCGGGCGGTCACAGGCGCGCCTGGAGTGGCGTGAACGGTTCCAGACGCCGGAGGGTGAGCTGGGCACGCGGGTACGGATCGTTTCCAACGCGGATGCGCGTGACCTCGATCTGGCCGGCATACCGGCGCGCGGTATTATTGATGGCCAGATCGGTCTCGATGCCACCTTCGTCGGCAATGGCCTGGATTTCTCGCGTTATGTCGTGATGGGCGACCTGACCGGCGCGGCTGTGGTGCTGCCGGAGAATCTGTGGACAAAGCCGCGCGGCCTGCCCGCCGCGCTGGAAATGGTGGCGGAACGCTCAGCCGAAGGCGGGCTTGATATCAGCCGGCTGGCCGTGCTGGGCGACGAAGTGGACATACGCGGCCAGGCACGTCTGGCAGCAGACGGGCTTTTGCTCAGTGCCGGCTTTGAGCGTGTGGTTGTCGGAGGCCGGTCCGATCTGGCCATCAGCGCCAGCAGGCCGGATGGCAGCGAGGGTCCACTGGATATCCGCATCTCCGGGCGCTTTCTCGATGCGAGCGACCTGATCTCAAATCTCGTATCGGGCCGGCTGTTCAGCGGAGAGGGCGCTGGCGCGGTATCGTTGATCGCCGACGTGGAAACGGTTCAGGCAGGCCGGGTGCGCTATGGCGCTGTCGGGCTGGCGCTGGAGTCAGATGCGCAAGGCCTGCAGCGGCTTAATCTGCAGGCGGCACTGCCACGCGGCGAAATCTCACTTGCGGTCGCGCCCCAGCCCGACGGGATGCGGCTATTGTCGGCTCGAAGCGCCGATGCAGGTGCGGTGCTCACGACGCTTGGCGGGTTTGGCACGATTACCGGCGGCACGATGGAGCTTGAGGGGCTGCTGCCGCCTGCCGGCACGCCGGGCGGTGTCCAGGGGCGTCTGCTGGCAAACGGATTCCGCCTGGAGCAGATGCCGCTTCTGGCGCGTATTCTTGCAGCCGGATCGCTGGAAGGGCTCGGCAGCCTCTTCTCGGGCCAAGGCATCGATTTTGAACGGCTGGAGGTCGACTACGCCTTTGCCGACGGGTTGCTGGAAATGCGTGAAGGCCGTGTGGCGGGACCATCTCTCGGGCTGACCTGGACGGGCGTGGTTGATACGGCCGGCGAGCGGATGAACCTCTCTGGCACGATCCTGCCGTCCTACGGGCTGAATTCCGTGCTGGGCAATCTGCCGGTTGTCGGGGAATTGCTGACCTCGCGCCGGGGTGAGGGCATTGTGGGCGTGACCTTTGCCGCCGAGGGCCCGTTTGACGCCACGCGTGTTTCCGCCAACCCCCTGTCGGCGCTGGCTCCCGGCGTGTTCCGGCGAATGTTTGAAGGCACGTCAGCCCTGCGGGAGCTGGACGCGCTGGAAGCGCGCCGCCGAGAGGAAGCGGCACAAGCAACAGCCGATGCGCCCCGCGATAGCAGCGAAGACGCGGATGACAGCGCCGAAGACTAAGGCACAGCCCCGCCTGCACTGCCAGCGCCGCTTTGCTGCACTTGCGTAATTCTCCCGTGTCGCGCAGTTTCGCATGGTATTGAGGTTGGCGGGTAATACGGATGAAACTGCTTCTGCTTCCCGGAGATGGCATTGGCCCTGAAGTGCTGGCGGAAGTCCGGCGCGTTATTGACGGGCTCAACGCCCATCACGGTCTTGGCCTGAACGTGGAGAACGGTGACATAGGCGGGGCGTCGCTGGACCGCCACGGCACGCCGCTGGCACCGCACGTCCTTGAAATGGCCAAAGCCAGCGACGCGGTGCTGATGGGCGCTGTCGGCGGGCCGAAATGGCAGGGTGTGTCTTACGAATTGCGTCCCGAACAGGGGCTTCTCAATCTGCGCAAAGGTCTGGGCCTCTACGCCAATCTGCGCCCGGCATTGTGCTTCCCGGCGCTGGCGGATGCCTCCACGCTTAAACGCGAAGTAATCGACGGCCTCGACATTCTCTTCGTGCGTGAGCTGATCGGCGGGGTCTATTTCGGAGAGCCGCGCGGCATCGAAACCCTGCCCGACGGCACAAAGCGCGGCTTCAACACGCAAAGCTATACCACGCCTGAGATCGAGCGTGTGGCGCGCATGGCCTTTGATCTGGCCCGCCAGCGCGAAGGGCGGGTCTGCTCGGTGGAAAAGGCCAATGTGATGGAATCCGGCCTGCTCTGGCGCGAGACCGTCACCGCCCTGCATGCGCGCGATTATGGCGACGTGGCGCTGTCCCACATGTATGCCGATAACTGCGCGATGCAGCTGGTGCGTGATCCGCGCCAGTTTGACGTGATCCTGACCGATAATCTGTTTGGCGACATTCTTTCCGATGCGGCGGCCATGCTGACCGGGTCACTGGGCATGCTGCCCTCTGCTGCTCTGGGAGAGCCGGGCATGCCGGGCCTCTACGAGCCGATCCACGGCTCCGCGCCGGACATTGCGGGCAAGGGCATCGCCAATCCGTGCGCAGCCATCCTCAGCCTTGCCATGGCACTGCGCTACCAGCTGGGCCGCCCGGACCTGGCAGACCTGACCGAAAAGGCGGTGAGCGATGTGCTCGACGCCGGTTACCGCACAGGCGATCTGCTGGGCGGCGAGGATACCCGTCTTGTTGGCACTGAAGGCATGGGCCGCGCGATTACCGAGCGGCTTTCAGCCTAGCGACGTGGTGAGGCGATAGCCCGGCGCATAGGTCAGCGTAACGGCCGTGACGGCGGCATCATCGGTACGCGTGATGCGCTCCACGCCAAAGACGGCGCTGCCCCGCGCGCAGCCCAGCCGGGAGGCGAGGGCGGTATCGGCCTTGCGGGCCTGAAAGCTGAGCTCGCCGCCGGTGAACGGCACATTGCGCACCAGCCATTCATTGGCGCTGGAGGCGGCGAAGTCTGCGCGTTCCCTTGGCACCAGACCGGGGTTCAGCCAGCGGTCCTCCAGGCAGAAGGGCCGCTTGCCCGCGCTGTGCAGGGCAATAACGCGCCGCCAGCGCGTGCCGCGCGGCTGGTCCAGCGTGGCGGCGAGCTCATCGGGCAGGCGCTCTGTGCGGTCTTCCAGCAGCGTGTAGCCATAGCTCGCGCCCGACTGCTCCACCTCATGGCGGATAATGGCAATCTCGAACACGGCGCGGCGCACCGGCGTTTCGGTGACCCGCGTGCCGCCCTTGCGCCGCCGGTCGAGATAGCCGGCTTCTGCCAGATCACGCAGCGCCCGGTTCACCGTGGCGCGCGCGCAGCCCAGCTCCTGCGCTATTTCGGCCTCTTTGGGGATCATCGCGCCCGGTGGCCATTCGCGTGTGCGGATGCGGCGCAGGGCCTCTGCCCGCACGCTTTGCCACGCATAGGCGCTGGCGGTCACAGGCGCGTTCCCAGACGCCGGATCGTGGCGCGGTAGCGCGCGGTAATCGCGTCGTGGTCGATATGGCGGCCGCCCTGAACCTGATGGCGGCCTGCGGCCCAGACATCGCTGACCATGCTGTCATCGCCTGCAAACACCCAGCTATCGAGGGTGAGATCGCCGCTGCGCCCTTCCAGCGTGATATGGCCGGTATCGAGCGCAATCAGGTCCGCCAGCTTGCCCGCAGCAATCACGCCCGCCTCGCGGCCCGCGGCCTGCGCGCCGCCTTTCGCCACGCCTTCCAGCAGCACCCGCCCGGCGGATTTTTCGCGCGTGGCAAGTGCCGCCCGGCTGCGGTCGCGCAGGCGCTGGGAGTATTCAAGCTGGCGCAATTCCTCTGACAGGGAGATGCGCACATTGCTGTCGGAACCGACGCCGAACCGGCCACCGGCTTCCAGCCATGTCGTGCCGTTGAAAATGCCGTCGCCCAGATTGCCTTCGGTGATCGGGCACAGTCCCGCCACCGCGCCAGTACGGGCGAGGGCACGCGTTTCTGCGTCCGTCATCTGCGTGCAGTGGATGAGGCACCAGCGCGCATCGACCTCGGCATTGGCCAGCAGCCACTCGGTGGGCCGTGCGCCGTAGGCTGCCAGCACTTCATCCACCTCGCCGGTCTGCTCGGCCAGATGCATGTGCAGGGGCGCACCGGGCGCAAGCGCGATACAGGCGGCCAGCCCCTCGCGGCTGACTGCGCGCAGCGAATGCGCGGAAATGCCGAGTCTGGTGTCGGCGGGCAGGGGCTTCAGAGCTTCGCTGGCTGATTCAACAAGGCGCTCAAACCGGCTGACATCATTGCCGAAACGGATCTGGCCTGCGGCCAGTGGGCGGCCATCGCACCCGCCCTGCTGGTAGAGCACAGGCAGCAGGGTGAGGCCGATACCGGTCTGGCTGGCGGCTGCGGCGATGCGGTGGCTCATCTCGCCCAGATTGTCATAGGCGGAGCCATCCGGGCCGTGATGGAGATAGTGAAATTCCACATTGGTGGCGTAGCCGGCTTCGAGCATTTCCATCTGCACGAAGGCAGCAATGGCCTCCACGTCGTCAGGCGTGAGGGCATCCAGGAAGGCGTACATCGCCTTGCGCCAGGTCCAGAAATTGTCCGACGGATCGGCGCCGCGCCGCTCGGTCAGGCCCGCCATGGCGCGCTGGAAGGCGTGGGAGTGCAGGTTTGCGGGTGCGGGCAGCAGGATTCCGGTGCGGTAATCGCCGCTCTGAGGGGTAGCGCCCGCCTCTATTGAGGTAAGGCGGCCGCCTTCCAGTACCACGCGGACATCGCGCGCCCAGCCGGTTTCCAGAAGTGCTTCGCCCGCGTGAATGACGCTCATGCCCGCTCCGTTGACTCGCATAATAAGTCTATACTTAATGGGCCGGCTCGCAGGAGGAATCAAGGTGGAACACGCCCGCACCCATGTGCTGACCGGCGCAAGGCTCGCCATGACGGCAGAGAAGGTGACCGGCCCCGGCGCTATCGTCATCGAGGGCGAACGCATTGCGTGGGCAGGGCTTCAGAGCGATCTGCCGGGCACGTATTCCAGGGCGCCTTCGCGTGATCTGGAGGGGCGTCTGGTGACGCCGGCGCTCATCGACTGCCACACCCATCTCGTTCATGGCGGCAACCGTACGCGCGAGTTCGAGCTGCGTCTTGAGGGTGCGAGCTATGAGGAGATCGCGCGGGCAGGGGGCGGCATCGTCTCCACCGTCACGGCGACGCGCGCGGCGAGCGAAGCGCAACTTCTCGCCGAAGCCCTGCCGCGCCTTGATGCGCTGCTGGCCGAGGGCGTGGCGACGGTCGAGATAAAGTCCGGCTATGGTCTCGATATCGAGACCGAGCTAGCCATGCTGCGCGTAGCCCACGCGCTGGAGGCTGAACGCCCTGTCACCATCCGCACCAGCTTCCTTGGCGCGCATGCCATCCCTGCGGAATACAAGGGCCGGGCGGATGCCTATATCGATGAGGTATGCCTGCCCGCCTTGCGCGCCGCATACGCCGAGGGCCTTGCCGATGCGGCGGACGGGTTCTGCGAGAACATCGCCTTCAGCGCGGACCAGATCGAGCGTGTATTCGCTGAAAGCAGGGCGCTCGGCCTGCCGGTGAAACTGCATGCCGAACAGCTGTCCCAGCAGGGCGGCACACAGCTCGCCGCGCGCTATGGCGCGCTGTCAGCAGACCACCTCGAATACGCCGATGAGGGCGATGCAAAGGCGATGGCCAAGGCCGGCATGGTCGCCGTGCTGCTGCCGGGTGCCTTCTACTTCCTGCGCGAGACGAAGCTGCCGCCCATCGCGGCTTTCCGTGAGCACGGCGTGCCTATGGCGCTCGCGACGGACTGCAATCCGGGTTCCTCGCCGCTCACCTCGCTGCTCCTGACGATGAATATGGGCTGTACGCTCTTCCGCCTTACGCCTGATGAGGCGCTACGGGGTGTGACGCTGAACGCCGCCAAGGCGCTGGGGCTTGATGACCGGGGCGTGATCGCGCCGGGCAAGCGCGCCGACCTTGCCATCTGGGACGCCGAGGCGCCTGCCGAACTCGCCGGGCGCATAGGATTCAACCCGCTTCACCAACGCATGTTCGGAGGCCGCCCATGCTGACCCTCACTGCCGGTTCGGTCCGCCTCGCTGATCTCGAACGTATCTGGCGCGAGGGGCTGCCCGCCCGCCTTGATCCGTCCGCGCGCGAGGGCGTGGAAGCCTCGGCCGCCCGCGTGGCGCAAGCCGCGCAAGGCGCGGACGCGGTTTATGGCGTCAATACCGGCTTTGGAAAGCTCGCCCATGTGAAGATCGCGGCGGGCGATACACGCACGCTGCAGCGTAATCTCATCCTCTCCCATTGCTGCGGCGTGGGCGAGGAGACCGATGCCGCCACAGTCCGCCTGATGATGGCGCTGAAACTCCTTAGCCTCGGGCGCGGCGCGTCCGGTGTGCGCTGGGAGCTGATCGCCCTCATCGAAGCCATGCTGGAGCGCGGCGTCACGCCGATCATCCCCCTGCAGGGCTCGGTCGGCGCATCAGGTGATCTCGCCCCGCTGGCCCACATGGCTGCGGTCATGATCGGGGAGGGCGAGGCCGTCCATGCGGGCAAACGCCTGCCCGGCGCGCAGGCGCTCAGCGCGGCGGGCCTCAAACCCATCGTGCTCGAAGCCAAGGAGGGGCTGGCTCTTATTAACGGCACGCAATTCTCCACTGCCATGGCGCTGGCAGGGCTGTTTGATGCGCTGCGTATGACGGCCAATGCCGTGCTCACTTCCTGCCTCTCCACCGATGCGGCGATGGGCTCCACCGCGCCCTTGCACCCGCAGATACACGCGCTGCGCGGCCATCGCGGGCAGATCGAGGTGGCGGAGCGCATGCGCGCGTTGATGGATGGCTCGCAGATACGCGACAGCCATCGCGAGGATGATGTGCGCGTGCAGGACCCGTACTGCATACGCTGCCAGCCGCAGGTGGCGGGCGCGGCGCTGGACCTGCTCCGCCAGGCGGGCGCGACGCTTCAGATCGAAGCCAACGCCGTCACCGACAATCCGCTGGTGCTGGATGATGCCATCGTTTCGGGTGGCAATTTCCACGCAGAGCCGGTGGCCTTCGCCGCGGACATGATCGCGCTGGCGATTGCCGAAGTCGGCGCCATTGCCCAGCGGCGCATCGCGCTTCTGGTTGACCCGAACCTCAATCACGATCTGCCGCCCTTCCTAACGCCTGCGCCGGGCCTGAATTCCGGCTACATGATCGCCGAGGTCACTACGGCCGCGCTGATGAGCGAGAACAAGCATCTGGCCAATCCGTGCTCGACCGATTCCACGCCCACCTCCGCCAATCAGGAAGACCATGTGTCCATGGCGGCTCACGCCGCCGTGCGCCTGATGCGGATGAATGCCAACCTTGCCCGCATCCTGGCCGTCGAGGCGATGAGCGCGGCGCAAGGCATCGCCTTCCGTGCGCCTCTGCAGACCTCGCCTGCGCTCCTCGCGGCGATTGAGGCGCTCCGCGTGGCTGTGCCGGTGCTGGAAGCCGACCGCTATATGGCGGGCGATATCGAGCGTGCCGCTGAGCTGGTCCGCTCCGGCGCGCTGATTCGCGCAGCGGGTCTGGAGATCGCGCCGTGAACCCGGTTAGCGTCAGACAAGGCACCAGCCCGGTCGTCATCGCCGTGCCGCATGCCGGCACCTGGCTACCCGAAAAGGTGCGTGCGCGGCTGAATGCGAGGGGAGCGGCGCTCGCCGATACGGACTGGCATGTGGACCGGCTCTATGACGGGCTGCTCCCCGGCGCGGCGATGGTGGTGGCGAACTTCCACCGCTATGTGGTCGATCCGAACCGGCCGCCCGACGGGGCGAGCCTCTATCCCGGCCAGAACACGACCGGATTGGTCGCCAATACCGATTTTGACGGCAAGCCGATATGGACCGAGCCGCCCACAACGGACGAGATAGAAGCGCGCGTGGCGGCGTATCATGCGCCCTACCATGCGGCGGTCGCTGCGGCGCTGGACGCCGCGAAAGCGCGCCATGGCGTCGCCATTCTCTATGACGCGCACTCCATCCGCTCGCTTATTCCGTTCCTGTTTGACGGCACGCTGCCTGACCTCTGCATCGGCACGGCAGACGGGACGAGCTGTGCTGAAGCTCTATCTGAAGAAGCGATCAAAATTGCTGGAAAATCAGAGCACTACAGCCATGTCCTCAACGGACGCTTCAAAGGCGGCTGGACGACGCGCCATTACGGCAAGCCAGCGAGCGGCGTCCACGCGATCCAGATGGAGCTGGCCCAGTCGGCTTATCTGCAAAGCGAGGCCGAGCCCTTTGCCTATGACGACGCGAAGGCCACGAGCCTGCGCGCCATTCTCTCCGAAATCCTGCACCGGCTGGAAGAGCTGGCGCCCGATCTGAAGGTGACACCATGACCGGCACACGGCGCAATGCGCGCGATATCTATCCGCCCACCGGCACCACGCTGAACGCGAAAAGCTGGATGACCGAAGCGCCGCTGCGCATGCTGATGAATAATCTTCACCCCGACGTGGCGGAGAACCCGCACGAGCTGGTGGTCTATGGCGGGATTGGCCGGGCGGCGCGCAACTGGGAGGCGTTTGACGGCATCGTCGCGGCGCTCAAAGAGCTCAATGAGGACGAGACCCTGCTGGTCCAGTCGGGCAAGCCTGTGGGCGTGTTCCGCACCCATGCCGATGCGCCGCGCGTCCTGATCGCCAATTCCAACCTGGTGCCGCACTGGGCCACTTGGGAACATTTCAACGCGCTCGATAAGCAGGGCCTGATGATGTACGGCCAGATGACGGCTGGCTCGTGGATCTATATCGGCACGCAAGGCATCGTGCAGGGCACGTATGAGACCTTCGCGGAGGCCGGACGCCAGCACTTTGGCGGTGATCTTACCGGCAAATGGATACTCACGGCCGGTCTTGGCGGTATGGGCGGGGCGCAGCCGCTTGCCGCCGTCTTCGCCGGAGCATCCTGTCTCGCCGTTGAATGCGACGAGACGCGTATCGATTTTCGCATACGTACCAGGTATCTGGACGAAAAAGCACACACACTGGATGAGGCGCTGGAAAAGATCGCCCGCTGGACGGCAGCCGGAGAGGCCAAATCGGTCGGTCTGCTCGGCAATGCGGCTGACATCTTCCCTGAACTGGTCCGCCGCATGGAGGCCGGTGAAATCCGGCCCGATATCGTCACCGACCAGACCAGCGCCCATGATCCGCTGCACGGCTATCTGCCGCAGGGCTGGAGCGTGGCCGACTGGCGGTCAAAGCAGGAAAGCGATCCAAGGGCGGTTGAGCGCGCCGCCCGCGCCAGCATGAAAACCCATGTCGCCGCCATGGTGGCTTTCCACGAGGCGGGCGTGCCGACGCTCGATTACGGCAATAATATCCGCCAGGTCGCGCTGGAGGAGGGACTGGAGAACGCCTTCGCCTTCCCCGGTTTCGTACCCGCCTATATCCGCCCGCTCTTCTGCCGGGGTATCGGCCCGTTCCGCTGGTGCGCGCTCTCCGGTGATCCTGAAGACATCCGCAAGACCGATGCGAAGATGAAGGAGCTGTTCCCGGAGAACACGCATCTTCACCGCTGGCTGGACATGGCCGCCGAACGCATCGCGTTTCAGGGCCTGCCCGCGCGCATCTGCTGGATTGGCCTCGGCGAGCGTCACAAGGCGGGCCTTGCCTTCAACGAGATGGTGCGCAATGGCGAGCTGAAAGCGCCTGTCGTGATCGGGCGCGACCATCTTGATAGCGGCTCTGTCGCTTCGCCCAATCGCGAGACCGAAGCGATGAAGGACGGGTCTGATGCCGTGTCCGACTGGCCGCTCCTCAATGCGCTTCTGAACACCGCGTCCGGGGCCACATGGGTCAGCCTCCATCATGGCGGCGGGGTCGGCATGGGCTTCTCCCAGCATTCGGGCATGGTCATCTGCTGTGATGGCAGCGCGGACGCGGACCGGCGGCTGGAGCGCGTGCTGTGGAACGATCCCGCGACCGGCGTCATGCGCCACGCCGATGCGGGCTATGACATCGCCACCGAATGCGCGCGCGAGCACGGGCTCAACCTGCCGGGCATTCTCTAGTGTGAGAGGGCGGCGAGGCGCGCTTCAACCGTCTGCCGGTCTGCTCCGCTCAAGTCCATAAGTGCAGCCTGTTGATACAGCTCCAGCGCCTGACGGGTGCGTCCGCGCGCTTCTTCTGCCTCGCCCCAGGCCAGATGCAGCGCGCCCCAGCGCGGGGCGCGTCTGGCGGCGTCACGATAGCGCTGGACAGCGGCGCGGTATTGGCCTTCACCGGCGAGCACATCGCCCATTTGCTTTAGCGGGTCTGCCCATTGGGGCGCTTTGCGGTGAGCCGTGGCGAGCAGGTTCATCGCGTCATTCACATCGCCCTGCCTGCGCCGGAGATCGGCGAGGAAGAGCTCGCCATAGGCAAGTTCCGGCGCCCGTTCGATGAGTTGCTCGAAGCGGTGGCCCACCGGAACATCACCGGCCAGCCCATCAATATAGGCGCGCGCCAGCTCGACAAAGTAATTGCCGTCCGGCAGGGCTGCCATCAGCGCCCGGGCCTCTTCCAGCTGGCCTGCACGGGCGAAGGCGATGGCTGCCACCGGGAAGCGATGGAGCATTATGCCGGAGCGAAATTCTTCCGGCACGTCCTCAATGGCGGCTTGCAGGACAGGCCATTGCGCCTGCCATGCGGGCGTATCTTCAAGCTGGAGGTTCGCGTCGAAGGCAAAATCCTCAGCTGCGGGCCAGCCGGGCAGCATCTCGTATTCAGGTAGCCGGGCAAAGACCTCGGTGCCGGTGCTGGTGTCGTACATCCACACATGCGTGTAAGCGAGTTGCCAGCGAAGCTGGTCTGCCGCATCGGGGCGGCGGCGGATGGCATCTGAGATAAAGCCCGCTGCTTCCTGATACTGGTGGGAGCGCACCAGCAGATCGGCCTGCATGCCGGTAATCATCGCGTCGCGCTCGCTGGCATTATACTCGTCGCCGCTGCGCAAATGCTGTGCGGCCAGACGCATGTGACGCAGGGCAGGGCCCGGCTCGCCCAGCTGGTCGTGGATCTGTGCGAGATTGGCGTGCAGCAGCCCAAAATCGCCATACAGCTCCAGCGCATTTTCCGCGATGGCCGCAGCGCGTTCCACCTCGCCGCTTTCCATCAGCACGCCGGCAAGGCCTGCCGCCGCCCAGCGCCGATCAGTGGGCGATCCAGTCGCCAGCAGGTTTTCAAAGGCTTCGCGCGCGTCCTCCGAACGATCAGAATCGAGCAGGTACACGGCATAGCGATAGGGCTGGGTCTGGGCGAAAATGGCGTCCGCCGCATCGTCCAGAGCTGCGTATATGCCGCCAGCTTCGGCCATGATGACACGCGCTGGCTGGCCGCCTGCGCGGGCGGTGACGCGGTAGCCATCGCCCTCCTGCACAAGCTCGCCGGTAATGCGGATTTCCTCGCCCAGCCATGAGCGAAGGAAGCGCCATAGCTCGCCGGCTGAAACGCCGGTCTGGGGTATCTCGACAGCCACTTCGTCGCCCCAGCTGTCGGCATAGGTGTTGGCCGCCCGCATGGACTGGGTCGTGCTCTGCATTTCGGCAAGACGGTCCAGGACGCGCGAAGCAACCGCCGCGCCTGTCAGGCCACGCTCCTCAAGGGCGGGCGGTACGGAGAAGGGTTGTATGGTCAGGCCCCGATACTGGGTGGCGCTCCACAACACACCAGCGATGATGACCACAGCGGTGAAGGCCGAAACCGCCGCCAGGATCATCAGGGCAGCGCCTGCGGCTTCGCGCGCGATCTGCCAGTTGCGATGAGTAACGTCGGACTGGATCAGCTGGGCCTGACGCTCCAGCACCGCCCGGGCCATGGAGCCGGGATTCTCCCCCAGCACGTCAGCGCGAACGGCCATCGTCAGCGGGTCAGGAGTAGGGGGTATGTCGTCATGGTCCGGGGCGGTTGCTCCCGGCCGGTGTCCTTCAGTCTTGTCGTCCATGATGCCCCCGGCTTTCATCCAGATTCACAACCGCGAACGGGTCCCGCCCGGACAGGTCCGGGCGTGATATTACGTTCGTGCGTGTGTCCAGCGCCGGGAAGGCTGGACGAGCAGGGCGGAGGGATAGTCTGGCAGGCCCCAGCCCGTGTGCGCGGGAACGCTATCCCCAAGTGCACCGCTGCGTCCATCCCTGAAGCGCGGCTTGGCTGATTGACAGGGCCACGGCGCCCTCGTAATGGCGATAGCGATGCAGCAGCCCTTGCGGGCTGCATGCAGCGCCCCGTCCGCCGCGTGACCCTATGCGGGTAAATGAGCGGACCGTCTCGAAAGCTGTAATCATGACCGCGACGCGGTTTTCCTCTGGTGACCCGGTCGCGGACCGGCGCGCCGAATATGCGGGGCAGTTCGCGGCGCGCGGTGAGACGCAGGCCGCCATCGACGTGCTCAAGAGCGCGCTGGAGCTGGCGCCGCACTGGACGGCTGGCTGGTTCCAGCTTGGCCAGTATCACCAGGATGCCGGACAACACGAAGCGGCTGGCGAAGCCTGGGCGCGCGTGCTGGAGATTGATCCATCCGATCCGTTTGGCGCCAGCCTGAAGCTGGATCTGGCGCGCGCCGTGCCGCTGGCGGAGTCGATGCCGCCCGCCTTTGTGGAATTGCTGTTCGACCAGTATGCCCCGGATTTCGATAGCGCCCTCGTCGAGCGTCTCCAGTATCGTGGCCCTGAAATCCTGATGCAGCGGCTGCAGGCGGCTGGTTTCCGCCACGCCCGCAACGCGCTTGATTTGGGTTGCGGCACTGGCCTGATGGGCGAGGTGCTGCGCCCGCATTGCGGCCGTCTGGAGGGCGTGGACCTTTCAGCGCGCATGCTGGCCAGGGCAAAGGCCAAGGGCATCTATGACGCCCTGCACAAGCGGGACATTGCCCGGCAGGAGGCCAGTGGCGAGCTATATGATCTGATCGTGGCGGCGGATGTGTTTGCCTATATCGGTGCTCTGGAGAACGTCATCGCGTGGTGCCGCAATGCCCTTGCGCCGGATGGCATGCTGGCCTTCACCGTCGAGGCGGGCGAGGGCGATACCGTGCTGCGTGATAGCCGACGTTTTGCGCACGGGCAGGACTATATCGCCGCGCTGCTGGCGCAGGCGGGTTTTTCCGGGATCGCCATTCACCCTTGCGTGGTCCGGCAGGACCGCGGCGAGGACATTCTCTCATACTGTGTTGTCGCCAGTCTGGCGCCGCTGCGCCATGACCGGGAAGATGACGGGGAAGCGCGCGAGGCGGTTTAGGGCCTGAACTGCCTGCCGCTAACCCCTTGCGCTTTCGGGTGGGCTGCTGTTCGTTGCCGCAACCCTTTCGCGCGAACCCGCGCATGCCCTTCCGGGAGTATCAGCGTGACCCTTGTATTCGAACCCCTGCCGCCCGTGCTTGCGCTTGCGGGCGATGGCAAGCAGTTCCCGGTGCGGCGCCTGTTCTGTGTCGGGCGCAACTATGCCGACCATGCGCGCGAGATGGGCGCTGATCCCGATCGCGAGCCACCCTTCTTCTTCACCGCCTGGGCCGAAACGGCCGTGACCGGCGGCGGCACAATCGCCTATCCGCAAAAGACCAGCAATTACCACTACGAGGCCGAGCTGGTCGTCGCCATCGGCAAGGGCGGGCGCAACATCCCCGCCGACAGCGCGATGGAGCACGTCTATGGCTATGCCGCCGGGCTGGACATGACCCGGCGCGATCTGCAGGCCGATGCCAAGGCCCATGGCCGCCCGTGGGATGTCGCCAAGAACGTGGAGCAGTCCAAGCCACTGGGCCTGATCAGGCCAGCCAGTGACGGCTTTGACCCTGCAAGGGGCCGTATCAGCCTCTCGGTGAACGGCGCGGTGCGTCAGGACGCGGACCTGTCAGACATGATCTGGCCGGTGGCCGATGTGATCGCCTATCTCTCCGGCCTGTACCGGGTGGAGCCGGGCGACCTCATCTATACCGGCACGCCTGCGGGCGTTGGCGCAGTGGTGCCGGGTGATGTGATAGAGGTAGCGATTGACGGGCTTGCGCCGCTGAGCGTGACGGTCGGCGCGCCTTCCGGCCACTAGGAACACTGGAAAATACCATGATCTTGCACGGATATTTTCGCTCCTCCGCCGCCTGGCGCATTCGTATCGTGCTGGCCTTGAAAGGCCTCGAGGCAAGGCAGGTCTCCCACCATCTGCGCAAGGGCGAGCAGCGCTCTGAAAGCTATCTGAAGCTCAACCCGCAAGGGCTGGTACCTGCGCTGGAGACCGATGACGGAACAGTTCTGACCCAGTCGTTGGCCATCATCGAATATCTGGATGCGGTAAAGCCGCAGCCGCTCATGGTGCCGGCCGATCCGGTGAGGGCGGCGCAGGTGCGCGCCTTTGCACTGGCGATAGCGTGCGAGATTCACCCGCTTCAGAATTTGCGCATCCTGAAAAAGGTCTCGGCGCTGGCCGGGGATGACAATGCCGGTCCGAAATGGGCGGGCGAGGTGATCGCCGGCGGGCTGGCGGCGCTGGAGGTCATGGCCGCACGCGAGCCCGGCCCGTTCTGCTTTGGCGATGCGCCGACGCTGGCCGATGTCTGCCTGGTGCCGCAGCTGGGTAATGCGCGCCGCTTTGGCGTGGACGTTGATGCCTATCCGCGCCTTCTGGCCGCCGAAGCGGCCTGTCTGGCGCTCGATGCCTTTGCCAACGCCGCCCCGGACAAGCAGCCCGACGCCGAGTAGGCGTGTGCCATGCCTGGCAGCACACCCATGACACTCACCGCACCCGCAGACACACACTATGACGCGCTGGTCATCGGGGCCGGGGCGGCGGGGCTGTTCTATGGCGCGCGCGCCGGTGAGGCCGGTTTACGCGTGCTGGTGATCGATCATGCCGCCAAGCCCGCCGAGAAGGTGCGCATCTCCGGCGGCGGGCGCTGCAATTTCACCAATATCCATACCCGCCCTGAGAACTTCATCAGCGCCAATCCGCATTTTGCCAAATCGGCGCTGGCGCGCTTCACGCCGCAGGATTTTCTGGACCGGCTGGCCCGCCATGACATTGGCTGGCACGAGAAGACGCTGGGCCAGCTTTTCTGCGATGGCCGCTCAGGCGCGATAATCGACATGCTGCTGGAGGAGCTGCGCGAGACGGGCGGAGAACTCCGTCTTGGTACATCGATCAACAGCGTTACCCGCACCGATACCGGCTTCCGGGTCAGCACATCGGCGGGCGTCTTTGAGGCTACGCGGCTGGTCATCGCCAGTGGCGGGCTTTCCATCCCCAAAATGGGCGCGACCGGCTTTGCCTATGATATTGCGCGCCAGTTCGGCCATAGCGTGATCGAGCCGCGCGCCGCGCTGGTGCCCTTCGTGCTGGAGGGGCGCGACAAGGAGGATTTTGCCTCCATTTCCGGTGTGGCCTGCCCGGTACGCGCATCCAATGACCGGGCCGCGTTTGACGAAGCCATGCTGTTCACGCACCGAGGCCTCTCCGGTCCGGCCATATTGCAGATTTCCTCCTACTGGCAGCCAGGCGAGCCGGTGGTGATTGACCTGCTGGCAGGGTTGAACGCCGTTTCTGCTCTGACCGTCTTCAAGGCGGAGCATCCCAAGAGATCACTCGCCAGCGCGATGGAAACCCTGCTGCCCAACCGGCTGGTGGCGCTTCTGGTGGAGCGGGGCGATATCCCGGACATGCCGCGCATGGCCGACATGTCCCACGCGGCGATAGAGGCGCTGGTGGACAGCCTGTCGCGCTGGACGGTGCGGCCCGCAGGTACTGAAGGCTGGCGCACGGCAGAAGTGACCGCTGGCGGCATCAACACCGATGAGCTGTCCTCAAAGACGATGGAGAGCCGGATCGTGCCGGGCCTCTATTTCATCGGCGAGTGCGTCGATGTCACCGGCTGGCTCGGCGGCTATAACTTCCAGTGGGCGTGGGCGAGCGCCCATGCCGCCGCGCAAGGCTGAGCCGTTACGCCGCGTTGGCGCGGTCCGCCTGCAGGACCAGCTTTCGATAATCGTTCAGATCGCCGTCATAGCGCGTCGCCCGGCCATTCTTGACCAGCCAGAGCTGATCGGCGGTGCCTTCGGCCAGATAGACATCGTGGGTGATGAGGATGACCGCGCCATTATAGTCGTTCAGGGCGTAGATCAGCGCCTCGCGGCTGTCGATATCAAGGTGGGAGGTCGGCTCGTCCAGGATCAGGATGTGCGGCTTTTCCATCGCCATGAGGCCGAGCAGAAGGCGCACCTTCTCGCCGCCTGAGAGCTTCTCGATATTGGTGCCGACCTTCTCGTGGGCAAAGCCCATGGCGGCGGCGACGGCGCGCTGTCTGGCCGGCGGCGTGCCTTCGGGCAGCGCATCGCGCACATGGTCCAGAACCGTTTCGCCGGGGCGCAGCTCGTCCATCTGGTCTTGCGAGAAATAGCCGATGCGCAAGGCGCGCGGCGCGGTCCGCTCGCCCGCGATCAGCGGCAGGCGCTGGGCGATGGATTTGACCAGCGTCGTCTTGCCCTGACCGTTGGCACCCACGATGGCGATGCGGTCATCGGGGTCGAGGCGCAGATCAACGTTCCGCAGGATCACCGCATCCTCGCCATAACCGACCGATGCCCCGCGCAGCTGCAGCAGGGGCGCGGCAAGCTTGTCGGTGGAGGTGGGAAAGGAGAAGGGGACGGTGCGCTCTTCAAGCGGCACCGTGATCTCCTGCATTCTCTGCAGCATTTTCACGCGCGACTGCGCCTGACTGGCCTTGGATGCCTTGGCACCAAAGCGATCGATGAAGGATTGCAGATGGGCGCGGTCGGCCTCCTGCTTGGCGCGCTGGCTTTCCAGCAGGGCGGTTCTGGCGGCGCGCAGTTTCAGCCAGGCATCATACCCGCCGGGCGAGATGGAAAGCTGCTTGTGCTCCAGCGCCATGGTGTGGGTGACGCAGCGATTGAGCATTTCCCGGTCGTGCGAGACGAGCAGCACGGTGTGGGGATATTTCTTCAGATAGGTCTCCAGCCACGCCGCGCCCTCGAGGTCCAGATAGTTGGTCGGCTCGTCCAGCAGCAGAAGATCCGGCTCGGAGAACAGGACGCCGGCAATGGCAGCGCGCATGCGCCAGCCGCCGGAAAATTCACGCGTTGCCCGGTAGAGATCGGCATCGGTGAAGCCCAGCCCCATCAGCACCTCGGCGGCGCGGGACTCTGCCGACCACGCGTCAATATCGGCCAGACGCATGTGAATCTCGGAAATGCGGTCCGGGTCCTGCGCGGTTTCCGCCTCCTGCATCAGGGCGTGGCGCTCTGTGTCGGTGGCCAGCACCACCTCAAGGATTGTCTCGCCGGAGGGTTCCACCTCCTGGGCCACCCAGCCCAGCCGCGCGCCTTTGTTCAGGCGGATGGAGGTGTCCGGTGAAGGCTGAACGATCTCTTCGCGGATCAGTTTGAGAAGCGTGGATTTGCCGGTGCCATTGCGGCCGACCAGGCCGACTTTCCAGCCGCCGGAAATCTGCGCGGACGCATTCTCGAACAGGGAGCGCGCGCCGATACGGTAATCAAGGTTTGAGATCGTAAGCATGGGGGCGGTTTAACGATGCCAGCGCCGGGCGCAATGGGTTTGGCTGCGTGCCGGCGCAGCGGGGATGCCTGGTGTTCCCCGCGTGTTACGCCTGATAGCCAGAGTAGGGGCCGCACTAGCGTTTCAGGTCGCTACCCTCACGCCATGCGCCAATGTCACTGTGCCGCACTGTACACTGATCGCCGGGAATGGAGTGTTTGACCGCCATTATCGTCAGCGCATCGGTGAGTGCTGTCCGATGGTCTGTACCGCTTGCCAGAGCGTCTATCAGGCCGGCTGCAAATGCATCGCCCCCGCCAATGCGTTCGACGATTCCCGCCAATGTCTCCGGACCTGCAGCGATCACACCGTCCCGGCTGGCAAGCCGGGCTTCCAGCGTCTGTTCAAGTGTGCCGCGCGACTGGCGGAAGGTCGTGACAATATATTCAAGGCCGGCGAAGCGGGCGAAAGCGGCCTTTGCCGCGCTGTCGAAATCGGCCTCGCGTCTTCCGGTCAGTTCAAGGGGCATGATGCGGGCCAGATCGCCGGCGCTGGAAAAGAGCACGGTCGTTTGCGCCACCAGCTTGCCGAGTATGTCACCGGCCTCGGCCTCGCGCCCCTGCCAGAGCATGGGCCGGAAATTGAAATCGAAGGATACCTTTGCGCCCTGCCTGCGGGCACGCTGCGCGGCATCAAGGGCGGCTTGTGCCGGGGCCGCGCCAAGGGCAGGGGTGATGCCTGAGAGATGCAACCAGTCCACCCCTTCCAGTGCCGCGTCCCAGTTCCAGCCTTCGGCAGGCATCAGGCTGAACGCCGAATGAGCGCGGTCATAAACAATTTCGGCCGGGCGTTGCATCGCTCCGCTGGCGTGGAAGTAAAGCCCCATACGTCCTTTGCTGCGGACGACATGCGCGGTGTCGAGGCCGGACCGGCGCAGTTCGCCAAGGCAGGCATCGCCAATCGCGTTGTCAGGCAGGGCGGTAATGACCCGCGCGTTATGGCCGAGTGCGGCCAGGCCCGCTGCCACATTCGCTTCTGCGCCACCGAAACAGGTGTCGAGCCTCGCTGAACGCAGGAGCGGTTCACGTCCCGGCGCACTCAGGCGCAGCATGACCTCGCCGAACACGGCGGCGTTGAGATGGGTCGTCATGTCGGGCGCTCCATTGGAAGGGGGCGGGGCCGCGTTTCGCCTTCCGCCGCGATTGTTTCACATTAGCCGCAGGAAACTGCGCCGCGAAAGAGCGGGATTTGCATAAGGGAACACCTAGCGCTTCATCGCTTGCGCGGCGCGGGCATTGGCGGTGATGGCCGCCCAGTTGCCGCTGGCAATGTCCTTTGCTTCCGCGATCCATGACCCGCCGACGCATACGACATTCTTCAGGGCGAGATAGTCTGGCGCGCGCTCGCGGCTGATCGAGCCGGTGGGGCAGAAGCAGACGTCCGGCAACGGCCCGGCGAGGGCTTTGAGATAGGCGATCCCACCTGCAGGCTCTGCGGGGAAGAATTTCAGCACTTCAAAGCCCTGTTCACGCGCGGCCATCGCTTCGCCAGCGGTGGCAACGCCCGGCAGGCAGGCAAGTCCGGTCGCCAACATCGCGTCTCCCAGCGCCGGCGTCAGGCCGGGGCTGACGAGGAAGGCTGCGCCCTCGCGCGCGGATTTCGCCGCATCCTCGGGCGTGCGTACCGTGCCCATGCCGACGATCAGGTCTGGCGCCGCATCCTGCATGGCCTTCATCGCATCAAGGGCGATTGCGGTGCGCAAGGTCAGTTCGATCACCTTCAGCCCGCCTGCGGCGAGCGCTTTCGCGAGTGGGGCAGCAGTGCCCATGTCTTCGACGGTCAGCACCGGAATGACGCTCGCCGCGTCGATGATGGATGTCAGGCTGGGCCGGGTCATGCGCGCACCTTCTCAACTCTTCTGGCGGGTTCTGCAAGGCCGGGCAGGGCCATGGCGCCTTCCTCTGCGGTGGAGACCTGTGAGCGCATACCGGCGAAGAGTTCGCGGCCAAGGCCGGAATGGCTGGCGGTGAGGTCACACGTCGCGGCTTCGCGCGCAGCAAGCTCAGCAGGGTCCACCCGCACGTCGAGGCGGCAATTGTCGGCATCGACACAGATCACATCGCCATCGCGCAGTTTGGAGATCATGCCGCCTGCCAGTGCCTCGGGGCTCAAATGGATGGCGGCGGGCACCTTGCCGCTCGCGCCGGACATGCGTCCATCGGTGACAAGCGCGACCTTGAAGCCCCTGTCCTGCAACACGCCGAGCGCCGGAGTCAGCTTGTGCAGCTCCGGCATGCCATTGGCCATCGGGCCCTGAAAGCGCACCACCACCACGCAGTCGCGCTCCAGCCTGCCTTCCCTGAACGCGGCCAGCATGGCGTCCTGACTGTCAAAGACGAGGGCAGGGGCTTCAATGACGCGGTGTTCGGGCTTTACGGCGGACACCTTGATCACCGCCCGTCCGAGCGGGCCGTCCAGTACGCGCAAACCGCCATCCTTGGCCACCGGATCGGAAGCGGGGCGTAGCACGTCAAGGTCCAGGCTCTCTGATGCTGCCGTGCGGAAGGCGAGTGTGTCGCCTTCGAGGAAGGGTTCGGTGGCAAAATCGGCAAGGCTGTCTGCGCCCAGGGTCAGCACATCGCCGTGCAAAAGACCGGCTTCCAGCAGTTCGCGCACGAGGAAGGCCATGCCGCCTGCCGCGTGGAAATGGTTCACGTCCGCCCTGCCATTGGGATAGATGCGCGTCAGCAGCGGGGTGACGCGCGAGAGATCGTCAAAATCATCCCAGTTGATGATGAGCCCGGCGGCGCGCGCAATCGCGACGAGGTGGAGGGTGTGGTTCGTTGATCCGCCGGTCGCGTGCAGGCCGACAATGGCGTTCACGATGGCGCGGGCGTCTATCGCCTCGCCCAGCGGGCGGTAGTCGCTGCCCAACGCGGTGATCTTCGCGGCGCGTTTTGCCGTCGCCTTGATCATGGCCTCGCGAAGGGGCGTGCCGGGATTGATGAAGGCGGAGCCCGGCACATGCAAGCCCATGATCTCCATCATCATCTGGTTGGAATTGGCCGTGCCATAAAAAGTGCAGGTGCCGGGGCTGTGATAGCTTGCGCTTTCCGCGTCCAGCAGCTGGTCGCGCCCCACCTTGCCTTCTGCGAAGAGCTGGCGGACCTCAGCCTTCCTGTCATTGGAAAGCCCTGACGGCATCGGCCCTGCGGGCAGGAACAGCACCGGCAGATGGCCAAAGCGCAGCGCGCCGATCAGCAGGCCCGGCACGATCTTGTCACACACGGCAAGACAGATCGCGGCATCGAACATGTTGTGGGAGAGCGACACGGCGGTCGCCATCGCGATCACATCGCGCGAGAAGAGCGATAGCTCCATGCCGGGCTGGCCCTGCGTGACACCGTCGCACATGGCCGGCACGCCGCCCGCGACCTGCGCGGTTGCGCCCATTCCCCGCAAGGCCTGCTTGATGAGGGCCGGATAGCTCTCCAGCGGCTGGTGGGCCGACAGCATGTCATTGAACGCGGTGACGAGGCCCACATTCGGCCAGACAAGGTCTTTCAGGGCGTTCTTGTCCTCGCCCGACGCCGCAAAGCCGTGAGCGAGATTGCCACAGGAGAGGATTTTGCGCTGCACGCCATCGGCTTTGGCGCGGGCGATGAGGTCCAGATAGGCGGCGCGGGTCTCTCCGCTGCGCGCGGCGATGCGGGCGGTCACCTCTTCAAGAACGGGATTGAGCGGGGCGGACATCGGCTTTGGCTTTCGGAGTTTGCGTCGCGTCAGGGCGACCAGAATATCTTCAGATCAAGCGAGGCGTGGTTCAGCAGCGCGCGCACCGGCATGTCTTCAACCGGACCGGGCAGCAGCGCTTTTTCCAGTGCAGCGCGCTTGGCATCGCCCCGGATGAGAAGGGCGCAGAGTTTTACCCCCTCCAGCGCGCGCAAAGTGAGTGTGATCCGGCCGGTCCACGGGCCGGTCACCGCGCTCGGCCGGGCCGTGATGGCTGCCACGCGTGCGCCATCGGCAGATAGTGCGGCGTCCAGCCCGTCCGCATGGGGAAACCATGACAGGGTGTGGCCGTCATCGCCCATACCGAGAACGGCGCAGTCGGCAGGCCAGTTTAGTGCGGCCAGCCGGGCCTCGGTAGTCTGCAATCCGTCAGACGGGCGCGCGCCGCGACTTTTCAATCCGGTAAAGGGGGCCTGCGCAGCCTTGCCCGTCAGCAGCGTACGGCGGATGAAATCTGCGTTTGATCCTTCTTCGCCTGGCTCCACCCAGCGTTCGTCGGCGAGCACCACATCAATGCGTGCCCAGTTCAGGTCCGTGACCGAAAGGCGGCGATAAACGGGTTCGGGTGTAGAGCCGCCCGACACGATCAGGCTGGCGCGTGCGCGGGCGGCCAGCGCGTCCTGCAGGGTGTGGGCTAGCGCATCTGCCAGCGCCGCGGAGGCCGCATCGCTATTCTCGAACGGGATGAAGGTTTCAGGCATGGTCGCCATCGAACCATTCGCGTCCTTCCCGGCTGAGCAGAAGCGATCCTTGCGACGGGCCGTCAGTCCCGGCAGCGTAGGCGTGCAAGGGGCATGCGCCATCCTGCCAGGCGCGGATCACCGCATCGGTCCATCGCCACGCCACCTCAACCTCGTCGCGGCGCATGAACAGGGCGAGATTGCCGCGCACCACCGCCATCAGCAGGCGTTCATAGGCGTCCGGGTAGTCAGCCTCGAATGCGTCCGCATAGCTCAGATTCAGCGGCACATAGCGCAGACGCATGCCGCCGGGACCGGGGTCCTTCGTCATCATCATCAGTTTAACGCCTTCATCGGGCTGCAGGCGGATGACGAGCCGGTTGGGCTGCAGAACACCGGCATCGGCTCGGATGATGTCGTGCGGCACGGGCTTGAACTGGACAATGATCTCGGAGCGGCGCGTTGCCATGCGCTTGCCGGTGCGCAGATAGAAGGGCACCCCCGCCCATCGCCAGTTGTCTATGCTGGCGCGGATGGCGGTGAACGTTTCTGTCCTGGACGCACGGTTCACCTCTTCGGCATAGCCGGGCACCTTGGAGCCATCGATCAAGCCTGCGCCATACTGCCCGCGGACCAGGCATTTAACGGCATCTTCGGCGCGGATGAGCCGCAGCGCGTGCAACACTTTCAGCTTTTCAGTGCGCACCGCGTCGCCGCCCAGACTCACCGGCGGCTCCATGGCCACAAGGCACAAGAGCTGGAGCAGATGGTTTTGCACCATGTCGCGCAGGGCGCCAGCGTGATCGTAATAATCGGCGCGCTCACCGGCACCTAGCGTCTCGGCCACCGTTATCTGGACGTGGTCAATGCCGTTCGCGTTCCAGACCGGCTCCAGCAGCATGTTGGCAAAGCGCAGCACCAGAAGATTCTGGACCGTCTCCTTGCCGAGGTAGTGGTCGATGCGGAAAATTGATGCCTCGTCAAACACCGCGCCCACCGCCTCGTTGATATGGCGGGCTGAATGAAAGTCGTGGCCAATCGGTTTTTCCAGTACGATGCGGCTGGCTTTGGTGTTCAGGCCGTGCCGGCCTATCGCGGCGCATACCGGCCCGTAAACCGAGGGCGGCAGGGCAAGGTAGAACAGCCGCACCTTCGCCGGATCATTGTCCAGTGCGTCTTTTACTGTCTGCCAGCCGGGTCCGTCGCCGTGGGCATCGATGGCGGTATACGTGACGCGATCTGAGAACGCGGCCCAGGCCTTCGCCTTCTTGTCGCCGTTCACGAATTCGCTGGCGCGCTCCAGATACTCGCCCGTGCTCATATCCTCGCGGGCCGCCGCGATAATGCGGGAATTTTCCGGTATCTGTCCGTCACACCAGCGATGGAACAGTGCAGGCAGGATCTTGCGCCGCGCCAGATCACCGGTCGCGCCGAAAATGACCATGTCAAAGGCTTCAACCGGAACGAGTTCTGCCATGTGCCTTCGGCGGTCCCTATTTGCGGCAATACGAGCGATGTCCGGCAAGCCTGGAGGAGATTTCATGTCTGACAAGTTAAAGACTGCCTCGCTTCCCTGCCGGGTGCAACCGCTGTCATGTCCTCCTTTCCCGGCATATGCCGGGTACAGGTTCCGGCCGCGCAGAAGGGATGGGGCAAGGGCGGTAGCTGGACCGCAATTTGATTATCCGCTATCGCAGAAAGAGGTGCCGTAAAGGCATTACATGCAAAAACTGCCAGCGCAGGACGGGAAGTATTGGCCAGAACAAAAGATAGGCGCGGGGCGGTGACGATTGAGGACGTGGCGCGCCGTGTCGGCGTTTCGCCTATGACTGTATCGCGCGTTATCAATAATTTTGCCGGGGTGAAGCAGTCCACACGCGATGCGGTACGCCAGGCGGTGGAAGAGCTTGGCTATTCGCCCAATCCGGCGGCGAGAAGCCTTGCCCGCCATGGCGGACGACGCGTCGGCCTGCTCTATTCCAACCCCAGCGCAGGATATCTCAGCGAGTTCCTCGTGGGGGCGCTCGATGGTGCGCAGCTCAGCGGATCGCTGCTGATGATCGAGAAGTGCGGCACAACGGCCGCCAGCGAGAAGGCCGCCATCGCGCGCCTTGTGGCCGGCGGCGTGGCCGGCGTCGTTCTTCCTTCGCCTCACGCAGAATCCGCCGACGCGCATGCCGAGTTGAAACTGCATGGTGTCGCTGCCGTAGCGGTCGGGACCGGCCTGCTGCGCCAGGAAGCCAATTCGGTCCGCATTGATGATTTTGCCGCTGCCGCGGAGATGACGCGTCACCTCCTTTCATTGGGGCATACCCGGATCGGTTTCATCAAGGGCGCGGCTAACCAGACCGCCAGTGCGGAGCGCCTGAGCGGGTTTGAGGCAGAAATCAGCCGTGCGCGGCCCAAGGCCACATCATTGGTGGAGGAAGGCGACTTCACTTATCGCTCAGGACTGGAAGCGGCCAAGCGCCTGCTCTCCAGCAAGGAGCCTCCGACCGCCATTTTCGCCAGCAATGACGACATGGCTGCAGGCGTGTTGGCGGCAGCGCACCATCGTGGCTTCGTGGTGCCAGAGCAGCTCTCCGTGGCGGGCTTCGACGATACGCCGATCACCACCGCCGTCTGGCCCGAGCTGACAACAATCCGTCAGCCTGTGGCTGAAATGACCGAAGCGGCTGTGCGCATCATTGCCGATGGCGGACGTGGCAAGACGCCCGGGGTGACGGCCAAACCCGTTGATCGTCTGTTACCCTACAAGCTTGTGATACGGGCTTCGACGGGGCCTGCGGGAAGAGTGTAGCCGCCTCGTTCATCGTCGGCTTGACACTCATGCCTGTGAGCGGCGATGGTAGCGCTAACAAAACAGTGCTCTTGCGGATAGGTCCGACAAGAGCCGGGGGGAGAAATGACCCGTCTCATTGATTGCCTGCCGGCAGACTGGCGTTTTGCAACGCTGGTCGGCCGCATTGCCCTGCATGACGGGCCGACGCCGGTGATGATCCGTGACGGGCATCTCTACGATATGTCCGGCGTGGCACCGACCTCGGCCGACCTTCTCGCCGGTCTTCGCGGGCTGGACAGCCCCAGCAGACGCGATGTCGGGGCCGTCGATACCTTCACCATCAAAACGGTCTGGGAACGCGAAAAGCCCGGCGCGATCGAGATACTGGCGCCTGTTGACCTGCAGGCGGTCAAGGCAGCGGGCGTCACTTTTGCTACATCCACCATCGAGCGTGTGATCGAGGAGCGGGCAGGGGGTGATCTCGGCCGCGCCACTGACATCCGCGAGACGCTGCAAGAGCGGATCGGTGGTGACCTTGCCTCGGTCAAGCCCGGTTCTGAAAGCGCGGCACGGTTGAAAGCAGCGCTGATCAAGGATCGGCTCTGGTCGCAATATCTGGAAGTGGCCATCGGGCCAGACGCGGAAGTTTTCACCAAATGCCCGGTGCTGGCCGCTGTTGGCTATGGCGCCCATGTCGGCGTGCGTTCCGATTCGCGCTGGAACAATCCGGAGCCGGAAGTCGTGATGGTCTGTGACCCTGCGGGCAAGGCGGTCGGGGCGACGCTGGGCAATGATGTGAACCTGCGCGACTTTGAAGGCCGCTCCGCGCTGCTGCTTGGCAAGGCGAAGGATAACAACGCCTCCTGCGCACTGGGGCCGTTCATCCGTATTTTCGACGCCGGGTTCACGCTGGAGGATGTGCGCTCGGCGACCGTGTCGCTGCGAGTGGAAGGCGAGGACGGCTTTGTCCTCACCGGCGAAAGCTCGATGAGCCTGATCAGCCGCGACCCGCTGGACCTGATCGGCCAGGCGTTCGGTCAGCACCATCAATACCCTGACGGGATGGCCCTGATGCTGGGCACGATGTTTGCGCCGATCGAGGATCGCGACGCGCCCGGCCGGGGCTTCACACACAAGACCGGCGACATCGTGCGCCTGGCCTCGGAACGCCTCGGTGTTCTGGAAAACAAGGTAACGAGTTGTGAGAAAGCGCCGCCCTGGACGTTCGGGGTTTCGGCGCTGATGCGCAATCTCGCCGCCCGCGGACTTCTGGAGGAAGCATGATTGCGAAGGTGAACGGCAACGCGGCGGTATATCCGTCCCTTAAGGGCCGCGTTGTCGTGGTAACAGGCGGGGGTTCGGGCATCGGGGCAGCGCTGACTGAAGGCTTTGCCCGTCAGGGCGCGCGCGTGGCCTTTATCGACATGGCCGAGGACGCCTCGCGTGCGCTCGATCAGTCTCTGTCACGGCTTGATCCGGCTCCGGCCTATTATCATTGCGACCTCACCGACATCGAAGCTCTGAAGGCCGTGCTGGCGCGTATCGCATCGGAGATCGGTCCGGTGGACGTGCTGGTCAACAATGCCGCCAATGATGACCGCCACCGCATCGAGGAAGTCACGCCCGACTACTGGGACAACCGCATCGCGGTCAATCTGCGCCACCAGTTCTTCGCCAGCCAGGCCGTGATCGGGGCCATGCGGGCGCGAGGCAGCGGCGTGATTGTCAATCTGGGTTCGCTCTCATGGCATCTGGGCCTGTCAGATCTGTCGGTTTACGAAACCGCCAAGGCAGGCGTTGAAGGCATGACGCGGGCCATGGCGCGTGAGCTCGGCGCGGACGGTATCCGCGTGGTCTGCATCGTGCCCGGCAATGTGAAAACGCCGCGGCAGGCCAAATGGTATACGCCGGAGCAGGAAGCGGAGATCGTTGCCCAACAGGCCGTGAAATTCAGGATTGAACCCAGCGACATAGCAGCGGTCGCAATGTTTCTTGCCTCAGACGATGCACGTGCCTGCACAGGTCATGAATACATAGTCGACGCCGGCTGGCGATAGCTCGCCCAGCCTTGAACAACGGGCCCGCCAAAGAGGCCCATGGGGAGGAATAGATATGGCCAATCTCTCGGCTACGGGAGCGGTCGGTTCAGCAGAGGCTGAACAGACCAATATGGGCTTCATCATCACCACCGCGCTGGTTGCCACGATAGGCGGCTTCCTGTTCGGCTATGATAGCGGGGTGATCAACGGCACGGTGGACGGGCTGCGTTCAGCCTTCGGCTCGGAAGATATCGGCACCGGGTTCAACGTCGCCTCCATGCTGCTCGGCTGCGCCATCGGTGCGGCCTTTGCAGGGCGGGCGGCAGACATTTTCGGCCGGCGCACCATGATGATCGTGGCGGCGGTGTTCTTCGTGATCAGCGCCTGGGGATCTGGTGTCGCCAATAGTTCGGGCGAGTTCGTCTTCTTCCGCATTCTCGGTGGTCTCGCCGTGGGTGCGGCCAGCGTCATGGCGCCAGCCTACATTTCCGAGATCGCACCGGCACGGATGCGCGGACGGTTGACCACCATCCAGCAGATCGCGATCATTTCCGGCCTCTTCTTCTCCTTCCTTGCCAACTATCTGCTTGCCAATGCGGCGGGCGGTTCCACGGCGGAGTTCTGGCTGGGCTTTGCTACCTGGCGCTGGATGTTCTGGGTGGAGCTGATCCCGGCCATCATCTTCTTCATCGCCCTGTTTCGCATCCCCGAAAGCCCGCGCTTTCTGGTGATCAAGGGTAAGACCGATCAGGCCAATGTGGTGCTCACCCGCCTGTTCGGGGCCGAGGCAGCGAAGATGAAGGTGGAAGAGATCAGGTCCTCTCTCGCCTCTGATCACAAGCCGAAACTCGCCGACCTGTTCGACCGCGAGAAGGGCGGGGTGCGTCTCATCGTCTGGGCCGGTATAGGCCTCGCTGTGTTTCAACAGCTCGTCGGCATCAATGTCGTCTTCTATTACGGTGCGGTTCTGTGGCAGTCGGTCGGCCTTAGCGAAGGCGACGCGCTGATGATCAATGTGGTCTCCGGCGCCCTGTCGATCGCAGCGGTGATCGCGGGTCTTCTGGTCATCGACCGGATCGGCCGCAAACCCATGCTGCTCTTCGGATCACTGGGCATGGCGGTGACGCTCGGCCTTGTGGCCTATGCCTTCTCCACCGGCACTTTCCTCGCCGCAGGTACAGTGCTGGAAGCCGGTACGGTGCTGGCCAGCGGTACGGCCTATCCGGAAGGGGCCGTTCTGACCAATAGCGTGCTGGACCTGCGCCCTGAAATGGGCCTGCTCGCGCTCGTTTCAGCCAATATCTACGTGATGTTCTTCAACTTCTCCTGGGGGCCCGTGATGTGGGTGATGCTCGGTGAGATGTTCCCCAACCAGATCCGTGGCTCGGGGCTGGCCGTTTCCGGCTTCGCCCAGTGGATCGCCAATTTCGGGATCACGATGAGCTTCCCGATCATGGCGGCCGGGCTCGGCCTCATGACTACCTACAGCTTCTATGCCGTCTGTGCCCTGATCTCCTTCTTCTTCGTGTGGGTGATCGTGCGTGAGACACGCGGCAAGGAGCTCGAACAGATGACCGGCTAGCCAGAAAGGGACTGCATCTCATGGCCACCACACTCGAACTCTCGCACTGGATCGGGGGCAAAAAGCAGGGGGGAGACCGTCCGGCCGAAAGCCTAAATCCGTCAGATACGCGCGATGTGGTGGCCAGAGTGCCCGATGGTACGGCTGACGACGTCAACGCTGCGGTGGCGGCAGCCCGGGCGGCCTTTCCCGCCTGGTCTGAGGCTTCGCCGGAAGTGCGCTCGGACGTGCTCGACAAGGCGGGCAGCCTGCTGATGCAGCGCGCGCAGGAGGTTGGCACGCTGCTTTCCCGCGAGGAAGGCAAGACCCTGCCGGAGGGCATTGGCGAGACCATGCGGGCAGCGCGCATCCTGAAGTATTTCGCCGGGGAGGCATTGCGCCTGCACGGGCAGAATCTCGCCTCGACCCGTCCGGGCGTGGAGGTGCAGACCTACCGTCAGGCGGTGGGGGTCTATGGCCTCATCACGCCGTGGAACTTCCCGATTGCCATTCCCGCCTGGAAGGCTGCGCCTGCGCTCGCCTTCGGCAATACGGTCGTGCTCAAACCCGCTGGGCACACGCCGGCTACGGCGGAGGCGCTGGTGGCGATCCTGCACGAGGCAGGTTTGCCAGAGGGCGTGCTGAACATGGTGATCGGCCGGGGCGGTGTGGGCCAGGCCATCGTTGACCACCCGGACGTCAACGCCATTTCGTTTACCGGCTCGCAGAAAGTCGGCGCTGGTGTGGCCGCCGGAGCTGTTGCCCGTCAGGCGCGCGTGCAGCTGGAAATGGGCGGCAAGAACCCGCTCATTGTGCTCAATGATGCGGATATCGAACGGGCGGTGACGATTGCGCTCGATGGTGCGTTCTTCTCTACTGGCCAGCGCTGCACGGCCTCTTCCCGCCTGATCGTGGAAGACGGTATCCATGACAAGTTCGTTGCCGCCCTTGCGGAACGTGTGAAGGCACTGCGCCTCGGCGATGCGCTGGACAAGGACACGCAGGTTGGTCCGGCGGTGAGCGAGGACCAGCGCGAGACGAGCTATCGCTATATCGAGATCGCTTCGAAGGAGGGCGGCAAGATTGTGGCTGGCGGCGACCGCCCGCAGCTGGAAAAGCCCGGCTGGTATGTGCAGCCGACCCTCATCACGGATACTGAGGCCGCCATGCGGATCAATAATGAGGAGGTTTTCGGCCCCGTCGCCTCTGTCATCCGCGCCAAGGATTACGAGGAAGCGCTTCACATCGCCAATGGCGTGGAGTTCGGCCTGTCGGCAGGCATTGCCACCTCATCGCTGAAATATGCGCGCGACTTCCAGCGCCGGGCGCGTGCAGGCATGGTTATGGTCAATCTGCCGACGGCGGGCGTGGACTATCATGTGCCCTTTGGCGGCATCAAATCTTCCTCCTACGGCCCGCGTGAGCAAGGCTTTGCGGCGGCCGAGTTCTTCACCCAGGTGAAGACCGCCTATAGCTGGTCTTAAGCTATCATGAGCGCGCCGGAGCTCCTGTGGGACGCGAAATGCGAGCTGGGTGAAGGCCCGGTCTGGGATGCCGCGCGGCGCTGCGTCTGGTTTGTCGATATCAAGGGCCGCCACCTGCACCGCTATGGCGTCGATGATGGCAGCAAGGATAGCTGGGCAACGCCGGATCAGACCGGCTTTGCCCTGCCCGCCGATGACGGGTCTCTGGTGTGCGGGGTGCGCGGCGGGCTTCACCGGTTTGATCCCGAAACGGGCGATTTCTCTCCCCTGATCGAGGTAGAGCGGGACCGCCCGCAGAACCGTATCAATGACGGGTTTGTCGCCTCTGACGGCTCACTCTGGTTCGGCACGATGGACGATAGCGAGGCGGAGAAATCCGGCGCGCTCTATCGCTGGGCGGACGGCGTGCTGACGCTGATGGATGACGGCTACGGCGTCACCAACGGGCCTGCCATGAGCCCGGATAAGCGTACGCTCTACCATCACGATACGCTGGAGAAGACCATCTACGCCTTCGACCATGCCGATGGCCGCATCTCGGGAAAGCGCGTGTTCGCGCGCACCGGGGAGGGCTATTGCGACGGGCCGAGCGTGGACAGTGCGGGCACGCTCCATGTCGGCCTGTTCGGCGGGTGGGGCGTGGCGAAATTTGCTCCCGACGGGCGCTATCTCGGCAAAATCGCCTTCCCGGTCTCCGCCGTCACCAAGGCCGCCTTTGGCGGCGATGACCTGAAAACGCTCTACTGCACCAGCGCCTGGCTGCACCAGAGCGCGGAGGCCCGCGCTGCGCAGCCGCTCGCAGGCGGACTGTTCAGCGTGAGGGTCGACACGCCCGGCCTGCCACAGGCCCTGATCCGGTTGTGACGCTCAACCTTGCCGCCGGGGACTGGCGTGCCACGCTCCTGCCTGGTCTTGGCGGTGCCATCGGCTCGCTCAGCCATAGAGGGCGCGAGGTGTTGCGGCCCACACCAGCCGGGACGACGGATGTTCTGGCGACATCCTGCTTCCCGCTTGTTCCTTATGCCAACCGCGTGGCCAATGGGCGCTTCATCTGGGCGGGAGACGCCGTGCACTTGCCTATCCTGCCGGGCTTTGCGCCGCACGCCATACACGGGCTTGGCTGGCAGTGTCCCTGGCAGGTTGATGAGGCGGACATTAGCGCTGCGGTGCTCAGCCTGGAGGCGGGCGGTGATGGCGGCTGGCCCTGGCGGTTCATGGCTGAACAGTTCATCACATTGACGCAAAGCGGGCTGCGTATCGATCTTCGCCTGACGAACTGTGATCACAATCCCATGCCCGCAGGGCTAGGCCTGCACCCGTATTTCCTGCTGGGTGCGGGCGGGCGGCTGAGCCTGACAGCGAAAAAAGTGTGGCTGAGCGACGAGACGCTCATCCCCTCGACGCTCGCCGATGCGTCCGCCATTTGCGATTTTGCGCATGGTGAACGCCTGCCCGCCCGCACACTCATCGATCATTGCTATGAGGGCTGGGACGGGGTGGCAGAGCTGAAGACGGCGGAACGCACCGTGAGGGTCAGGGCCGACACTGGACG
This sequence comes from Glycocaulis sp., assembly GCF_051859565.1. GTDB lineage: Bacteria > Pseudomonadota > Alphaproteobacteria > Caulobacterales > Maricaulaceae > Glycocaulis. Next base: position 250,104 of record NZ_JBHYFK010000006.1, read on the forward strand.
GGTCCACATCTACGCTCCGGCGGCAGGCGGGTTCTGCTGCGTGGAGCCGGTTACGCACCACCCGGACGCCGCGAATGCCGGGCCGGGGGAGCCGGGCATGCCCGTCATCGGCGCAGGCGGCCAGGCCTCGCTGCGGATGGAAATCTCGGTGGTCAGCACAACCGCTGCCAAGTCAGGTCAGTGATTGTCTCTGGGATTGCCTAGCGTATCGATGATGCGGTGGTATTTCACCGCTGGCTCCAGCGTGGCGCCGGTCTCCAGCTGGCCCGTCATGGAGCGCTGGATCTCTTGCCACGGTGTTTGTGAAGCCGGATAGGCATATCCGCCAGCCTCTTCCAGCACCGCGCGGCGTTTGGCTATCTCATCATCGGAAACCAGCCAGTCCACACGGGCGGTGTTGAGATCAACCCGCAGCCTGTCGCCGTTCTCCAGCAGTGCAATATTGCCCATGGCGGCCGCTTCCGGGCTTGCATGCAGGATGGATGCCGAGCCGGACGTGCCCGACTGGCGCCCGTCACCGAGGCAGGGCAGGGCCGTGATCCCCTGCTTTATGAGATAGGCAGGCGGCCGCATATTCACGACCTCTGCCGCTCCGGGATGACCGATCGGCCCCGATCCGCGCATGACGAGAATGGTGTTTTCCGTGATGTTCTCGGCCGGATCGTCGATCCGGTGGTGATAGTCTTCCGGCCCGTCGAAGACGGTAACCACGCCTTCAAAGGCGTTGGGTGACTGGGCACTGGACAGATAACGCTGGCGGAACTCGGTGGAGATCACGCTGGTCTTCATGATCGCGCTGTCAAACAGGTTGCCGGTTAGCACCAGGAAGCCGGCTTTCTCCATCAGGGGCGCGTCAAAAGTGCAGATCACGTCCGGCAGGATGATGCGCGCATCCTTGCAGTTTTCGCCGAGGCTCTTCCCGTTCACGGTCAGCGCGTCTTCGCGGATCAGCCCCTGACCCATCAGCTGGGCGATGACGGCAGGAACGCCGCCTGCCTGATGGAAGTCTTCTCCCAGATAGGTTCCGGCAGGCTGAAGATTGACCAGTAGCGGAATGCCGTGGCCATGCGTCTGGAAATCGGAAAGCTCCAGCTCGACGCCTGAATGGCGCGCCAGCGCCATCAGATGGACCACCGCGTTGGTGGACCCGCCAATGGCCGAGTTGACAGCAATCGCATTGAGGAACGCATCGCGCGTCAGGATGGCGGAGGGCTTGAGGTCCTCATGGACCATCTCGACGATGCGCTTGCCTGTCACGTAAGCCATTTGCGGCCGCTCACGATAGGGTGCCGGTATGGCGGCGCTTCCGGGCAGGCTCATGCCCAGCGCTTCAGCGAGCGAATTCATCGTGGTGGCCGTACCCATCGTGTTGCAATAACCGACAGAAGGCGCACTGGTGGCGACAAGCTCGATAAAGCCTTCATAGTCCAGTTCGCCTGCCGCCATCATCTGGCGGGCCTGCCAGATGATCGAGCCGGAGCCGACGCGCTTGCCCTCATGCCAGCCATTGAGCATGGGCCCGACGGAAAGCGCGATTGCCGGGATGTCCACGGTCGCCGCCGCCATCAGACAGGCCGGTGTGGTCTTGTCACAGCCAATGGTCAGCACCACTCCGTCAAGCGGGTAGCCATGGAGCAGTTCGACAAGGCCCATATAGGCCAGATTGCGATCCAGGCCCGCAGTAGGACGCTTTCCCGTCTCCTGGATCGGATGGACCGGAAATTCCAGCGCGATGCCGCCCGCCTCGCGAATGCCTTCGCGCACGCGCTGGGCCAGCGTCAGGTGATGACGGTTGCACGGAGACAGATCTGATCCTGTCTGGGCGATGCCGATGATCGGCTTGCCCGAACGCAGCTCTTCCAATGTCAGGCCGTAATTGAGATAGCGCTCCAGATAGAGCGCAGTCATGTCCGGGTTATCCGGGTTGTCAAACCATTCCCGGGATCGCAGCCGCTTGGACATAAGATATCTGCCTTGTTCAACAGCTTGAGTTCAAGCCGGATGGAAGCGTTCCCGCAGGCGGAATCCCGGCACACCGAGCCCGTGCCTGAGGGGCGCTTTATAAGTCAGACAATTATAGCCAATTTTTCTGGTTCGCAAGTGTGCGCTGTCACGCACGATGCAGCGTTGCTGGCGAATGCAAGCGGCGTGGGTGGCCGGTCAAACAGGGGTGCTGCGCCGTTTCTGGCCGGCAGGGGCGGGTCGCTTGAGTGCCCGTGACGTGTCCTTGAGTGCGGCCCGTACAAGGGTTTCCATTGCCGCTCGCGCATCATCAGGCCCCCCTGCCGCGATAGCGTCGAACACTCTCCAGTGCTCGGGCATGGGGTCGCGGGGGAGTTCGTCCTTGCGGGCTTTATAGATGGTGGTCCAATGGACGCCTGCCCCAATTGTGCTGGCAAGGCAGATCAGGGGCGGGTTGCGGGTTGCTTCAAGGATGATGGCGTGGAATTCGCGGTCGGCATCGCGGCCCTCTGCTGTCGTAACGGTGTGGCGTTCCATCCGCATCAACGCTTCTCGCATCCGCGTGAGTTGCTGCGTGTCGCGCCGCTCTGCCGCCAGGGCGGCGGCGGCTGGTTCGACGATGAGGCGCAACTCGAACAAGCCGTTGACCAGCGCTGGCGAGGGTTCTGCCTCGAAGAACCAGGCAAGCACATCGGGATCAAGCAGGTTCCACCGGGGCTGCTCTGTAACGCGCGTGCCGGTCTTTGGCCGGCTCTCCACCATGCCTTTGGCCGCGAGGGTGCGCACCGCTTCGCGATAGGCGCTGCGCGACACTTTCAGTCTTTCGCTGAACTCGATCTCAGTCGGCAACACCTCGCCCGGCTTGTATTGGCCTGACACGATGGCCACGCCGAGATCGTGAGCGATCGTGCCGTGAATGCGGGCTGCAGACTGTCCCGGCCGGACCAGGCTGCCCGTGTCAGTGCGTTGCCGGACCTTCATTTGCGACTTCTCCGGGTTGGTGTCGCCAGCCTTGCGCGGGTGGCGGCGATGAGACATTTGCCGGTTCATATGTCGTGATAGTCCGATGCCGGAGGGCTGTCTACTTGTCACTACTAGTCAGACAAATTCATTGACCCGGAGCCCGCGCCCAAACTACGCTATGGTAACGCTAACATGTCTGGCCGCGATATGAGCCGGAATGCCGGGGAGGAACGGTAGATGACCTTAGGACAAATACGCAGACCTTTGCACGTAATGTCAGTGGCTGGCGCGGGCGCTGCCGCGCTGTTGATGCTGGCTGGGTGGGGTGTTGCCGCGCAGGAGGAAGCTCCTCTGTATCGAGACGCTTCGCAGCCGGTCGAGGCGCGGGTCGAAGACCTGCTTTCACGCATGACGCTTGAGGAGAAGGTCGCCCAGATGATCGGCATCTGGCTGTCCAAGGGCGATATCGAGACGCCCGAGGGCGATTTCTCGCCGGAGAGCGCGTCGCAGAACTATCCTCACGGCATTGGCCAGATTTCACGTCCTTCCGATTTTCGCGGCGCTGACCCGGAGAACGTCGCAGCCGGTGTGTCGGAAGGTGCGGTGAACCGGAACGAGCGCCAGACCGCGCAGTATATCAACGCCGCACAGCGCTGGGCGATCGAGGAGACGCGCCTTGGCATCCCGATCATGTTCCACGAGGAGGCGCTGCATGGATATACCGCGCGCTACGCCACCAGCTTCCCGCAATCGATTGCGCTGGCCAGCACCTGGGATCGTGATCTCGTTGAACGCGTCTTCACGGTTACCTCCCGAGAGGTGCGCGCGCGCGGCGCCCGTCTGGTGCTTGCACCGGTGGTTGATGTGGCGCGCGACCCGCGCTGGGGGCGGATCGAGGAAACTTATGGCGAGGATCCGTATCTCGTCGGCGAGATGGGGCTTGCCGCCATTCGCGGCTTTCAGGGTGAGACCCTGCCTCTTGGGCCGGAGCGGGTCTTTGTCACGCTCAAGCACATGACCGGACATGGCGAGCCGGAATCCGGCATCAATATCGGGCCGGCCAATATCTCCGAGCGCACCCTGCGTGAGGTTTTCTTTCCCGCGTTCGAGCGTGCGATCACGCAATTGCCGGTCATGTCGGTGATGGCCTCCTATAACGAGATTGACGGCCTGCCGAGCCATGCCAATCGCTGGCTGCTGAACGATGTGTTGCGCGAGGAATGGGGCTTTGATGGCGTGATCGTCAGCGATTATTTCGCAATCCGCGAAATGATCACGCGCCACCAGATGCTCGCCGAAATCGATGATGCGGTGGTGCGCGCGATGGATGCGACCGTCGATATCGAGCTGCCTGATCCGGATGGCTATCCCCACCTCGTCCGGCTGGTGCAGGAGGGCAGGGTATCCATGGAGGCGATCGACGCTGCCGTGCGCCGCCTTCTCACCATGAAATTTCTCGCGGGCCTGTTTGATGACCCTTATGTCGACGAGGATGCCGCCGAGGCCCTGACCGGGACCGAAGAGGCCATTGCCCTTGCGCGTGAGGCGGCCCAGCGGGCGATGGTGCTTCTGTCGAACAACGGCACCCTGCCGCTGGACCCGGCCCGTACCGGCACGCTTGCGGTGCTGGGCACCCATGCGGTGGACACGCCGCTGGGGGGCTATAGTGATGTTCCCCGCCATGTGGTCAGCGTGCTGGAAGGCTTCCAGAACGCCGCTGAGGAGCACGGAAACTTCAACGTCATCTATTCGGAAGGCGTGCGCCTGACCGAAAGCCGTGACTGGGCTGCTGACGAGGTAGACCCCGTGCCTGCCGAGGTCAATGAGCGCCTGATCGCGGAGGCCGTTGAGGCTGCACGCGGGGCAGATGTGATCCTGATGGTGCTGGGCGAGAATGAGCAGCTCAGCCGCGAAGCATGGGCGTATGATCATCTGGGTGATCGCCCGACGCTGGAGCTGTTCGGTCAGCAGATGGATCTTGCCCGCGAGATTTTCGCGCTTGGCAAGCCGACGGTCGTCCTGCTGCTCAATGGCCGCCCTCTGGCGATCCAGGAGCTTCTGGAAGAGGCCGATGCGGTGATCGAGGGCTGGTATCTGGGGCAGGAGACCGGCAATGCGGTCGCTGATGTCGTATTCGGCGCGGTCAATCCGGGCGGGCGTCTGCCGGTGACATTTGCGCGCTCTGCCGGCCATCTGCCTGTCTTCTATAACCACAAGCCGACGGCCCGGCGCGGCTATCTGCTGGACGATGTAAGCCCGCTTCTGCCCTTCGGGTTCGGGCTCTCCTACACCAGCTTCGAGATGTCCACGCCGCGCTTCCAGCGCTCCACCATCCGCGTGGGCGAGACCGCCATCGTGGAGGTGGATGTCCGCAATACCGGCCAGCGGGAGGGCGATGAGGTCGTCCAGCTTTATGTGCGCGACGATGTGGCTTCCATCACGCGGCCCGTACTTGAGCTGAAGGGCTTTGAGCGCGTCACCCTGCGTCCAGGCGAGCGGCGCACGGTGCGCTTCGAGCTGGAGCCGGAGGCGCTCTCGCTCTGGAACCTGCAGATGGAGCGGGTGGTCGAGCCGGGCACCTTCACCATCTCGGTCGGCCCGAATTCGGCAGACCTCCAGTCAGCCACGCTGACGGTTGTTGAATAGGGACTGGCAGCGGTCCTTAGAGAAAGGAACGAACGCGATGAGCGAGAGCAGACGTCCACTCTCCCGCGGTCTCATGCTCCAGACGCTGATCGCGTTCGTTCTCCTGACGGGGCCGGTGGCGGCCCAGCATCCGGTCCGCGGGGAGTGCGAAGGCCCCGCCGGCGTCTGCGCTGGTTCGCCACCGGCTTCGGCCTTCCCGCTGATCGTTTCGGGCGAGCCGACCATCGTGCGTACTGATCCGGGCGACTATCCGGGCTTGTTGCGCGCCGCGCAGGATCTGCGCGATGATCTTGATCGTGTCGCGCGGGGAGAAATCCCTGCCGAGATCACCAATCTACGGCGTGCAGACAGCCGCGGTATGGCCGTTATCGCCGGGGTTCTGGGGCGCAACCACGATATCGACCGGCTGGTGGAAGAGGGCCGCCTTGACGTCTCCGGCGTTGCTGGCGAGTGGGAGGCCTATGTCCAGCAGGTGGTCGATAATCCCGCGCCCGGCATTGACCGCGCACTGGTGATTGCGGGCTCCGACATGCGCGGGGCCATATTCGGCATTTACGATCTCTCGGAGCGCATGGGCGTGTCGCCCTGGTACTGGTGGGCCGATGTGCCGGTTACGCGCAACAGCGATCTCTACGTCACTGAAGGGCGCCGGGCAGAGCGCCCGCACGTGCGCTATCGCGGCATCTTCCTCAATAACGAGAACCCGTCACTGCTGGGCTGGGTGAACGAGACCTATGGCGGCTTCAATCACCTTTTCTACGGCGATGTGTTCGAGTTGATCTTGCGCCTGCGCGGCAATTATCTCTGGTCGGCCATGTGGGGCAAAGCCTTCTACGATGATGACGCGCTGAACCCGGTCACGGCGGAGACGATGGGTGTTGTGGTTGGCACCACCCACCACGAGCCCATGCTGCGCGCCCATATCGAATGGGAGCGCTATGGCACCGGAGACTGGAATTACCGCACCAACGGGGAAAACCTGCAACGCTTCTGGCGTGAGGGGATAACCCGGCTTGCACGCCATCAGACGCCGGTCGTGCTCGGCATGCGCGGCGATGGCGATGAAGCCATGAGCGATGAGACCGAGGTCGAGCTGATGGAGCGCATTGTCGCCGATCAGCGCGCCATCATCGAGGAGGTGACGGGCCGTCCTGCCAGCGAAACGCCGCAGATGTGGGCGCTCTACAAGGAGGTGCTCGATTATTACGACGAGGGTATGCAGATGCCCGACGACGTGATGATCCTGTTTGCCAATGACAATTGGGGCAATATCCGGCGCGTGCCGCAACCGGGCGAGGAACGCGCGGGCGGGTTCGGGATGTATTACCATTTCGACTATGTGGGCGGCCCACGTAACTACAAATGGATCAACACCACCCAGATCGCGCGCACCTGGGAGCAGATGAATATCGCGTGGGAGTTCGCGGCCGATCAGCTCTGGTTGGTCAATGTCGGCGACCTGAAGCCCATGGAGCTTCCGATCAGCCATTTCCTGACCCAGGCCTGGAACCCGGCCGCGATGACGCAGGACGTGATGGAGGGCTTCACGCGGGGCTGGGCCGCCCAGCAGTTTGGTGAGGCTCATGCCGACGATATCGCCGCGCTGCTGACCGGCTATACGAACTATAATTCACGCCGCAAGCCGGAAATGGTCGGACCGGACACGTACAGTCTCGTCAATTTCGATGAGGCGGAGCGCATCCTCGCCGAATGGGACGCGCTGGCCGATCTCGCCAATGCCGTGCGGGAACGCCTTGATCCTGAATATGACGACGCTTATCTCCAGCTCGTCTGGTATCCGGTGATCGCGGCGGGCAATCTGAACCGGCTGCATATCGAGACCGCGCGCAACCGGCTCTACGCCGCGCAAGGGCGCGTGGCGGCCAATGCGGCTGCCGATGCGGTGCGCGAAGCGTTCCAGCGCAGCCATGAGCTCGACCGCTTCTACGAAGAGGATGTGGCGGACGGAAAATGGGTCCACATGATGGCCCAGACCCGCATCTCCTATACCTACTGGCAGCAGCCTGAAGAGGACGTGCTGCCCGAGCTCGAAAGCGTGGCGCTGACGCGCGGCGCGGTGCTCGGCGTCGCCGTGGAGGGTGATGAGCGAGCCTGGCCGGGTGCAGACGGCGCGCCGTCGCTGCCCGCCTTCTACCGTCATGGCCGCCAGACCCGCCATATCGATCTGTTCGACCGGGGGGGCAGTCCGGCGCGCTATACCCTCGCTGCCAGCGCGCCCTGGGTGCGCCTGTCGCAGACGCAGGGGCGCGGCGATGGCCGCGTCGCGGTCTCCATCGACTGGGACGCAGCGCCCGAAGGTGAGGCCAGCGCGACAATCTCCGTCACGGGTCCTGACCGGAACGTGATCGAGATCGGCGTCACGGCGGTGAACCCCGCAATCACGCCTGCCGAGGGCGCGTTTGTGGAAGCCGATGGCTTCGTCGCCATGGAAGCAGCGCACTTCGCCCGCTCGGTGGACGGTGACGGCGTGGAGTGGCGCACCGTGCCGAACCTTGGCCGGACGCTCTCATCGGTGACGCTCTTCCCGCCGACCGCAGAGGCCGTCACGCCGGGCGGAGACTCGCCGCGCCTGGAATACGACATTCATCTCCTGGAAGCCGGTGAGGTGGAGGTGCAGGTCAGGCTCTCCCCGACGCTCGATTTCAGAGGGCAGGGGGGCTTGCGCTACGTGGTCTCCATCGGGGATGAGGCCCCGCAGGTCATCAACATGCATCTCGATGACAGTGACGCGGCTTGGGAACGTAATGTCGGCAACAACTCGGTCGTCCATACCAGCCGCCACAATGTGGAGGCAGGGCCGCAAGTGTTGCGGATCTGGATGGTCGATACCGGCCCCGTTTTCCAGCGCATTGTTATTGCGCGCGGCGAGCTGCCTCAGACCTATCTCGGCCCGCCGGAGAGCTGGCGGGCGAGATAGTAGCTTCTGTTTAGCTTCGCAGCCCATTCCGGCTGCGATGTTCCGCGCCCCTTCGAGACGCCGCCTGCGGCAGCTCCTCAGGATGAGGTGGCGCGGGCGGCCGGTCGGCCTTGCGGCCCCTGAGGGGGCCGGGCTGGAGAGATGAGTCCAGTCCCCCCGTCTTGCGTTTCACCGGCGTAAGTCGGTGCCCAGTCATTTCTGGGTCCCGACTTTCGCCGGGAAAACGAAGGTAATCCCAGGATGGATGAAATCCCGGAAGCGCGCAGCGCTGTCCGGGACCTCGTGGTAATATACTTGAAACAGGCCCCGGATCACTGGCGCGTCCGGGGTTCAGCGCCTATTCGCCTGAATACGCGTACGGCCCCATGGTGACGCCGACAAATCCGCCCGCTATCCGGGTGGAGAGGAGCGAGCCGTCCGCGTTTTCCAGCAGGGGCTGCCACTCGCCGTCTTCAAGCGCGAAGTGGAAGTCATACTCGCCGGCCCGCGCGGTGATGCGCAGGTCGATCGGCGCGCCTGCCTCACCTTCAAACGGCGTGCTGGCGAGGATTTCGCCATGCACGTCCTGATCAGGCCCGGCACGGCGCTCCACACGGATCACATCGCCATCTCCATCGCGGGCAAGGCCGATGAAATACCAGTACTCATCGCTTTGCAGGGCGACGAGCCCGGCCCGGTCACCGGGCGATTGCGGCTCAAAGCGCATACGCATGGAGGCGCTGGCATACATGTGCTGCTGGCGGCGCCCGAGATAGGACGGGTTGGCGTTCTCGCCCAGCGCCACATTGCGCGCGGTCAGTACGAGACTGCCCGGCTCGCTATCCAGATCATGCCAGCTTTCCTGCGGCAGGCGCAGCATCATCCAGTGCGGGGGCAGGGTGCTTGAGAAATCCTCATGTACCTCGAACGCGCCCGCCATGGGTGGGTCTGCCGGTTCCTGCGGCGGCAGGTCCGGGCGGCGGTAGGCGTAAGGGATGAGATCGCCGTCTCCGGTCATGCGCGGCCAGCCTTCTTCCCAGCTTACCGGCATCAGGAAGGTCTCGCGTCCGGTATTGTAGAGATCATCGCCATAGGGCCGCACGGCAAGGAAGGTGCCCCACCACTCGCCAGACGGCGTGGTGACAAAGCTCGCATGACCCGCAGATGTAATGGGGAAGGGCCGGTCGCGCGGCAGATCGCGCTGGGTGAGGATGGGATTGCCGTCCCACGCCTCGTAGGGCCCCATCGGGTTCTCACTGCGCAGGACGACCTGTGAATGGCCTTCGGCGGTGCCGCCCTCGGCGCATATCAGATAGTAGAGCCCGTCCACCTTGTAGATGTGCGGGCCTTCGATCCAGATCGGCTGGGTGGAGAAATCCACCCCGCCATCGACCAGCACGATGCGCTCGCCGAACGTGGTGAGAGTTTCCAGATCAAACTCCTGGATCCATACCGCACGGTGGCCGTCATATTCCGGCTCGCGGTCAGGCGGGCCATTATTGAGCATGTAGGCGCGCCCGTCCTCGTCGATGAAGAGGGAGGGGTCGATCCCGCCCGCGAGATCAGGCAGCCAGACCGGAGCGGACCACGGCCCTGCCGGATCGCTCGCGCTGATGATGAAATTATCGCCGCAATCCACACACGTGTTGAGCATGTAGAATGTGCCATCATGGTACGCCATGGCGGGCGCAAAGATGCCGCGCGAAAGCCCCAGATTGCCGAAATCCACCATGTCGGTGCGGTCCAGCGCATTGCCGATCTGTGTCCAGTTCACCAGATCGCGGCTGTGAAACACGGGGAGGCCGGGAAAGTAGGCGAAGGTGGAGGTGGTCAGGTAATAATCCTCGCCCACCTGCAAGATGTTGGGGTCTGGATAGAAGCCGCCCAGAACCGGGTTCTGGAACTCGCCTTCGCCAGCCGGGAAGGCCTCATGGGCCGGATCGCTGCCCTCATAATGGAACCAGTCGAACCGGGCGAGCAGCGGGCCATCTTCGCCGTTCGCGGCCGCTTCGGCTTCATCATTGGAGTTGGCGGCGGGCGGCGGGGCGTTGTCACCCGCCTCCGGCGCTTCACAGGCCGCCAGCATAAGCACCAGCGCGCTGGCGCCGGTCAGCAGGGCCCGATTGCTTTTGCAGCTCATGATGATCCTCCCTCAGATCTTTGCGGGGCTTTTCGCCTTCGTGATTGTTAGCGCTATCATTTCAGGGGAAACAACATGACGCAAGGAAAACCGGGCCACCTTACGCCGCTTTCGCGGCGCAGTTCATGGCGATGAAGTCGGCATGGCCGGGCATCTGGTCGGCGCAATTGCGGATCACTGAATGCAGCTCGTTCATGCGCGCGCGCAGCGTGGCCTCGTCCATGGCCTCCACCACCGGGTCATAGCTGCGCGGCACCATGCCCTGACCGATCATCACGGCGAACCAGCTCGTATCGTTGAACAGCTCGTCATTATCGCGGAAGATCCGCCCGTGGCTCTGGAATATGCGGTATTTTTCTTTCAGCGTTTCCGGCACGTCCATGGAGCGGCAATACTTCCAGAGCGGCGTGTCGTCCCGTTCGGTGAGGTGATAGTGCAGGATGATGAAGTCGCGCACCTGCGCAAACTCCCGCGCGATCATGAAGTTGTAGCGCTCGATATCAGCCGGCTCGAAATCCCGGCTGGGGAAGAGGGTGAGCAGGCGTGCAATCCCGCTCTGGATGAGGTGGATGGAGGTGGATTCCAGCGGTTCGAGGAAGCCTGAGGCGAGGCCCAGCGCCACCAC
>NZ_JBHYFK010000007.1:0-214478 GCF_051859565.1 Glycocaulis sp.
GCCCATGCTGCGCTGGCGCAGCGCACTTGCGGCGGGTTGACCCGCCTGCCGCCACAGCGCAAGACAGGGACATCACGTCATGGCGGGGCAGGCCCTCTGCCTCCTGCGCGCCAAGGCGCCGGGACATGACCCGAACCGATTTTTGAAAAAGGCGTCCAGATGAGCAAACCCGAAACCCCCTATCGCAAGCGCGCTCTCGGCAACCGGCCTTTGCGGCCGGAAACCCTGATGATGAGCTACGGGTTCGATGCCAAACTCTCTGAGGGCGCGATCAAGCCGCCGATTTTTCAGACCTCCACCTTCGTATTCTCCAGTGCGGAGGAGGGTGCGGCCTTTTTCCGTGTGATGGGCGGGCGTGCCGTTGACGGGGACCCGGCGGCGCCGGGGCTCATGTATTCGCGTTTCAACAACCCCAATGTGGAAGTGCTGGAAGACCGGCTGACGCTTTTTGATGGCGCCGAGGAGGCGTGTGTCTTCTCTTCTGGCATGGGCGCAATCTCCACTGTGCTGCTGGCCTTTGCCAGGTCAGGCGATGTGGTCTTGCAGTCCACCCCGCTCTATGGCGGCACCGAGACGCTGATCCGCAATATCATGCCCAATTACGGTATCGCGATGGAGGATTTTGTTGCGGGCGCGCCCGACGATGAAATCCGCGCGCAGGCCGAGGCCGCGATGAAGCGCGGGCGCGTGTCGATGATCTACACCGAGACGCCGACCAACCCGACCAACGAAATTGTCGATCTGGCGCTGATGAAGTCGCTCGCTGACGAGATTGGCAAGCGGCAGGGGCACCGCCCGGTCGTGGTCGTCGATAACACGGTGCTTGGCCCTATCGGCCAGTCGCCGCTGGCGCATGGCGCAGACCTCGTTGTCTACTCCCTGACGAAATATATCGGCGGGCATTCCGATCTGATCGGGGGTGCAGCGATGGGTTCCAGCGAGGTGATGGCGCCGGTGCGCAAGCTGCGTTCGGCCATTGGCACCAATCTCGATCCGAATACGTGCTGGATGCTCGCGCGCTCGCTGGAGACGGTCAGCCTGCGCATGCAGGCGGCGTTTGATGGTGCGGCAAAGGTCGCTGCCTACCTGAAAGATCACCCGAAAGTGGAGAAGGTGCGCTATCTCGGCTTCCTGGAGCCCGGTTCGCGCGATCACACCGTGCACCACCGCCAGTCGGGCGAGTATTATGGCTCCACCTTCGCCTTCGACGTTACGGACGGGCAGGAAGGGGCTTTCCGCATGCTCAATGCGCTGAAAGTCATCAAGCTGGCGGTCAGCCTTGGCGGCACCGAGACACTTATCTGCCATCCCGGCTCCACCACGCATTCCGGCGTTGATCCGGCCCTGCGTGAGCGCCTGAAATTTTCGGCGGGCATGGTGCGGGTGTCGATCGGCATCGAACATCCGGACGATCTTATCGCCGATCTGGAGCAGGCGCTTTCACACGTCTGATCGTCGCTGGCAGCAGCATTGCAGGTGGTCTTCCATGAGCGCGCTTACCTTATCGGCAGATGAGAAATCCGCCCTCGGCTGGATCGATGGCGAAGGCGATTCCATGATCGCCTCCGTCCGGCGCTGGTCTGACATCAATTCGGGCAGCCGCAATGCGGCAGGGCTGGAGGCGATGCAGGCCAAGCTGACGGACGCCTTCTCACGCCTCGATGCCCGTATAGAGACGGTGGAGCTGGCGCCGTCTGAAACCGTCACGCCTGATGGTGAGATCAGGCCGGTTGAGTACACGGCTGCGCTGAAGGTATCAGCACGTCCGGACGCTCTGATACGTATCGTGCTGACCGGCCATTCCGACACCGTCTTTGCCGCCGATCACCCCTTCCAGACCTGCCGGGATGTGGACAGCGACACCCTCAATGGCCCTGGCGTGGCGGACATGAAGGGCGGGCTTCTGGTCATGCTGCACGGCCTTCTGGCGCTGGAGCGCAGCCCGTGGGCGAAGGATCTGGGCTATGACGTTCTCATCAGCCCGGATGAGGAAATCGGCTCGCTGGGTTCCGGTCCTGTCCTGGCGGAGCTCGGCGCCAAGGCTCATGTCGGCATGACGTATGAGCCTGCACTCGCTGACGGCTCGCTGGCGGGCGCGCGCAAAGGCTCGGGCAATTTCTCACTTCGGGTGAAGGGCCGGGCCGCTCACGCGGGGCGTGAGCATCATCTGGGCCGCAACGCGATCGTGGCCGGGGCGGCCTTTGCCAAGGCGATAGATGCGCTCAACGGCCAGCGCGAGGCTGTGACCATCAATGTCTCGCGCATTGATGGCGGCGGCGCGCCCAACGTAGTGCCGGATGTGGCTGTCGTGCGCTTCAATGTGCGTGTCGGCGACGAGGAGGATGCGCGCTGGGCCCTCTCCGGTCTTGAGAAGGCGGTAGCCGAGATCAACACCCGCGACGGCATCGTGGCCGATCTGCATGGCGGGTTCACCCGCCCGCCCAAGCCGATGACCCCGGCAAACCTGCGCATGTTTGAATGGACACGTGAGGCGGGCCGCACGATCGGCCTCGATCTGAAGTGGAACCCTACGGGTGGCGTATGCGAGGGCAATAATCTGTGGGCGTCGGGCTGTCCCAATGTGGATACGCTGGGCGTGCGCGGCGCCGACATCCATTCAGACCGGGAGATCGCCAAAATCTCCAGCTTCACCGAAAAAGCGAAGCTCTCTGCTGTCATGCTGATGAAATTTGCCAAAGGCGAGTTCGATGCCCGCGAGGCACGCGCACTCGCCCGTGCCCTTTAGGACAGGAATATACGGCCATGCTGATGGTGCGTTCGGCGCGTAGCGCGGATCATTCATCCTTTACCGCTCTGGCCGCTTCAGCGGGCACAGGCTTCACCAGCCTGGCGGTCAGCGCCGATGCGCTGGCTGAAAAGCTGGAGAAGTCCGAACAGGCGTTTGCCGGGAAAATCCCTGACCGCTCCGACGCGGCCTATCAGCTCATGCTGGAAGACACCGAGAGCGGCAAGGTGCTCGGCACGGCGGCGGTCAAGGCCGCAGTGGGGATCAAGAAGCCATATTTCGACTTCAAGATCATGACCTTCGCGCAAGCCTCCAAGGAGGCGGACCGCCGCTTCGACATGGAAGCGATGATGCTGGTCAATGATTTTGCGGGCTGCAGCGAGGTTGGCTCGCTCTTCGTGTCGGACGCCGCGCGCGGGCGCGGGGCAGGGCGGTTGATGGCGCAGTCACGCTATCTGCTGATCGGCGCCGACCGCTCGCGCTTTGGCGAGCGCGTGGTGGCTGAGCTGCGCGGCGTCGTCGATGAGGCGGGCGAGTCCGTCTTCTACAACCACGTCACCCGGCCCTTTTTCCGTATGACGTTTGACGAGGCCGACCGGATGAGCGCCTCCACCGATAACCAGTTCATTCTCGATCTCATGCCGACCCACCCGATCTATCTGGATCATCTGCCTTCCGGCGTGCGCGAGGTGATGGGCAAGACCCATCCGCACGGCGTGAACGCAAAGCGGCTGCTGGAGTGGGAAGGGTTCGAGTATCACCGCTATGTCGATATTTTCGATGGCGGACCGCTGGTGGACTGCCCGGTCGAGCGTGTCCGCACGGTGCGCGAAAGCCGCGTGCTGACCGTCGGCTCGGCAGGCGGCGAGACGGTAGAGGCGATGGTCTCCACCGACCGAATGAACGATTTCCGTCTCGTCAGGTGCGAGGTCCGCGTCAGCGAGAACACGGTTGCGCTGGATGATGACGTGCAGCGCGCGCTCGATCTGAGCGATGGGAACACAGCAAGAGTATGGGTGAATACATGAGCGGCAACAGCCTCTTTATCGATGGTGGATGGCGCAAGGGCGCAGGCGAAGTCTTTGCCTCTCTCGATCCGGCAAGCGGTGACACGGTGTGGAGCGGCAATGCTGCCGGCCCGGCCGATGTACGCGCGGCCTTCGCGGCGGCCCGTGCCGCCTTCGCTGACTGGGCGCTCACCGATTTCGAGACCCGGCGCGCCATTGTGGAGCGGTTCGGCGCCATCCTGGTTGAACGCAAGGAAGCCTTCGCCGAGCTGATCTCGCGCGAGACGGGCAAACCCTTGTGGGAAGCGCAAGGCGAGGCGGGGGCGATGGCGGGCAAGATCGCCATTTCCATCAAGGCCCGCGAGGAGCGGGCAGGGCGGCGCGTGGAAGCGTCCGACTTTGGCGAGGCCGTGCTGGACCACAAGCCGCTGGGCGTGTTGTTCGTGCTGGGCCCGTACAACTTCCCCGGCCATCTGCCGAACGGCCATATCGTGCCGGCCCTGCTGGCGGGCAATACGCTGGTATTCAAACCCTCCGAGCTGACGCCCGCCACGGCTGCGCTGATGGTGGAATGCTGGGAAGAGGCGGGCCTGCCGAAAGGCGTGCTCAACCTCGTTCAGGGCGCACGCGAGACCGGCGCAGCGGCGCTGGATGATGCAGACCTCGACGGCGTGCTCTTCACCGGCTCCTGGACGACCGGCTCTTTCATCCACAAGAAGTTTGCCGGCCGCACCGGCATCCAGCTCGCGCTGGAAATGGGTGGCAATAATCCGCTCGTGGTGTGGGATGCGAAGGATGCCGACGCCGCTGCCCGCATCGCCATACTGTCGGCCTATATCAGTGCCGGTCAGCGCTGCTCGTGCGCGCGCAGGCTTATCGTGCCGGCGGGCGCAGCCGGTGATGCGGTGGTCAGCGCCGTCGCGGACATGGCCGCGCGCCTGACCATCAGGCCGTGGAATACCAATCCTGAGCCCTTCATGGGGCCGCTGGTGACGCCGCATGCCGCAGACGCCGTGATCAAGGCGCAAGCTGATCTGGCTTCGCTCGGCGGCAAGGTGCTGCTGGAGGCAAAGCGGCTAGAGGCCGGCCCCGCCTTTGTCAGCCCGGCCCTGATCGATGTGACCGGCCTTGAAACGCCAGACCACGAAGTGTTCGGTCCGCTATTGCAGGTGCGCCGCGCCAATAGCTTTGAAGATGCGCTCAAAGAGGCCAACAACACCGCCTATGGCCTTGCCGCGGGGCTGGTCAGCGATGATGCCGCCCTGTGGAAGCGCTTCTGGGCGGGTTCGCGGGCAGGGATCGTCAACTGGAACCGGCCTACCACAGGAGCTGCGTCCTCGATGCCGTTTGGCGGGCCGGGCCAGTCGGGCAATCTGCGCCCCAGCGCGTATTACGCGGCGGATTATTGCGCCTATCCGGTCGCGACACAGGCCGCACCTGAGCTTAGCTCCCTGCCGGTGAAAGGCATCTGATGAGCGCTATCGAAGCCAATTTCGACGGGTTGGTCGGCCCGACGCATAATTATGCAGGCCTCGCCGAAGGCAATCTCGCCAGCGCGAAGAATGCGGGCAACATTGCCGCTCCGCGCGCCGGTGTGCTGGAGGGGCTGGCCAAGGCGAAACGCCTTGCCGATGCAGGGCTGGTGCAGGGCTTTCTGCCGCCGCACGAGCGCCCTTTTATTCCCGGCCTGCGCGCGCTCGGCTTCACCGGCAGCGACGCCCAAGTCTGGGAGAGCGCCTTTCGCCGTGCGCCGGTGCTGGCACGCAATATGGCCTCGGCCAGCCCGATGTGGGCGGCCAATGCGGCCACGGTCTCGCCCAGCCCAGACACGGCCGATGGCCGCCTGCATATGAGCGCGGCCAATCTTCTCTCCACACTCCATCGATCCATCGAGGGACCGCAGACCGCGCGGGCCTTGCGCGCCATCTTCCCCGATGAGAACCATTTCGCGGTGCATGACCCGCTGCCGATGCAATCTGCCTTTGGCGATGAAGGCGCGGCCAACCATGTGCGCCTGTGCGCCGAGCATGGCGCGCCGGGCGTGGAAATCCTCGTCTATGGGCGCGACGCCTTTGAAAGCTGGCAGGCGCGCTTCCCCGCCCGCCAGACCAAGCAGGCGTGTGAGGCGATTGCCCGCCGCCATGGGCTCGACCCTGAACGCACCGTCATCGTGCGCCAGTCGCGCGCCGCCATCGAGGCCGGCGCTTTCCACAATGATGTCGTGTGCGTCGGCAATGGCCGGGTTCTCTTCTTCCACGAGCTGGCGTTCGAGGACACTGAAGCGACGCTCGATGCGATCCGCGCGGCGGCCAAGGGCCTGTTCGATCCGGTCTTCGTCGAGGTGGCGCAGGACGAAGTGCCGATAGAGGACGCCATCACCAGCTATATCTTCAACTCCCAGCTTCTCGACTGGCCCGGCGAGGACCGCATGGTGTTGCTGGCCCCCAAAGAGACGCAAGAGACTGCCTCAACGCGCGCCTATTGCGAGCGCATGGTGGCAGGCAATGGCCCGATAGGGCGCGTGGATTATGCCGATGTGCGCCAGTCCATGAGGAATGGCGGCGGGCCTGCCTGTCTGCGCCTGCGCGTGGTGCTGACCCCGGCGGAGCTCAAGGCTGTCAATCCGGGTGTGATGCTCGATGACCGGCTGTTTGCCGCGCTGACCGACTGGGCCAAGACCCATTACCGCGAGAGCCTGAGCCTGACGGAGCTGGCTGATCCTGCGCTGGTGGATGAAAGCCGCGCGGCGCTGGATGCGCTCACGCGCATCATGGGTCTGGGCGGCGATTTCTACGATTTTCAGCGGGTCTAGACAGGCAGCTAGAGATCAAAAGTCCCGACTACGGGTACGTGGTCGGACGCTTTTTCCTTGCCCCGCACATCCTTGTGAATCTCGATCGATTTCAGGCGGTCAGCGGCCTGCGGCGAGCACAGAAGGTGGTCGATGCGGATGCCGTTATTCTTCTGCCACGCACCCGCCTGATAGTCCCAGAACGTATACTGGTGCGCGCGGCCATCGAGATGCTGGAAGGCTTCGGTGAAGCCGAGCCATTGCAGCGCGAAGAAGGCATCGCGCGTCTGGGGCAGGATCAGGGCATCGCCCTCCCACGCGGCCGGATCATGCACATCGGAATCGCGCGGGATAACATTGTAATCGCCCGCCAGAACCAGCGGTTCTTCATAGGCCAGTAGCTTGGCGGCATGCGCGTGCAGGCGCGCCATCCATTCCAGCTTGTAATCGTATTTCGGCCCCGGCGCCGGGTTGCCGTTGGGCAGGTAGATGCTCGCCACGCGCACCGGGCCACCCGGCGCGCTGATCACCGCCTCGATATAGCGGGCCTGTTCTTCCTCGCCATTGCCGCCGGGCAGGGCGCGCTCGGCCACTTCCTCGATAGGAAAGCGCGAAAGCAGGGCGACGCCGTTATAGCTCTTCTGGCCCACCGTCTCGATGTTGTAGCCCAGCCGCTCGATCTCCTCGCGCGGGAAGCCCTCATCCTGGCATTTGATCTCCTGCAGGCAGGCAATGTCCGGCTTTGCTTCGCCCAGCCATTCCAGCACGTTGGGCAGGCGCGCCTTGATGGAGTTCACATTCCACGTCGCGATTGAGAGAGTCATGCTAGTATGCCTTTGGCGGGGGAGTGAGAATTCGGGCTGAACGGGGCCGGACCATGAACGCAGACCCGGTGGACGACATTTCCGGCCAGCGCCGACGTATCACCTTTCTAGCAGTTCTCACCCTGTTGCTGGCAAGTCTGGCTGCACTGCTGACCGGATTGTTTGGCGCGGCGACATGGGGCGTCTCGATGATGGCGTTTTCCGGCGCGGTGGAAAGCGGTGCGAACCGCGATCTCATGCGCGTGGTGCTGTATTTCCTGCTGGCCGGGCCGTTCGTCGCCGGGGCAGGGCTTCTCATTGGCTGGATCGTGTTCTGGACGCGCAGGCCGGGCGCAGGCGTGGCGTGGGTCTTCCTGCCGTCACTCATCTGGGTGGGCCTTCTGACCGGCTATATGTGGGCGATTTCAGCCTTCTGCGCGGGGGAGTTCACGTGTGGGGTGTAGGGGGCAACCGTTTTCTCCCCCCGTTTACGGGGGGAGTGGCTCGAAGAGCCGAGGGGGGATTCAACAAAAGTTGCCCCCCCTCCGTCTCGCTGACGCTCGACACCTCCCCCGTAAACGGGGGAGGAAAACCGGGGGCGGACCTCGCTCACGCTCGGCCGGAGGATGACAAGGGTTGGAACCCTAAAACCCCTCAAAGCTCGCAAATTCGTCCACTTCGGCGCGCCGTGTGCGCAGCTGGTTCACTTTTGCGGATGTGTCGGCATGGCCGAGTGCCAGCCCGCAATAGACGATTTGCGGCTTCTCGATGCGCAGCGTCTTTGCCACGGTTCCGGCGTGCAGCGTCCACGCTTCCTGCATGCAGGTGGCGAGCCTTTTGCTTTCAGCGGCGAGGCAGAAGCTCATCATGAACATGCCCAGATGCGCCCACTGATTGGGGTTCATCCGCTCATCGATCGAGAAGAACACGCCCACCGGCGCGCCGAAAAATTCGTAATTGGCCATCAGGTGCGCGAGGCGCGCGCCCTTGTCCTCGCGCGGAACGCCCAAAAGCTCATACATGTCCTCGCCGACCTGAAAACGGCGCGAGCGATACGGCTCCCACAGGCTTTCGGGATAGACCGGGAAGGCGGATTCGTTGGTGAAGGGATCGGTGGAGAGCTTTTTCTGTACAGCATCGATCACGCGCTGGCGCGCTTCACCCGCCACGACATGCACCTGCCAGGGCTGGAGATTGCCGCCCGAGGCCGACCAGCGCGCAGCATCGAGAAGCTCGCGTATTTCAGTCTCGCTGACGGGCGTGTCGAGAAAGGCGCGCGTGGAAATGCGGCGCTTCAGAGCGTCGATAACGTCCATGGTCCAGCCCCCGGAAAGTTATGGAGAAATCAGATCGAAAAGCTCGTCCCGCAGCCACAGGCAGCGGTGGCGTTGGGATTATGGATGCGGAAGGATGCGCCGATCAGCTCGTCGACATAGTCGATCTCGGACCCTTTGAGGAAATCCACGCTCATCGTGTCGACCAGCACGGTGGCGCCGTCGCGCTCGATGGCAAGGTCATCATCGCTGCGCTCGCTCTCCAGATCGAACTGGTAGGAAAAGCCGGAGCACCCGCCGCCAATCACCGAGACGCGCAGGAATTGCTTGTCCTGGCCTTTCAGGATCTGAAGGATCTGGCGGGCGGCTGTCTCTGACAGGCTGATCTGGGCTTCGCTCATGGCGTTCTACGGTTCCCGACTGGCAATACACCCGATATATGGACGTAGAGGGCCGCCGATGGAAGGGCGGGCCGTGAAGGAGTGATGTTGATGGTGTTTACGCGCGCGCCTTATGCCTGCGATCCGGCGAAAACGCGCGGGCGGCTACACCCGCAGGCTGAAAGCGCCACACGCTCGGCTTTCCAGCGCGACCGGGACCGCATCATCCACTCCACCGCCTTCCGCCGCCTGAAAGAGAAGACACAGGTTTTCGTCGCCCATGAGGGCGATCATTTCCGCACACGCCTGACCCATTCGCTGGAAGTCTCCCAGATTGCCCGCACGCTGGCGCGCGCCCTGCAGGTGGATGAAGATCTCGCAGAGGCGGCTGCGCTCGCCCACGATCTGGGACATCCGCCCTTTGGCCATTCGGGCGAGGACGGGCTTGCCGAGGCGATGAAGGGCTTTGGCGGGTTTGACCACAACGCCCAGACGCTGCGCGTCATCACTCTGCTGGAGCGGCGCTATCCTGAATTTGACGGGCTGAACCTCGCCTGGGAGACGCTGGAGGGCGTCGTCAAGCATAACGGCCCGCTGATGAGACAAGGCGATGATCCGGCGAAGCTGCCCTGGGGCTTTACCGCCTATGAGGACTGGCGCGGGCTGGAGCTGCATACCCATTCCTCGGTCGAGGCGCAGATAGCCGCCCTGTCGGACGATATCGCCTATAATAATCACGATATTGATGACGGGCTGCGCGCCGGGATATTGAAGCTGGACGAGGTGATGGACTTGCCGCTGGTCGGCGATGTGTTCCGCGCGGTGCGTGCACAATATCCCGATATCGGCACCAGCCTGACCATTCACGAGGCGATCCGCCGCCTTATTGGCCTGATGGTCAATGATGTGCTGGAGGAAACCCGCGCGCGGCTGGCGGCATCGGGCGTGGACAGTCCCGAAGCGGTGCGCGCGTTGGACCATCCGGTGGTCAGCTTCTCGGAAAGCATGCTGGTGCAGCTGTCTGCCGTGCGCCGCTTCCTCTACGCAAACATGTATCTGCACTACAAGGTCAAGCGCGCCAAGGAGAAGGGCAAGCGGATCGTGAGGGAGCTGTTTGAGGCTTTCCTGAACGACCCGGCCCTGCTGCCGACCGAGTTTCACCGGCAAGCGGATACGCCCGGCAGCCCGGAGACGGCGCGTGTGGTGTGCGACTACATTGCCGGGATGACAGACCGCTATGCGATCGACCAACATCGCCAGCTCTTCCATGTGGAAGCCTGGCGCTGAAACCTGTGGAAGCTGAGCGCCGCACCCGCGCAAGACAGGCTGCATCTTGATACTCTGTTAACCAGAGGCGCGTGGACTGATTCGCGCCCATCGCCGTCAACAGGAAAGCCATGCCCTCTCGGGACCGAAACTCGACCGATTACGATCCGGACGCCTACGACACGTTCGATGCCCGCGATGACGGGCAGGGGCGGCGCGGGCCGATATTGCTGCTGGCCGCCGCCATCGTGCTGGTGCTGTTCCTCGGCGTTGTCTGGAGCGCGTATAATCTGGGCGTGCGCGAGCGCAATACCGCGCCCATCCTTACCGCTGACAGCCAGCCCTGGCGGACCGCGCCGGAGGATCCGGGCGGGTTTGAAACGCCGGGTCAGGACATTGAAGCCTATGCCCTGCGCGAGCGGGAGCGCGGCGCTGTCGAGACGGTGGAGATTGATCCGGCTGTCCGCCCCGGCCCGGAAGAGCCAGCCGCCAGCGAACCGGAGCGTCCGGCCCTGACCGTTGAGACCGAAGATTCCGACCGGCTGGCCCTGCCGCGTGAGGAAGCCCCGCGCGAGGAAGCCCCCCCGGCGCAGAGCGCGCCAGTTATCGAGGACACACCGCCGCCCGCGCCAGAAACACGCCAGCCCGAACAGCAGCGCCCGGCTGAGGAGCGCCAGCCCGCGCGCGAAGAGCCGCGCCCGGCCCCGCCGGCCGCCAGCGCCAGCGGCAATTTCGTGGTCCAGATCGCCGCCTTCCGCACGATCGAGGAGGCCGAAGAGGCCTGGATTGCCTTCGTGACCCGCTTCCCGGACCTCTCCTCAGGCCGCAGCCCGTCCATCGTCGAGGCCAATCTGGGCGCGCGCGGCATTTATCACCGCCTGCGCATTGCCGCGTTTGAAACGCGCGATGACGCCTCGCGCTATTGCCAGACGCTTTCTTCGCGCGGGCAGGACTGTCTGGTGGCGGCCCGATGAGCGTGACAGCGGCGATATACGGCCTCATGGGCGAAAGCCTGACGCCGGAGGAGAAAGCCTTCTTCCGCGATGCGGACCCGTGGGGCTTTATCGTCTTTGCCCGCAATATCGACCGGCCAAAGCAGATCACCCGGCTGATGGGCGAGTTGCGCGATTGCGTAGGCCGCGATGCGCCCATTTTCATCGATCAGGAGGGCGGGCGCGTGCAGCGCCTGAAAGCCCCGCTCTGGCGCGCCGCGCCGCCTGCTGCCCGCTTTGGCGAGCTGTGGGACCGCGAGCCGGAACTGGCGCTTGAGGCCGTCCGCCAGAACCATCGCCTGCTGGCGCAGGAGCTGCGTGATCTGGGCATTGATTGCGACTGCGCGCCGGTGGTCGATCTTGCCATTCCCGGCGCAGACGCGGTGATCGGCGACCGTGCCTTCCACGCCGAACCCGGCCCCGTCGCCGAGATGGCGCGCGCGGCGCTGGCGGGCCTGAAGGATCAGGGCGTTGCCGGTGTCATCAAGCATATTCCTGGCCATGGCCGCGCCGATGCCGACAGCCATTATGCGTTGCCGGTGGTGCGCGAAGATCACGAAACCCTGCACGAAACGGACTTTGCCGCCTTCAAGGGCGTGGCTGAAGCTGCATCCATGGCGATGACGGCCCACGTCACCTACACCGCGATTGACCCGGAAAACTGCGCCACCCTGTCAAAGGATGTGATTGCGCAGATCATCCGCGGCGAGATGGGCTTTGACGGCCTGCTGATGAGCGATGATCTCTCCATGAAGGCGCTGTCAGGAACGCTGCGCCAGCGCGGGGAGCGGGCGCTCAGCGCGGGCTGTGACATGCTGCTTCACTGCAATGGCGAACGCGCGGAGATGGTGGAGGTGGCCCACGCCGCCATCACGCTCTCCGGCAAGGCGCTGGAGCGGGCAAAGGCGGCAGAAGATGCGCGCGGCACGGCGCAAGGCCTCGATGTGGCCGCCACCCATGATGCCATGGCGCGCTGCTTTGCCGAGGCCGGGCTGGAGGCGCCAGCGCCGTGAGTGATCTGTTCGAGGAAGATGTGCGCTTTGAGGCCGTTCGCGATGCGGACGAGGCCGGTAGCGCGCTGATCCTCGATATTGAGGGCTGGGAAGGCCCTTTGCACCTGCTCTTGCATCTGGCACGCAAGAACAAGGTGGATCTGGCGAAAATCTCTATCCTGGCGCTGGCCGAGCAGTATCTCGTCTTCATCGAGGAGGCACGCGAGAAGCGGCTGGACATCGCGGCCGAATATCTCGTCATGGCGGCCTGGCTCGCCTACCTGAAATCCCGCATGTTATTGCCCAAACCGCGCCCGGAAACCGATGAGCCGGAGCCGGAGATGATGGCGGCGGCGCTCGCCTTCCGTCTGATGCGCCTTGATGCGATGCGCGCAGGCGGCGAAGCGCTTTACGACCGGCATCTGCTCAAGCGCGACGTGTTCGAGCGCGGCGCGCCCGAAGGCGTGCGCTCCATCCGCGCGCCGCAATATGAGGCGAGCCTGTTTGACCTATTGAAAGCCTATGCCGGTACGCGCGAGAAGTTTGCCTTCTCCACCTACGAGCCGGAAAAGCCCAAGGTTTACAGCCTGGAAGCAGCCCGCGCCCGCCTCAGCCTGCTCTCAAAGCGCCTGACGGGGTGGGAGCGGCTGGACAGCCTGCTGCCGGGTGAAGACGAGCTGGGGCCGGATGCGCCGCCGCCGCAATCGCTGATGGCATCCTCGCTGCTGGCGGCACTGGAAATCACCAAGGATGGTGAGGCGGCGCTGCGTCAGGAGGCGGTCTATGGCCCGATCTGGATGCGCGGGCAGGAGGGGCGCCTATGAGCGATCCGATTGCCGAAGCGATTGCCCGCCTGCGCGCGCGGCAAGGCCCGCAAGCCGCTGCATTGGCCGAACCCTCGCAGCAGGCATTGCGCATGGCCGAGGCCCTTTTGTTTGCCGCGTCCGAGCCGCTGGACGCTGAAACGCTGGCCGCGCGCCTGCCCGCGGGCACCGACATCCCGGCGACAATCGCGCGCCTGCAGGAGAAATACGCCGATGCGGGCGTGCGGTTGAGCGAGGTGGGCGGGCGCTGGCGGTTTGAAACCGCGCCGGACCTCGCCCATCTGCTGGCGGAAATCCGCGAGGAGCCGAAAAAGCTCTCGCAGGCCGCTCTGGAGACGCTCTCCATCATCGCCTATCACCAGCCGGTCACGCGCGCCGAGATCGAGGAGATACGCGGCGTTGCCGTCTCCAAGGGCACGATCGATCTCCTGTTTGAACTGAAATGGATACGTCTGCGCGGCCGCCGCCGCAGCCCCGGCCGGCCGGTTACCTTTGGCACGACCGACACTTTCCTGGAATATTTCGGCCTGGCCGCGATCACTGATCTGCCAGGGCTGGGTGATCTGAAAGCCGCCGGGCTTCTTTCTTCGCGCCTGCCGGCCAATTTCGACATTCCGGACCCCGCCCGGCTTGCCGATAATGAAGACCCGCTGGACGATGAAGATAGCGCGCACTTCCATCTCGACTTCCTCGAAGGCGCCGAGGAGTAGGGCGCGCGCCAGCAATTTCCTGTCATGGCCCGGTTTATCCGGGCCACCCATGCCTGAGAGTTTCCGGCTGATCGTTCGTTACAGGCCGCGCAGCGGCCTGAAAAGCGCGACCGCGCGCCCGCGACTGCCTGTGCCCGCGCAGGCGGGTATTCGCGGAACATCGCAACGCGGATGCGTTGCGGAACTAAAGAGGCATGGGTCCCCCGGACCGCTACGCGGCCGGAGGATGACAGCTTTGTGTGCCACCCCCACCTGAACCCGCCATTGGACCCTTGCGCGATATTCCTTTACGGGTATAGGCCAGTGGCCGTAACGGCATTCCCGCACGGAGAGCGCATATGGGACCGCATTGGAGCATTTTTGTCATCGTTGGCATTCTCGTGCTCGTCCTGTTTGGCGGGCGCGGACGGATTTCCGCGATGATGGGCGATTTCGCCAAGGGCATCACGGCCTTCCGCAAGGGGCTGAAAGATGACAGCAAGGATGAGGACGCCGCCGAAGAGCGCCCCGCCGCCAGCATCTCCGCCGAGACGCGCGAAGACGAGCGGACGGGCTCTTAAGCCCGTCAGGAGCTAGAGTTCCATGAACCCCGGCTTTGGCGCTGCCGAGCTTATCATCATCGTCATCCTCGCCCTTGTGGTGGTGGGTCCCAAAGACCTGCCGCTGATGATGCGCAAGGCCGGGCGTTTTATCGGCCAGATGCGGGCCATGGCGCGCGATTTCCAGAACAGTTTTGACGAGCTGGGCCGCGAGGCGGAGCTGGCCGAGCTGAAAAAGGAAGTCGAGGCCTTGAAGAAGGCCAACCCGGTCTCCGAAGTCACCGAAGAATTGCGCGCGGCGGAAGCCGATCTGAAGCGCTCTGCGCTGGACAAGCCGCATCCGCGCGCCGCAAAGCCTGCCAAGCCTGCGCTGGGTGATGAGGCGATGCTGCCGCTGGATACCCATCCCGAAGCCGCAGCCGACACCCCGCCCGCTCAGAGCAGGCAGGACTAGGCGATGGCTGCGAAGGAGAAGCTGGCAGCCCCGCAAGGGCCGGAGGCCGATGACGAGGTGGAAGCCTCGCGCGCGCCGCTGATGGAGCATCTGACCGAGCTGCGCACCCGGCTGATCTGGGTGCTGGGCGCGGTGGCGCTGGCCTTCGTGCTCTGCTTTGCGTTTGCCGAGTGGATCTACAACATTCTGCTGGTGCCGTTTGAAGAGGCGGCGCGTCAGGTGCGCGGCGAGGATTTGCAGCTCCAGCTCATCTTTACCGGCCCGCTGGAGTTTTTCTTCGTCAAGCTGAAGCTCGCTTTGTTTGGCGCCATCATCGTGGCCTTCCCGATGATCGCCTATCAGGTCTGGGCCTTTGTCCGCCCCGGCCTCTACAAGAATGAGCGGCTAGCCTTTGCGCCCTTCCTGATTGCCTCGCCGGTGCTGTTCGCGGCCGGTATCGCGTTTGTCTATTATTTCATCCTGCCCTTCGTGATGGGCTTTGCGCTGGGTCAGGAGCAGACCGGGGAGGAGGGCCGCACGGCCATCCAGCTCCTGCCGCGCGTGTCGGAATATCTCAATCTCGTCACCACGCTCATTCTGGCGTTCGGGATATCCTTCCAGCTGCCCGTATTGCTCTCCCTGCTGGGCAAGGTGGGGATCGTCAATTCGGGCCAGCTGGTGCGCTTCTGGAAGTTTGCGATTGTCGGCATCGCCCTGTTCGCCGGCTTCGTGACCCCGCCCGATCCGATCAGCCAGATATTCCTGGGCGCGGCCATGTTCGGCCTTTACGGGCTTTCCATCCTTGCGGTGAAAATGGTCGAGCCGAAGGAATTGGAGGGGTAGGGGGCGTCACCTCTTCGTCGTTCCCGCGCAGGCGGGAACCCCGAGCCGCTTGGCACTGTCTTCGCTCTACGATCTCTGGATCCCCGCCTGCGCGGGGATGACGAGGTAGAGAGGGTCAGGAGAGAACTTCTTCTACAACCCTCTCCAACCGATATCGCGGCGGTAGACGCCTTCGGGCCAGTCGATTTCACCGATGGCTGCGTAGGCCCGGTCCACGGCTTCGCGCAACGTATCGCCGGTGGCGGTGACGTTCAGCACGCGGCCACCGTTTGCGATGAAATTGCCGTCCGCGTCGAGCGCGGTGCCAGCGTGGAAGATCATCACGCCGTCGCCATGGCCGGCATGGTGCAGATTGCGGATGACGCTGCCCTTTTCGGGCGTGCCGGGATAGCCGGGCGCGGCCACTACCACCGTCACGGCGGGTTTGGGGTTGGCGTCCATGGGAAGAAGCTGCGCGAACTCGCTGGCGCGCATGCCGCCGGTGGAGGCGGCCAACAGCAACGGCACGATATCGGCCTCCATCTGCATCATCAGCACCTGACATTCCGGATCGCCGAAGCGGCAGTTGAACTCGACCACCTTGGGCCCGTCCGGCGTCACCATCACGCCGATATACAAGACGCCGCGATAGGGCATGCCGTCACCGGCCATGCCGCGCAGCATCGGCACGGTCACCTCTTCCTCCACCTGCTTCATCAGTTCGGGCGTCATCACCGGGGCGGGCGCATAGGCGCCCATGCCGCCGGTATTGGGGCCGGTATCGCCATCGCCGATGCGCTTGTGGTCCTGCGCGGCGGGCAAGGTGAGATAATTGATCCCGTCGGTGATGACGAAGATGGAGGCTTCCTCGCCTTCCATGAATTCCTCGATGACCAGCTCTGCCGATGCGCCGCCAAACTTGCCAGACAGCATGTCGGCAAGCTCGGCCTCGGCCTCCTCGCGCGTCTCGGCAATGACCACGCCCTTGCCGGCGGCCAGCCCGTCGGCTTTCAGCACGAAGGGCGCGGTCAGCGTATCGAGGAAGGCTTTGGCCGCCGCCACCTCGGTGAAGCGGCCATAGCGCGCGGTCGGCACGCCATAGGCGGCCATGCGGTCCTTGGCAAAGCCCTTGGAGGCTTCCAGCTGGGCGGCGGCCTGTGAAGGACCGAACACGTCAAATCCGCGCGCGCGCAGCATGTCGGCAAGGCCCTTGGCGAGCGGAGCCTCAGGCCCGATCACGATCAGGTCCGGCTCCAGCTGCAAGGCAAGCTGCTGGATGCCCTCCACATCGTCTGCAGCGACATCAAAGCACGGGCCCAGAAGATCAATGGCCGGGCTGCCGGGCGCGCACCAGATCGTGTCCACAAGGGGGCTCTGCGCGATCTTCCAGGCCAGCGCATGCTCGCGCCCGCCAGAGCCGATGATGAGAATGTTCATGGCCGCCCCTGCTTTCGTCTTGGCTATGGCCGTCTCTTAGCGGGGCTGCACGCCTCTTGTCGACCGCGCAGCGGCATCAGGCAGGCACGTAGGTCAGCCGCAGTGCGTCCTCACCGATAGGGTCGCTGGCCACGAGGCGCAGTGGCGGGAGCGGCCCGGCGAAAAAGGGCTTGCCGCTGCCCAGCACGTAGGGGCGCAGATAGAGCCTGAATTCATCGATCAGACCGGCTCCGGCGAGACTGTGGGCGAGGTCCGGCCCGCCAAGCTGCATCACGCCCTCAACCTCGCCCTTCAGCTTTCGCAAGGCCGCCTCCACATCGCCGGAGATCAGCGTGGCATTGGGGCCAACCGAGTTAAGCGAGCGCGAGGCGACCCATTTGGGCATGTGCCGCCAGGCATCGGCAAACGCGTGCTGTTCCGGCGTCCAGTCAGGATCGTCATTGTCCCAATAGGCCATGATCTCGTAGAGGCGGCGGCCATAAATGCTGCCCGCAAGGCTCGCCACCTCATCAATGAAATGGCGGAACAGCGCCTCTCCCGGCGCGAACGCCTCGTGATCGATATAGCCATCAAGGGACTGGTTCATCCCGAAATAGATTGTCGCCATGGCGCGACGCTCCTTTGGTAAGCCGCAATTCGGGGCTGATGCAATCATGCCCATCCGCGCTAGGCTAGCGTCAACCCGACTCAAAGCGGATGCTTGATGACCGACCTTACCAACGCACCGGAATATACCGTCTCCGATCTTGCCCGCGCGCTCAAACGCACGGTGGAGACCGAGTATGGCCATGTGCGCGTGCGCGGCGAGCTGGGCCGGGTGACGGTCCCGAAATCCGGCCACATGTATCTGGACCTCAAGGACGCCGAGGCCGTCATTGACGGGGTGATGTGGAAAGGCTCGGTCGCGGCGCTCTCCTTCCGCCCGGAGGAAGGGCTGGAAGTGATCGTCGAGGGGCGGCTCTCCACCTTCCCCGGCCGGTCCAAATACCAGATCATCATCGAGCGGATGGAGCCTGCGGGCGCAGGCGCGCTGATGGCGCTGCTGGAAGAACGTAAACGCAAGCTGGCCGCCGAGGGCCTGTTCGCGCCGGAGCGAAAAGCCGCCATCCCCTATCTGCCGCGCGTGGTGGGGGTGGTGACATCGCCCACGGGCGCGGTGATCCGCGATATTCTGCATCGGCTGGATGACCGCTTTCCGGTCCATGTCCTCATCTGGCCGGTGCTGGTGCAAGGCGAGGGGGCAGCGGCCCAGATTGCCGCCGGCATTGAGGGCTTCAACGCGCTTCAGCCCGGCGGGCCGGTGCCGCGCCCGGATGTACTGATCGTCGCGCGCGGTGGCGGCTCGGTGGAGGATTTATGGGCCTTCAACGAGGAAATCGTAGTGCGCGCGGCGGCGGCCTCCGCGATACCGCTGATCTCCGCTGTGGGCCACGAAACCGATACGACGCTGATAGACTTTGCCTCTGACCGCCGCGCGCCGACGCCTACAGGCGCTGCTGAAATGGCCGTGCCGGTGCGCCGCGAGCTGATGGAGCGCATTGAGGGCGCGCGCGGGCGGCTGTCCGGCGCCTTGCTGCGCACGGTGGAGCGCAAGGAGTCCGATCTGCGCGCCGCCTCGCGTGGTCTGCCCCGGCCCGAAAGCCTGCTGGGTGATGCACGCCAGCGGCTCGATTATGCCCATGAAGCGCTGGTACGCGGGCTGACGCTCGGCATTGAACGCAGGCGCGGCACGCTGGAGCGTCTGTCGGTCCAGCTTCGTCCGCTGGCGCTCAAGCGCGAGATCGCTGAACGCCGCCAGAGGCTCGCACAGGCCGGTGAACGCATGCGCGCGGCCCAGGTGCGCCGGATCGGCGATCAGGAAAGGCATCTTTCCGGGTTGGGCAAGACCCTCAAGGCCCTCTCCTACGAGAATGCGCTGGAGCGCGGGTTCGCCATTATCCAGAATGCGGGGGGCAAGCTGGTCCGCTCTGCCAGCGAACTTGCGCCCGGCGACGCCGTCACCTTGCGCCTGCACGGCGGGGAGAGAGGGGCCGTAATAGACGGCACTGCCAGCCCGGCCCCGCAACGGCAGAAGCCCGCCAGCAAACCCAAACCGGCCAAGGCCGGTCCTTCGCAGCAGGGCTCGCTTTTTTAACCCTCACCGCTGCACGCGCGGCCTCCGGCGTGCTACATCTCTTGATGATGGTCCGCCCCCGGACCCGATCATGGAGATTTTTACATGCGTGTACTTCTCACCAGCGTAGCCAGTCTTGCCCTTCTGGCCGCCTGCAATGGCGAAGCGCCGGAGAGCGTTGATGATGCGGTAAATCAGTTCGCCGACACGATGAGCGAGGCGGCGGATGAGGTTGGCGAGCTGTTCGACGAGGCCGTCGAGGGCGCATCCGAGCTCGCAGGTTCCATCGGCGATGAAGTCGCGGCAACGCGCGACGCGCCCACGCTTGAACAGGTGCTGGCCGATCCGCGCCGCGAGGCAGACCGCGCGCGCGACCAGTACCGCAATCCGCGCGAGACGCTGGAGTTTTTCCAGGTCGAGGCCGATGACACCGTGGTGGAAGCATTGCCCGGCGGTGGCTGGTATGGCCGCATCCTTGCGCCCTGGCTTGCTGCGGACGGCGAGTATTACGGCCTCAACTACCCGATGCCTGTCTTCGAGCAGCTCTTCCCGAATATGACCGACGAGCAGCGGACCCGGCTGGCCGGATGGGAAGCGGGCTTCCCTGCCGCCGCCGCCGAATGGGGCGGCCCGGCGCAAGGCGGCTACACCTTCGGCTCAATCCCGGAGAGCGCGGCCGGTTCAGCCGATGTGGTGCTCTACATCCGTGCCCTGCACAACATGGCCCGTTTTGGCTTGCTGGAAACGGCGGTCAATGACGCCTGGACGCTTTTGAAGACGGGCGGCGTTGTCGGCGTGGTCCAGCACCGCGCACCTGCAGGTGAAACCGATGAACGCGCCGATGGCTCGCGCGGGTATTTGCGCGAAGCCGATGTCATCGCCGCCTTCGAGGCACGCGGTTTCGTGCTGGAAAGCGCCTCTGACATCAACGCCAACCCGAACGATCCTGCCGATCACGACATGGGCGTGTGGGCGCTGCCGCCATCGCTGGGCGGCCCTGAGGAGACCCGCGAAGCCATGCGCGCCATCGGCGAAAGCGACCGCATGACTTTGCGGTTCAGAAAGCCGTAGGGGGTAGCGGTTTCTCCCCTCGCTTGCGGGGGGGAGGGCATTACATCTTCTGTCATCCTCGGGCCGCGTAGCGGTCCGGGGGACCCATGCCTTTTTTCTGATGCTCCGCACATCCGTGCGTCGCTCCTCGCTAAAGCTGCGGGCGCGCGGTCGCGCTTGCGGCGCTATCGCGCCGGGGAGCCAGCCCGGCCCGTCAGGGCCACTAGGCCGAACGGCCGCCCGCGACTTTTCGCGGAACATCGCAACGCGGATGCGTTGCGGAACTAAAGAGGCATGGATCACCCGCATGCGCGGGTGATGACAATCGTTGGGGCCCGGGACCCCGAGTGTTTGCCTAAGGCCCCGCAACCGTGGTGCGGTGCATCAGGCGGGCATGGCCGTCATAGCCGCCCGTGGCCATGTGCTGGGTGCAGCGATTATCCCACATCAGCAGCATGTCGCTCTGCCATTTGTGGCGATAGACGAAGCGCTCGTCATGGGTGACGCCGTAAAGCTCGACCAGCAGGAAGAAGGCTTCCTCGTCGGTCAGACCCTTGACCGTTTTCACATAGCCCGGATTGATGAAAAGCGCCTTGCGGCCCGTCTCCGGGTGCACGCGCACGATTGGGTGGGCCTTCGTGTTGCGGGCCTCCGGCGCAGCGCGGATGGTCATGGAGCGGTCCTTGGCGTCATTCTCGCCATAGACCCCGTCCGGCGCATAGGCCAGGGCGGCAGAGTGGATGGCTTCCAGCCCTTCCAGCCTCGCCTTCATCTCCTCTGATAGCGCCTCATAGGCCGCGTAACCATTGCAGAACAGCGTGTCGCCGCCCACAGGCGGCGTGATCTTGGAATGCAATATCGTGCCGGCGGGCGGGGTGTCCTGAAAGCTCCAGTCAGAGTGCCAGGCGGCAGCAAAGACGGACGCCTTCTCGTCCGCTGCGCGCTTCACCTCGATAATGTGGGGATGGCCCTCGATGGGCGCGATGAAAGGATCATCGCCAAACGGGCCGAAATACTGCGTGAAGCGCTCCAGATCCGCATGGCTCATGGGCTGGTTCGGAAAGGCCAGCACCAGATGCTCCAGCCATGCCGCGCGGATGGCGGCGATTTCGTCCGCGTTTAGCGGCTTTGACAGATCAACGCCCGTTACCGATGCGCCAAGGCTTGCGCCGCTGGGCGTTACCCTGATGTGTGAAGCGGCCATGGCCGGTCTCCTCCCGTGTGTGTGCGGGGCGTCATTTGCATCGCGCCCGCGTCAGGCCAAGGCTGCCTGCGGCTGTCATCACCCGTCAAGGCGCGCTTGCAAGAGCGCTATGGTGCGCGTATCGCCGGGCGGTCAGCAGCCCTGGATGATCGTGTATGGACATCGCCCTCATCGCCATCAATGCGCTTGGCCTTGTGGGCTTTGCCTTCATCCTGTTGTCCACGCGGATGAAGACGAAGCCCGGCTTTCTGATTTCCGACATGACGGGCAATCTGATCGCAGGTACGCACTATGTGTTTCTGGGCGGGGCAGGGGGCGTGCTGTTTTGCTGGGCCTATGCCCTGTTTGATCTGGCGGCGCTGAAACTTGGCCGGGCCGGGCTGCCGGTGCTGGGCGCTCTGCTGGCCGGGGCCTGCATCATTCTGATGTTCTTTGATCCGGGCTGGGCGGACCTGATCGCGGTCATCGGCTCGGTGGCGGCGGTAGCATCGCGCCTGCAGAGCGATATGCGCTATGTCCTGCTGCTGGCGGCGGCCTCATCGCTGTTCTGGGGCACATATGGCGTGATGATGGGATCGTGGCCGCAGATCGCGTTTTCCAGCACCTATGTAGTCTTGAGCCTCTACGGGGCGTGGCAGGCACATCGCAAGCTCTCCGCCCCCTGATCGACCCGGCGCGCGGCGCACGCTTGCGATTATCTTGCGGGGCGCGCTAAACCCTCACCCGAACCCATTCCTGTCCTCAAGCGTGGCTGGCGCAATTCATGTTCAAGAAAATCCTCATTGCCAATCGCGGCGAGATTGCCGTTCGCGTCATCAAGACCTGCAAGCGCATGGGGATAAAGACCGTCGCCGTTTACTCAGAGGCCGATGCCGACAGCCTGGCGGTGGAAATGGCCGATGAGCGCGTGTTCCTGGGCGGATCGCTGCCCGCCCAGTCCTATCTCGACATGGACAAGATCATCGCGGCGGTAAAGGAAACCGGCGCAGAGGCCGTCCATCCGGGCTTCGGCTTCCTGTCGGAGAACGCGAAGTTTGCCGAGCGCCTGAAAAAAGAGGGCATTGGCTGGATCGGCCCGAACCCGCACGCCATCTCGGCCATGGGTGACAAGCTGGAAAGCAAGAAGCTCGCCGCCGCTGCCGGTGTCAGTACCGTGCCGGGCTTCAAGGGTGAGATCGTCGATGACCAGCAGGCCGTCGAGGTGGCCGGTGATATCGGCTATCCGGTGATGATCAAGGCATCCGCTGGCGGCGGCGGCAAGGGCATGCGCATCGCGTGGGATGAGAGCGAGGTGCGCGAGGGCTTCCGCGCTGCACGCTCGGAGGCCAAGTCCTCCTTCGGTGATGAGCGCATACTGATCGAGAAATTCGTCGAGAAGCCGCGCCATATCGAGATACAGGTGCTGGGCGACAAGCACGGACACGTTATCCATCTCAATGAGCGCGAATGCTCCGTCCAGCGGCGCAACCAGAAGGTTCTCGAAGAGGCGCCGT
Organism: Glycocaulis sp.; assembly: GCF_051859565.1. Lineage (GTDB taxonomy): Bacteria > Pseudomonadota > Alphaproteobacteria > Caulobacterales > Maricaulaceae > Glycocaulis. The sequence continues at coordinate 22,877 of NZ_JBHYFK010000007.1, forward strand.
CGCCATTTCTGGACAAGAAGACGCGCGAGAAGATGGGCGAGCAGGCCGTCGCGCTGGCAAAAGCGGTCGATTATGACAGCGCCGGGACGGTGGAGTTCATCGTCGACCCCAACAAGAATTTCTACTTCCTTGAAATGAATACGCGTCTGCAGGTGGAGCACCCGGTCACGGAGCTGACCCACGGGCTTGATCTGGTTGAGCAGATGATCCGCGTGGCCGCTGGTGAAAAGCTGGAGCTGGCGCAAAAGGATGTGGCGATCAAGGGCTGGGCGGTCGAGGCGCGGCTCTATGCCGAAGACCCGTATCGCGGCTTCCTGCCCTCCATCGGGCGTCTGGTGCGCTATGTGGAGCCGGCTGAAGGCCCCAGCGGCCCTGGCACGCTGCGCATCGATTCCGGTGTGCGCGAGGGCGATGAAATCTCCATGTTCTACGACCCGATGATCGCCAAGGTGATCGGGCAGGGCGAGACGCGCGAGAAGGCCATCGACGCGCTTTCCGCCGCGCTGGACCGGCTGGATGTGGCGGGCCTGCAGTCCAACGCGCCTTTCCTGGCCGCCGTGCTGGACGAGCCCGATTTCCGCAAAGGCGCCATCCATACCGGCTATATCGAGGAGCATTTCCCCGACGGCTTTCACGGCACCGCGCCCAAGGAAAGCCAGTGGCGCGCCTTCGTGGCGGCCTCTGCCCTGATCCATACCGTCTTCGTGGAGCGCGCCGCGCGTATTGCCGGGCGCATCACGCCGGGCGTGGGCGATGGCAAGGCGCATAACTGGACGGTGCTGATCGATGACCAGCAATTTGCGGCCGAGATCACAGTAGAGCCGGGCCGGGAGAGCGGCTTTGCCGCCACCGTCTACATGCCGGGCCTCAGCGCCGAGCCGGTCAATCTGGAGACGGGTTGGAAGCCGGGCGATCATGTCTTCGAGGCAAAGCTGGGCAAGGAGAGCTTCAGCCTGTCGGTGGAAGACCGCACGCAGGGCTACTGGCTGCGCCACCGGGGCTTTTCCGCGCTGGTACGGGTCTATTCCCCGCGCATTGCCGAGCTGGCTGCGCGCCTGCCCGAACGCCCCGAACCCGATACCAGCAAGCAGATCATCAGCCCGATGCCGGGCCTGATCGTCTCGGTCGCGGTGGAGCCGGGCCGTGAGGTGAAGGCGGGCGAGGTGCTGCTCACCGTCGAAGCCATGAAGATGGAAAACGTGCTGCGCGCCGAGCGCGACGGCACGGTGAAAACCGTCAGCGTGAAAGCAGGCGACAGCGTGGCCGCAGACGAGCTGCTGGTAGAGCTGGAGTAACCTTTCACCAGATTTTGGTTGACCGCTCCCGCGTTGCAGGCCGAGGCTGGGGCAAGGATTGAATCGCGTACCCGGCCCCCTCGAGCCTTCGCGCGCCGATCCGGTTTGTATTGACCACTTCCCGGAGGGACAAAGACATGAATTTCATGGACGCCGTAAAATCGGTCTATTCCAACTATGTGGGCTTTCACGGGCGCGCCCGCCGCAGTGAATATTGGTGGTTTTTCCTCTTCTATCTGATCGTCTATGGCGTGCTTTACACGATCGATCTGAGCCTCATCGGTTATCCGGCGCTGTCGGGCATTTTTGCGCTGGCCAGCTTCCTGCCTTCACTCGCCGTGGCTGTGCGCCGTCTCCACGATACCGGACGCTCGGGCTGGTGGATTCTGATCAGCCTGGTGCCGCTGGTCGGCTTCATCGTGCTGATCATTTTCTATGTGATGGATAGCCAGCCGGGCGTGAACAAGCATGGCCCCAACCCCAAAGGAGTTGTGGCTGCTGCTGCCGATACCGTAACCGGCGGCTAGACGCACCGCTCATTGGCCTGACCATGACGGGCGCGGGTGCCAAACCCGCGCCCGTTTCTCTTCCGCCCGTTCCCGGCTTGGGCTAGAAGCGGCCCGAAACACGCTTTCCCCCGTCCCGGAGCCCCCTTGTGCCGATCAATTTCCGTGCATTTTTCCTGCCCGATACGCGCGCCGACGCGGACACGTTCTGGCTGGGGCTGGGATTTATCGCTTTTGCCGACGCGCTGCGCCTGACCCTGCTCGATGCGGGGCTCGCCATGTTTGCCTGGCTGCTGATCCTGTTCTGCCTTGCCGCGCTTCATATCAACCGGCTGCGCGATGCCGGCCGCCAGGGCCCGCTGGTGATCGTGCCGCTGGCCGCGGGTGTGGCGGTGAAGGCGATTGTCGCCATTATCGCGGTGACGGTGGCCATCCTGCCGGGCTTCATGGACTATCTCGAAGCGCAGGGCGTCGACATCAACGACCCCGCGCAGGTGCAGGCCGCCGGTCAGGACGATGAGCTCATTGCCGGCTTCCAGCAGCTGATGATCGAGAACGAGGCCGATACGCTGGCCGCGTTTTCCGCTGGCGACTGGCCGTCAGCCATCGCCTTCTGGCTGACCGTGTTTGCCATCGGCTTCTGGTTTGCGCGCATGCCCCGCAGGGCGTGAGGGTGCGCTTTTCCCCTCGTCCTTCGAGACGCTCACTGCGTTCGCCCTCAGGATGAGGGGAAAAGTGCGCTTAAGCCCTCATCCTGAGGAGGCCGAAGGCCGTCTCGAAGGACGAGGACTTGACCTCAAACCGGCGGTGCTTCGTCCTCGACCGCGCCGAAAATCTCCACGAACGCTGATTTCAGCGCGAAGTCCGCATCGTCCATCGTTACCGGCAGGCCCAGATCGGTCAGGCTGGTGACGCCGTAGGATGGATCGGTAATCCCGCACGGGACTATCCCCCCAAAATGGGAAAGGTCCGGCTCCACATTCAGCGCGATGCCGTGAAACGAGATCCAGCGGCGCAGGCGGATGCCGATCGCGGCGATCTTGTCCTCGCGTGGCGGGCCGCCCACAGCTGTGCGGTCCACCCACACGCCGATCCGGTCGCAGCGCTTCTCGCCCTTGATGTTGAAACGGTCCAGCGCGCCGATGATCCAGTCTTCGAGATTATTGACGAACTGGCGCGCATCGCGGCCGCGTTCCCGCAAATCCATCATCACATAGGCCACGCGCTGGCCCGGCCCGTGATAGGTGTATTCGCCGCCCCGGCCGGAACGGTAGACCGGAAATTTCTCCGGTTCGCGCAGGTCTGACGCGTCCGCGCTGGTGCCGGCGGTGTAGAGCGCAGGGTGCTCCAATAGCCAGATCAGCTCGCCCGCCTCGCCGCGATGAATGGCCGCCACGCGCGCCTCCATCGCCGCAACAGCGGCTTCATAATCGACCGGGGCTGCAGAAACTGCCCATCCGGCTGGTTTTTGTTGCATTGCTTAACGCCTCGGAAACCGGCCCGGAACATCGTGTGTAAACGCGCCGCTTTCAAGTGAGGGTGTGCGGCGGGAAAACGCGGGACAAGGTATCATCATCTTATGAGTCAGCTCGGCGCTGTGCAGATTGAAATTGCGGTTCTTCTGGGCCGCTCGCGCCTGCCCATCCAGCAATTCTTGCGGATGGGACGCGGCGCGGTGATTCCCCTTGATGCCGCCGAGCATGAAGAAGTGTGGATTCTGGCCAATAACCATCCCATCGCGCGCGGCGAGATCGTCATACAGGGCGATCATATCGCCGTGTCGATCACCGAAGCGGCTGACGTTCACGACTATTTCGCCGCCTGATGAGAGCTTTCGGCGTGCGCGTGAAAATCGAGCGCGCTCGCGCAGTGAAGGGCTTTCCTTTCCTCTTGGGTCTTGCTAAACGCCCGTCTCCCAGTTTGCGGCCGTGGCGGAACTGGTAGACGCGCAGCGTTGAGGTCGCTGTGGGGCAACCCGTGGAAGTTCGAGTCTTCTCGGCCGCACCATTTTCTCTCCTGCGGGAGAGATATGAAAAACCACCCGGTTCGCATGTCGCGGGCCGGGTGTTTTCATTTTTGCGCTGCTGACATCACCTCAACCCTCGCCTTGCCGGGCTGCACGCAGTAGGCTTGCCGCCATAATCCTGCCTTCCGGCGAGGGGAGGCTTGAGGTCTGGTTGTTCGCTGTGCTGGAGGGTGCTTCTTGCGCCGTACTGTCTGCCTTTCCACGCTTGTGATTGCGGGCGCGCTTGCTGTCACAGGCCCGTCTGCCCTGATGTCCGCTGCAAACGCACAGGATGGTGCCAGCAGCGGGCTTTCCCTGCATGCGGGCTGGCAGAGCGGGCCGGAGCTGGAAAGTGCCCGCGCCGGTCTGGCTGCCGTCACGCTGGATGATCAGATCTATGCCGCGGGCGGGGCAGGGCGCGTCACTCCGCGCGACAATTTCGAGGTCTATGACAGCGAGATCAATCGCTGGCGGCCTCTCTCGCCCCTGCCCGAAGGGCTGGAGCGCTTTGGCCTTGCTGCCGCTGACGGGCGCATCTGGGCGGCCGGCGGATACAGTTCGGAATCGGGCCGCGAGCCGATTGCCGAGATGTGGTCTTATGACCCCGAAACCGATGTCTGGCAGAGCGAGACGCCCATGCCCGCGCCGCGCGCGGCCTTTGCCATGGTGGCCCATGACAACCGGCTATATGCCGTAGGCGGCACTGAAGAGCCGGGCGGCATTTTCGTCTTCGATATCGAGACAAGCGAATGGGCCGCGCTGGAAGCGCCCTCCGATCTGCGCCGCCGCGATGCCGGCATCACGCTGGTAAACGGCGAAATCTGGGTGACGGGGGGAATTGTGAACCGCCGCGCGGTTGCCCGCGTGGACATATACAATATCGATACGCGCCAGTGGCGGCGTGGGCCGGACCTGCCGCAGGCGCGGGCCGGTCATGCGCTGGTCTTTGACGGATCGCGCATGCTGGCGCTGGGCGGACGCGGTGACGATCTGCGCTCCACCCATGACACCGTGTTCACGGCCGCGCCGGATGCGCGCAGCTGGCAAACTGGCGGCAGGCTGACAAGTGCGCGCACCGAGGCCGCTGCTGCGGTGCTGGACGGCGCCGTGTTTCTGATCGGTGGCGGCGTCGGCGGCGGCGTGTTCGCGCCCTTCACCGCGCTCGCCACTGTGGACGTTCTGGGACGCGGCCAGTAGCGCGGCAACCAATTTGCAACGATACCGCAAAGGCCCCTGACGGGCGTTTCGGAACGGGACACTTATGAAGCCGCGCTTGAAATCCAGCCGCGCCGCGCGCGAACTCATCAAGACCCATGAACCCTTCCTGGGCGACGCGCTGCGCCGTGGGCGGCGCTGGGCGCTGGGCTACGGCCACACCGCTGCCGCCAGGGAAGGCGCGCGTATCAGCCGTGAAGATGCCGAGCTGCTGCTACTCTATGATGTGATCCAGGCCGAGCAGGCGATCGACAAGGCGGTGGGCGAGGACCTGCCCGGCGCCGTCCGCGACGCGCTGGTCTCCTTTGCCTGCTCCATCGGTGCGGGTGCATTCAAGGTGTCGGATGTGGCGCGTCTTGCCCGTGATGGCCGTCATCTGGAGGCCGCTGCCGCGCTGGAAACCTGGGTACGCGCCGAGGAGGATGGCCGTCTGGTCGTCTCCGAGCGCCTGGTGCGCCGCCGCGCTGCCGAGAAGGCGCTCTATCTGCGCGGCGTGCAGGAGCAGGCCGAACCGGCCCCCGCCGCCGAGCCTGTACCCGAACCCGCGCCGGAGCCTGCAGAGGCCGCGCCGCGTATCGGCCCGCTTGTCGATCTGGAGCTCGAATTTATCGATCCGCCGGAGCCGGGCGGCATGGTGTTCGAGGATGAAACGCAAGCGGAGCCGGAAGCTGAAGTTCAGCCGGTAGCTGAACCTGAGCCGGAACCCGAGCCTGAGCCTGAAGCGGTCGCCGAACAGCCTGTTCCGGCGCCGGCGCTTGCGCCCGACGCGATTGAAGACCCGACTGATAGCGTCATCGCGCGTATGAATGCGCAAATGGCCGAGACGCTGGCTGTTCCGGCGCAACCTGTTGAACAGCCGGAAGCGGAGTCTGAGCCCGTGCGCGGCGATGCCCGTCTGGGTTTCAGCTTCATGAGCCGCGCCGAGCCGGAAAGCCCGGCTGCAGCTGAAGTGCAGCCCGTAGCGCAGACCGAACCGGAGCAGCCCCGCTACAAGGTCGGCCCGGTCCCGGTCTATGCGGCCATATCGTCGGTGACGATCACCCGTACCGATATTGCGGTGCCGGTCACGCCGGCGGTGCCTGAGGCGGCTCAGCCCGGCACTATCAGCGCCGATTCGCCCGCCCCCAGCGCAGGCTTTTCCGGCGAGGTGCAGGCCGTAGGCCGCCCGGCCGACATGCCCGAGGAAGATGAAGCCGCTGACGCGGACGAGATCCATCCCGGCGTGCTGATGGGCAGCGCAGCTCCGGCGCCCGAACTGCCGCAGGCCGGACCCGGTCCGGCACTGCCCTCAAAACAGCCCGGCAGCGGCACATGGCTGTTCGCCGCGAACTTGGCTGTCGGCGTGGCGATGACGGGCTTTGGCCTGTGGACCATTATTGAGCGGGGCTCTGATCCGGAGATCGTCGATTTTGGCCTTCTGGGGCCAGTGGCAGCGGCCATGGGCATTGCGCTGACCATCACCTCGGGCTGGATACTCATCACCCGCAAGCGCGAGCCCAAAGCCTCAGCTGAAAGCGCTGATACGGCGAACCAACTCACCCCGCCAGAAGCGGAATAAAGACAGCCGGAGCTTGACCGTAATGGCGGGCGTGGTATCTCGCCTGCCATGATATCGAACCAATACCCGACGCTGGAATTCCCTCTGGGGGAGACCGCAGAGATGCTGCGCGACACCGTGCGCAGCTTTGCTTCCGACAATATCGCGCCTCTGGCCGCCGAGATCGATGTGAAGGACGAGTTCCCGCATCACCTCTGGCGCGAGATGGGCGAGCTGGGCCTTCTCGGCATCACCGTCGGCGAGGAGTATGGGGGTTCGGGCCTTGGCTATCTCGAGCATGTGATCGCGATGGAGGAGATCTCCCGCGCGTCTGCTTCGGTGGGCCTCTCCTATGGCGCGCACTCAAACCTGTGCGTCAACCAGATCAAACTCAATGGCAATGACGCACAGCGGGAAAAGTATCTCCCCAAACTCGTCTCTGGCGAGCATGTCGGCGCGCTTGCCATGAGCGAGCCGGGCGCAGGCTCGGACGTTGTTTCCATGCGTCTCAAAGCCGAGAAGAAGGGCGATCGCTACGTCCTCAATGGCTCGAAAATGTGGATCACCAACGGGCCGAGCGCCGATGTGCTGGTGGTCTATGCCAAGACCGATCCCGAAGGTGGCTCCAAAGGCATCACCGCCTTCCTGATCGAGAAGGACATGAAGGGTTTCTCCGTCGCCCAGAAGCTCGACAAGCTGGGCATGCGCGGCTCTGAAACCGGCGAACTGGTCTTCGATAATTGCGAAGTGCCCGAAGAGAATGTGCTGGGCGGTATCGGCCAGGGCGTGCGCGTGCTGATGAGCGGGCTCGATTATGAGCGCGCTGTGCTCTCTGCCGGTCCGGTCGGCATCATGCAGGCCTGCATGGATGTGGTCATGCCCTACATCCATGAGCGCAAGCAGTTCGGCAAATCCATTGGCGAGTTCCAGCTCGTGCAGGGCAAGATCGCCGACATGTACACGCGCATGAACGCGTCGCGCGCCTATGTGTACGCCGTGGCGCAAGCCTGCGACGCAGGCAAGACGACCCGTAAGGACGCCGCTGGCGCGATCCTCTTTGCCGCTGAGGCTGCCACGCAATGCGCGCTCGATGCCATCCAGATCCTCGGCGGGAACGGCTATATTAACGAATATCCGACGGGCCGCCTCTTACGCGATGCCAAGCTCTACGAGATCGGCGCTGGCACCAGCGAAATCCGCCGCTGGCTGATCGGACGGGAACTCTTCGGCGAGAGCGCGTAAGATTACCTGCGCGTCTGCCGCCGGCAGCCTGCTCATCTTCTCGTCGTTCCCGCGCAGGCGGGAACCCAGAGCCGCTTGGCACTGTCTTCGCTCCATGATCTCTGGATCCCCGCCTGCGCGGGGATGACGAAGAGGTGTGAAGAGTCTGGCGCTAACCCCTACTTCCCCGGTTTCAGCCGCGCCATAAGCCGGTGATCGGCGCTGTTGAGCATGGCTATCGTGCTTTCATAGCCCGCCACGATGGCGTCGTCATAGCGGCGCCATTCGCGCAGATCCATCTCGATATCGGGCAGGACCAGCATGTCGGCGGCCTCGCGCGTTTCGGCGTGTTCATCCAGCGTGGCGGCGGTGGCTGCGCGCATCAAAAGCGAGGCGATGGGCGGCGGATCGGACAGGCCATGGCGCATCGCCCAGCCGAAAAAGCCCGGCGGGTTGATGAAATCCTTCGGGTTGATGGCGCGGTTGCGGGTCACATCCACACCGATATTCGCGCCGCGATGGCTCGATTTGAGTTCCTTGATGGGGAAGTTGTTGAACACCGCCCCGTCCACCAGCACGTTCTCGCCATCGATCACGGGCGGCAAAAGCCCAGGAATGGCGAGTGAAGCCCGCAGCGCGTCGCGCAGGCGGCCCGTGCGGTGGATGCGCACCGCGCCATCGGTGAGGTTTGAGGACACGCAGAAGAAGGGCCGGTGCAGATCGGCAATGTCGACATCGCCGAAATGCTCGGCGAGGCGCTTTTCCACCTCCTTGCCGCGCACCAGGCTGACCACCGGCAGGGTCCAGTCGCTCAAAGGGCTGGAATCCACGAACGCCTTGCGGATGCGGGTATCGATTTCCTCATTGCTCCAGCCCATGGCGACACCGGCGGCGATGATCGCGCCCATGGAGGTGCCGGCCACAAAGTCGAACTCGATGCCGTGATCGCGGAAGGCCTGGATCGCGCCGATATGGGCATAGGCCCGGCTGCCGCCGCCAGACAGGACCAGCCCCACCGAGCACCCCGCCATCGTGCGCGCCAGATGGGCCACATCGCGCTCCTCGAACTGGCGCCAGTGGAAGCAGCGCGCGGCCTCGGCGGCGTCCATCCATTCCTGCGGTGTGGCGACGCTACGGCTGCCGCCATGATGCAGCAGCACGACATCGATCAGGCGCAGCTTGGCAGCCGGTGAGGGGTCTTCAGGCAGGATGGGCAAAGAGGGTCTGGCATCGCCGCGCGCCAGCAGCCAGACGCGGTCAGCCCGGCCAATCGCCTGACGCGCCCAGGACACGTCATTCAGGCGGGCGGTGAGAATGACGATATCGCCGGTGCGTTCGGCCTCATCAAGCTGTGAGGGCGGTATCACATCACCTTCCTCGCCGATGATCGTGCAGCTGCGCCCCAGCGCGATGAGCGCGTCTTTCAGCTGGCGCGAGCGCAAGGCGAGATCAATGGTCGGCGAGGTGGATATCAGCGCGAACACGCGCGGCTCGGCCTTGGAGCGTAGCGTGCCGCCGCGCAGCCGGAACAGCATCATGCGCGCCAGCTCGCGCATCAGGCTGGCATGGCGCCGGGTAAGCTTCTCAAACGCGGCCTTGGGCAGGCGGATCAGCTCGCTATCGCGCAGCGCATAGATATTGGCCGAATGCGGCCGGTCCTCGACTAGCGCCATTTCGCCTATCGGCTCGCCAGCGCGGATATGGCCGACGAGTTCGGGCCGCCCGTCGGCCCCGGTGCGGAAGGCCGCCAGCGCGCCGGAGCGCACCAGATAGAAGGCATCAGCCGGATCGCCGGCTTCAAACAGGGTCTGACCGGCGGGCAGGCAGAACCATTCTACCTCGGCCTCGACAGCCTTCAGTGCCGCCTTTTCCAGACGGTTCAGGAAGGGAAGGAAGCCGAGATTCATGTCCATATTGGTCGCGCCCTCGCCGGGTTGCGTAGCGCGCTACCCGGTCATCGTCCAGATGCCGCCCAAGATACGCTCATGAGTCCGCGCCGTCGAACACCTGTCTTTGCGGATGGCGTTCTCCGTTCGTCAGTCCAGAAGCCCGAAGAGCTTGCCGCTATAGCGCTGGCCTTCAACACATCGTCGTTCCCGCGCAGGCGGGAACCCAGAGCCATTTTGCACGGACTTCGCTCTTCGATCTCTGGATCCCCGCCTGCGCGGGGATGACGAGGGTGGGTGTCTCCCCCGTAAACGGGGGAGGACATCGGAGCGGGCCGGCCTCCCGCTCATCCCGGACTGACGAGGAGCGCGCGGCCCCTAGCCCGCCTGAACCTCGGCGATCCATTCATCGATCAACTCTTCAAGTATCGCCAGCGGCACCGCGCCATCGCGCAAGACCACCTCGTGGAACATGCGGATATCGAAATCATCGCCAAGCGCTGTCTCGGCCCGCTCGCGCAATGCGAGAATTTCCAGCATGCCGATCATGTAGGCGGTCGCCTGGCCGGGCATGACGATATAGCGCTCGATGGCGTTGGTGGCGTCACCGCGCGAGTTGGGCGTGTTCTCCACCAGATATTCGATGGCCTGCTCGCGGGACCATTGCTTGTAGTGAAGCCCGGTATCGACGACCAGGCGCGCCGCGCGCCACAGCTCCATCGCGAGGCGGCCAAAGTTGGAATACGGGTCTTCATAGAAGCCCATTTCCAGCGGCAGGTACTCGGTATAGAGGCCCCAGCCTTCGGTGTAGGCGGTGTAGCCGCCAAACCGGCGGAAGGCGGGTACGTCCTCCAGATCGGTCATGATGGCGAGCTGCATGTGGTGGCCGGGATTGCCCTCGTGATAGGCCAGCGCCTCCATCTGGTAGATCGGCATGTCGGCCATATCGCGCAGGTTTGCGTAGTAGATGCCGGGGCGCGAACCGTCGGCTGCCGGGCGCGAATAGAAGGCCTTGCCGGCGGACGCCTCGCGGAAGGGCTCCACCCGGCGCACTTCCAGCGCGTGCTGGGGCAGGGTGATGAAGTATTCGGGCAGGCGCTCATTCATGCGCTCGATGACAGCGGTGGCCTCATCAAGATAGGCCTGACGGCCCTCATCGGTGTTGGGATAGTAGAATTGCGGGTCTTCGCGCATGAACACGAAGAATTCCTGCAGGCTGCCGTCAAATTCCACTTCCGCCATGATGGCTTCCATCTCGCGATGGATGCGCTCCACATTCTGCACGCCCAGATCATGGATGTCTTGCGCGCTCAGGTCTGTGGTGGTGAAATTGGCCAAGCGTGCATTGTAGAAGGCTTCGCCTTCGGGCAGGCGCCAAACGCCGTCACCGGCGGCTGCACTTTCGCGCTGGGCGGTCATCACCGAGATCAGCCGCTCATAAGGGGCTACCCAGCTTTCAAGCGCCGTGCGGCCTTCATTGAGCAGGCGCAGGCGGTCTTCGGCGCTGATATCTATCTGGTTGATATTACGCTCATAGCTTTCCCAGACGATGTTATCGCCTTCGCCCTCGAAAGGCGCGCCGGAAATGACGTTCTGCGCGGTCTCGATGATGTAGTCATACATCCAGCGCGGCGGCTGGATGCCCATCTCGAAGCGGGCCTCGGCCTCGTCGATCAGCGTGTTCATCACCTCGTCCACACTGCCCGCACGGGAGACCCAGGCCTCGGCGGTTTCCAGCGAGTTGATGCGGTGAATGGTCGTCAGGAAAACCGGGATGTTGGCATGCATGCCGCTCATCTGGTGGAAGACATAGCCGTGGCGGCGGAAGGGGTGGTTGGCCCTTGCATTCTCCTGGCCGTATTCAAACAGGCGCCAGCTGAGCTGGGCTGACGGGTCCAGCGCGTCGAAATCGAAATTCCCGCGCATATAGGCCAGCCGGTCTTCGCTGATCTGGAAGCTCTCTTCGGCAAATTCATTGCTGAAATCGCCCCACAGGCCGTAATCCTCATCGATAATGCCGCGATAGGCCTTCATCAGCGGGCTGCGGTCGAGGTCTTCCTGCTCGATCTGTTCAAACCAGGCGTTGAGGCGCTGGCTTTCACTCTGTTCGGCCGCCGCGTCCTGCGCGGCGAAGCTGGCAAAGGCAGGAGCCGCCACCATCGGGGCCGACAGAAGAATAGCCGTCATGGCGGCGCCGGACAGGCGCTGGCGAAGTGTGCTGGTCATGGTTTTGAACTCCCCGGTTCTTGTTGTTTAGGTGTCGCGGCCCAGCCTTCTGACTGGCGCGAGGGGCGTGAAATTGCCATCGCGCTTTTCAGACCGGGCGGCCATCGCCTCGACAATATCATGCGGATTCCAGATGGAAGCCTGCAGTGTCATCACATGTTCGAGACTATCGGCAACCGAGTGATCGCGCGAATAGAGGTGGGACTTCTTGATGCCCGCAATCGTCAGGGGCGGGCGGCTGGCGATGCGGGCTGCCACCGCGTTCACATGGGCTTTCAGGGCCGCTTCATCGGGCAGGACGCCATTGAGAAGGCCCAGCGCATAGGCGCGCTCAGGGCTGAGCGTTTCGCCCGTATAGGCCAGCTCCAGTGCGATACCGGAGGGGATCAGGCGCGGCAGGCGCTGCAGCGTGCCGACATCGGCCATCATGCCGATATTGGTCTCCTCGATGCGCAGCCAGGCGTCTTTCGTCGCGTAACGCAGATCACAGGCGGTCACCATGTCCACCCCGCCGCCGACGCACGGCCCCTGCATGGCGGCGATGACCGGGAAGCGGGCGCGCTCGAACGCCGTGAACGCATCCTGCAAGGACATGGCGGCGTCCATGAAGGCTTGGCGCGCGGCGGCGGTGTCGGTGGTCAGCGCGTTGGGGTCGGAGAACACCGATATGTCCATGCCGGCGGTAAAGACCGGGCCTTGCGCATCGAGAATCAGTACTCGTGTCTCGCCCTCGTCCGACAGCGCATTCACCGCTTCTGGCAGTTCGCGCCAGAAGGCGGGCGTCATCGTGTTGCGCTTGTCAGGACGGTTCAGCGTCAGGCGGGTAATCGGCCCGTCTGACGACAAGGCGAAGCTGGTATAACTCATGGGCGCGCTCCCGGTCACAGGGTGAGGGCGTCACTCTAGACCGGGAGGGCGGGCATGCCAGTGTGATATCAGCGCCGGTCCAGCTGGACGGCTAATGCAGATAGTCCAGCGGATCGACCAGGGTGAAGCCGGGCGCTTCCCTGATATAATAGTCAAGCAGGTATTTGTGGCCCGCGCCGTAGATGACCAGCACCCGCTCGCCCGGCTGGGCGATCTGCGCGATGCGGGCGAAAATGATAAGGTTGCGTCCCCACCAGGCCGCCATCTGGTGTGCGCCCACCGGATCCTCGACCGTTCCGGCCTGCGCCAGCCAGAGATACATGCGGTGGAAATCCAGCATCTCGGCGGAGTTGGCGTCGATCAGCCGGGCGCGAATAGTGCCATCGGCATTACGCGAGAAGAACACTTCCACCTCGCCAATCGTCTGCTGGAAGGCTTCGAGCAGATATGTCTGTCCGGCCTCCTGCGCGGCCCCCAGCATGGCCTGGAAGTCCATCCCGTTCTGATAGTCCACCGCCCAGACCTGTTCATGGCCCATACGGGCCGCCAGACGCAGGCCGATCTGGTCACGCTCATTGACGGTCAGCTCGGCTTCGCCAGCGCGCCAGGCCCGGTAGCGGTCATTGATCCAGTCCTCGTGTTCGGGTTCCAGCTCGACGATGATCCGGTCCGGCTGGAAGGCTTCGATCCGGTCCAGAATGTCCGCGATTTCCTGCTGGCGCCGAGGGGAGAGGAAGTCGTCCACCTCCGGATTGACGTAATCGCTGCCGCCTCCGGTGAAATGGAAGGTGCCCAGTACCATGACCTGCGTATCGCCGGCCGGACGCGTATCATCGTTTTGAGCATAGGCGCTGCTTGCGAAGATGAGTGCGCCCAAGAGGCCCGCGAACTGTTTCAACATGAAAACTTTCCTTCGACGAAGTGGAGTGGCTTTAACACCCTGATGCAGGCAAGAGGCTGTCTGGATGCAATGACCGGACAAACAAGCCAACGCACTGCTTACATTGCACTTGCGCCATGTTACCGGCTAAGAGCAGCGCTTGCTGCCATCTCGACATCAGGAAGCCGCTCATGACCCAGCTTACCTCCAGGCTCGACCCCGCCTCCGACAGTTTCAAGGCCAATGCCGCGCGCATGGACGAGCTGGTAGCCGAGCTGAAAGCGCGCACCGCTGAAGCCGCGCTGGGCGGGCCGGAGCGCGCACGCGAGAAGCATCTGGCGCGCGGCAAGCTGCTGCCCCGCGAGCGCGTGGAGCGCCTGCTGGACCCCGGCACGCCGTTTCTGGAGATTGGCGCTCTGGCGGCCAATGGCATGTATGAGGGCGATGTGCACGGCGCGGGCATGATTGCCGGCATTGGCCGGGTGTCGGGCCGCGAGGTGATGATCGTCTGCAATGACGCCACGGTGAAGGGCGGGACCTATTATCCGCTGACCGTGAAGAAGCATTTGCGCGCGCAGGAGATCGCCCGCGAGAACCGGCTGCCCTGCGTCTATCTGGTGGATTCCGGCGGCGCGAATCTGCCCTTCCAGGCCGATGTCTTCCCTGACCGGGAGCATTTCGGCCGCATCTTCTACAATCAGGCCACGCTCTCATCCGAAGGCATCGCGCAAGTGGCCGTGGTCATGGGCTCATGCACCGCTGGCGGCGCCTATGTGCCCGCCATGAGCGACGAGACCGTGATCGTGAGGAAGCAGGGCACCATCTTCCTCGGCGGTCCGCCGCTGGTGAAGGCCGCGACCGGCGAGGTGATCTCGGCAGAGGATCTCGGCGGCGCGGACGTTCACGCCCGCCGCTCCGGCGTGGTCGATCACTACGCTGCCAATGACGACCATGCACTGCAGACCGCGCGGCGCATCGTGGCCGGGCTCAACACGGTAAAACGCGTGGACATGGATCTGGCCGAGCCGGAAGCCCCGGCCATCGATCCGGAAACGCTCAATGGCGTGATCCCGTCAGACGTGCGCACGCCCTATGATGTGCGCGAGGTGATCGCGCGGCTGGTGGATGGTTCGCGCTTTGACGAGTTCAAGGCGCTCTACGGTGACACGCTGGTGTGCGGCTTTGCGCGCGTGCATGGCATGCCGGTCGGCATCATCGCCAATAATGGCGTGATCTTCTCTGAAAGCGCGCTCAAAGGCGCACACTTCATCGAGCTGTGCTGCCAGCGCGGCATCCCGCTCCTCTTCCTGCAGAACATTACCGGCTTCATGGTCGGCTCCAAATACGAGGCGGGCGGCATCGCCAAGGACGGGGCCAAGCTCGTCACGGCCGTGTCCTGCGCGCGCGTGCCGAAAATCACCATCATCATTGGCGGCTCTTACGGGGCGGGCAATTACGGCATGTGCGGGCGCGCCTATGGCCCCCGCTTCCTCTTCATGTGGCCCAATGCCCGCATCTCCGTCATGGGCGGCGAACAGGCCGCGAGCGTGCTCGCCACGGTAAAACGCGACGGGATGGAGCTGCGCGGGGAGGAGTGGAGCGCGAAAGCCGAAGACGCCTTCAAGGCCCCGATCCGCGAGAAATACGAGGCCGAGGGCTCGCCCTATTACTCCACCGCAAGGCTGTGGGATGATGGCGTGATCGCGCCGTCCCAGACCCGCGACGTGGTGGGCCTTGCGCTCTCCGCCTGCCTCAACGCGCCCATCGAGAAGACGCGCTTTGGCGTGTTCAGGATGTAATCACTCCCCGCGTTTCACCGGCCCCCGCGTTTCACCGGCGGAAGCCGGTGCCCAGTCTTTTTCCTAGTGCTCAGCCCATCCCCTGCCTCCGCGGGGGCAGGCCGGGCTTCGCGCCGTTTACTGCCCCGCTGGTCCAACCGGGGTCCCCCGCCGCGCCTGTCCCCGTGAAAACGG
Source organism: Glycocaulis sp. (assembly GCF_051859565.1). Taxonomy (GTDB): domain Bacteria; phylum Pseudomonadota; class Alphaproteobacteria; order Caulobacterales; family Maricaulaceae; genus Glycocaulis. The sequence goes on from NZ_JBHYFK010000007.1 coordinate 38,488, forward strand.
GGAACGGGGGACCCATGGACAGGCCCGGCGGCTGGAAAAATGGCCCCCGGCTCGGTGGCCGGGGATCCGGAGGAGAGGCAAGCGGGATGTCAGACAGGCCGCGAAGCGGCCTGAAAAGCGCGATCCCCGATCAAGCCGGGGACGGGCCTTCGCGCCCGCGACTTCGGGAACCTGAAGAGGCATGGGTTCCCCGGACCTCGCTGGCGCTCGGCCGGAGAATGACAGGCGGGGGAGGTTTTCCGTTCTCCCCCCGCGTTTCTTCCCATCCCTCCGCCCCATTAAATCTTGGTAGGAAAGCAAAAACCCGCTTTCGCGCCGCGCGCGCCGGGATAATCATGCGGTCATGAAAAGTTTCCCGCGCTGCTCCGTGATTCTTCCCGCCCTGCTGCTGTCTGCCAGTCCTGCGCTGGCCGATGAGCCGCCCGCAGACCTGTTCCAGCGGGCGGTGGCCACCGCCCAGCTTCATAATGACCGCGCCGGCGAGGTGTGCGGCTTTGCCTATGCCCCGCACTGGAACGAGGATGGCGGTTTTATCGTTGAGCAGGGCGAGGGCGCTGCCCGCTGGCTGGACGCCCGCTCACAGCCGCTGGATGAGGAACTGGCGGCAAACTTTCCCGAAGACCCGCGCCAGATGATCCGCCAGTCGCCTGACCGCCTTCTGGAGAGCGCAGACACGCCGCGCTTTGTGCGCTGGGAGGACGGGCTGGCCATCTACCAGTTCCAGCCGGTGAGCCTTCCGCTCGCGGGTGGCGGATTCAGCTTTGACGTCGCCGAAAACGTGGTGGCCGAAGTCGGCATAGACCCGGACACGGCCATGGTGGCATTCCGGGAAGTGAAGGCTCCGTCGAGCTTCCGGCCCAACGCGGTCGTGCGCATTCGCGATTATGAAACACGGGTCAATTTCCGCCCCGCCTGGCCCGACGGCCCCGTTGTGGTGGCAGACCAGCGCTATGCGATTGTCGCCGTTGCCATGCTGCAGACCCATAATCTGACCGGCTCCAGCACCTATTCAGGCTTTACGCGCTGCGAGGCAGGCTGAGCCGCCCAATCTGCCGCATGGCGTTTGGCTGCAACGCACGCTAATGTCCCCACTTCAGCTGGGGAGATTTGAGACATGGCGCGTTCCATCCTTCTGGTAAACGGACACCCCGATCCCTCGAAGGAGCGGTTCTGCCATGCCTTGTGCAATGCCTATCAGGAGGGCGCGCACGAGGGGGGCAACGCGGTGGCGCGGGTGGATATAGGCGCGCTGGAATTTGCCTTTCTGGAGAATGCGCAAGCCTTCGTCACGCCGCCGCCGGTCGATATTGCCGCCGTTCAGGCCATGCTGGAGCGGGCCGATCACATGGTGCTCGTTCACCCGCTATGGCTTGGCACCCTGCCTGCGCGCACCAAGGCATTTCTGGAGCATCTCGCCCGCAATGATTTCCTCGTAAAGACCGAGGTGAAGGGCATGTGGCCGGCCAAGCGCATGCGCGGCAAGTCGGCGCGGATCGTGATGACGATGGGCATGCCGGGCTTTGCCTACAACATCTTCTACCGCGCCCATTCCCTGAAAGCGCTGGAGGCCGGTATCTTCCAGATGGCGGGGTTCAAACCCGTCCAGCACACGATCTTTGGCGCGATTGATTTCAGCGCTGAGAGCCGCCAGCGCATGCTGGCGAAAATGCGCGCGCTCGGCCGCGCCGGGAAATAGCGCCTGCTGCACGCTGGCCAGCTTTTGCTTGCCAATCGCGCCTGTCCCCGGTTTGATGGGTTAACCATATCCAAACTGAGCCGGGGGGCGATTTTCATGGATGCACTTCAACCTGTGCTGGATTTTTTCCGGCAGGGCTTCAGCACCGTAAACGGTGTTCAGGGGCTTATCATCGCGCTGGTGGCGGCCTTTCTTCTGCCCGCCTGGAGCCGTCTGATCGTTTTCGTGTTTGGCGCGGCACTGGTTCATCTGGTGGTCGATGCGCTGCTTCCGGTGCTGGCCAATAACGCCGCATTGCGCCTGCCGGACGTGCTCTCCATGCCGTTCTGGCGCTACGTCGCGGCGCTGCTGGCGGGCTATCTGATCGTCATCAGCCTGCTCGCATTGCTCAAGCGTTTGCTCCTTAGACGGTAGGATTGCTGCGCATGCATTATGCTGCCGGGCGCTCAACCCGCCCGTGCAGGGTGCGTTTTTGTTTGCTTTTTGGTAAGAATTTGGCACGGTTGCCTACGGGAATGCCCGTTCGGGCAGGCGAATGAGGGGAAACATAATGGAAATTCTCGATACGGTATGGGGCTATCTGGAGCCTGTATGGGCGTGGCTGCGCGCCGGGCTGGACATTCACGGGCCGGGCAACTGGACCGAGCTGGGCATCCAGATGGGCGTGATTGCCGTCGTGATGGCGTTGATGATGCAGAGCTTTGGCGCAATCCTGATCTTCACCGTGGTGGGTGTCATCATCCACGTCGTGGTCGACCAGGTATTGCCGATGGTGCGCGACAGCGCGGCCTTTTCGATGCCGCCGGTGGCCGATATGAGCTACTGGCAGTATATCGCCTTCCTGGCGCTGGCCTATTTCGTGGGCCTGATCGTGCTCTTCCTGATCAAGAGCATCATCTTCCGCCGCTAGGCAGTTGCATGACGACGGGCAGGGGCGCTGATCGGGGGATTGGCGCCTTTTTCCCGTGCTGACATGAAAAGCGCCCCGGTCATCTGGCCGGGGCGCTTTGCTTTGGGCGCGTCACTGGCCTAATGATGGCGCAAAGCGCGCGATTTGCGCGCGCACCGATGAGGAGCCTCCCCCATGAGCCAGAACGATGTCCTTCTGTCCGTTACGCCGGGCGGCACCGCGATCATCACGCTGAACCGCCCCGACAAGCACAACGCCTTCAACGCCGACGTGATCGCCACCCTGTCGGATATGTTCGAGACGCTGCGCGCCAATACTGACGAGGTGCGCATGGTGGTCCTGCGCGGCGCTGGCCCCAGCTTTTCCGCCGGGGCAGACCTTGAATGGATGAAGGCGGCCGCCGACTGGACCCATGACGATAATGAGGAAGACGCGCTGGGCCTGGCGCGCATGTTGCGCCGCCTGCATGACCTGCCGCAGCTGACCGTCGCTCTGGTGCAGGGCGCGGCCATGGGCGGCGGGGCCGGGCTGGTGGCGGCCTGCGATGTCGCCATCGCGGTGAAAGACACCAAATTCCGCTTCTCCGAAGTGCGCCTCGGCCTGACGCCCGCCACCATCTCGCCGTTTGTGGTGCGCGCCATCGGGCCGCGCTGGGCCAAGGCGCTGTTCGCCACCGCCGAAGGCTTTGACGGCGAGTTCGCCCATAAAATCGGCCTTGCTCAGTATGTGGTGGACAGCGCGGACGATCTCGATGACGCGCTGGAAATGGTCGCAAAGCTGGTCTTCGCCGCTGCGCCGGGCGCGGTCGCGGCCTCCAAGGCGCTGGTGGACGAGGTGACAGGCAAGGAAATCGATGACCGGCTTGGCAGGCAGACTGCAAAGCTCATCGCCGACCGCCGGGTTTCCAAGGAGGGCCGGGAGGGCCTTGCCGCCTTCCTTGAAAAGCGCAAGCCGGGCTGGGTGAAGTAACGCTCACCGGCGCAATTCATGCTCTCCTTGCGCCAGATTGAGGCTGCGTTTCACGCGCGCCGCGAACGCTTGCGAGCCCGGCTCGTGCGGGGCCGCTGGAGCGGCTACGCGTTTGAATTCCTCGCCTTTGGCATCAAGCAGGGCTGGGCGTGCCTGTTCGGTGCGCTGATGCTGGCCCTGCTGCTGGCGACTTTCCTTGTCTACCCGGCTGATGTGCCGCTCGCCCGCTATGATTTCCTGACCCTTGCCGCCGTACTCATCCAGATCGGCATGCTCGCTTTCGGGCTGGAGAACTGGGAGGAGGCAAAAGTCATCGCTGTCTTCCACCTCGTTGGCACGGTGATGGAAATCTTCAAGGTGGCCATGGGCTCTTGGATCTATCCCGAAGCAGGGGATGCCATTCTGGTCATCGCGGGCGTGCCGCTCTTTTCCGGCTTCATGTATGCGGCCGTGGGCAGCTATATCGCGCGGGTCTGGCGCCTGTTCGATTTCCGCTATGACCGCTTCCCGCCTTTGTGGCTGCAGGGCCTGCTGGGACTTGCCATTTACGTGAACTTCTTCACTCACCACTTCACCATCGACATCCGCCTTGGTCTCTTCGCAGCTAGCGCGCTCATCTACGGGCCGTGTGTGATCTGGTTCCGGCCAGACAGGATGCATCGCTGCATGCCGTTATTGCTGGCTGCGATTCTGACCGCGCTCTTCATCTGGTTTGCCGAGAATATCGGCACCTTCGCCAGAGCCTGGGCCTATCCGGGGCAGGAGGCTGGCTGGCACATGGTTTCGTTCGCCAAGCTCGGCTCCTGGTATTTGCTGATGATTATCAGCTTCGTGCTGGTGGCGGCGGTCCACCGCGCCTCCGCTGCGCGCTTGCGTCCGCGCGCCTGATCGCCCACAACGCCGCAACAGACCTGATCAGAAAATTGAGGGCGCGCCCATGATAACCAAACTCCTCATCGCCAACCGCGGGGAAATCGCCTGCCGTGTCATCCGTTCGGCGCGCCAGATGGGCATTGCCACAGTCGCGGTCTATTCGGACGCCGACGCGAACGCCCCGCATGTGAAAATGGCTGATGAGGCGGTGCATATCGGCCCGTCACCGGCGCGCGAGAGCTATCTGATCGCCGAGCGCATCATCCAGGCGGCCAAGGACACCGGCGCGGACGCGATCCACCCCGGCTATGGCTTCCTGTCGGAGAACGCCGCCTTCGCCCGCGCCTGTGCGAAGAACAAGATCATCTTTGTCGGTCCGAGCCCCGAAGCCATCGAGGCCATGGGCCTGAAAGACCGTGCCAAGGCGCTGATGGAGGCGGCAGGCGTGCCGGTTACGCCCGGCTATCACGGCGATAATCAGGACGCGGACTTCCTAAAAGAGCAGGCCGACAAGATCGGTTATCCGGTGCTCATCAAGGCGGTCGCCGGCGGCGGCGGCAAGGGCATGCGCAAGGTGGAGAAATCGGCTGATTTCGCCGCCGCGCTGGAAAGCTGCAGGCGCGAAGCGGCCTCCAGCTTTGGCGATGAGAACGTGCTGATCGAGAAATACATCACCAGCCCGCGCCATATCGAGGTGCAGGTGTTCGGCGATAGCCATGGCCAGGTGGTCCATCTGTTCGAGCGGGACTGCTCGCTGCAGCGCCGCCATCAGAAGGTGCTGGAAGAAGCGCCCGCCCCCGGCATGAGCGAAGAGGTGCGCGAGGCCATGTGCTCGGCGGCTGTGCGCGCCGCGCAGGCTGTGAACTATGCTGGCGCTGGCACGGTGGAGTTCATCGTCGATGGCTCCGGCGAGCTGCGCGCGGACGGTTTCTACTTCATGGAAATGAATACCCGCCTGCAGGTGGAGCATCCCGTCACCGAGATGGTGACAGGGCTAGATCTGGTGCGCCTGCAGCTGGAGGTCGCTGCCGGTGGCCGCGTGCCCGCGCAGGACGAGATCACGCTTTCCGGTCACGCCATCGAGGCGCGGCTCTATGCCGAAGACCCGGTAACGGGCTTCCTGCCCTCCACCGGCGTGCTGGAGCGCCTTGATCTGCCCGAGGGGCGTGAGGGCGTGCGCGTGGATTCAGGCGTAGAGCAGGGCGGCGAAGTCACCATGTTCTACGACCCGATGATCGCCAAGATCATTGCCCATGGCGGTGATCGCGAGGAGGCTATTGAGCGCCTCATCGACGCCATTGACAGCGATGTCGGCGTCTGGCCGGTGCGCACCAATGCAGGCTTTTTGCGCCGCGCGCTGGCTCACCCTGATTTCGGCGCAGGCGATGTCTATACCGGCTTTATCGAGGCGCATCTGGACGAACTCGTGCCGCCGGGCCTGCCTGCGCTGCATTACGGCGTGGCGGCGCTGGTCCTCTCCGGGGCCGGGCGCGGCAGCGATCCGTGGGATTCGCTTGCCGGTTTCCGTCTGAACGCCGCGCCGCGCGTGGAGTACGGGTTTGATGCGGGCGGGGAGCGCTTGTCCGTGCGTCTCGCGCAAGGCGGCGTCAGCGTGAACGGTGAACCGCTCCAGCTCAGCGACGTGCAGGGCTATCTGGGTGAGCAGGGCGGCGTGGTCGAGTTCGTTCACGAAGACGACACGCTGCTCGCCGCTGTCGAGCATCATCGCGACGGGCTTCTCATCACCCTGCAGGGGCAGGCCGTGCTGGTGCGCGATCACGATGCGGCGGTGGATGCCGATGCGCTGGCGGGCGGCGATGCGGTCAAGGCGCCCATGCCCGGCAAGGTGCTCTCTCTGGCCGTGAAGCCGGGCGACACCGTCGCCAAGGGCCAGACGCTCGCCGTGATGGAAGCGATGAAGATGGAAATGGCACTCACCGCGCCGCGCGACGGCGTCGTGGATGCGGTCAACGCCGCCGAGGGCCAGCAGGTCAATGAAGGCGATGTGCTGGTCGCGCTGGCGGAAGAGGGGGAGGGGTAGGGTTTTTCTGATCTCCCTCCCTTTCGTCGTTCCCGCGCAGGCGGGAACCCAGAGCCGCTTGGCACCGTCATCGCTCTATGATCTCTGGATGCCCGCCTGCGCGGGCATGACGAGGTTGGGGCGGATTTATAAGCTCTGCAGGTACGCCGCCGAGCTTCTCAACCGGGGGATGATCCTGGACTGGTGATGTCCTCCCCCGTTTACGGGGTAGGTGTCTGGCTTGCCAGACGGAGGGGGGTAGGTGCTTTTCCCTGATCCTTCGAGACGTTCGCTTCGCTCACCCTCAGGATGAGGGAAAGCACCACAAGCCCTCATCCTGAGGAGGCCGAAGGCCGTCTCGAAGGACGAGGGCCGCTACTGGCACGTCCTTCGCATGATGAATGACCGATCCCCTCACGCTGTCCCTGATCCGGACAGAAGCGAAAAAGGTTTCGGCCATGCACGTTCTGGCAGACTGGACTGATCAGACCCGCAGCGATTTTCGTGAGCGCATTACCCGCACCACGCACAATCTGCACACCTCGCCCCTGTTCAGCGAGGCGGCGATCGAGCGCCTGATCGAGATTCATCCGCGCGAATACGCCGATTTTGCCACCATGGACGAGACCGGCAGCCGCAGCTCCTGGAAGACGGGCGATCCGGGCCAGCTTTCCGGCAAGGAGCTGATCCGCGCGGTGAAATCCGGCCGGCTCTGGATAAACCTGCGCAATCTGTTCGGCATTCACGACGAATACCGCGCCCTGCTGGACCAGATGTTTGCCGAGCTGCAGGACGAAAATCCCGGCTTCCATCCGGTGCGCATTCTGGGCGGGCTTCTCGTCTCCTCGCCGCAGGCCAAGGTGCCCTTCCACATGGACCGTACCGATACCATGCTGTGGCATATCAGCGGGAAAAAGCGCGTCTTCGTCTATCCCCACCATGATGAGGTGGCCACCGATGAGGAGCGCGAGGAAGTGCTGCTCCACGCCTTCAACGACGAGCTGAACTATCGCCCCGAAGCGGAAAAGCACGCAAAATATTTCGACCTCGAACCGGGCGAGATGATCTGCTGGCCGCTGCACACGCCCCACCGTGTGGAGAATATGGGCACGCTCAATATCTCGCTGGCGACCGAGTACACGACGCCGGAAGCGCGCAGGCAGAATAATGCCATGTATTTCAATGGCGTGATGCGCCGCCGCTTTGGCTGGCAGCCGCCGCGCATTGCCGAAACCCATGGGCTGAACCGCACGGCGCGCTTTGTCGCCGGGGCGCTGATGCGCAAGGCGGGGATCAGCGTGCCGGTGGAGACGCCGCACGAGGGTGGCTACCGCTTCGAGATTGATCCGGATGCGCCGCTGGGCGTGCGCGCCTGATGGCCACGGCAACGCGCACCCGCGTGGCCCCGCCACTGCTCGACTGGAGCGAGGATCACCGCGGCGAGTTTGCCAGAGGCGTGGTCAGCGCCCGCCATCAGCTTGCCCGCCTGCCGCTCTTCACCGATGAGGCGCTGGCCGCCATGCTGGACCGGCACGACCGGGACAATCTGGATGTCTGCACGATGGGGCGCGATCCGGCCGAGCGGTCGAGCTGGCGCGATGTGCCGGTCTGCCGCCATCTGCCCGGCCATCACCTGATCGAGGCCGTGCATCAGACGCGGCTGTGGGTACATGCCCGCCACGCGCTGGATACCGATAGCGAGCTGAAACCCGTCTTCGCCGCCATGATGGACCAGCTGCGCCATCTCAATCCCGGCTGGGCGCCCTTGCGCGCCTATGGCGGCGTTGTCATCGCCTCGCCGGGCGCGCAGGTCTTCCTGCATTCGGATATTTCCGAGACGATGATGTTCCAGGTGCGGGGCAGCCAGCAGGTTTTCGTCTACCCGCCGCGTGATCCCTGGGTCAGTGACCGGGCGCTGGAAGGCGTGCTGCTGGGCGAGGCGGGCGAGGATTTGCCCTATGACCCGTCATGGGACAGCGAGGCTGCGCGCATCGATATGGAGCGCGGCAGCTTTGCCGCCTGGCCGCTGCATGCGCCCCACCGCATCCGCTTTGGCAATGAGCTGTCGGTGACGCTGGTGCTGGAAGTGGTGACGCAAGGATCGCTGGTGAAAAACGGCGTGCTGCACGCCAATGGCCTGATGCGCCGGGCCGGGCTGAACCCCAGAAACGCCGATACTCGCGGGCTGGGCGCTGCCGCCAAGCTGGCCATTTCGCGTGCCGCCAAGACGGCCAGCGCCATACGCAAGCGCCGCGAGGCGCAGCCGGTGTCCGACATGACGCTGGCGGGAGCGCTGGAGCAGGCCTGAGGCTTTGACGGCGCACGGGTTTCGCCCTAGCTCTTGGCCCCATGAGCCTTCACCTTATCAAGCTGTGCGTCGGTGCCGACACGATCGAGGATCTGGAAAGCTGGCGCGCAAAAATCGCCCCCGGCGACAAGCCTATGTATCATGTCACACGCATGAGCCCGAAGCGGGGCGAGGAGCTTTTGGATGGCGGCTCGCTCTACTGGGTCATCAAGCGCGTGTTACAGGTGCGCCAGCGCATTATCGGGCTTGAGGAAGTGACCGGCAGTGACGGTATTTCGCGCTGCTGCATCTGGCTGGACCGGGAGATCATCCGCACCGCGCCGCGCCCGAAAAAACCGTTTCAGGGCTGGCGCTATCTCACGGCCGCCGACGCTCCGCCAGACCTCTCATCGCCTGCTTCTGGCGGCGAGGACCTACCCGATGACTTACGCGCCAAGCTGATCGAAATGGGGGCGTGGTAGGGTTTTCGTCCTTCCCCTCGTCACCCCCACGCAGGTGGGGGTCCAGAGATCGTAGGTCTCAGACGGTGGTAGTGGCTCTGGGTTCCCGCCTGCGCGGGAACGACGGAAAGATGAGCGATCATCTACAAACAACTACCCCCTTCTCGCCGGGTTTGCTGGCACATTATCGATGAGGCGCGTCTTGCCGACGCGCACCGCTGCCAGCACGCGCGCCGGGCGGGCCAGCGGGCCTTCGCCGACAATTTCCAGCCGGTCTGCGTCGCGCACCTCGATATAGTCCACCGCGTCAAACACGGATGACGCGAGAATGCGCGCATGCTCCAGCGCCCTTGCCGCCGGTTCGCCGTCTTCAAGCGCATGGGCCAGATCGCGCAATATCACGTTGAGGCGGCCCGCGCGCATGCGCTCGGTGGGTGAGAGATAGACATTGCGTGAGGAGAGGGCGAGCCCGTCCGCCTCGCGTTTTGTCTCAACGCCCAGCACCTTCACCGGCAAAGCGAGATCGCTGACCATGCGGCGGACCACCATGAGTTGCTGATAATCCTTCTCGCCGAACACGGCGATGTCGGGCCGGACCTGCCCGAACAGGCGCGCCACCACGCTCGCCACGCCGGCAAAGAAGTGCGGGCGTGCATCGCTTTCAAGGCCGATGGCCGGGCCTTCTACAGACACCGTAGTGGCAAATCCGTCCGGATAGACCTCCTCCACCGAGGGCGCATAGAGCAGATGGCAACCGGCAGCGGCCAGCAGGGCAGAGTCCGCCTCCAGCGTGCGCGGATAGGTGCCCAGGTCTTCATGCGCGGCAAACTGGGTGGGGTTGACGAAAATGCTCACCACCACGCGGTCGCACACCTCCATGGCTTTCAGCACCAGCGCGATATGGCCCTCATGCAGCGCGCCCATGGTCGGCACAAAGCCGATTGTGTGGCCATCCGCGCGCCACTGGCTGATCTCGCGGGCGAGGCTCTCGGCCGTGTGGACGGCGGGGCAGTGCAGGGCAGGCAGCATGGAAAGACCTTGGGTCGGCAAAACATGAACGGGCCCCGGATCGGCTACGCCGTCCGGAGTTTCAGTGCTTATATCGTCCTGAACTCCCGGCCAAGCGCAGCGCGAGCCGGGACCTAGTGCAGAAGCGGAGAGAGGCTCCGGATCGCTGCGCGTCCGGGGTTTCAGTGATCATATCGCACTGGAGGCAAGGCACCGACTCGGCGCACATTGCCCGCGACATGATCAGACTGGCTCTTCCCCTCTTGAGCGCTTTGGCGCTGGGCGCGTGCAGCGTCACCGGCGGCCAAGCCGCGCGCGATGCCTCGCCCGGTGCGCAGCAGGCGCTGCGCCTTGCCGCCACGCTGAATGAAGCGGCGCGCGTCGATGATCCTGTGCTGGCGCACGTCACAGACCAGATGGATGCGCTGGAAGCCGCGCTCGCGCGCGGTGTGCCGCTGGCCGAAGACCCGCCCGTGGAGGACGAGGAGCCATCCCTGGCGCTGGTGCCGGCTCCTGATGCCCGCCAGCAATCCCTGCTCAGCCTGATGCATGGCATACACCTCGCCTCCTACCGCGAAGAGCGTCATGTGGCCGAGGGCTGGCGCGCCCTGCAGGGCCAGCACGCCTCGCTTTCCGGGCTGCAGGCGCGCCATGTGCCAGCCGATCTGGGTGAGCGCGGCGTCTATCTGCGCCTTGTGGCCGGACCGTTCGACAATGCGCAGGACGCAGCCACCGCCTGCCGGGCGATACAGGCCGCGCAGAACTGGTGTGCGGTGACGGCATTTGACGGCACGCCGGTTCACTCCCCACAGTGATTCACTGACTGTGTGTATCATGTGTTTGCGTGGCGCGCGGGCAGGGTTATCTCTTGAGTGAAAACGCGTCGTTTCGGAACCGCTCCGCCCATGAACTCACCGGCCAGCCTCCAGGTATCACGCAACACCATGCCGCAACCGCCCCGCGCGGGCGTGCGCGAGGCGCATGTGATTGTGGTGGGAAACGAGAAGGGCGGGGCGGGCAAGTCCACCGTCGCCATTCACCTGGCCATCGCCTTGATGCGCATGGGCCATATGGTGACGGCGATTGATCTCGATCTGCGTCAGGCCTCTTTCACCCGCCATCTGGAAAACCGCACGCGCTGGGCCAATACGCGCGGCGTGGACCTGCCCATTCCCGATCAGGCCGTGATGCGCCCCAGCCTGTCGCGCGACATGGATGTGGCCGAGGCCGAGGAGCGCGCCGCCTGGGAACGCGAACTGGCGAGCCTGAAAGCGCGCAGCGACTTCATCGTCATCGATGCGCCGGGCCATGACACGCATTATTCGCGCCTCGCCCATGCATCAGCCGACACCATCATCACCCCGGTTAATGACAGCTTTGTCGATTTCGACCTGCTGGCCGATGTCGACCCGGAAACTTTCGAGGTGGGCCGGCCCAGCGTCTATTCCGAAATGGTGTGGAATTGCCGCAAGCAACGCGTCGCGCGCGATAAAAAGCCCATCGACTGGGTGGTGATGCGCAACCGCGTCTCCACGCTGGATGCGCGCAATACGCGCCGCGTGGCCGATGGTCTGCGCAAGCTGTCGGAGCGCATCGGTTTTCGCATCGCGCCCGGCTTTTCAGAGCGCGTCATCTATCGCGAGCTCTTCCCGGTCGGCCTCACCTTGCTGGACCTGACCGAGAGCGGGTCTGCCATTCCCTTCACCATGAGCCATGTCGCCGCGCGCCAGGAATTGCGTGATCTGCTGATCGTGCTGAAACTGCCAGCTCTGGCCGGAAAGCCTTTCCCCTTCTGATGGTGGCGGGATGAATATTCTGTTTGGCGTTCTGATCGCGCTGGGTGCGATGGTGATGCTGGCCTGGCTGTTTGCCAGAGCCAAGCCCTCATCCGTGGTGAAGATCGGGCGCAGCGTGGCGGCGGTCGTCGTCATCGCGCTGGGCGTGCTGATGACGATGCGCGGTATGGGCATTCTGGGCGTGCCGATGGTGCTGGCCGGGATCGGTTTTCTGCTGACCGGCACATGGCGCGGGCGTGGCGCTCAAGGCAGCGCGCGCGGTGACCGCCCGCATCCCCGGCCGCAAGGGGAAAGCATGAGCCTGGCCGAGGCACGCGCCACGCTGGGCGTGGAGCCCGGTGCCAGCCATGACGAGATCCAGCGCGCCTATCGCGAGATGATGAAGAAGGTCCACCCTGATACCGGCGGCAGCGGCGCGCTCGCCCGCCGCGTGCAGATGGCGCGTGATCTCCTGATCGGGGATTAGGGCCTGTCCTCCCCCGTTTACGACTGGGTGAACTCCCGGACGCGCGAAGCGCGAGCCGGGACCTCGTGCAGGAGAAGTGGAGGCAGGCCCGGTCTGTCCTCCCCCGCCTGCGGGGGAGGTGTCAGCGAAGCTGACGGAGGGGGGAGCTTGTTTCGATTACCCCCCCCACGCCCCGTTACGGGGCAAAACCCCCCAAAACGGGGGGAGACATCGAAGCCGGGAGATCATTTGAGCAGGAAGGTGCAGATGCGCTTTAAGCGCCCTGATTGACCGCGAAGCAGGCTTCGTTAAGCCGGGCCAGCTCGGCGCAGACCTGACGGGCCGTGGCCGGGTCGATCGCTTCAAAGCGCGCCCGCCAGAGCGAGCGGCCATCGCGCGTTACTTCCTCGGTCACTTGCGTGGCTCCTGACAGGGCAGGGGCAAGGCCCAGTACCGTTTCCAGACGGGCCTGTGCCACGGCACGCGAGCCGAACGCGCCCACCTGTACCGCCCATCCGCCGGTTGCGGCTCTGGCCGCTGGCTGGCTGGCGGATGCTACGGGTAGCGTTGCCGGCGCGGTTGAGTCAAAGCGTACCCGGTCACTGCCTGTGTCGCGGCCCGGACGGACGAGGTCTGGAATATCCTCCACGACGATGCGTACCGGCGGCGCGGCCTCGCCATTACCCTCCACTGCCGAGCCCATCGCGGTAGGGCCGGGCAGGCCGGAGAGTTCAGCGGTGAGGATTTCCTGCTCGCGGATCGGACTGATGCGCGGCGAGCTCAGATTGGCCAGGATCATGCCATCGCGGCGGGCATCAAATGTGGAGAAGGCCGCTTCCACCAGCTCGGTCGCGTGCGCATCTCGCACCGGACCCGTCGCGCCGCCCATGACCACAGTGACGAGGCGGCGGCCATCGCGCTCTGCGGTGACGGCGATATTGAAGCCGGAGGCGCGGATATAGCCGGTTTTCATTCCGTCCACGCCGCGCACCCGGCCGACAAGCGTGTTGTGCGTGGTGTAGGTGCGCCCGGCATGGGTGAAGCTGCGCTCGTTGAAATAATGGAAATACTGGGGGAAATCGCGGTGCAGGGCGTGCGCCAGCCGGGCCATGTCGCGCGCCGTGGTACGCTGCGAGGCATCGGGCAGGCCGGAGGCATTGCGGAACACCGTGGCCGTCAGGCCCAGCTCCACGCCCCGGTCCGTCATCTGGGAGGCAAAAGCCGTCTCGCTGCCGCCCAGCCGCTCGGCGACCATCACGGCGACATCGTTGGCACTGCGGATAACCAGCGCGCGAATGGCGGTCTCCACGCTGATCGTGCCGCCAGCGGGCACACCAAGCTTTGAGGGCGGGCGCGAGGCCGCTTCGGCCGACATGGTAAGCTGGCTGGCAAGCGTCAGCTCGCCGCGCTCCAGCGCATCAAACAGCATGTAGAGCGTCATCATCTTGGTCAGCGATGCCGGGTAGCGCGTGGCATCAGGCCGGCGCGCATGCAGCACCTCGCCCGTATCCATGTCGGCGACGAACGCCGCGTAACGATCCTGCGCAAAGGCAGGCGCGCCCGGCACCAGAAGCGCGAGCGCAAACACCAGGAAGCAGGCGGCGAGATGACGATGTTTCATAGGCCCGCAAGATCACAGCAATGCGTTGACGGGCCGTTAACCGCCTTTCACAACGGGGAAATTGTGCGCTGCACAAAATATTCTTGACTTCAGCGCCGCGATTCCACATATTTGCTGCAGTTGCGAACTGAAAAGCAGGACCCAGTCCCATGCCGGCCGACGCTGAAAACACAAACGCCGAGACCGCCACGACGGAAGCAAAACCCGTTGTGACGAAGGCGGTGGCCAGCCCGGCGCCCAAGGCAAAGGCACCTGCTGCCAAGTCTGAACCGAAGCCTGAGGCGGCTGCCGCGCCTGCGAAGAAAGCGGCGCCGTCCCCGAAGAAACCCGCGTCCCGTAAGCCCTCCGCCCCCCGCAAGTATACGGGCGCTGTAAAAGGAAATACTGTCATGGCTGCTGCCAAGAAAGACCTCGCCAAGGAAACGTTTGAAACCTTCACCGCCGCGTCGAACGACGCCGTGAAGGACAGCATCGAGAAGTCGATGGCTGCCGTGAACGATCTCAGCGCCTTCCACAAGAATTCGGTCGAAGCCGTGATCGCCTCTGCGACCACCGCGTCGAAAGGCTTTGAAGAGCTGAACGCTCTGGCCGCCGGCTATGCCAAGAAGTCGATGGAAGACGGCATGGTTGCCGCCAAGTCGCTGGCCTCTGCCAAGTCGGTCCAGGAAGTGATCGAGATCCAGTCCGAATACACCAAAACCTCGCTCGAAGCCTATCTCGCCGAGATGAACAAGGTCTCCGACCATGTGTCCTCGATGATGAAAGACTCCCTGAAGCCGCTCAACGAGCGCTTCGCGGCAGCTGTCGAGTTGATGCAATCCCAGCGCTAAATTCATAGCGCGTACAGATTTCCGGCAGGCGAGGGGCCAATCCCTCGCCGCTGGTGACAAGTCCTCCCTGACTGGCCCGGCTCTGCCGGGCCATTTTTTTTACTGGAGACGTCTGGCCCGGCCCTGTGCCGGGCCATTTTTTTTGTTCGGGATGGCTGGTCCGTTTAAGGGACATCGGCCACTCCAACAGATTGTCATCACCCGCGCATGCGGGTGATCCATGCCTGAGAATTGCAGCTTGCATTATTCTTTGCAGGCATGGGTTCCCCGGACCTCGCTGGCGCTCGGCCGGAGAATGACAACCGCTACAACGCCCGATCTCGTCATTCCAGAAGCCCGAAGGGCTATCTGGAACCCAGTTGCTTAAAAAAACTGGGTTCCGGCTCTTCGCTTCGCTGCGGCCGGAATGACGAGGGGAGGGGCGTGGCAGTGATTGGACGGTCCAACCTGTTTGCGTTTCCCCGACGCACGTCGGGGTCCAGAAAAAGACTGGGCACCGGCTCATCCCGGTGAAACGTGCGTGAGGAGGTATCAATCCCCGGCAGCCTGCTCATCCTCTCGTCGTTCCCGCGCAGGCGGGAACCCAGCTTTTTATCTCTGGGTCCCCCGTCGGGGCGGGGGACCCCGGTGGATAGGTCAATGGCCATTCGGACCGCTTCGCGGCCTGAAAAGCGCGAACGCGCGTGGTTTTTATGGATGCTCCGCACATCCGCGTGTCGCCCTCGCATGAGCTCGGACGCCCGTTCGGGCTTGCGGCGGCCACAGGCCGCCGAAAAGCGCGACTGCGCGTTATTTTAGTTCCGCAACGCATCCGCGTTGCGATCTTCCGCGAAAAGTCGCGGGCGCGCGTTCGCGCTCTTCGGATGGCGCTTCGCCGTCCGCAAGGCCGACCGGCCGCCGGGCACTTTTGCCCGCACCGACCGAGCGGAGGCGAGGGAGGACAAGAAATATGGTGCCGGCGGAGAGGATCGAACTCCCGACCTTCGGTTTACAAAACCGCTGCACTACCGCTGTGCTACGCCGGCCAATGCGCTGTGCGCGCTGCGTCATAAAACGAAAGCGGCGCGCCGGGCAAGCGCGCCGCTGCCGCACACAGTGTCAAAGCCTCACTTGCGCCAGACCAGAATGGCCGATGCCGCGAGTATCCCCAGCAGGAGATGCACCGCGTCCAGCGCCAGCGCGCCGGGTGTCATGGTGATGGCGTAGGCAAAGCCGTAGAGCAGCGTGCTGAGCGAGAAGCCCGCCCAGACGATGAATCCGATGCGCAAATGCGCCTTCAATCCGGCGGCATTTGCCGTCTGGAACAGCGCGGCGAGTCCCAGCACGGTCAGGACCGGCATGACCGGCCCCAGGAAGATTTTCCATTCATGGCCGGCAAAGCTGTCCGCCGTGTAGCCGTACTGCTCCATCCAGAAGGCGGAGAAGACAAGGCCGTATATGAGATAACCGATGATGTAGATGGCGACCGCAGCGGCAATGACCGCTAGAAGGTCGTGACCGAAAATTCTGGGCATGAGTGTTTCCCTCCCCGTCCGGGGCGGCTATTGCTCCGCCCTCGAACCGTCATTGATGGCGCGGCTTGCGCCTGCCTTAACCATACGCCCATCGGGGATTTGCCGCCATGGCCCGCATACTGATCACCTCCGCCCTGCCTTACATCAATGGAATCAAGCATCTGGGCAATCTGGCCGGCTCCATGCTGCCCGCTGATGTCTATGCGCGTTTCCAGCGGATGCGGGGCCATGAGGTGCTCTATATCTGCGCCACGGACGAGCACGGCACCCCGGCAGAGCTGGCCGCTGCGGCTGCGGGCCAGGATGTGCGCACCTATTGCGATGAGCAGCACGAGATACAGAAGACAATCGGCGAGCGCTTTGCGCTGTCATGGGACTATTTCGGGCGCACCTCGTCGCCCGAAAACGCACAGCTGACCCAGCATTTCGCCGAAGTGCTGGAAAGCCGCGGCCTGATCGCGGAGATCGTTGAAAAGCAGATCTATTCCAAGGCCGACAAGCGCTTCCTGCCGGACCGCTATGTGGAAGGCACCTGCCCGAACTGTGGCTATGAGAAAGCGCGCGGCGACCAGTGCGATAATTGCGGCAAGCTGCTGGAACCGACCGATCTGATCGAGCCCTATTCCACCATTTCCGGCTCGCGTGATCTGGAAGTACGCGACACGCGCCATCTCCAGCTTCGCCAGAGCCAGATGGAGCCGCGCCTGCGCCAATGGGTGGACGAGGCCACGAACTGGCCGCAGCTCGCCCGCTCCATCGCCTATAAATGGCTGGATGAAGGCCTGCGCGACCGCACCATCACCCGCGATCTCTCATGGGGCGTGAAGGTGACCAAGGATGGTGGCCCCCGCGAGGGCTTTGAGGACAAGGTCTTCTATGTCTGGTTCGATGCCCCCATCGGCTATATCGCGGCGACGGCTGAATGGGCGAAGGACACGGGGAATGACTGGGAGCGCTGGTGGCGCACCGACAAGGGCGCGGGCGATGTCTCCTACGTCCAGTTCATGGGCAAGGATAATGTCGCCTTCCACACGGTCAGCTTCCCCGCAACCATCCTCGGCTCCGATGAACCGTGGAAGCTGGTGGATCGCCTGAAAGCCTTCAACTGGCTGAACTGGTATGGCGGCAAATTCTCCACCAGCCAGAAACGCGGCGTGTTCATGGACGCGGCGCTCGATCTGCTGCCGTCCGATTACTGGCGCTGGTATCTGACCTCGAACGCGCCGGAAGGCTCTGACACCCAGTTCACCTGGGAGAGCTTTCAGGGCGTGATCAATTCAGACCTCGCCAATGTGCTGGGCAATTTCGTCAACCGGATCACCAAGTATTGCGCGGCGAAATTCGACGGGCAGGTGCCAGCCGCCGGCACGCCCGGCGAGGCGGAAGCGTGGATCGCGGCCGAGCTGTCTGAACGGCTGCAAGCGCTCAGCGCGCATTATGAGGCGATGGAATACCGCAAGGCGGCGGCCGAGACCCGCGCCATCTGGGCGGCGGGCAATGAATACCTGACCCGAGCCGAGCCGTGGGTGAAGTACAAGAGCGATGTGGATGCTGCCGCCGTGGGCGTGCGCACCGGCCTCAATCTGGCGGCGCTGTTTGCCATTATCGCCCAGCCCATCATCCCGGACACGGCCAAGAAGGTTCTGGACGCGCTCGGCGTTCCTGAAGACAGGCGCAGCTGGCCGGACTGGCAGGACAAGACCCTGCTCGACGCCCTGCCGCATGGCCACGCCATCACCCCGCCCGATGTGCTCTTTGCCAAGATCGAGGATGCGTCGGTGGAGGAATGGAAGGAGAGGTTCGGCGGGGAGTGATTTTTCCCTCGTCCTTCGAGACGCTCGCTGCGCTCGTCCTCAGGATGAGGGAAAAAGCCGCACACACCCTCATCCTGAGGAGGCCGAAGGCCGTCTCGAAGGACGAGGGTGTGCCGAGCGGAACCTCTCAGGCATGGGTGGCCCGGATAAACCGGGCCATGACAGGGTTGGTATTTCTGAAATCCCGGAAGCGCGCAGCGCTATCCGGGACCTCGTGCAGGATGTGTGACGATGTCCTCCCCCGTTTACGGCGGGGTGAGGCGCGGAGCGGCGAACGACAGCGCAGCTGACGGAGGGGGGATCTTGTTTGGATTACCCCCTCTCGGCCCTTCGGGCCACTCCCCCCGCAGGCGGGGGGAGAAATCGGCGCGGCCCCGGAATGACGAGCTAAGGGGCAGTCAGCGCAAACTCCGCTTCCCCGCCTTCACCAGCTCGGCGGTGCGGGTTTCGATGGCCTCTTCCAGTGCGGTGATGAAGGCTTTGGGATCATCGCCGGGGTGGATCGGGTCCAGCAGCTCGATAATGGCAAGGCCGGGACGGAATTCCCATTTCTGCTGCGGCCAGAACACGCCGAGATTAGTGGCGACCGGAATGACAGGCCGGTTCAGCACTCTGGCCAGCTGGTAGACGCCGAGCCGGTAGCGCTTTTTGCGGCCAACCTCGCTCAAGCCCCCTTCGGGATAGATCAGCACATCGCGGCCGGAGCGTTGAAGCGCCTGCAGGCCGGTATCAAGGCCGCCATTGGTGCGTTTCCCGCCTGCATTATCGACGACAACGGCCTCGGCGCGTTTGAGTATCCAGCCCACCAGCGGGTATTTGAGCATGTGATCGCCGATCACATAGGTCAGCTCGCGATGGCGCGAGACCAGGCAGATGCCGTCGCCCCAGGACTGGTGTTTGGACGCGATCACCGCAGGCTCGGTATCGGGCAGTACGTGCAGGCGGCGCACCAGCAGGTTCAGCCCGCACAGGGCCATCCAGCCGGTCATGGCGCGGCAATAGAGCCAGATCGCGCCAACCGTCGCCCAGCGGCCGGGGATCAGCGTGGCGGGAGCGACGAGAAATACGCCGATGGCCACCGTGATCACCCAGTAGCCGGAATGGAAGATATGCGTTCGCAGGGCGCTCTCCCTTGCCGCGTGAGGGGGCTATGATGGAACGCGCAGCGATTCCGTAAAAGGGGGAGGGCACATGCCGCCAAAGAACATCGCCATTGCGGGCTGTGGCCCGGCCGGGCTTGCTGCCGCGCTGCTGCTGCACCGTGATGGCCATCGCGTGAGGCTTTATGAGCGCTTCGAGACGCCGCGCCCGATTGGGTCCGGCCTGCTGATCCAGCCGACGGGGCTCGCCGTGCTGGAAAGGCTGGGCCTCGACACGGCGCTGAAGGCCCACGCAAGCCCCGTAGAGCGCCTTCTTGGCAAGGCGGTGCGGTCGGGTGCGACGGTGCTGGACGTGCGCTACAGCGCCCTTGGGACGCCGCTACGGGTGGGTCTGGGTATCCACCGCGCGGCGCTGTTCTCGATCCTTTATGACGCCGTGCTGGCTGAGGCCATTCCGGTCCATACATCCGCCGAGATCACAGGCAGCGAGCTGGGGCCGAACGGCCATCGCGCACTGGTGATGGCCGATGGATCGCGGGAAGGCCCGTTTGATCTGATTGTGGATGCGCTGGGCACGCGCACGCCTTTGGCGCCGCCGACGGGCAAGGAGCTGGAATACGGCGCGCTCTGGGCGAGCCTTGACTGGCCGGATGCGTCTGAGCTGAACCCCCACGCGCTGGAGCAGCGATACCGCGCCGCCTCCATCATGGCGGGCGTGCTGCCCATCGGCACCGCGCCGGGAGATCCACAGGCCAAGGCGGCGCTCTTCTGGTCCATCAAGGGAGCCGATGTGGCCGCCTGGCGCGAGGCGGGGCTGGATGCGTGGAAAGCGCAGGTGCGCGCCGTCTGGCCGGCCGTGGAGCCGCTACTGGACCAGATCGGTGATCCTGATCAGCTCGTCTTTGCCCGCTATGCGCACCGCACGCTGAAAACACCCGGCGAAACCGGCCTCATCCATATCGGCGATGCCTGGCACTCGGCCAGCCCCCAGCTGGGGCAGGGCGCCAACATGGCGCTGCTGGATGCGTGGGCGCTGGCGCTGGCCTTGCGGAGCGAGACGGATGTAAGCGCCGCCATCGCCCGCGCGATTGCCTATCGGCGCTTCCATGTCTGGCTTTATCAGGTGCTCACCGCCTTCTTCACCCCGGTCTACCAGTCCGACAGCCGCTTCATCCCCTTCCTGCGCGACCGGCTGGTCGGCCCCGTCTCCAAGGTCTGGCCCGCGCCCGGCATACAGGCGGCTCTGGTCAGCGGGCTGGTCGGCGCGCCTTTGGGCCGTCTTGATCTTGCCTGAAACCGCGTCCCCGCCTTGACATTGGCGGCGTGGCGATGCCTTTTCCGCGCTGATTTTCAAGGCGGGTCCCATCACCCGTTTCCACCCCCGTTTTCAAAGAGCCCTGACCCATGTCCGTTACCAAGACCCATTGGCGCACCCATACCTGCGGCGAGCTGCGCAAGACCGACGTGGGCAATGATGTCACCATCTCCGGATGGGTACACAGAAAGCGCGACCATGGCGGCCTGCTCTTCATCGATCTGCGCGATCATTACGGGCTTACCCAGTGCGTGCTGGAGCCGGATTCAGAGCATTTTGCCCGCCTTGAGCGCCTGCGCGTGGAGAGCGTTGTCACGCTGACCGGCAAGGTCGTCGCGCGCAGCGAGGACACGGTGAACAAAAATCTGCCCACCGGCGAGGTGGAGCTGCGCGTGGAGGGGCTGACCGTCCAGTCCGAGGCCGAGGAGCTGCCGCTGGCCGTGTTCGGCGAGCCGGACTGGGCCGAGGAAGTGCGTCTGAAGCACCGCTATATCGATCTGCGCCGCGAGAGCCTGCACAAGCGCATCGTGCTGCGCTCCAAAATCATCGATTCCATCCGCC
The DNA here is from genome assembly GCF_051859565.1 of Glycocaulis sp. Taxonomy (GTDB): domain Bacteria; phylum Pseudomonadota; class Alphaproteobacteria; order Caulobacterales; family Maricaulaceae; genus Glycocaulis. The sequence continues at coordinate 59,708 of NZ_JBHYFK010000007.1, forward strand.
GCCGCATGATCGAGCAGAATTTCGTCGAGTATCAGACGCCGATCCTCACTGCCTCCTCGCCCGAAGGCGCGCGCGACTATCTTGTCCCCTCGCGCATCCATCCGGGCAAGTTCTACGCCCTGCCGCAGGCCCCGCAGCAGTTCAAACAGCTCATCATGGTCTCCGGCTTTGACCGCTATTTCCAGATCGCGCCCTGTTTCCGCGATGAAGATGCACGCGCCGACCGTGCGCCGGGCGAGTTCTACCAGCTCGACATGGAAATGAGCTTTGTTGACCAGGAAGACGTGTTCGGCGTGATCGAGCCGGTGCTGGCGGGCCTGTTCCGTGAGTTCGCCGACGGGCGCGAAGTGAGCGATGACGCCTTCCCGCGCATCCCTTATGCCGAGGCCATCCGCACCTATGGCTCTGACAAGCCGGACCTGCGCAACCCGCTGAAAATGCAGGCCGTCACCGAGCATTTCGCCGGTTCCGGCTTCAAGGTGTTTGCCGGGATGATCGAGAAGAACCCGGCCGTCGAGGTATGGGCGATCCCTGCGCCGACGGGCGGTTCACGGGCCTTCTGCGACCGGATGAATAGCTGGGCGCAAAAAGAAGGCCAGCCCGGCCTTGGCTATATCTTCTGGCGTGAAGAGGGCGGGGCACTGGAAGGCGCTGGCCCCATCGCCAAGAATATCGGCGAAGAGCGCACCGACGCCATCCGCAACCAGCTGGGTCTGAAAGCCGGTGACGCCGTCTTCTTCGTCGCAGGCCAGCCCAAAGACATGTACGCCTTTGCCGGCCGCGCGCGCGATATTGTCGGGCGTGAGCTCGATCTGTGCGAGAAGAACGTCTTCAAGTTCTGCTGGATCGTCGATTTCCCGATGTATGAGTGGAATGAGGACGAGAAGAAGGTCGATTTCTCCCACAACCCGTTCTCCATGCCGCAAATGGAGGCCGAGGCCTTCATGGCGCTGGACAAGGGCGACCATGACACGCTGCTGGGCCTGAAAGCCTGGCAGTATGACATTGTGTGCAACGGCGTGGAGCTGTCGTCTGGCGCCATCCGTAACCACCGCCCCGATGTGATGCTCAAAGCCTTCGAATTTGCCGGCTATGGCCCGGAAGTGGTCGAGGAAGCGTTCGGCGGCATGCTCAACGCCTTCCGCTATGGCGCGCCGCCTCACGGGGGCATCGCGCCGGGCGTGGACCGTATCGTCATGCTGCTGGCGGGCGTCGAAAACCTGCGCGAGATCGTGATGTTCCCAAAAGACCAGCAGGCCCGCGATCTGATGATGAACGCGCCCGCCTTCCCCGAAGCGCGCCAGCTGCGCGAGCTGCACCTGCGCACCGTGCTGCCTGAGGCGAAGAAGGGGTAGGAGGGGAAGCCTCCTGCTTCGACCTCTCGTTATTCCAGAAGCGGCGTGAGCCGCTATCTGGAACCCAGCTAGAGCAGCGTCTCGTACAGATCGCGCCAATCAGGGTTGGCCGCTTCGATCAGTTCCAGCTTCCATGCGCGTTTCCAGCCTTTGATCCGCGTTTCGCGGACAATGGCGTGCTTCATGGTGGCATGCATCTCGAACCAGACGAGCAGCGTCACGCCATACTTGCGTGTGAAGCCGGGCACCATTAGTTCGCGATGTTCGTAAATCCGCCGTACCAGGTCGCTGGTCACGCCGGTATAGAGCGTGCCGTTGCGCTGGCTGGCCAGAATGTAGACGGCAGGCTGAAAGAGGCGCTCTCGCATCCCGGTATTCTGACGGCTGATCGCGCGAAAGAAACAGTTTTCTGGGTTCCGGCTCTGCAGCTTCGCTGCGGCCGGAATGACGATGTAGGAGAAAACTCCCTCTCTTTTCGTCATTCCGGGCGAGCCGCAGGCGAGACCCGGAACCCAGCTCTTTAAAATCAAAAACTGGGTTCCAGATAGCGGCTGCGCCGCTTCTGGAATGACGAAGGTTGGGAGCTGTGAGAGTGTGGCGCATAGCGCCTAAAAGCGCGAACGCGCGCCCGCGACCTTTCGCGGAACATCGCAACGCGGATGCGTTGCGGAAACTAAAAAAGAGCACCCTACCGCCGGTCGGACCGCTCCGCACGGGCAGGGGGCGAGGGCGGTATTGGCGGTGCGGACGGCCGCTGCGCGTCGTCCAGCCAGAACTGCATGGGCTCGCCCACTTCAGAGCGGCGCATTTCAAACTGCCAGCCCGTATGGGCCCGTGCCCGGGCGAGTTCGGCCTGCGCACGGGCCGCTTCGCGCAAGGCTTCGCGGGCACTTTCCATCGCCTCGCGCTCCAGCCCGCCAGAGGCCATGGCGCGCGACTGCACGCTGGCCAGCGCGCTGGCGAAGGCTTCCTGGGCGGCTTCCAGTTGCGCCAGGCGGCGCGCCTCGGCCTCGGCGATGAAGGCGCGCTCATCCACAGGGCCGGTCCCGGCCACCGCCGCCTCGCAAGCCGAAAGCGCAACGCCCAAGGCATCGGGCAGGCGGGTGGAGCCATCGCCGCAGGCCTGCTCCAGCAATTGCTGTGTCAGGCCTTGAACCCGGCTCAAGTCCACGCCGGTCAGATTCACCGCGCGGAAGCGGGCGCCGGTCAGGTTGGCGCCTGTCAGGTTCGCGCCGGTCAGATCCACATGATCAAGAAACGCGCCCTCCATCGCGGCATCGCGAAGATTGGCGTGGTGCATGATGATATGCTGCATGACCACATTGGCCAGGCGCGCATCGCTGAGGTCGGCGGCGCGCATGTCGCCAGAGCGTATCGTGGCCGCGCTGAAATCAGCATCGCGCAGGCTGGAGCCCTGCAGGCTGACCTGAACAAGGCTGGCCCCGTTCATGCGGACATTGCGCGCATCAGCGCCCTGCATCATCACCTGATGGGCGCGCATGTCGGTCATGTTGGCGTCCGTCAGGATCACGCCGCTCATCGTCACGTTCGACAGGCGCACCTCGCGCATGGAGGCATCGGCGAAGTTCGCGCCATCAAGGCGCATATTGGCAAAGCGCGCGCCGAGCAGCTGGGCGCCGGAAAAATCGGCATTGGCAAAGTCGCCGCGATAGAGATGGGCGCCGGCCAGGTTGGAGCCGCTGAAATCGCATGATGCGCATTCCCCGCCAATCACCAGGCGGCGCTGCGGGTCGCTGTCGCGCTGGGCCCTGATAGTCTGCCCCGCATCGTTTGCATCGCCAAAAGCGGACGCGGCCAGCGCTGACGGCGTTAACGCTGTCAGCGGAAAAAGCGCAGCAAAGACAACATGGCGCAGCTTCATGCCCTTTTCCCTACTCCCCGGCGCAGGCAAGAGCGACTTAAATTGCAGTAATGGGAAAAGTCTAGCGGCCTGGCGTACAAGACGGAACGCGAAGGCCCGCAGGCAGGCGGGTGGAGCTATCGCCGCAGGCGGCGTTGAGCTGGCTCTGCGTCAAGCCGCGCGCGCCCTGCATTTCCGCGCCGGAAATATTCGCGCCGGCAAGGTTGGCGCCGGAAAAATCCGCGCCGCCAAAATACCCGCCGACCAGAGTGGCCCGCTCCAGATTGGCTCCGGCAAAGCTGACCCCGGTAAACCGGCCGCCAAACAGATTGGCGATGGAAAGATCGCACTGGGCCAGCCGTGCATTGTTCATCGTGGAGAGCGAGAGGTCGGCCTGGCGCAGGCGCGAGCCGGAAAGATCGATGCCCGGCAGGTTGCGATAGGCAAGGTCGGCCTGGAACAGATTGCACCCCGTACACGACGCGCCTGCCTGCACGCGCGCGATCTCGCCGGCATTTTGCGCCCATGCGGGCATGCCGGCAGCGATTGCCAATGCCAGAGCGGCCAGAACCTGTTTCATCACGGCACATCCTCATCCTGCCCTTGCGGGCTATGGGGAAGGAGCAAGCAAGAGCCGGGCCGGGGGAGGGGGGCAGGGGCAGGTCCAGCGGAAGATGCCTGATGCTCTGGGTTCCGGCTCTGCAGCTTCGCTGCGGCCGGAATGACGATGTAGATGCCCGTTTCCTTAGTCCTCGTCATTCCGGGCGAGCGTAGCGAGACCCGGAACCCAGATTTTTATGAATGACTGGGTTGCAGATAAGCGCTAACGCGTTCTCTGGAATGACGAAGGGAAGGGCTCGGACAGTCTGGCGCATCGCACTGACGCCTGCGGCGCCGCCCACCGTCTCCGCCCCCGCCCTGCCCTCCATGAGGACGTGCCAATGTATTAACACGCTACACTGAGTGAATAATTCAGGGCAGGGAGCTGCGTGCGGAAGGGGCGGGGGAGGAGCATCACGCGGGCCTCTGGGTTCCAGATAAGCGCTAACGCGCTTTCTGGAATGACGAAGGGAAGGCTTCGGACAGTCTGGTGCAAAGCGCAGCAAGCACGCGGACCGGCGATCCACTCCACCCACTGAGCTCTACCTTCACCCCGCAGCCACCACGCGCAGTCGCTGATCCGCCTCGCTCCACGTCGATTGGCCAAACAGTGCGTGCCAACGTATTAACACATTGTGCTGAGTTGGCGGGCCATGGGATGGAGGTCTGCCGGTAAGGGGGAACGCGCGGGTGGAGCCGCGCGCCGGGAACTGGTGGGGAGTTATGGCAGGGCGGTGCGTGCGGAAGGGGCGGAGCGCAGCGGCACCCGGCTGGGTTTCTGTGCTGCGCCAGCTCCCCCGGTCATGGCCGTGCGCCATGCTCTCACGTCTCGCGAGCTCAACTCACCGGGTCCCCGGCCGCAGAGCCGGGGTCCAGCGTCCAGCCCCTGCGCTATTCCATGGAGCTCGCGTTCCCCGTTTTCACGGGGACAGGCGGGGCGGGGGACCCCGGTGTGTAGGGCTTCTTGCTTAATGCGGCGCAGCCATTTTTGTATCTCGAATCTCTCCACCGGGGTCCCCGCCCCCGAGCGGGGACCCAGCTTGTCGAGCATATTGTGACGCTTGCAATGCATGCCACCCCTCATGGGGACAGGCGGAGGCTAGCCAGCGGGCGCCTGTACGTCCCCAGACGGACAATCGGAATACACAGGGGTCCAGCGTCCAGCCCCTGCACTATTCCATGGGTCCCCCGTTCCCCGTTTTCACGGGCACAGGCGGGGCGGGGGGCGGCGGATGGGCCAGTGGCAGAATGGATATGCCTTTGCAGAGGCGGAGTTTTTGCTGCTGCCTGGGCGCTTCCCGGCGTCTCCGGCGCTTCTTGCCACCACCTTTACCTCCACCCCGGCACTTTCCACCCCACGCCCCACACCCCCACACCCCCACACCCCCGTATCCCTCATTTCACGCCCACTGCTCTCGACCCATTGTATTATCGCGCTAATACGATATAGGGGTGTCACAACGGTGTATGGTTCGGCGGGCCAGGGCCGGATGGGGTGTCCGGGCTAGTGGCATCGGTTTCTGTGCGGGCCAGCTCTCTGAGGTCCGTACCAGTGACGTCCGGGCCAGCGCATCCGGCCTTGCGGTATCCGGCCCTGTGTCACCCGGCGGCGCAGCAGGCGGACAGAAGAATGAAAGGGAGGGCGGTAATGCGCCTCGACAGGACGACAAAGGAACGTGATTTCAACGCACTGTGCGAGGCGCTGCTGGCCGCGAAGGATGCAGGCGAGATGGCGCGCTTTCTCACCGACCTCACCACGCCCGGCGAGCGCGATGCGCTGGCCGAGCGCTGGCGGGTGGCGCAATTGCTGGAGGCGGGGCGCTCCTACCGGGAGATCAGCGCCGAGACCGGCGTCTCCACCACCACGGTCACGCGCGTGGCGCGCTTTCTCGCGCAGGAGCCGCACCAGGGCTACCGCCTGATCCTCGACCGCATGAAGGAAAAGACCCGATGAGCGCCGGACGCCTCACCCTGGCCGTACAGAAAAGCGGCCGGCTCGCTGAAGGAGGGTTCGACCTTTTAAAGCAGTCGGGCGTCAAGCTCGCCTATGCGCGCGATGCGCTGATGCGCCGGGCGGAGAATGTGCCGCTCGATCTGATGCTGATCCGTGATGATGATATTCCGAGCTTCGTCGCTTCCGGCGCGTGCGGGTGCGGCATTGTCGGCGAGAACGTGCTGGCCGAGGCGGCGGCGCGTTCAGCCAGAGTGGCGGGCTTGCAAATCGTCCAGCGGCTGGGCTTTGCCAAATGCACGCTCAAACTCGCCGCGCCTCTGGAGGGGCCGGTCCAGTCGGTGGCAGATCTTGAGGGCCGCGCCATCGCCACCTCCTATCCCGCCCTGACGGCGAAATTCCTGGCGGAGCGCGGCATCAGGTCAGAGATCGTGGAGATGGGCGGCTCGGTGGAGGTTGCGCCGCGCATGAAAATCGCCGACGCGATCTGCGATCTGGTCTCCACCGGGGCGACGCTGGAGGCCAATGGCCTTGCCGCGTTCGAGACCGTGCTGGAGAGCGAGGCGGTGCTAATCGCCAACCCGGAAGCGCTCAATGGCGCGGCGGCGACGCTGGACCTGCTGGTGGAGCGCTTCAAGGGCGTGATCGCCTCGCGCCAGACCAAATACATCCTGCTGAATGCCCCCAAAGACCGGCTGGACGAGATACGCGCCGTGCTGCCCGGCGCCGATGCGCCAACCGTCGCGCCCGTGGTGGGCCGTGATGATGTGGTCGCCATGCGGTGTGTACGGAGGAAGTGTTCTGGTCGACGCTGGAACAGATCAAGGCCGCGGGCGGGCGCTCCATCCTCGTCCTGCCAATCGAAAAGATGATGGCCTGATGACCCTTCTCAACCGATATGTCTGGGCGGAGCTGTCGCCTGAGGAACGCTCGGCCCAGATGGCCCGGCCGAGCGATAGCTCGGATGCGTTTGCGGTGGCCGCGAAAATCCTCTCCGAGGTGCGCGCCGAGGGTGAAGCCGCCGTGCGCCGCTACGCGCGGAAGCTGGACGGCCATGCGCCCGAAGACTTCCGCGTGCCGGCGAGCGATCTCAAAGCCGCGGCGGACGCGCTGGACCCGGAGGACGCAAAAGCCATCCTCGCTGCCGCCGATGCCGTGCGCCGTTATCACGACTGCCAAGGATATAAATCCTATTGCCTCGAAACCTGGCCCGGAGGCGTGGCCGAGCGGCGCGTCATGCCGCTGGAGGTGGCCGGGCTTTACGTGCCTGCAGGCACCGCGCCTTTGGTTTCAACGCTGCTCATGCTCGCCATCCCGGCGCAAATCGCAGGGGTCAGCCGCATCGCAATCCTCACCCCGCCCGTGGACGCCGCTGGGCCGGACCGCACCATTCTGGGCGCGGCGAATCTCCTTGGCCTTGATGAGGTGTATGCGCTTGGGGGCGCGCACGGCATAGCCGCGCTCGGGCTTGGCGTTGCGGGCCTGCCCAGCGCCGACCGCATTTTCGGGCCCGGCAATGCCTATGTCGCGGCGGCCAAGGCGCTGCTCGCGCAGACGCCCGGCGGCGCGGCGGCGGACCTGCCCGCTGGCCCTTCCGAGGTCATCATCATCGCCGATGACAGCGCGGACCCGGACTTTGTCGCCCTCGATCTGCTCGCCCAGGCAGAGCATGACCGCCTCGCTCAAGTTCTGCTCATCGCTTTCTCCGAAGGGTTCATCGACCTGGTGGAAAGCGCTCTCAAAGCCCGCCTTGAGGGACTTCCCAGGCGTGACATCGCGCTTGCGGCGCTTTCCGCGTCCAAGGCATTCCTCGTAAGGAACGAAGCGGAAGCGGTGGCTGCGGCGAATGCCTATGCGGGCGAGCACCTCATCATCCAGACAGCCGATCCGGAAGCGCTCTGCGGTGAGATCCGCCATGCCGGGTCCATCTTCCTCGGTCCCTGGACGCCGGAGGCCGCTGGCGACTACGCCGCGGGCCCCAACCATTCTTTGCCCACCGCCGGTGCGGCGCGCGCCTATGGCGGGGTCAGCGTCGAGATGTTCCAGAAGACGACCAGCGTTCTGCGTTTCGAGGCCAGAGGCGCAGCCGCCATCGCGCCCACGGTCGAGCGGCTCGCCGCCCTTGAAGGGCTCGATGCGCACCGGCTCGCCATGGCCGTGCGCCGGGAAAAGGCGCAAGAGGAGATGATCTGACATGAGCGCCATTATAGACCTCTCCCGAGGGGCGGGGATAAGGGCAGAACTATCCCGCAAGGCGCTGCTCGCCCGGCTGTCGGATATTCTGGGGTGCGACCCTGAAGCGCTCGTCCTCGCTGCGAACGCCGAGGCGGCGCAGCAAGCGCTCGAAGGTGTGGAGACATCCTTCGATGCCAGCCGTCTGGCTGAAGGCCTCGCGGCGCTGGAAAGCCCGTCAAAAGAAGGGGTTACGCTCTACCGGCTGGGCCGCGAGATCAGCGATTGCGTGGTGATAGATACGCGAAATCCGGCGCTGGCGGCGAAACTCACCGATAAATCGGCCCTGCCATACCCTTATCTGGCCCCTGACATAGTACCGCGCCTTACGCCGGCCGCCATTGCATCGGCGAAAGCTGAATGGGATCAGTATGTTTCGCTGATGCTGTCATGTGCTGCGCGAATGGGTGAGCTGACCGGCGCGCAGGTGGATAGAGAGGGGGATAAACTCACCCTTTCCAGCCCCGATAAGGGCGCTCTGGCGCAGCGCCTCGCCGCTTTGGGGCTGAAGCTGGAGGAGACGGGCGAGGGCTTCACCGCCTGGGTGCTGACCCTTGCTGAAGCCAAGGCTCTGGCCGCCTATCTGGGCGGTCTCAAAGCCCCGCGCACGGCCTCCATCAGGCGCACCACGAAAGAGACCGACATCGCGCTTTTCATCGATCTGGATGGTGAGGGCGGGCGGTTTGAAACCGGCGTCCACTTCTTTGATCACATGCTGGAGCAGGTCTCCCGCCATGGCGGCTTCCGCCTCGATGTGGTGTGCGAGGGCGATATCGAGGTCGATACCCACCACACGATCGAGGATGTGTGCCTGGCGCTGGGCGAGGCGATCCGGCTGGCGCTCGGCGACAAGGCCGGCATCGCGCGCTTTGGCTTTGCCCTGCCCATGGACGAGACGCGCGCAGGCGTGTGGATCGATCTGTCGGGCCGTCCTTACCTGCGTTTCGACGGCGAGATCCCCGGCGAGCGGGTGGGGGATTACCCGGTGGATATGTGCGCCCATGCTTTCCGCTCCATCTCGGAGACGCTGAAAGCGGCCATCCATGTCGAGGTGAGCGGGGATAACCCCCACCACATGATCGAGGCCTGTTACAAGGCGTTTGGCCGCGCGCTGCGCCAGGCCATCCGGATTGAGGGCGCCTCTATCCCTTCCACGAAGGGGGTATTGTGATGGGGTCCACCGCTTTTCTATCCTGCGTTTCACCGGCGTTTGCCGGGAAAACACTGCGGAGAAATACCCAAGCTTCGTCATTCCGGAAACGCCGTCAGGCGTTATCCGGAACCCAGCCATCTTTTTGTAAAGACTGGGTTCCGGGTCTCCCCCGGATCAAGTCCGGGCTCGCCCGGAATGACGAGGGTGGGGTAGTTGGAATAATACAATGACCCTCGCCCTTATCGATACCTCGACGGCGAATATCGCGTCTGTGCGCTATGCCTTGAACCGGCTGAGCGTGGAGCCTGTCCTCGCGGCGACACCGGGAGAGGCGGCTGGCGCGGAGAAACTTATCCTGCCGGGTGTGGGCGCGGCTGGCCCCGCAATGCGCGCGCTGGAGCGCTCCGGCTGGGCCGATGCCCTGCGATCCGACACCCGTCCGCTGCTGGGCGTGTGCCTGGGTATGCAGCTTCTGTTCGGGGAAAGTGACGAGGATAGCGGCGCTGGCACCCCCGTTTCCCTGCTGGGGCTTATCCCCGGCCGGGTGGAGCGCCTGGCCCCATCTGATGCGGGTCCATGGCCGCACATGGGCTGGAATACCCTCTCTTTCCCGCCCGGTTCAGACCCGCTTCTGAACGGGATAGAGGAGGGGGCGCATGTCTATTTTGTCCACGGATTTTACGTGCCCGAAGGCGCATCGACCCTCGCCACGACGGCTTACGGAACGCGGATAAGTGCGATGGTCCGCCATGGACACATTGCCGGCTGCCAGTTCCACCCCGAACGTTCCGGCACTGTCGGCGCGCGTATATTATCGAACTTTATCAAGGGCTAAGCCGTGATACTTTATCCAGCCATAGATGTCCTCGAGGGGCGGGTAGTGCGCCTTGCAAAGGGGGATTTCGCCGCCGTCACCGACTATGGGGATGACCCTGCCGCGGTGGCTCGCAGCTATCTCGAAGCGGGGGCAGAATGGCTGCACCTGGTGGATCTTTCGGGCGCGCGCGATGGCAAGAGGCGCCAATTATCCCTCGTCGAAAGCGTCGCCGCGACCGGCATCAAGGTGCAGACCGGCGGCGGGGTACGCACCGGCGAAGACATTGAATCATTGCTGGATTCCGGTGCTTCGCGGGTGGTGATCGGCTCGCTGGCCGTCACCGATCCGGGAAAGGTTTCCGGCTGGCTTGTCCGCTACGGGGCGCAGGCTATTGCCGCCGCTTTCGATGTGCGCATGAAGGGGGATACGCCCATCCCGGTGGTCAAGGGCTGGACCGAGGAAGCGGGGATAACGCTGGGGGAGCTTTTGCAGGCCTATCAACGCCACGGCCTGCGCCACGCGTTGGCGACAGACACCGGGCGGGACGGCATGCTGGAGGGCATCAATATCCCGCTTTATCAGAGCCTTGTGGCCTCCCGGCCGGAGATCGCCTGGCAGGCCTCTGGCGGTGTCGCTACGCTGGACGACATCCGGCAGGCCAAGGCCCTGAAAATGGGCGGAGTAATCATCGGCCGCGCGCTCTTTGAGGGCCGCTTCACGCTGGAAGAGGCGCTGGCATGCTAGCCCGGCGCATCATTCCCTGCCTCGATGTGCGCGATGGCAAGGTGGTCAAGGGCGTGCGCTTCAAAGACCATGAGGTGGTCGGCGATATTGTAGATCTGGCAAGGCTTTACGCCGAGCAGGGGGCTGACGAGCTGGTCTTCTATGACATCTCTGCCAGCCCTCAAGGCCGGGAGGTGGAGCCCCTCTGGGTGGGCCGTGTGGCGCAGGTGATCGACATACCGTTTTGCGTGGCCGGTGGCATCCGGTCAGTAGCGGCGGCCCGTGCGCGCCTGCATGCGGGAGCAGACAAAATATCCATCAACACCCCGGCCCTTGAAAACCCCAATCTGATCAATGCGCTGGCGGAAGAATTTGGCAGCCAGTGTGTGGTTGTCGGCATGGATAGCCGCAAAATTGGGGGGATAAACCGGCTCCACCAATATACAGGCGATCCGGACCGGACCCTGACCAGCGAACGCGATACGCTGTCATGGATAAAAGAGGTGATAGAGCGCGGCGCAGGCGAGATCGTGCTGAACTGCATGGATCAGGACGGCGTGCGCCAAGGCTATGATATTGAACAGCTAATCGCCGCCCGTGAGGTGTGCTCGGTACCCCTGATCGCCTCGGGCGGGGCGGGCGCGATGGACCATTTTGCCGATGTGTTCAAAAAAGCCAATGTTGACGGGGCGTTAGCGGCTAGCGTCTTCCACAAGGGCGTCATTTCCATCCCCGATCTGAAGATCTATCTCGCACAATCCGGCATCGAGGTGCGCCCATGAGCGATGAACTCTCCCCGCTTTCTGCGGAGCAAGTCGACTTTGAAAAGGGCGGTGGGCTGGTGCCTGCCATCGTCCAGCACGCGGCTACCGGCGAGGTGCTGATGCTGGGCTATATGAACGCCGAGGCGCTTGCCGCAACGCAGGAGAAGGGGCTCGTAACCTTCTGGTCGCGCTCGAAAAACCGGCTCTGGACGAAGGGCGAAACCTCTGGCGATGTGCTGCGCCTGGCTGGCCTGGCCGTTGATTGTGACCGTGATGCGATACTGGTGCAGGCTTTGCCCGAAGGGCCGACCTGTCACCTGGGCACGCGCTCCTGCTTTGGCGATTATCCCGGCCCGGCGCTGGCTTTCTTGAGCGAACTATCCGCGATCGTGGATAGAAGGGCGGATAGTTCGCCGGAGGAAAGCTATACCGCCCGGCTATTGGCCAAGGGAATCAACAAGGTAGCGCAAAAAGTTGGAGAAGAGGGCGTCGAGACGGCATTGGCTGGCGTTTCAGAGGATAACTCCGCCCTGACGGCTGAGGCGGCGGACCTGATTTTCCACCTCATTGTCCTCCTGAAAGCGCGCGGACTATCCCTCATTGATGTCGCCGAAGAATTGAAGCGCCGCCACGCCAAGGCGTGACAGCGCTTGTCTTTTCGTCCCTGACCTATTGCGCGGTCCGCCAGGGATTGCGGAATGTATCCCCGAAGAAGACGGCATTTGTCAGTACACGTGCGGAGCCGCGGAAATAGGCGCGGTAATAGGGATTGTCGGCAAACAGGATCACCGCCCCGCGCCCGCGCCGCTCCGCGTAAACGGCGCCAAGTCCTTGTAATGCATTGATATTTGCCTCTGACGCATAGCCGGACAGCAGCCCGTTACGGCTGTAACGCACTGGAATCGCGAAGGGATTCGTCCCGATCGCGAAGGCCTGCGTGCTCTCGCGCTGCACCGGCAGACGGTTTGAGCTGAGGCCGTAGAGAAGCGGGTGGGATAGATCCACATCCGTGCCGAAGATAGCGCCGGAGATGCGCTCCTCAGTGTCCCAGCGTGATATGGTGGCATAGGCTAGGGGATTGGCGGCGCCATTGTCCCCGCTTCGTTCGGCCCAGCTGGCGCTTGTCAGCTCGTTGCGGATCGCATAGCTGGCGCCGCCCTGAATACCGATCAGCACACCGCCGGCACGCGTCCATTCGCCGAGCCGTGTGGCGTCGGCTTCGCCCAACCCGCCATAGCTGCCATTGGGCAGGATGATATGCGTATAGCGCGACAGGTCGGCGCGGGCGAACTCGCTGATATCAATCATGGAAACCGGCATGTTCAGTTCGTGGTCGAACAGGTGCCAGATCTCGCCTGTCGCGCCCACATCCTGCCCGCGCCCCGTCAGCAGCAATATTTCCGGACGGCGCACATTGCTGGTGGCAAAGCCGCCCAGATCAGAGCCCTGACGCGTGGCGCCGCTGGTCGCCGCGATGACGCGCACACCGTCCGCCGCTGTCCTCTGGACAAGGGCGTGGACAGTTTCGGGATCGACATCTTGCTGACGCACCTGAATGACGACCGAACCGGGCGGGACAGAGACCTCTCCATCCGCCGTGGTTACGCTGATGGCATCAGGCACCATGCGGGCGCGGATGCCGGCATCCAGAAAGCGGTTGAGCGCGCGCGGAGCATAAAAGTTAGTCCAGTCAATGACATAGGCATAATCGGTGCGGGCGGGCGCCGGGACGGCCCGGTCAGCTGGCGTGACGCGTTCGTCGGCCAGGTTTGGTGCAAAGATGCCGGGGCGAACCGCAGCAAAATCAAGGCCATAGGCCAGAGGCTGCGTCCATCCGGAGACATCGTAGAACTCGGTCATGTCATCGATGATGCGGGTCTCGAACAGGGCCTCGACCACGCGGAACTCGCGCTGGCGCACAAGGACTACATAACTGTTTGCGGGATCAAAATCTGTATTGCCGAGCCTTGTGCGCTGTCTGAGCCGGTGAATCTCGATGCCATGAACGTCCAGCATATCAATGAAATCATTCAGCCTTCCGGAATCGGTGGAGCTGAAGACATAGGCCAGATTGGGTGCGGCGTTCGCCAGCTGCGCGCTCTCGCGGTAGAAATCGCGCTGGAAGGACAAAAGCTGCTCCCGATTGGCCAGACCGGCCCGGACCAGCGCTAGTCCGACACGGGCCTGCTGGCCTATCTTTTCATCGTAACGCAATGTTCCAAAATCGGTTTCCTGAACGATGCCGCGCACCGAGCTCTGCTCGAACAGGTATGGCACCGAGCCGACAAGGCCGGGATAGCTGGAGCCATAGCCGAGATAGAAATCGTCGAAAAACTCCTCGCTGACATAGAGCGCGCCTTCACCATCGAGCTGTTCGGTCAGAAAGCTGTTCATGCGCTGGTTAAGTGCAAGCCCGTCTGCTGACAGCAAAGGGTGCAGGCCGTCTGGCGGCCCCGGAGAGAAGAAGTAGGTTGTGTTCTGCCCCATCTCGTGAAAATCAGCCGCAATATTGGGCATCCATTCACGCGTCGCGCGCACCAGCGCCACCGCTTCGGGCTGGGTGACGGGCAGCCATTGGCGGTTCAGGTCAAACCAGTAATGGTTCGTCCGTCCCCATGGCCATTCATTGAAGTGCTCGCGGTGCTGCGGGTCTGCTACCGGCACCCGCGCGCGGTGCATATTGGTCCAGCTGGCGAAGCGCTCCGTGCCATCCGGGTTGATCGGACCGATCAGGTGGATGACCGAACGGTCAAGCATATCAGTCACTTCCGCGCCCTGACCGGCGGCCAGAAAATACAGGAGCGGCATGATCGCGTCATAGCTGGACGGCTCTGAGCCATGCACGCCATGAGTGAACTGGATCACGACCGGGTGGTCTGCCGGGATCGCGCTTGTATTGCCGGCAGCGGAGATTGCGTGCTGCGCCTCGCGGATCTCGTCCAGCCGCGCATGGTTTTCCGGCGCGGTGATGGTCACGCGCATGATCCGGCGGCCGAAATGGGAACGCCCGACACTGTCAATCGTTACCCGGTCGGAGGCGGCGGCAACCGCCTGCATGTAGGCCGCGATCATGTCGGGTGTGTAGATGATTTCGCCGACGGCAAAGCCGGTTACAGCCTCTGGCAGGGGAATCGCAGGATCGTACTCGACATTCTGAGCGATCAGCTCAGTTAAAGGCTTGGGCTCATAGGCATTCGCCGCCGAAAGCCCTACACACACGCCCAGCAAACTCACCAGCACGAACCGGCAAAACATCATGGCATCAACCCCCGCAAGAAACGCCGTAACCCTAGGCGGGCAAGGCCTTGCGTCAAGCGCGATGCACGCCTGTATGGCTGCTCCAGCCTTGCTGTTTGCCATGTCCGCGATAGCGGTGGCTCAGCCTATTTCTGCTGTACCGGACGAGGTGATCGTCGTCAGCGCAGCACGCACGGCCCAGGCGCGCGACAGCTCCGCTGTGCCGGTGGCCGTGCTGGATGCGCAGACTATCCGTACTGTCGGCGCCCAGCACATCGCCGAGCTGTTGAACCGGGCGCCGGGCGTCTACGTCCATCGCGGCAACGGGGCAGAGCATCTGACCGCCATCCGCTCTCCGGTCCTGAGCGCTGGCGCGGGCGCGGGATCATTCCTGTATCTGGAAGACGGAATTTCCCTGCGCGCGCCTGCGTTTGCCAATATCAACGGCCTGTTCGAGGCGGTCGACGAGCTGGCCGGCCGGGTGGAGATCATCCGGGGGCCGGGCGGGGCGGTCTATGGCTCGAACGCGCTGCACGGACTGGTCAATGTCATCACGCCTGATCCGGCCCTTTCCAGCCGCCGCGCCGAGCTGGAGCTGGGCAGCTATGGCCGTATACGCGTCACGGCCTCGGCCAGCGGTTCAACGCGCCTGGGAGATGGCTTTATCGGCCTCTCGGCGCGTTCCGAGGACGGGTGGCGGGATGATGCCTCCCTCTTCCGCGCCGGCCTGCAGACGCGCCTGGACTGGGGGCAGGGCGCCACCCGTTGGAGCCTGCGCGCCAGCGCCATCCACCTGGAGCAGGAAACCGCCACCTTCGTGAACGGGTTTGAAGCCTATCGCGATGAAGCGCTGTCGCGGCGCAATTCAAACCCGGAGGCCTTCCGCGATGCGCGCGCCTACCGGGCGAGCCTGCACGCCGGCCACACCCTGTCCGAACGCTGGAGCCTGTCTGGCGCAGTGTACGCACGCAGCAATGACATGGACTTCCGGCTGCATTTCCTGCCCTCGCGCGCTCTGGAATTAACCGGCCATGACAGTTTTGGGGCGCAGTCCGCCCTGACGCGCCAGACATCGCAAGGCAGCCTGACCATCGGCGCGGATGGCGAATGGACGCGCGGCTATCTGATCGAGGACCAGACGTTGGCGAGCTTCGGCGCGTTCCCGCAAGGCATTCACTACGATTATGACGTGGAGGCGTTGACCGGCGCGGTGTTCGCGATGGGGCGCCACGCCCTCACGGAATCGCTGGAAATCGAAGGCGGGGCGCGGCTGGAGACAACCCGTTTTGACTATACGAACAATACCGATGATGGCGCGATAGGCCGCTTCCTGCGTCTGCCGGACCGTTCTGACAGCTTCACCACGTTCGCACCTCATGCAGGGCTTGTGTGGCGCTTTGCGGACGATTGGCGTGCGTTTGCGCGTGCCGCGCGCGGCGTACGTGCGCCCCAGACGGATGAGCTCTACCGGCTGCAGCCCGGACAGGAGATCGACAATATCGAGCCGGAAGTGCTCGACAGTCTGGAGGCGGGCCTGCGCCTGTCGCGCCCCGACGGTCTGGCGCTGGAACTGACCGCCTTCACCATGGTCAAGCGCAACGTGTTCTTCCGCGACGCTGACGGCATCAACGTCACCGACGGACGCACGACCCATGAGGGTGTGGAGATTGAGGGCGTGTGGCCGGTCACAGACCGGCTTACGCTTTCCGGCGCGCTCATTTGGGCCATTCACAAATATGATTTCGACCGGCCGGTCAGTCAGGCCTTTGAGGTGATCGAGCGCGGCAACCGCGTCGACACCGCCCCGGAATGGCTGTGGAATCTGCGCGCAAGCTGGCAACCCGTGGAAGCGCTTCGCCTTGAAGCCGAATGGGTGCATGTGGGCGAGTATTTCGCCGATGCGGCCAATGATGCGGTCTATGCCGGTCACCATCTGGTCAATCTGCGCGGCGCGATGCAGGTACGCGAGGGCGTTGAGCTCTTCGCTTCGCTGCGCAACGCCGCCAATACACGCTATGCCGAACGCGCCGACTTTGCCTTTGGCGGCTATCGTTATTTCCCCGGCGAACCGCGTACCGTTTCCGTTGGCGTGCGCCTTGGGGGATAGCCGCAGCGCGTCAGCATGCGCTAGCCTTTCAGGATCAATGAAGATGGGCGGGAGATTGCCATGAGACTCATACTCACGATGGCCATTCTGGCAGTGGTCCTGCCTGCCGCCGCCCCCGCACAGGACTATTTTCCGCCTTCCGGCACTGCGAACTGGGAGCGTGCGGCTCCGGCCGATGCCGGGTTCAACGAAGATGCCTTGCAGGCAGCCATTGAATTTGCCATCGCCAGTGAGACCGCCAATCCGCCGCCTCTGGGCGATGTGGTGACCGCGCGCGAGCTGACCATCATGGTGCCGCTGCAATGGGCCGCCGAACCCTATTCCGATCCGCTCGGGCCGCTGGCCGACCGGGGTGAACCGTCAGGCCTTATCATTCGCGGCGGGCGCCTTGTCGCTGAATGGGGCGAACCGGAACGCGTCGACATGACCTTCTCGGTCACCAAGAGCTTCCTTGCCCATGTGGTCGGCGTGGCGCTTGATGACGGGCTGATCGGTGATGTCCACATGCCGGTATCGGCGCAAGTGGCCGATGAACGTTTCCACACAGCGCACAACGCACCTATCAGCTGGGACCAGCTCCTGCGCCAGACCAGCGGCTGGTGGGGCGAGCTGTGGGGCAAGCCGGCCTGGGCTGACCGGCCGGGCGAGAACGCCTTTGATGCTCTTGTGGCCGGGCCGCCGGAACCCGGCAGCGCTTATGAATACAATGATGTGCGCGTGAACGCGCTGGCGCTTGCGGCCACCCATGTGTTCGGCCGGGAGCTGCCAGATGTGCTGCGTGAACGCATCATGGACCCGATAGGCGCATCGGACGGCTGGGTCTGGCATGGCTATCACAACAGCTATGTTGAAGTCGGTGGCGAGCGCCTGCTGTCGGTGTCCGGTGGTGGGCATTGGGGCGGCGGCATGTTCATCGACGCCTACGACATGGCGCGCCTCGGACTTCTCGATCTCAATCGCGGAGTCTGGAACGGGGAGCAACTCTTGAGTGAAGCCTTTTTCGAGGCGGCACTGACGCCGGGCCAGCACAATGCGGGCTATGGCTATATGAACTTCTTCCTGAATGCGCCCGGCACGCGCCTGCATTCCGAAGCCATTCCGGCCAATGCCTATCTCCACCTTGGAGCCGGCACGAATGTGATCTTCATCAGCCCTGACCATGATCTGGTGGCAGTCGTCCGCTGGATCGATGGCGCGGCGATGGTGGAATTTCTTGAGCGCCTGATCGCCTCAATAGAGTGATAGCCAAGTGCCGCAGCGCCCTTGCGGGGGCGGTGCAGTATGGCTAGCAGTTACAAGAAATATTTTTCTGAAAGGAAATCCCATGCCCCGTCAGACTGGTGCCCAGCACCTCGCCGATGCCTTGCTTGCCAATGGTGCCGATCTGGCCTTTGGGGTGCCCGGCGAGAGCTATCTGGCGCTGCTCGATGCCATCTACGCCAAGGGCAAGGATTTCCGCTTCATCACCTGCCGTCAGGAGGCGGGCGCGGCCAACATGGCCGAGGCTCATGGCAAGCTGACGGGCCGTCCCGGCATCTGCATGGTCACGCGTGGACCCGGCGCGACGCAGGCGAGTGTGGGCGTCCACACGGCCTTTCAGGACTCCACACCGATGATTCTGCTCATTGGCCAGGTGGCGCGCGACATGAAGGACCGGGAAGCCTTTCAGGAAATCGACTACACGCATTTCTTCCGCGATCAGTGCAAATGGGTGGCCGAGATCAATGATCCCGCCCGCGTGCCCGAATACATGGCGCGCGCCTTTGCCACCGCCATGAACGGGCGGCCCGGCCCGGTCGTGCTGTCGCTGCCTGAAGACATGCTCACCGAAACCGCTGACGCGCCCGCCATTCGCCGCGTGGAGACCGCCCATGCCGCGCCCGCGCCGGGCGATATCGCCAGACTGGAAGCCATGCTTGCAAAAGCAAAGCGCCCGTTCGTGATCTATGGCGGCACCAAATGGAGCGGCGAGACGGTGGAGAAGGCGCGTCAGTTCGCTGAAAACAACGCGCTGCCCGTCGCCTGCTCCTTCCGCTCCAAGGACCATTACAACAATATGGGTCCGAACTATGCCGGGGATCTGGGCGTTGCGCCGAACCCCAAGCTGGTGGACCGCGTGAAGGGGGCAGACCTTCTGATCGTGTTCGGTCCGCGCCTCGGCGAGATGACGACCTCTGGCTATACGGTGCTCAAACCGCCGGTGCTGGAGGGCCAGACGCTCGTCCACATCCATCCCGGCGCGCAGGAGGTGGGCCGGGTCTACCAGCCAGATCTCGCCATCAACGCCACCGTGGCGGCCGCCGCCGATGCGCTCGCTCACATCAAGGTGGATACTAGCGCCTGGGCCGGTGAGGCCGCGGCCGCGCATGAGGAGTTTCTGGCATTCTCCTCGGTCGTGGAGGTGAAGCACGGCTTCAACCTCTCCAAAATGTTCTGCTGGCTGTCTGACAATTTGCCTGAAAGCGCGATCTTGACCAATGGGGCGGGCAATTACGCGGCCTGGCTGCACCGCTTCTACCGCCACAAGGCTTGCCGCACCCAGCTGGGGCCGACCTCCGGCGCGATGGGCTATGGCGTGCCTGCTGGTATCGCGGCCAAGATCGCCAAGCCGGACGCGCTGGTCGTCTCGGTCAATGGCGATGGCTGCTTCCTGATGTGCGGGCAGGAGCTGGCGACCGCCGCGCAGTACGGCGCGAACGTGATCTTCATCGTCGCGGACAACGGCGCCTACGGCACGATCCGCATGCATCAGGAGCGCGAATATCCGGGCCGTGTTTCAGGCACCGAGCTTAAAAATCCGGACTTTGTGGCCTACGCCAAGAGCTTTGGCTGTGAAGGCATCCGCGTGGAGTCGTTTGACGAGTTTCCGGCGGCCTTCGAGCAGGCGAGAAATTGCGGCAAGCCAGCGCTGCTGCACCTCATCTGCGATGTGGAGGAGATCGCGCCGGGACGGACGATTTCGGCTCTGAGGGGGAAGTAGGGGGGCGTAAGCTCGTTTCTCGTTCCCACTACCGTCGTTCCCGCGCAGGCGGGAACCCAGAGCCACTTCGCAACTGACAGAGCTTTATGATCGTCTGGATTCCCGCCTGCGCGGGAATGACGAGGAAAAGGCGGCTGCGAGCTACTCCCGCTTCTTGCCGTCCAGATCGCGGGCGGCCTTGTCCGTCTCCGCCTTGCGCTTTTGCTTTTCAGCCTTGGTCTGGCCAAAGGCGGCGCGATTGGCGGCAGCGTCCTTGGCTGCCGCCTCTCTGGCCTTGCGCTTGCGCGCGGTACGCAGATTGACGATTTCGCTCAATTATTTCGGTCCGATCATCTGTTCGGGGCGCACCACCTCGTCAAATTCATCTGACGTGACAAAGCCGAGGCGGATCGCTTCCTCGCGCAGGGTGGTGCCGTTCTTG
The DNA here is from genome assembly GCF_051859565.1 of Glycocaulis sp. Classification (GTDB taxonomy): domain Bacteria; phylum Pseudomonadota; class Alphaproteobacteria; order Caulobacterales; family Maricaulaceae; genus Glycocaulis. Next base: position 79,909 of record NZ_JBHYFK010000007.1, read on the forward strand.
TGCGCGGTCTTGGCAACCGTCGTGGCGTTGTCATACCCGATCTTCGGGGCGAGCGCTGTCACCAGCATGAGCGAGCGCTCCATGATGTCGGCGATGCGCGCCTCATTGGCCTCGATGCCGACCACGCAGTTCTCGGTGAAGCTGATCGCCGCGTCCGCCAGCAGGCGGGTGGAGGTCAGCACGTTGTAGATCATCACCGGCTTGAACACGTTGAGCTGGAAATGGCCCTGGCTGCCGGCAAACGTCACGGCGGCGTTATTGCCCATCACCTGCGTGCAGACCATGGTCATCGCCTCGCACTGGGTGGGGTTGACCTTGCCCGGCATGATGGACGAGCCGGGCTCGTTTTCGGGCAGAGACAGCTCGCCAATACCGCAGCGCGGGCCGGAGCCCAGAAGCCGGATATCGTTGGCGATCTTGAACAGCGAGACGGCCAGCGAATTGAGCGCGCCATGCGCCTCCACCAGCGCGTCCTTGGTGGAGAGTGCCTCAAACTTGTTGGGCGCTGTCACGAAGGGCAGGCCGGTCAGCTTGGCCACTTCCTCGGCGAACGCCACATCAAAGCCCGGCTTGGCGTTCAGCCCCGTGCCGACCGCCGTGCCGCCTTGTGCCAGCTCATAAAGGGCGGGCAGGGCCGCTTCCACGCGGCGGATGCCGTTCTCGACCATCGCCACATAGGCGGAGAACTCCTGACCCAGCGTGATCGGCGTCGCGTCCATCAGATGCGTGCGGCCGATCTTGATAATGTCCTTGAAGGCCTCTGACTTGGCCTTCAGCGCATCGCGCAGGGTTTTCAGGGCAGGCACCAGCGTGGCGTGAAACTCGCGCGCTGCGGCGATGTGGGTGGCCGTAGGGAATACGTCATTGGAGGACTGGGAGCGGTTCACATGGTCATTGGGGTGGACTGGGCTTTTGGAGCCCATCACCCCGCCCAGCATTTGAATCGCGCGGTTGGAGATGACCTCATTGGCGTTCATGTTCGACTGGGTGCCCGAACCCGTCTGCCAGACGACGAGCGGGAAATGGTCATCGAGCTTGCCTTCCGCCACTTCCAGTGCAGCCGCCGCAATCGCATTGCCTTCCTTCGCGTCCATATTGCCGAGCGCCATATTGGCCTTGGCGGCGCAGTGCTTGACGACGCCGAGCGCACGCACCAGCGGCACGGGCATGGTCTGGCCGCCAATCTTGAAGTTGATCAGCGAGCGGGCGGTCTGTGCGCCGTAATACTTGTCGGCGGGAACCTGAAGCGGGCCAAAGGAGTCGGTCTCGGTGCGCATGGCTGACATGGTGTTCCTCAGCGGGTCTGGTTTGCCTGCGCGGCTTGCCACAGGGCCAAAGCGCGCGGACACTGGTGAATATAACGAATCGGGTGTGTAGCATCGGGCCATGAGGGATCAAGCCGCAGACCGCTATGCACTGCAGGATGAGGGCCTTGAATGGTCCGGGAGAGGGAAGGTGCAGGTAGCCACGCCAACAGGATCGCTTCACTTGCGCGTCGATGCGCTGACCTCGCAGTCACGCCGCTTCAAGACGCTGATCGGGGAGTTCTTCCGCACCGAGTTCAAGCGCGTGCGCCCGAAATGGGGCCCCTATGAGGTCACCATCATCATCGAGCGCACCGAAAACTCGCCCGTCCACGATGTCGACAATGTCGCCAAGTCGGTGCTGGACGCGCTGACCGGCGTTGTCTTCCATGATGATAGCCAGGTAGAACGCTTGCACGTCGAGAAGGTGATGGGTGAGCGCGCGCGGGTGCGGGTACGCGCCGTGCCGCTGGTGCCGGAAGCGGCCTGATCTGTCACGGGAGGCCATCTCATGGCCGCTTCGATAACCGACGGTGCAACCCTGCCGCCCGTCCTCTGCTTTGCGCTGGATGGCCGGGGCGCAGCAGCACCCGCAACGCTAGATGCACTAAGCCCGCCTGGCCATGACGCGAAGCCGGAAGCGCGCGGCAAGGGGCGCCCGCCCTTCATCTGGGTCCATCTGCAACGTGAAGACCCGCGCACACGCGCCTGGCTGGAGGCCGAGAGCGGCCTGGACAGCTTCCTGCAATCGGCATTGCTGGCTGATGATACGCGGCCGCGCTGCACCGTTCACGGGGAAGGGGCCATTATCATCCTGCGCGGAGTAAACCTGATGGAGGGTGCCGAGCCGGAGGACATGGTCTCGGTGCGGCTGTGGGTGGACCGTTCGCGGGTGATTGGTGTCTGGGTGCGCCCGCTGAGCGCGGTGGAAGACCTTGTCAGCGCCATTGAGCGCGGCATCGCGCCTGTCAGCCCCGGTGAACTGGTCGGCAAGCTCGCCCAGCGTCTGGCGGACCGGATGGAGCCTCATGTCGCCGAACTGCACGAGGAACTCGATGCATTTGAGGATGAGTTGCTCGAAGACGAGCCAGTGAAACGCGGCGCACTGGCGAAGGTTCGCCGCCGGGCGATCCGCCTGCGCCGCTATATCGGCCCGCAACGTGATGCGCTGACCACGCTCTCCATTGAAGATCTGAGCTGGCTGATCGACCGCGACCGCTCTCGGGTGCGCGAAGCTGCCGACAAGACGACCCGTATCCTGGAAGAGCTGGAAGCAGTGCGCGAACGTGCCGCGCTTATCCAGGACCAGATCGTGGAGGCGCGCGGCGCGCGGATGGACCGATATATGGTGCTGCTGTCGGCGCTGGCGGCGATCTTCCTGCCGCTGACGCTTTTCACCGGCCTTCTCGGCATAAACGTGGAGGGTATTCCCTTTGCCGAACGGGAGTGGGCGTTTGCCGCCGTCACCGGGCTCATCATCGTGGCCGCGGTGATCCTCACCTTCGTGTTCAGGAAAATGAAGCTGCTCTGAGCGCCTCAGTCTTTCTTGCGGAAGGCGTCGAGGCTAACCACTGTGCCTTCTTCGCCGCCGCCACCCCCGCCGCCTGCTGCAGCGCTGGGCGCGGCACCATTGGCGGCGTCCGGCGCTTCATAGTCGAAGTGGAGATGGAAGCCGACCGCTGGATCGTGAAAGCGCGTTACAGCGCGATAGGGGACTTTGAGATATTTCGGGACGCCGCCGAATTTCAGCGTGACCTCGAAATAGTCTTCCTCTGCTGCGAGATCCCAGAACTGATGCTCCAGCACGACCGTCATCTCGTCGGGATAGGCCTCGGCAAGGCTGGGATCGATGTCGCATCCCGGATCGGAGGTCTTGAACGAGATATAGAAATGGTGGGCGCCGGGAAGGCCTTCGGGGCTCCCCGCCTTGGTAAACGCCTGACGGATCACGCCGCGCAAAGCGTCCTGCGCCAGCCGGTCATACCGCATCAGGTCCTTGCTCACTGCGTCTCCCCCTGCCTCGAGCTTTCGTAACCGAGCCTAGCCGACGCGTTCCTTGCGTCAATCGGTCAGCACTGCTGTCCCAATCTTCAATAGCCGTGCGATCGTTGCTGCGCTAGTTATCAGCGTATGGAAAAACCCATGCCAGCCAAGCGTGACGCCGATATGACGGACAGCTTTCAGCCCGCCCGGGTGACGCCGCTTGAGCGGCCTACGAATCTGCTGAAAACCGGCATGATGATGCGGGAAAACCCGCTATCCATCCTGCCCGCATTGCTTTTTGAAAAGACGATTCTGACCGGGCCGTATCTTGGCCGGTCGGTGCACCATGTATCCGGCCCGGCAGAAATGAAGTCGGTTCTGCAGGACAATTTCGAGGACTGGCGCAAATCCCCGCTCATCCAGCGCATGCTGCGTCCCGTTCTGGGCGACGCCATTCTGACCGCGCACGGGGAAAGCTGGCGGCGTCAGCGCATGACACTGCAGCCGGCTTTCCTCAAGCGCCGGCTGGACCCGTTCGCACCTGTAATGGCTGAGGCCGCCGCGATGGCGGTGGAGCGGCTAAAGCACCCGCAAACGCCTGAGATCATGAGCGTGATGAGCGATGCGACTTTCGCTGTGATCGAGCGGGTACTGTTCTCTGACGTCGAAGGCTTTGACCGGGGCGAGGTGAGGCTGGCCATCGAAGTGTTGCTGGAAGAGATCGGGCAGATGCGCCTGTCTGATCTAGCACCTGTCCCTGAATGGATGCCGCGCCTGATGACGCGGCGCGCCGTTCAGGCACGCAAGGTGTTCCGCAAGGCGGTGGAGGGCCAGATCGCCCGCAGGCGCGCGGCGGCCGATCCGGGCAGCGATCTTCTGGGCCTTCTTCTCACCGTCCGCGACGAGGAGACCGGCGAAGGTCTGTCCGATACCGATATACGCGACAGTGTGATGACGTTTGTGGCGGCAGGCCACGAAACCACCGGCATAGCCCTGACCTGGGCGCTCTACCTGCTGGCCAACCAGCCGCAAGCGCAGGCCCGCCTGCGCGAAGAGGCGAAAGCCGTGCTCGGCGACGGGCCTGCTACCGCCGAGCATGTAAGCCAGCTTTATTTCACCCGTCAGGTGCTGGAGGAGGCGATGCGCCTTTATCCGCCCGCGCCCATGGTGGCCCGCCGGGCCGTGCGGGCGACCGAGATATGTGGCCGCCCGGTGCGCAAGGGCGATGTGGCGCTGCTCGCCTTCTACTGCCTGCACCGGCACACGACGCTCTGGGACAATCCTGGCAGCTTTGATCCGGACCGCTGGCTGCGCGACCGCAGGCCCACCGACCGCTACCAGTTCCTGGCCTTTGGTGGTGGGCCGCGCGCCTGCATCGGCATGGGCTTTGCGATGATGGAGGCCACCATCATGCTGGCCACGCTGGTGCGTGAGCTGGCGTTTTCACCGCCCGCCGATGCCCGCCCTGTTGAGCTGGCCATGCAGGTTACCTTGCGTCCCGCGGGCGGGCTTCATCTCATTGTCAAACCGGCCTGATACCCTTGGTGTAGCGGCCATGGCGTCAAACCGCCGCTTTCGTGACGCCGATAATGGCGTTAACCTCACGGGCAGTTGGCAAATCAGGGGGGGCGGTATTGGAACGGCTGACCGAGCTTGAACATGAACCAGCCCGCGCGCTCGCCGCAGAATACATGCACGAGGCAGATATCCTTTTGGGCCGCCTGCCGCGCCCTGTCGCCCGGCATTATCGGCGTGAAGTGGAATTGCGAGTGATCGATGCTCTTAATGGCGGCCGCAATGCGAGCGCGGAGACAGTGGCCCGCGCGCTCGATCTCGTCGGTCCTCCCGGTTACTATCTGCCGTCTGAAATCGGTGGTCAGGCCGCGCGCCAGGCGGCGCGCACCCTCAACCCGCGCCGGGTGGTTGAGGCATTGCGCTACGGGGCCATGTCAGGGCCAGGTACCGCCGCCGCCGTCAGCGTGCTGGGCCTGCTTTACGTGGCCGCTGCCTTTGCCATCATCGCGGGCATTGCCCGGCTGATTTCGCCCGATGCAGCCGGCGTCTATCAACTGGCCAATGGGGCGTATGTCTTGGGGCTTGGGGGCAATTACCCCGAAGCGCGTGATGTACTGGGGATATTGTTCGTTCCGCTAAGCTGGGCTTTCGGCGCGGGGCTCTACATGGCGCTGACGCAGCTATTGCCGGTACTGATCCGCGAACGGTCACGCAGACGATAGGCTAGCCTCGAAAACCTGGAGAAGTGGGGGGCTTCTGTTGCCAGGCGCCCCCCGAACCCCGCCTGCGGCTTGCTAGAGCCGAGGACTTAAGATGCGAAATGATCGCGCCGCTTACGCAGCGAGACGCACTTCTTCAGCAAAGTTGTCGTTGGCAACTTTAACAATGGGCTGATAACGGAGCCCATGCGGGTGAAAGCAACGTCTTTACCCATCCGTCGATCCTGATCGGCCCCATGCTCACCGCCCAACGCAGCGGAAAAGAGATTGGTGGAGCCGCCGGGAATCGCACCCGGGTCCGGTCTGGTTATTACACGCACGTTTATCACCATAGACCGCTAAAAGCGGACCCCTTGAATATAGGGGCTTTGCCCGTGATATGAAAGGCCATGGCACGGCTTTGCCCCCTGATATGTCTGCTGACGGCTCTGATACTCGTGCTTGGCGCTTGCACCCGGCCTGCGCCGGTGGTGGCGGCCAGCGCCGATGACTGCGAGCTGATCGCGGTCAGCTCCAATGGCTGGCATGCGAATTTCTACCTGCCTGCAAGCGCGTTTCCTGCCGATGGGCCGGTACGGGAGGCCTTTCCGGATGCGCGCTGGTTCTCAATCGGCTGGGGCGATGCGGGAGCCTATGTGGATGGCGTAAACCCGCTCAACAGCATCGCCGCCATCGCATGGCCAACACCCTCTGTCGTCCATCTGGCCGCCTTGCAGCGCGATCCCCGCGAGGCCTATTTGAGCGAATACCGCAATGTCGCCCTGTCCGGTGAGGCGCTTGGCATCATTGTTGAGGGTCTGGAGGCCGAGCTGGTGCTGGATGAGGCGGGCGCTCCGCGCTTCGTCGCCGAGGGGCTGGATGCGCGCGGCAGCGCGTTTCTGGCTGGCCGTTCCACCTATCACGCTTTCCAGACCTGCAATGTGTGGGCGGCTGCGCGCCTGCGCGAGGCGGGCCTTGATGTCGGCTGGACAGGCGGGCATTTGCTGCCCGCCAGCCTTCTGGGCAGGCTTGAGCGCACCGCACCCTCTACCTGCCCCCCCCCTCCGGGGAGGAAGCCCGCTAGCCTGTTTGCTGAGTGGGTCCGTCATGATGAAGGCCCCGGTGCTGACAGCGCTGCTGTCAGCCCATGATGAAGGCATTGAGCTTGTTGCCATCGGGATCCCGGAAATAACCCGCGTAGAAATTGTCGCCGCGCGGACCGGGCTTGCCTTCACACGTGCCGCCATGGGCCAGCGCGATGTCATAGAGCCGGTGGACCTGCTCCTTGTCTTTCGCTTCCAGCGCGACCATCACGCCATTGCCGACGCTGGCCGCATTGCCATCAAACGGCTTGGTGGCGGCGATGCCGGCCGCGCCGCCGGGCTTGCCCCAGGCCACGAAAGTGTCGAACTCCATCATGCGCGGCGTGTCGAGCTCTTTCGCGAGGGCATCGTAGAAGGCACACGCTTTTTCAAGGTCCTTCGTGCCGACAGTTACATATCCGATCATTGAAATATTCCCTGTTTGTTCTGGTCCGTGCAAGCTGCCACCAGCGCGGTCCGGGCAAGAGGGATTTGGTGTCCGGAGACTTAAATCCTGTTCATAACTGGCTTGTGCCTGCGGTTTGGTGGCCCGCATGGGTAGGCCGAATCACCCCGATGGGGCAGGGTGCCCCCATACCCTTGCGGCTTAGAGAATTGTCCATGGCCCTTGCCGAACATCATCCCGCTCCCACGCCCCCCGGCATCGAGGCGGCGTATCTCGATCTCTTGCGCGATGTGATGGCCAACGGCACGCCGTCAGATGACCGCACAGGGGTAGGCACGCGCACGGTGTTTGGCCGCCAGATACGCTGTGATCTGGCTGACGGGTTTCCGCTTCTGACCACCAAGAAGGTGCATTTCCGCTCCATCGCCATCGAGCTTCTCTGGTTCATCAAGGGGATGACCAATGTGAAATGGCTGCAGGAGCGCGGCGTCACCATCTGGGATGAGTGGGCGGACGAGAATGGCGAGCTTGGCCCCGTCTATGGCAAGCAATGGCGGCGCTGGACCGGGCCGGACGGTCAAGAGATCGACCAGCTGGCAGACCTCGTGGCGCAGATAAAGGCCAATCCGGCTTCGCGCCGCCTCGTGCTCTCGGCGTGGAACCCGGCCGATGTGCCCTCCATGGCGCTGCCGCCTTGCCACACCCTGTTCCAGTTCCACGTCGCGCAGGGGCGTCTCTCGCTGCAGCTTTATCAGCGCAGCGCAGACCTGTTCCTCGGCGTGCCGTTCAATATCGCGAGCTATGCGCTGCTGGTGGCCATGGTGGCGCAGGCGACGGGGCTGAAACCCGGCGAGTTCGTGCACACGTTTGGCGATGCGCACATCTACTCAAACCATGTCGAGCAGGTGGAGCGCCAGCTGGCCCGCGATTTGCGCCCGCTGCCTACGCTGAAGCTCAATCCGAGTGTCACCGATCTTTTCGCCTTCGAGTATGAGGATATCGAGATCATCGGCTATGACCCGCATCCTGGTATATCCGCGCCGGTGGCGGTGTAGAGTTTAAGTTGGCGTTTTGTTCCGACTCTGGTAGATGGTTGGTTAGAGGTTGTAATGGCACGGAGGCTTAAAAATGGATCGTCGACGAATTCACCTGCAAAGGCTTGAGGGGATGTCACGCAACGGGGGCGTTTCTAGCCCGTTTGCAGGTGTTCCGTTCATGCATATGCAGCATCAGCAGGATATAATTCCGAATAGCTTGCCCTCTAAGCATCTTGCCCGGCCAGAAGAACAAAATACGAAAGCGGAATCAACGCCCAAACCCGCTTCACAGCCAGCCTCTAAAAAGTAGAGCTTGAATTCGAGTCTAGCTGTGTTTGATGTCGATATAGTTGCAGTGTCGATTGGCTCACTAATTGTGAGTGCGTTGGCACTCTGCGGCTCGTTTTACATTGCAAAAACAAACATAAAAAACAAAAACTTTGATGCAGCTTTAAAATTGTTCGAGCTGTCAGATAAGATTTACTCTCGGTATTTAAAGGCAGAAAAAACAGATATTTTTGCAGTCGGGCAGGTTGTTTCTTGCTTGGAGCTTGAGGCGGCAATAATGAATAAAAAAATGATATCTGATGATGTTGCTGATGTTTTTCGGGATTCGTTGGTGGGTAGAATAAAGAATTCTTGTAGTGATCCCGTTTTGATGGCGTATGTAGAGTCCTCCTTAGGTGACGTTGACAATTCAAGCCCTGATGTTCTGTGTCATGTCCGCTCTTTTATAGAAGGTAATTGGCATTGCTTCAATGAGCCAGAGGTGGTTTATAAACATTATTGTGGGCGAAAGCATTGAAGGTCCCCCTCTCAATCGTCGTTGCGGTGGCGAAGAATGGCGTGATCGGGCGGGGCAATGACCTGCCCTGGCGCATTCCCTCTGATCTGAAGAATTTCAAGGCCACCACGCTCGGAAAGCCGGTCATCATGGGCCGCAAGACGTGGGACAGCCTGCCGCGCAAGCCCTTGCCGGGGCGGGCGAATTTCGTCGTCTCACGCAGCGTCGCGGCACTGGAAGGCGCGCAAGTTTTCTCCAATGCGGACGATGCGGTGGAGGCTGCGCGAAAGATCGCGGCGAAGGACGGCGCCAGCGAAGTATGTCTGATTGGCGGCGCGGCGCTCTATGCAGCCCTGCTGCCCGCTGTCAGCCGCATCTATCTGACCGAAGTCGATCTCATGCCGGAGGGCGATGCGCACTTCCCGGTGCTCAACCCGCCCGAGTGGCGCGAGGTCCGCGCCGAACGCTTTGACCCCCAGCCGGGCGATGATGCCGGGTTCGTGGTGCGGGTTCTGGAGCGGGTGTGACGCATCGCGCACTGCGCTGCGTGCCGGTTTGACTTGAACCGGCGGGCTGATCCGTCCACATATCATCGAGACATCTGATCATTTCCCATTCCGTTACGAGGACGTACATGCCCTGGAACGACAATGCAGGCGGCGGCGGAGGCCCATGGGGCTCTGGCGGCGGCGGACGGCGCGGCAATAACAACAACCAGAATCCGTGGGGGCAGGGCCCCGGCGGCGGACGGCGTGGCTCTGGTAATGGCCAGGGCGGCGGCGAGCCCGATCTGGAACAGTTCATTGCTCAGTTGCAGGCGCGTATCCGGCGCATGTTCGGCGGTTCGGGTGACGGCAAGGGATCGGGCGGTCCGGGCCTTGGCCTGATCGCGGCGGGTATCTTCTTTGTCTGGCTCGCCTGGCCGGGCTCGGCCTGGTACGTGGTTGGTCCGCAACAGGCCGGCGTGGTTCTGCGCTTTGGTGAATATGTCCGCACGACGGGCGCGGGCCTGCAGTTCAAGCTGCCGGTCCCGTTCGAGACGGTGCTGCTGCCTGAAGTGACCACCACCAACGAGGTGGCCGTCGGCGGCACTCCGCAGGAAAGCCTGATGCTGACGCGCGACGAAAATATCGTCGAGATCGACTTCGTGGTGCAGTGGCGCGTGGATCTGACCTATCCGGAAGGCGTGCGCGACTTCCTGTTCAATGTGCGTGATCCGCAAGGCACGGTGAAAGCTGTTGCTGAAAGCGCGATGCGTGAAGTCGTCGGCACGACCGAGCTTCAGCCCATCATCACGGCGGGCCGGACCGATGTTGCCCGCCGCGCGCGCCAGATCATCCAGGACACGCTCACCAACTATAATTCCGGCATTCAGGTGCTGGAGGTCCAGCTGCGTGAAGCGTCCGCGCCGGCCAGCGTTATTGACGCGTTCCGTGATGTTGACGCGGCCCGTCAGGATGCCGAGCGTGCCGCCCTGCAGGCGACCGCCCACGCCAACCAGGTGATCCCGGAAGCGCGCGGTGACGCCGTGCGCCTGCTGGAAGAATCGCGAGGGTATCGCGAGCGCGTGATTGCGGAAGCTGAAGGCCAGGCCGACCGCTTCAACCAGATTTTCACCGAGTACCGCCTGGCACCGGACGTAACCCGCCGGCGCATCTTCCTTGAAACCATGGAGCAGGTGCTGGGCCGGTCTGAACTGATCATCCTGGATCAACAGGCCGGTAGCGGCGCTGTGCCTTACCTGCCGCTTGACCAGCTGGGCCGGGACCGCAGTCCCGCCCGCACACAAACCGGCTCCGCATCCAGAACGGGAGAGCGCTGATATGCCTCGTATCGTATTGATCAGCCTGGGCGTTTTGCTTGTCATCGCGGTGATCGTGGCTCTGTCGGCCACTTACACCGTGTCAGAACGCGAATCCGCCCTCGTTCTCCGGCTTGGTAATCCGGTCGCGGTTATCAACGAGCCGGGCGACGAGGAGCCGGGTCTCCACTTCAAGATCCCGTTCGTCGATGATGTGCTGCATTTCGACAAGCGTAATGTCGAGTTCAACCTGGCCCCGGCCGAAATTCTCGCCGCTGACCAGGAACGTCTCGTCGTGGATGCTTTCCTGCGCTATCGGATCGTCAATCCGCTGCGCGTCTATCAGACCGTCCGCGATGAGCGCGGCCTGCAGCAGCGCCTGTCGGCCATCATGGACGACTCCTTGCGCGGTGTGATCGCATCCATCCCCTCCAGCGAGGTCATTTCCGGCCAGCGGGCGCAGGTGATGAACCGTATCCGTCTCGCCGCCGAGGCGCAGGTCGCCACCCAGGATCTGGGCATTCAGGTCATTGATGTGCGTATCCTGCGAGCCGATCTGCCCCAGCAGATTGCGGACCGGGTGTTTGAACGGATGCGGTCAGAGCGTCAGCAGGAAGCCCAGCTGATCCGCTCGCAAGGTGAAGAGCGGGCCCGCCAGATCCGCGCCGAAGCGGACCGCGAAGCCGTGGTAATCCTCGCTAACGCCCGCGCCGAAGCGGAACGTATCCGCGGTGAAGGCGATGGCCGCCGCACGGCGATCTTCGCTGAAGCCTATGGTCAGGACCCGGACTTCTTTGCCTTCTATCGCTCGATGCTGGCCTATGATCTCGCCCTGCGGGACAATACGCCGATCATCGTGAGCCCGGATTCGGAGTTCTTCCGCTACTTCCAGAATCAGGCCGGGTCGCCGAACTAGGGGTATGAGTATCGGGGCCATGCTCGGCTGGATCGTTCTCGCCATCGGCCTGGTGCTCGTGGTTGAGGGCCTTCTCTACGCGCTGGCCCAGTCATACGCGCGCTATCTGGCCGGGATGCTGGCCGACATCCCGCCAGCCACGCTAAGGCTGGCGGGCGTTGGCGCGGTTGCTGCGGGCGTAATTCTGGTCTGGTTCGGGCGGTCCGTGGGCTGAACGCCACCTGCAATGGGGGGTGTTGGCAGGCAAACAACGCGTTAAGCTTGATCAAACCTGCCTTGCTACCGGAGTCGCCCATGCGTGCCGTTCTGGCTGTCATAGCCGCCGCATTCCTGCTTGCCGTCCCTCAGGCGCTGGCCCAGCCCCGTGAGGGGTTCGGTGATCTGGCAGACCAGCTCTCGCCAGCGGTGGTCAACATATCGGCGGCCCAGCGCATGCGCTCGCAGGCCAATCTGCCGACTTTCCCGCCGGGCTCTCCGCTCGAGCGCTTCAATGATCTTCTCGGTGACAATCCGCGCGTGGCCAATTCGCTGGGCTCGGGATTCATCATCGACGCGCGCGGGCTGGTGGTGACGAATAACCATGTCATCGAGGAAGCTGACGAGGTCGAGGTCGTCTTTACCGATGGGCGCACGCTGCCGGCCGATATTGTCGGCGTGGACCCGGCGACCGACCTGGCGGTACTGCGCATTCGGGGCGGGGGCGAGAATTTCCCCTTCGTGCGCTTTGGCGACTCTGATGCCGCGCGGGTCGGCGACTGGGTTATTGCGATCGGCAACCCGTTCGGCCTTGGCGGTTCACTGACAGCAGGTGTGATTTCGGCGCGAGGGCGCGAGATCGGCGGACGCTATGACGACTATCTGCAGACCGACGTCGCCATCAACCGGGGCAATTCCGGTGGGCCGCTCTTCAACATGAACGGTCAGGTCGTAGGCGTGAACACCGCCATTTTCTCGCCGACCGGCGCCAGTGTTGGTATCAGCTTTTCCATCCCGTCCAACATTGCAGCGCCTATCGTGCGCCAGCTGGCCGAGTTCGGCGAAACCCGCCGTGGCTGGCTGGGCGTCAATGTACAGGCCGTCACCGCCGACACCGCTGAAGCGCTGGGGCTGGCCAGCCCGCGCGGCGCCATTGTCAGCCGGGTCGATCCGGACGGACCCGCCTATGCCGCGGGAATTGAGCGCGGTGACCTCATTCTGGCGTTCAATGGCGAGGTGGTGCCCGATGACCGGCGTCTGCCTCGCATGGTCGCCGACACGGCTATCGGGTCGCGTGTCAGTGTCGATGTCCTGCGGCGGGGCGAGCCTTTGACCCTGGAAGTGGAGGTGCAGCGGCTTGACGAACCCGACGCTGCCCCGGCGCGCCCTGTGGGCGCAGATTCAGACACGCCGGGCGCAACGCCGTCGTCGCGCACCGTGTTCGGCCTGACGCTCGCGCCTGTTACCGATGCGCTGCGCCGCACGCACCGCCTGCACCCGGACGCCAGAGGGCTAGTCGTTACAGCCGTCGAACCGGGGTCGGACGCGGCGGGCAAGGTACGCGTCGGCGACGTTGTGGAGGAGATTGCCTGGACGCAGGTCAGCACGGTTGACGAGGCCCGCCAGATTGCCCGCGCCGCCGCGGGCGAGAGCGGCCGTCCGGTGCTTTTCAGCTTGAACCGCCAAGGCCAGTTCATCCTGCAAAGCCTTAGACCATAAGGCTTTGCAGGAGGTGGTCATGCCGCCCTTTATCCTGATTGGCGGCCCGACTGCGTCTGGCAAGACGGCTCTTGCGGTTGCGCTGGCGCGCCATATCGGCGGCGAGGTAATCAACACCGACTCCATGCAGCTTTACCGGGGGCTGGACATATTGTCCGCTCAGCCTGACGAGGCCGAGCGTGCCGGGGTGCCGCACCATCTGTTCGCCGTTGCAGACCCATCGCAGCGCTGGTCGGCGGGCCGGTGGGCGAGAGCGGCGCTGGCGATTTCAGAACCTTTGCAGGAACGAGGTGTGCCTGCCGTTTTCGTCGGCGGCACAGGGCTGTACTTCAAGGCGCTGATAGATGGCATTGCTCCGGCGCCGGACATTCCGGCCGGGGTGCGCGCCGACGTGGGCGCACTGGAGCAATCGGGATACGCGGCACTGCGCGCGGAGGCGGAGCGTCTGGATGCTGAAGGCGCGGGGCGGATCAAGCCCGGTGACCGGCAGCGTCTTGTTCGCCTGATCGAGCTGGTGCGCACAACGGGAAAACCTTTAAGCGTGCTGCACGCCGATACCCGTCCGCTGATTGCGCCGGGCAGCTGGGCGGGCTTTGCCCTGCGGCCTGACCGCGAAGCCTTGTACGCCCGCATTGAACAGCGCTTTGATGCGATGATGGCAGCAGGCGCGCTGGAAGAGGCGCGGGCCCTGCATGCGCGCGGGCTGGACCGTCAGCTTCCTGCGCTGAAGGCTGTGGGTATCCGGCCGCTGCTGGCACACCTCGACGGCGAACTTCACCTCGAAGAAGCTGTGGAGCGGGCCAAGACCGACTCCCGGCGCTATGCCAAGCGTCAGTTCACCTGGTTCACCAACCAGCATGCCGACTGGACGCGCCTTGATGCCCCCACACATGAAGAGAACTTCGCACGCTTGCGGATCGCCCTTGAAGAGACGGATACGCCATGACCCTGCCTGAAGCGATATACGACCGCGATGTTGATCTTGCGCCCCTGCAAGCCTGCACGCTGGCCATTATCGGTTATGGCAATCATGGCCGGTCTCACGCGCTGAACCTGCGTGATAGCGGTGTGAAGGACGTGCTGGTGGCGCTGCGTGATGGCTCGCCGTCGCGGGCAAAGGCGCAAGGCGACGGGTTTGAGGTGGTCAGCCTTGATGAGGCCGCCGCGAGCGCGGACTATATTTCGATCCTCGCTGCCGATGAGGCGCATGGGGCCATATGGGCTGATCATATCGCTCCCAACCGCAAGGCCGGGCAGGGGCTCATCTTCTGCCACGGTTTTTCTATCGATTATGACCTGATCGTTCCGCCCGCCGATTGCGACGTCATTCTCGCCGCTGCCAAGGGGCCGGGGGGCGCTGTGCGCGAGAGCTTTGAGCGTGGCGGGGGGCTGACGGGTTTCTGGGCCGTTCATCACGACGCGTCGGGGCAGGCAGAAGCCATAGCCAAAGGCTATCTCAGAGGGCTTGGCTGCGGGCGGGCTGGCATTTTCCCCACCAGCTTCCGCGAGGAGGCGCTGGCCGACATTCTGGGTGAGCAGGCCGTGCTGGTTGGCGGCATGTGCGCGCTGGCGCGCCAAGGGTACGAAACGCTGGTCGCCGCAGGCATCAGCCCGCTCATGGCCTATATCGATACGGTCCATGAACTCAAATACATCGCCGAGTTGATCCACAGGCGCGGCATTGCGGGCATGTATGCGGCGATTTCCGACACGGCGGAATTCGGGGCACATGGCGTGGAAGCACGCATTGCAGAGGCCGTGAAGCCGGTTTTTGAAGACATTGTTTCGGACGTCACCTCGGGTGATTTTGCCCGCCGCTGGGTCGCTGATTTCGAGAAAAACAGGGCAGGCCTGCATGCGGCCCGGGCCAAGGCGGGCCAGCACGAGCTGGAAGACACGGGCCGCTATCTGCGCAAGGCGTTGGGGCTGGAATAGCCCACCTTGCGGTGTACACCTTGCATAGCCGGGTGCCGGCGAACGCGCTATGAGAGTTTCATGAACCGATTGATGAGCTTTCTGACCGGAATGGACGCGCGTGCGGCGCGCGCCATCGCGGTATCAATCGCCCTGTTTGCGCTGGTCCTGGCGATTTTCCTGGTCGGGCGCTTTGTGTTCGATATCGAGCCGGGCGATGTCCAGCGCTGGCTCGAAGAGGCTGCTTCGCGCTGGTATGCGCTACCGCTGACCATATTGGCGTTTACCGTGCTCTCCTATGTAGGCGCGCCGCAGTTTGCGCTCTTTGCCGCGGCTGTGCTCGCGTTCGGACCGACGACCGGATTTGTCTATTGCTGGCTTGGCACCATGGTTTCGGCGGCGGCCAATTTCTGGACCGGCAGAGTGCTGGGCGCCGATGTGGTGCGGCGCTATGGCGGTGAAACGGTCAATCGCATTTCGGCTTTTGTCGGCAAGAACGGGTTCTGGGCCAGTGCGATCATCCGCAATGTGCCGTCGGCCCCGTTCATCGTCGTCAATATGGCCGCTGGCGTGTCACAGATGACGTTTCTCGCCTTCATGGGCGGAACCGGCCTTGGCATCCTGCCCAAGATTGCGCTGGTCACTTTTGCTGGCAGCGGCGTCATCGCCTTGCTGTCGGGCAGCGGGTTGTGGGTGGTTGCGATCCTTGCACTGACGGCATTCGGCTGGCTTGTGGCGATGCTGATGGCGCGCAAATGGCTGCGCTCGACGCCGGCCGGGCAGGCGGCAGAAGGTGTTTCCGATGTGCCTGCGGACGCCAGCGACGGCACGTCATCTCTTGCAATCCGCGACGGCACATCGCACAAGGGTAAATAGTGCCCCGCCTTTAGTGTTCGGGCGGCCCACAGCCACCGGCTCGCAGGTATTTTCAGGATGTTTTCTAGCGTTTTCGGTCTTCTTTCCGCAGATATCGCCATCGATCTGGGCACTGCCAATACCCTGGTCTATGTGAAGGGCCGCGGTGTCGTGCTCAACGAGCCCTCCGTGGTTGCCTACAAGATCGAGAAGGGCCGAAAACACGTCCAGGCCGTAGGCGCGGAAGCCAAGCTCATGCTGGGCAAGACCCCCGGCAACGTCGAAGCCATCCGCCCAATGCGTGACGGCGTGATCGCGGACTTCGATGTGGCCGAGGAAATGATCGCCCACTTCATCCGCAAGGTTCACAACCGGCGCAGCTTCGTCTCGCCGCAGGTTGTGATCTGCGTGCCGTCGGGCGCAACGGCGGTCGAACGCCGCGCGATCCACGAGAGCGCTCTGGGCGCTGGTGCGCGCAAGGTTTACCTGATCGATGAGCCGATGGCCGCTGCCGTTGGCGCGGGCCTGCCGATTGATGAGCCGACCGGCTCCATGATCGTCGATATTGGCGGTGGCACCACCGAAGTGGCCGTGATGTCCCTTTCCGGCATCGTCTATTCGCGTTCGGTGCGTGTCGGCGGCGACAAGATGGACGAGGCGATCATCAACTATATCCGCCGGTCCGCGAACCTCCTGATTGGTGAGACGTCGGCAGAGCGCATCAAGAAGGAAATCGGCTCGGCCAGCCCGCCCCCGAAAGGCGAAGGCCTGACGCTGGAGATCAAGGGGCGCGACCTGATGAACGGCGTGCCGCGCGAGATTGCCGTCACCGAAGCCATGATTGCTGACGCTCTGTCAGAGCCGGTAGAGCAGATTGTGGAGGCTGTGAAGCAGGCGCTGGAAGCCACACCGCCGGAACTGGCCGCTGATATTGTGGACAAAGGCATCGTGCTGACCGGGGGGGGCGCGTTGCTGCGCAATCTGGATACTGAATTGCGTGACCGTACGGGTCTGCCGGTAAGCCTTGCCGACGAGCCTTTGTCCTGTGTCGTGCTGGGCTGCGGCAAGGCGGTGGAAAATCTCAAGATTTGGCGGCCTATCCTGTCAGAAGCCGTATAGGCGGCGCGGGATTGATTCTCTAGAGGAGGTGCCGGGCGGTGGCGCAATGGCGTTCAGCGCGGCAGGGAGCAGATGACGCGGTCCGCTTTTCGCGGACCCTTCTCCTCATGTTCATTGCCTTGTCGGCTGTTCTGATAGCCGCAGACCGTACCGAGGACCGTGTCGAGGCCGTGACGGTATTCCGCGCGGCTTTCAATGATCTGTCTCTGCCCATTCTGGAAGCAGCGGCCCAGCCTCTCAGGGGGCTCTACAATGTAGGCCCGTGGTGGCGCCGCCAGATAGAGCTGGCCGGCGAAATCCGCGAACTGCGTCAGGAAATGTCCGAGTTGCGGGCCTGGCGCGACGTGGCGCTGAACTACTCCGAGCAAATGCGCCGGCAGCAGGAATTGCTCAACCTTGATCCGCCCATGCCACGCCAGCGCATCACCGCTTGGGCTGTCACCGAGACAGGCGGTCCGTTCGTCCGCACGCGCCTTGTCGGCGTTGGTACAGATCACGGCGTCGCGCCCGGCTATCCGGCGCTGAACATTTACGGGGTAGTTGGCCGCACGATTGATGTAGGTGCACGCTCATCACGCATACTGCTGCTGACGGACCTGAACAGCCGCGTATCTGTCATGGCCGACAGATCCAATGCCCGCGCCATGCTGGTGGGCGACAACACCGACTTTCCGCGCCTCGACTATCTGGGCCGCGCGCCTGACCTTCGGGAAGGCGACCGAATCGTCACCTCCGGGGATGACAACATCCTGCCGCGCGGATTGCCCATTGGTGAGGCCGTGCTGGACAGGCGCGGCGCCTGGCGTGTTGCGCTGTACTCCAGCGCCACCCCGATAGACCTGATCTGGATATGGCCGTTCACACCCGTTGGCGCACCAGCTGATGAGGCACCGCCCGGTCTCCAGCTGCCCGCACCCCCACCCGAACAGGCACAGGACGATACGCCCGCGCCGGTCATCGGCGTGTCACAGGATGAGCCGGAAAGTGGCTCTGAGAGCGGGGAGGGGCGCTAGATGCGTGCATCGCTGGAACGCAACTCGACCTGGCCGGTCCTGACCGCGATGGCCTTGACGCTGACCCTGAGCCTGCTTGCAGTGGCTGCGCCCTTGCGGCTGCCCGAAGGGCAAGGGTTTCCGGCGCCGTTTTTCCCGCTGATTGCGTTGTTTGTCTGGTCTGTCCGCCACCCGCGCTTTGTCCCGCCCTGGCTGATTTTCATCATCGGCCTGTTTCAGGATCTTCTCACCGGCGGCCCGCTTGGCATGTGGGCTCTTGCCTATCTGCTGGCGTTTGCGATCGCTCGCTTGCGCTCCACTGAGCCCTCAGCGCGTGAGTTCATCCTGCTCGTCGCGCGCTTTTCGGTGATGGCGGGTATCGCGACGCTGGTTGCCTGGGCTGCAGGCTCGCTTTCCATTGGCCAGCCTGCAGACCCCACAAGCCTTGTCACCGAAGCTGTGATAACGCTTATCGTGTTTCCGGCGTTTTGCTGGCTGTTTGCGCGAAAGCGCGAACGCACCACATTCTCATGAGGGTTTGACAAAGAGCGACCATGCGCCGCGACAAGCAGGAAGCCCAGGCCCAGTTCAATCGGCGCACCTTCATGGTGGGTGCGGGCGGGGTTGCCGCGTTCGCCGGTATAGGCGCCCAGCTCTACACGTTGCAGATCCTCCAGGAAGACCAGTACCGGGTCCTCTCCGACAACAACCAGTTCTCCTTCCGTATCCAGTTGCCGACACGCGGCAGGATACTGGACCGCTTTGGCGAGACGATTGCGGAAAACCGCGACAGCTACCGCATCTATCTGATCCGCGAGCAGGCGGGCGATCCCGCACTGGCCCTCGACCGGCTGTCGCGCTTCATGCCGATCAGCGAAGCGCGGCGCGAGCGTGTCCTGCGTGATCTTGCGCGCACGCCCCGGTTCCAGCCGGTAACGATTGCCGAGGGCGTGGACTGGGAAACCTTCAGCCGCGTCAATCTGCACCTGCCTGAATTGCCCGGCGTAATGCCCGATGTGGGCGAGGTGCGGACCTATCCGATGCCTGCTGCCTTCGCGCACGTCGCCGGATACGTTCAATCAGCGCCGCCGGAGATCGCTGGCGATGATCCGCTTCTTCGTCACCCCGCCTTCCGGGTCGGACGCACCGGGGTGGAGATAGCACGTGATGTGGAGTTGCGGGGGGCAGCCGGCTCCCTGAAGGTCGAGGTAAACGCGTTCGGCCGCGTCATCCGCGAGTTGCCCGATCAGTCCCGTCCGGCAGAGCCGGGCCGTGATATAGCACTTACCATCGATTCTGAAGTGCAGCGCTTCGCCACCGAACGGCTCGGCACACAGAGCGCCTCGGCTGTGGGGCTGGATGTCCAGACCGGCGAGATCGTCGTGATGGCCTCAACCCCGTCGTTTGACCCCAACCTGTTTGTGCTGGGCATCCCTTCGCGCGAGTTCAGCGACCTGAATGAAAACCCCCTCCGTCCACTGTTCAACAAGGCAACGAACGGCCTTTACGCGCCAGCGTCCACTATCAAGGGCGTCATCTCTCTGGCCGCGCTCAGACACGGCGTGATGCGCCCGGGTGAACGGGTCACCTGCCGCGGGTCGGTGCAGCTCGGCAACCGGCGCTTCCATTGCTGGCGGCGGGAGGGGCATGGTCCGGTCAACATGCACGACGCCATCAAGGTCTCGTGTGACACCTATTTTTATGAAGTTGCCGCCCGGCTCGGCATTGAGCGGATCCGTGAAGCGGCGCTGGAGCTGGGCTTCGGTCAGCTGTTCGAGGTGGGCATCCCGATGCTGTCGCAGGCAGGCGGATTGTTCCCCAGCCCGCAATGGAAGCGTGCGCGCACCGGGCAGGGCTGGTCCATGGGTGACACCTACAATGTCGGTATCGGACAGGGGGCAGTGCTCGCCTCTCCGCTGCAACTGGCTGTAATGACGGCACGTATGGCGACGGGCCATGCAGTCGAACCGACGCTCTACCCGCGCGGCGGGCCGGTACACTTCCCCAGGCTGGACTTTGACGATGCGCACATCCAGGCGGTGCATAACGCCCATGTCGGTGTGGTACACGAGCCAGGGGGCACGTCATACTGGTCACTTGGCGGGCTAGGCGTTGAAGGCATCCGCATGGCAGGCAAGACGGGAACCAGCCAAGTCTACTCCATCACGGCCGAGGAGCGCGCGCGCGGCGTACGCGATCAGGATGATCTGCCCTGGCGTTTGCGCAATCACGGACTGTTCATCTGTTATGCTCCAGCGGAGGCGCCGCGCTACGCGGTCGCGGTCGTCGTTGAGCATGGCGGGGGCGGGGCCCGGTCCGCAGCCCAGCCCGGTCGCGACATATTGCGTGAGCTGATCTTGCGCGATCCCGCGGGCCATTCGGGCGTTGTGGCTGCCCGGCATGAGCCGATCAACCTGGCTCAGGGAGGCTAGCCTTGCCGGTATTCACCCAGCCAGTGCCGCGCGATCTCCGGGCCAAGCTGTTTGAGCTGAACTGGGCCTTTGTCCTCCTGATCGTGCTTACAGGGTGCATCGGTATCCTGATGCTCTACTCGGTGGCTGGCGGCGCCTGGGATCCTTGGGCGATCCGTCATGCCACGCGTTTCGGCGCCGGCTTCCTTGTGATGCTGGTCGTGGCGATGGTGCCGCCCCGGATATGGATGAGCCTTGCCTATCCGGCCTATTTGGGCGCGCTTTTCCTGCTGATCATGGTGGAGCTTTTCGGCGCCACTGCGATGGGTGCGCAGCGCTGGATAGACATCGGCCCGTTGCGCATGCAGCCCTCTGAAATCATGAAGATCGCGCTCGTGCTGGCACTGGCGCGCTATTACCACGACCTGCCGCCGGAAAAGGTTTCCACGCCGGGCGGCATGATCGTCCCCATACTGGCGATTGCGCTTCCTTTCGGCCTCATTGCCAAACAGCCTGATCTGGGAACCGCGGTGCTCACCGGCGCTACCGGCGCTGTTATGGTGTTTCTGGCCGGGCTCAGCTGGAAAGTCATCGTGCCGGGATTGGTGGCGGGTGTCGTCGGCGGCGTAGCGTTTTTGCGCTACGGCCTCGAAGAATACCAGCGTGCGCGGGTGATGACCTTCCTCAACCCGGAAAACGACCCGCTTGGCGCCGGTTACCACATCATGCAGTCCAAGATCGCGCTGGGTTCGGGCGGCCTCACCGGCAAGGGCTATATGCAGGGCACACAGTCCCATCTGAACTTTCTGCCGGAAAAGCAGACCGACTTTATTTTCACCATGCTGGGCGAAGAATTCGGCTTTGTCGGCGGGATCGCCGTGTTGGTGCTCTATGCACTGATCCTTGGCCATTGCCTGATGACAGCGATGGCATGCCGCTCGGTTTTCCTGCGTCTGGTAACGATGGGCGTCACGACAACCTTCGCCCTCTACGTGTTCATCAACGCGGCGATGGTGATGGGTCTGGTGCCTGTGGTCGGCGTACCATTGCCCATGATTTCCTATGGCGGTTCGGTGATGTTCACCGTGCTGATCGGGCTGGGCCTGATACTGGGTGCGCACATACATCGCGCGGCCGAGCCACCGAAAGGTGCAGGTCTTTTCGGCTAAGCAAGCTTGACCTTGCAGGCCCGGTAGGGAAGTCTCGCCGCCAAATCACACCATAACAAACAAGCTTGAATAGCGGGGGAAAGTACATGGCCATAGGCGGCGGCGCGCATAGCACATGGGGAACACGGTTCGGCTTCCTGATGGCGGCCATCGGCTCCTCGGTGGGTCTCGGCAATTTCTGGCGATTCCCTTATGTGGCTGGTGAAAATGGCGGCGCCGCCTTTATCGTCATCTACCTCGTATGTGTGGTGTTCATCGCGCTGCCAATCCTCATGGCCGAACTGTCTGTCGGGCGCCATGCGCGCCGCTCTGCGGTCGGATCAGTCCAGAAAATGGCCTTCAACGCAGGTGCCCCCGGCATCTGGTCGGTGGCCGGCTGGGTCGCGATGGCGGGCGGCATATTCATCCTGTGCTTCTATTCGGTCGTTGCAGGCTGGGTCGTCGCCTATGTGTTCCAGATGGCCACAGGCCAGTTCATGGGGCTGTCGACTGATGTTGTGGCAGGCCGGTTCGAGGAACTGATTGGCGATACCAACGCCGTCATTGGCTGGCATACGGCCTTCATGATCGTCACGGTGGGCATCGTCTCTCTGGGCGTCACCAAGGGCATTGAGCGTGCCGTGACCATCCTCATGCCGCTCTTCTTCACCATGCTGCTGGCGCTTGTGATCTACGCGGCCTTTACCGCCGATATGAGCGCGGCGCTCGCCTATCTGTTCACGCCGGACTTCTCCGAAATCGGCCCGCAGACCTTCCTTGCCGCACTGGGCCAGGCCTTTTTCTCCATCGGTGTCGGCAGTGCGATCATGATCACTTACGGCTCTTACCTGCCGCGCACTGACAATCTGGCCGGCTCAGCGACCATCATCACGGGCGCTGACACCTTGGTTGCGATCGTTGCAGGCCTGGCGATCTTCCCGTTCGTGTTCGCCTTTGCGCTGGACCCGGCTGCGGGCCCGGCCCTGTTCTTCCAGACGCTGCCAAGTGCCTTCGCCCAGATGCCGGCGGGCCAGTATGTCGGTACGGCGTTCTTCGTGCTCGCCTTCATTGCCGCGCTGACTTCGTCAATCTCGCTATTGCAGGTCGTGGTGGCTTTCGCCGAGGAGCATACGGACTTTGGCAGGACGGGTTCGGCGGTCTTCTTTGGGGTGATCATCTGGCTGGTCGGCTGCGGTGCGGCGTTCTCCGGGGGATTCTTCGATCTGCTGGACACGCTTTCGGGCAGTGTCTTCCTGCCGCTTGGCGGGCTGCTGATTGCGGTCTTCACGGGCTGGGTCGTTGCCCGTTCGCTGATGCGCCACGAACTGGCTGGCGCATCCAACCTGGTGTTCAACATCTGGCGCTTCCTGATCCGGTTCCTGGTGCCGATCGCCGTGTTCCTGATCCTTGCGGCCGGCATCGCTTCGGCCTTCGGCGTCAGCCTGCCGGGTCTGCAGGGCTAGCTTTACACAACGCCTGAAAAGCCCCGGAACCGCACGCGGCTCCGGGGCTTTTTGCTGTCCAGCGGGTTTTTCAGCGCGCGTGGATGCGGCGAGGCCGGCTAGCCCAGCTTCGCTCCAAGCCGGTCGGTCGCGCGCACCAGCGCATCGACAATGCCCGGCTCGCCCGCGGCATGGCCTGCGTCGGGAATGATATACAGTTCGGCTGACGTCCAGTTTCTTTGTAACTGCCAGGCGGCGCGAGCCGGCGTGACCATGTCATAGCGGCCCTGCACGATCACGCCGGGTATCCCCGTTAGATGGGCCGTGTCGTCGATCAGTACACCATCGCGCTCAAGGAAGCCGTTATTGATGAAATAGTGGGTTTCCATCCGCGCCAGCGCGTCGGCCCGGCGGGCATCCGGTGGAGGGGCATCGCTTTCGGGCACAAGGCTGATCAGCGCGTTTTCCCATTGTGCCCAGGCCAGTGCGTCCTCGCGGCGCGCGTCCAGCTCATCGGTCTGCAGGCGGGCGTGATAGGCGCGCAGCACGTCGGCGCGCTCTTCAGCGGTCAGGCGGCCGGTCAGCGCCTGCCAGGCGTCGGGAAATAT
Source organism: Glycocaulis sp. (assembly GCF_051859565.1). Lineage (GTDB taxonomy): Bacteria > Pseudomonadota > Alphaproteobacteria > Caulobacterales > Maricaulaceae > Glycocaulis. The sequence continues at coordinate 103,619 of NZ_JBHYFK010000007.1, forward strand.
CCGGTTGGCACCGTCGCGGTAGAACCAGTCGAGTTCGGCTTTCGTGCATCCGAAAACGCCGCGCAGGATGAGGCCCATCACCCTCTCCGGGCACGCGCGCGCATAGGCCAGCGACAAGGTAGCGCCCCAGGAACCGCCAAACACAATCCACCGCTCGACACCAAGCGCAGACCGGATGGTTTCCATGTCGGCCACCAGCCGGTGCGTGTCGTTCGCGCGGATGTCGGAGAAGGGTCTCGACCGGCCGCAGCCACGCTGGTCAAAGATGATGATGCGATAGACATGGGGGTCAAAAAAACGGCGCATTGAGGGTGCCGCGCCGCCGCCCGGGCCGCCATGCAACGCAATAATTGGAACCCCGTCGGCCCGGCCGCATTCTTCATAATAGAGTGTGTGCCCTTCGCCGACATCCATCATGCCGGTCCGATAGGGTTCTATCATGGGGTACAGGCCGATCCTTTCCCGTCTGCGTAAAGTGTCCATGGGCGGCCCTGTAAACAGTCGAGCATGCGATTTCGCTTTGAGTATCGGAACACTATGAGGTTTTATTCAATTGCGGAAGCGATACGCCATCGTATCGCAGCACAGCCATCGGCCGGGGCGCTTGTGACGGTAACGCACACATTAGGTGGACTGACACTGATGCTGTCGGCTGCAGTGCTGCTGACAGCCTGCGTAAGCCAGCCCGTTGACATCGCCTCCCGCCCCCAGTCTGAAATGCCGGTGAGCGCGCAGGAAGATCTGCGAACCGCCGTAGCCGCGTTCCGCATGCGCCAGGAAGAGGCTGGCGGGTGGACTCTGGGAGCGGACGGTTCGGCGCGCGGGCTGCTGGGACGTCTTGTAGGCGGCGCGCCCGAACGAGGGGATGCAGTTGGCGATTATATCCGTCAGGCTGGTGATGCCCTGCCGTCCTATCTTGCCGGTGATATTGTTCTGGCCAGTGATCTGGCAGATGATGTCTCGCAAGCTGCGCTTGTAGTTGCCAGCACCAGCACGCCGCTGCCCGAAAGCCTGCTGGTCCGGGATATTACGTCGGTCGAGACTGTTCTTGCCTCCGCGCGCCGGGCCCGTACCTTCTTTCAGGCGGTGTCGGTAGACGAGCGTGCCGGGCTCACATCCAATCAGCGTGTGACCCTCAGCGAGGCACTCGCGCGTCTCGATGATGGCATTCGCGGCCTGGTGGAGGCAGCAGATGCGCTGGCCGACCGGCGCTGGGCAGCCAGCAATGCGTTGACCGGCTGATCCTGTCTTGAGCGCATATCCGGCCTTCGACCCTGAAACCGTACAAGGTTTCCTCGCACGCGAGGAGGGCGAAGCACTGGCGCGCCATGTCCGTGCGCTGACCGTACAGGGGCCAGTTCTGGAAATCGGGTCCTGGTGCGGGCGGTCCAGCGTATGGCTGGGACAGGCCGCGCAGGAAGCCGGACGCATTGTCTACGCGCTCGACCATCATCGCGGCTCTGAAGAGCATCAGCCGGGCGAAGGCTATCACGATCCGGCGCATTTCGACGCCGGGCTGGGCCGGGTAGACACGCTGCCCGCTTTCCGCCGCTCTATTGCTCTGGCAGGCCTGGAGCAGACGGTCATGGCCCTCGTCGGGCCGTCAGCCGTGATCGGTGCCAACTGGGCAACGCCGCTCTCCATGGTCTTCATCGATGGCGGGCACGCGATGGATACGGCGCTGGCAGACTATCGCGCTTGGGCCGGGCAGGTCGTGCGCGGCGGCATTCTGGCGATCCACGACGTGTTTCCTGACCCGGCAGACGGGGGACGTCCGCCCTATGAGATATGGAAGCTGGCCGTGGCGTCCGGCCTCTTTGAGCCGGTCGAGCGGGTCAATTCACTCGAATTTCTGCGCCGGCTTTAGCGCGCGCTCCAGCCAGGCATCGGCGCGGGCATGGCGGATCAGCAGGTCGGATCCCGGCGAGAGGGCGTCAAGCGCATCGGCGGCGAGGATAACCGCGCCAGCGGTCCATGACGGGCGTTCCTTGGGCCAGACATCGCCGATCTCGTACTGCCATCCCATCCAGTAGCCGCCATCAGGGGCCGCCAGCGGCGCCAGCTCGTTGACCAGTGTCCGGGCGTCATCACGCCGCCCTGCACTGAGGCAGGCCAGTGCCAGCTCGGCGGTTTCAGCCGCCGTCACCCAGGGTTCGCCGGTGACACAGCGGCAGCCCAGATCGGCGACGACAAATGTGTCCCAGCCCTCATCAAGGCGCGCGCGGGCTTCTGCTCCGGTCATCGCGCCGGTCAGCACCGGATAATACCAGTCCATCGCGTAGGAGGAGCGGTCTATGCCCTTGCGGTCAAAGCGTTCGGGCATGGCTGTCAGGGCGCGGGCGATGGCCGCGCGGCTTAGGGCCCAGTCGGTACGCGGTTTTTCAAGGATTTCGGCCATGCGCAGGCCGCACTCGAAACTCTTGAACAGGGAGGAATTGCCCGCTCGCAATGCGTCCACGTCTTCCAGTGGCTGGCCGATATCTGGCGCACGCCAGACCACATCACCGTGACGGGTCTGCAAATTCATCACGAAATCCAGCGCGCGGGCCACCATCGGGAAGTAGCGCGCGATGAGGCGCGGCTCGTCCAGCGCCAGCGCGCAGCGCATCACGGTCACGGCGGCATAGCCGGCAAAATTGGTGTCGCGCGCCGTCACAGGCACTGGCGGGGGCGCAATGCGCTCGCCGCTTTCGTCCATGGGAATGCCCGCGCCCAGTTCGCCCGTCCAGCCGCCATCGGCCTCCTGCCGGGCCGCCAGCGCGTCCAGCGCCAGATGTACGCCTTCCACCCGTCCGGCCACCGCGAGGCCCATCGCGCTTTCGCCATGGTTCCACGGGTCCCAGACGCCGGTTTCGACCCACGGGATCGCTCCATCGCGCTGCTGCAGCGACTCGATGCGGTCGGCGCAGGCGCGGATATCCAGCCCGGTTACGATGGATCGCGGGCTCATGGGCGGGCCTTGTCAAAATAGAGGGCAACCGACTTGCCCAGCAGCGGGTTCAGGGCCTTTTCGCTCCAGCGCGTCAGGCGCGGCGCGGACAGCAGATCCCATTCAAGCATCTTGCGGTAGGCGGCGACCATGCCGCTCTGCTCGCGCCTCTCCCACAGGGCGCATTGCAGCCACCAGAAAGGGCTGTGCAGGGCATGCGCCCAGTGACGCTGGCGGAAGGTATAGCCGAGAGCCTCCACCTGTTTGCGTAGCGCGCCATCCTTGAAGATGCGCACATGCCCGCCGGGCGTGTTGTGGTATTCCTCAGACAGCATCCAGCAGATCTTTTCCGGCCAGTAGCGCGGCACGGAGAGGGCAAACTTGCCGCCGGGTTTCAGGACCCGGTCGATCTCGCTCAGCGCCAGTGGCACATCGGGAAGGTGTTCGAGAACTTCAGAGCAGATGACGGCATCGAAGCTGTTGTCTGCAAAGGGCAGGCGGCCCGCATCGCCGACCGTGAACACGGCAGTCCGGGGAGGGGTTTCCGGCGGCGAGGGCAGTTCGAAAAAGCCGTCGATCGCCGCGCCCAGATCGGCAAAGTCGAGGTCCAGCCCCGTCACATCCAGCGCGCGTTCATGCCAGTAAAGCGCATGCAGATGGCGCCCGCGCCCGCAGCCCAGGTCCAGCACGCGCTGGCCGTCGGCAAGCTCCAGCCGATCAGGATCAATCGTCATCATGCGGCCATCACTCCAGTGTCGGTCAGGTCCAGCACATCGCGATAAAGGCCGATGGAGAGGCCCGCATGCAGGTCCCAGCGGAAGAGCGTGCGCACGCGGTTCAGCCCGGCCCGGCTCATGCCTGCGCGCAGGCTTTCGTCGTCCAGCACGCGGGCTATCGCTGCGGCCAGTGCCTCGTCATCGCCGACCGGCGTGACCAGCCCGGCATCACCGGCAACTTCGGGCAACGCGCCGCCATCCGACACGATGACAGGCGCCCCGCAGGCCATCGCCTCGGCAGGGGGAAAGCCAAAGCCTTCAAAGCGCGAGGCCGACACGAAGACGGTGGCGCGGCGGTGCAGGTCTGCAATCTCTTCGCGTGTCAGGCCGGACACGAAATTCACCCTGTCAGACAGGCCTGTGCGCTCCAGCATGCGTTTTGTCGGCCCCTCGCGCAGCTGGCCGATGACGGTCAGGCGGGCAGCCGGATGGCTGTCTTTAAGGCGGGCCAGTGCCGCGATCAGCACATCCAGCCCCTTGATCGGCACATCCGCGCTGGCGCTGGCGACGATCAGCCCGGTATCGCGCTTTACCGACGGGTCCGGCGTGAATCTGGCGTGGTCGATGCCGTTATAGGCGACGCGTACGCCGCTCGGGTCCATGCCCGTGCGTTCGGCGTAGGAGCGCCGAGCGGCATCGGACACAGCGATGAAATGGGTTAGGGCGCGCGCCGCCTTTGCCTGCTCATTCACGAAGGAATGCCAGCGCCAGGACAGCGCCTTGCCAAGCCGGGAATGTGCGCCCGCGACCGCGAAATCACGGTCAATCGCAATCGGGTGGTGCAGGGTGGTGATGACGGGCAGCTCTTGGGCGATGCGCGCCATCGGCATGGCCAGCGTCTGGTTATCGTGGATGATGTCAAAGCGGCGGCCTTCACGCGCGATGAAGTCCTCCAGACGCAGGGCGAAGGCCGTCATCTCGCCGAACGCGCCAGTATTGTGGGCGAGCCATTCGGCGCGGTCGGCCCGGCTGGCCAGATGCCGCCAGCGCAGCGCCAGCATGGCGTTATCGACGGCGAACAGGTCCAGCGAGGGCAGCTTGATAAGCTCGATACCTTCATCCAGCTCAGGGTAGGGCGGGCCGGACGCCACGCTCACCGCGCAGCCCGCAGCTTTGAGTGCCCGCGTCAGCTCATGCACATAAATGCCCTGCCCGCCGACATGCGGGTGGGAGCGATAGCTGGTCACCAGCACCCGCAAGGGCCGCTGTGACAGGGGATAATCCGCAAGGTCTTTCATTGGCGCGGGAAGCTAGACGGGCGGGGGCAATCCGCCAAGTGCCAATGTGAACAGCGTTTACTCCGCGCGCGGTCAGCCTCGGCATTGCCCGCGCTGCCCGCGCCGCGCTACACCGCGCGGGTGATTAGCCCCGCCGCACTCTTCGCCCGAATGGATACGCGTTTTGCGCTGTTTTACGGCGCGTTCTATCTCGGCTTCGGGGCGTATCTGCCATATATGCCGGTCTGGTATGCCGAGCGCGGCCTGTCGCCGGAGCTGATAGGCATTGCTGCTGCTGCCGGCATGGTGGGGCGGGTGGCCGTCGCCCCGCTGGGGGCGTTCTGGTCGGACAGGGCGACGCGCAGGCGCGACGCGATTCTGGCCTTCTCGCTTGCCGGGCTGGCCGTGTTTCTGGCGCACATACCGGGCACGCATCCAATATTCATTCTCGCGCTGGCAGGCCTCAGCGGCGCTGCCGTTACAGGCGTCATCCCGCTGGTGGACGCGTTTGCCATGGGGCAGGCCCGCAAGGAGGGGTTTGCCTTCGGCGTACCGCGCGCCTTCGGTTCGGCGCTGTTTGTCATCGGCAATCTGGGGGCTGGGGCGCTTATCTCGATCTATGGCGGCGAAGCGGTTCTGGTCTGGGTGCTTGCCAGCGCGGCGCTGACGGCGCTGGCCGCCGCCTTTCTTCCCGCTGGGCGTATCGACACCTCGGCCGGAGCAGCGCGCCACGAAGCGCCTCCCTTGCGCATTCTGCTGGGGGCCGGGTTCCCGCTGGCCTTTGCCGCTTCCGCCCTCATTCAGGGCGGTCATGGCTTCTACTATGCTTTTTCCGCGCTGGCCTGGCGCGCTGATGGTGTGCCACCGTGGGCCATTGGCGCCTTGTGGGCGACGGGCGTCGGCGCGGAAATCATCTTCTTCGCCGTCTGGGGACGTGTGCTGAAAGGGTGGAGCCCGGCGGCGATGATGGCGCTAGCGGGCGGCGTGGCTGTAGTGCGCTGGCTGGCGCTCGCCCTGTCCCCGCCATTATGGGCGCTCTTCCCCTTGCAGGGACTGCACGCGTTCAGCTTCGCCGCCGCCTATCTGGGTTTTCTGCGCTATGCGGCCGACCATGCGCCCGAACGTCTCGCCGCGACGGCGCAGGCTGTGAACTCTGCCCTTTCGGGCGGGCTGGTGCTGGCCGGTGCAACCTTTGTCTCCGGCCTGGCGTTTGCAGCGTTTGGTACAGCTGGCTTTGCGTTTATGGCTGTGCCTGCCGTGCTGGGCGGGGTTTGCGCGTTCTGGCTGGCCCGGCGTGGCCGATAAGCGTCATTGTGCAGAGAATCTTCCACCAAACTCTGCCACACCCTTGGGAATGACGGCGAAGCGTCGGATAAGATCAGGTAGCCGCGCTGCTTTTAGCTGGAGGGTCATGGCTGCCACGGGGACACCGACGCTGACACCGCCCCGCCTTGCCGTGCGCGAGTCGGAGGGCGGAGCTGTCCTTGAGCCTACCGGCGACTGGCTTTTGGAAACCATCGGTCAGATGGACCGGCAGGTTCGCGCGCTGGAACGCGATTCCGGGGCGCAGCCGTTGGGCCTCGACGTGTCCGGGCTGGGCCGCATCGACACCTCCGGCGCCTATCTGCTCGGCCGTCCGCTCCGGCAGCGTAATGACACAATCCCGGAGAGCAGCATAATCGGCGAGCATCCGGCAGCGGCCAGGCTGATCCGGGAGGTCCACAAGCGCATGGACCATTGTCCGCCGGAGGAAAGCTCTGGCTGGGGCCTGAAGACCCTGCTGGAGCGGGTGGGCGCAGGCACCGAACAGGTGCTGGACGAGGCCTGGGACACGTTCGGCTTCTTCGGGCGTACGCTGATGACGCTTGGCGCGTCCCTGCTGAACCCGTCGCGCCTGCGCTGGACCCCGACCGTTCACCTGATGGAAACCGTGGGCATCAATGCCCTGCCGATCATTGCCGCCTTGTCTTTCTTCATCGGGGCGGTCGTGGCCTTCATGGGGGCCAGCCTGCTGGAAACATTCGGCGCATCGGTCTTCACGGTCGATCTGGTCGGCATTTCGGTATTGCGTGAGTTTGGTGTGCTGATTACCGCGATCATGCTGGCCGGCCGGTCGGACTCGGCTTTTACGGCCTCCATCGGCTCGATGAAGATGCAGCAGGAAATCGATGCCATGCGCGTCATCGGGCTGAACCCTTACGAGGTTCTGGTCGTGCCGCGGGTGATTGCCTGTGTAGTCATGGCGCCTTTGCTCACGCTCGCGGCGATGCTGGCGGGGCTGTTTGGCGGCCTGCTGGTGTCCTGGGCGACGCTGGACATATCGCCCAGCTTCTTTCTGACCCGGTTGCAGAATGTAATTGACTGGACGCACTTCATGGTCGGCATGTCCAAGGCGCCCGTCTTCGGCCTGGTGATCGCCATTATCGGTTGCCGTCAGGGCATGAAGGTCCGGGGAGACGTGGAAAGTCTCGGCCGGCGTACCACCGCGTCCGTGGTGCAGGCCATATTCATGGTCATCGTCATCGATGCGCTGTTCGCGCTGATGTATCTTGAGGCAGACATATGAGCGCGCGCCCGGTCATCGAGGTGCGTGGACTGGTTACCCGTTTCGGCAGCCATACCGTGCATGACGGTCTGGATCTTGAGGTCCGGCGCGGCGAGGTGATGGGCATTGTCGGCGGTTCGGGCAGCGGCAAGTCGGTCCTGCTTCACGTTATCCTTGGGCTAAAAAAGCCTGACGGCGGCGAGATATTTTACGATGGCAAGGCGTTGTCACGCCTGTCGGCGGCTGAACGTTCGGCGCTGGAACGGCGCTGGGGCGTGCTGTTCCAGGGATCGGCGCTGTTCTCTTCGCTGACGGTGAAGGAAAACATTCTCGTGCCGATCCGCGAGCACGTATCGCTGCCGACCGCCCTGATGGACGAGATTGCCGATCTCAAGCTCGGCCTTGCCGGGTTGGGAGTTGAGGCCGCGAACAAGTATCCGTCCGAGCTTTCGGGCGGCATGAAGAAGCGGGCAGGGCTGGCGAGGGCGCTCGCGCTGGACCCTGACGTCCTGTTTCTGGACGAGCCGACGGCGGGGCTGGATCCGATCAGCGCCGCCGCGTTTGACGAACTGATCCGCGAACTGTCTCAGACGCTGGGGCTGACCATACTGCTGGTCACGCATGATCTCGACACGCTGCATGCCGTTTGCGACCGGGTGGCCGTGATCGCCGAGAAGCGGATCATCGCGGTGGATACGATTGCGCGGCTAGCAAATCATCCCCACCCTTGGATACAGAGCTATTTTGGCGGCCCGCGCGGGCGGGCAGCATTGAGGAGCTGAACAATGGAAACCCGTGCCCATCATGCACTGGTCGGCCTGTTCGTTATCCTGCTTGCGCTGGCAGGCGGACTGTTCTTTGTCTGGCTGTCGCAGGCCTCGTTTGACCGTGAGTTCCGCCAGTATGATGTGGTGTTTGAAGGGCCGGTGCGCGGCCTTCGCACCGCCTCTGAGGTGCGCTTCAACGGCATCCAGGTCGGCGAGGTTGTCGATCTGGGGCTGAACCCCGACGATACGAGCGAGGTGATCGCGAGGGTGCGGGTCGATTCCACGACACCGATCCGCGTGGACAGCTTCGCCCAGCTTGAACCGCAGGGTTTGACGGGCCTGTCCTATATCCAGATTTCGGCGGGCGAATCCGGTTCTCCCTTGCTCGAAACACGTTTTGGGGACCGTCCGGCACGCATCTATGCCCGCCAGACCCAGCTGGATCTGCTGGTTCAGGGCGGTGAGACGCTGCTGGAGACCGTTCAGACCACAGGTGTGTTGCTCAACCGCCTCCTGAACGACGAGAACCAGGAACAGTTCTCGTCCCTGCTGGAGAACCTCTCCACTCTCTCAGGCCAGTTGGCCGAGAATGGCGCGATGATGGCCGAGATGCGCGATACCATTGCCTCTATCGAACGGGCGGCGAACGATATGTCGTCGGCTGCCGCCAGTATCGAACAGTTCGGCGTCACGGCCGAGCGCTTCCTGATTGATGAGGTAGGGCCGATGGTGGCCGAGACCGAGGCTGCGTCCATCGCGGTCAATCAGGCGTCAATGGAGACCTATGACGCGCTGGTTGCCCTGCGCCCCGGCCTGGAGGCGTTTGCCAGTGACGGCGTTTACCAGCTCAACGCGGCGTCGCACGATTTGCGCCAGCTTGTTGAAAACCTGGAGCGTCTGACAGCAGATCTTGAAAATGACCCCGGCGGGCTTCTGACCCGCCGGCGTGGTGAGGAAGTCGAGGTGCCCCAATGATCGCAAGAAACCTGCTGATGGCCGGAGCAGCGCTGGCGCTTTCCGGTTGCATCTCGCTTCTGCCGGAGTCTGAAAGCAGCTCGCTCTACAGGCTTTCAAACCATGTTCCCGTGGACACGGCCGTAAATCACGATGCCCCCGTTGTGCGCATCGCCCGGCCCGTGGCACCGCGCGCGCTGTCGGGTGACAGGATCGCTCTGGACGCGGGGCAGGGGCGGGTGGCCTACATGGCCGGAGCAAACTGGATCAGCGCCGTGCCGGTTCTGGTGCAAGAGCTGGTGGTCGATACGTTCGACCGGCGCTCCACCGTGCTTATGGCGGCCAGACCCGATGACGGTGTGGCTACAAGCTGGGATCTTCGCATGGAGCTGCGGCGGTTCGAGGCCGTCTACGATCAGGGCAGCAATGCCGCGCCGCGGATCGATATCGCCATTCGCGCCCGCCTGATTGACACTACAAGCCGCGAAGTGGCGGGGGTACGTACATTCGAGGCGTCGCGCCGGGCTGATGGCAATCGCCAGACCCTGATTGTCGATGCGTTCAGCCGCGCCGCGTCGGACCTGTCGCTTGAAATGGTTGACTGGGCGTCTGCGCAGGTGACGCAGGCTCAGGAGAATACGGCCCAGGAGGCGCAGCCAGACTAGTCGCGCCGTTTACCGCGTTTGGCCGGACTGCCGGCAGGCGGCTCGTCATCCTCGTCCGGCTCCATATTCGCCAGCAGGTCTTTCCACCGCCAGCCGCCTTCCGGCCGGGCCTGTGTGGCCAGACGCTCGTCGCGCGGGCGCTCCCGGCTGCTGCCGTCCTCGTCGGCGTCGTCAAGAATCCGGTCGCGGGCTTCTAGCTGGACCTCGTCCTCCGCCGGAGCGGGCGACGGACGCGATGACCGCCGCCGGACGTTCAACGGATCGGGCACCTCATCGGGGGCGATGTCGATCGGCTTGCGTCCGCCAGCCACCGAGCCCATGCGCAGCATGAAGTCTGACAGAAGCTCGTAATTATGCCGCACGCGCGCCTGGAACATGGCATCGATCTCGCGTGCGCTTTCAGAAGCGTCCTCGGCGGTCTGGTTAAGCTTGGCGAGCCCTTCCGACAGGGCGCGTTCCAGTTCGAGCGTTGCCCGGCGGGCGGCGGCGGGTGCGTCGTCAAAGCGCGAACGCATGTCGCGCAGCATCAGCTCCACATGGTCGGCCTGCTTGCGCGCGGCTTCCAGCGTGTCGGCAAGCTGCTTGCGGACGGTTTCACCCGCCTCCTCGGAGGCTTTTGCAGCCTTGTCGACGAGCAGTTCAGCCTCCCGCAGCCGCGCCTGGAAGGCTTCGTCAGACCGGCGGGCCGCTTCGAACCCGGCTTCGCTGACGCGTTCCAGTGCGGCCTCGGCGGCGCTCGCCTGCCCGGAGAAGCGTTCAGCGGACTCGGTGGCCGCTTCACGGGCTTCCCTGGCCGTCTCGGTCAGGCGCTTGAGAATGGCCTCATTGGCCTCGGCGGCAAGCCGGGTCTCGCTCTCAACGGTTTTCGACAGGGCGGAGGCGCGGGTAATGGCGTCATTGATAGCGCGCGTAAACACTGCGCCGCTTTCCTCGGCGGACTTGCGCAAAGTCTCTGCGCCCGAGCCTGCAGTCTTGGACAACGTGGCGAGTTCGGCCTTGTGGAAGTCCAGCGCGGCCGCAATCTTTTCCTGCTCCTTGCGCAGGGCTTCACTGGCCTCTGCCAGACGCTCGCGATGCTTGAGATAGGCCGCATCCAGACCATCGCCGCGGCTTTTTAGCGTCTCGGCTAGCTCGCGCATGCTGCTGGCGCGCTGCGCCAGTATCTCGGAGGCTTTCTCAGCGGACTTGATGGTTTCGTCACCGGCGCCGGAAAGGCGTTCCGCCCCAGCGCGCAAGGTGAGGGCGCCTTCATTGGCCTTCTCTTTCGCTAGCTCGGCCGCTGCCGCGACCATCTCGCCCTGTTCCTGAATGGCCGCAGCGATAAGCGAGGCTTTATCATCAAGGCTGTCGGCAATCTCGGCCAGCTTCTCTCGCTCGCCTTTAAGGGAGCGCATAAGCGACTCTACCCGTTCACGGGCCGCCTTCGACGTATCTTCTAGACTGTCGGCATGGTGGGTGATGACTTCCTCCATGGCGGCAAGGCGCGCCAGCGCGCTGTCCATGGCGGTATTTATGCGGCCGACCTGCAGGCTTACGGCATCGGCCATCTGGCGCACCTCGCCCTGCAGGGTGTCGGCGGGGGTGGAGAGCCGGGCAACCGCGCCTTCAACCGAACGGATTTGCGCGCTGGCGCGGGCAACCGTTCGTCCCAGAAGCCCGGAAAGCAGGAAAAGCAGGGCTGGGGCACCGGCGAAGATGGCAATACCCGCCAGCTGGGCAGGGCTTAGCGCCGCGAAATCATCAATCACGTAGCCATAGAGGTAGGCGCCCGCACCACCAAGCCATAGCGCGGCGCAGGCAGCCCCGGCGAACGCAATCCATCCGCCTCCATTTGCCGCCTTCGCGGGCGCCACACTGATCGAAGCCGCGGTTCGCGGTGCTGGCACCTGACCCTCTGCCGGATCTTTCAGCACGGCCGGTGTCACCGGCTGTGCGGTTTTGGCGGATTTGGCAGCGGAGTTGTCGTCGGCAGGCATTATTCGCCTCGATCACAGCACAAGGGGCATGTCAGCACCAATGCCGACAGCAAAAGCTGGTTCTAGGGCGAGACGGAGAAAAATTAAAGCCGCAAGACCGGCGCAGCCGGCACGGATGGCAGGCGGCCGGGCGCTGAAGCGCAGCCGGAGACGGGTTCAACCGGCCCATTGCGAACGACAAAAATCAGCTCGCCGTGGACGGTGCGCGTCTGTTCTACATACACTTCAGATGCAAGGAAGTGGACAGTGGCCGCGTCATCCATGAAACGGGCTTCCTCGAAGCTCTGCTGGCGAACCGCCGGAGTGCAGTCTTCCGCACGATCATAAGCGATGCCCACGAGTGCCAGCACGGCCCCCGCGATCCAGTGCAATATGTCGATTGCCACGCCTAACATCGATTTTGTCCCTATCCCTGTGTCAGCTTATGAACCTGTGCCCGCGCCCGCTCAAGGAGATTTACCCGTTTTGGCCATGAAATCTTCGTAAGGTTGCCGGGTGGTTGCGGGTTTTCTGCTTGCATGGCGCGGCGGGCGGCCCGAAGTTGGCGTCGAAGCAGCGGGGAGAGCTTATCACCATGAAATCGGCACCAGTCACTTTGACGGACCGTCATCAGAGTCTTGATGTGCTGCGTGGCATCGCTGTGCTGGGCATTCTCATGGTGAATATCCCGACCTTTTTCCTGTTGCCGGAAGCCTATCAGTACCCACCAGCTGACCCGGGATTTGACGTGGCCGGTGCGCAGGCCTGGCTGTTTGTTCACGTCTTCTTTGAGATGAAATTCATCACCATTTTCTCTGCCCTCTTCGGTGCAGGCATATTGCTGATGACCGGGGACGGGCCGGACTCTTCCGCGAAGGTTCACTATCGCCGCATGCTCTGGCTGCTCGCCTTCGGCATGGTGCACGCCTACGCGCTCTGGTTCGGGGACATTCTGGTCTCGTATGCCGTGTTCGGCATGATCGCGGTGATGTTCCGCAAGATGAGCGTGGGAAAGTTGGTCTTCTGGGGCTTGTTCTGGATCACGCTGACCGGATTGCTGATGGTGGGCATGTTTGCCGCCTTCATGATGTTACCCGAAGAGGTGGACCCCGCCTCGATCGGTATGGCGCAAAGCCCTGAGGCGGCCGCCAGCATCATTACAGCCTACCAGGAGGGCAGTGCGGGGCGCTGGGGCCACAACGCACTCATGGCCCTTATGGCGCAGCTGAGCGGGATAGCCATGTTTGGTGGCCGGGTGATCGGAGTGATGTTCCTGGGCATGGCGCTATTCAAGACCGGCTTTCTGATGGCGAAATGGGGTGTGACGAAATACGCCGTGGCCGCCATTGCGGGGCTCGCCATCGGCTTGCCGCTCGCCTGGTATGGCGGACAACACGCAGTTGCTGGCAATTTCGATCTGCGCGGCATGTGGGTTTACACAGCCACCAATTATGTCGCCAGCCTGCTGATGGCGTTCGGCTATGCCAGCTTGGTGATGCTCATCTGCAAGATTCCGGTGCTGGCACTGCTGCGCGCGCCTTTCGCCGCCGCCGGTCGGATGGCCTTTACCAATTACCTAACCCAGACGATCACGCTGGTGATCCTGTCCACGGGCACGATTGGTCTGGGCCTCTATGGCACGTTGGGGCGCGAGGAGCTTATACCCATCGTGCTCATCATCTGGGTGGTACAGCTCGCCGTGTCGGTCATCTGGCTGCAGGTCTTCCGCTTCGGGCCGTTTGAATGGCTGTGGCGCTCGCTGACCTACTGGAAGCTGCAACCGATCATCAAACCCAAAGCATGAGCGCGGTAAAGGCGGGAGACGCGTTCGCGGTCTACGGCCTGCTACGCAAGGGTGCGTCGGGATTTGCGCAGTTCGGGCTGGAGCGCGCGTTCCGCCCGCTTGGTCCCTGCCGCATTCCCGGCGTGATCCACGATCTGGGCGGGTATCCGGGGCTTGTGGATGGAGAGGGCGCGGTTATTGGCGAGCTGTTTGAAGTCGCCGACCCGTCAGTGATCGCCCGGCTCGACGCGTTCGAGGACTATTATCCGCAAGCGCCCGACCGCTCGCGCTATCTGCGCCGCCAGATCACGCTTCTGACCCCGGCGCGCAAGGCATGGGTCTATCTCTGGAACCTGCCAGTGACAGGATTTGCACGCGTGGAGAGTGGCGACTGGCTGGAATGGGTGGCCAGCAAGGCCTGATCGCTCCGACCTGTTCCTGAAGCCCGGCCTATTCCTGAAGATAGCCGCTACGCACATCCACGCTGGAGCGCTTGCCGACATGGGTGACGCAATTCTCCAGCCATTCCTTCGCCGCCTGCCGCCCTGCGTCACGAAGGCCGGTCAGGAAGCGCCAGCTTGTGTCGTACTTGCTGGCGGCTGAATAGTCTTTGAGCGCTTCATCGGCGCGGATGGCGTGAATGTGCAGATTGCGCAGGCGGGCCTTTTCCGCGTCTTTGAGTAGATCATCCTCGATCAGCCGCTTGACGAAGGCGACTGCGCGCAATTCGGCCATTAGCGAGGCGTTGAACGTGATCTCGTTGACCCGGTTCATGATGTCGTCGGCCGATTTGGGCGTTCCGGGCCGTTTGAGCGGATTGATATGCACGATCAGCAGATCACCCGGCGTGTCCGCATAGAATAGTGGCCAAAGCGCCGGATTGCCCGTAAAGCCGCCATCCCAGTAAGGCTCACCGTCAATCTCCACGGCCTGACGGATGAAGGGCAGGCAGGCCGACGCCAGCACGGCATCGGTGCTAATGCGCTCGCCGGTAAAGACTTCGGCGCGCCCCGTCGTCACGCAGGTCGCGGTCACGAACAGGGCAATCTGGCCCTGCGCGCGCAGCCGTTCAAAGTCGATCTGCGCGTCCAGAATTTCCTTCAGCGGATCGAGATTGTACGGGTTGAGATCGTAGGGGCTGGTCAGGCGCGAGAAGGCATCGAAGAACGGCATCAGCTTCAGGAACGCCCCGCCCGGAACCATTGGCCGGAAGGCCGCGCCGCGCCGGGACACCTCGTGCCAGAAGCTCTCAAGGCTTTCGCGGGCACCGTCCGCGCCGCCATCCAGCCAGCCATGAGCGAGCGCAACGGCGTTCATGGCGCCAGCGCTGGTAGCCGTTATAGCTTGTGGGGTTATGCGGCCATCTTCCAGCAGGGCATCAAGCACGCCCCAGGTGTAGGCGCCATGCGAACCGCCGCCCTGCAGGGCCAGCGAGACCGCTCTGGCGCGCGCGGCCATCAGGCCGCCACCCAGCCGCCCTCGACAGGGAAGGCCGCACCATTGGCCGAGGCGCCGGAGTCCGACACCAGATAGAGCAAGAGGCCGGTCAGGTGATCGTATTCAACGAACTTCTTCGTCGGCTGCGCGCTCAGCATCACGTCGCGCACTACTTCTTCCTCGGAGATGCCGCGCGCCTTTGCCGTGTCGGCGATCTGGCTTTCCACAAGCGGGGTACGCACATAGCCGGGGCAGATGGCGTTGCAGGTAATGCCCGCTTCAGCCACTTCCAGCGCAACCGTTTTGGTCAGGCCCAGCACTCCATGCTTGGCGGCCACATAAGCCGACTTGTAGGGCGAGGCGACAAGCCCGTGCGCGGAGGCGATGTTCACAATCCGCCCGCGCCCGGCCTTTTTCATCACTGGTACGGCGTGGCGGATGGTGTGGAAGCAGGAGGTCAGGTTAATCGCGACGATCGCGTCCCATTTCTCCGGGGCAAGCTCTTCAACCGCAGCGACCTGCTGGATGCCCGCATTGTTGACGAGAATGTCGAGCCGGCCAAAGGTTTTCACCGTGTCGGCGATCAGCTCCTTGATCTCGCCGGCGTCCAGCATGTTGGCGCCGTTATAGGCCGCCTTCACGCCGAACTCGGTCTCGAGGGACTTGCGGGTCTTCTCGATATCGCCGGCATCGCCCAGCCCGTTGAGCATGATGTTGGCGCCATTCGCCGCCAGCGCATGCGCCAGCGCGAGGCCGATGCCGGAGGTCGAGCCGGTAATGACCGCAACCTGGCCGCTCAAGTCGGTCTTCAGACCGCCCATGACTGTCTCCTCGGCCTTGTTGGCCTGTGTCGGGATTTGTTGCGGTGCAGAAGACGGTTTGCGCCGGTTTTGTCAAGACCTGAGGCGTAGGCTTCAGCCCTTCTTCGAGAGCGGCTGAGGGCGGGTGAACAGGAGCCGGTCTGGATTCGAACCGGCCTTGTCGAGCTTGTAACCCTCAACATTGAAGCGGGAAAGCTGGGCTGGATCCTCAATCCGGTTCTCGATGATCCAGCGGGCCATCATGCCGCGTGCCTTCTTGGCGTAGACCATCAACGCGCGTAGCTGGCCGTCCTTCTCTTCCTTGAAATCAACCGTGATGACCCGCGCCTTCATTGTCGCCAGACGGGCGGCCTTGGCATATTCGTTGGACGCCAGGTTGACGATCACGGGATGGGCATGACCCTCCAGCGTGCGGGTGAGTTCTTGCGCGATATCGTCACCCCAGAAATCATAGAGGTTCGCGCCCTTTTTCGTTTTCAGGCGCGTGCCCATTTCGAGCCGGTAGGGCTGGATGGCGTCCAGCGGGCGCAGGCTCCCGTACAGCCCGGAGAGAATGCGCAAATGGTCCTGCGCCCATTGCAGATCGTCCTTGGACAGGCTCGCCGCATCCAGCCCGCGATAAACCTCGCCTGCGAAGGCCAGGGCGGCGGCTTTGCCATCGTGGCCCTCAGGGTCGAACGCCTTGAAGCGCTCCACATTAAGCGCAGCGAGATCATCGGAAATGTGCATGAGCTGGCGCAGCTGGGTGCGCGACAGCTTCGCTGTGGTCTTTGACAGTTCTGCCGTGCGCGTCAGGAGGGCAGGCTGACTGGTCTCCAGCTCCGGGCGGGCCGGTTCGAAATCGAGCTGTTTGGCCGGGGAGAGAAGGATCAGCATGGAAATTTGGTCTCGCCTGCAACGGTAGTGGTGGTTTCTATCGAAATAGGGGTGTTCACCGGAAATGCCAATGGCAGGTGCCCGGCGGATTTCAGGCCAGCCCCGTCAGGATGCGCGGGTTCATGATATTGTTCGGGTCCAGCGCCGCCTTGATCGTCCGCATCAGCTCCACCTCTACCGGCTTGCGGGCTTTTAGCTCTGCCTGTTTGAGAATGCCGATACCGTGCTCTGCCGAGATTGATCCGTGATGCTTGTCTACCAGATCATAGATGAGCCGCGTGGCGGGTGCCGCGCGCGCGATGAAGTCCTCTCCGGCCCCCGGCTCCCGGGCGGCCAGATTGAAATGCACATTGCCATCGCCGACATGGCCGAACGCGATCACGCGAGAGCCGTCAACCAGCGCTTCGGCCTGCTGGGTTGCCTCGCGCATGAAGGCGGCCATGCGCGATACCGGCACCGACACATCGTGCTTGGCGGCCTTGCCATGGGCGCGCTCGCCTTCCGGTACGTTTTCACGCAAGGCCCAGAACTTCGCGGCCTGCGCGTCCGACTGCGCCAAAGCGGCGTCCGACACCAGCCCGGCCTCGAACGCGCTTTCCAGCGCGGTCTCCATCAGAATGCCGGCGCGTTCTTCCTCCGCGCTCGACAGCTCGATCAGCACCATCCAGTCCGGATTGCCTTCCAGGGGCGAGCGGGCGCCGGGCACGTGCTGGCAGACCAGCTCCATCGCGAAGCCGGAGATCAGCTCGAACGCGCTGACCGCGCCGCCTGTCCTGTCCTTGAGATGGCCGAGCAGGCTCACTGCCGCTTCGGGATCGGGTACGGCCGCGATCGCGACACTCACTGATGCCGGGCGCGGGAATAGCTTCAGCGTGGCCGCGGTGACGAGGCCGAGCGTGCCTTCCGCGCCGATGAAAAGCTGTTTGAGATCATAGCCGGTGTTGTCCTTGCGCAGGCCTGAGAGCCCGCTCAGCACCCGGCCATCGGGCAGCACCGCCTCCAGTCCCAGAACCAGCTCGCGCATCATGCCATAGCGCAGCACCTGCACGCCGCCCGCATTGGTGGAGATCAGTCCGCCAATCATGGCGGAGCCTTGCGCGCCGAGGCTCAAGGGGAAGAGCTTGCCCGCATCCCGTGCAGCCTCCTGCACGGTTTGCAGCACCACCCCGGCCTCCACGGTCATCGACTCATTGGCCGTGTCGATTTCGCGGATGGCATTCATCCGCTTCATCGAGATTACAACCTCATTGGCTGGCGTAGAGGCGCCCACCAGCCCGGTAATGCCGCCCTGGGGCATGACTGCGATGCGCGCATCATTACAGGCGGCCAGCATCTGAGCGGCCTCCTGCGTGCTGGCCGGTTTCAGGACCAGCGGCGTCCCGCCCGCATAGCGTCCGCGCCAGTCGCGCGCATGGCTTTCCAGCTCCGCCGGATCAACGGACCAGGATTTAGGATCCAGCGAGGCGGTCAGCGATGCGAGGGCAGGGGGCAGGGCGTTCATGGCGGGAAGCTAGTCCTCCAGTTCGACAGGCAGGCGGGACATGATTGCGGTCAGTTTCAGGCCGGGTGCGCGATCCATGCGGCCTTCGAGATGGTATAGCTCACCATCCACCCGGCCGTCATAAACCACGCTGAAACGCTCCACATCCCCTACGACTGATACAGTCTCTGGCCTGTGACGGACGAACAGCATGCGCGCGACCGGGCCATCGGGCCCCTCTTCCAGATAGCCGTCATAGTAATAGCTGCTATCGCCGCCCGTCGCGCGGCCATTGCGCACGGTCACGACCCCGCCGGACTGGTCCAGCGGGCTGCGGAAGCGCACGACATAGACGCCGTCGGGTATCCATCGCGAGCGCGGGAAGTGAGGTTTTGTTGTCTGGGTGTCCATGTTGGATTCGCCTGCTGACGGGTTCACTCTTCAGTTGTCTTTCGGTGCGGCGGCGCGGGCAAGCCGGTCATTGATGGCTTCGCCCAACCCTGTCGCGGGAATCGGTGCAACAGCTATTGGCCAGCCGAGTGCGTCTGCTTCGCGCAAACAGGCAAACAGGCGTGTGGCCGCTTCGGCCAGATCGCCGCTGGTGGAGAGGTCCAGCACGGTACTGGCAGGGTCTCCGCGCCATGTGCCAAAAGCCAGATAGGTCTCGTGCGGATCGGGCTCGGTAACATTCAGGCGCAAGGGGCAGTCCGGGGCGTAATGGCTTTTGAGCATGCCGGGCGCGGCAATGGCGGCGTCAGCGCCAGCCCTCTGAACCGGCTGTCCGGTCAGCGCCTCGATGCGTTCAGCTTCCAGGGCGCCAGCGCGCAACATCACCAGACCGTCGGGCGTGTCCGCCAGGATCGTACTTTCGAGGCCCATCTGGCACGGCCCGCCATCAAGGATAAGGCCAATCCGGCCGCCAAGGCTTTCGGCGACATGCAGGGCGGTTGTGGGGCTGATACTGCCCGAACGGTTTGCACTGGGCGCGGCGAACGGGCGGTCGAGGCGAGACACCAGTCCGGTCATTGCGGGCGATACCGGCCAGCGTACGGCCAGCGTATCAAGACCCGCCCGCGCCAGATCACACACTGGGCTGGTGTCGCGGTGACGGCCCACAAGCGTCAGTGGGCCAGGCCAGACTGCTTTAGCTAACGCAATGGCCGCAGGTGACAGGTCCACCAGCGTCAGCGCGCGCTCCAGACTGTCCACATGGGCGATCAGCGGGTTGAATCGCGGACGCCCCTTGGCCTCGTACAGCGCTGTAATGGCTGCCGGGTTGGTAGCGTCAGCGGCCAGCCCGTAAACAGTCTCGGTCGGCACCGCCACAAGCCCGCCCGCATCCAGCAACGCAGCTGCCCGGTCAAGGCTCACAGCATCGTGTGCTGGCAGGATGGGGGCGGTCGCTGTATCGCTCATGGCGGGAGGCTTGGCGTGTGCGCGCCGCGTTGGCAAGAGGCGTGAGGCGCAAACTGCGGCAAAGCGCCCCGGCAAACCTGTTTCAGGTATCACACCCTCGTCACACTGGCCTGCTAGGCCCATATCGCAATCAAGAAGAAACTCCCCGGAGCGTGCCATGACCGATCTCGCCACACGACTCGATCCCGATTTCGAGCCGGAAACCAACCGTTCGGGTAATCGTCCGTTCGCTGATGTGGTGAGTGCGCGCCTCGACCGGCGCAGCTTCCTGCGCGGCGGGCTGGGGCTGGCGGTCAGCGGTTTTGTGGCCGGTCCGGTGGCCGCCTGCGCACGCCCGCCGGAGGCTCAGGCGATGACCGGGCCTTCTCTGGGCTTCAATGCGGTGCCGGTGACGGCGGCCGATACGATTGTTGTGCCAGACGGCTACGAAGCAAAAGTCGTCTATCGCTGGGGCGATGCCATCAGTGGTGATTTCCCGGCCTTTGCCCCGGACAATTCCGGCGACGATCAGGCTCACCAGGCCGGCATGCACCATGACGGCATGCACTTCTTCCCCATCGATGGTAGTTCCACAGACGGGCTGCTGGTGATGAACCACGAATATATCGAGACGCGATTCCTGCACTATGGCGTGACGCAAGGCAGCGAGATTAACTCCTGGGGCACGCCCGATCATGCAGGTCCGCGTCCCGCTGACCACGTCCTTAAAGAGTTGAACGCCCATGGCGTTTCCGTCGTGCGCATGCGTGCGGACGGCAATGGTGACTGGCAGATCGTGCGCGACCCGCGCAATCGCCGCATCACCGGCCTGACCCGGATGGAAATTGCTGGCCCGGCGCGCGGTCACGCCAAAATGGCGACGCTCTACAGCCCGGAAGGCACCCACACGCGCGGTACGCTGTCCAATTGTGCGCACGGCGTCACGCCGTGGAATACGTATTTCGCGGCGGAAGAGAACTGGTCGGGCTATTTCGTCAATACGGACGCGGAGCATCCGCGTGAACATGCCCGCTACGGCGTACGCCCCGATGTCAGCCGGCATAACTGGCACCTCGCTGACGATGGCGGGGACGGGTTTGTGCGCTTTGACGCCTCCACCAAGGCCGATGCGCCAGCCGGCGATTACCGCAACGAACCGAACATGTTCGGCTGGATGGCCGAGATTGATCCGTTCGACCCGGACTCCACGCCCGTCAAGCGCACCACGCTCGGACGCTTCGCCCATGAGGGCGTGGTGTTCGCACCGGCCGAGGCCGGTCAGCCCGTGGTCTGCTATTCGGGCGACGATGCGCGCTTTGAATACATCTACAAATTCGTCTCGGACGGGGTGTATGAGCCCGGCGTCTCGCGCGGCGATATTCTCGACAGCGGCACGCTCTATGTGGCCCGCTTCAATGATGATGGAAGCGGCGACTGGCTGCCGCTCGTTTACGGCCAGAACGGACTGGACGAAAGCAATGGGTTTGCCGACCAAGGCGATGTCCTGATCAACACCCGTACGGCGGCTGACATCGTGGGCGCAACGCCGATGGACCGCCCTGAATGGGGCGCCGTCGATCCGCAGACCCGTGCGGTCTATTTCACGCTGACCAACAATTCCCGCCGCACCGAAGATCAGGTGGATGCCGCCAATCCGCGCGCCGGCAACGCGTTCGGCTCGATCATCCGCTGGAACGAGGCCGATGGCGACCAGACCTCCGCCCGCTTCAACTGGGACATTTTCGTCCTCGCCGGTCCGGAAGGTGACAGCCGCGATGCCAATGGCGAGCCGCTGGATCAGGATGCCATTTTCGCGGCGCCGGACGGGCTGTGGTTCGATGCCGACCGTCGCTTGTGGATCCAGTGCGATATCTCTGACAGCGCCTTGAATGCAGGCGTTTACACGCCCTTCGGCAATAACAAGATGCTGGCGGCCAATCCGGACACGGGAGAGATACGCCGCTTCCTGACCGGCCCTGTCGGCTGCGAGATCACCGGGGTGGTCACGACGCCTGATCAGCGCACCATGTTCATCAATGTGCAGCATCCCGGCGCGAACACGCCGGAGGCCGATTTCGCAGCGGGCAATTTCGACAGTCACTGGCCGGATGGCGGCAACACCCTGCCGCGCTCGGCAACGGTGGCGATCCGGCGCCTGGATGGCGGGAAGATAGGGGCGTAGGGGGCTAGCCCCTTACCCCGTCCAGAAAATCCGCCACTTCGGCCAGCACGCCGGGATCGCGCAATACGCCGCGATGGCCGAGCCCCGGCTTGATGACGAGCTTGGCGCCGGGCCAGTCTCTCGACGCCTTCTCGCCCGCGCCGAGCGGCACGATCACATCGTTGTCGCCGTAGATAAACAGCGCCCTGGCGGTCATGGCGGGAGCGTCACGGGCGATATCGAAGCGGGTTATCGGCGTCTTCAGGACGGATTCCATACCGTCCTTGATCAGCGCTATTGCCCGCTCCGACACACCCATCGAGCCAGCCTGGAAGCTGACATTGTCGTCCATTGAACATGGCGCAGCCAGGGCGATGAAAGCAGCCGGTTTGACGAAGCCTTCGCTCATCGCAAAGACGCTCGATGCTGCTCCCATGGAGTGGGCCACAACCGCGAAGGGCTGGCCGAGAGTTGCCGCTGCGGCGCTCAGGCCTTCGCCAAATTGCGGCAGGGTGGCTGCGTGTCCTTGTGATGCCCCGTGGGCAGGCCCGTCGATCAGGACAACCCGGTAGCCGCGCTCCATCAGGTTTTGTGCATGACTGGAGAGATCCGCCGCATCTGCCTCCCAGCCATGCAGGAAGAAGACGGACGGGCCATTGCCGCCAGAATAGATGCGCTGGCGGCCCAGCGGCCCCTCGATCCAGCTCGCGTCGAGCGTCTCGAGAAAATCCCTGCCGGTATCGCTCTGCTTCCGCACGCGGGGGCGCTCAAAGCGTTTTGCGGCAATGGCGCGGAAGCGCGCGGGTGCGATAGTGGCCATGATATTGGCCATCAGAATTGCAGTTTTCATCGGTCTCTCAGGCGCGTGCGCTGTCGATAAGGGCGGTGAAGCTGGCGCGGGCCAGCCGCCCGGCCTCGTCGCGCCCCTGAACGACCGACCAGGACTGGCAGCCCACGCCAATCGCCTCAAACTGGAAGGCGAAGCGCTTGGCGTCGGTGGTGGCGGCAAATCCGCCTTCGTGGATGGCCAGCTTGGCAAGACGCTCCACCCAGTCTGTCCAGCCGCGCCGTGCCTGCCGGGCGAGTTCTGCCGCCTTTGGCGTCAGGGCAGGTGCCTCGAAGGCGGCTTGCAGGATCGGGCAGGGGCGTGACGGATCGCGTAAGAGCCAGCCCGTCCAGTTCGTGCCCAGCGCCTCGATCCGGGCCAGTGTGCCACTTTGCTGGCGTGCAGGCTCTACCACCTGCTGGCGGAATTGCTCGATAGCAGCTTCGATTACGCAAACCTGCAAGGCTTCCTGGCCGCCGAAATGGGCAAACAGCCCGCTTTTCGACATTTCGCACGCCTTGGCCAGATGGCCGATGGACAAGGTGGCAAGACCACCCTTGGACATCTCGTCCAGCGCGGTTTCAATGATACGGGTCCGGGTGGATTTTTCGTGTGGCATGGCGCCTATGTGCGAACGTTCGTTCGCAATGTCAAGCGGGTGTCATTTCAGTCTCGGAATCGCCAGCCCGAGCGCCGGACCCGCGTTCACCGCCTCCTTGCAGAAGCGGTAGAGCTCTGCCGGGCGGCCGCCCGTGCGTGCCTCGAACCGGCCCGTGCCTTCGACGAAGCCTGCCCGGTCCAGCGCGCGGCGGAAATTCTGCTTGTGCAGGGCAAAACCGGCAATGCCCTCAACCATGCGCTGCAGCTCGGACAGGGTGAAGGTTTCACCCATTAATTCAAACACTACGGGGCGGTACTTCACCTTGCCGCGCAGGCGTGAAATGGCGGTAGCCAGAATGCGCCGATGGTCGGAGGCCATGATCTGTCCGGTTCCGGTGCGTGCGCGGGAAGGTTCGCCCTGATCGCGGGCCGCCTCGGCCACCAGACCCGCTTCATAGAGCAGTTCATAGCGGTCCAGCGCGCGTTCCTCATTCCAGACAAGCCCATCCAGCGCGAAATTGGTACGGACCCGCTCCAGCCGCGCTGCGCGGCCTCCCGGTGCGCCCGCCTCATCGGCCCAGCTGCGCAAGGCAGGCGCCAGTAACTCATCGATGAGGGGCGGGCGGCCATGGCGATGATCTTCCCAGGGAAAGAACTCGTTCCAGCTTGCCCAGCGCGCGCCCAGGCCTGACAGCTCACGCGCTTCACGGGCGAGACCGAGATAGCCCAGCGAGATAACGCGTCCACCGGCTGCGCCGGTGAGCGCCGCCAGCGGGGCCTCACGCCCGCGGTCGCCAAACGTGTAGAGCTGCTCCACATAGCCCAGCTCGAACCCGGTCTGGCCGCGCACCCATTCGCGCAGGCCGATCTCGAAGGTGCGGTGAGCTTCCGGATCAAACGGACCGAAGGGCAGGGCGGCTTCGGGCGTCGCCAGCCCTTGCGTGACCAGCACGCGCGGCTCGCCCTCTTCACTGGCGAAAATCACCGCGTTCAGGCCGACGACCAGACCCTTCGATACCGGAAGAGGCGGGCGCGAAGGACTCATGACTGGCCCGCCTTGTGGCCTGTCTTGCGGTCTTCCTCGTCCATGGCAATCAGTAGCGCCTCAAAACGCATCACGTAATCACCCTGCACCTCGGCGGTAGAGCGTACGGGAACCTCCACGCGCAAACCCAGAGGCGGCTTGCCGAAGAACTCGCGCGCGTCTTCCACGCTGAAACCGGCAAGCTGGACCGCCTCGAAGAAGGCGCACAGACGGTCGGCCTTCTTGATCGTGGTCTTCACGTATTTGGGCAGATGGGCGGGCAGGCCGAAACGGGTGTGGATGGCGCGCTCCAGCCGCGCCTCGAAATCCTTGTAGTCAAAGCCGAGCGCGCTCTTGAAAGGCGAAATCATGTCGCCGATCACGTATTCTGGCGCATCGTGTAGCAGGGCGGCCATGCGCCATTTCGCCGGCCATGAGGGTTCCATCTGGCCGCACAGGCGCTCCACGATCAGGCTATGCTCGGCGACGGAAAAGGCGTGTTCGCCCAACGTCTGCCCGTTCCAGCGCGCCACGCGGGCCAGACCTTGGGCAATATCCTCAATTTCGATGTCGAACGGGGAGGGGTCCAGCAAATCCAGACGCCGCCCGGACAGCATGCGCTGCCAGGCTCTGGGCGGGGGCGTCGATGTCTTGCGTTGAGCCATGTGGGTAATCGTGTCGCGGGCCAGCTTCTCCCCTCCCGGTCTAGAAGGAATTGGCGTAAGTTCAAGCACAAGGACACGCACATGGAGGCTGGTGATGAACCCCGAACGCATTCTGGTAGCCCTGCAGGGCGATGAAGCCGACGACACGCCGCTCGCCGCTGCCATGGCGCTGGCACCGCTGGTCAAGGCGGACATACGCGCTGTTTTCGTGGAGCCGGACCCCGCGAGCTACATGCTGTGGACCGGGCCGGGCGCAGCCGGCGCCTCGGTCGTCACCAGCGCTATCGAGACGGTCCGCGAAGAGGCGGCCAAGGCTGCCATAGAGGCCGAAGCGCGCATGAAGCGCCATCTGGAGACTATGGAAGACCGGGGCGTGAATGCTTCCTTCCGCCGGGTGACGGACAGCCCGTCAGAGGCCGCCCAGCAGGCAAGGCTGGTGCGCATGCTGGTCGCCTGCCCGGACGCTGCCGCCGGTAAGGGGCCGCTCTCCGGCTTTACCGCGTCCTGCCTTGTCGATGAGGCGTGCCCGCTCTTCGTGCCGCGTGGCGGGGCGATACCGCCGAAGAAGATCTGTGTGGCGTGGGATGGCTCGCGCGAAGCCTCACGCGCGGCGTTCGCCGCCGAGCCTTTCTTCACCAAGGGCGTGGAGGTGACGATCCTGCACAGTCCGAAAAACCTCGACTATGCAGACCGGGCTGCCGCCGCGCCCAACCGGCTGGCCAACTGGCTTGCCCCGCGCGGTATCAAGGCGAAATCGCAAGCCGTGGAAGCAAAGGGCAGTCTCGGCGAGGCGCTGCTGGAGGCAGCTTCGGGCGCGGACCTGCTGGTGGCGGGTGCCTATGGCCAGTCCCGGCTTGCCCAGTTCATTTTCGGTGGTGTCACCCGCACCCTGCTGGGCGCCAAGGACGGGCCGTCCTTGCTGGTTGCGCACTAAGCGGTGATGCAATCTGCCTACGCTGACCTGCTGGCGTTTGCGTGCCAGCGGGCGCGCCTTGCCCATGAGGCCGAAGACCTTGTTCAGAACGCCTTGCTGGTTGCCTTGGAAGCGGGCCGGGCTGATCTGGATGATGCGCACAACCGGCGCTGGCTGCGCGGTGTGATCCGCAATCAGGCGCGCATGGAGGCGCGCAGCGCAGCGCGCCGGAAGGAGCGGGAGGCTGGGCATGTGCCGCTGGACAGCGATGATACCGCAGACGCACAGACCAATAGCCCGGTATTTGGGTGGGTGCGCAGCCTGCCCCCTTCCCTGCGCCCTGTCGCGGCGCTCGCCCTGACGGGGCATACGCGTAGCGAAATCCGCAGTGCGCTGGGGCTTTCCGATACGGCTCTGCGCCAGCGCCTTCGGGCCCTGAAGCGCGCTGCCCAGGCGGGCGGCGTGGAGATGGAGGGGTTTACGGCCCTGCGTACTGACCTTGCCCATGGCCTGCTGCGCAGGGGCATGCCTGCGACGCTCGCGCGGCGGAATGCCACGTTCGGCACCTATGACCCGGATGGCAATCTGCTGATTTTCCGCACACAGGCGCTCACAAAAGTCGAAGCGGCGGCAACAGGGGTGCGTCCGCCTGCGATGTCCGCAGGCGCAATTGTGAAGGATTGAACCATGATACCGAGGCCCCATGAAATTGCCGTGGTGTTCAACGTGGCCGATATCGGGCGTACAGAGCGCTTCTATCGTGACACGCTGGGCCTTGATGTCTCCCGTCAGGAAGGGGCGGAGCCGTTCTGGCTGATTGCCGATCTGATACCCGGCACCCAGCTTATCTTCTTCCAGTCCGACGATGTGCGCCCCGGCAATACGCCGATTGTCGTGTTTGATCTGAAAGCGGGCGGTATTGATGACCTGATTACCGCGCTGGCAGAGCAGGGCGTCACCATCGTCACGCCGGTCAGCGAGGCACCGGGCGGCTGGTCTGCCGACTTTCTGGACCCGGATGGGAACATGCTGGCCTTTTGGCAAAGGGCGGAGGTCCCAAAATCGCTGAAGGGCTAGCCCGCTGTGCGGTGAGGCTCGTTATGAGCCACACCTGTGCGCGCGGGAGGGGCGATGACACCCTCTCCCGCTTGCGCTTAAAGCCCTGATGGAGTAAGGACGCGCGCGCTTCGTGATTGCCTTGAAAGCAGGCGGGGCGCTTAACCGGGCACGATTTTGTCATCGGCCCTCCGGCTCCTCCAACCCCTTTCTTCAATGATAGACGGGCCCGGAGTGCCGGGTTCCGGTGGCAGAGACGTGTCCAGACTTTAACCATTCCGGCTGCGAGGGGCGTTTGCTCCAAAGCAGCAAGACCGCCGGAGACAACCGGCCGGCCGGAATACAAACGCATAAGCTGGAGACTGTCTTTTCGCATGAATGCTACATCTTCCTCTGCGGCTAGCCGCGACGATTTTGCCTCAATGCTCGAAGCGAGCTTTGCGGGCCGTGACCTTGTAGAAGGCTCTGTGGTGCGTGGCACCGTGACCGCCGTCGAACACGACATGATCGTGATCGATGTGGGTCTGAAAACCGAAGGCCGCATCTCGCTGCGCGAGTTCGCAGGCCCGGGATCGACCACGCCGAAAGCCGGTGACGAGGTTGAAGTCTATCTGGAGCGCATCGAGAACGCGCTCGGCGAAGCGGTGCTGTCACGTGACAAGGCCCGCCGCGAGGAAGCCTGGGACCGTCTTGAGAAAATGTTCGAGGCCAAGGAGCCGGTCAACGGCGCCATTGTCGGCCGCGTCAAGGGCGGCTTCACGGTTGATCTGGGCGGCGCTTCGGCCTTCCTGCCCGGCTCTCAGGTTGATATCCGCCCCGTGCGCGATGTCGGCCCGCTGATGAACAAGGAACAGCCGTTCGCGGTTCTGAAAATGGACCGTCCGCGCGGCAATATCGTGGTTTCGCGCCGCGCTGTGCTGGAAGAGTCGCGCGCTGAACAGCGCGCCGAGCTCGTCGGCAATCTGGCCGAGGGCGAGACCCGCGAAGGCGTCGTCAAGAACATCACCGATTACGGTGCGTTCGTGGATCTGGGCGGTATTGACGGCCTGCTGCACGTCACCGACATGAGCTGGAGCCGCGTTGGCCATCCGAGCGAAGTCGTGGAAGTCGGTCAGACCGTGAAAGTCCAGATCATCAAGATCAACAAGGACACCCAGCGCATCTCGCTCGGCATGAAGCAGCTGCTCTCCGATCCGTGGGATGCTGTGGCCGCCAAGTACCCGGTGGGCGCGACCTTTGAAGGCCGCGTGACGAACATCGCCGAGTACGGTGCGTTCGTTGAGCTGGAATCGGGCGTTGAAGGTCTGGTCCACGTCTCTGAAATGAGCTGGACCAAGAAAAACATCCACCCCGGCAAGATCGTCTCCACCTCCCAGGAAGTCACTGTCATGGTGCTGGACGTGGACGAGGAGAAGCGCCGCATCTCGCTCGGCATCAAGCAGACCCAGCGCAATCCGTGGGAAATCTTCGCTGAAACCCACCCGGCCGGGACGGTCGTGAAGGGCGAAGTGAAGAACATCACCGAGTTCGGCCTGTTCATCGGCGTCGGCGAAGACATTGATGGCATGGTCCACCTGTCCGACATCGACTGGGATCGTTCTGGCGAAGAGGCGCTTGCCGACTTCAACAAGGGCGACATGGTCGAAGCCAAGGTGCTGGACGTGGATGTCGAAAAAGAGCGCGTCTCGCTCGGCATCAAGCAGCTGGCTGGCGATCCGATGGAAGATTCCGGCGGGTTCAAGCGCGGCGAGACCGTGACCTGCACCGTGACGGAAATCACCACCGGCGGTATCGAGGTTTCCTTCGGCGAAGGCGGGCAGATGAAGTCCTTCATCCGCAAGTCGGACCTGTCGCGTGACCGCGCCGAGCAGCGCCCCGAGCGTTATTCGGTCGGTGACAAGGTTGATGCGCGCATCACCAATGTCGACAAGGGCGCACGGCGCGTATCCGTCTCCATCAAGGCCCTGGAAATGGCCGAGGAGAAGGAAGCGGTCGAGCAGTACGGCTCGTCTGAATCCGGCGCATCGCTCGGCGACATTCTCGGCGCCGCGCTGAAGCAGCAGGACACCAAGAAGGACGAATAGTCCGCCTTGCTGACGTAACGGCAAATGGCCGGACCTGTCACGGGTCCGGCCATTTTCTTTTGCCGGTATCACTCTTTTTGCCTTGAAGTGATTGACCTTGGCCGGTACCCGTCCCAAGGTTCGAGCCTTCGTCATCCCGGGGACGCGAAACCATGATCAAGTCTGAGCTGATCGAAAAACTGGCCGCCGCCAATCCGCACCTTTTCCAGCGTGACGTGGAGCGGATCGTCAATTCGATATTCGAGGAAATCACCCAGGCGCTGGAGCGCGGGGAGCGCGTGGAGCTGCGCGGGTTTGGTGCCTTTTCGGTGCGCAATCGTCCGCCGCGTCAGGGCCGCAATCCGCGTACCGGCGATTCTGTGTCGGTGAAAGAAAAGCATGTGCCCTTCTTCAAGACGGGCAAGGAATTGCGCGAGCGCGTGGACGGCAAGGCGTAAGACGCGTTTCGAGACCGCGTTGCGGCTAGGCGCGCGCGGCAAACCGTCATAGGCTTTCCTGCAGCTTCGTCAGGAGGGCTTTATCATGCTCAATGAATTCAAGAAATTCGCCATGCGCGGCAATGTGGTCGACCTTGCGGTCGGCTTCATTCTCGGCGGCGCGTTCTCCACGATCGTCTCCTCGCTGGTGAACGACATTCTGATGCCGCCCATCGGCCTCCTGATGGGCGGGGTGGATTTCACCAATCTCTTCATCGCGCTCAATGGCGAGGAATACGTGAGCCTTGCCGCCGCGCGCGAGGCCGGGGCTGCGACCATCAATTATGGCATCTTCATCAATGCGGTGATCAGCTTCGTGATCGTTGCCTTCGCGCTCTTCCTGCTCATCAAGGCGATGAACCGTATGGAAGACAAGAAGAAGGACGAGGTGCCAGCCGCTCCGCCCGCCAAGCCGCGCAATGAAGAGCTGCTGGAAGAGATTCGGGATCTTCTGAAGAAATAGCTGGTTTTCTCGCCGCCGGGGGCGGGCTAGGACCGTCCCCATGAGCACGCGCGTAAAAATCTGCGGGATGAGTGACGAGGCCTCGGTGCGCGCCGCTGTGGCCGCGGGCGCCGATTATCTCGGCTTCATCATTTTTCCGAAGAGCCCGCGCGCCGTCACCTTGGAGAGGGCCGCAGACCTGGCCGCGCTGAAAGGCTCTGCCAGATCGGTTGCCGTACTGGTTGATCCTGATGATGCGCTGCTGGGCGAGGTGTTGAAGGTGCTGCGCCCCGACATCATCCAGCTGCACGGGGGTGAGAGCCCTGAGCGCTGTCTGGATGTGAGAAATTACGCTAGGCATGGCGTCTGGAAGGCCGTGCCGGCCAGCGGGGCAGCCGATGTGGCGCGCGCCAGCCGCTATGCGGGCTTTGCCGACGCGATCCTCTTTGACGCCAAACCGCCGGCAGGCGCGGACCGCCCGGGCGGCTGGGGCGAGGGCTATGACTATAGCCTCGTCAAAGCCTTTGACGCCTTGCCCTTCATACTGGCGGGCGGGCTGACGCCTGAAAATGTCGCCGACGCCATCACCGTTTCGGGGGCGCCTGCCGTCGATGCCGTGTCGGGCGTGGAAAGCGCGCCGGGTGTGAAGGATGCTGCCAGAATTATAGCCTTCCTGAGCGCCGCGAAGCGCCCGGAAGCCCGCTAGCGCGGCGTTAGCGGCAGGGAAAATCCGGACGGGTGCGCGCTGCACCAATTGCGTGCAGACGAGCCCCAAACTCCGGCACGTCCGCTCCTGCTGCGCCGCAATACAAGCCGGGACGCTGACAAGCTTCGACAGGCGGACGCACGCTTTGCGCAGGTTTTCTGCCAAGGGGTAATCCGCAAATGGAAGACGCTGCCTTCTCTGCAGGCGATACCGCCTGGATTCTGACTGCTTCAGCGCTGGTGCTGATGATGACCGTTCCGGGCCTTGCGCTCTTCTATGGCGGCATGGTGCGCCGGACCAGCGTTCTGTCCACCCTGATGCATTCGCTGGCGGCGGCTGTTCTGGTCACGGTCACGTGGACGCTGGTTGGCTACTCGCTCGCGCTGACGGGTGAGGGGGCATTCATTGGCGGGCTGGACCGGCTCTTCCTCGCCGGGCTGGAGCCGGGCAGCGACGCGGACGGACTGCCAGAGCCGGTCTTTATCCTGTTCCAGCTCACCTTCGCCATCATCACGGTCGCGATCATCTCCGGCGCGGCGGCCGAGCGGATGAGCTTCAAGGCGTGGGTGATCTTCGTGCCGGTCTGGCTGCTGGTGGTCTATGCGCCGATTGCCCACTGGGTCTGGGGTGGTGGCTTCCTGGATGAGGCGGGCGTCATCGATTTTGCGGGCGGCGCGGTCGTGCACATCAATTCGGGCGTTGCCGGGCTCGTTCTGGCGCTGGTTCTGGGGCCGCGCCGGGGCTGGCCGAAGGAAGGCCATCCGCCGCACAATCTCGTGCTCACGGTCATAGGTGCGGGCCTGCTCTGGGTTGGCTGGTTCGGCTTTAATGGCGGCTCGGCGCTGGCAGCTGACGAGATCGCTGCCCATGCCGCGCTCGTGACGCAGATTGCGGCGGCCATGGCGGCGCTGGTCTGGTGCGCTCTGGAATGGATCCTGCGCGGCAAGCCGACCGTGCTGGGCGCAGCCTCCGGCGCTGTGGCGGGTCTTGTCGCGATCACGCCCGCAGCGGGTTTTGTTGGCCCGCAGGCGGCCTTTGCTCTGGGGGCTGTTGGCGCTGTGGCGGCCTATTTCGCCGTCACGGCCCTGAAAAGCACACTGAAATACGATGACAGCCTGGACGCATTCGGCCTGCACGGGATTGCCGGGTTCGCCGGCGCGGTGCTCACCGGGGTATTCGCCGTCGAGGCGATAGGCGGGACCGCCGGCGGCATTGAAGGCAACTGGCTGCTGGTGTGGACCCAAACCTGGGGCGCGTTGGCCGCCGCTGCCTGGTGTGCCATCGGCACGTTTGTCATTCTCTTCCTGATCGGGCGCGTGGTGAAGCTGCGCATCGAGGAAGAATACGAAGTTACCGGGGTCGATATCGCGCTGCATGGCGAAAGCGCCTGACGACCTCAGTTTACCGTTCCTCCCTGACTGAAAACCCCGCCAGTTCGCTGGCGGGGTTCTTTTTTTCAGGATGTCAGGGCCAGTGCGGTCCGCAGCATCGCCACCAGCGCGCGCGGCGAGGTGGTTTCCTGGTTGGAGTGGTAATTCACTGTCGGCACCTGCAGGCTGGCGCCGGTAAACGCACCCTTGGACTGGGCGGTGATCTTGCCCAGCTCGGTCAGGCCGATGCCTTTGAGTGGCTGCCCGCGCCGGGTGCGCGCTGCATTCTCCGCCTCGATAAACGCATCCTTGAAAATGATCGGCGCGCCTGCGCTTGCGGCTGCGCGTTCGACCCGCTCTACCATCGCTTTGTGGAAGCTGGCACTGGCATCACGCCGCCGCAGGATGACGGCGCCTGCTAGCATGGCCGCCGAATCCTCGAACGGGCTGGTGTCCAGAACGACGACATCCTTGCGCGCGGGCAGCGCCTTGTCTGCCCAATGCAGGAAATGCGCGGCGGAACGCCCGATTTCCTCTTCGGCGGTGAAGACGATATGACCGCCCAGTCCCAGCTCTGCGGCAACGCGCAGTACCGCCACCGATACCGGGTTGTCCAGCTGGCCGGAGACCTGGCCGTTCGAGCTGCGGTCGAGCGCGCGGGCAAAGCTGATAGGGGTTCCCGGCGGCAGGGCCGGCATCCCGGGAATATCCAGAACGATCCGGCCCTCGCCATCCAGCCTCGCGCCGGTGACATCGCCGTAGGCGAGGCGTCCGCCGGTCTTGCGGTCATAGGCGAAGACTTCCTCGCCGCCATAGCGTTCGTTAACGCGCACAGCGAGAACCTCCGACGCAACCGCCTGCTCGCCATACTTCTCGTTCTTGACCGCGTGGGCGGCGTAGACGGGGGCTCCGTCGGGCGCGATCACGGCGCCGTGCCTGTCTATATGCGCGATGAAGACCGGGCCGGGCCTTGCGGTATCGATGACGCACAGATTCGCATGACGCTCGGGGTTAAAGCCAAGCCCCGCAAAATCGCGCGCGAGATGGTCAAGAAACGGTGTCTCGTGGCCAACGACGCTCGGAAAATCGAGATACTCGTTGGTCTTGGCCAGAATCCGCGCGGCGAGATCTGTCTCGCCGGCCAGGTTCATCTAAAGCTTCTCCACAAAGACGGTGCCGGCAGAATATCCGGCGCCGAAGGAGCAGATCACACCCTTGTCGCCGCTTTTCAGATCATCGGAGTGCTTGTGAAATGCGATGATCGAACCGGCAGAGGATGTGTTGGCGTATTCATCCAGAATGGTCGGCGCATCCTCGCCGCCGGCCTCCCGCCCGAACACTTTCTTGGCGATCATCAGATTCATGTTGATATTGGCCTGGTGCAGCCAGACACGGCGCATCTGGTCTGGCTCCAGCCCAAGATCGTCCATGTGCTCGCGGATCATGTCCGATACCATCGGCACGACTTCCTTGAAGACCTTGCGGCCCTCCTGGACGAAGAGCCTGTCATCTTTCGGTGAGCCGTTTTGCAGCGGACGGTTGTCGCCGGTGGCGCGCTCGGTGCGGTTCAGGAAGCCGAAGTTATTGCGGATATTGTTGGAGAACTGCGTTTTCAGGCGCGAGCCGATAATCCGCCATCCGCCTGTCCCCAGCTCCGCGCGCTCCAGCAACACCGCCGTGGCCACATCGCCAAAGATGAAATGGCTGTCGCGGTCGCGCCAGTTGAGGTGCCCGGACGTTATCTCCGGGCTGACCACCAGTATGGCGCGGGCATTGCCCGCCGCGATCATGTCGGCCGCTGCCTGCATGCCGAACGTGGCAGAGGAACAGGCGACATTCATGTCGAACCCGAAGCCGTGCTCCATCCCCAGAAGCTGTTGCACCTCGATCGCGACCGCCGGATAGGCGCGCTGCATGTTGGACGCGGCGACAATGATGCCATCCACGTCAGCAGGCGTCTTGCCGGCGCGCTCCAGCGCATCGCGGGCAGCGTGGGCGCCGATCTCGGCAAGGATGGCAGGCTCATCGTTCGAGCGCTCAGGGATGTTGGGCACCATGCGCGTAATGTCGAGGACGCCGTCCTTCTCCACCACATAGCGCGACTTGATGCCCGACGCCTTCTCGATGAACTCCGCTGAGGAGGGTGTCAGCGCTTCCAGCTCGCCGCGCGCGATCTCGTCGGCATGCTCGCCATTATAGCGCTCGGCGTAGGCGTTATACGCGGCCACCAGCTCTTCATTGGATATGGAATGGGGCGGCGTCCACAGGCCTGTGGCGCGAATGACGGCTTCACTCATCGGTTTCCCCGAACGATTCCTGATCGCTATCTCGTTATCCTAGCCTTCACAATGGTACAAAGTCGACCATCGTGAGGGCGGTGGCCTCCGGCCATACCCGATTATCCGCGCGCGTGCATGTGGCTTGCGCACAACAAGGGATGGTCTTTGGAGCGGGTCAGCCGCTGCGCCCGCCGCTGATGACGCGGTGAATGGGCTGCGGGCGCTCGCGTACGACGCCGTCTCCGTCCGTACACTGGTATTCCAGCACGCCAGTGGGGCCGTGGCGCCCGCCCATCTCGCAGTCCCGGTCCAGCGCGTGCGCTTCCGGCCGGTTGGCGCAGGCGCCGAGCGCGAGAAGACCAAGGGCAAGAACGGCGAGTTTCAGTGCAGATTTCATGATGACCTCGACAGGTTTTTCACTTCCTCATGGCGGTGACAGCTGACCAGATGATCGTTGACCAGTCCGGTCGCCTGCATGAAGGCATAGACGATGACGGGGCCGCAGAATTTGAAGCCTTCTTTCTTCAGGGCTTTGCTCATCGCCTGGCTGACCGGTGTTTCGGCAGGCACTTCCTTCATCGTAGAGAAACGGTTCTGCACGGGCTCGCCGTCCACGAAGTTCCACAGATAGTCGCTGAAGCCCTGTCCGCGGTCGCGCATGGCGAGATAGGCTTTCGCATTGCCGATTGAGGCCTCGATCTTGGCGCGCGAGCGGATGATGCCCGCATTACCGAGCAGGCGGGCAATGTCGGCCTCGTCATAGCGTGCCAGCGTCTCCGGGTTGAAGCCGTCAAACGCCTCCAGGAACGCCTCGCGCTTGCGCAAAATGGTGATCCAGCTGAGGCCGGCCTGAAACCCGTCAAGGATCAGCTTGGCAAACAGCGCCTCGTCATCACGCTCGGGCACACCCCATTCGGTGTCGTGATAATCGACATAGAGCGGGTCTTCGCCCGGCCAGGGACATCGATGGAGCATGGGGTTTTCCCGCCTTACGGAGGCCAGCCAAGCATTGAAGTGCGAGGTGGCCAAGTGAACAAACGCTAATGGTCTTTCAGGGAGCGCCCCTTGATGACCGCCGAGGGGCCAAATCTGGCTCGGGCCTTGTCCATGGCGCGCTCGGCAGCGGCGCGCTTCGGCCCGTCCGGATCCAGAAGGTCGCGCGCATCGCCCGTGGCCGGTTCCAGATCGCTGAAACCTATGCCGATAAGCCGGTAGCGTGGGCCTTGCGCCTCCGCGCGCAATAGCTCGCGGCCGGTGCGAAACAGCGTGTCGGCCAGCTGGGCGGGCTGGTTGAGCGTGCGCCGCCGCGTCAGGGATTTGAAGCTGTCCGTCTTCAGTTTCAGCATGACGACGCGGCCAGCAATGCCTTGCGCCTTCATCCGGTCGGCCACCTTCACGCATAGCGGCCAGAGACGTTTTTCCAGCTCGTCATGGCTTGCGACATCATCAAAGAAGGTGGTTTCGGCTGACACGCTCTTGCGTTCGCCATCGCGGGCCACCGGGCGGTCGTCTATGCCTTGCGCCAGCCGCCAGAGCCGCGCGCCCGACGGCCCGTGACGGCGCACCAGCGCATCCTCGCCGCGCGCAATGACGTCTCCGAGCGTCTTCAGCCCGTCCCGGTTCAGCGTCGCCGCGAAGGCCGGGCCGACGCCAAACACGCTCTGCACCGGGCGTGGGCGCAGGAAGTCTGCCGCCTCAGCCCGTCCTATCACCGAAAATCCGTCCGGCTTGTCGAGCTCGGATGCCGTCTTGGCGAGAAACTTGTTGTAGCTGAGGCCCACCGACACCGTGACGCCCACCTCCGACTTGATGCGCGCCGCCAGCTTCATCAGCGTGAGAGCGGGCGAAGCTCCGTGCAGGCGCTGCGTGCCGGTGAGGTCCAGAAACGCCTCGTCAATGGAGAGCGGCTCCACAGCCGGGGTTACGTCCTCCATCATCTGGCGGATGCGCTTGCCTTCGGCTGCATAGAGGCTCATGCGCGGGCGGATCACCACCGCATCGGGGCAGGCTTTGAGTGCCTTGAACATGGGCATGGCCGAGCGCACGCCGTGTAGCCTTGCCACATAGCAGGCGGTGGCCACCACGCCGCGCTTGCCGCCGCCAATAATGACCGGCTGGTTGGCCAGCGACGGATCATCGCGCTTCTCAATGGAGGCATAGAAGGCATCGCAGTCGATATGGGCGATCGAGAGGGTTTCCAGCTCGTCATGGACGAACACCTTGCGCGAGCCGCACGCCCCGCATCGCGGCAGCGTTGATGGTGCAAAACAGGTGCGGCAATACCCGGTCATTACGCTTCCATTGGCCATAGCCAGGCAGCCCCGCGCACACCGGAGGAGTCGCCGTGCCGGTTCACCACGACGCGTGTGCGGAACTCGTCGGAGAAGACATGCGGGGCGAGGCGGGTTTCCAGATCGGCGGCGAGGCCGGGCAGGTTCGACAGTCCGCCGCCCAGTACGATCACATCCGGATCGATTATATTGACGATGGTGGAGAGCGAGCGCGCCAGCCGGTCAGCGTGACGGGCGAGCGTGGCAGCTGCTTTCACGTCGCCTTCGGCGGCCTTTGTTGCAATCTGGTCGGCTGTAAGGCTTTCGCCTGTCACTCGCTGGTGGTCGCGTGCCAGCGCCGGGCCGGAACACCAGCTCTCCACGCAGCCAAGGCGGCCGCATCCGCATCGGGGTCCGGGAATCTCGTCCGTTGAAGGGCGGGGCAGGGAGGTGTGCCCCCATTCACCGGCAATAAGACCGCCGCCATGGTGGAGGCGTCCGCCGATGACGATGCCGCCGCCTACCCCTGTGCCCGCGATCACGCCGAATACGCAATGCACGCCTGCGCCTGCGCCATCCGTGGCTTCGGACAGGGCAAAGCAGTTGGCGTCATTGGCGCAGCGCACGTCCTGTCCCAGCGCGTCTGACAGATCACGCTGCAGGGGCTGGCCATTTAGATGCGAGGAGTTGGCATTGCGCACCAGCCCGGTGCGCGGATTGACCGAGCCGGGATGGCCGATGCCAACGCTTGCGGGCGTGCCGCCCGCCAGCTGGCGGACTTCGGCGACGAGATCGCGAATCAGTTCCACGCCGAGGCGGTAAGTGGACTGCGACGGCTTGCGGATGCGGGCCAGAATGGTGCCGTCAGCGCCCAGCGCGATGGCTTCTGTCTTGGTGCCGCCCAGATCAACGCCGATGCGGATCATGCGGAATCCCCTGCCAGTCATGGTGTGGCCACGTTCTTATCTTGTTCCTTACCGGGTTCCTAGCGCGCGACTCATCGTTGATTAAGGAAAATGGTGTCTACTCGGCAGTGGATGGAAAAAGGTCCACGCCAAAGGCGGGGCAAACGGGGGAAGCACGCGGTCGCCATGCTGCAGGTCATGTCCAAAAAAGTTCTGATCGTTGAAGATAACGAGCTGAACATGAAGTTATTTCATGATCTGCTCGAGGCCCACGGCTACGAGACCCTCCAGACCCGGGAGGGCCTGAAGGCCATTGATATCGCGCGCGAGCACCGCCCCGATCTCATCCTGATGGACATCCAGTTGCCGGAAGTGTCCGGGCTGGACGTCACCAAATGGCTCAAGAGCGATGAAGACCTCTCCGGTATCCCGGTCGTGGCCGTCACCGCCTTTGCCATGAAGGGTGATGAGGAGCGCATCCGCGAGGGCGGGTGTGAGGGCTATCTCTCCAAACCCATCACGGTGACGAGCTTTATCGAGACAATCCGGAAATTTATCGGATAGGGAGGCGCCAGACCCATGAGTGCGCGCATCCTCGTAGTCGATGATATCGAGACCAACAGGCGCTTGCTGGAAGCGCGCCTGTCGGCTGAGTATTTTGATGTCGTGCTGGCATCTTCCGGGCTTGAGTGCCTGGAAAAGGCGCGCGACACCATGCCGGACATGATCCTTCTGGACATCATGATGCCAGGCATGGACGGGTTTGAAACCTGCCGCCGCCTGAAAGCTGATGCCGCGACACGGCATATCCCCGTCATCATGGTAACGGCGCTGGATCAGCGCGAGGACCGGGTGAAGGGGCTGGAAGCTGGCGCGGACGAGTTCCTCACCAAGCCGGTCAACGACGTTGCCCTGTTTGCCCGCGTGCGCTCGCTCCTGCGCCTGAAGGAAGTGCTCGACGAGCTGCGCCTGCGCCATGAGGGCGCGCTGGCCGATGATGGCGTCGAGGACGGTGATCTGGACGGTCCGGCGATTGTTATCGTGGCCGCTGGCGATGATATTGCCGCCGAGCGCCTGTCTGCCAAACTGCCCAAGGGATTTGCGCCGCGCCCGATTGGCGATCCGGCAGGCGTGGTCAAGGCCGCACGCGCCGGTGCCGAGCTGGTGCTGATCGATCTGGCGACGGCAAAGTTTGATGCCTTGCGGGTCTGTGCGCGCATCCGCTCCGACGCTGTAACCCGGCACACGCCGATTATCTGTGTTGTTGATCCCGATACGCCGCAGGACATGGTCCGCGCGCTGGATCTGGGGGTTAGCGATGTGGTGACGCGCCCGGTTGATCCCGGCGAGCTTGCCGCACGCCTTAATACCCAGCTGAAGCGCAAGCGCTATGCCGAGCAGCTTCGCGAGCGTCTGGAAGAGAGCCTGGAAATGGCGGTCATTGATCCGCTGACCGGGCTTTATAATCGCCGCTATATGGGCTCACGCCTGCGTCAGGCTGTCGATGCCTGGGAGGCCGCCGCCGAGACGGTGTCGGTCATCCTGTTTGACATCGACCATTTCAAGCGCATCAACGACACTTGGGGCCACCAGGCCGGAGATGAGGTGCTGCGCGCCTTCACCGAACGCATGAACGCCCAGCTGCGCGCGCTCGACATTGCCGGGCGTCATGGCGGCGAGGAATTCATGGTCGTGCTCTCCGGTGCGACCCAGAGGGAAGCGGTGGAAGCCGCCGAGCGGGTGCGGGCAGCGATCGCGCGTACCCCCTTCCGTCTGGCGAATGCGGGAATCACAGTGGATGTGACAACCAGTGCCGGCGTGGCCGAGATCATGCATGGCGATACGCCAGAGCGTCTGGTCGCGCGCGCCGATGCCGCGCTCTATCAAGCCAAGGCGTCCGGTCGCAATCAGGTGATGGCGGCACAGAAAAAGGCCGCGTGACGATCACGCGGCCTTCCTCAAATCGGCAGATGCGGTAAGGGGCAGATCTACTTGATCTTGCCTTCCTTGAACTCGACATGCTTGCGCGCGACCGGATCGTACTTTTTCAGCACGAGTTTCTCGGTCATGGTACGCGCGTTTTTCTTGGTCACGTAGAAGTAACCCGTGCCAGCCGTCGAATTGAGGCGGATCTTGATGGTTGTCGGCTTGGCCATGTCACTCACCTGAAACTGGATTGCCGCGCCAGACCGGACCTGACGCTTCGCGAGCGCGCGAAAATACGCATGTTCGTATGGGTGTCAATGGCGGTGATGCGTTCAGCTCCGCCAGCTCATGGACACGATTGCGGGAAAAAGTGACTGAAAGCCAATGAAGCCGTATACTCTGTTTTCGGCGTTGATCCCGCGAATGGGTTGTTGACGTCGTGCGCCCAGGACTAGGTTTATGGCAGACAACGTTACAAACGAGCTTTTGCTTGAACACCTGAAGGCGCTGCGAACCCAAGTGGGACCGCTGCAGAACGATATGTCCGATGTGAAGATCAGCCTTACTAGCCTGCGTCAGCACCTGACCGCGTTCATGTCCACCGATGCCGCACATGAAGGCGCGCTGGCGTCTTCAGGCACGCCTTAATCGCATCGAACGTCGGCTGGAAATCTCCGAAACCTGATCACAAGCCGGGTTCAGCGTCGCCAGTTTCTCAGCGCAATCGGCAGATAGATTGCCGCAATCACGCTGAGTGCGAGCAGGAAGCCGTGCGGGTTGATCCAGTCCATGGCGAGGCCGCCCAGTGGCGGCCCGAACAATGATCCCGAACCGTAGGCGAAGATGAAGGCCGCATTTGCTGCCGCCAGCTGGCCTGCCTGAACCCGCTCGCCGATCACGGACAACCCGACTGTGTAGTAGGCGCTGGCAAGGCCGACATAGAGGAAGATGAGCGGGAAGAGGGCAAAGCCGAACCCGCTCGACGCGATGATGAGCAGCGGTATGGCAACCGCGCCGCCGGTAATCAGCGCCAGTGTACGCATGCGTCCTGCCCGGTCGGCAAAATTGCCGATGGGGATCTGCATGCAGAGCGCCCCCAGCGCGCCAGTGGTCATCAGCAGGCCCACCATCACGGTCGTCAGGCCTATCCGGTCGCCATAGACGGGCATGAGGGCAAAGAAGCTGTTCTCCAGCGCCCCGAACAGGAAACCGGCAAGAATCGCCGCCGGAGCAAGGCGCGCCGTGGTGAGCATGGCCAGCGGGCTGCCCTCATCCCGGCTGGGCGGTATCAGGCCCGGACCGCGCAGGAACACAACCGGCAATACGCCCGCCGCATAGATCGCCGCTCCGGCTATCCAGGGCGCCCAGCCTTCTGCGCCCAGCAGCGCCAGCAGCAGCCCGCCAGAGCCGAACCCTGCTGACAATACGGTCGCATACACCGCCAGCAAGGAGGCACGCCGTTCGGGCTTTGCCAGCTGGTTGATCCATGTCTCGCTGGCGATGAAGACGATGGTGACAGCAATGCCGATAACAAAGCGCGTGCCAAACCATACCCAGACATCGCGCACGGCTGGAAACACCAGAATGCCAAGCGCGATAACCGCCAGGCTGGTGGCCAGCAGCGCGCGCGGGCTGATGCGCGTGAAAAGGCCCGGGATGAAGGGGGTCGCCAGAATCATGGCCAGCGCGGCGGCGGCGGCGTTGACACCTGCTTGCGCGCCAGAACCCGTCATCGCTTCCAGATTGAGCGAAATGAGCGGCATGAGCAGGCCGAAGCCGCACCCGGCCAGCCCTCCGCACATGATCGCCACGAAGAGCGAACGGGTGCGCGCGTGAGTGTCGCTGATGAGGAATGAGAGAGCCATGGGGCCAGTCTATAGCCGGGTCGTAAGCAGCCGTCCCGCCAGTTTTCGCACATGCATCGGCCTGATGATCACGCCGGATGCCGCAGCCCGCGCAAGCGGTATGAAAGGGGCAAGCCCGGCAAGGCCCAGACGTGCCTCTAAGGCCTCTTCCTCAACCCAGATGGCCCGTCCGCCGGGTGCCACGGGAAAGAGTGCCTGCACGGCGCGCGAGGCGGCAATGGCAAACAGGCGCACATGCCAGCGGCCACCACCCGGCAGGGCGAGCATGCTTCGGCCCAGATAGATGAGGCTGTGCCGGTCAGGGGCGAGGCCGTGGCGCGCTGCGCGTCCCCACAGGCCCGGCTGCGGCGTCAGCGCTACGGCATGGTGCGCGGGAGAGGCGAACAGCACGCCCAGCTGTGCATGCGCCGCGCTTAACGCCGTGTCGGTGAATGCACGGGCAGGCAGGCTGCGAACACCAAGGGCGCGTGACGATATATCGGGGTCATCGCCCACATTGACGGCGGCACGCGCGCTCACTGGCGAAAACGCCAGCGGCAGCGCGTCTGGCACGGCGGGCAGGGCGAAGCGGCCTGTGGCGCTGTCGACGACAAAAATACCGGCTGCAGGGCGCGCACGCTGCTTCTGGCGCGGCGCGCTCATAGCTCGTCGACGCGCGGACCTTTCGGCGTCACGCGCGCGCAGCGTACCGGGGCAGGGCCCTTCATGTGGCCAGCCAGCTCGGCCAGAACGAAGCGGGTGATGATGGGCAGGTCCAGCGTGCCGGTATCCTCCAGGGATACCCAGCGTAAATCTTCCAGCTCCGCAGCCAGAAAATCATCGGTGCGTCCGGTAACGGCCTCTTCCGATGCGCGGAAGAACCAGGCGTCAAACCGGCGCGGACGGCCGGGCGGTGTGATGGCGCGCGCCACCAGGTCCAGCGGCGCGGCGGCCGGAGCGAGCCCGGCCAGCGCGAAGGGTTTCCATTGCGGGCCCGCCCGTGCAATGGGCGCGCTTTCGCCGATCAGAAGGCCGGTCTCTTCTGCCGTCTCGCGAATGGCTGCGGCTGCGGCCGCGCGGGCCCTGCGCTCTGTCATGCAGCGGGTCAGCACGTCTAGCACGGGTTCCGCCGGTTCACTGGCCAGCGGCGCGTAGCCGTCCGTCCGGTCTACGCGTCCACCGGGAAATACGTATTTGCGCGGCATGAAGACATGCTCGCCCGAACGCCGGCCGAACAGGATTTCGGTCGTTCCGTTGGCACGCTCGCGCGTGAGGATCAGGGAAGCGGCCAGCGCTGGCCTGCGCACGGAAGGGTGCGGTTTCACGCCGGGGCGTTCATTGCCTTCCGAATGGCGCGTCGGGTCGAAAGGATTGTCTTTAGCCACGTTTTTTAAGGTCTCTACCGCCGTCGTCTGGACTTGTTGCCCCTGTCCCGGCCCGCCGGAGGGCGTCCGCCCTTGCGGCGCCCCATCGGCTTTCTGCCCGGTTCAGGCGGGGTCAGTATGTCCACCAGCAGGCCGCCCGTCACGGGTGTTGCTTCGCTAAGCCGCACATTGACATTCATGCCCAGCCGGTAGGTTGCACCGGTATTCTCCCCGATAAGGGCGTGTGCGGACGGATCGTGATGGAAATATTCCCGGCCCAGCCGCGATACCGGGCAGAGCGCATCAGCCCCGGTTTCGCTCAGACGGATAAAGGCGCCAAAGCGGGTGACGCCGGTAATGCGCCCCTCAAATTCCGCGCCCACCCGGTCAGCGAGGAAGCCGGCAATGAAGCGGTCGGTCGCGTCGCGCTCGGCGGCCATGGCGCGGCGTTCATTCGAGGTCGTCTCCTCGGCGATCACCTGCAGCGAGGCGCGCTCCTCGTCGGTCGTGCCGTCGCGGCCCAGCTTGAAGGCGTGGATCAGCGCGCGGTGAACCGTGAGGTCTGCATAGCGCCGGATCGGCGAGGTGAAGTGCGCGTATTTTTCCAGATTCAGCCCGAAATGGCCCAGATTGCGCGTGTCATAGATGGCCTGTGACTGGCTGCGCAGCACCACCTCGTTGACGGTCTCGTAGTGCGGCCCGTCCTTTGCCCGCTCCAGCACCTGATTGAAGCGCTTGGTCGTCAGGCGTTCACCGCGTGCCCAGCTAAGCCCCACGGTCGGCAGGAAGTCGGAAAGGGCCTCGATCTTCTCGGTGCCGGGCTCGTCATGGACGCGATAGATGAGGGGCGTGCGGGCGGCTTCCAGTGCTTCTGCAGCGGCGACATTGGCCTGGATCATCATCTCTTCGATCAGCTTGTGGGCGTCGAAGCGTTCGCGCCGTTCCACCGCGATCACCGAGCCATCCTCGCCAATGCGTACCTTGCGTTCGGGCGCATCGATTTCCAGCGGCTCGCGCACCGCGCGCGCCTTTTGAAGCGCGGCATAAGCGCCCCAGAGGGGTTCGAGCACGTGTTTTTTGAGCGTTTCCGCTTTGCCGGTGCCCTGGCCGTCAATGGCGGCCTGCGCCTCCTCATAGGAGAGCTTGGCCGCCGAGCGCATCCAGCCGCGCAGGAAGCGGTGGGCGCGCTTGTTGCCATTGCGGTCGAACACCATGCGCACGGCGAGGCAGGGACGGTTCTCGCCCTCGCGCAGCGAACACAGATCGTTGGACAGGCGCTCTGGCAGCATCGGCACCACACGGTCTGGCAGATAGACCGACACGCCGCGCTTCCTCGCGCCCTTGTCGAGCGCTGAACCGCCCTGCACATAGGCGGCCACGTCTGCGATGGCGACGATAACTACCCAGCCGCCCTTATTGGCCGGATCATCGTCCGGTGCAGCCCAGACCGCATCGTCATGGTCCCTGGCGTCTGCCGGGTCGATGGTGATGAGGGGGATGCCGGTCAGGTCTTCGCGGTCCTTGGCCGTCACCGGCTTGATGGCCCGCACTTCCTTTCCTTCGGCATCGCCAAAGCCTTGCGGGATGCCATGTTCGGCCAGGGCGATGATCGACCCGGCGCGCGGGCTGTCCGCGCTGCCGATGACTTCCTCGATGGCGCCGGTCTTGAGCCCGTGCGCGCGTTCGGAGGCGAGGCGCACCATCACCAGATCGCCATCCTTCGCGCCTGTGCCTTCGCCCTTGGCGGGGATCAGCTCGTGCTTGGTGCGCCGGTCCACCGGCACCAGCCGCGCGCCGCCGCGCCCGGTCTCTCGATAGACGCACAAAATGCGGTGCGCAGACTGGCCGAGCGTGCGCATGACGGTGGCGAAGTATTCATCGCCGTCCTTTTCCAGGCGCGCCAGAAACTTGTCGCCAATGCCCAGCGCGCTTTCGCGCCTGCCGCCCTTGCCCTGACCGGGCGCCA
Source organism: Glycocaulis sp. (assembly GCF_051859565.1). GTDB lineage: Bacteria > Pseudomonadota > Alphaproteobacteria > Caulobacterales > Maricaulaceae > Glycocaulis. The sequence continues at coordinate 148,096 of NZ_JBHYFK010000007.1, forward strand.
GCCGGATGACGGGACTTTCGCCGACGCCCCGCACCGCGCGGCACAGCATCTCGCCATCGACATCCCGGTCGACGATCTCCACCACGGTCACGGGCGGCAGGCCGCCACGTATGGCATAGGATTTCTGCCCTGTGCGGGTGATCTCGCCATCTGTTTCCAGCACTTTGAGCGCGGATTTCAGGGCAATCTTCGCATCCCCGCGCAAGGCCAGAGACCGCGCGATCTCGCGCTTAGTGAAGCGGCCTTCGCCCAGCCGGATCGCTTCCAGCAGGGCTTCGCGGGTAAACCCGCCATCGCGGAACGGATCATTTTCGCGGCTCACTTACTTCCTGCTTTCGCCTTTGAGGCGGCTGTCTTCTTTGCGGCAGGCTTCTTGGCCGAGGCCGCTTTCTTCGCCGCCGGCTTCTTGGCCGCTGCGGTCTTCTTCTTGGCCGGTGCCTTGCTCTTGCCCTTGGCAGAACCGGCCTTGGCGTTGATCAGTTCCACGGCCTGTTCCAGAGTCACGGTCTCCGGCGTCACATCCTTCGGCAGGGTGGCATTGACCTTTGCCCATTTCACATAGGGGCCATAGCGCCCGGCCATGACCTGGATGGGGCCGCCATCGGGATGCTCGCCCAGCTCTTTGAGCGGTTCCGCGCTGGCGCGTCCGCGCCCGCCATTGGCCTTCTTGTCCTCGATCAGCGTGACGGCGCGGTTGATACCGATCTCGAACACTTCATCGATAGAAGGCAGGTTGGCGTAGGTCTTGCCGTGCTTGACGAAGGGGCCATAGCGGCCAAGCCCGGCCTCGATCATCTCGCCATCATCGGGGTGCGGCCCCACCTGACGGGGCAGATCGATCAGCATGACCGCCTTTTCCAGATTGATGGAAGCCGGGTCCCAGCCCTTGGGCAGGGAGGAGCGGCGCGGCTTGTCCTCGCCCTCCAGCTTCATCTCCAGATAGGGGCCAAAGCGCCCATCCTTGAGATAGATCATCTGGCCGTGTTCGGGGTGGGTGCCGATCTCGCCATCACCCTCGATGGCGGATTGCCCCTCGCCATTGCCACCGAGCGGGCGGGTATAGCGGCAGTCAGGATAGTTGGAGCAGCCGACAAATGCGCCGTGCTTGCCAAGGCGAAGCGACAGCGTGCCCTCATTGCAGGACGGGCAGAGCCGCGCATCCTTGCCGTCCTCGCGGGCCGGGAAGATCAGCGGGGCCAGCGCGATATTCATCGCATCGATCACCTGACCGACGCGCAAATCGGCAATGCCTTCCACGTTGGCCGAGAAATGCTCCCAGAAGCGGCGCAGCAGCTCCTTATAGGGCATCTCGCCGGCCGAAACCTTGTCGAGCTGGTCTTCCAGGTCCGCCGTGAAGTCGTATTCGACATAGCGGGTGAAGAAGTTTTCCAGGAAGGCGATGACGACCCGGCCCTTGTCCTCTGGCACGAAGCGCTTGTCTTCCATGCGCACATAATCGCGGTCGCGCAGGACCGAGAGCACGGAGGCGTAGGTGGAAGGCCGGCCAATGCCCAGCTCTTCCATCTTCTTGACCAGCGTGGCCTCGGTATAGCGCGGCGGCGGCTGGGTGAAGTGCTGCTCGGTAAAGGTTTGCGCGGCCTTGCCGCTAGCGCCCTGTTTCACCGCAGGCAGGCGCGCTTCGCCGTCTTCATCGGCATCATCGTCCAGCCCCTCGCGATAGAGCGCGAAGAAGCCGTCGAAGGTGACGACAGAGCCGGTGGCGCGCAGGGCGAGCTTGCCGCCATCCGCTTCCAGATCGATCGTGGTGCGCTCCAGACGCGCGCTTTCCATCTGGCTGGCGACCGCGCGCTTCCAGATCAGCTCGTATAGCCGGGCCTGATCGGCTTCCAGACGCAGCGATGAGGGATGGCGCAGGAAGCTGGTCGGACGGATCGCCTCGTGGGCTTCTTGCGCGTTCTTGGCCTTCGAGGAATAGGCACGCGGCACGTCCGGAACGTATTCTTCGCCATAGCGCTCACCGATGGCCTTGCGGGCCTGATGAATGGCGCTGCCATCCATCGAAACGCCGTCGGTCCGCATATAGGTGATGAGGCCGGTCGTCTCGCCGCCAATATCGATGCCTTCATAGAGGCGCTGCGCCACGCGCATGGTGCGCGCCGCATCAAATCCCAGCTTGCGTGAGGCTTCCTGCTGCAGGGTGGAGGTGGTGAAGGGCGCGGGCGGATTGCGCTTTGTCGGCTTGGCCTCGACCGCCGCGATGGTGAAGTCTGCAGACTTCACCGCCGCCTCGGCGGCGCGCGCGGTCGGTTCGTCGCCAATGGTCAGGCGCGTGATCTTCTTGCCGTCAAACTGGGAGAGGCGCGCGCGGAACGGATCGGAGCCGTCGGCGCGGACATCGGCCTCGATGGACCAGTATTCCTGCGGTGTGAAGCGCTCAATCTCGCCTTCGCGCTCGGTAATCAGGCGTAGCGCCACCGATTGCACACGGCCCGCAGAGCGTGCGCCGGGCAGCTTGCGCCACAGCACGGGCGAGAGCGTAAAGCCGACCAGATAATCGAGCGCGCGGCGGGCGAGATAGGCCTCCACCAGCTCCATATCCACATCGCGCGGGTTGGCGAGGGCGTCCTGCACGGCGCTTTTGGTAATCGCGTTGAAGGCGACGCGCTTGACCGTCTTGTCCTTCAATGCGCGGCGCTTCGTGAGCGCTTCAAGCAAGTGCCAGGAAATGGCCTCGCCCTCGCGATCCGGGTCAGTGGCCAGGATCAGCGTGTCGTGATCTTTGAGGGCGTCGGCGATGGCCTTCACCTTGGGGGCAGACCGGGAATCGATCTCCCACTCCATTGCGAAGTCTTCGTCGGGCCGTACTGATCCATCCTTGGCGGGCAGGTCGCGCACATGGCCAAAGCTGGCCAGGACGGTGAAATCCTTGCCCAGATATTTGTTGATGGTCTTGGCCTTGGCAGGCGACTCAACGACGACGACAGTCATGAAATGCTATAGGCCCTTTGCATGAGGGATGGGGCTGGCCGCCCGGCGCGCGAAAGTGGGGGTGGTTCCGGCGCAAGTCAACATGGCCGGATATCGTCATCGCAAGATGCAAGTTAAAGGTGTGAGCGTTATAAATTGCACGTTAAGCAATTTTCCGCTAACTGGGTGGACAGCAGATTGAGCGGGTTCCTCTCCGATGAAAAACGACTCAACAGACTTGCCGGCCGGTGCGTCATCCAATCTGGTTGCCGATTACCTCATCGACCTGTTGCGGTCGATGGCCGCACTGGCGGACACCGCCGGACTGGAGCAGTCAAAACTGGCGATAGACCGAGCACTGGACGCCGTTCTATCGGAGAAGGACGCTGACGGGAGCGGCCGGATGGCATCAACAGGCTAGGCGCACCATCCCGCCGGGGTCCACTTCGCAGCGTCCGGCCAGTTCCAGCTCTACCAGAGCAGCGGCCACGATGCGGGCAGGCGCGCCAGACAGGCGTACCAGCTCGTCGCGTGAGATGGGCGCGGGCGAGAGCAGGGCGGCAACGCGTTCGCGAACGGCATCGGTGGCGCCATTGTCCTCTGTATCCAGCAAGGGTTCGTCCTCATAACCGGCGCGTTCGCGCTCTTGCACATTGTCCCGGCGCAGGCCGGAGAGGATGGTGATGACATCATCGGCGCACTCAATCAGGGCTGCGCCTTCGCGCAGGAGCCGGTTGGTGCCCTTGGCGCGGGGATCGAGCGGGGAGCCGGGAACGGCCATCACTTCGCGCCCCTGTTCGAGCGCATAGCGCGCCGTGATGAGCGAACCGGACCGCTCGGCGGCTTCCACGATGACAACGCCCATGGACAGCCCGGAGATCAGCCGGTTGCGGCGTGGAAAGTCGCGCGCCTGCGGGGAGTAGCCGGGCGGGGATTCGCTGACCAGCAGGCCCTGTCCGGCGATGGCCGCGTGCAGATCGCGGTGCTCTGGCGGGTAGACGTTGGTCAGCCCACCCGCGAGCACCGCCACGGTGCCCGTGTTGATCGTTGCCGCATGTGCCGCGCCATCTATGCCGCGCGCCAGACCGGAGACCACGACAATACCGTGCTCACCGAGGCCGCGTGCCAGATCACCGGCAAAGCGCAAACCCACGCCCGATGCGCTGCGCGCGCCTACGATGGCGCAGGCCGTGCGGTCAGTCAGATCAAGCGGGCCTAAAGTGGTGATGACGGGTGGGGGCGGATCAAGTACGGCCAGTCCCGCCGGGAAGTCCGGCTCGCACGCACACAATAGCCGCGCGCCGATCCTGTCCAGCCAGTCGAGTTCGGCCTCCGCTTCATCGCGTGAGGCAGGCACCAGCGCGATCGAGCGGCCACCCTTTTTCGCCAAGGCGGGCAGGGCATCCAGAGCGTCTTCGGCGGTCTTGAAACGCTTGATGAGCTCGTTGAAGGTGACGGGGCCAACCCCGCGCGTGCGCGCCAGTCTCAGCCAGGCGGTGCGCCCGGCGGGGCTGAGCGGCGTGCGCTTCACGCCTTCTTCGCCCCGATGCGCGGTTCCTCACCGCGAACGAGGCGCGCGATATTCTCCTTGTGCCGCCACCACAGCAGCGCGGCGAGAAACAGGGCCAGTAGCGCCACGTCCGGCCGGCCAAAGGCCAGCGCCAGCAGCGGCGCGAAGGCTGAAGCGGTCAGCGCGCTAAGGGACGAGATACGGAAAACCAGCGCCATGCCGAGCCATGTGGCGCAGACCAGCAGGCCAACCGGCCACAGCACGGCGAGCAGGACGCCAAGGAATGTCGCCACGCCCTTGCCGCCCTTGAAGCCGAGCCAGACCGGGAAGCAATGGCCCAGAAAGGCTGCGCCGCCGGCGATGAGGCCAGCAGTGGGCGAGACGGCGAAGGTGAAGATGAGCGCGGCGATGCCCGCCTTGCCGCTATCAAGCACCAGAGTGGCGAGCGCGAGATCCTTGCGGCCCGTGCGCAGCACGTTCGTCGCGCCGATATTGCCGGAGCCTACCGTGCGGATATCGCCCAGCCCTGCGAGCTTTACCAGCACCAGGCCAAAGGGGATGGAGCCGAGCAGATAGCCGCCAATCGCAGCGAGGATCAGAAACAGTTCGGCTGGCAAGAGGCTTACTCCGCAAATCCGGGCCGGGCGTACACCATGGCCCCGTCAACGATACTCAGCAAGACACGGCCCTGGAGGCGGCGGCCCGAGAAGGCGGATGGCGCGGGGCTTTCCAGCCCGTCTTTGCCGTAAACATTGGGCGTTTGCGGGTCGAACAGCACCAGATCGGCCGGCGCGCCTTCTTCCAGCCGCCCCTGCGGCAGGCCCAGCAATTCGGCCGGATTGCTGGTGAGGGCTTTCAGGCCCGCGGCCAGCGGCAACTGGCCGTCGGCGTCCAGCGTACACAGGACGGGGATCAAAGCTTCAAGGCTGGATGATCCGGGCGCCGCATCGGAGAAGGGATTGGCCTTGGCCTCCAGCGCGACCGGCGTGTGGTCGGAGACAATCACGTCAATCAGCCCGTCAGCGATGGCGGCCAGCAGCGCCTGCCGGTCGGCTTCGCTGCGCAGAGGCGGGTCGAGCCGGTAGGCCGGGTCCAGCCCGCCCATATCCACTTCGTTGAAGAGCAAATGAGTGAGCGGCGCGCTGGCAGCGACATCCAGCCCGCGCTTGCGGGCGGCTTTCAACGCGTCGAGCCCGTCAGCGGTCGTCAGGCGTTCAAAGAGGATGCGCGCGCCGGTCAGCTCGGCGAGGCCAGCGAGGCGTTCCACGCCAAGGCGCTGGGAAATGCCCGGACGCGCGGATAGGCCGAGGCGCACTGCCATCGCGCTTTCATGGGCGATGGTCCCGGCGGAGAGATGCATGTCTTCCGCCGTCAGCCCCACCCAGGCGTCAAACGCGCTGGCATAGCTTAAAAGATTGCGCAGGAAGCGGGTGTCCGCGATCAGATCACCGCCATCAGAGACCAGCGCCGCACCGGCGCGCAGCATGAGACCGATCTCGGCCATGTCGCCAGCTTGTGTATGCGTGCGCGCCGCGCCCAAGAGGCGCACCGGCGCGTGCAGGGCGCGAAAGCCGATCCAGTCAATGTCTTCAGGCCGGGTGAGGCCAGCGCCACTGGATGAGGACAGGACCAGCGTGCCGACACCCCCTGCGGCAGCAGCACGGATGGTGGTGTCGAGGCTTTCAATGCCGGAGCGGCCCGGCTCAGCGGCGCGCGCGCCGATATCGATGAGGGCCGGGCTGAGCACCGCACCATCCGCCTCGATAATCTGGTCTTCCGCATCCGGGGAGAGACCGGGGCCGATAGCGTCGATCACGCCGTTCTCGACGCGCAGATCGCCTTCTCTGTCGCGCCCCGATGCCGGGTCGATCAGGCGCGCGCCCGCGATGAAGATACCGCCGCTCATGGCACCATCTCCTGCATGCCGCGCCCTGCAAGCAGTTCCAGCACCGCCATGCGCACGGCGACGCCTGCCTCCACCTGATCGAGAATGACGGAAATGTCCGTGTCGTCGGCCAGTGCGGATGTGATTTCGATGCCCCGGTTCATCGGCCCTGGATGCATGACGATGCAGCCCTCATTGGCCAGCGACAGGCGGGCATGGTCGAGGCCGTAGATTGCCGCGTATTCGCGTGCAGACGGGATCAGGCCGGAGCTCATGCGCTCGCGCTGCAGGCGCAGCACCATCACCGCGTCACAGCCCTCAATGGCCGCCTCAACCGAATGGAATACAGATGCGCCCCAGCGGTCGGCATCGGCGGGCAGCAGGCTGGCGGGGCCGCACAGGCGGATATCGGCATTCATCAGCGAGAGCAGGGCGACATTGGAACGCGCGACGCGTGAATGGAGAATATCGCCGATAATCGCGATGCGCTTGCCGCCGATATCGCCGAGGTGTTCGCCCAGCGTGAACAGGTCCAGCAGGGCCTGTGTCGGGTGCTCATTGGCGCCGTCACCGGCATTGATGGTGGAGATGCCGGTCGTGCGCTGGAAAAACTCCGCCGCGCCGGGGCTCTGATGGCGCACCACCAGCAGGTCAGGCTGCATGGCCGCCAGCGTGTTGGCGGTGTCGGCGAGCGTTTCGCCCTTTTTCAGCGAGGCATTGCCAGCGGAGAAGTTCACCACATCCGCGCCAAGGCGCTTGGCGGCGATCTCGAAGCTGGCGAGCGTGCGCGTGGACGCCTCGAAGAACAGATTGATGACCGTCAGCCCTTTAAGGCTGGGGTGCTTCTTGTCCTCGGTCCGGTTGCGGGCGAGATGCGCGCGGGCGCTGTCGAAAATGAGTTCCAGATCAACGCGGTTGAGAGCGGACGCCGCTATCAGTCCGCGATGGGGGAAGGTGTAGCTGTATTCACCCTGTCCCATTCAAGCACTCCGCCTCGATTGCGGTTGCGCGGTATAGTGGTGTGCGCGCCGCCCGGCAATAGACCCTAACCCAAAAGCGTCAGCGCGGTGAGGACCGGCAGGGCAATCGCGCTGGCCAGAACCGTGAGCGTGATCATGCCGGCCGTCAGCCCGGTTTCTCCGTCGAACTCGGTAGCCACCGCGTACACAAACGCCGCTGATGGCCCGCCCGTGGCCAGTACCAGCAGGGTTTCCGCATTGCCGTTTATGCCCAGCATGCCTGCGGCCACGAGCACGAATAGCGGGATGACAACCGACCGGATCGCCGCCGCGCTGAACAGTAGACGGATGCGGCCCTTGAGGGCTGCGAAATCCAGCCCCGCCCCCATGCAGATGAGTACCAGTGCCAGCGAACCGTATCCCGCGAGATCCAGCGGAGAGAGCAGGGTGTCCACCGCTTCTGCGGTCATTAGCGGGGGCATTAGCGGCCAGATCAGCGCGGTGGCCACGGCCAGCAGGCAGGCTATCAGGACCGGGTCCCTCGCCAGAGCAGGCAGCGCCTTTCGCATGCCGCCATCGCGCGTGCCGGCAAAGGCCATGACGATGATGATGGTCGCCAGCACCAACGCGGGCGCTGCGATGGTTCCTGTCCATTGCGTGGAGGCTGCCCCCTGCAGCCGGTCAGCCAGCGTGAAGAACAGGACCACGTTCCACACGCAGCACACCGCCACCAGCGCCGCCGTCTCGCGGGCTGTGGCTTTGAGCAGTCTTGCCACGCCCAGCGACAGGATGAGCGCCAGCAAAATTCCGCCTGCTGACAGGGCGATGACGGGCAGGGCGCCGGCCTGCGTCAGGTCTGCGCGCGCGATGGTCACGAACAATATGCAAGGCAGAAGTACGCGGTAATTGAGAAGATTGATGCCGCGCCACTGACCGTCAGGAATGACCTGCCAGCGCCGAAGTGCGTAGCCCAGGGCGACCAGCACGAAGGCCGGAAAGAAGACGGCGAGTATGTGCAGGGTCATAGCGCGGCAATCGCTATCCAGATGGGCATGGTGATGGCGGCGAGCAGGGTGGTGGCGGTGACGTGGCCTGCCATCATCTCCGCATCCCCGCCCATTTCACGCGCCAGCACATAGGCGGCGGCTGCGCCCGGTGTCGCGCCGATCCCTACCAGCACGGCCAGCGCTACGCCCTCCACGCCCAGCAGAATGCCCAGCGCGTAGAAGACTGCAGGCGCGATGAGCAGCTTCGCCGTCACCGAGAGCGAGATAATGCCGGGACGGGCGCGCAGGGAGGTGAAATCCAGCCCCGCCCCGATGGTCAGAAGAATGAGCGGCAGGGAGGCGCGCCCTGCAAGGTCCAGCGTGTCGGCGACCGGCCCGCTCTGGAACACGCCGGCCACATTCGCGGCAAGGCCTGCCAGACAGCCGATAATGATCGGGTTGGTGATGATGCGCAGGCCGACGCGTTTCAGGTTGGGCACGTGATCGCTTCTGCCCCACACGGTCATCACCGCCACGCACATCACATTGACCAGCGGCACGGTAGGCGCAAAGGCAAGAGCGGCCAGCGCTGCGCCTTCCTCGCCAAACGCGGCAGGCGCGAGCGCCAGCAGCACGAAGCCGTTCCAGCGCACCCCGCCCTGAAAGAGGCTGGTATAGACCGGCCCCGGCATGGGCAGGAGGCGGAAGGCGAGCATGATCACGCCCATGGCCAGAAATCCGCCAGCCGCCGCCAGCATGAAGCTGCCCGCCGGTACGCTGGCATAATCGGCCCGGCTGATCGTGATGAAGAGGAAGGCGGGCATCAGCGCCTGATAGGAGAGCTTGTTGATTCCGCCCCAGAGCGGCGCTGCCACCAGCCCGGACCGGCGCAAGGCCCACCCCAGAGCGATCACCCCAAACACCGGGAAAAGGGCGATGACGACCGGGCTCATGCTTCCGGCACGCCTTCGGCGATACGCAGGAGCGCGTCCTCGAGGATCACGGCGGCGGCTTCGGCGTCGATCATTTCCTTGTGGCGGTGAATGGGTATGCCCGCTTCGGAGAGGGTTTCACCCGCCTCGAAGGTGGAAAGCCGCTCATCCTGATAGGCAATCGGCAGGTCACGCAGACGCAGGAGATTGGTGGCGAGCGAGCGGGCAGACTGTGCGCGCCGTCCATCACCGCCATCCATGTGCAGGGGCAGGCCGATAATCAGCCCCTTGCAGGCGCGCTCGTCATAAAGCTTGAAGATCCGCGCGGCGTCCTCGGAGAATTTCATGCGCTCAATCGTCTCAATCGGGCTGACCAGCGTACGGTCTGAATTGCACGCGGCAACGCCAATTGTGCGTGTGCCGGGATCCAGCGCCATGAGCGGTCCTTTTGGCAGCAAGGCCGGGTGCAGGAAAATCATGGCGCTGGGAATGCTCCGGCTGGGTTCAGGCGGTCAGGCCGCCTGCGACATCAATCGTGGTGCCGGTGACGAAGCTGCTCTCGTCGCTGGCAAGGAACACCGCGACACTCGCGATTTCATCGGCTTTACCATAGCGGCCCAGCGGCACCATCATGCGCTGCAGGTCGGCGGTCTCGCCGTCCGCCGGGTTCATGTCGGTATCGATGGGGCCCGGCTGGATGACATTGGCGCGCAGCCCCTTGCGGCCCAGCTCGCGCGCAGCAGCCTTGGTCAGAAGCTGCACGGCGGCCTTGGAGGCACAGTAAGAGCCAAGGCCGGGCGAGGGCGCGCGGTCTCCCAGGATCGACCCGACCGTGATGATCGAGCCGCCCGGCTCCATGATGTTGGCGGCAAGGCGGATGGCCTCGAACGGCGCGGTGACATTGACCGCCATCACATCGTTCCAGTCCTCATCGCTCATCTTGCGCAAGGTTACTTCGCGCGCGATGCCGGCATTATTGACCAGAATGTCGATACGGCCGTGCTTCTCCGCCGCCGCGCTCATTACGCGGGCAGTTTCGCCCTGTTTGCGCGCGTCGCAGCCGACGGCCTCTGCCTTGCCGCCCTTGGCGTTGATGGCCGCGGCCACCGCCTCGGCCTTGTCCTTCGATCCGCCATAGGTCAGCACCACGGTTGCGCCCTCATCGGCAAATGCCTGACAGATGGCCGCGCCGATCCCGCGTGATCCGCCCGTTACAAATGCGACTTTTCCTGACAGCCTTGCGCCCATGACAGATGTCTCCTCCAACTTGTTGCGTTGCCGCTCTATATGAGCGCGAGAGACAAGCCCGTTCGCTCACCTACTGCAAGTATTGAGACGCATGAATGTCTGAAATCAGCGTGCGCATGATCGAAGGGCTGGCGGAGACCACACCACAGGCGTGGGACGCCATTGCCAACCCGGCGGGTGCGCCGTTCGATCCGTTCCTGAGCTGGGACTTTCTTGAAGCGCTGGAGCAATCGGGCTGCGTCAGCGAGGAGGCGGGCTGGATACCGCGCCATCTGATCGCTGAAGACGGCGCGGGCGGAATTGTTGGCGTGTTGCCGCTCTACGTGAAAACCCACTCCTATGGCGAATACGTGTTTGACCATGCCTGGGCCGACGCGCTGCACCGGGCAGGGGGCGAATACTATCCCAAACTCGTCACGGCCGTGCCGTTTACGCCCGTGACCGGACGGCGCGTACTGGCGGCGGATGAAGGCATCCGCCGGGCGCTAGCCGCATCCGCCAAATCCGTCGCCGGGCAATGGAATGCTTCGGGATGGCATGTGCTGTTTCCTGATGCCTCGGAGCGCGAGGCGCTGGCCGCATCGGGCCTTTGCGAACGCCTCGACATCCAGTTCATCTGGGATAATCGCGGCTATGGCTCTTACGATGATTTTCTGGGTGATCTCGCCTCACGCAAGCGCAAGGCACTACGCAAGGAGCGCGAGGCCGCGCAGGCCGGGCTTGAGATCGTGGCGCTCACCGGCGCGGAGCTGACGCAAGAGCACTGGGATGTGTTCTTTGCCTGCTATCAGGACACCGGCGCGCGCAAATGGGGCACGCCCTATCTCAACCGCGAATTCTTCCAGCTCGTCCATGAGCGCATGGCGCAGCATGTCCTGATGGTGATGGCGCGCCGGGACGGGCAGTGGATTGCCTCCGCGCTGAACTTCATTGGCTCGGAGGCGCTCTACGGGCGCTATTGGGGCTGTCTGGAGGGCCAGGACAGCCTGCATTTCGAGCTCTGCTACCATCAGGCCATTGACTACGCGATTGCTCATGGCCTGAAACGCGTGGAGGCGGGCGCGCAGGGCCATCACAAGCTGGCGCGCGACTACCGCCCGCAGGCGGTCGGTTCCGCCCATTTCCTCACCCATCAGGGCCTTGCCAGCGCCATTGACCGCTATCTGAGCCGTGAGCGGCAGGCGGTGCTCTCAGAAATCGCTTCTCTCGACGCGGATTCGCCCTTTAAATCGGGGGTATGAGCTTTGTCCGGCTTGCCAATCCCCTGAGCTTCAACGCTGCGACCGCAATGGTCGCAGCGCTCAACGGGCAGGGAATTTACGCCTTCATGGGCAATGAGCACCTCGCGCAGATGAACCCTGCCTATCATTTCGCGCTGGGAGGCTTCCCAATTTACGTCGCTGAGGCTGACCTGCAGACTGCACGCGAATATCTGGATCTGATCGATCGAGGGTGGGCGGAAAGGAAAACGTTTGAGCAAAGGGGTGATGATGAGGCGCGTGACGACATGCCTGACTGCCCTGTCTGCGGAGGCGAAAGCCACCCCCGGACCAACTGGCTGCTCACAATTCTGACGAATTTTGCTGTGACGCTGACGGGGTTTCCGGTGCCGTCAAAACGTCGCCAATGTGTTGATTGCGGCCAAGTCTGGCGGCCGGGTGGGCGCGAGCCTTTTTCACCCGAGGAGCTGGGTTATGATCCGGACGGTCCCGTGGAGGGAGATTTTCTGTCGAGGATCCGCTCCATCGGGTACGAGCACATGCAAGACAAGCAGGAGACCCGCCATGAGCCTTGATGGCCGTTATGACGACCAGAATATTTTCGCGAAAATCCTGCGCGGGGAGGCTCCGTGTGTGAAGGTTCGAGAGGATGAGCACACGCTGACCATCATGGACGCGTTCCCGCAGGCGCCGGGCCATGTGCTGGTGATCCCGAAAGAGCCCGCGCGCAATCTGTTCGAGCTGTCCGAGGAAGCGGCGGAAAAATCCATTCTCGCGGTCAAGGCCGTTGCCGCTGCCGTACGGCGCGGGCTGGAGCCGGATGGCGTGTTCGTGGCCCAGTTCAACGGCGCGCCCGCCGGGCAGACCGTATTCCACATTCATTTCCACATCATCCCGCGCGTGGAAGGCGAGGAGATTGCCGGACATGGCAAGGCGGGTATGGCCGATCCGGCGGAGCTGGAACAACTTGCGGAAAAAATACGCGCCGCGCTCTGAATTGGGGTCTGCCCCGAAAATCCCGCTTGATTTTTTCCTTATTCGCGCATCATAGGCGCTGGAGCGTCGCACTCTGCACGGGGCATTGAATCGCCCCTTGCCCCTTTACCCGCCCGCGTCGACGCACGGGCGCGTTCTGGCGTTCTTGCACCATGTTACTCATCGACACCTTTGTCGGTCCCAGTGCCATTGAAGGCGTTGGGGTTTTTGCGGCTGAACCGATCCGCAAGGGACAGCTCATCTACCGCTTTGAGCCGGGTTTTGACCGGCTGATTGGCGAGGCTGAGCTGCCCAATCTTCCCGAAAGCATCCGCCGCTTTGTCGAGCGTTATACCTATCCGCACCCGAAAGAGGCCGGGATGCTGGTGCTGGACGCGGATAATGGCCGGCACATGAACCACTCGCTTCAGCCCAATACCGATTTCCGGGACTCGGTGTTCGGCTATGCGATCTGCGACATTGCGGCGGGTGAGGAAATCACCTGCAATTATGCCGAGTTCGAGCCCGGCTTCTACATGCTGCCCTCTATGGTTTCGGCCCACGCCGCCGCCCCGAAGGCGGTCAATGGCAGCGGCGCGCATCTTTAAGCCCGGGTGGCAATTTGCTTGTGAACGGTGTGAGGTGATGGCAGACACGTGCCCATGCGCACGATTGCCATCACTTCTGCCACCGGCTTTGACCACGTAACGCCGGACGGCCATCCCGAACGCGTGGCGCGGCTTGAGACCGTTTCCCGCGCCCTTGCGCCGCTGTCACCGCGCGAAGCCTCGCCCGCGACGCGCGAGGCTTTGGCCCGCGTGCATGATGCAGTCCATATCGACCAGGTTTTCGCTGCCAGTCCCGCCGAGGGTCATGTCTCGCTGGATGCCGACACCTGGATGAGCCCCGGCTCGCTGGATGCAGCGCTGCATGCGTGCGGCGCGGTGATTGAAGGTGTCGACGCGGTGCTGGACGGGGAGGCCGAGGCGGTGTTCGTCGGCTGCCGCCCGCCCGGCCACCATGCTGAGCCTGATCGGGCGATGGGCTTTTGCCTGTTCAACCAGATTGCCGTCGGGGCGCTGCACGCGCTGGAGGTGAGGGGGCTTTCCCGCGTCGCAATCATCGATATCGATGTGCATCACGGCAATGGCACCCAGGCCACAGCCGAGCGCGAACCGCGCCTGTTTTTCGCCTCCGTCCATCAGGGCTGGATCTATCCCGGCACCGGCGCAGCCCATGAGACCGGCCGTCACGGCAATATCGCCAACCGGCCCCTGCCCGCAGGCGCAACCGGCGAGACCTGGCATCCCGCGCTGGACGAGCTGATCGAGGCGGTGCGCGCCTTCCAGCCTGACCTGCTGCTGGTCTCTGCCGGATTTGATGCGCACAAGGATGATCCCCTTGCAGGGCTGGCTCTGGACCAGGGCGATTTCGCCCGTGCAGGCACCGCTCTGGCGCGGCTTGCACAGGAAAGCGCGCACTCCCGGCTTGTCTGCGTGCTTGAGGGCGGATACGACTGCCCGGCGCTTGAACGGTCGGTTGCGGCTTTTATTGGCGCGCTGCAGGCGGCCTGACGGGGACCAGCGCTTGTCAGTCCTTGTTGATCTATCTCCGAAAAGCACCATGAAACAGACCGTTGCCACGCGCCTGCCCGGCTCCATCATCATTGCCCGCCACGGTGAACCCGATGCGGACCGCCGCATGGTGCTGGACTGGCGCGGCTATGAGAAATGGTGGGCCGATTATGACCTTGCGGGTCTGAAAAACGGGCAGAGCGCGCCGAAGGCATTGTGCGAGGCCGCTGGAAAGGCCCATTCGGTCTATGCCTCCACCCTGATCCGCGCGATTGAAACCGCGCAGGCTTGCGTCGGCGCGCAAGAGATCACGCAGAACTCGGTCTTTATTGAAGCGCCGCTGCCGCCTCCACCCATTCCGGGCCGGTTCAAGGCGCGCACCTGGGGCGTCTATGCCCGCTGCACCTGGTGGCTCGGCATGGCGCGCGGCAAGGAAACCCGCGCGCAGGCCGAAACCCGCGCCGAGGAAGCCGCCGCCATCCTCATCGAGGCCGCCCAGCACGGCGATGTGGCCCTGTTTGCCCATGGCTGGTTCAACCGCATGCTGCGCCCGGTGCTCAAACGCCATGGCTATGTCTGCGTGCGCGATGGCGGGGATGATTACTGGTCCTGGCGGCGCTACGAGCTCAAAGGGCGCAGCTAGCGTTCTCGCCACTGGACGTGCGCCGCGGCGCTTGTCACTCTGGTAACATGACCGACTCGAACCCATCCGGTAACGCCAAACTCAGATTTGAAGCCGCGCTGAAAGAGCTGGAGGACATTGTCCAGCAGCTTGAGCGCGGGGATGTGGAGCTGGAGAAATCCATCGCCATGTATGAGCGCGGCGCTGCGCTGCGTGCCCATTGCGAGGCGCGGCTGAAAGATGCGCAGCTCAAAGTTGACAAGATCGTGCTGGGTGCGGACGGCAAGCCGGGGGCCGAGCCTGCGGGCCTTGACGGCTGATGCGCCGTCCTTCCGACCCGCCTGCCAGTGAAATCAGCCCGGACCATTTCTTCGCCGCCGATATCCGCCTAGGCACGGTCACGCGCGCCGAACCGTTCCCGGAGGCGCGAAAGCCAGCCTACAGGCTCTGGATCGATTTTGGTGAAGGCGTAGGCGAAAAGCGCTCATCCGCGCAGATAACAGCCCATTACAGACTGGAAGACCTGCCGGGACGGCGCGTGCTGGCGGTGGTCAATTTTCCGCCGCGCCAGATTGGCCCTGTGCGCTCTGAAGTGCTGGTGCTCGGCGTAACGGACAGCGCGGGAAATGTGGTCTTGCTGGAAGTGCCGGAGCACGCGGATGTGGCCAACGGCGCTGGTGTCAGCTAGACCGGCTGCGTACCAACCCCTTTTGCCCGGAGCGCACCGCCCGTCATGGCCAGTTTTCAGGCCCAGTTGGAAGAATCCGCTGATCGCGTGACCGTGGCGCTCGACGCGCTGCTGGCGCGCGCTGACGGGCCTGAGGCGCGCCTGGCCTCGGCCATGCGCTATGCGGCCCTGGGGCCTGGCAAGCGCATCCGGCCCTTCCTTACCCTCGCCGCCGGGCGCATGCTCGGCGCGGATGAGCGCGGGCTGTTGCGCGCGGGCTGCGCAATCGAGTGCATTCACGCTTATTCGCTGATCCACGATGATCTGCCGTCCATGGACAATGATGATGTTCGCCGGGGCCGGCCCACCGTGCACATCGCCTATGATGAGGCGACGGCGATCCTGGCCGGTGATGCGCTGCAATCGGCGGCCTTCGAGATCATGGCCGGCGCCGACACCCATCCCCATCCGACTGTCCGTCTGGCGCTGGTCGAAGGGCTGGCCAAGGCCTCCGGCGCGCGCGGCATGGCTGGCGGGCAGATGATCGACATGCTCTCGCCCCAGCGCGTAGGCGATGATATTGGCGTGCTGACGCGCCTGCACCGGATGAAGACCGGCGCGCTTATCAGCTTTTCGGTGGAGGCTGGTGCAGTGCTGGCGGAGGCGGGCAGCGATGCGCGCCACGCGCTTGAAGGTTACGCCCATGATCTCGGGTTAATCTACCAGATCGTCGATGACCTTCTGGACGCCGAAGGCCTGCCAAGCATTGCCGGCAAGGCGGTCAATAAGGATGCCCGTCAGGGAAAAACCACATTTGTCACGATTCTGGGGGTGGACGGCGCGCGCGAACGGGCGCGTCATCTCGCCGCTCAGGCCAAGGAATACCTCGCACTCTTCGGCAGTTCTGCCAATATCCTCAAGGACTGCGTGGACTTCGTTCTTGAGCGGCGTTCCTGACCGCCACAAACATTGCCACGGGAACCGGCAGATGCCGGACTGACGCTGGAGCCATCATGCCCGAGACGCCCAATCTGGACCGCATCGCCTCTCCGAAGGACCTAAAGGGCCTCGACCTTGCCACCCTGCGCGCGGTTGCAGACGAGCTGAGGACCGAGACGATTGATGCGGTGTCGGTAACAGGCGGGCATCTGGGCGCGGGGCTCGGCGTGGTGGAGCTGACTGTAGCGTTGCATCACGTGTTCGACACACCCGATGACGTGCTGATCTGGGATGTCGGCCATCAGTGCTACCCCCACAAGATCCTCACCGGGCGGCGCGATCGTATCCGCACGCTGCGCCAGGGCGGGGGGCTTTCCGGCTTCACCAAGCGCTCCGAGAGTGAATACGACCCGTTCGGCGCAGCCCACGCCTCAACCTCCATCTCCGCCGCGCTCGGCTTTTCTGTTGCCAGCGATCTCAAGGGCGAGAAGCGCCATGTCGTGGCGGTGATCGGGGATGGCTCCATGTCGGCCGGCATGGCCTATGAGGCGATGAACAATGCCGGGGCGCTGGACAAGAATCTCATCGTCATCCTGAATGATAACGATATGTCGATCGCTCCGCCCGTGGGCGCGATGAGCCATTACTTTGCGCGCCTTGTATCTTCCAAGGGCTATCGCTCCCTGCGCAGGATCGGCAAGGGCCTCGCCAAGGTGATCGGCGTTGAGGAAGCTGCGCGCCGCGCCGAGGAATATATGCGCGGCATGGCGGTTGGCGGCACCATGTTCGAGGAGATGGGCTTTCGCTATGTCGGCCCGATTGATGGCCATGACGTGGCCCAGCTCGTCGCGGTGCTGAAGAATGTACGCGACGGGCAGGACGGCCCGGTCCTGATCCACGCCGTAACCCATAAAGGCCATGGCTATGCGCCTGCCGAGGCCGCTGCCGACAAGTATCACGGCGTTGCCAAGTTCAATGTCATCACTGGCGAACAGGCCAAGTCCAAGCCCGCCGCGCCCAGCTATACCGGCGTCTTCGCCGACGCGCTGATCCGCGAGGCAGAGGCCGATCCGTCAATCGTCGCCATCACGGCCGCCATGCCGGGCGGGACGGGTCTGGACAAGTTCGCCGCCCGCTTCCCGGAGCGCTGCTTTGATGTCGGTATCGCTGAGCAGCATGCCGTCACCTTCGCGGCGGGGCTCGCAGCAGCGGGCATGAAGCCGTTTGCCGCGCTCTACTCCACCTTCCTGCAGCGTGCCTATGACAGCGTGGTCCACGATGTCGCCATCCAGAACTTGCCGGTGCGCTTTGCCATCGACCGGGCAGGGCTGGTCGGCGCGGACGGCTCCACCCATGCGGGCAGCTTTGACGTCGGTTATCTCGGCATGTTGCCGGGCATGGTCATTATGGCCGCAGCCGACGAGGCCGAGCTGGCACGCATGGTGAAAACCGCCACGCTGATTGATGATGGCCCCAGCGCCTTCCGCTATCCGCGCGGCGAGGGCATTGGCGTGGAAATTCCCGCCAACCCTGAAGCGCTGGAAATCGGCAAGGGCCGCATCGTGCGCGAGGGCAGCGCGGTGGCGATCCTTTCGCTGGGCACGCGGCTTGCGGAATCCCTCAAAGCCGCAGACCAGCTGGCCGCCCATGGCCTGTCCGCCACGGTCGCCGATGCCCGCTTTGCCAAGCCGCTTGATGAGGATCTGATCCTGCGCCTGGCCCGCGAACATGAAGTCCTGATCACCATCGAGGAAGGCTCGCGCGGCGGATTCGGCGCGTTTGTGCTGCACCTGCTGGCGGAGAAAGGCGTGCTCGACCGGGGCCTCAAAATCCGCACCATGACGCTCCCGGACGTGTTCCAGGAGCATGATAGCCCGGTGAAGCAGTATGACGAGGCGCGCCTGAATGCCCGCCACATCACCGCGACCGTGCTCGATGCGCTGGGGCGATCCGAAGAGGCGGCAAAAGCGCTGGCGTGATAGGAGGGGGCGGTTCCATTTCGAGGATTCGCCCCATGCCCTTCGCCAAACCCTCCCGTTCCATCCCGGAGGTTTCCGGCACGTCCTATCCTCCGCCGCATGATGAGCCGGTAAAGCACCGCGCATGGCGCGCGCTGGGCGATGCGTTCGGGCTGACGCAGTTTGGTGTCAATCTGGTGCGGCTGGAGCCGGGGGTATGGTCCTCCCAGCGCCACTGGCATGCGAAGGAGGACGAGTTCGTCTACGTGCTCTCCGGCCATCCCACGCTTGTCACCGATGCGGGCGAGGAGCGCCTGTCGCCCGGCGATTGCGCAGGCTTCCCAGCCGGCGTGAAGGACGGTCACCATCTTAAGAACGATACAGGTGAAATGGTGGAGTTTCTGGTCGTCGGCAGCCGTATTCCCGAAGATCACGGGGAGTATTCCGATATCGACATGGTCTTCCTGCCCGGCAGGGGTGGCTATACCCGGAAGGACGGGCGGCCGTTCGGCCTCTCGGGCCGCTTTACGGCCCGCAAGCGCGACCGCGCGCCCGAGCCTATGCGAGGAGCGAAGCCCGGATGGGCTGAGCATCAAAATAAAAGGTCTGGGTTCCGGGTCTGCGCTGCGCTTCGCCCGGAATGACGAAAAATGGGGCCGCGCTTGACCGCATTTTGGCCCTTCTATTCGTCGTTCCCGCGCAGGCGGGAACCCAGAGCCGCCCGGCACTGTCTTCGCTTTATGATCTCTGGATCCCCGCCTGCGCGGGGATGACGAAGCGGGAGAGTTACAGCCAAAGAAAAACCCCTCCTGCCCGTCGGCAGGAGGGGTTTTCCCGGTCAACGCCTGCGCAGCAAGCTGCGCGGTCGTGATCTCAATCTGTCAATCAGGCCGATTGCAGGTTGGTCGCGGAGAATTTGCCGCTCTTGGCGTCGCGCGCTTCCTCGTAGGAAATGCGCTGGCCTTCGTTGAGGGCGGCCATGCCCGCACGTTCAACAGCCGTAGCGTGGACGAATACGTCCTTGCTGCCATCATCCGGTTGGATGAAGCCGTAGCCTTTGGTGGTGTTGAACCATTTTACAGTTCCCGTAGCCATGGGAGTATTCCTTGTAACAAGACAAAACAAAGCGGCCTGTCGCACAGGCGCGCCAGCGGTATCGAAGAGAGGTAGAGGGAAGGGGGCGCCAAAAAAACGGAAGCGCAAAACCTGATCGTCGGCCAAATCTCGATAGGGCTTTATAGCCCACCTTGCCCGTGAACGCAAAGCAATTCCGCTGTTCAATGAATATCAAGTCACCGATAGTGGAGTTTTCATTGAAAGATAGTTCTTTGAAATCTGGCAGAGCAGATCTCCAGCTGGTCGCGCTTGGCCATTTTGAAACGCGCGCGCGTGCTCAGGCGGCCATCAGGGCAGGGCGGGTGCGGGTGAATGGCGAGGTGCTGACCAAACCGTCGCAGACCATCCCACCCGGCGCTGAGATCGAGGCAGAGGCCGAACACCCTTTCGTAAGCCGCGCCGCGCTCAAGCTGGTCGCGGCTCTCGATGCATTTGCGGTCAGTCCGCAGGGACGCGTCTGTCTTGATGTGGGCAGTTCCACCGGCGGCTTTAGCGAACTTCTGCTGCAGCGCGGCGCAGCGCAGGTTTATGCGGTCGATGTTGGCCGGGACCAGCTTCATCCGTCCTTGCGTGGCCGTCCCCGCCTGACGAGCCTGGAAGGAACCGATGCGCGCAGCCTGTCACCGGCACTGATACAGGAATCACCCTCGCTGATTGTCTGCGACGCGAGCTTTATCGGTCTTGCCAAACTGCTCGGTGTGCCCCTCTCGCTGGCAGCAGCTGACGCGGATTTGATCGCCTTGTTCAAGCCACAGTTCGAGGTTGGCCGGGCCCATATCGGCAAGGGCGGTATCGTTAGCGATGAGTCGGCCGTGCAGACAGCGCTGCAGGCCTTTCAGGACTGGCTGCAAGGGCAGGGCTGGCCCGTGCAGGCTGTCACGCCCAGCCCGATTTCCGGCAGTGATGGCAACCGCGAAATCCTCGTCCATGCGAGGCGCTCATAAAGCCCCACATGGCGCATGGTTCTTACAATTATCATTGACGCTGCATCGCAGTATTTGCTTAACACACCCCTCCTGTCTCGACTGTTTACCCCCAATTGCCGGAGGCCCGATGTCGCCTGTCTGGTTTGTGATCATAGCGGGCGTGAGCGCGCTCATCGCCGCTCCTGTTACGCGCGCTGCCGGGCGTTTTGCCGGGCCGCTGCTGGCACTGGTGCCGGCTTTC
This sequence comes from Glycocaulis sp., assembly GCF_051859565.1. Taxonomy (GTDB): domain Bacteria; phylum Pseudomonadota; class Alphaproteobacteria; order Caulobacterales; family Maricaulaceae; genus Glycocaulis. The sequence continues at coordinate 168,782 of NZ_JBHYFK010000007.1, forward strand.
CTGTTCGTTTCGCTGCTGATGCAACTGCCTGACCTGCCGGCAGGTACGGCCATTCTCCAGACGATTGACTGGGTGCCCGCTTACGGCGTTTCGCTGGGCTTCCGGCTGGACGGCTTCTCGCTGCTCTTCTCGCTTCTGATCACCGGCATCGGCACGCTGGTGGTGATCTATGCGGGCAGCTATTTCAGCGATGACGCGAAGGACCGGGGCCGTTTCCTGGGCTTTATCCTGCTGTTCATGACCGCGATGCTCGGCACGGTGCTGGCCGATGACCTCATCATGCTGTTCATCTTCTGGGAGATGACCAGCCTGGTCTCCTTCTTCCTGATCGGCTTCAAGCATGAAGACGCCAAGGCGCGCAAAGCCGCGCTCCAGTCGCTGGTCGTTACGGCGGGCGGCGGTCTGGCGCTGCTGGGCGGTATCATCATTCTGGGCCTGACGGCTGGCACGTTCTCGCTGACCGGGATCACGGCGCAGGCACCGCAGATTGCCAATTCGCCTGCCTTCCCGGCGATTATCGTTCTGGTGCTGATCGGCTGCTTCACCAAGTCGGCGCAATTCCCCTTCCATTTCTGGCTACCGAACGCCATGGCCGCGCCGACCCCGGCCAGCGCCTATCTGCACTCGGCCACCATGGTGAAGCTCGGCGTCTATCTGCTTGCCCGTTTTGATACCGGGTTTGGCGAGTACGTGATCTTCTACGGTCCGCTCATGGTATTTGGCGGTATCACCATGCTGATCTCGGCCTATGCCGTGATGCGCTCCACCGGCTTCAAGGCGGTGCTGGCCTGGTCGACCGTATGCTCGCTGGCAACGCTGGTCCTTCTGGTCGGTGTGCCGGGAGAGGCGGGCGTCAAGGCGATGATCGGCTTCCTGGTGGCCCACGCACTGTACAAGGCAGCCCTCTTTTTTGCCGCCGGGCAAGTCATTCACTCCACCCATCAGTATGAGCTGGCGCGTCTCGGGGGGCTTCGCTTCAAGCTGCCGATTACCGCGATTGCCAGCCTCCTGGCGGCGATCTCCATGGCGGGCGTGCCCTTCTTCCTCGGCTACAAGGCGAAAGACCTGTTCCTGACCGCGGCCTTCGAGGGCGGAAACTGGGGCATGTGGCTTACGCTGGTGGCGCTGGCGAGCTCCGCCGTGATGACGGCGGTGGCTGGTCTGGCTGCGCTTAAACCCTTCTTCCTTAAGCCGCCCTATGGCGAGGTGAAGCTCTATCACAACGAGTATTACGGCATGGCCCTGCCGCCGCTGGCGCTCGGCGTGCTGGGACTGTTCATCGGCGTCATGCCGGCTCTTGCGTGGAACAGCGTGCTGATCCCGGCGATGAGCGCGCTCTATGGCAACACGGTGGTGCTTGAAGTTCACGCGGCGCCCAGCCTGGGCCTCAAATTCCTCATCACCCTGGGGCTTCTGGCTTCTGGGGCGGCGCTGGTCTGGTTCTGGACGCGGCTCTATCGCGACCCCGATAACGTCAAGGCCAATGTGGTCTTTGCAGACCTTGGCTATGGCGCGGTCATGAGCTGGCTCGACCGGGCAGGGCAGGTAACAGCGCGCGCGCTGCAGACGCTGTCCTTGCGCACCTATATCGCGATTACGCTGGGCGTCTCCACGCTGGCTCTCCTGCTGTCGCTCACCGGCTTTGGCGGGGAGATGGTAACGGCTGCCGCCGCCGAACCCGTACGGCCCTACATGATCGTAGTATTGCTGCTGACCCTGATCGGCGCCGCCGTGGCCGCGTTTGCGCGCTCGGTACTCATTGCAATCCTGGGCGTGGGTATTGTCGGCTACACCATGGCGGTGGTGTTCCTGATGAATGGCGCGCCGGACGTGGCGTTTACGCAGTTCACCGTCGAGACGCTGTCCATCGTGATCCTGCTGGCCGTACTGCTACGCCTGTCTCTGGCGCCGGCCCCGCAAAAATCCCTGTTCAAGCGTCCTCTGGCGCTGGCGATTTCGCTGGGCTTTGGCATTGCCTGCGGCCTCGGCGTACTGGCGATGAGTGTGCTGCCCTTCGATCCGCGCCTGTCAGAATTCTTTGGCGAGGCCAGCTATGCCGAGGCGCAGGGCCGCAATGTCGTCAACGTCATCCTGGTTGACTTCCGCGCGCTCGACACGCTCGGCGAAGTGACCGTCGTGGCCTTTGCCACATTGTGCGTCTGGGCGCTGCTGCGCCGCCGCGTGAAGAAGGAGGGCTAGGACCATGCAGTCGGTCATTCTTAACGCGCTGGCGCGGATGTTCTTCGTCGCCATGCTGGTGTTCTCGGTCTTCATCCTGCTGCGCGGCCATGACGAGCCGGGCGGGGGCTTTATCGGCGGTCTGGCGGCGGCGTCTGCCTACACCATCGTGACCCTGGCCTTTGGCGCAGCCCGCGCCCAGCGCTGGCTGATCCTTCACCCGGTCGTGCTGATGGGGGTTGGTGTTTTCTGCGCGATCATTTCGGGCCTTCCGCCGCTGATCGGCGATTTGGGCGGCTTCCTCTACCATCTGTGGTGGGAAGGCCAGATCGGCTTTTTCCAGCTGAAGCTCGGCACCACACTGCTGTTCGATATCGGCGTCTATTTCGTCGTTATCGGCGGTGTGCTCTCCATCCTTTTCCGCATGTACGAGACCGGCGCCGAGGAGGCCAGCGAATGACGCTTCTCTACGCTATCGCCGTTGCTGCCATCATGGCGGCGGGCATATTCCTGATGCTGGACCGCAATGTGATCCGCATCGTGCTGGGCACGGCCCTTATCGCCACGGGTGTGAACCTGATCCTGTTCCTTGCCGGGCGGCTGGGAGCCACGGACCCGGCCATCATCCAGGCGGGCAGCTATGCGCTGGGGGAAAGCGCAGCAAACCCGTTGCCGCAAGCCCTCGTCCTGACCGCCATTGTGATCGGCTTTGCGTTGCTGGCGCTGGCCGCCATTGTCGCCTACGAGGCGACGCGCGCGCTCGGCACGGTCAATGCCGACGAGATGATTGCCGCGCGCGATCTCGGTGATCCGTTCAAGGGTGAAGATGCCAAGGGGAGCCCTGCACGCAAATGAGCGCTGATCTTCTGGTCATTCTTCCCATCGTGCTGCCGCTGACAATGGCGGGTTTCTGCACCGTTTTCTGGCTGCGTCCGGACTGGCAGCGCTGGGTCACGGTGTTCGGCATGGCCCTTCTTGCGGCCGCCGGTATCGGCCTGCTGCTGGCCGTGCAGGCAGAAGGCGTGCTGTCCACGCAGCCGGGTAACTGGGCTGCGCCGTTCGGCATTTCCATCGTGGCCGATCCGCTATCGGCTCTGGCTGTGGCGGCAGCAGGACTGGTGGCGTTTGCCGCCTCTGTCTACGCCTTCCGGGGTGTGGACCAGAATGCCCTGCATGGCGGCTTCTTCCCGCTCTTCTGCGGCCTGATGGTCGGCGTCAACGGCTCCTTCCTCACGGGCGACATCTTCAACCTCTATGTCTGGTTCGAGGTGCTGCTGGTCTGCGCGATCGGTCTCCTGGTCGTTCACCGCGAAGGCATCAACCTTGATGCAGCCGTGAAATACGCCGCGCTGAACCTGTTTGGCACCATACTGTTCCTGACGGGCGTAGCGTTCCTTTACGGCGCCACCGGAACGCTGAACTTTGCTGATCTGGCGCGTATCGTGCCTGAGATGGAGCCGTCAGCGGGCCTGACCTTCGCACTGGTGTTGTTCCTGCTCGCCTTCGGGGTGAAGGCCGCTGCCTTCCCGCTCTTCTTCTGGCTGCCGATCGCCTACCACACAGCCCCGCCGGTCGTGTCGGCGCTGTTTGGCGCGCTGCTCACCAAGGTGGGCATCTATTCGGCCATGCGCGTCTTCATGCTGCTGTTTGAGGGCACTACGGGGCTCGTCGGCGAGGTTGTCGTCTGGGTGGCGGCGATCACGATGGTGACGGGCGCCATAGCCGCCCTCATCCAGACCGATCTGCGCCGGATGCTCGCCTTCCTGATCGTGTCGGGCATGGGCTATCTGATGATGGGCCTCGCCCTGTCGACGCCGGAAGGGCTTGGCGCGGCGAGCTTCTACCTGATCCACGATATTCTGGTAAAAGGGGCGGTCTTCCTGCTCGCGGGCGTGATTGCCATTGCCGCCGGGTCGTCTGACCTGACGAAAATTGGCGGGCTCATCCGCACTCATCCCGTGCTGGCGGTAATCTTCCTCGGCGCCGGACTTTCGCTGGCCGGCCTGCCGCCTTTCTCCGGCTTCTGGGCCAAGGTTCTGGTGGCAGATGCAGCCTTTGACGGCGCAAAGCCCATCCTTGGCGGAATCGCGCTCGGCACCGGCCTTATCAGCCTGATGTGCGTGGTGAAAATCTGGATGGAAGCCTTCTGGAAGACCGCGCCCGAAGGCATGCGCGTCACGGCGCGCCTGCCGCTGGTGATGGTGGTTCCGGCGACCGCGCTGGTCCTCGTCAGCTTGGCCATCGGCCTTTATGCCGGTCCGCTTATGGAGCTGACGCAGGCTGCTGGCGAGGGCCTCGCTGATCCTTCGGCCTATATCGACGCCGTCATGGGAGCAGGTCAATGAACCCGTTTCGACTGATCATGAAGCTTGGGATATGGGCGCAGCTCGGCGTCATCTTCCTGATCGAGCTGTTCAAGTCCTCGTTTGCAGTGGCCTGGGCGGTGATCAATCCCTCCATCAGGTTTAATCCGGCCATTGTTGCTGTACCGCTGGACCTGAAAAGCGACATCCATATCGCCACGCTGGCCAATCTGGTTTCGCTCACGCCCGGCACGACCTCGCTGCATGTCTCAGAGGATCGTTCGACCCTTTACGTGCATGCGCTCGATTGCCCGGACAGGGAGGCGATCATTTCCGGGATCAAGACGACGTTTGAAAGCATTCTTCTCCGGTCGGAGGCATAACGGCCATGCTGGTTGATCTTTTCCCTTCCTACCTGCTGCTGGGTCTGGTTCTGGGCCTTCTGCTGACCGGCATACGTCTCGTCATCGGGCCGGGCGTGGCTGACCGCTTCGTCGCTCTGGACATGATGACGGTGCTGGCTATCGGCATCACGGCTCTGACCACGCTGGTGACCGGACGCAAGGAATTCCTCGATATCGGGCTTGGCCTCGCCGTCACCGGCTTCATCGCCACGGTGGCGCTGGCCGTGTTCCTGGAACGCAAGGAGAGGGATCAATGATCCGCGAGATTATCGGTGCCGTCCTGATGCTGGGCGGGATGTTCTTCCTGATCGTGGCCGCGATTGGCGTGTTCCGCCTGCCTGATCCCTTCCTGCGCCTGCATGCCTCCACCAAGGCGGGTACGCTGGGCGCGGGCCTGCTGGTGGCGGGTGTCGCCGTGTCCTACACGGAGGAAAATCTGGGCCTCACCGCCTTCGTCATCATCGTCTTCCTGCTGGCGACACTGCCTGTCGCCGGGCATCTTCTGGGGCGGGCGACCTATGTGTCGGGCGCGGACTTCGTGATGAAGGACGGCAATGACGGGCTGAAGGGCGTGCTGCCGCGCGCAGAAGCGTCGCTGGAGGCGCGCCTTGCCGGGCGCAGCGCCGACCCGGCTTTGCCGACACCGGAAAAGCAGAAGGAAAAGGCCGAAAAGGCCAAGGTCAAAACCGGGGAATAGAATAAGGGCGGCTCATCTGAGCCGCCCTTTTTTAGTTCTGCAACGCATCCGCGTTGCGATGTTCCGCGAAAAGTCGCGGGCGGGCGGTCGCCCTTTTCGGCGGCCTCTGGCCGCCGCAAGCCCGAACGGGCGTCCGAGACACCCTCACCCTGAGGAGCCGCCGCAGGCGGCGTCTCGAAGGGGCGAGGGGCGAGGCCCGGCCTGTCACCGCGCAGGCGGGGAATGCGTTGCGGACAACTAGTTCGACGGACGCCACACCCCGTCAGGCCCCTGGCAGACCCACTCATACCGGCCGGTGATCTGCACCTGGCGGCAATTCCGGTTTACCTGCTGGGCCGGATAGTGCGGCTGGGTGCCATGCGGCTGATAGCTGTAGGGGTCATAACCCGGACCGCCGGCCAGCTGGCTGTTATCCTGATAGCCGTAATTGTCGTAATACGGGTCATAGCCCTGCTGGCTGTAGCCATATTGCTGCTGGCCGTAATGGGGCTGCTGGTAGCCGACCTGTGGGCGCGGGCCACCCGGCAGATGGTCGCAATTACTGCCAACGCTGCCCATCGCACCGCCAGCCAGCGCGCCAAGGCCCGCACCGGCGATCACGGCGCCATCATTGGAACGGCGGTTGTACGGCTCGACATAGCCGCGGCCGCGATGACCGCGCCAGCCACGATTATTGTAGGCCTGGTTCTGATAGTGGCGGTCGCGCCGGGCCGATTCGTTGGAATTATGGATCTGCGCGCCAAGCACTGCGCCGAGAAGCCCGCCGACAACGGCGCCGGTGACCTGCTGATTGCGCTGCTGGGAGATGCACTCCGCGTAGGTCTGCTGCGCCTGCGCGGCAGGGGCGAGAGCCAGCGGGGCTGCGAGCGCTGCGGCAACGATGGCCGAACTTTTCAGAACATGTTTCATCGCAAGGGGCTCCTTTCGTGCCTGGTCCTTGAATATGGTCTTACCCTGCCAGATCGCGGATGAGCGCAACATGAACGAGAGCCGCCCCCCGGAGGTTCCCGGAGGGCGGTTCGCGCGTCGTCCCTGACGGGAAAGCTACTGAACCCGCGCAACCTGCCAGTAGCCGTACTGGTCCTGACACATGCGCACGCGGTCATAGGCGACCTCGCCGTTGGGCAGGAAGATCTCCGCATCGCCCCAGCGGCAGCGCTGATTGCTCCAGTTGTGATAGTCGCGGGCGTAGACGACACCACGCACGCCTGAATACGGGTTGTGCCAGTAATACGGATTGCCCGTGGAGAAGGCGTAGTGCGTGGCATAGTGGTATTGGCCACGGTCGCAATCGCTCAGGGCTGCGCCCAGCGTGCCGCCAATCAGGCCGCCAGCCAGCAGCGCGCCGGCATCACCGTCCGAGATCGCGGCACCGAGCAGGGCGCCAACCAGGGCACCAGCAGCGACACTGCCTCCACTCGGGCGGCACAGGCCGTCCGTGTAGTAGAAATTGTGGCGGGCATAGCTGGAATGCCAGCGCGGATGATAGGTCCAGCCCGAATAGTGGATATGATGGTGGACGATCCGTACCGGCGGCGTCCAGCGCACATTCCGGCGGCCATAGCGGTTCACATAATAATGATTGTGATAGACCACGGGTGCGCGAACGGCATTCGAGCGTGAATAGCGCACATTATAGTGCTGGTGGCGATAGTTCGGCCGGGCGTGGTGTTGCGGACGGTTTTGCCACTGGCCCTGCTGCGGGCGCCCTTGCGGACGGCCTTGATATTGTTGCTGTTGCGGGCGGTTCTGCCACTGGCCCTGTGGGCGCTGCTGCTGCTGCGCCTGCCTGCGGTCCTGCCAGTCGCGGCGGTCAGGCCGGCTTTGAGGTTGCTGCTGCGCCTGCCTGCGGTCCTGCCAGTCACGGCGGTCGGGCCGGCCCTGTTGGCTCTGCGTCTGTTCGCGGCGCTGCTGGAACTGGGCGCGGCGGTCGCTATCGCCACGGTTCTGCCACTGGCGTTGCGGCTGGCTCTGCTGCGCGACAGCCTGCTGCGGGGCGATAGCGGGTTGGCCGCCCGGGCGTGAGGGTTGCCCCTGTTGTTGTGGGCGCTGTGTCGCCTCGTGCTGGCTCGTCCATTGCTGGCGCTGCGGGGCTTGCTGTTGTTGCGGGCGCTGCTGGGGCGCGCTCTGATGTGAGGGGCGTTGCTGCGGGGCAGACTGCTGGGATTGTTGGCGCCCCTGCCAGCCGCCTTCACGGCCTCCGCCACCACGCTGGCCGCGGCTTTCCTGTCCACCGCCACCGCGCTGGCCACGGCTTTCACTGCCGCCTCCGCGCCGGCCCTCACGGCCACCGCGTTCTTGCGTATCAAGGGCAAGGTCAACCGCATTGGCGGCTTCTGCGGACGGGATGAAAGGCAGTTCGCCGGGCGCAGCGAAGGCGGTCATCAGCGCTATTGCTGCCACCGATATGGTCAGTTTTCCGGTCGCCATCGGGCTTCCTCCTTGGTTTCAAGAGGCCACAATCGGGCAATTAACCAGACGGTAACAATGCCAAGCTGAGCCGGACATGAACAATGCCTTCAGGTTGGCTCAGCCGCGCGATTTACCGCGTGGCGCTTGACGATACAGCCCTTACAGGGGCAAACGCTCAGCCATGAAGCGCCGTTCCCGTTCATCTTCGCCCCAGAGGGCCGTGCCGGAGCGGACGCTGCGCGTGACCGCCCGTGCCATAGGCGCGCGCGGTGATTCCATCTGTCCTGATCCGGAAACCGGCGGATCGGTATTTGTACCCGGCCTTCTGCCCGAAGAGACCGCTGATATCGTGGCGCGCGGTGATCGCGGACGGATTCGCGAACGCCTTACCCACTCACATGAACGGATCGCCCCGGCCTGTTCCGTCGCCGAAAAGTGCGGCGGCTGCTCGCTGCAGCACTGGCAGGGCGATGCCTATCGCGCGTGGAAGCGTGATCTGGTCGCCGACGCGTTGGAGCGTGAAGGGCTGACGGCTGAGCTGTTGCCGCTTGTTGATGCGGGCGGCGCGGGCCGCCGCCGTGTGGCCCTGCATGCACGCAAGATGGGCACCCGCCTGCTGCTGGGGTTCACCGAGCGGGCAGGGCAGGCGATTGCCGACACCAATGACTGTCCGATAGCCGAGGCGCGTATCCGCAAATCCTTCCCGGCCTTGCGCGAACTGGCCATGGCCGTTCTGAACGCAAAATTCGACACCGCGACGATCTCCGTCACCGCAACTGATCCGGGCCTGGACGTGCATGTGGCGCGAAAAGGGCCGGTCACGCTTGATGACCGGCTGACGGGCGGGGAGCTGCTGGCGCGCGAGGGCTGGGCGCGCCTGACCATTGGCAGTGAACTCATCGCGGAAGGCACGCCGCCCGTCGTGCGCTTTGGCACGGCGAAAGTGGCCCCACCGCCCGGCGGCTTCCTGCAGGCGACCGATGCGGGTGAGGCGGCGCTGGCCGCCATCGTGATGGACGCGCTCAAAACCGCCCTCAAGGCCGCGCCAAAAGAGGCCAGAGGCGTGATCGACCTTTATGCCGGTTCGGGTGCCTTCGCGCTGCGCATGGCCTCTCTGGCGCCTGTAAGGGCCGTGGAGGGGGAGGCCGCGCCGCTGGCCGCGCTGGACCATGCTGCGCGCCATACGCCGGGCCTGAAGCCTGTGAGCGTGCTGCAGCGCGATCTGGCGCTTGAGCCGCTCTCCATCCGCGAACTGACTGGCGCAGCGTTTGCCGTGGTTGATCCGCCGCGCGCGGGCGCAAAAGAGCAGATGGAGCTGCTCGCCGGATCCGGCATACCCGTCATTGTTTCGATCAGCTGCAATCCGGCGACGTTCGCGCGTGACGCGGCGATTCTGGTCCGCGCCGGATACCGTATGGGGCCGGTCACGCCGGTCGATCAGTTCGTCCACACCGCCCATGTGGAATGCGCCGCCGTGTTCACGAAGGGCGCGTAGCCCTTATATCCTCGTCATTCCGGAAACGCCGCAGGCGTTATCCGGAACCCAGTCGGCGGCCATTGGCCGCCGCAAGCGCGACTGCGCGCCCACGACTTTTCGCGGAACATCGCAACGCGGATGCGTTGCGGAACTAAAAAATTCTGGGTTCCGGCTTTCGCCGGAATGACGAAGGGTTGGGGGCTAGGCTCACCCCCACCGCCTAACCCCGGTGGACGTGCGCACCGGGCGGGGCTATCACGCGGGCCTAACTTTTCGGCGGGCCAAATCCCATGCACGACATACGTTTCATTCGCGAAAACCCGGACGTCTTCGACGCCGCCATGAAAAAGCGTGGGCGCGGGCCGGAGGCATCACGCCTGCTGGAGCTGGACACGGCGCGCCGCGAAGCAACCGCGCGCCTGCAGGAGATCGAGACGGAGCGCAACGCCAAGTCCAAGCTGATCGGGCAGGCCAAAGCCAAAGGCGATGACGCGCTGTTCAACCAGCTGCGCGCCGAGGTGGATGCGCTCAAAGGCGAGATGGAGACGGCCGATGCCGCCCAGAAGGCCGCTGATGAGGCGCTGCGCACTGAACTGGCTTCGCTGCCCAACATGCCGTTCGACGATGTGCCCGAAGGCGCGGACGAAAACGATAATGAGGAAGTGCGCGGCTGGGGCGAGCCGAGAGAGCTTGGCTTCGAGCCGAAGGACCATGTGGCCATCGGCGAGGGGCTGGGCGGGCTCGATTTCGAGGCGGCTGCCGCCATGTCGGGCGCGCGCTTTGCGGTGCTGAAAGGCCAGCTCGCCCGGCTGGAGCGCGCGCTAGCCGCCTTTATGCTGGACCTGCACACCATTGAGCACGGCTATTCGGAAACAAGCGTGCCGCTGCTGGTGCGAGATGAGGCGCTGTTCGGCACCGGACAACTGCCGAAGTTTGCCGAGGACCAGTTCCACACGACCGATGGCCGCTGGCTCATCCCCACCGCTGAAGTGTCGCTGACCAATCTGGTGCGCGACGCGATCCATCCTGAGAGCGCTTTCCCGATGCGGCTGACGGCGCATACGCCCTGTTTCCGCTCTGAGGCTGGTGCGGCGGGGCGTGATACGCGCGGGCTGATGCGCATGCACCAGTTCTACAAGGTGGAGCTGGTCTCCATCGTGAAGCCCGAAGAGAGCGAAGAAGAGCTGGAGCGGATGACGGGCTGCGCGGAGGCCGTCCTGCGCGCTCTGGAGCTGCCCTACCGGGTGATGCTGCTGTGTGCGGGCGATATGGGCTTTGGCGCGCGCAAGACCTACGATCTTGAGGTCTGGCTGCCGAGCCAGAACACCTATCGCGAGATTTCGTCCTGCTCGAACTGTGGTGATTTCCAGGCCCGCCGCATGGAAGCCCGCTTCAAGCGCGAGGGCGAGAAGAAGCCGGAATATCTCCACACGCTCAATGGCTCGGGCGTGGCCGTGGGCCGCGCTTTGCTGGCGGTGCTGGAAAACCATCAGAATGAAGACGGCTCGGTGACGATTCCGGCGGCGCTGCGCCCCTATATGGGCGGTATCGAGGTGCTGAAACCGTGAGCAAGCTTTTTACCGGCAGCAATCCGCGCATCCTCATCACCAATGATGATGGAATCCGCGCACCGGGCCTGAAGGTCCTGCGTGCTATTGCCGAATCCATCTCCAACGATGTGTGGGTGGTGGCGCCTGCCGAAGAACAGTCCGGCATGAGCCGGGCGCTGTCGCTGAATTCGCCCCTGCGCGCGCGCCGCGTGGCGGACAAGCGCTATGCGGTCACCGGCACACCGGCTGACTGCGTGCTTATGGCAATCAATGACATCATCGAAGGCAAAGAGCCTGATCTGGTACTGTCGGGCGTCAACCGCGGCCAGAACATCGCTGAGGACGTGACGGTTTCCGGCACGGTGGCCGGCGCGATGCAGGGCCGCCAGATGGGCATTCCCTCGATCGCCTTCTCGCAGGCCTATGGCTTTAGCGGGCGCGACACGATCAAATGGCAGACGGCCAGCGCCTTCGGCCCGGTCATCCTGAAAAAGCTGCTTGAAGAGCGCTGGTCGGAAAATGTCGTGATGAACGTCAACTTCCCGGACCGCGAGCCAGAGGATGTGGCCGAGATTGAGGTAACGGTGCAGGGCACGCGTGACCAGCATAATATCAAGACCGTGCGCCGCGAAGATCTGCGCGGGCAGGCCTATTACTGGATCGGGTTCGAGGGACGCCCTTCGACTCCGGCGGTCGGCACCGATCTGCGCGCCATCTACGAAGGCCGCATCTCGATCACACCGCTGCACCTTGATCTGACCCACCATGAGACGCGAGACCGGCTGGCCGATCATCTGGGCGGCCCGGTGGAAGCGCCGGTTGAAAGCTGAAGGCGGCCATGAGCGGGGGCTTTGACACGCGCGTTATCGAGCTGGTCATGGCGCTCCGCAATGCGGGCGTGAAGGACAAGGCCGTGCTATCGGCCATAGAACGCACACCGCGCGATCTGTTCGTGCCGGAGACCTTTGCTGACCACGCGTTTGAAAACCGTCCTTTGCCGATTGATTGCGGCCAGACCATTTCCCAGCCGCTGATCGTCGCGCTGATGACGCAGGCGCTGGAGGTTACCGACCGCTGCAAGGTTCTGGAGGTCGGCACAGGCTCCGGCTATCAGGCTGCCGTGCTGGCGCGCCTGTGCCGCCGGGTCTACACGATTGAGCGCTACCGTACCTTGTCGCTGGAGGCGGTGAAGCGCTTCGAGGCGCTGCGCCTGACCAATATCGTGACGCGCATCGGCGATGGCACCAAGGGCTGGCCCGAGCAGGCGCCCTTCGACCGCATCATCATCACGGCGGCTGCGCCCTCGCGCCCCGATGCCATTCTCGCCCAGCTGCGCGAAGGCGGCGTGTGCGTGGCGCCGGTGGATAATGGCCCGGTCCAGACCCTCTATCGCTACCGCCTGGAGGGCGGTGAAATCAGTGAGGAGGCGCTGCTGGATGTGCGCTTCGTGCCGCTGGTAGAGGGCGTCGCCCGCTCCCTGTAATCGGCAATTGTGAACGGACGCTAACTTGACCTCGCCGGGGGAGGGTTCATGCTTGCGCGAGGGACTGGATTGTCTTTTTTGGGAGATATCCGCATGAAACCACGTAATTTTGTCACCGGGATGGCCGCTGCGGCAGCGGCGCTCGGCATGGCGTCGGCCGTATCGGCTCAGGACATGTCGGAGGCCGCCGCAGAGCGGCTGGCCCAGTTTGAGCGCACCGGGGAGACCCGCACCTGCATCAACATCACCCAGCTTCGCTCGATACAGCCGCTGGATGACAGACATTTCCTGATCGAGATGCGTAATAGGGATACCTATCTCAACGTGGTCAGTGGCCGGTGCAGCCACGCCGCCACCTCCAACACCTATCTGCAATACTCCACCACCGGCACCCAGCTTTGCCGCGGCGAGATCGTCCATGTGATCGATAATGGGGGGCAGGGCATGCTTTCCGGCAGCTGCGGCCTTGGCGAGTTCGAGCGCCTGACCCCGGCCGGGGAAGGTGGCAGCGCAACGCGCTGACACCGTGCGTGTAGCTAACGCGTGATTAACGCTCCCGCGCCATGATGCCTGTCCGTACCCCCTATGGTACGGACAGGAATGGCGGTTGATGATAACGCAGGCGTTTCGTTGGGCGGCTTTGGCGGTGCTTTGCGCCGCCCTTGGCGCGTGCGCGTCCCGCCCCGAACCGATTCGCGGCGCATCTGCGCCGGCTTCTGGCGCTTCCAGCGAGCCTGCCAGCTGCGGCAGCCGCTATACCGTCCGGCGCGGTGACACGCTCAGCGGTATTGCTGATCGGTGCGGTGTGCGCTGGCTCGATCTCGCCGCCGAGAACAATATCTCCGCGCCCTACACCCTGCGTGACGGCCAGGTGCTGGTCATGCCGGGCGGCGCGCGTACCTACACGGTCCGGCGCGGCGACAATCTCTACCGCATCGCGGTCAGTCACGGCATGACCCAGCAGGAGCTGGCGGCGATCAATGGTATTGCCCCGCCCTATACGATCTATCCCGGTCAGGAATTGCAGCTGTCAGGTAATGCGCGGCCGGTGCAGACGGCGTCTGCCACGCCGGCGCCAGCACCGCGCCCGGCCCAGACATCAACCCAGCAACCCGCGCAACAGCCTTCCCAACAGCCCGCTCCGGCGCAGCAGCCTGCGCCCGCTCCCTCGCAGCCTGTCGCCGGGGCGCCCCAGTTCCGCTGGCCGCATGACGGGCAGGTAATCGCCAATTTCGGCTCCCAGCCCGGCGGGCGGCGCAATGATGGCATCAAGATCGCAGCCAGCGTTGGTGAGCCGGTGCGCGCGGCAGCGGCAGGCGAAGTGGTCTATGCGGGCAATGAGTTGCAGGGCTATGGCGAGCTTGTCCTGCTGCGCCATGGCGACTGGGTGACCGCCTATGCCCATAATTCGGTGCTGCGGGTCTCGGTGGGCCAGCAGGTGGAGGCCGGCGCGGTGATCGCCGAGGCCGGCTCTACCGGATCGGCAAACCGCGTACAGGTACATTTCGAGATCCGGCGTGGCGTGACCCCGGTCGATCCGCTGCAATACCTGCCCCGGCGCTAATAACTGAGCACAACAAGCCGATGCGAGTTGCGCCTGCGGCTCGCGTGGATATAGTCCCGCGCAAATTTCCCCTTGCATCCAAGGATACAACGCCATGCCCGCATTTCTCGACTCTGTGACGCTTGCTGCCGCCGGTGGTGGTGGCGGAATGGGTGCGCTGCTGATCCAGCTTTTCCCGTTCGTGCTGATCTTTGTGGTCTTCTACTTCCTGCTGATCCGCCCGCAGCAGCAGCGCGTGAAGAAGCATCGCGAAATGGTCGAGGCGCTGCGCCGCGGCGATGAAGTCGTCACGGCAGGCGGCCTGATCGGCAAGGTGACGCGTGTCGCCGATGGCGAACTGACCGTCGAACTGGCGCAGGGCGTGCGCGTGAAAGTGGTGCGCCACACCATTTCTGAAGTGCGCGCCCGCACCGAGCCGTCCCGTTCGCGCCGCGACGAAGACGATGCCGATGACAGCGATGAGGAACAGCGCGGCTAGCGCTCAGCGCTGCTGCGCCCTATCTGCAATCCGCCATGCTTTATTTTGCCCGCTGGAAGATCGCCCTCATCCTTGGAGCCATCCTGATCGGGGTGCTGTTCCTTCTGCCCAATTTTGTGCCGGAGAGCACGCGCTACGGCCCTGATGGCCGTCCGCAAGGCGTGTGGACAGTCCTGCCCAGCGACACGCTCAATCTGGGTCTGGACCTGCGGGGCGGATCACACCTCGTTTTCCAGGTGGATATGGATGAGGTGCGTTCGGAGCGCCTCGTGCGCCTGTCTGATGATGTGCGCACCGTATTGCGCAACCAGCCGGCCATCCTGACGGCGGCGCCTGCCGTGGTCGAGGGCCGCGTTGTCGTGCGTCTGTCTCGCCCGGACGACATGGAGGCGGCGCTGCGCCGGCTCAGAGCCATCAACGAGCCGGTCTCGAACTCCTTCGGTCAGGCCAGCATGGACCAGACACTGTCCATTGATGCTGATCCGGATGGCCGTACGATCCGCGTTGGCATTACCGAGGCCGCTTTCTCTGAAATCCAGCGCCGCACCGTCACCCAGTCGGTGGAAGTCATCCGCCGGCGTATTGACGGCACGGGCACGACCGAGCCGACGATTGTCCGTCAGGGCGATGACCGAGTGCTGGTGCAGGTGCCGGGCGAGAGCGATCCCCAGCGCATTATCGACGTTGTCGGCACCACGGCGCGTATGACCTTCCACATGGTCGAGGCCAATGTGGATCCCGGCCCGGACGGGCAGGGGCGTACACCGCCCGGCGTCATCATTCTGCCGACCGAAGAAGCGGGCGAGCCCTTCCTGGCCGTACAGCGCCGTGCGCTGGTGACCGGCGAGCAGCTCGTGCGCGCCAGCCAGGGCTTCAACGAATCCGGCCAGCCTTCGGTGAACTTCACCTTCAACACCTCCGGCGCGCGCGCCTTTGGTGATGCGACGGCAGCCAATGTCGGGCGCCGCTTCGCCATCGTCCTCGATGATGTCATCATCTCCGCGCCGCGCATCCGCTCACCCATTATGGGCGGATCGGGCATGATCGATGGCGGTTTTACGGTTCAGTCCGCGAATGACCTGGCCAATATGCTCAATGCCGGCGCGCTGCCTGCGCGCCTGACGCCGGTCGAGCAGCGCTCGGTCAGTGCCGGTCTGGGGCAGGACTCGATTGAACGCGGCCAGACCGCCATCATTATCGGCTTCAGCCTCGTCATTGTCTTCATGCTGCTCGCCTATGGCTTCTTCGGCATCGCGTCCACGCTGGCGCTGATCGTCAATATCTGTCTCCTGATGGGCGGTCTGTCGGGGCTGCAGGCGACGCTGACCCTGCCGGGTATCGCCGGTATCGTCCTGACAATCGGCATGGCGGTGGACGCCAATGTGCTGATTTTCGAGCGTATCCGCGAGGAATACCGATCAGGGCGGACGGTCACCAACGCCATCGAGAACGGCTATCAGCATGCGCTGTCGGCCATTCTGGACGCAAACGTGACGACCTTCATCGCGGCGGCCGTGCTCTACATGATGGGCGCCGGTCCGGTGCGCGGCTTCGCCGTCACGCTGGGTATCGGCATCGTGACCTCGGTCTTTACCGCCTTCGTGTTCTCGCGGCTTCTTCTGGCGGGTTGGCTGCGTTTCGCCAAACCCAAAGCCCTGCCGATGTAGGCGGGAGAAAAAACCATGAATCTTTCCAGTTTTGCTCTCGTACGCTTCCTGCCGGTGGAGACCAATTTCGGCTTCATCCGCATGCGGGTCGGCGCGTTTGTCCTCTCGCTCTTCATGGTGCTGGGGTCGGTGACGGCCTTCTTCACCATGGGCCTCAATCTCGGCATTGATTTTCGTGGCGGCACGGCAATCGAAATCAGCACGCAGGGACCAGCCGACATCGCGCTGATCCGCGAGGTGGTCACGGCTGCGGTCCCCGGCGATGTGCAGGTACAGGGCTTTGGCACCGAGGAAGACGTCCTTATCCGCGTCGGTGAAATCGATCCTGAAGTCATCAACGCGCTCGAAGGCTTTGACGCTCTTGACGCTGCACAGGCCCAGCAGGCCGTGCAGCAACTGGTGCGCGCCGCGATGGTCGAGGCGATTCCCGATGTCAGCTTCGAGCGGATGGAGGTCATCAGCCCGCAAGTTTCCGACGAGCTGCGCGTCGCCGGCGCGACAGCGGTGCTCGTCTCGCTCTTCCTGATGCTGGTCTATATCTGGCTGCGCTTTGAGTGGCAGTACTCGGTAGGCGCGGTGCTGGCACTGGCCCATGACGTGATCATCACGATCGGCTTTTTCTCCGTCACCCAGCTGCAGTTCAACCTGCCGACCATCGCGGCCATTCTCACCATTGTCGGTTATTCGATGAACGATACCGTGGTCATTTATGACCGCATCCGTGAGATGTTCCGCAAGTATAAATCCCTGCCAACGGCCGAGGTGCTGGACCTTGCCATCAACGCCACCCTGTCGCGCACCATCCTGACGTCGGGCACCACGCTGGTGGCGCTGATCGCCATGGCGGTCATGGGCGGTCCGGCTCTGGAAGGCTTTGCGATGGCGCTGATCTGGGGTGTGGCCATCGGCACATATTCCTCGATCTTTGTGGCTGCACCTCTGCTCACTGTGACAGGTGTCCGCCGCGATGCCGGGGACCGCGAGGACTGACCGGCCCCGCCAGCAGGCATCTGAACCAAAGAAAAACCCCGGCGCTGGCGCCGGGGTTTTTGCTTGCAGGCTGTGTGGCAGGCTTACTCGGCGATTACCGCAGGCATGAGCTGGCGGAATATCGCTCTGGCGCCTTCACGCGGCGTTGTAGCAGAAGGCTGCTCCTGCGCCAGGATCAGCGCCACCACGCCGGTTTGCGGGCTGACGAAGAAATCGGTGTCGAAATAGCCGCCCCAGCCGAAATCGGCCGGGTAGCCGCTCGCCGATGAGCCCTGTCCCTCATAGACAACGCCCAGCGAGTAGCCAAAGCCCAGATTGCCGGCATTCATGTTGTCCGGCATGCGGTCTGCACCGACATGAACCCTTGTCATCGCGTTCACACCCTCTTGCGACAGGATGCGTGTGCCCTCCAGTTCCCCGCCATTGGCAAGCGCCTGCGCGAAGCGGAAATAGTCGTTGGCGGTAGAGAACAGGCCTGCGCCGCCTGCGGCGACATTGGCGCCAAACGCATAATCCAAGCTGGACGGCAGCGGCTGGATCGCCCCGCTCTCATCGTGGGTGTACAGCGTTGCGATGCGGCCATGCAGCGCCTCATCCGGAAAGAATGTCGTGCTGTCCATGCCAAGCGGCCGGAAGATGCGCGACTGCATATAGCTTTCTAGATCCTGCCCGGAGACAACTTCCACCACCCGGCCCAGAATGTCGTTAGACCAGCTATAATACCAGCGCTCTCCGGGCTGGAAATAAAGCGGCAGTCCGGCCAGATGGTCGATGCGCTGCTCCAGCGTCATGTCGCGGTCTTCATAGACGTTGCGGGTAAGGTAGAGGCGGCCCAGATCCGTCTCGTAATCAAACACATAGCCGATACCGGATGTATGGGTGAGGAGATCTTCAATCGTGATCGCGCGGGCGGCCGGCACGGTCGCGATCTCACCGCTTTCATTGGCCATCACCGACACCGCCACGTGTGCATCGGCAAAAGCAGGGATGATGTCGGCCAGCGGCTGGTCGAGCCGCAGCGCGCCATCCTCGACCAGCTGCATCACCGCGACGGCAGTAACGGGTTTGGTCATGGAGGCAATACGCACCAGCGTGTCGGCATTCATCGGGCGTTCCGCCTCGATATCGGCGTAGCCGGCCTCGGAGATGTGTTGCACCACACCGTCACGCGCGATGAGCGCCACATAGCCGGAGCGCGCCTGCGCGGCGGCGAACTGGTTCAGCGTGGCATCCAGCGCGGCCAGACCTTGCCCGTTAAGCTCGCGCGCGGCGGGTATGAACTCGCTCACCGTATCGGCACTGGCCTGCGTTTGCGGGCTGCAGGCGGCAAGGCCGAGGGATCCCGCCAGCGCGGAAGCCAGCAGAAGGGTGGTCAGGCGCCAGCGCGCGTCATACATGTCGGGTCTCCGCAGCAAGGGGGTGGTGTCTGGTGACGCGAAGCTCACCCCGCAGCTGCAGTATTGGCAAGTCAAAACACGCCTCTCTCCTGCGATTGGCGCCGTATTTTCTGGAAACTGTCACGATATGAGTGCCGACACCTTCGCTGATACGCTTCGCCGCGAGGATCCCGCCCGGTATCTGGCCAGCCTGTTTGCGCCTGCGCCGGTTCGCGCCAATCTCTGGGCGCTGTACGCCTTCAATGCAGAGATCGCCCGCATCCCCGCCAGCGTAAGCGAGGCTGTGATCGGCGAAATGCGTCTGGCGTGGGCCAGGGAGGCTCTGGCCGACCTGTATGCCCGCCCGCCGCGCGTGCGCCGCCATCCGGTCTATGAGGCGCTGGCCATCCTGCGTGACCAGCCAGGTGCCCCGGACGAGGCCCTGCTAGCAGGCCTGGTCGAAGCAAGAAACGCTGATCTGGGTGAGGGCGCGTTTCCCGACGCGGCAGAGCGTGACGCTTACATTGACCGCACAGCAGGCACGCTGATGCGCGCGGGCGCCCGCCTGTGTGCTCCGGACTGGCAACCTGGCGATGAGGCGGAGCGCGCCCTGACGGCAGCGGTGCGCCTGTGGGGATATACCGGCCTGCTGCGCGATTTTGCCCGGCTGTGCGCGGCTGGCCGGCCGCCTGTCACGCAAGACGAGCTGGAGGCCAGTGGCGCCAGTGTGGAAACGCTGCGCCGGGGCTTGCAACCCGAAGCCGCCATAAAGGCCCGTCAAGGGCTGGTGGACCGGGCGCGACGGGCGGCCAGTGAACTCAGTGCCGCGCGCCGGGCGCTCCCGGCACCGGTTTTTCCCGCCATCGGCTATGCGGTGCTGGCGCGAGGCCATCTCGCCGCTGCCCGCCGGCCGGCAGACCCATACAACTACGCCCCCGCGGATAATCCGCTGGGGGCGCAGCTTGCCCTGCTGTGGGCTTCGGTTACAGGCCGGGTCTAGCGCTGTGCGTCATTGCCGATATGAGCGTCCAGGAACCGAACGGTTTCAACTAGCGTGCTCATCCGCCCGCCATAAGTTGAAAGCCAGTGGTCTTCGCCATCTACAACAATCAGTTCCACCGGCTTGCCTGCCTGACGCATGGCCCGTTCCATGATCTCGGACTGGCGGAGGGGGACAACCGTATCGTCGCGACCGTGGATAAGCAGCAGGCCTGCGGTTACGCGGTCAGCAAACAGGGCGGGCGAGTTTTCTCGCATCCGGCCGCGGCCCTCATCGTTCGCCATGGCCTGCATCCAGTAGCGGGCCACCGGATTGTTTGGATCGCGTCGTCCGCCGGCGAATGTGTACATTTCTGACAGGTCGGACACGGGAGCGATAGCTACGCCGCACTGGTAGAGATCAGGAGTGAATGTCAGGCCGGCAAGCGTCGCGTATCCACCATAGGATGCGCCCACGATGCATACGCGATCAGGATCCGCCAGGCCTTCTTCAATGAGAGCTCGAACGCCATCAGTCAGATCGTGCTGCATGATGCCATTGCCCCACTCACCGTCGCCAGCGCGCTCCCACGCGCGGCCATAGCCGGTCGATCCACGAAAGTCGGGCTGAAGGACCAGATAGCCCTGTGACGATATGCCGTGAGCCAGCCAGTCAAATCCGCTGGTTTCATGCGAGGCCGGTCCGCCATGCGGCAATATTACCAGCGGCATCGGGCCATCACCGGCAGGGCGGGTCAGGAATGCCGGAATGTCGGCTCCATCTCTTGCGGTGTAGTTGTAGCGTTGACGAGCTGGCAGCTCGACCCCGCGCAGCGCAGGGTAGCCTGTGGCCAGAAAGTTGAGGGACATGGTTTCGGGGTAAAACAAATAATAATCTGGTGCGGCGGCACTGTCATTTGTCCCTACCAGTATGACCGAACGGTCGCGCGACCAGCTGAAAATGCCGACTTCATCGTCCGGCAGAGCTTCAGCGATCATGTTTTCATATCGCTCCAGCTCCTCGTCGAACCAGTGTGCAGAGTTCTCATCACGCGTGAAATACGCAGAGACGATGCGGTTGGTGTAGGGGTCAACCAAAGCGCCTCCAACTTCTGACCGGGGGTCAGAAAGCACGGGGTCGCTGAACTCGCCTGTTTCGAGGTCCATCCACGCCAGGCGGCGGGTATTGCCAGGAACCAGTACGGCCGCTCTGTTACCTTCCGGTGCCATGCCGATGGGGATGACCATTTCCGTTCTTGATGAAGACCGCCACACCTCGCGCCACCGATTGCCCTGGCGAAGCTCAATCCACTGGTTGCGCCCAAGCCGGTTGACCGAGACACGCACAGCAGGCTCTCCGCCGTCGTCAAACAGCCAGCCGCGCGTTTCGCCGCTCCCGCGCTCCACCATGCGCGCTTCTCCCGTAACGGCATTCACGGCAAAAAGGTAAAGCGGAATATCACTGAACCGCATATTGCGTCCCAGGACGCCATAGGCAGCGGTGTAGATTTCACCTGCTTCCCAGTCTACGGCGAGCACCGAGGACAGAGACGAGTTCACACCCACCCGGCTCTCGCCGACAAGAAGCTGCGATACAGGCGCGTTTGGCACATCGGTGCGGACAAGAAAGGCCGCGCCAAACTCGTAGGCATTGCTGCGACGGGAGCCGAAATCGTTGGTCTGGGTTACATTGATCAGCAGGACGTTGTCGGCAACCCAGCGCACGGAACGCGCTTTTTGCTGGCCAACGCTTATCCATCGCGTATCGCCGCCAGTAAGAGAAGCAATGCCTACAACGATCAGGTCTTCTTCAGCGCGCAGGAACGCCACTTCAGTGCCATCGGGTGATAGGCTAGGGCTTGAGAATGCCGGCAGCCGGGCGAAATGTGACACATCCAGCGTTTGAGCAGTGGCGTGTCCCAGCGTTGCCAGACCGATGAGGCTGGCACATAGAGCGGTGAAAATTCTAATCATTACAGTCCCCTCGAAATCCTGAGGGCAAGCATAGTGCCGCCGATTACGAAATTGCAATGATTCACCGCGCTCGCGGCGCAATTACTCAGCTGCGTGTTTCGTCAGTCCCAGCCAGGCATCGCAATCGGCAAGGGCGCGCGCGCTCATTACCCGCTTCTTGGCTTGCGCCTTGGCAGCGCCGCGCAGGCGCTCGCCGTTCGGCCCCTTGGACGGCCCCTGCATATCCGGGAATAGGCCGAAATTGACATTCATCGGCTGGAACGCGCCCTTGCGGCCCGGCACATGGCCGGTGGTGATGTGCATCAGCAGCGCGCCCAGTGCCGTGGTCGGCGGGGGCGGCGTCACGGGCCGGCCCAGACGCTCAGCGGCGGCAAACCGGCCCGCGAGCAGCCCCATGGCCGCGCTTTCCACATAGCCTTCAACGCCGGTGATCTGGCCAGCAAAACGTAAAGAGGGCCGGGCTTTCATCCGCATCACCGGGTCCAGCAGCTTTGGCGAGTTGAGGAAGGTATTCCTGTGAATGCCGCCCAGCCTTGCGAACTGTGCGTTCTCCAGCCCCGGTATCATCCGGAAAATGTCGGTCTGCGCGCCGTATTTCAGCTTGGTCTGGAAGCCGACCATATTGAACAGCGTGCCGTGGGCATTGTCCTGACGCAGCTGGACGACGGCATAGGGCTTCTCGTCGGGTTTATGCGCATTGGTGAGGCCGCGCGGCTTCATCGGCCCGTGGCGCAGTGTTTCGATGCCCCGCTCGGCCATCACTTCGATGGGCAGGCAGGCTTCGAAATAGGGCGTGTCCTTCTCCCAGTCGCGGAACACTGTCTTGTCACCGGCCAGCAGCGCCTCGACGAAGGCGTGATACTGCTCGCGGTCCATAGGGCAGTTGATATAGGCGGCGCGGTCTTCCTCCGTCTCGCCCTTGTCATAGCGTGACTGCTTCCACGCCACGCCCATATCGATGCTGTCGGCAAAGATGATTGGCGCGATGGCGTCAAAGAAGGCGAGCTCGCCTTCACCCGTCAGCCCATGCACCGCCTCGGCCAGTGCAGGCGAGGTGAGGGGGCCGGTCGCCACGATCACATTGTCCCAGTCTTCAGGCGGGAGCCCGGCGATTTCCTCACGGCGTATCTCGATATTGGGGTGGGCTTCCAGCTTCGCGGTCACCGCGCGGGAAAAGGCTTCCCGGTCCACGGCCAGCGCGCCGCCTGCAGGCACCTGGTTCACATCGCCCATCGCCATGATGAGCGAGTTCGCCCGGCGCATCTCTTCATGCAGCAGGCCGACCGCATTGGTCTCATGATCGTCCGAGCGGAAGGAGTTGGAGCAGACCAGCTCAGCAAGGCCATCTGTCTGGTGGGCCTCGGTACGGCGTACCGGGCGCATTTCGTGCAACGTAACGCGCGCGCCAGCCTCTGCCGCCTGCCAGGCCGCTTCCGAACCGGCCATGCCGCCGCCAATGATGTGTATGGGTAAGGTCTGTGTCATGGCGCGGATATAGCGCCGCAACGGCGCAGGCTCAAACCGGCAGGGCAGGCGGCCCAGGATAATTCCCGCCGGGCGCAAATTTCGTGTTGACCATCCGCGGTTTGCATCCAAGGATTGCGTCAGGGGAAGGCGGGCTGAACGGGGGCAGCAATGCAGAAACTTATTATCGCGGCGCTGGCCGCTATTGGCCTGAGCGCGGCTGTCCACGCCATTCCGCCATCGGTGATGGAGCCGTACCGCGCCTATATGGCCGCGATCGAGGGTGATGATCTGGCAAGCGCCACCACTCACGCCGAAGCGGCGTATCAGGCAGGCGTGGCCGCGCAGATCGACGCCGACACGCTGGCTGCACTGGCCGAAAACAGGGCGCAGATTTACACCGATACTGGCGATCATCGCCGCGCCGCCGCCGCGTGGAATGACTTGACCGGGGTGCTTGAGCGTGCGGGGGCGGACGTCAATGCACGGGCAAGAGTCCATGTGTTAGCCGCGTCACAGCAACTTGCAGCCGGGGAGCGTAGAAATGCGTTGAACCGTGCCGGCCAGGCACTTGAACTTTTCCCGGAGGGTTCGGCGTCCAGTATCGTGTTCGAAGCGCTCCTTATCCAGGCCACAGCCGAGTGGCAAAGCCAGCGGGTGCGCAGTGCCGGGCCGCCGGCCGTGCGCGCGCTGGACGTTTTTGGCGCGATAGAAGCTCAGCCAACAGCCAGCCTTATTCAGCTCTCGGTATTCGCCGGATCGTACTACGCACTGGTCCGCGAGCCGTCAGAGTCAGCCTTTTACCTCAGTCTCGCGGCGGATTATGCCGAGCTCTTTCTGGGGCGTGGCGACCGCTATGCGATTGAACTGGGAATTTGGGCAAATTATGTGCGCCGCACCCTTGATGACGCCCAGCGCGAGGCCTTGTTCAACCGCCAGGTGCAAAGCCCATTATATCTCGCAGATATAGCGCGCCCAGCGCAAAACGAAGAGGAGCCGGAGCCACGTCCGGCTGGCTGGGTGGACGCCTCGCCGTCAAACCGTATCCCGCCAACGTACCCATCAGCAATGCTCCATGCGGGTCTGGAAGGTGTCGCGGTTGTGCAGTTTTCTGTCCTGGAGAACGGACGGACCGGGAATATCAACGTTCTGTTTTCCGTCCCGCATCAGGAGTTCGGCCGTGCGGCGCGTCGTGCTGTCCAGCAATGGCGGTACACCCCGGCGACGGTAGACGGTGTTCCGGTTGTCCGTGACGGCGTACATACTCAGTTCGAGTTTAACCTGAGGGATTAGGGCAATGATCCCGATAGTGGTGGCAGCCTTGTGGTTGCAGGTCAGCTCCGAATGTGCGCGTGTCAATCCCGGGTCAGCCTGCGTCGAAGCAATCATTGAGGCATGGAATTCAGGCGATGCCGTTACTGCTGGCCACATGGCCGGCGACTATTTGCTCTCAACAGTTGAATCCAAGGGGCAGCTGGCACCGGAAGGGGCTGGTCTGGCCTTTATTGCCGCTATCGGCGCGGAGATGGAGCGGAACAGTGACGCAGCGTACTGGTTCTGGGTGGCACGTCAGCATGAGGATGTTTGCGGGCCACTGCCCGATGAATTGCGCCGGGTCGTAGACGAACAACATTACCCTATTGGCTCAAGACGTGGGGGCGACCGGCGGGTGCTTGCAAGTGCATTTTACGAGGCCGGCCAGCACCCCTGCGGCGTATCGTTAGCGCCAATGCCTGATATTGCCGCCCCGGCGGCAACGGCGGCAACCGCATCAGCGCCCGCACTGATCGTTTTTGGGGATGGCAGCTCTCAGCGAGCGGGCTTGCCGCCCGCTACCAATTTGCCGCGCAATGCGCCTGTTCAGATTATCTACGAATACCCGCAAGGCGTGACCCTCTCTGAACCAGGACTCGACGAGATCAACAGATTCAGCCGGTTTCGTGCGGCGGTGCGGGGCACAAGTGTCGTCCTTAATCCCTGCACTTCCGTTTACGGCGTCAGGACGAGGCGGCCTGTAGAACTCTGCCGGGCTGATCAGCCAGCCTCCGGCGCCGATTGATATGAAAGAAGGCTGGCGGCGATCCATTTTGGCGTAACCAGCTTCAAACCTGGCGGAATAGGGGGGTGATTGAAATGGGGGCTGGTGGCATATGCAAACTGGCGATGATCGTTCTGGCGCCTGTTCTGGCGGCTAGCTGGCAGGCTGACATTGCCTACGCCATTCCGCCATCGGTGATGGAGCCGTACCGCGCCTATATGGCCGCCATCGAGAGTGATGAGCTGGCAAGCGCCACCACCCACGCCGAAGCGGCATATCAGGCAGGCGTGGCCGCTCGGATTGACGCCGGCACACTGGCCGCACTGGCCGAGAACCGGGCACAGATTTACTACGACCTGGAGGATTACGCTGCCGCCGCCCCGGCCTGGGATGATCTTCATGCACTGGCACCGGATACAGATACGCTAGCGCTGGCGGCAGCAGCCTATCTGTTGGCGGGGGACCGGGCCAGCGCGGCAGCGCGTGCCAGAAGCTTGCAGGTGTCCTCCTCCTCGCTTTCGGAAGATTTGCGGTTTTTCACTGGCTACATCATCGCCGTTCATGAAGGTCCAGGTCAGTATCTGGCTCAAACGGGCAATCAGATACGCGGCGGTGATGACCACGCCCCGGCGATCCTGCGGCAAATTCTCTTGGAGGGTGACAGAGCTGTCAGGTCTCGACAGCGTGAGCGCGTGATTTTGCTGTCAGGGCTCGCCACTGGCGTGGCACGCGGCACAGGCATGGATGAAGCGGTGACCGGCCATCTTGCCTCTTGGTATCACAGCGCCCTGAATGGACTGAGAAATCGCCGGGCGCTGCAGGAGTCTCTGGAGACATCGCATCTCGTCAAGCTATTGCTACGGCAGGGGTATTTCCCAGGTGTCCCGCAGGGAGAAGCCGGAATTTCTGACGAGTCCCTTATCGAGCGGTTTCCGCCTCAGTATCCAGTTCGGGCATCGGAGCGCGGTTTGGAGGGCTATACGGTGCTCAGGTTCGAGGTGGGAACCGACGGTCAACCAGAGAATATTGAGGTGGTTTTCGCCACGCCTGACGGGAATACTTTTATCCGGGAAAGCGTCAGGGCGCTTGAGAGATGGCGATATACACCGCCTGTCGAAGACGGTGAACCATTCCGTCGTGAATGCGTGGAGACGACGTTCAGTTTTTTCTTGGACAATTAGCCCCCTGCGTCACAGTGATCCTTGGCAGGTGGAACGCATCGGGCTAAGTCCCGCTGCCATGAAACTCATCCATGCCGATGCCCTGCAAGACGGGCTTGCCCTCATATTGCGTCATCCCCGCGCCGTTCTGGCCGCCAGCGCGCTGTGCGCAGGCATTGCCGCGCTCGAAGCGCTTGTCTTCTCGCTTACTGGCGAAACGGGGCCGGGGCTGATTGGCGTCACCCTGCTTTTCATTCTTGGCTTTCATGCCTGGGTGATTGCGGCGGTGCTGGTCACGCGCCCGGCGCTGGGGCTGGCTGAGGGAGACATTCAGGACCGGGTTCGCGACGTGTCGCGTCTGGTGCTGGTAGCCGGGCTGACGCTTGTGCTTGTGCTGACCGTGCTCGGCACCGCCTTCGTCATGCTGGCCTTCATGCTGGGCGCGCTGGCGATACTGGGCGCGGAGCGTACAGGCCTGACCGAGCCGCCCGAAGGCTTTGTGAATATCTTCGCCCTGTTCAGCACCGCAGAATGGATCATCGCGGTTGCGCTGATCACGGTGTTCGCCGGTTTTGGCCTCTGGTTCATCTCCCGCCTGCTGCCCGGCATTCCAGCCACGCTGGCGCGCGGCAAGGTGCAGCTTCTGGCCGCTTGGCCGATATTGCAGGGAAGGGGGCTTGGCGGCTTCATCACCGGCACGCTGGCGGTGCTGCCCGGCATTGTGCTGCTGGTGGCCTTCGCCTTTCTGGTGGAAAGCGTGACAGGATATAACCCCGCGCAGGGCGTGCGGGCAGACGGGCTGAACCCGCTTGGCATTGCGCTTTTGCGCGCCGTTCTGGTGGGCGGATCGGTGGCCTTCGTGCTGACCCCGCTCCTGGGCGTGCATGCCCGCCTCTACATGAAATTTACGTCACAAAGCGTGTAAAACACGCCTTGAGGCGTGCCGTGCTCACGGGCCTGTGATAGCGTCCCGCCAAATTGTTGCAGGGCAGGGACATACAATGGCATCTCCGAGCGAAGCGAAATACGATTTCACCAGCGCAGCCTTCTGGTTCTTCAAGTGTGTGGGCCGCAATCCGGGCGGTGCCTTCTCGATCGCGCTCTGGCAGATCATTGCCTATGCGGTGATCATCGGTGCTCTGCTGGTTTTCGGCCTGCCGGCGATCCAGTCGATACTGGAGCTGGTCGCTGTCAATGACGACCCGGACCCCAGCGAGGTCTTCGCTGCTGCAGGCACACTGCTGGCTCTCTCCCCGGTTATTGTTATTGTCTCGCTTCTTATAGCCCTGATGGCGCAAGGCGCCTGGCTGCGTTTCATGACGCGCAACGAGGTGGCGGGCGGTATCCCCTTCCGCCTCGGCGCAGACGAGGGCCGGCTGTTTCTCGTCAATCTGTGCCTCGTCGCCTTCGTGATCGCGGGCTATGTCGCCGCCATCCTCTCTTTCGGGATCATTGTTGCCGTAACGATGGGGATCAATTCTGCCGCGGAGGGCGCTCTCTGGGCGGCGCTTCTCAACGGCGTGATCTGGTTTGTGGCAGTCGTGGGCTTCACGGTGGCTGCCTTCATCATCGCGGTGCGTTTTGCGGCCGGTCCGGCGCTCACCGTGCGCCAGAAAGGCTTCCGCCTGTTCCATTCCTTTGCCGCCACGAAGCGGATCGTCGGCTGGCTGGTGCTGACCTATTTCGTCCTGCTTCTGATCGCGCTCGTCGGCTCCATGGTCCTGTCCATCGTCCAGCAGATCGCCGTGATGGGCGGCATGATGGGCGCCATCGCCCCCTACTGGGGTGATCTGATGGCGGGCGCCGAGCCGGACCCCGAACAGGTCCGCGAGATGATCACCGGGCTCATCACCAGCCCGGCAGCCATTATCGCCCTGTGCGTGATGTTGCTGGCGCAGGTGATCTTCCACATCGTGTTTGAAGGCCTGTGGCACGGCGTCGGCGCCTACACGGCGGTTCGCCATGATGGCGGTGATGGCCCGTTTGAAACCGATCTTGCTGCCCCGGCTGAATCGGTCGGCAACGCGCCCTCCGAAGGATAACTCGATGACCGAACAGGCCCTCATCCCGCCGCCCTGGCAGGCGCTCTACGCGCCGTGGGCGCCCGCATCGCGGCGCAGTTTTGGCTGGGCGACGCCCTTCATCCTGTTTCTGACCTACGTCATCTCGTCCATTCCGATGATCGTGCTGACGGTCATTGCGATGGCCGGGGCGCCGGGCGGTCTCGAATCTGCGGCTGAAGGTGACACCTCGGCAGCCTTGTCAGGCGATGTCATGCTGCCCGGCATTCTGTTGCAGTTTGCCTTGTGGGCGGCGCTCATCATCGTCTGGGTGAAGGCGTTTGAACGGCGCAGCCTCGCGTCGATGGGCTTTACCGCCACGGGCTGGCTGCGGCGGTATTTGCGCGGGCTTCTCGTGGGCATAGGCCTCGTCCTCCTGCTGGGCGGGGTGATGGCCGCGCTGACCACGCTTGCGCCGCAGGCCGTGCCCGAAAGCATGCGCGACATGACCGGGCCGGAAAATGCTGACTGGGCGGTGCTGGCGGGCGGCGCTTTTATCGGCTTTGCGCTGTTGGCCATCATCACCTTCCTCATTCAGGGCGGTGCGGAGGAAGTTGTATTCCGCGGCTGGCTGATGAGCACGCTGACCGCGCGCTGGGGCGCGGTGGCGGCCATTATCGCCTCCAGCGTGATTTTCGGTGCTTTCCACCTGCATGTGATGGTGTCCGGCGTGGCCTACGGCCTGATGGCCGTATTCGGCATCACCGCGACGGGGCTCTTCTTCGCGCTCTACGCCTGGGCCGAGCGCGGCGTGTGGGGCGCAGCCGCCGCCCATGGCACATTCAACGCCGCCGCCACGCTGATGCCGCTGGCGGTCATGCAGGCCAGCGAGCCGGACCGCACGCCGTCCGATCTCTTCGCCGAGGTGCTGACCCGCGCGACCGGCATGGCCGGCGTGGAAGCCACCGAAGTCGGCCCGCACCTGCTGGTCCAGCCGGGCGTGTTCCTCACGCTCAGCCTCATCCTCTTCCTGCGCCTGCGGGCGAGGAAGGGGTAGGGCGTCCATTGCGTTGAAACCCCGGACGCGCAGCGATCCGGGGCCTCCGTTTGAGGGGCTTTTCCCTCGTCCTTCGAGACGTTCGCTTCGCTCACCCTCAGGATGAGGGAAAAGCGCAACCCTAGCCCTCATCCTGAGGAGGCCGAAGGCCGTCTCGAAGGGCGAGGGCTGATTGTGCATCCGGCCGTTGCCCGCTAACCCGCCTTCTGTTTCAGCGCTTTCTGGCGGGCCATGTCGCGCTCCAGCACGGGCTTGAGATAGCGCCCGGTCCAGCTCGCCTCCACGCCGGCGACGTGTTCGGGCGTACCGGCGGCCACGATCTCGCCGCCGCCATCGCCGCCTTCGGGGCCGAGATCGATGATCCAGTCGGCGGTCTTGATGACATCGAGATTGTGCTCGATCACGATCACCGAATTGCCCTGCTCAACGAGCTCATGGAGCACTTCGAGCAGCTTCTTCACGTCCTCGAAGTGAAGCCCTGTGGTCGGCTCATCAAGGATGTAGAGCGTGCGGCCCGTGGCGCGCTTGGAGAGCTCCTTGGAGAGCTTCACCCGCTGCGCCTCACCCCCCGATAGCTGGGTGGCGGGCTGGCCGACCTTCACATAGCCAAGGCCGACGCGTTTGAGCGTTTCCATCTTGTCGCGCACCGACGGCACGGCCTGGAAGAAGTCGGCGGCTTCTTCCACCGTCATGTCGAGCACCTGCGCGATGGATTTGCCCTTGAAGGTCACTTCCAGCGTCTCGCGGTTGAAGCGCGCGCCATGGCACACATCGCAGGTGACATAGACATCGGGCAGGAAGTGCATCTCGATCTTCACCACGCCATCGCCCTGACACGCCTCGCAGCGCCCGCCCTTGACGTTGAAGGAGAAGCGGCCCGGCTTGTAGCCGCGCGTCTTGGACTCCGGCAGACCGGCAAACCAGTCGCGGATCGGCGTGAAAGCGCCGGTATAGGTGGCCGGGTTGGAGCGCGGCGTGCGGCCAATGGGCGACTGGTCGATATCGATAATCTTGTCGAGCAGCTCCAGCCCCTCGACCGTCTCGTGCGGGGCAGGCACCGCGCTTGCGCCATTGAGCTTGCGCGCAGCCGCCTTGTAGAGCGTTTCCAGCGTCAGGGTAGACTTGCCGCCGCCTGACACGCCGGTGACGCAGGTGAACACGCCCAGCGGAAACTCCGCCGTCACGTTTTTGAGGTTATTGCCGCTCGCGCCCGTCACTTTCAGCACGCGCTTTTTATCAATCTTGCGGCGCTTTTCCGGCACCTCGATCATGCGCGTACCGGCAAGATACTGCCCGGTGAGGCTTTTCGGGTTGGCGCGGATGTCTTCCGGCTTGCCTTGCGCCACCACCTCGCCGCCATGCACGCCGGCAGCGGGGCCGAGATCGACCACGTAGTCTGCCGTCTCGATGGCTTCCTCGTCATGCTCCACCACGATCACGGTATTGCCGAGATCGCGCAGGCCCCGAAGGGACTCCAAAAGGCGGGTATTATCGCGTTGGTGCAGGCCGATGGACGGTTCATCCAGCACGTAGAGCACGCCCGTCAGGCCCGACCCGATCTGGCTGGCAAGGCGGATACGCTGGCTCTCTCCGCCCGACAGCGTGCCGGAGGCGCGGCTGAGCGTGAGATAATCCAGCCCCACATCGACCAGGAAGCGCAGCCGGTCGCGGATTTCTTTCAGGATACGCCGGGCGATCTCCTGTTCCTTGTCGGTCAGGCGTTCCTCGATATTGGAGAACCAGCTGAGCGCCTCGCGGATGGAGTGTTCACCGGCCTGCGAGATGTCATAGCCGCCGATCTTGACCGCCAGCGCTTCGGGCTTCAGCCGCTTGCCGTGACAGGTCTCACACGGCTGGTTGGACTGGAAGCGGCCCAGCTCCTCGCGCACCCAGGCGGAGTCCGTCTCGCGCCAGCGCCGTTCGAGGTTGGGGATCACGCCTTCAAACGACTTGGTGGTGGAGAACTGGCGCAGGCCATCTTCATAGGTGAACTTGATCTTGTCGGCGGTGCCATAGAGCACGGTGCGCTGGAATTTCTCCGGCAATGTGCGCCAGGGCTTATGCATGTTGGCGCCATAATGGTCGGCCAGCGCCTGCAGGGTCTGCTGGTAGAGCTTGGAGGTGCCACGGCTCCACGGCGCAACCGCGCCTTCATAAAGGCTCTTTTCCCGGTCCGGGACGATCATCGCCTCGTCAAATTTCAGGCTGACACCGAGGCCATCACAGGCCGGACACGCCCCGAACGGATTGTTGAAGGAGAACAGGCGCGGCTCGATCTCCTCAATCGTGAAGCCGGTCTCCGGGCAGGCAAACTTCTCCGAGAAGGTCAGGCGCTCGGGCGCGCCCTTCTCGTCGGCGGGCGCATCAGCAAACTCGGCCATGGCAAGCCCGTCTGCGAGGCGCAGCGCGGTCTCCAGACTGTCGGCAAGGCGCTGCTCCAGCCCCTCACGGATCGCCACCCGGTCCACCACCACGTCGATATCGTGCTTGAACTTCTTGTCGAGCTCAGGGGCTTCTTCCAGCGTGTAATAGGTGCCGTCCACCTTCACCCGCTGGAAGCCCTGCTTCATCAGCTCGGCAAATTCCTTGCGGTACTCACCCTTGCGCCCGCGCACGATCGGCGCCAGCAGGTAAAGCCGCGTGCCATCCTCCAGTGCCATCAGCCGGTCGACCATCTGGGAGACGGTCTGCGAGGTGATGGGCAGGCCCGTGGCGGGCGAGTAGGGGATGCCGACGCGCGCCCACAAGAGGCGCATATAGTCATAGATCTCGGTGACGGTGCCGACCGTGGAGCGCGGGTTCTTGGACGTCGTTTTCTGCTCGATGGAGATCGCGGGCGACAGACCCTCAATGGAGTCCACATCCGGCTTGCTCATCAGCTCCAGGAACTGACGCGCATAGGCCGAAAGGCTTTCCACATAGCGGCGCTGGCCCTCGGCATAGATCGTGTCAAATGCCAGCGAGGACTTGCCGGACCCGGAAAGCCCAGTGAACACGATCAGCTCGTCGCGCGGCAGATCGACCGACACGTCTTTCAGGTTATGCTCGCGCGCACCGCGCACCGAAATATGCTTCAACGGGTCGGCCATTGGGCGGAAAATCCATAAATCTGCAAGGGGCCAGCGGGCGGCGCCGGCCGGTGGTTAGATAGGCTGCAAGGTGGCCGTGCGCCACCTTGCCTGTACCCTCATTACACCTCGCGGTGCGATTGCGTTCACCGGGCGCATGGACACCCCGGCGGTGATGGAGTGAGATGCGCTCGAAAATTCACTTGGCGACTCGCCCGTTGACGGGCGGAACAATATGTGAACATTTTAGATAAAAGCGCAAGAAGTACGAGGCATCCCATGGCAGGCAGCGTCAACAAGGTCATCATTATCGGCAATCTGGGCGCGGACCCGGAAGTGAAGGCCATGCCGTCCGGCGACCGGATGGCGAAATTTCCCGTCGCGACGTCGGAAACCTGGCGCGACCGCCAGTCCGGCGAGCGCCGCGAGAAAACCGAATGGCACAACGTGGTCATCTTCAACGAGAACCTCGCCAAGGTCGCCGAGAACTATCTTAAAAAAGGCGCCAAGGTTTACATCGAAGGCTCGCTGCAGACCCGCAAATGGCAGGACCAGAACGGGCAGGACCGCTACTCCACCGAGATCGTGCTGCAGAAATATCGCGGCGAGCTGACCATGCTCGACGGTAAGGGCGATGGCGGCGGTTCGGGCGGTGGCAATTATGGCCGCATGGATGACCGCTCCTCCGGCGGCAATGAGCGCCCGCGCGAAAGCTTCGCCTCCGACACGCTGGACGACGATATTCCGTTCTAGGGGGATGGCGCGTTAACGCGCTTTACACCTCCCGGCAGACCGCGCCATGGTCCCCGCTCAATTTCCTTTGAGCGGGGACTTCCATGAATCGTCACAGCTACTCGACCGAGCTTTACGCCATTGTCGGCTCACTGCCGGAGGCCAGCCGGCCCGGCTTCATCTCTGCCTTCCAGGCGTCGGAGAAGAACCCGGTCCTGCTCTACGGCTTCAATATCTGGCTCGGCTTTCTCGGCATTGACCGTTTTCTCGTCGGCGACATCCTTGCCGGCGTGCTCAAGCTGATCACGTTTGGCGGCTTTGGCCTGTGGCAGATCATTGACTGTTTCCTGATTGGCGGCCGCGCCCGGCAGAAGAATATCGAGCAGGCCCGCCGCCTGCGCGAGTCCTTCATCAACCGCGCCAGCCCGCCCTCCGCCCCGCCGGCGCCCGCTTCCTCCGAGCTTCCGCCGCCGCCGGCCTCCTGAGCGCTATTCCGGCCTGAACACTTCCACCTTCGCGCTGGTATCGGCCGCGCCGCGCTGGGCGGCTCCGCCTATGGTGTAGATCGCACCATCAAGGGCGTGCGCGCCGAGGCCGTGGCGCGGTGTCGGCATGGTGCTGACCGCTTGCCAGCTATCGGTCTCCGCCCGCCAGGCCCACACTTCTTCATAGACGCCGCCGCCATCCTCAAACCATTCCCCGCCAAACACGTAGAGCGTGTCACCGACGCTGGCGGCGGCCAGCCCGCCAGACCCGCGCGGGCCGCGTGAGGGCTGGGGCAGGGGCGCGGCCAAAGTCCAGCTATTGCTGGCCGGGTCATAGACCTCATGGGCGGGCGTATTGCCGCCAGAGACGGTGCGCCCTGCCACCACATGGATCAGCCCGTTCATCACGGCGGCAGCGGCTGAATTGCGTGCGCTGGGTGAGGGCGCAAGTGTCGTCCATGTCCCTTCCGCCGGGTCCAGCACCAGATGCGCGGTCACGTCCGACTGGTGGTTCCATTCCGAATTTTCTACGCCGGACGGACGCCGCCCGGTGATGACATGGATGCGGCCATCCAGCGCCACCGCCACATTCTCCGACCACGGGCCGGGCAGGGGCGGCCCTTCCTGCCAGGCGGTGTCCTCGCCGGGGCGCAGTGTCCATACCCGGTTGGTATTGGACCACACCCCGCCCTGCTCGGTGGTGTAGCCGCCAATCGCATAGAGCGTGCCGTCAACGCCCACGCATTGCGGGTGATGGGTCGGGATGGGCAGGCGCGGCATCTCGCGCCAGCTTTCATCGGCGCCGGGGGTAAGGGCCAGCACGCGGTCTGAAATGTCCAGCGGACGGTCTGAAATCCCCGTCGCGAACCCGCCAATCACGTAGATCGTGCCGTCCAGCAGGGCAGGGTAGATCTCTTGCACCGGGAAGGGCAGGTCCGGAGCATTGCTCCAGCGCGTGTCGTCATCGCGGCGCGCGAAGCCCGCGCCCGATGCGATCAGGCCCGTTCCGGCGGCCATTCCAAGCGTTGCAGCCCTGCGTGTGAGTTTCATGGGGTCAGCCTCCCTGTCTCGTGTTTTCAACACGGTAGCATCGGGGAGAGGGGATAGGCCAGAAGGGCCGCCCCCCATTTTCGCCAATGTTATTGGATCCGGCCGGTCTCATCCATCCAGTCGAGTGCGTCGATAAAGGCTCCGACCAGGTTGGCGAAGGGGGCGCCCTCGTCCGTGTTGAGAATATGCCCGCCGCCGAATACCCGTTCGACACGGATAGCCTTCCCGGCGGCCAGCCTTGCTGTGGTGATCATTTCTACGCCGTTGGCATCGATCTGCTCATCCTCGGTGCCGTAATAGACCAGCACGCCCGCGCCAGAGCCAGCCAGGTCTTCGGCGGGGCAGGCCCGCCCGAAGGTCGACCAGAAAAGGTGTGTCTGCCCCTGGAAGTAGGCATCGGAATTCAGCGGATCGCGCGCCACCCCGGCAAAGCCGGCCTCAAGCACGGCCAACGCCTCGCGCGCCCGCTCCTGGCGCTCTTCCGGCGTACCCTCACCGGCCATCGCATCCAGCCGCGCGCGCGCCAGCCGGTCAGACCATAGATCGCAGCCGAAGCCGGACAGGAAGGCGACATGACTGATATCATCGCGCCGGGCGGCCAGACGCGCGGCGATGATCGCCCCTTCCGACAGGCCGAGCAGGCGAACGGTGTCACCAGCGGACGTGGCGCCAGACCGCACGGCTGCGTCGATGGCCTGCCCCACCTCGGCCGTCCAGTTGTCCAGCGTGTGGTTGCGCCGGAACTCCGGCGGACAAGCGTCGGAAACCTGGCCTGCGGTTGCAGCCGTCTGGCCCGTAAGGTGTGGTTTTTCCACAACCATTACAGCAAAGCGATCCGCCGCGAGCTGGTGGATGATGTCCTGTCCGGCGGTGGCGACCAGCCCCTCGTCACTGCGGGCAAACACCGGCTCGCAGCCCGATCCCTGCAGGACCACCAGCAGAGGCCGGGGGCCGTCCGCCGGGGCGGCAATATAATATGTGACGTTGCCTGACGGTCCGGGCGCATGCGCAAGGCGGAATGGCCCTGCATCGTCGGCTGCTGCGGCCTGCCCAAGACCAAGTACAGTAATCGCTGCTGTAAACAAACCAGTGCGGGTCATTGTTTTATCTCCCGAATTACAGATGCCTGACCGGCTGCGAACGTTAGTGGCGAAGGCAAAATCCTCAAATGAAATCGATGTCATATTTGGTGCGCGCGAAGGGGCTGAAACACACCTCATCGTTTGCCCCTGTGGCTGGGGCTTGGTAAACCCTTTCCCAGCTTTGCTGACACGTGATTCCGGCTGTCGGCGCCCATTCCTTGCGGGGCATCTTCCATGCCCGCCTGACTACAGGACAGATACGCTTGAGCGACACACCGAACGAGCCCGGCCCGGACGATATCGATATTGACGAATCCGGCGCTGGCGGGAACGGCATGAATGGCGGCGCAGCGGACGGTCAGGAGCCTCCGCGCCCCGAAGGCGGGCCGATGATCGCCATCGAGGAGGAGATGCGCCGCTCCTATCTCGATTACGCGATGAGCGTGATCGTGAGCCGCGCCATCCCCGATGCGCGCGATGGCCTCAAACCTGTGCACCGGCGCATTCTCTGGTCGATGCACGAGCAGGGCTATACCCACGACAAACAATACCGCAAATCGGCCCGCGTCGTCGGTGACGTCATCGGTAAATACCACCCGCACGGCGACCAGGCCGTCTATGATGCGCTGGCACGCATGGCGCAGGACTTCTCGATGGGCCTCAAGCTCCTCGACGGTCAGGGCAATTTCGGCTCGGTCGATGGCGATCCGCCCGCCGCCATGCGTTACACCGAAGTGCGCATGGACAAGCCTGCCGAGGCGCTGCTGGCCGATATCGACAAGGAAACCGTCGATTACCGGGAAAACTACGACGCGTCGGAAAAAGAGCCGATTGTCCTGCCTGCCCGCTTCCCCAACCTGCTGGTGAACGGCGCTGGCGGTATCGCGGTCGGCATGGCGACCAATATCCCGCCGCACAATCTGGGCGAGGTGGTCGATGCCACCGTGGCGCTGCTGGAAGACCCGGAACTGACCGATCTCGATCTGATCGAGTTCGTGCCGGCGCCAGACTTCCCGACGGGCGGCGAGATCATCGGGCGTACCGGCGCGCGCAATGGCTTGTTGACCGGGCGCGGCTCGGTGCTGGTGCGCGGCAAGACGTCGATCGAGGAAATCCGCAAAGACCGCCAGGCCATCCTGATCCACGAAATTCCCTATCAGGTGAACAAGGCTTCGATGATCGAGAAGATCGCCGAGCTGGTGCGTGAAAAGCGCATTGAGGGTATTTCAGACCTGCGCGACGAATCCGACCGTTCGGGCATGCGCGTGGTGGTC
Organism: Glycocaulis sp.; assembly: GCF_051859565.1. Lineage (GTDB taxonomy): Bacteria > Pseudomonadota > Alphaproteobacteria > Caulobacterales > Maricaulaceae > Glycocaulis. The sequence continues at coordinate 205,723 of NZ_JBHYFK010000007.1, forward strand.
GAGCTGAAACGCGATGCGAATGCCGAAGTGATCCTGAACCAGCTTTACCGCTGGAGCCCGCTGCAGACCTCGTTCGGGGTCAATATGCTGGCGCTGATTGGCGGCAAGCCGCAGCTGGCGGGGCTGAAAACTTACCTCGAAACATTTATCGCCTTCCGCAAGGACGTGACGGCCCGCCGGGCCAAGTTCGACCTGAAAAAGGCGCGCGACCGCGCCCATATCCTGATCGGGCTTGGCATTGCAGTGGCCAATATCGATGAGGTGATCCGCCTGATCCGCGCCGCGCCGGACCCTGCGACGGCCCGTGAACAGCTTAAAGAGCGTGCCTGGCCGGCGGCGGACATTGCGTCTCTGGTGGCGCTGGTGGCCGATCCGCGCTCGATCATTCTCGACAACAACACCATCCACCTGACCGACGAGCAGGCGCGCGCCATTCTGGAACTGCGCCTGAACCGCCTGACCGCGCTGGGGCGTGACGAGATTTCCGGTGAAGCGGAGAAGCTGGCGGTCGAGATCGCCGACCTGCTGGACATTCTCAAAAGCCCCGTGCGCATCCGCGAGATCGTCAAGGGCGAGCTGCTGGATTCCAAGGAACGCTTTGGCGTGCCGCGCCGCACCGCGCTTGTGGAGGGTGATTTCGAGATCGAGGATGAAGACCTCATCCCCCGCGAGGAGATGGTCGTCACCCTGACCCATGGCGGTTATGTGAAGCGCACCCCGCTCTCGCTCTACCGGGCGCAGAACCGGGGCGGGCGCGGCCGGGCCGGCATGGCGATGAAGGACGAGGATTTCGTCTCCACGCTGTTTGTCGCCTCCACCCATGCGCCGCTGCTCTTCTTCACGTCCGACGGCATGGTCTACAAGACCAAGACCTGGCGCCTGCCGCAGGGCGCGCCCAACACCAAGGGCAAGTTCCTGACCAACCTCCTGCCGACGCTTGGCGAAGGCGCGCGCGTCACCTCCATCATGGCGCTGCCGGAGGACGAGGCTGAATGGAGCCGGTTTGATGTGATGTTTGCCACCACATCGGGCGGCGTCCGGCGCAACAAGCTGTCGGACTTCGTGCAGGTGAACCGCAACGGCAAGATTGCCATGAAGCTGGAGGAGGCTGACGGCCAGATCCTCGATGTGCGCCTGTGCCATGAGGGGCAGGACGTGCTGTTGACGACCGCGAACGGCAAGGCGATCCGCTTCCCCGTGACCGATGTGCGCGTGTTTGCCAGCCGTAATTCCACCGGCGTTCGCGGCATACGCATGGAGAAAGGCGATACGGCCATCTCCATGGCGATCCTCAACCATGTCGAGATCGGGCGGGCCGAAACGCGCGCCTATCTCAAACGCCGCCGCGCCGAAATGCGCAATGAGGGCGACGAGGAGCTGGATGCGGCCGAGGCCGACATCGACGCTGGCGACGAGGAAGAGGGCGAGGAAATCACCCTGTCCGAGGTCCGCTACATGGAGCTTCGCGCCCATGAGGAGATCCTGCTCAATGTCGTGGAGTCCGGCATGGGGAAGCGGGTCATCTCCTATGAATACTTCCCGCAGAGCCGGGGCGGGCAGGGCGTGTGGACCAAGGACAAGCGTCAGTCCGAGCCGCTGGCAGCCTGCTTCCTGATCGAAGAGGGCGATACCGTGATGGCCGTCACCGATGGTGGCCAGCTTATCCGCTTCCCCGTCGACACGGTGCGCATTGCCAGCCGCGCCACCAAGGGCGTGCGCCTGATCCGTCTTGCCAATGACGAAAAGGTGGTGTCCGTTGCGCGCATCGCCAAGAACGACGAAGCCGAGGGCGATGAAGACGCCGGCGGCGGCGAAGCCGATACGGCGCCGGAAACCGGCCCGTCTGGAGAAAGCTGATGAAAGAGCGCGTCGCCCTTTATCCTGGCACGTTCGATCCGCTGACGAACGGCCATATCGATATCGTGCGCCGCGCGGTGAAGCTTTACGACAAGCTGGTCATCGGCATTGCCCGCAATGAGGACAAGCGCCCGCTTTTCTCGCTCGATGAGCGGGTGGAAATGGCGCTGGACCTGACGCGCGAATATACCGGCGAGACCGTGATCGAGGTACGCCCGTTCTCCGGCCTGCTGATGCACTTTGCCGAGGAAGTTGGCGCCGGAGCGATTATCCGCGGCCTGCGCGCCGTCTCGGACTTCGAGTACGAGTTCCAGATGGTCGGCATGAACCAGCGCCTCAATCCTGACATCGAGACGGTGTTCCTTATGGCCGATCCGCGCCATCAGGCGATTGCCTCGCGGCTCGTCAAGGAAATCGCGCGGCTGGGCGGTGACATTACCGCCTTCGTGCCGCCCACCATCAAGACCCGTGTGCTGGAGAGATTTGCCAAATGATCCGTATGACTTCTGCTCTGCTGACGGCGAGCGTCAGCGCCTTCGCCCTGGCGGCCACGGCCTGCGCAGACGCGTCCACCGATACCGGGATGGCGGAGTCGTCCGCCACGATCCAGGAAGCCGATGGCAGCCGCTATGCGCGCGACGGTATCCCGTCCGGCCCCGATGCGGCCCGTCAGATCATCGCGGACGCGCCTGAGGCGGCATGGCGCAGCGTTGATCCGGACAGGCTTCTCGTCATCTCCACGCGTCATGGTGATATCTGGGTGGAGCTGGCGCCGGAATTTGCGCCCAACCATGTCGCGCGCATCCGCGAGCTCGTGGCTGAAGGCTTTTATGACGGCAAGGTCTGGCACCGCGTAATCCGTGATTTCATGGCGCAGGGCGGCGGCGCGTCCGACAATCCGGGGCTGAATGCCGACAGGGAGCCGCTGCAGGCGGAGTTCATGATCGCCCGCGGTCTGGATACTGATATCGCCATCAGCGAGCTGCAGGACCGTGTGGTCAATCCGCGAGAGGCAAATACGCGCGCACGCGCTGGCTTCTGGAACGGATTCCCGGCCTCCACCATGCCGCTAGGCCAGGCCGGCATTCGCGCCGATGGCCAGGTCGAATCCTGGCTTCTGCACTGCCGCGGCGCAGTAGCAGCCGCGCGGACCAGCAATCCCAATTCGGCCAATAGCCAGTTCTACATCACCACCGGCACACCGGCCCATCTGGAAGCGGTTTACACCGTGTGGGGACGTGTCCGGGCCGGGCAGGATGCGGTGGATGCCATCCGTGTCGGCACGATGGGCGAGACGATGGGCTTCCGCCCCGACTTCATCATGTCCATGCGCATGGCCAGCGAACTGCCAGAGAGTGACCGTCTCACGATCGAGGTGTTCGACACCGATACACCTGACTTTGCCGTCTATCTCGAAGCCCTTCAGGCGGCCAACAATGACCGTCTGCCCGATGTCTGCAACATCGAAATTCCTGTCCGCATCACGGAGTAAATCCCTTGGCCGATACCCTCATCTTCACCCTCGACACCGGGGGTGATGTAAAAATCCGTTTCCGCCCCGATCTCGCCCCCAAACATGTCGCCCGCATCAGCGAGCTGGCACAAAGCGGCTTTTATGACGGCATCAGCTTCCACCGCGTGATTGATGGCTTCGTTGCGCAGGGCGGCTGCCCGAAAGGCACCGGCACGGGCGGTTCGGGCCAGAAAATCCCGGCCGAGTTCAGCGCCGAGCCGCATGTGCGCGGCACCATGTCCATGGCGCGCACCAATGACCCCAATTCCGCTGACAGCCAGTTCTTCATCTGCCTGGACGCCGTGCCCTATCTGGACAATAGCTACACGGTCTGGGGCGAGGTGATCGAGGGCATGGAATTCGTCGACGCCCTGCCCAAGGGCGAACCGCCCCGCAATCCGGGCAAGATCGTGAAAGCGACGGTTCAATAGCAATGGCGGTTTCTCCCCCCGTTTACGGGGGGAGTGCCCCTGAAAGGGGCGAGGGGGGGGATAAAACAAACTCCCCCCTCCGTCAGCTTCGCTGACACCTCCCCCGTAAACGGGGGAGGAAAAGACACGGCCACCCCATGAAACTCTCCGACTTTGATTTCCACCTGCCAGAGGACCGGATCGCGCTGAGGCCCGCGCGGCCTAGGGACAGTGCGCGCCTGTTACATGTGGGGCAGGGCGGGGCGCTGGCCGATCACACCATGCTGGACCTGCCAGAGCTGCTGCAGCCCGGCGATCTTCTGGTGCTGAACAATACCAGCGTCATCCCGGCGGCGCTGACCGGGGAGCGTCCGGCGCGCGCGGTTGGCGGCGGCGGCCCGGCCCGCATCGAGCTCAACCTGCATACGCGCGTGAGCGAGGATAGCTGGCGCGCCTTCGCCCGGCCTGCCAAGCGCGTGCGCGAAGGCGACACGATCCATTTCCCCGAAGGCCTGTCGGTGACCGTAATGGCGAAAGCCGAAGGCGGCGATATCACCTTGCAATTCAATGCGTCAGGGGCAAACCTTGATGCCGCACTTGAAGGCGCGGGCAACCCGCCACTGCCCCCTTATATTGCCTCGAAGCGCGATGCCGATGCCGAAGACCGCACTGATTACCAGACCCTGTTCTCCGACCCCGCCCGCAAGGGCTCGGTCGCGGCGCCGACGGCTGGCCTGCACTTCACTGACCGCCTGTTCGCGGCGCTGGAGGCAAGGGGCGTGGCGACCACCCAGCTGACCCTTCATGTCGGCGCTGGTACCTTCCTGCCGGTGAAGACCGAAAACGTGTCCGAGCATCGTATGCACGCCGAATGGTATGAGATCAGCGAGGAGGCTGCCGCCGCCATCAATGCGGCCAAGCGAGAAGGCCGCCGCATCATCCCGGTCGGCACCACGGCGCTGCGCACGCTGGAAAGCGCCGCCGACAATGAAGGCCGGGTGAGGGCGGGCAGCGCCGAAACGGCCATCTTCATCACGCCGGGCTATTGCTTCCGGGTCACGGACGCGCTGCTGACCAATTTCCACCTGCCCAAGTCCACGCTCTTCATGCTGGTCAGCGCGCTGGCGGGGCTGGAGGTGATGCAGGGCGCCTATTCGCACGCGATTGCGCGTGGCTACCGCTTCTTTTCCTATGGCGATGCCTGCCTGATCGAGCGGGGGTGAGCGCCTCGTCCCCGGACTATCCAGCTTGGGGGCAGGTGAACTGAAAGCCCAGCACCGCCATTGGAAGCCGTAAAGGTCCTAAACATCTATCGAATCAGCTAATGGTACAATTGAATTTAGTCGTTCTATAGAGCGTAATAAACCAATGCTGGTCGATATTTTTGCCCGCCGATACGAGAAGGCGCAGCTTAGGGCTTCATTTGAAGACTGTGATAAGCGCCTCTTAGTGCAAGCGTTTCGGATTCTTTCCGAGGATATTGCACCTTATTACCGCGAAGGGAAGGAGAGCGAATACGGCGTTAAATTTTGGACGCGACTGCACAACGATTTATCCCGTGAGCTCGGCCTTAAAGAGCTTTCTCCACTGTATTATTCCTACACCGTGCCGCGTAATGGGAGCCAGCAGCAAGTTTCTGGGAAATACACGTTAGTTTCGGTTTGTGAGACATGGATGAATGGCCCGGTTGCCGGGTCGATAGATCAGCACATCAAAGAGCGTTTGAGTCTGGTCGAGCTGGGGTTCCGATACCGCGAGCTTGAGCTGAGAGCACGAGCGGCAACCGCCAAGATTGAAGCGGCGATGTCTAAGCCTGCAGCATCAGCCCCCTTAGCGTCAGGAGGTCGGTTTGTGGTGCGATCAAAACCACCGACGAGTGCTTTCCTGGAGCAAATTCAGAAATCGACTGAGCAGAACTTTCAAGGCAATGTTGAAGAGTTAAATACACGTTTCAAGCAGGCGGGGTATTTGCTGAATTATCACAATGGATTTATCCAAATTGTAGCCGATGATTTGGTTCAACAAGAAGTCGAGACGCCATTTTGGCAGTTAGTCTCGGATGGTCGCTGGAAAAATATCGACTTAGATATGAAGGAAGCTTTGGATCTGCGTGATTCCAATGGCCGGGACCCCGCTTGGTATGCGGCAAAGTCGCTAGAGAGTGCGATCAAGATTATCTCGAGTGAGAGGGGGTGGACGCATGGCGGTGAGAAAGGAGCAGCAAACTATATTGAAAATCTCGCATCAAAAAAGAATGGCTTTCTCGAGCCTTGGGAAGCTGAAATCCTCAAAGAATATTTTAAGAGTGTGAGAAACCCCTTCGGTCATGGACCAGGTGGAGGAGAGATGCCGACGTTATCGCCGACACAGACGGAATGGGCGATTGAGTTTGCGATGAGCTGGATCAAGGCGCTGATCAAGCGTCACCAAAATAACGTTAAACCTTCGTAGCCCACGACTGTCGGCCTCCGCGCCATGGGAAACCATGAAGCTTAGAAGGTGGACCCCGGCTCGGGGGCCGGGGCCCCGGTGTTTATCATCGAGCCTCTCAACCGGGTTCCCGGGCTTGACCCGGGATCCATTTTTCAAAGCACCACAAGAGTGTCATCCCCCGCTTTATGCGGGGGAGCCATGCCTATAACGAACGATCAGCCGGAAACTCTAGAGGCATGGGTGGCCCGGATAAACCGGGCCATGACAATGATGGTCCGCCGCGTCGAGCGACCCCAAAAAGATCAAGCCTTGTCGCGGCTGGCCTTCTTGCGCTCGTGCTCCAGCAGGAGTTTCTTGCGGATGCGGATGGATTGCGGTGTCACCTCGACCAGCTCATCGTCATTGATGAATTCCAGGGCGTATTCCAGCGTCACGCGGATGGGCGGAACGAGCACCACGGCCTCGTCGGCCCCTGCGGCGCGGATATTGGTCAGCTTCTTGCCTTTGAGCGGGTTCACGATCATGTCCTCCTCGCGGGAGTTCAGACCGATAATCATGCCCTCATAGACTTCGGTGGCGTGGCCGATGAAGAGCTTGCCGCGCTCCTGGATATTCCACAGCGCATAGGCCAGCGCCTTGCCGGTTTCCATGGAGATGATCGCACCCTTGGGCCGCTGGCCGACATCGCCCGCCTGCTTCGGCCCGTAATGGTCAAAGCTGTGGAACATCAGGCCGGAGCCTTGCGTCAGCGTCAGGAACTCAGAGCGGAAACCAATCAGGCCGCGCGTCGGCACGATGTAATCCAGGCGCACCCGGCCATTGCCATCGGGCACCATGTTCTTCATCTCGGCCTTGCGTGAGCCGAGGCGCTCCATCACGCCGCCCTGGTGGATTTCCTCCACATCGATGGTGAGGTTCTCGTAGGGCTCGCTTTCCACGCCATCGATGATTTTCGTGATGACTTCCGGGCGGCCCACGGCCAGCTCAAAGCCTTCGCGGCGCATCGTCTCGATCAGGATGGAGAGATGCAGCTCGCCCCGGCCCGAAACCTTGAACTTGTCGGCATCGTCGAGCTGCACCACGCGCAGTGCCACATTGTGGATCAGCTCGCGGTCAAGCCGCTCCTTGATATTGCGCGAGGTGACGAACTTGCCTTCGCGGCCCGCGAAGGGGGAGTCGTTGACCTGGAAGGTCATGGCAATGGTCGGCTCGTCGACCACCAGCGCCGGCAGGGCCTCGACATGCTCCGGATCGCACAGCGTGTCGGAAATGTTCAAAGGATCAATGCCGGAGAAGGTGACGATGTCACCGGCGCTCGCGCTCTCCATCTCCACGCGCTCCAGCCCGTGAAAGCCGAACACCTGTAAGACCTTGCCTTTGCGCGTCTTGCCGTCTGCGCCGATCACCGAAACCTGCTGGTTACGCGCCAGCTTGCCGCGCCGGATGCGGCCAATGCCGATCACGCCGGTATAGCTGGAATAATCAAGCGCGGAGACCTGCAGCTGAAGCGGGCCGTCACGGTCAACATCCGGGTGGGAGACACGCTCCACGATGGTCTGGAACAGCGCGTCCATATTGTCGCTCTGGGCGCTCGGATCGAGCGTGGCAAAGCCTTGCAGGGCGGATGCGTAAACTACGGGAAAGTCCATCTGCTCGTCATTGGCGCCGAGCCGGTCAAACAGGTCAAAGGTCTGGTCCACCACCCAGTCAGGGCGCGCGCTCGGCCGGTCGATCTTGTTGATGACCACGATGGGTTTCAGGCCCAGCGCCAGCGCCTTTTTCGTCACGAAGGTGGTCTGCGGCATCGGGCCGTCCACCGCATCGACCAGCAGCAGCACCGAATCGACCATGGACAGGACGCGCTCCACCTCGCCGCCGAAATCGGCGTGGCCGGGCGTGTCGACGATATTAATGCGCCAGTCGCCCCAGGTGACGGCGGTGTTCTTGGCCAGGATGGTGATGCCGCGCTCTTTTTCCAGATCGTTGGAATCCATCACCCTTTCGACTTCTTCGCCGCGCGTGCCCAGCGTGCCCGACTGGCGCAGCAGCTTGTCAACGAGGGTGGTCTTGCCGTGGTCGACGTGGGCGACGATGGCGATATTGCGCAGCTTTTCGACCGGGAAGGTCATGGAGGTGTTCCTGACGTCTTGGGGAGCTAAGTGTTCTTTTCGCGCGCCCTCATACAGGCGGGCGGGCCTTATGGCCAGTCATGATGCAGCCCCTCGCGCTTTTCGTTCTCGCGGTGAAACGCGAAAGGGGCGGGGGTGTTTGCAAGATCGTCTGGGTCTCCCGTTCCCCGTTTTCACGGGGACAGGCGAGGCGGGAGACCCCGGAATTTGAAACGTCTGCGTAGAGTAGGCCAGACCTTGTGTAGCGCGAACCTCTCCACCGGGGTCTCCCGCCCCGACGGGAGACCCATAAAGCCCGGCAAGCTGCTCCAGCAGAAAGCCCCCGCCACTCGTCATGCCCGCGCAGGCGGGCATCCAGAGATCGAAGAGCGAAGGCAGCGCCAAGTGGCTCTGGGTTCCCGACTGCGCGGGAAC
>NZ_JBHYFK010000008.1:0-150186 GCF_051859565.1 Glycocaulis sp.
ACTGCGGGCGCGGCCGACTAAGGCCGCACTTCAGACCTGAGTAAAGAAAAACCCCGGACGGAAACGTCCGGGGTTTTTTTTGTTGTTTGTGAGGTGCGGCTGTCAGGTTTCCTCCCCCGTTTACGGGGGAGGTGTCAGCGAAGCTGACGGAGGGGGGAGCTTGTTTCGATTACCCCCCCCCCCTCGGCCCTGCGGGCGTTCGAAGCTTCGCTTCTCACCCCGCCCGTAAACGGGGGGAGACACCATGACAGCCAAAAGAGGACGAGGGCTGAGTGTCCCCCTACGCGGCGGCGCGCTGGCGCAGGACGTAGTGCAGGATGCCGCCGTTTTTGAAGTAGTCGAGCTCGTTCTCGGTATCGATGGCGGCGCGCAGCGTCACCGTCTTGGAGGTGCCGTCAGCATGGGTGATGACGGCCTTCACATCGGCGCGCGGCGTGATGGCTGACACGCCTTCCAGCGTTACCGTCTCATCGCCTTTCAGGCCCAGCGAGGACCAGCTCTGCCCGTCCTTGAAGACCAGCGGCAGCACGCCCATGCCGATAAGGTTGGAGCGGTGGATACGCTCAAAGCTCTCGGTGATGACCGCGCGCACGCCCAGAAGGCGCGTGCCCTTGGCTGCCCAGTCACGCGAGGAGCCGGTGCCGTATTCCTTGCCGCCAAAGATAACCAGCGGACGGCTTTCCTCGGCGTATTTCATCGCCGCGTCATAGATCGCCATCTGCTCGCCGGACGGGTGGTGAATGGTCACACCGCCTTCGACGCCCGGCACCATCTGGTTCTTGATGCGGATATTGGCAAACGTGCCGCGCATCATCACGTCATGATGGCCCCGGCGCGCGCCGTAGGAGTTGAACTCCAGCGGTTCGACGCCATTGGTCTGCAGCCATTTGCCCGCCGGGCTTGCTGCCTTGATGGAGCCGGCCGGCGAGATGTGGTCGGTGGTGATGGAATCGCCAAACAGGCCGAGAATGCGCGCATCCTTCACGTCCGCCGGCGGGGTGATGTCCGTCGTCATGCCTTCAAAGAAGGGCGGGTTGGCGACATAGGTGGAATCCGGCCAGTCGTAAGTGAGGCCCGAACCGCTCTCAATGCCCTGCCAGTACTCATCGCCCTTGAAGACGTCGGCATAGCGGGTGGCGAACATGTCCGGCGTGACGGCCGAGCGGACCACTTCGGCGATCTCGGCGGAAGTCGGCCAGATGTCTTTCAGATAAACCGGCTCGTTATTATCGTCATAGCCGATCGGGTCTTCGGTGAGGTTGATGTTCATCGTGCCGGCGAGCGCGTAGGCGACGACCAGAGGCGGGCTTGCCAGATAGTTGGCGCGCACGTCCGGATTGACCCGGCCTTCAAAGTTGCGGTTGCCTGACAGAACCGAGCAGGCCACCAGATCGCCTTCGGAGATCGCCTTGGAGATCTTTTCAGGCAGCGGGCCGGAATTGCCGATACAGGTCGTGCAGCCATAGCCGACGAGATTGAAGCCGAGCGCATCGAGATCATCCTGCAGACCAGCGCGCAGCAGATAGTCGGTGACGACCTGCGAACCCGGTGCCAGCGAGGTTTTCACCCAGGGCTGGACTTTCAGGCCGCGCTTGACCGCATTGCGGGCAACGAGCCCTGCGCCCAGCATGACGGACGGGTTGGAGGTGTTGGTGCACGAGGTGATGGCCGCGATCACCACGCTGCCATGGCCGACCGAGTATTGCTCGCCCTCGACGCGCACCTGACGGCCACCGTCTTCCAGCTTCTTGAATTCGCTGTCGAGCACTTGCGCGAACTCGTCAGCGGCATCGGAGAGGGCCACGCGGTCCTGCGGGCGCTTCGGCCCGGCAAGCGACGGCTCAACAGAGGCCAGATCAAGATGCAGCGTGTCGGTATAGACCGGCTCGTCAGTGCGTTCCGGGCGGAACATGCCCTGAGCGCGCGAATATTCCTTGACCAGCTTCACGCGCGAGGCATCGCGGCCCGTGGAGGCCAGATATTCGATTGTCTCGTTATCGACGGGGAAGAAGCCGCAGGTCGCGCCGTATTCAGGCGCCATATTGGCGATGGTGGCGGCGTCTTCCAGCGACAGATTGTCGATGCCAGCGCCATAGAATTCCACGAATTTGCCGACCACGCCCTTCTTGCGCAGCATCTGCACGACGGTGAGCACCAGATCGGTGGCGGTTGCGCCTTCAGGCAGCTTGCCGGTCAGTTTGAAGCCGATGACTTCGGGGATCAGCATGGAGACAGGCTGGCCGAGCATGGCCGCTTCGGCCTCGATGCCGCCCACGCCCCAGCCGAGAACGGCCATGCCATTGACCATGGTGGTGTGGCTGTCAGTACCGACCAGCGTGTCCGGGAAGGCGTAGGTGACGCCGTCTTCATCCTTCGTCCAGACGGTCTGGGCGAGGTATTCGAGGTTCACCTGGTGGCAGATGCCGGTGCCGGGCGGGACGACGCGGAAATTATCAAATGCGCTCGCGCCCCATTTGAGGAATTTGTAGCGCTCGCCATTGCGCTCGTATTCGCGCTCCACGTTGAGCTTGAAGCTGTCAGCGGTGCCGAACACATCGACCATGACGGAGTGGTCGATGACCAGATCAACCGGCACCAGCGGGTTCACGCTTTTCGGGTCGCCGCCAAGGGCCTTGGTGGCGTCGCGCATGGCAGCCAGGTCCACAACCGCCGGAACGCCGGTGAAGTCCTGCATCAGCACGCGCGCCGGGCGGTACTGGATCTCGTGGTCGGACTTGCCGGTCTTCACCCATTCGGCCACGGCCTGGATATCGGCCTTGGTAACGGTGGAGCCGTCCTCAAAGCGAAGCAGGTTCTCCAGCAGGACTTTGAGCGTGTAGGGCAGTTTCGACGCGCCGGTAAGGCCGTTCTTTTCAGCCTCTTTCAGGTCGAAATACTGATAGGATTTGCCGTCTACGGTCATTTCGCGGCGGCACTTGAAGCTGTCCAGAGAAGCCATGTCATATCCTTGTCGCGGGTCTGCCCTGCCGATGGTGCGGGGAGAGGGATATCCCGCGATCCGGCTCGTCAGGCTTAAGAGAAGACGGTTTCCGGCTGGTTGCGCATGTCGTGAGGCGCCCCCACCCGTATCCCATCCTTGGCGCGCCTTTTAGCCCTGCTTCCCGTGCGCTGCAATGCATCAAGGCGCTATTTGATCGCATGTGTGGCCCATGAGGGCTGTCCCGCCAGCGTCACAGGTATAGGCGCCGCCTTCTAATAATATAAACCGTTGTAGAATAAACTAATTTATACAAATTGAAAAATTTTATTGATGTTCATTGGACAACAAGCTAAATTAACTAAAACTATGAAGGGCAGAACAATGTCAATATCACGATTTGGCCCGGTGTTTTTGGTGGTGTTCCTCGGCGGCTGCACGGTTTTCGCGCCGAGATACGATGCCGTTCTGGATGAAAAATCTACCGCTGCCTACCAAAGTATAGCGGGGATAGCCGCTTCAATTGAACTTGGAGAGTTTGTTGCTGCAGAAAGCTACGCTGATGCCGCGCCGCGATATCGCGATGCCATCAGCGGACTAAGTGTAGCTTCGTTGCGAGCAGAAATACTGCCAGTGAGAGAGGGGACGCCTGCCGAGCGGGCGCGCCGCTTATTGTCGGAGATGGTCACGGAATGCGATCAAGCTGTGAAACGAACGGCAGAAGCTCATAGGCAAAGGGGTATTCCCGCTAATGCGGGGGCTGGGCAGTCGCTGTTGCTGGTTTGCGATCCGGCATACCGGGCCGTCCAGGCGATGAGGTAACACATGTCAAGTTTAGAAAATTTCTTGCCTGCGAATTCTGCGGAATTGTTTGCGCGGATAGAACAGGAAATATCGTCAGAAGCGATAGAGTGGTGGACAGAAAATAAAACGCTTGTAAGTGGGTATATCCGGGCTCTTTCAGAAGCCGCCATGCAAACCCAAATTGCTCTATCACAGAGCAGAATTGCCCCGGAAGATGCAGAAATTATTCTCTTAAATCAAGAAGCTGCACTCCGGCAAATTATCCGCTATACTAAATTTTCATCATTGATACTTGCGCAGAGATTGTTAGATTCTATTTTCCTGGTTGTCGGTTGGGCCATATACAATAGGACCGGAGTGAACCTCTTTCCTGGCCGTGTTACTCCAACCCAAGAGAATTAGCGCTTCAGCGCGAAAGGTTTGCGCGACCCGCCTTGGCCGGTGTAGTGCCCAAGGATGGTTGTTCATGATCGAACTATAAGCCTTGGTGTTCAGAACCTCTCCCTTTCGCGGGGCGGGCGTGTGCTGGTGCGTGATCTGACCTTCACGCTCGCACCCGGTGAGGCGCTGGTGCTGACCGGACCCAATGGCACCGGAAAGACGACGCTATTGCGCGCCCTTGCGGGCCTTGTCCGGCCTGATGCGGGTATCATCACCGCCCCGCCTCTGGCCTATCTGGGGCACGGCGATGCGCTGAAACCTGCCGAGACGGTGCGTGAGGCCATCCGCTTTGCCGCCCGCCTGCACGGGGCTGGCGATGGCGGTGCCGCGCTGGAGGCGATGGGGCTTTCAAAACTGGTGTTTCGCGCCTGCGGCCAGCTCTCTGCCGGGCAGAAGCGCCGCCTTGCCATCGCGCGGCTGACGCTGGATGCAAAAGCCCGGCTCTGGCTGATGGATGAGCCGGCGGCCCCGCTGGACCATGACGGCAAGGCGCTGCTCGCTGCTTTAGTGGCCGATTTCCGGGCCAGGGGCGGGATGGTCATTGCCGCCACGCATGCTGATCTTGGCTGGAGCGATGTGCGTATGCTGGAGATGGGCGCATGAGCGCGCTTCTGGCTGTCTTCGTGCGCGAATGGCGTCTGGCTGCTGCGGGCGGGGGCGGACCGGCCGGTCCTGCCGCTTTCATGCTGGCCGCGCTGGCACTGGTGCCGCTGGCCATAGGCCCGGACGCGGACATCTTGCGCGCCGCCGCCCCCGGCGTTATCGCCTTTGCGGCCCTGCTGGCGAGCCTTCAGGGGGCAGAACGCCTGTTCGGCGATGATCTCTCCGATGGCACGCTGGAGCTCTACGCGCTCTCTCCGCTCTCCCTGACCGCCCTCTCCGCCATCAAGGCGGCGGCCTATGTCAGCGCCGTGCTCTGGCCTGCGCCCCTGATCGGGTTTGTGGCTGCCATGGCCTACGGCATGGACGCATCCAGCGCGGGCGCGCTCAGCATTGGCCTTGTCTTTGCCTTGCCGGGTCTCGCGCTGGTTTCCGGCTTTGCGGGCGCGCTGGCGGCGGGGGTGAAGCGCTCCGGGCTTCTCATCGCGCTCATCGCCGCGCCTTTGCAGGTGCCGCTGCTGGTATTTGTAGCCGGTGCCGGGCGCGCCGCGCTGGAAGGCACAGGACTGGCAGGCGCGAACCTGATGCTGGCAGGCGCGTTTTCTCTCGCCGCGCTGGCACTGGCCCCGTTCGGTATGGCGGCTGCGCTGAGAGGGCGGCTGGAGTAGGGTGTTTCGTGTCATCCTGCGGGCCGAGCGTACAAAGGAGATGTCCTCCCCCGCCTGCGGGGGAGGTGCCTTCGAAGAAGGCGGAGGGGGGAGCTTGTTTTGGATTATCCCCCCTCGGTCCTTCGGACCACTCCCCCCGTAAACGGGGGGAGAAAGACGCGGGCCCGTGACAACAGTGAAGCTCCGGCGCGCAGCGCCGCAAGGGCGACCGCCCGCCCGCAGCGATAGCGAGCTTTGCGAGCGGCAAGCGAGGACCGGCCCCACGGATGTGGGGGAGGACAAGAAAAGGTGCGGCGCTGCGTCCGCTTGCAGATGATTGATCCTCAGACTAGGTGAAGTCCCATGTGGAGCGCCTTTGCCAATCCGGAGCGTTTTGAGCGTCTTGCGGCGCGCCTTGTGCCGTGGTTCGGCTGGGGCGCGGTGATCCTGTTTGCCATCGGCCTGCCCTGGGCGCTGATCGTCTCCCCGCCGGACTATCAGCAGGGCGATACGGTGCGGATCATGTATGTGCACGTGCCATCAGCCTGGCTCTCCATGGCGGCCTATGCGGGGCTTGGCGGGGCGAGCTTTGTCTACTTCATCTGGCGCCACAACATTGCGGACCTCGCTGCGCAGGCGCTGGCACCCATCGGGGCGGTGTTTGCCTTCCTGACGCTGGCGACGGGATCGCTCTGGGGCCGGCCCATGTGGGGAACCTGGTGGGAGTGGGATGCGCGCCTTACCTCCATGCTGGTCCTATTCCTCCTGTATCTTGGATACATGGCGCTGCGCGCCGCCATCGAGGATGAGCGCCTTGCCGCGCGTGCAGGCGCGATCCTTGCCATGGCGGGGCTCATCAATCTGCCCGTCATCAAATTCTCCGTGGACTGGTGGAATACGCTGCATCAGCCCGCCAGCGTCATCCGGCTGGACGGCCCGACCATCCATGCCAGCCAGCTCTGGCCGCTATTGGTGATGGCGCTGGCGTTTACCGCGCTGATGACCGCGCTCGTCTTCATGAATGTGCGCAATATGAGCCTTGCCAAACGCGCCGAGGCGCGCGCACGGCGCAAAATTGAAGGGGAGGGCAGCTGATGGCGGAATTTCTCTCCATGGGCGGCCACGCGGTATGGGTGTGGAGCTGCTATGCCCTTACCGCTGGCGGTGTCGGGTTCCTGATCTGGCTCAGCTTTCTTCAGCGGGCCAAGGCGCGTGAATGGCAGAAACTGTCCGGGGACGGCCAGCCATGAGCCGCATCGTCTTCTGGGCACCACTCGGTGCCATAGCCCTGCTGCTGGCTGTCTTTGCCATCGCGCTGACCGGGCGTGAAGGCACGCCGGGCGATCCGATGACGGGCCGGGCCCTGCCGGAGCTTCCGGTTACGGAATTTGGCGCAGGCTTTGCCCATTTCGATCCGGAAACAATCGAGGGGCCGTATCTCCTGAATTTCTGGGCGAGCTGGTGCGCGCCCTGCATTGTGGAACACCCGCTGCTGGAAGAGCTGGCGGCGAGCGGCATTCCCATTCACGGCATCACCTATGCCGACCGGCCGGAAAACAGCCTCGCCTTCCTGGCCCGGCTAGGTAATCCGTTCACGACGCTGGCAGCGGATCATGAGCGCCGCGCCGCGCTGGAGCTGGGCGTCACCGGCGCGCCGGAGACCTTCATCATTGATGGAGAGGGCGTTATCCGCGCGCGCTGGCGCGGGGCGATCACGCCGGAGATATGGGAAAGACGTCTGGCGCCGGTTTGGAATGCGGCGGTGAGAGAGGCGGAGGCAGGCAGCTAGCGCGCTTCGTAGCGGGTAGGCCTACTTCTTCTTTTTTTTCTTTTTCTTCTTGTCTTTGTCCTTGCCGTCCTTTTTGGCCGTCTTGTCCTTGGCCTTGGGATCGGCTTCCGGGTCGAGCGCGCGTGAAATGCGCACCAGCGCATCAACAAAGTTGGCACGCTTGTTCTTGGCAAGCACCGACAGGATCGCCTCATCAGCGGCTTTCGCGCCATCGACAGCGGTCTGGTGCAGGGCTCGGCCCTCATCGGTGAGTTTCACCGCGTTGGCGCGTGCATCGCCGGGGGCTTTCTCGCGTGCCACAAGGCCGCGCGTGGCCATGCGGCTAACCAGCTCTGCCAGGGTGGAGCGGTCAATCCCCGTGCGCTGGACCAGCTGGGTCTGGGTCTGGCCGTCAGCTTCTTTCAGCGCGCTTAAAACCGCGAACTGGCGCTGGGTGATTTCCACCCCGCCGGTGGCCGCGGAGAAGCGCTCGGCGGCAAATTGCTGTGCCCGGTGGAGGAGCTGGCCCGGCGAGGCGGCCAGATCAAATTCTGCCTTGTCACCCATAATGCCCTCTTCATCCGATGACTGAGCTTCGGGTAGAGTACACGCGAAATGTCACGGTTCAATGTCAATTCCGTCCTGATACGGAAAAGGGGCGGTGTCAGGCAGTCCAACAGGAGGCCCGCGCAGCATCATGCCAGACCAGCCCGTCAAGTTTGAACGCACTGTCCCGGAAGGCGATAACCGCACCCGCAATGTCTGCTCAACATGCGGATTCATCGATTATGTGAACCCGAAAATCGTCGCTGGATCGGTGGTCTTCAACGCGGCGGGAGAGATATTGATGTGCCGCCGGGCGATTGAACCGCGTTCGGGCTTCTGGACGTTGCCCGCCGGCTTCATGGAGCAGGGCGAGAGCGTGGAGGAGGCCGCGAAACGCGAGGCGTATGAGGAGGCGTTTGCCGTCATCGCCATTGAGGATCTGATCGGGGTCTATTCCGTCCCGCGGATTTCACAGGTGCAGATTTTCTTCCGCGCGCAGCTTGTCGAGCCTGAGATCAGGCCCGGCCCGGAGAGTCTGGAGGTGCGCTTCTTCGCGCTCGATGATCTGCCCGAAGACGAGTTTGCGTTTCCGTCGGTGCGCTGGGCGGTGGATGATTATCTTGCCCGGCAGGGCAAGAGCGGCGTCGCGCCGGAAATGCGCACGCAGGCCAAAGGGATTACGCCGTATTAGGGCAAAAGCTGAAATCCCGGCCAAGCGCAGCGTGAGCCGGGACCTCGGGCAGGAGAGGCGGAGGGAGGCCCCGGATCGCTTCGCGTCCGGGGTTTCAGCTTGTTCCTGAGTTCTTCGCGGGTTTCCCCTGATACGCCGCCTCGATCAGTTTTATCGCGCGCGGATCCCCGGCCAGCACATCCATCTGCCGGTTCATCACATAGGCGCCGGAAAGGCCCGTTACCGGGTCTGCAAAGGCGCATGAGCCGCCAAAGCCGTAATGGCCGACCGCGCGGGGTTCAGGCCCGAACCAGCCCAGATCCCGGTTCACATTCACGCCAGCCCCGAACGCGATGTCGAAGGGCAGGACGCGGTCTTCGCCCGCCACGCGGATTTCCATCGCCTCGTTCACGACCGCCTCGCTTAACAGGCGTTCGCCGCGCAAAAGCCCGCCTGTTGCGAAAACGCCCATCAACTCGGCCAGGCCTCTGGCGGTGGCGTGCGCATTGGCGGCGGGAAATTCAGCTGTGCGCCATTCGGCGGCGCCGCGCCGGCCGGGCGAGGACCAGGCTTTCAGGAAGGCGGCCTGCTTTTCGGCATTCATCTTGCCCAGATGTGGCGGGCGGGGCGGCAGCACGTGCTCGCCCGCGCGCGCATGTTCCGCTTCGGGCAGGCCGATATGGACATCAATGCCGCGCGGGCCTGCAATGACCTCGCGAAGCAGCCCGCCAATCGTGCGGCCCTTGGGGTCCGCGCGGCGGATGGCAGCGTCGGCCAGAAAGCCGAACGTGATCGGGTGATAGCCGCTGCCCTCTCCCAGCGGCCACATCGGCGCCATGGCGGCAAGGCGCGCCTCGATCAGCTCGCGGTTGAACCAGTCGGAAGGCTCCATGGCTTCAGTGAAGCCCGGCAGGCCCGCCTGATGGGAGAGCGCATCGCCGAAACTGACGGTATCCTTGCCCTCGGCGGCAAATTCCGGCCAGAGCTCAGCGAGCTTTGTATCGTAGGAGAGCCAGCCCTGATCAACGGCGTAAGCGGCCACAATCGCGCTGATCGCCTTGCCGGTGGAGAAGACCGGGATGAGGGTGTCTTCCTGCCAGTCCTTGCTGCGCGCGCGGTCGGCATGGCCGGCCCAGATATCGACGCGCTTCTCACCCTTCTCGTAGAGGGCGAAGGCTGCGCCGATCTCGTCACCGGCCTCGAAATTGGCGCGCATGGCGTCGACGACGGCTTCAAAGCCGGGCGCGACGTGTCCGTGTATCGTGATGCTCATGAAGAAGGGCCGTAGCGCGGCTTTGCGGCGTGATCAAGCACATCACAGAACAATGCGCATGGGCAGGCCGCACGCGTCCAGCGGCGGATCGGGTGGCAGGCTCATCGCCTCACCGTTCGCGATGCGCCGGGCGGTGAGCGCGCACATGGCGGCGTCCAGCACATCGTCGGGCGCGCAGCGGGTTTTTGGATAGGGATGCGGGTCGAGCACATCCGGCCTGATGCCATGACGCGCGAGCAGGGCCAGACGTTCAGCGCGGCCCTCCGGTGTCTTCTTGTTGTGGGTGAGGGCCGCGCCGTTCAGCAGGGCAAAGCCGGCTTCAGGATGGGTCTCGAAGACGCGCGCGCTCATATCAGGGGTGAGGGCAGCATCCACTTCACGGAGTTTTTTAAATAGTGCAAAGCTCTGCGCCGACAGGCCCGGCCCGCCAGCGGCGCGGTTCAGGGCGATGGCCTCTGCATGACTGGTCGCGGCGAGGGCAGCGCGAAGCGGCGAGGAGAACACGCTGGAGGCCCGGCCTTTCAGCAGCTTGCGCACCAGACGCTCGCATTCGCGCCCCGGCCCGCTGGGCGTGCTTTCAAAACCGATGGGAATATCGATCGCGATGATGGCAGGGCGTTCCGTCATTTCCAGCGCATCGGTGAGTGTCGCGAACAGGTGCAGTTCAGCCGGTGCGCCTTCGCGCAGGAGAACCCCGACCCAACCTGCCTTGCAGCCATCAAGGCCGAGCACGTTTTGGCGCGGGGTCATGACAAGGCGCTGAGCAGCAGGTCATGGCTGCGGGCTTCCAGGCTGGAGCGGATCACCCGTTCGCAGGCCCGCGTGACGTGCTCGCACAGCGCTTGCCCCGTATCGCCTTCCAGACGCGCCACCAGCGCCAGCGCGGCCAGCAGATCGCCGGTGCCGTGCGGCACGCCCTCCAGCCGGTCCACGCTGGCAGAACAGCTTGCCTTGCCGTCTGTCAGCAGAACCGCCAGCCGGTCTGTCCCCTCCGGCACGGAGGTGACGAGGACGGGTTTTGCAAGCGTGCTTGAGGCGGTTCTGGCCGAGGCCGTATCCGTCACTGGCTGTCCGGTCAGGAAGGCCAGCTCGAACGCGTTGGGCGTGATGAGGTCAGCCAGCGGGACCAGCCGCGCGGCAATAGCCTCTGCCGTTTCGCGCTTCACATAGAGCCCGCCGGCCGTGCC
This sequence comes from Glycocaulis sp., assembly GCF_051859565.1. Classification (GTDB taxonomy): domain Bacteria; phylum Pseudomonadota; class Alphaproteobacteria; order Caulobacterales; family Maricaulaceae; genus Glycocaulis. Next base: position 10,875 of record NZ_JBHYFK010000008.1, read on the forward strand.
ATCGGCGACGCCGTCGCCGCAGATCGGGTCCACCAGCACGAAAATGCCGGGGTTTGCCGCTTTGGCAGTCTCTATGAAGGCGGCGGCCGCGCGCACCTGCTCTGCGCTGGCAAAATAGCCGGTCAGTATGGCGCTGCTGCGGATGTGGGCGCCATGGGCTAGCAGGCCGTCAAGCGCGCCAGCAAAGACCGTATCCGGCACGGCACCGCCGCCGGGCGCGCCGAGGCCCGGATGGCGGCCGAAAATGACGGTCGGCACGTGTTCGGGTGTGTACCCGGCGCCTGTCAAAACGGCCGCGCTGACGCCGCCGCCAACACGGCTGCCCGCTACCAGCGAGCTCAAGATGATGACACTGCGATCCAAGGGGGTGTCTTAGTCCTGTCCGGGCCGTTCCACGTCGACGGCGAGGCCGAGCCGGTCAATGTCGAACTCGCCGGACGGGCTGACCAGTGCAGTCAGCGGCACCGGCTCTGGCGGGTCAAGCCTGATGACCAGCGTGCCGCCATCGCGCACAAAGTCGGACAGAGGGCGGGCTATTGCATTGATGAAGGGCCGGGGGATCTCCGCTGGCAGGGCCGAGAGACCCAGCCCAATGAGGGCGGAGGCCTGTACGCGCATCTGCGCCGGGGTGACGCCGTTCATCAGGGCATAGGCGGAAAAGCTGCGGTCCAGCAGGGACTGGTCTTCCAGACGGATTTCGAGCTGGTGCAGGCGCAGGAGGCGTTCCAGCGCGGCCAGTGCTTCAGGGTCGGAGACCTCGCTATCGCGGGCAGCGGCGACAGCATCGCCATAGGCCTGTACGCCGGAAATCTGCTGCTGCGCCGAGAGCGTCAGCCCGTCCTCCCAGACAAAGCGGTTATTGTTCTGGGTCTGAAGCGTGTCGGTTGCCGGATCGTAGATCGTATCGGTCTCGAAACGCAGCACCACCTCCTCATAGCCGAGAAAGCCCAGCATATTACGGATATGCGCGCCCGGATCGCTGCCACGCTCGGCAGAGAGACGTAAAGCCGGCATGCTTGCCAGCGTACGCAGGCGTTCGCCTTCGGGGGTTACTTCAGCGCTGAAGCTGTCCATCTCATAGACCACGCCGCTGGCCACGCCCGACAGGCCCGTCATGTCGAGGCTGCGATAGTAATCGGCCGGATTGCCGGAAATGGCGGTCTGGAGAAGGGTCGCGGCCTCGTCATCAAACAGGGAGGCGAGGAAGCGCGCGCCAATTTCCTCCATTTCAACGCTTTCAATCTCAAAGCGCGTGGCGGGACCATCAAAGCTGATGCTTTCAACGCGCGCCAGTTCCAGCCCGGTCTCGCCCAGACCGCGCAGGCTGACATTTGCGGCCTGCAGTGTGCCGTCTCCCTCCGGCAGGGACACAGACAGGCCTGCCAGGGACATTTCCCGGAAGCTGTAGGCGGCGAGGGTCCCGGTCAGATCAGGCAGATTCTCCGTGTCGCCGGTGAAGGAGGCCGCAATGGAGCGCGACAGGGCCGGGCCGGGCCGGTCGATGACAAGGCGCTCAAAGCGGGTTTCGCCGCCTTCCAGGTCTGTCAGCACGGCATTCTCCAGCGTCAGCCGGTCAAAGCGCACCACATCTTCTTCAAGGCGCGGCGCGGCAATCTCCATGATCTCCGCGCGAAGCCGGCTCTCAACCAGCGTGTCTTCTTCGTCTTCCCCGCCTTCTGTCTCCACTTGCGCCAGCAGCAGGGTGAAGCCCTCGAAGCGGAAGATGCCATTGGCAAATTCGCGGCTTTCCCAGTCCGCACGGCCCGGCTCTTCCAGCCCCAGTATGCGGGCTGCCTCGGCAGCGTCGCCAGACGTGACGCGCGTGGCGGGGGGCTCCCTGTCGTCACGCCGGTCACCGCACGCGGCGAGCAGCAGGACAGGCACACAAAGCAAAGGGAGGAGGCGCAATACGGACATGGCAAGGACTTTCAGGCTGGCAACGGGGCAGGGGCTGCAGCCTAGTGCCTCAATGGCGCCAGAGCTAGCCGCTCAGTCCCGTGGCAGGCGCGAGAGCAATCCGGCAATGGGATCGTCAGACGGCTCGCTGGCGGGCGGCGCAGGCGGGGGGCTTTCCTCATAGGCCGTGCTGACGAGGTTTTCATCCTCCAGCGCACTGAGAAGGCGGGCCAGCCTGTCCGGGTCGGTAGCCGGGGCCGGGGGCGTGCCCTCCGGCAGGGTAATGACCGGCGCAGCCGTCATCATGGCAGCGAAAATGCGCGCCGGGCCTGTGCCCCCTGACCCCGCCTCGGTAGAGCGGTTATCGTCATTGCCGGTCCAGACTACCGTCACAAGGCCATCGGCCCAGCCGGCAAACCAGGCATCGCGGAAACCGTTGGTGGTGCCGGTCTTGCCGCGCACCTCGCGGCCCTGAACAGCTGCCGAGCGGCCTGTGCCATAGCGTACGGTGGCGGCAAAGACCTGGTCCATCTCGCGCACGACCCGGTCTGCCAGAACGACCGGCCCGGGCGATGTATCACGCGCCCAGAGGACATCCCCGGAGGGGGTTTCAAGCCGGGTGATGGCGTGGGCCTCCACCGCCCGTCCGCCATTCATGAACGGCACATAGGCGCGCGCCAGCTCCAGCGGTGTCACCTCATAGGCGCCGAGCGACAGCGAATGGGTGTTCTCCATCGGGCTCTCAATGCCAAGCCGCCGCGCGAGGCGCAGCGTATAGGCGCGCCCGGTAGCTTCAGCCAGCTGGACCGCGATGGAGTTGGACGAGCGGGCAAAGGCGCGCTCCAGCGTCATCTCGCCCTCATAGCGGTTCTCCCAGTTGGCCGGGGACCAGCTGCCATAGCTGACCGGCTCGTCCACCATGCGGTCAGCGGGAGACCATCCGGCCTCGAAGGCGGAGGCGTAGATGAAGGGCTTGAAGGCCGAACCTGGCTGGCGGCGGGCGGAAATGGCGCGGTTGAAGGGCGAGCGGGCATAGTCGGTACCGCCGCTCATGGCGGCGACACCGCCTGCGCCATCCAGCGTGATAATGGCGCCATTGGCAGCGCCGCGTGCAATGTCAGGATCGGCGAGACCGCGCGTCAGGGCGCTGTCGGCGGCGCGCTGGGCATCCACATCAAGCGTGGTGCGCACCACCACATCGCCCTCCCAGGAGGGGGCGTGCAAGGCGAGCAGGGTGCGCGCCTCGCTGGCGGCAAAATCGGCAAACCAGCCCGCGCCGGGGCTGGAAGAGCCGCGCGAGACACGGATCGGTGCAGAGGCGGCGGCGAGCCGTTCCTCCTCGGTGATCCGGCCGGTAGCCAGCATCAGATCAAGGACGACTGTCGCCCGTACGGCAGCGCGCGTGGTGTCGCTCGCCGGGGAATAGCGTGAGGGGGCTTTCAGGAGTCCGGCCAGAAGCGCTGCCTCGCCAATATCCAGCTCGTGCGGGCCGCGTCCGAAATAGCGCCGGGAGGCGTTTTCCGCGCCCCATGCCCCGGCGCCGAAATAGACACGGTTCAGATAGAGGGCGAGTATCTCGTCCTTGGTGAAACGCGTTTCCAGCCAGAAGGCGAGCAGCATTTCCTGCGCCTTGCGCCGGAAGGTGCGGTCGGGTGTCAGAAACAAATTCTTCGCCAGCTGCTGGGTAATGGTCGAGCCGCCCTGCACCACGCGCCCGGCGCGCATATTTGCCAGCGCGGCGCGGGTGGTGCCGATCAGATCAATGCCGAAATGGTGATAGAAGCGCCGGTCCTCGACGGCCAGTACGGCGTCGACGAGATGTTCGGGCAGGTTGTCTGCGCTGATCGTTGTGCCAGCGCTGTCCCCGCGCCGGGCGATGACGCGGCCATGCCGGTCGAGAAATGTCATGGCGGTGCCCGCCGGCGCCGTGGCCAGCGAGGAGGTGTCGGGCAGGTCGCGCGCAAGGGCCACCAGATACATGGCCGACAGGAGAATCGCGACCGTTGCAAGTGCGGTGAGTGCGCGTGCCACCACAAGCCAGCCCTTCGGGCGGCGCGGGCCGGTGCCGACGCGAACGCGGATGGAGGTGCGGGTCACGGTCTCTCACTGCCTTGATGACTGGGCGGCCATCAGCTAACGCCAACAGCGTTAAGGCGCCGTGAACCGTAACAGGGCGTGCAAAAAACCTTGCCAGCCCGCCGGGCAGGGGTGATCATCCGCCCAGCCAGAGGGAGCCCGCTCATCATGTCCTTGACGCCACGCTTACGGCGCTCAGCCCTGCTTGCGGGCTTTTGCACGACACTCGCCCTGCTGGCGGCGTGCGCCAACGTGCCGGGTGAAACCGTCTGCCCGGAGCGCGGGCAGAATACTGGCAGCTGGCCCTATTGCGCACCGTCTGACCCCGGTGGCGGGGGCGGCATAATGCGTGACGACCGGATCAACCCGTCAGGCGGCCGCAACTAGCCAGCGCCGTCTGCCTTTCTTGCGGGAACAGGGCCATGGCGGCCATTCCTTACGAAGTGCAGATATTTGCCGTTGCGCTGGTGACCAGCCTGGTCATCGGCCTGCCGGTGCGCATCGCTGGCTGGCGCGCGAGCGTCATCGCGGTGCGCGGCGTCTGGCGGCTGACACGGCGCTACCGGATCTGGATATTTCTGATCGCGCTTGCCGGCATGCTGGCCGGCCTGTGGAGCTTTGAGAGCATTCGCGGGCTGGTTTTTGGCTGGTGGAACTAGGTTTCACGCAAACTGGCAATGACCCCCTTCCCTTTGCCGGAATAAACTCGCAAACTGATCGCTCAGTGAAACGCGGGTACACGCGTATCGATGACAGTCTGGGGAGGACTATTTTCATGACAGCTATCTGGCGCGCCGGGCTGGCGGCTTTTTCCGCGCTGATCGTGCTGCAGGCCTGTGGCCAGCAGACCGGCCAGACACGCGATGTTTCAGACGCAGACCGTGAATACCAGCATGTGCTGATGGAGGCGCTGCTGGATGCCGCGCCCGGCAGCGTGATCGAGATACCGGCCGGTGTATTCGTTATCGAGCGAGGGCTTTCACTGGCCAATGTGGATGGCGTGACGATCCGTGGTGCGGGCATGGACGAGACGATCCTCTCCTTTGCCGAGCAGCGCGCGGGCGCGGAAGGCCTTCTTGTCACCAGCGCCAACAATTTCACCATTGAAGACCTCGCCATTGAGGACTCCATCGGCGATGCGCTGAAAATCACCGGCTCTGAAAATGTCATTATCCGCCGGGTACGCACCGAATGGACCCGGGGCGTCTCCACCGATAATGGCGCCTACGGCATCTATCCGGTTCTGACCACGAATGTGCTGATCGAGGAATCGGTGGCGATTGGCGCGTCGGATGCGGGCATTTATGTCGGCCAGTCGGACAATATCGTCGTGCGCAATAACCGCGCCGAGTACAATGTGGCGGGCATCGAGATCGAAAACTCGATGGACGCTGACGTGTACGGCAATGTGGCCACCAACAATACGGGCGGGATTCTGGTCTTCAACATGCCGAACCTGCCGCGGCCCGGCCATGGCACGCGCGTGTTCGACAATGATGTCTACGAGAATAATACGCGCAATTTCGGCCATGCAGGTACGCCGGTCGCCAATGTACCGGCGGGTACGGGCATTCTCGTCAACTCCAACGATGATGTGGAGATTTTCAACAACCGGGTGGCACGCAACCGCACGGCCAATGTGATTATCTCCTCGCTCCACTCGGCCGGGTTTTCAGAGCTGGGCGTAGAGAGCGATTTCGATCCCTATCCTGAGCGTATCCACATCCATGGGAATACGTTCGAGGGCGGCGGCAATAATCCTGACGGGATGGATCTGCAGGCCCTGCGCATCGCCCTGTTTGGCCCGACGGGGCGCATTCCGGACGTGCTGTGGGACGGGTATGTGGACGAGGCCAAGATGGTGGACGGGTCATTGCCGGATGATCTGCGGCTGTGCGTCTCTGGCGCCGAAGTGCTCAATGCCGACGGCCCCGGCGGGTATGGCAATCCGCGCATCGTGACGGCAGAGCATGCCTGCTCGCATCCGCCGCGCGCGGCGGTGGAACTGCCCTTCTAGGCCGGTTCCATGACGCGCACGCTCACCCTTCTCGCGGCGGCCTTCCTGCTGGCCGCGTGCGGAAACGACGCCGCTGATCCGCCTGCGGCTGTGCCGGTGGATCTGGCGGCGTGGGAGGCCGATACGGTCTTTCATGCCAGCGGCAATCCGGCGCGGCTGGAGGACTGGGGCCAGTTCCGCATCGAGGGTGAGCGTCTGGTGCTGGCAGAAGGGGTTGTGCCCTACGGACTCAATACCGCGCTGTTCTCCGATTATGCGCTGAAGCTGCGCACGGTCTGGCTCCCCGAAGGGGCAGAGCCTGCGGCGTGGCATGATGAGGAGACGTTCGCGTTTCCCGTCGGCACGGTCATCACCAAGACCTTCTACTATCCGCGTGGCGGCGGGGCATTTGAAGCGGTGGCGCTGGAGCTGGACCCCAACGCCCATTTTGACGGGGCGGCGCTGGACCTTTCTGCCATACGGGTGATCGAGACGCGCATTCTGGTGCGGCGCGAGGAGGGCTGGGCGGCCATCCCCTATGCCTGGAACGAGGATCAGCGCTCCACGCGCCTTGCACGTGCCGGCGCCTTTGTCGATCTGACGCTGCTGGAGGCTGGCGGACGCTCGACTGCCCTTACCTACCAGATACCCGATGTGAACCAGTGCGCGCAGTGCCATATCACCAATGCCAATGACGGTCAGGTGCGCCCTATCGGTCCGCGCGCCCGTCATCTCAATGGCGATTACCCTTACGCGCACGGGAGCCAGAACCAGCTTGACCACTGGCGCGAGGCGGGGCTGCTGACTGGCGGGCCCGAAAGCCGTGCTGCACCGCGCAGCACTGTCTGGCATGGCGAGACAACGCTGTCGGGCATGGCGCTGGAAAGCGCTGCGCGCGCCTATATCGACATTAATTGCGCACACTGCCATTCGCGCACGGGACATGCGCGCACCTCCGGGCTTTATCTGGAGCCGTCTGACCCGGTGGGTCCGGCCTTTGGCGTATGCAAACCGCCGATTGCCGCCGGGCGCGGGACCGGCAACCGGCTCTATTCCATCGTGCCGGGCGACAGCCACGCCTCCATCTTCACTTTCCGCATGGAAACGACGCGGCCTGACGCCATGATGCCGGAGCTGGGCCGCAGCGTGGCGCATCGTGAAGGTCTGGCCCTTGTTGCGGCCTGGATCGATGCGATGGCGGGGGAATGCTAAATTATCGCAGCAGTGCCAAGGCACGCTTGGCGAAGGCCGCTGGCTGAGGCATTGTCAGCGCCACCCGCGAACGGAGCCATAGCAGTCTCATGAAACGCCTCGCCCTTGCTGCAACCATTTCCGGCCTAGCCATCAGCGCTTGCGCCACGACCTCGCCCACCTGCCGTGAGGCGGACGCCGCTGAGCGCATGGCATTCGGCCAGATCGTTGCCGGTCATGCGGGTGGACTTGCCGACAGCCTGCCGCCTGAAAGCGCCGCGCTCGCCGAACGGCTGCGCGGTGAGGACCCGGCTCTGCGCCACCAGATTTTCGGCCAGCGCATGGGCGATTACTCAGTGCGCACCGTGCTGATGCAGCCGCCGCTTTGCGTATACGAGCAGAGCGTGTCGTCGACCGAGCGGATTTCCTATGTCTTCCCGAACGGACGCTTCCAGACCCTCAATCCGGAAGGTGTGACCGAGGCGAGGCTCGGCAGCCCCGCCCGCGATCATGCGCGCTGCCATTTCCGGCTGATTGACGGGCAGTGGCGCCTCACGGACGCCTGTACGTCTACATTCCAGACGCCGGCCCCGGTGGGTTAGGACGCCTGTCGCAGGGCGTCCCGGAACCCGGCCAGCTCACGGCCCAGCCGCTCTGCTGCCTCGTTCAGCGCTTTTGACGATCCGGCAAATCTGTCGGCGGCCTGATGGGTGCGCTCCGCGGCTGTGTTCACACCATCAATGCGCTCATTGATTGCGCTGGTGGAGGCGGCGGCCCGCTCGGCGAGCTGAGCAATCTCTCCGGTGGCGCCGGATTGCTCGCCGAATGCACCGCGCGCGCTGGCCGAGGTCGCGCGTACTTCCTCGATGATGCCCGAAATACGCGAAAGCGCTTCGCCTGCGCCATTGGAGGCCTGACTGATGGCCTCTACGCGTGCCCGGATGTCGGCTGTTGCCTTCGAGGTCTGCTCGGCGAGCGCTTTCACCTCGCTGGCGACCACGGCAAACCCCTTGCCTGCCTCACCGGCGCGCGCGGCCTCGATCGTGGCGTTGAGGGCCAGAAGATTGGTTTGTTCTGCGATGTCTGCCACCAGACCGGCAATCGTCTCAACCTCGCGTCCGGCCTTGTCCAGATCGCGCATGGAGGTGCCGGCCTTGGCCGCTTCCTCGCTCGCCCGGGCGGATACGGTGTCGGAGTTTTCCATGATGCGGGATACCTCGCTGATCGAGGCGGCCAGCTCCTGCGCCGCTGCAGCAACGGCCTGGAAATGGCCTGAAGTCTCTACTGACTTTCCTGCCGCATCGCGCGCGCCCTGCCGGGTCGAGCCTGCATCTGCGCGCAATGTGCCCGCGAGCGCCTCCATCTCGCCGGATACGGTGCGTAACTCGCCAAGCACATCTGCGACGCGCTGTTCGAACCCGTTCGCTACCCGGTTCACGGCGGCGCGGCTGGCCTCTATCGCTTCCGAGCGGTCCCGGTCCGCTTCCGCGAGCTGGCGCGCCTGAAGGTTGGCCGCTTCGGCTTCGGCGATTGCCATCCCGGCATTGTCGAGCGCGCTGGTGATACGCTGGCATAGCCAGACAAGGGCGCCGGTCTGCACAATCACCACAGTCGCATGTAGAATGACGCGGCCAAAATTCGCACCGTCGGGGAATACCGCCAGCGGCAGGGCGAAATTGAGCACCAGATGATGAAAGGCCGTTACTGCGGCAGCCGCCAGCACGGCACGCCAGTCGCACAGCAATGTGGCGATGGCCAGCACGGCGAAGAAGGCCATGTGCATGTCGAGCTGCATGGCGGTCCCTGACGCCATCCAGGTGAGCGCTGCGGGAAACCCGATCAGCCCCGCAGCAAGGGTGATGCGTGTGGAGGCAGCCTGCGGCGCGCTGCGCCATGCGGCAAAGCCGGCGGCCGCCACCAGTGCCAGAAAGATGACGCCGGGAATCAGCTTGTCAGGCGCAACAAGGGCTGCACTTAGTCCATAGACGCCGACGAATGACCCCAGAAGGATCAGCAATACGCGCTGGGACTGCTCTCTGACGGCATTGATACGGGTCACTGACCGCTCTCCATGGACGTTAATACGCCGGGCGGACATGCCCAGCCTGATATCGGGGCTATAACCAGAATGGCTCCGTGTGCGCGAAGCGCTGCCGCGCCGCTCTGCCCGCCTGCGTGGCCGGGCATTTCAGCTCTCAGAAGGGACCCTGCGCCCAGGGGCTCGGCAGCCAGCGCGCCTGCCGACGACGCCGCCATCAGTATTTCGGCCGGCGGCGTGCCGGGCGCAAATATGGCGAGCATGGTACCGCTTCTCGGCGGGGCCAGCGTGAGAGCAGGCGGCACGACGCATACCAGCGCCAGCATGACCGCCATCTGCCATCCCGCTCTGTTCCCGCCAAGCTTCATCACGTGTTGATATCCCGGTTCGCGGCGGCCGCCCATTCGCGTTCCGCGCAAGTTCACGGCTACCGTAATCGCCTGTTCCGGCTAATAAACTGTTAGCCATGCAGCGGTGCTGAAGCTTCATTCTGCATTTTTTGTGCATCAGGCCCGGGAACGATTCAGATGCCCATCGCATTGATCCCATGTCTGGCCGGTCTGCCCCCGCTTCCCCCGCTTCGATGGACCGGCGCAACAGAGGAATGACAGACATGAAGACGTTTCTGATTTCTGGCGTTTCGGCTCTCGCGCTGGCCGGCATGGCTCTCGCGGTTCCGTTTGAGGACGCCGATACCGATGGTGATGGCCGCGTGAGCCTTGAAGAAATTCAGGCCATTGATCCGGCAACGACCGAAGCCGAGTTTACGCTCTATGACGTGGATCTCGATGGCGGTCTGGATGAAGACGAGTATGCCGCGTGGCGCGTTGCCACCCAAGGCGATACCCAGCCGGACCCGTTCGCTGACCCGATGACGGATGACGCGCTGCAGGATGACCCGCTTCAGGACGATCCGCTGCAGGATGATCCGCTGGCCCAAGACGATCCGGTTGATCTGGAAGAGGTTCCCGCTGACCCGTACCAGAAGTCTTTCCGCGATGACGACGAGAAAGACGAGTACCGCGACGAAGAGCGCGATGAGAGCGCTGCCGACGGGTACACCGTCCCGGACGCTGCCTTTGACCGCGATGATGTCGACTACGACCGCGATGCGGACGAAGACGAGATCACCGAAGAGCTCAATGAAGCACAGGCCGAGGAGCTTGAATCCGACGCCGACGAAGACGGTGACGAGAACGAACCCTGGAAATAGGGCCTAGTTCCTGACACCGGCCTGGCCCTCCGCCACCCGCCTCCTCCCCGCCCAATCCCCGGAGGCGGACTGGCGGGGGGTCCGGCACACCAGGGCAGGGGCAGCGAGTCCCGCCGCTATTTCTGCCCGAAGAGCCGCTCATCCGAGCGGCTCTTTTCGTTTGCCGCTAGCCCCAGGGGCCACCAAACCGGCCCGGGTTTGCGCCCTGAGCTTGCGACGGCCCGCGCGACCATGGTCCTTCCTCGCCCCATGGCCCACCCGGATAACGCCCGGCGCCGGCCATCTGGCGCAGGCGCGCGATACGGTTGGCCGTTGAGGGATGGGTGGAGAACAGATTATCTGCGCCCTGGCCGTTCAGCGGATTGATGATGAACATGTGCGCGGTCGCCGGATTGCGCTCGGCAGACGGGTTCAGCGTGGTGCGAGCGCCGCGCTCGATTTTTTCCAGTGCTGCGGCGAGAGACATCGGGTTGCCGGCGATCTCGGCGCCGACCCGGTCGGCCTCATACTCGCGCGAGCGCGATATGGCCATCTGAACAAGTCCGGCCGCCATCGGCGCAAAGATCGCCAGTGCAATCGCGCCGATCAGCCCGCCCCGGTCACGTCCGCCCCCAAAGAAGAGCGCAAAGTTCGCCAGAAAGCCGATCGCCCCGGCGAGCGTCGCGGTGACTGTCATGGTCAGCGTGTCGCGGTTCTTCACATGGGCGAGCTCATGGGCCATCACGCCGGCCACTTCTTCGCGCGTCAGACGGGAGAGAAGCCCCGTCGTGGCGGCAACGGCGGCATTGTTCGGGTCGCGCCCGGTGGCAAAGGCGTTGGGCTGAGGGGTATCGATCACATAGACGCGCGGGCGTGGCATGCCTGCCCTGTCGGCCAGTGCGATAGTGTCCTGCGCATAGCGGCGAAGGCCGGGGTCGCGTTCGTCGGGCGTAATCTCGCGCGCGCCATGCATGCGCAGCACCATCTTGTCGGAATTCCACCAGGCCATCACGTTCAGCGCGCCTGCAATCACCAGCGCTATTGCCGCCCCGCCCGGCCCGCCAATCAGATAGCCGACCGCGCCGAACAGCCCGGTCAGGGCGGCGAGCAGGATGAAAGTGCGCAGCGTATTGGCCGTCATGGGAGTTCCCTTGTCTTCAACTGCGGGATGGATGGTTGCAGGCTGGCACTTGCCGCCTGCTGCGCCTAGATATCTGGTATGAGCGATGACACTTCACAAGATGCCAGACGTCCCTTGAGCGCTGCTGCACAGCGCGCCCTGGCCGAGGCCGAGGCGCGCCGCAAGGCGGCTGACGCGCAAGAGGCTTTGCCTGAAGAGCTGGGCGGGCGCAAAGGGCCTGAACCCACCCGCTATGGCGACTGGGAAAAAGGCGGCATCGCCCACGATTTTTAGATGGTTTGGGCGCGCGGCTTTCGCCTCACCGGAGTTTCCGGCAAGGGGCGGGATGGCGCAGCGGATAGCCCGGATGCCGGGCGGAAGGGTTTTACTCTCAAGGCGGAAGTCTCATGCCCGGTTTCAAGGGCCATCCGCTGCTTGCAGGGCATGAATGCCATTGCCGTAACCCCATTAAGCGCCATGCGGCACAGTGAACCGGCTTTTGCGAAGATCTCGTCAGTTCCTCGCGCCGGACACCTGGAGCGGCAGGCCGTTTCAGCCTGCTCCCGGATCGTTTTTCAGCCGCGTCGCGAACCTCAGCCATCCCTCGAACCGGGACACGCAGTATAAGCGCGCTGTCGAAGGGGTGGGATAAGTAGCGGAGTTCTTTCGGGTTTTCCTGGCGTAAACCGGGCCGTTCTCTCCTGTTGTCCACTTGCCTTCGTCGTCGTCATGCCCGCGCAGGCGGGCATCCAGAGCTGCGGGGCTAAAGCCTAGACAGCAATGCTGGATTCCCGCCTGCGCGGGAATGACGACTTGAAGGGGCTGAAGCAGCTCGAATAGCGGCTTACGCTTGGCGTCAGGAATATATTCCGCTATTGTGACATGATGCGGATTATTATCACTTTGTTAAGCATTCTTGCCGCGCCCATGGCGGCGGTCCAGCAAGTCATTCCCGGTCCGCTGGAGGCCGAGATACTGCGCGTGATCGACGGCGATACGATCGAGGTGCGTGCCTTTATCTGGCCGGGCCATAGCGTGGAGACGCGCGTGCGGCTGGCCGATGTGGATGCGCCGGAAATCCGCCGGGTACAATGTGAGGCAGAGCGCGAGGCGGGACACAGGGCCAAGGCGTTTGTCGAAAATCTGCTGACGCCCGAAGGTCAATCGGGTGGGCGTGTTGCCATCCGCAATGTGCAGCTGGGCAGTTTTGCAGGGCGTGTGATTGCCGCGATGGAGCTGGCTGACGGGCGCGATCTTGGGGCTGTGCTGCTGGAGGCGGGCCTTGCCACGCCCTATAACGCGCGCGGCGGCTGGTGCCCCTCTCTGGAGTCCTCGCTTGAGAGCGCTCAGGAGGCTTCGGCGAGCCGTTCCTGACGCTTCTTCTCTGCTTTCGCCCACGCCTTCTCATGGAAGTAATAGGCCACCGTCTGCACAGCCGGTTCAATCAGGCCGATAGCAAGCGCGGCGCGCCAGTTCCAGGTCAGAAGGAACGCAACAGACATCGCCACGACAAGGTGCATGATCGCGTAGGTTACGGCCTTGGCCGTGTTACGCGAGGGGCGGAACAGGGCAAGGAAGCCGGGCGCGGAAGGGCGCCCATCCTCCAGCCGGTCATGCCGGTGCAGGAGCATTCTGAAAAATTCGGCCATGGCCCGGTTCCTTGCAGGATCACTATGAGGATATGGCTTTAACAACGCGGGGCACAATGGATTGTTTCTATTGACGCCGGAAATTCTGTCATCCCGGTGTGACGAGGGGGGCGTCCCCGCCCAGACTCAAGGCGTGGCCAGCAAGATAAAGCGAACCGCAAATGACCACGCGCGGGCGCTCCACCAGATGGCAGGCATCGGTCAGCGCTTCGATCAGGCCCGCACTGGTCTGGACCATGTGGCCCGCCTTGCGGGCGGCTTCGGCGGCGTCCTGCGCGCTCATCGCGCCTTCACGCGCGGCAAAACCCGACACGGTGATGACAAGGCCTGCGAGCCCTGCAAAGGGTTTGAGGAAGGCTGATGCATCCCGCCCGGCGGAGAAGCCGCAGATCAGTACAAGCGGGCGCTCTTCGCGCGCTTCCAGCTCGCCCATGGCCTGGGCCAGCACCTCGCCTCCAGCGGGGTTATGCCCGCCATCCAGCCACAACTCAGCCTCACCGGCTCTGGCTATATCGGCGAGCGGTCCGCTGGTGAGGCGCTGCATGCGCGCGCGCCAGCTCGCCTTTGGCAGGCCTTCGCGTACCGCTTCCTCACTGAGGCCCAGCTTGCGGGCGACCGCGATGGCGCCTGCTGCATTGGCGATCTGGTGCGACCCGAAAAGGCCGGGCAGCGGTAAATCCCAGACGAGGTTCTCTTCCTCATAGACCAGCCGGTCATGCTCCACATAGGCGCGGTAATCGCGCTCGTGCAGTGTCAGCGGGGCGCCCAGCCGCATGGCGGCGCGCTCGATGGCCATCAATGCCTCAGGGACTTGTGGCCCCACCACGCATGGCACGCCGCGTTTCAGGATACCGGCCTTTTCGCCCGCGATCTTTTCAAGGCTTTCGCCTAGATACGCCTGATGGTCGAAGCTGACCGGGGTGATGAGGGTGATGGCGGGCTTGTCGATGACATTGGTCGCGTCCAGCCGCCCGCCAAGGCCCACTTCCAGGATCAGACGGTCGGCTTGCGTCTCGCTGAACAGGAGGAAGGCGGCGGCTGTCGTGGCCTCAAAGAAGGTGAGCGGCGCACCGCCATTGGCCCCCTCTACGCGTTCCAGCGCCGCCAGCAGAGGCGCGTCTTCCACCTCTGCGCCTGCCAGCACAATACGCTCATTGAAGCGCACCAGATGCGGCGAGGTGTAGACATGCACGCGTTCGCCAGCCGCTTCGCAGATGGCTTTCAGGAGGGCCGCGCTGGAGCCCTTGCCGTTGGTCCCGGCGATATGGATGGTGGAGGGGAGGCGGTCTTGCGGATTACCCAGAGTGTCCAGCAGGCGCGCTAGCCGCTCCAGCGACAGATCCATGCTGGCCGGATGCAGATTGGCAAGCCGGGCCAGCGCGTCAGCTATGCTCATCGGATCAGGCGGCGGGCGCAGGCACGTTGGCGGTGGCTGCGGGCCGCTTCATCAGCGTGCGCAGCACATTGCCCAGCACGCGCGGCAGATCGCGGCGGTGGACGACGCGGTCCACCATGCCTTTTTCCAGCAGGTATTCGGCGCGCTGGAAGCCTTCGGGCAGTTTCTCACGGATCGTCTGCTCGATCACGCGCTGACCGGCAAAGCCGATCAATGCGCCGGGCTCGGCCAGATGCACATCGCCCAGCATGGCGTAGGAGGCCGTGACGCCGCCTGTCGTGGGGTCGGTCAGTACCACCACGTAAGGCAGCTTGGCTTCACGCAGCATTTCAACGCCAATCGTGGTGCGCGGCATCTGCATCAGGGAGAGGCAGCCCTCCTGCATGCGTGCGCCGCCCGCAGCCGTGAACACGACCAGAGGCGTGCGGCGCTCCACTGCGGTCTCGGCAGCTTTGAGGAAGGATTCGCCAGCGGCCATGCCCAGCGATCCGCCCATGAAGGAGAAGTCCTGCACCAGCACGGTCGTCTCGATGCCCTGAATACGGCCCACCGAGATTACCATCGCGTCCTCGCGGCCCGTCTTCTTGCGGGCGGCGGCCAGGCGCGAGGCATAGGGCTTGTCGTCGCGGAATTTCAGCGGGTCCTTGGGAACTTCAGGAAGGGCGATCTCCTCCCATGTGGCGTCGAACGTGTAGCGCAGGCGCACATCCGGCCCGATGCGCACATGATGGCCAGCCGGCGTGACGTGCAGGGCCGCTTCAAGGTCCTTGTGGAACACCATCTCGCCCGAGACCGGGCATTTCATCCAGAGATTTTCCGGCGTGTCGCGCTTGTCGAACATGCGCGTCACACCCGGCGGGGTAAGCTTGGAAAGCCAGTTCATTTGATTGTCCCAGGCTGCCTGTTGGTGCGATTATCGCGCATTATGGGTGGCGGAGGCCAGTTCTTTGGCCAGTTTGACCGCGCCTGCCACACCGCCATCCGCCAGCGCGTCCACAATCGCCGAGCCGACGACCACCGCATCGGCGACTTTCGCAATCTCTGCAGCGCGTGTCGCCGTCTTCACGCCAAAGCCCACCGCGACCGGCAGTCCGGACGCCTTGCGCACCCGGTCCACCGCCCCTGAAACCACCGCCGTCTGGCCGATACCGGCGCCTGTGACC
This sequence comes from Glycocaulis sp., assembly GCF_051859565.1. Lineage (GTDB taxonomy): Bacteria > Pseudomonadota > Alphaproteobacteria > Caulobacterales > Maricaulaceae > Glycocaulis. The sequence continues at coordinate 26,592 of NZ_JBHYFK010000008.1, forward strand.
CCGGTGGTGGAGACGTAATAGACAAAGCCGGAGGTATTTTTCACCACTTGCGGCAGGCGGTCATCGTCGGTGGTGGGGGTAGCGAGGCGGATAAGGGAGAGGCCAGCGCGCTCCATCGGCTCGCGCAGCGGAGCGTCTTCTTCAGGCGGCAGATCCACGCAGATCACGCCGTCGGCTCCGGCAGCGCTCGCCGCATCGACAAACGCCTGATAGCCAAAGGCGTGGAAGGGGTTCGCATAACCCATGATCACGACAGGCGTCGCCGCATTGGCTTTTCGGAACTCCGCGATGAGCTGAAGCACGCCGCGCAATGTCATGCCACTATCCAGCGCCCGCAGTGCCGCGCGCTGGATGGGCGGACCATCGGCCATGGGATCGGTGAAGGGCGCGCCCAGCTCGATCACATCGGCTCCGGCTTCGGCGAGGCCATGCATCACCTTCAGCGTGGTGGCGGCATCGGGATCACCGGCCATCACATAGGCGACGAATCCGGCCTGCCCGTCTGATTTCAGGCGCGCAAACGTGGCAGAAAGGCGTGTCATGGCTGCTTTAAGTTTCCCAGATGAAACCCCCGACGCGCCTTCGCGCGCTCCGGGGTCTGAATAACGCTTTATGCCTGATCGGCAAGGGGGCGGTGCGGCCTATTCCGCCGGGGTTTTGCGCTGGGCTTCCATGAAGGCGCGCAAAGCCGCGTTGATGCGGGTCTGATAGCCGCGCCCGCCTTTTTTGAAATAGGCGAGCACATCTTTGTCCAGCCGCACCGTCACCTGCTGCTTGCCATGGCCGGTATGCCAGACGCCGCGCGCGAAATCCTCTTCCGTCAGCTCAGGGATGTCGGAGAAGTCAATCTCTTCATCGGGAAGATCGGCCAGACGGCGCAGTTCCTCGCGTTCCGCTTCCGTAAGAGGCGGCAGATCCTCAAGTTTTACGCGGACCGTACGTCCCATGGAAAGCTCTCCGCTCCTTGCGCCCTGCTGGCCGGGCTGAGATCAGGCGTGTCACGCCCCGTCGATCTGTATGCACGACGGTGATCAGCAGCAGATCGTCCAGCCACCCTACCGTGACGTTGCGCCATTCACCATCCGGGCCGGGCTTGCCGTCGATTTCGATGTGGCGACCTTCAAACACCCGCACCGCACGTTCAAAGCTGATGCCGTGCTTTTCCTGGTTGGCGCGGTTCTTCGCCTCGTCCCATTCGAACTCCATCAAATGTAACTACAAATGTCGTTACATTCAAGGATCATCATCAAAGCTCCACCCCCAGCGCCCCCGCGACGGAGAACACGTCCTTGTCGCCGCGGCCGCACATATTCATCAGGATCACGCCGTCCTTGCCCAGCTCGTTTGCGAGATCGCGTACGCGGGCGAGCGCGTGGGCGGGTTCCAGCGCCGGGATGATGCCTTCAAGCTTGGAGCAGAGCTGGAACATGTCCAGCGCCTCGGCATCGGTGGCATGACGGTATTCGGCGCGCCCCACATCATGCAGGAAGGCGTGCTCCGGCCCGATGCCGGGATAGTCGAGACCGGCCGAGATGGAGTGTCCCTCCACGATCTGGCCGTCCTCGTCCTGTAACAGATAGGTGCGGTTACCGTGGAGTATGCCCGGCTTGCCGCCATTGAGGCTGGCGGCGTGGTCAGGCGTATCGACGCCCTTGCCGGCGGCCTCGACACCGATCAGGCGCACAGCTTCATCTTCGAGGAAGGGGTAAAACAGCCCCATCGCGTTTGAGCCGCCGCCAATACAGGCAACAGCCGCATCGGGCAGGCGGCCAATGCGCTCCAGCATCTGCGCGCGCGCCTCGCGCCCGATCACGCTCTGGAAATCGCGCACCATCATCGGATAGGGGTGCGGGCCTGCCACCGTGCCGATGACGTAGAAAGTGTCGTCCGGATTGGTCACCCAGTCGCGCAGCGCCTCGTTCATCGCGTCTTTCAGCGTGCCGCGCCCTGATGTGACGGCGTGGACCTTTGCGCCGAGGAGCTTCATGCGGAACACGTTGGGCTTTTGCCGCTCCACATCGGTTGCACCCATATAGACCTCGCACGGCAAGCCGAAGCGGGCGGCCACGGTGGCGGTCGCCACGCCATGCTGGCCTGCGCCGGTCTCCGCAATGATGCGCGTCTTGCCCATCAGGCGGGCGAGCAGCACCTGGCCGAGGCAATTATTGATCTTGTGCGCGCCGGTATGATTGAGCTCATCGCGCTTGAACCACACTTGCGCCCCGCCAAATTCTTCGGTCAGGCGCTCGGCGAAATAGAGCGGGCTGGGGCGGCCGACGAAATCGCGCGCGAAATCCTCCAGCTCCTTCACGAAGGCCGGATCGTCCTTCCATTTCGCGTAGGCCTTTTCCAGCGCCAGCACGTTCGGCATCAGCGTCTCGGCGACAAAGCGCCCGCCATACTCGCCAAAGAGGCCGTTGGCATCGGGATACTGGGAAAAGGCGTTGGGCTGGGTCATCAGATCAATCACGGGCTGGGAAGGTAGGAGGTCTGATCTAGAGCGTGAGGGCGGTTGAGGGAAGCACGCAGGTGCGCGGCCCTGTTTCAGGCGATGTCGGCGCCAAGCGCGGCCATGTCATCAAAAAAGCCCGGATAGGAGGTCGCGATCATCGCCACATCATCGACCGTCACAGGCTCTTTTGCGCCAAGGCCCAGCACCAGCCCCGCCATGGCGAGGCGGTGATCGTGCAGGGTCTTGACCAGACCGCCGCCCGGCACGCCGCCAGGGCCAAGCCCATGAACCGTCAGGCTGTCCTCGCCCAGCTCGACCTTCACGCCATTGGCGGCCAGAAGCGCGGCAGAGGCGGCCAGCCGGTCGCTCTCCTTGGCGCGCAGCTCGGCGAGGCCCGTCATGTGTGTCACGCCTTGTGCAAAGGCCGCGATGACAGCGAGGATCGGGTATTCATCGATCATGGAGGGCGCGATTTCTGGCGGCACCTCGACGCCCTTCAGAGCGCCCGGCCGCACACTGATGTCGGCGAGTGCCTCGCCCGCGCGGGTGCCGGCGGGGGTTATGGTCATGTCCGCGCCCATTGTTTTCAGCACCTCGTAGAGCCCGAAGCGGGCCGGATTGGTCATCACGCCCGTCACGCTGACGGGGCCGGTGCCGGCCACCAGCCCTGCGGCTAGCGGGAAGGCGGCAGAGGAGGGATCGCCCGGTACATGCACATTGGCGCTATGCAGCGCCTTGCCGCCGCGCACGCGCGCGATCAGGCCCGCACCGTCACGCTCCATGGACATGTCTGCACCAAACAGGGGCGCCAGTGTCTCGGTATGGGCGCGCGTGGCCTCCGGCTCGATGACGACTGTTTCGCCCTCCGCCCCGAGACCTGCCAGCAGGATGGCGCTTTTCACCTGCGCAGATGCGACAGGCGGGGTGTAGGTGATCGCGTTCAGCCGGACAGAGCCGTTGAGCGTGACCGGCAGGCGGCCGCCGTCCGCTGCGCTGGTGGTCACGCCCATCAGGCGCAAGGGGGCCAGCACGCGTTCCATCGGCCGGGAGGACAGCGAGACATCGCCGGTAAAGCGGGCGGTCAGGTCAAAGCGTGCCGCCGCGCCCATCAGCAGGCGCACGCCTGTGCCCGAATTGCCAAGGTCGAGATCGCCTTCAGGGGAGCGCCATTGCGGCGCGCCTGTTACCTGCCAATGTCCATCCCCGGTGCGCTCGACACTGGCCCCCAGCGCGCGCACCGCACCGGCGGTCGCCAATACGTCTGCGCTTTCCAGAAGTCCCTCGATCTGGCTGGTGCCTTGCGCCATGCCCGCCAGCATGATCGCCCGGTGCGAGATGGACTTGTCCGGCGAGGCGGCCCGGATCCCCTCGATCCGGACGGCTTTGCGTGCGGTGCGCGCACCTGATGCAGCCGGGCGGACGGCTGCTTTACCGTTGGAAACCATGGGTTTGACTTTCATGCTTGTAACGGGCTGAAAATCGGGTTTTGACAGCGCGGCGCAGACGTGGCAACAGGCGCGCCGCCTCAAAGACCAATCCAGCGCTGAAGGATCAAGTCCCGTGCCCAAACCCGATCTTGGCGTCAAGCGAATCTGCCCGGAAACCGGCAAGAAATTCTATGACCTTGGCAAAGACCCGATTGTTTCGCCTTTCACCGGCAAGGAATACCCGGTCTCCTACTTTGCAGAGGTCGTGATGAAACCGGCCCGCAAGTCGCCCAAGCCCAAGGTTGAGGACGACAAGGAAGAAGAAGGGCTGGAGGACGATGAAGAGCTGGACGCGGCAGATGATGCAGCCGACAGCGACGATGATGATGACGACGATGCGGACGATGACGCGCCCGAACTCGACGAAGAGCCCATTGATCTGGGTGATGACGAGGACGAGGACGACGATGTCGTTCCGGTGAAGGGCAAGAAAGCCCCGGTCGACGACGATCTGGACGGGTTCTCCGATGAAGAGGCCGATCTGGACGACGAAGACGAGGATGACGGCATCCTGCTTGATGATGATGAAGACGATTTCGACGCAGATATCGGCGTCGAAGACGATGATGACGATACCCCATAGGCGGGTGCTGCAGGACACCGGGGTGGCGATTGCGTTTGCCACTTGATCGGGGCGCGCAAGCTGACTAGTTTCCGCGCTCCAAATCCGGCGGGCCCCAACCCGCCACGTGACGAGATACCGGGGCCATAGCTCAGTTGGGAGAGCGCTTGAATGGCATTCAAGAGGTCGGCGGTTCGATTCCGCCTGGCTCCACCATCACACCGAAGACCCCGCCCGCGGCACGCTGGCGGGGTTTTTGTTTTCCGGCTTTTCCCGATCTGTTTGTCTTCACCCCCGTTTTGCCTATCCTCGCTGCCAGAGCGATCAATGAAGGGAGCGGAGCATGGCCAGACAGGGTATCAGCCGCCGGGGTTTGCTGGGCGGTACGGCAGTGGCAGCAGCAGCGCTGAGCGCGGCCGGCGCCAGTTCAGCGGCACTCGGCAAGGCGCTGCGCTCTGAACCATCCCTTGAGGGCAAGACCATCCTGATAACGGGTTCATCCTCAGGCTTCGGGCGGGCTGGCGCGGAGCATTATGCGCGGCTCGGCGCGCGGGTGTTTGCCACGATGCGCAATCTGCCGCGCGCCGAAGCTGATGAGCTGACCGCTCTGGCAGAGGCTGAGAATCTCGCCATCGAAGTGGTGGAGATTGATGTCACCTCTGATGACAGTGTGGCGCGCGGCGTGGCCGAAGTGCTCGAAGCGACCGGCGGCACGCTCGATGTGCTGGTAAACAATGCCGGGATCGCGCTCGCCGGTCCGATAGAGCTGCAGGACATGGAGGCCACGCGCCTCATTTTCGAGACCAATACGTTTGGCCCTCACCGCATGGCGCGGGCCGTCCTGCCGGCCATGCGCGCTGCGGGCAGTGGTCTGATCGTGCAGATTTCCTCCCAGCTCGGCCGGGTGATCGTGCCGGGCCTGGGGCATTACTCTCCGGTCAAGTTTGCACTGGAAGCCATGAGCGAGGCGATGGCCTATGAGCTGGTGCCGCAGGGCATTGATGTGACCATCATCCAGCCGGGCGGCTACCCCACGCAGATCTGGAACAGTGCCAGCGTCCTGACCGGCGCCCTGCTGGAGCGTACGCCGGCAGAGCGGCTGGCAGCTTATCCTGAACTGATCGCGGGCATGGGCGCAGGCGGCGGGGGCGGCAGCACCGATCCGATGGATATACCCGATGCCATTGCGCAGCTGATTGCCAGCCCCGGCGGAACGCGGCCCTTGCGCGTGGCCGTGCATCCCGTTGCCCGGCCCCAGCTTGGCATCAATGAGACCAGCCGCGAGACCCAGCTGGCCATGCTGGGCGGTTCGCCCTACGGGCCGTGGGTGAGGGATGTGCTGGAGCGCTGAGCGGCTGACGGCGAAAACCTGAACCTGCGCTAAACGCTGCGCTCTGCCTGCGTTCAGCTGGCACGTGGCAATGTCCTGTCCAGCAGCCGGCCAAGGTCCGGCCCTGAACGGGAGGTTTGCCATGTCACGCCCTGAGTACGACGCGTCTGTACGGCGCCCGGGCCGCTGCGCCGCGAGGGCCGCCATCAGTGCGGCCATTCTGGCCTTTGCAGTTGTGCTGCCGGGCGCGGCAATGGCCCAGCAGCCCTCGTTCAATCCGCCACCGCCGCGCGCACCGGACATCCGGCCCGGCGAGGCGTGCTCGCTGGTGCTGGTGCAGGGCCGTGGCACGCGGCAGCTGATCGCCCGCGCCGCGCCCGGCATTTCGGGGCACTGGTCCTTGAGCGTGCGCAGTGACGGGCTCCAGTCTGACCAGTCCGGCCCTCTGCAGGGCGGATCAAGTGTGCAGGAGCTGACCCGCATCACGCTTGACGGGCAATATCGTCCGGTCGCGGACCACAGCGCGGCGGGCCTCTACGGACCCGTAACCCGCCCCGGCGCCGCCCCTGTCCAGGCCGCGCTGGTTGTACGTGACGGGCGGGGCCGGGTCGTGTGCCGCGCGGCGCCAGAGTTGCGCTAGGCGCTTTCTTGCGGGACGGGAACGCACCTGATCACGCGTTTGCGACTTGCCCCGGGCCTGTCTGCGGCTAGGGTTCAGACCAATGGTCACAAGAACCCGGGGAATATAATTGATAGCTGTCAGCACTTTACTGGCACTGGCGATGGCCGTTGCGGCGGATGGTCCACCCATATTGCAGCCCGGCGCACCGGGCGAGCCGACGCGTGAGATCACGGCAGAACGCTCGCGCGCGCTGAGCCAGACGCGTCATACGGCCGCCGATACGCGCTTCATGCAGCACATGATCGTCCATCACCAGCAGGCGGTGGACATGGTCGCGCTCATTGAAGGGCGCACCAGCAATGCGTCCATCATCGCCATTGGCGGGCGCATTGCGCGCTCTCAGGATGATGAGATTGCCCTGATGCGCGACTGGCTGATGCGGCGCGGCGAGGCGCTGGAGGCCGATGATCTGCACGAACATCACGGGGCTGGCGGGCATGATCACCATCACGCCCATCATGCCTCTGATGATCCCGATGATGTCCCGCTGATGACCGGCATGCTGTCAGTCAACCAGATGCGCGCGCTGGCCGCCGCTGAAGGGGCTGAGTTCGACCGGCTCTTCCTGGAGGGCATGATCCATCACCATGAGGGCGCGCTCATCATGGTCGACGAGCTGCTGGAACATCCAGGCGCCGCGGAGGACATCATCATGTCGGACTTCACCGGTCATATCGTGGCCGACCAGATGGCCGAGATCCTGCGCATGCAGAACCTGCTGCGCGATTTGCCGCCCGCTGAAGAGCGCGAGGCAGAGCCGCACAGCCACCACCATCATCACCATCACTAGACGCAAGGAAAGCTTGCGCAAACCGGGGAAACTTCACGATGAAACATTTGCTGAGATGCACTGTCGCGCTTGGCGTCCTGTCGCTCGCTATCGGTACGGCGCAGGCCCAGGTGAACACGGTGGGCGAGGATGAGCGCTCCCATCTGGCAGGCGGGCTTTTCGATGCGGAAAGCGCCAGCTGGAACATGGTGCTGGAGCATAGTGTTCCGCCCATCGACGCCTTCTTTGACGAGCGCGCGCTGTTTGCGCCGGCCCAGTTCATGGAAGCCATGCGCGCTGCGCGCGAGGCCGAAGAACGCGGTGAGGAGGCCACCCTGCCCGCCTTCACGCCGCTGGCTCTGGCCAATACCGATTTTGCCTTCCAGGGCGATCACGTCATCATGGGCAATTATCACGGCTTCCTGATCTACAACGTGGCCGGGGACGCGCCTGAGCTGGTGACGGCGGTCGTGTGTCCGGGCGGACAGGGCGATGTGTCGGTCTATGGCGATCTGCTTTTCCTGTCGGTGGAGCATAACCGGGCCCGGCTTGATTGCGGCTCTGAGGCCGCTGAAGGCGAAGTCAATCCGGACCGTTTCCGCGGCATCCGCATTTTTGACATTTCCGACATCACCGCGCCGCGCCAGATCGCTGCCGTGCAGACCTGCCGGGGTTCGCACACGCACACCCTGCTGCCCGATCCGAACGATGAGAATATCCTCTACGTCTATAATTCCGGCACGCAGCCTGTGCGCTCCGGCGACGAGCTGGAATTCTGCTCTGACGGGCAGCCTGGCGAAAACCCGGAGACCTCGCTCTACTCGATCGACATTATCCGCGTGCCGCTTGATGCGCCGGAAACGGCAGAGCTGATCGACAGTCCGCGCATCTTTGCCGACCGCGAAACCGGCGAGATCGCAGGCCTCTGGCAGGGCGGCCAGCTCGGCATTGCCAGCCAGCGCACCTCCCAGACCAATCACTGCCACGACATCACGGTCTACCCGGAGCTTGGCATTGCCGGCGGCGCGTGCAGCGGTAACGGCATATTGCTGGACATCACCGACCCCGCCAATCCGTCGCGCATTTCCGAGCTCTTTGACCCGGACATGGCCTACTGGCACTCGGCTACCTTCAACAATGAAGGTGATGTGGTCGTCTTCACCGATGAGTGGGGCGGCGGCACGGCGGCGCGTTGCCGCGCAGAAGACCCGGCCAACTGGGGTGCCAATCTGATTGCCACGATCGAAGGCAATGTGCTGCGCGGGCAGACCTTCTACAAGCTGCCTTCCACGCAAGGCTCCAGCGAGAACTGCGTGGCGCACAATGGCTCTCTGGTGCCGGTGCCGGGCCGCGATATCATGGTGCAGTCCTGGTATCAGGGCGGTATTTCGGTGATGGATTTCACCGATCCGCGCAATCCTTTCGAGATCGCCTATTTCGACCGCGGGCCGGTGGACCCGGACAATCTGGTCGTGGCCGGTTACTGGTCGTCCTACTGGTATAATGGCCGCATCTACGCCAGCGAGATCGCGCGCGGGCTTGATGTGCTGCGCCTTGAGGCGGGCGAGCATCTCTCCGAAGCGGAACTCGCCGCCGCCGAAGCGGTGATCGAGGCTGAGGTCAATCCGCAGACCCAGACCCGTATCGTGTGGGAAGACAGCGCGGTGGTGGCGCAGGCGTATCTGGATCAGCTCGCGCGCGGCGAGGCCGTTGAGGCACGCCTTCTGGAGCGTGCGGGCACGGAGGTCTCCCGCTGGGCTGATGGCCGCGTGAACCGGGGCAATCTGCGCCGGCTGTCGCGTGATCTGGCATCTGCCGCCGCTGAGACCGAGGGCCGTGATGGCGCACGCCTGACGGCGCTAAGTGAGCTTCTGGGCCGCGTCGCGGGCTAGCGCGTCTGCACGACTATTGAAGACGCCCCGTCAGCCCTGGCTGGCGGGGCTTTTTCGTCGCCGGAGGCTTCCTGCAAGCAGCCTCTTGAAGAGGCGGGATGTGGTCCCCACCTCTATATCCGAGGGCATTGAAGAGGAGGCCCAAACATGGCTCCTGAAGAGTTTGAACAAGGCGAGTCGGGTGTGCCTGCCACCGTCTATGTACGCGAAATCGCGGCCGCAGACGTGTTCGAGCAGGTCCTGCCGGGCAATGCGATTGAAATTGATGGCGTGACGCTGGAACCCGATCAGCAGTTATACGCTATACATGATGAAGACGGGCGCCGTGTCGGCCTGTTTGCCGATCGCGATGCGGCTTTTGCCGCTGCGCGCTGGCATGGTGCGGCTCCCGTAAGCGTGCATTAGCACGCGCAACGGAAAGCGTGTCAGTCAGTCCCTCCCCCCGGACGGCACGCTTCACTGGAACGCCTCCCGGTCCCCCGCCGGGGGGCGTTCTGCGTTTTAAGGGGCGGTCAGAGCGAGAGCGCTTCACCCTTGAGCAGGCGCGGCAGATCGCCGGTCTCCCCGCCGGCCGTGCGCATGAAGAAGCGGCGCGCCACGGGAATGGCATTGGTCAGGGACAGGCCCAGCCCGCGCGCATGACGCAGCGCCGTATTGTCGTTGGAAAAGAGCAGGTTGAAAGCATCAGTGCCGAGCGCAAGGGCGGCTGAATCCGTCTTGCGCCAGCGCTCATAGCGGGTCAGCGCAGCCTGCGATCCCGGATCGAGCCCGGCGCGCAGGGCATCGACGATCACTTCGCACAGGGCGGCCGCGTCGCGAATGCCCAGATTGAAGCCCTGCCCGGCAATGGGGTGGATGGTGCGCGCCGCATCGCCCGCCAGCGCCAGACGCTCTGCTGTGAAGCGTTCGGCCAGCATCAGGCCCAGCGGATAGATGTGGACCTGGCTCACCGGCTTCACTTCGCCCAGAAAATCACCGAAGCGCGCTTCGAGCGCTTCCTGAAAGCCTTGCGGGTCAAGCGCGGCAATGGCGCGCGCGGGCGCGTCCTTCTCGGTCCAGACAAGGCTGGAACGGTTGCCGGTCAGGGGCAGGATGGCGAACGGCCCGCCCGGCATGAAATATTCATACGCCACGCCCTCATGGGGCAGTTCATGCTCTACGGTCAGCACGATGGCCGACTGGCCGTACCGGCGTCCGAGCGAGCGGATACCGGCCCCCTCGCGGAGACGTGACATCTTGCCATCACAGGCCACGATCAGGCTTGCCCGCACCGTATCGCCGCCATCAAGCTCCAGCACGGCGTGGCCGGAATGTGCCTGCATGGAGAGGGCGCGGCGCGGCGCAAAGACCGGCAGGCCGGTCTCATGGGCGCATTTGGCCGCCGCGATGCGGGTATGGCGGTTCTCCACCATGTATCCCAGCGGTTCGCCGTCTTCGCGCGGATGGATCTCGCGCCGGTCGAAATGCAGGCTGTCGACGCCGGGGCCGCCGGCTTTCAGCCCGTCGAGCGGACGCCCGTCCACGACCAGAATATCCTCGATGCGCTGGGCCTGGCCTTTGAGATGCTTGGCCACGCCAATCTGTTCCAGCATGCGCCATGAGGTGTAGGCGAGCGCAGAAGCGCGCCCGTCAAAGGCGATATCGGCTTGAGCATCCAGGGGAAGGGCGTCGATTACCGCCACTTTCACGCCCGCGCGGTGCAGGGCGAGCGCGAGGGTCAGCCCGGCCAGTCCGCCGCCGGACACCACCACATCGCCGTCAAAAAGCATTTTGCCTGTCATGGCGGTGAGACTAGCCGATCAGGCGGCTAAAGGAAGCGGGGCAAATGCCGCAGGGTGGGTATTACTTTTCTTGATGCTCCGCACATCCGTGCGTCGCTTCGGGCAATCCCCGATCGAGCCGGGGACAGGCAGTGCCCGGCGGCCGGTCGGCCTTGCGGACCGCTTCGCGGTCCGAAGAGCGCGAACGCGCGCCCGCGACTTTTCGCGGAACATCGCAACGCGGATGCGTTGCGGAACTAAGATCCTGTCATCCCGCCGAGCGCGCGCTGCACCCAGCCCAGAGGGCCGGTGAAAGCCAGCGGGCCATCAGTGACGGCCAGCGCAATGCAGACCTCGCCTGCTTCTGCTACCGGCTTGTGCTCGATGTCCGGGTCGGCAACGCTCAGATCGCCCTTGCCATAGCGGGCAAGCCCGTCATGGAAGGCGCCACACAGCACCAGGGTAAATTCCTTGCAGTCATGGGTGTGGCGCGGCACGCCATGGCCTGGCTCCAGCCGGATCAGCTCGGCCTTGGCACCGTCCTCGCGCATCAGCTCCATGATGCGCACGCCGGGGCCCGCAAACTGCCAGTTGCCAGCCGCTTCCAGCGCCAGATCGCGCACCGGCTCAGGCAGGGCCAGAAGCTCATCAAGCGACTGGCTGGCAAGTTTCGCCGCCTTGCGGGCGGAATCGTGATTGACCATTTGCGACGGACCGGCCTCACCGGCAGCGGCCGCTTCGGTGTCTAGGATGGCGAAGAGATCGTCCATGGCGCCGGGGCGCAGCGGAGCAGGCGCCATCGCGGTCAGAAGCACGCCTCCAATCCGCTCGGCATCGCTGCACAGCTCAAAGACCTGCGGGTCCAGCGCGGCTTGCGTATCAAGCAGCAGGCGCATCGGGCCAGACAGGGCGCCTGAAGCGTAGGCGGAGAAAATTTCGTCACCGAGGCTCTGGTGGGTCATGGCGTCAGTCTGGTCTCATCTGGATGCGAGTTCGGGGATATTGATCGTGCCTATAACACTTCAAGGGTTGGCCGATGGTTATTGCAGTTCGTCCTGGCTAGAGATCGTCGGCGTCGAGATGTTTTCGCAACTTGTCGAATGCGAGGCGCAGCCGGGACTTCACGGTTCCCAGCGGCAGGGCCAGCCGCTCGGCAATCTCGCTATGGGAAAGACCGTCAAAAAAGGCGAGCTGCAAAAGCGATAGCTGCTCGGCCGGCAAACCTTTCAGCGCCGCCTGCACGCGCAGATCGCGCGCGCTGGCATGGGTGGCCTCATCAGGGGCGATTTCAGGCTCCGGCAGCAGAGAGGGCTCGTCCGGGTCGAGCGCCGGTTTTGACGCGCGGCGGGCTATGTCGATGCGCTTGTTGCGCGCTATGCGGAATATCCAGGTGGAGGCCGAAGCCTGCGTCCGGTCAAACTGATGAGCCTTGCGCCAGACGGTCAGCATGACCTCCTGGGCAATTTCCTCGGCGAGCGCATCGTCGGCATTCAGCCGCAAAAGATAGGATTTCACGCGTGGCGCGAAGAAATTGAACAGGGTTGCGAACGCCGCGCGGTTCTGCCGGGCGGTTTCCTCCACAAGCGCGTCAAGCGTCTCGCGCCCTTGCGGGACGTCAGTCCTGATCTTGAAGTCCGCCAAGGAGGATAATCGCTCTCGCGCCCCGGATTGCACCAAACAGACATGCACCTTAACGCGGTTTAAAGAGCTACGCGCCTTGAAATCGCCGTTACGAGAGCAGAAACATAACCGGCCTGCAGCCAGCCGCCATTACAGGAACCCGCGCCATGCGCCTCGCCCTTGCCTCCGCCGCCTTTTGCGCCCTTGCCCTTTGTGCGCCGTCCTTTGCCCAGGCACCTGATTTTCAGGGCCAGCACAATGACTGGCGCGTCTTCACCCGCGGAAGCGGGGCAGAACGCATCTGCTATGCGGTCACCCGCCCCACCGATTCGCGGCCTGGCACGGTCGATCATGGCGATGTGTATTTCTTCGTGTCCAGCTGGGCGAACGGGGCCGCGCGCGAGCAGCCAAGCTTTCTGGCCGGCTATGAGCTGCGTGCCGACAATCCGCCGCGCGCCACTGTCGGCTCTGACCGTGTGAGCATGTATGTCGATGAGCGTGAAGGCTTTGTCGAAGAGCCACGCGAAGAGGCCCGGCTGGTCGATGCCATGCGGCGCGGCGCCACCATGCGGATCGAGGCAGTGTCCGCGCGCGGCACCAACACGGCCTACACCTTCTCGCTGTCAGGCGTGACGGCTGCCCTGCGCCAGGCCAGCGAGCTGTGCCGCTAGAGGGGCCTCAGGCGGCCTTGCCCTTTGCCGCGCGGCTATGGCGCTCCATGAACGCGTTCATGCGCGGGACGATCTCCTCGCGGAAGCGCCGCCCGTTGAACACGCCATAATGGCCGACATCGGGCTGGATATAGTCCTCGCGCAGGGTTTTGGGCAGGCCCGAACAGAGCGTGTGGGCGGCCTGCGTCTGGCCGATACCGGAAATATCGTCATTCTCGCCCTCGACGGTGAGAAGCGCGATATCGGTTATGGCTGACGGGTCGACCCGCCGGCCCTTCACCTCGAAATTGCCTTGCGGCAAAGCGTGGGCCTGGAACACGTCGGTGATGGTTTCGAGGTAGAATTCCTCGGTCAGGTCCATGACCGACAGATATTCGTCATAGAACTGGCGGTGCTTGTCGGTGCTGTCGCCATCGCCTTTCACCAGATTGGCGAAATAGTCGTAATGGGCATCGACATGGCGCTCATAGTTCATGTTGATGAAGCCGGTGAGCTGCAGGAAGCCCGGATAGACCCGGCGCAGCGCGCCCGGATACACGGTGGGCACGGTGTGGATCAGATTGTCACGGAACCATTCAAACGGGCGTTCTTCAGCCAGCTTGTTGGGCACGGTGGGGCTTTTGCGCGCATCAATGGGCGAACCCATGAAGGTCATCGTGGCGGGACGCGCCGGATCCTTGTCCTGCGCCATCAGTGACAGGGCCGCCAGCACCGGCGGGCCAGGCTGGCAGACGGCCGCCACGTGAGCACCGGGGCCGATGACTGTAATCATCTCGCGGACGTATTCGGCGTAATCGCCCAGCCCGAACCGGCCTTCCATCACTGGCACCATGCGCGCATCGGCCCAGTCGGTGATGTACACTTCATGGGTGGGCAGGAAGGCCTCTACCGTGCCGCGCAGCAGCGTGGCGTAATGGCCGGACATGGGCGCGACCAGCAGAAGCTTGGGATCGTTGAGCGCGGACTCTTTGACCTTGCGCGCGGCGGCGCGCGCGGCCCGGTCGCGGGCGAAATGCACCAGATTGCAGAACGGCTTGCGCCAGACGGTTTCCACTTCGATGCCAACCGGCGCGCCGTTGACTTCGGTTTGCTCGATGCCCCATTCCGGCTTGCCGTAATAGCGCGTCAGGCTTTCAAACACGTCCGCGGCAGCAGCAGCGGTGCGCCCGGCCAGCGTGTCGCCCATCGGGTTTAGCGGCGAGCGCAGCGAGGAGCGGGCCACATTGGCCGCAGTGCGCCAGGGCAGCATGGCGGCACGGGTCATTTCCATGAAGGTGTAAAGCATTGAAAATCAGGCCTCCGGCCTATCGGGCCTTAATGCCCGCAGGATTTCAGGACGGCGATCATGCGCCTTCTTCCTGTAAAAATCGTTGCAGGGATTGCGCAATGCGTTCGGGCGGCGTGGCGTGGGGGAAAACCTCCACAAAACGGCCCTGCCGGTCCATCAGATAGATAAGCGAGGAATGGTCGATCAGATACTCGGCCATGGAGGCATCCGCTTCGGAGCGGGCATAGTAGACGCGGTAGGCGCGTGCGGCTGTCTGGATCTGCTCTGCCGAGCCCGTCAGGCCGATCAGGCCTTCGGGAAAGACCGGCGTCTCGACATATTGTGCCAGTGCCTCGGGTGTGTCGCGCTCAGGATCGAGGCTGATGAGGAGAGGCTGGAACTGGGCGCGCTGCGCTTCGTCCAGCTCTTCGAGCGCCTGCGCCATCAGCTGCAGCGACATCGGGCACACATCGGGGCAATAGGTGAAGCCGAAATAGATCAGCATGGGCCGGCCTTCGAAATCGGCGTTCGTCACCGTTTCGCCGGTATGGGCCACCAGTTCGAAATCGCCGCCAATCAGGGCCTGTCCGCTTTCACGCACGCCGGGGGCGGCGTTCGGGCGCTGTCCGCTGGCATAGACAAGCGCGGCAACAGCAATAACTACACAGACGGCGCTGGCGATGACGGGAAAAAGCCAGGCAGGACGGTTTGACCAGTTCACGGATGCCCGCTCCTCGGTATGCTTCTGACCGAATAGATAGGGCGCAAATTACCGTCCTGTCGAGGCGCTACGCTGCGTCGCAGCACAAGCTTGGAGACCAGACTTGGCCCTTTTCCACACTGATGCCGACGAAAGCAGCGCCGATCCCTCCCTGACTCCGCTCTTCGGGCGGGTCCGGCTGCGCACCCTTATCGTATTGAGATGGCTGGCGGTTACCGGCCAGACCATCACCGTTTTCGGCGTACACTTCATCCTCGGCTTCGACCTGCCGCTGGCCTTGTGCCTGGCCGCAATCGGAGCCAGCGCCGCTCTCAACCTTGTGATCGCGTGGACCCAGCCGGTCCAGCGCTTTGCCACCGAGCGCGAGAGCTTTGCCCAGCTCGCCTTTGACGTGATGCAGGTGATTGTGCTGGTGGCGCTGACGGGGGGCACATCCAACCCGTTCGCCTTTGTCGTGGCCGCGCCCGTGCTGATTGGCGTGGCGGCCCTGCCGGTGCGCTGGTGGATGACGCTGGCCGCGCTGACCATTGCCGGGTCGCTGGCGATGAGTGTCTGGCACATGGCCCTGCCGTGGAGTGACTGGGCCGGGGAGATAAACCTGCCGCCCCTTTATCAGGCGGGCCTGTGGCTGGCGCTGGTCATCACCATCGCCTTCACGGCGGTTTATGCCTGGCGGGTCGGAAGCGAGGCAAGGCGCATGGGTGCGGCGCTGGCGGCGACACAGAGCGTGCTGGCACGCGAACAGCGCCTGTCGGCCCTTGGCGCCCTGTCGGCGGCAGCGGCCCACGAGCTGGGCACGCCGCTCGCCACCATCCAGTTGACGGCCAAAGAGATGGCCCGCGCGCTGAAAGACCCGGAGTTGCAGGAGGACGCCGCTCTTCTGGTGTCGCAGGCAGAGCGCTGCCGCGATATTCTCAGGCGCCTGTCCCAGACCCCCAGCGATACCGACCAGATGCATGACCGCATGGCGCTGGGCGATGTGCTGGAGGAGGCTTCAGCGCCACTGAAGGGGCTCGGCGCGGCGATTCTGATTGATATGGAGGGCGAAGATGGTGCGCCGCTTGTGCGCCGCAGGCCTGAGCTCATCTATGCGCTGGGCAATTTTGTCGAGAACGCTGTCGATTTCGCCCGCGCCGAGGTGTACCTGACCGCAAGCGCGAGCGCGGACCGCTTTACCATCACGGTGAGCGATGACGGGCCGGGCTTTCCCGCTGACATTCTCTCCAAGCTGGGCGAGCCGTATATCACCACGCGCCGCCACGAGCCGGGGCCCGGCGGGCTGGGGCTGGGCGTGTTCATTGCCACCACGCTGATCGAGCGGCTGGGCGGTGTTGTCCGGTTTGAAAACCGGGCCGGGCGCAGCGGCGCACAAGTGGTCATGACCCTTCCGCGCAAGGGGCTGGAGCTGCCGGCCTGACCGGCCAAAGCGGCACAGGTCTTTCCCTGGCCGCCTGCCTGTCCTAGATCAGGGGACAGATTGTTGCTGACCCGCCTGAACCTGAAAGGAACCGGGCCTCACCATGACAGAAATGCTCGACCTGCCTGCCGACCGCACGCTTCTCATCCTGGATGATGATGCGCCTTTCCGTAACCGGCTCGACCGGGCGATGAGCCAGCGCGGATTCGAGGTGACGGCGGTAGGCAGCGTGGCCGAGGCGCTGGAGGTGGCGCGCGACAACCCGCCTGCTTTTGCGGTGGTCGATCTGCGGCTGGAGGATGGCGACGGGCTGGACGTGGTGCGCGCCCTGCACAGGCACCGCCCGGACTGCCGCGCCGTCATGCTGACGGGCTATGGCAATATCGCCACGGCTGTGGCGGCGGTGAAATCGGGCGCGATCGACTATCTTTCCAAGCCCGCCGACGCCGATGATGTGGTCAAAGCCCTGCTGGCAGCACCTGGCACCAAGCCGGAGCCGCCGGAGAACCCGATGAGCGCGGACCGGGTGCGCTGGGAGCATATCCAGCGCGTGTTCGAGCTGTGTGATCACAACGTGTCGGAAACGGCCCGCCGGCTGAACATGCACCGGCGCACGCTGCAGCGCATCCTCGCCAAGCGCGCTCCGCGCTAGGGCAGGCGGTCCAGCCGCAAGGCGCGCTCGGCCGCCGTGCGGGCAAAGCGCAAGGTGATGGATTTGCGCCGGGCGGGGGCCAGCGGATTGACCGGGCTTTCACGCACAATCGCGCCGCCAAACCCGTCCGCGATGATAAGGCCGGTATGTTCGGGCAGCAGGGCACGCGGGAAGCGTTCCGACACGGCAAAGAAATAGCGGTCGCACCAGTCGAAATATTCGGGCCATTTGCCATCGGCGCGAAAGTCTGCCGCGCCGGATTTCACCTCGACAATGACCAGCTCGCCCTTCGGTCCCAGTGCCATCAGGTCTGCCCGGCGCCCGCAGGGCAGGGAAAATTCCGGTATCGCGGCCAGGCCAAAGCTTGCCAGTACGCGTGCCGCGCCGCGCATCAGGCCCTGCGCATCGTCAATGGCCGGATTGGTAAGGGAGGCGATGGAGAGGGGTTCAGGCTTCATGGGGCAATAATGTTCAAACTTTGTTCCGTTTGCAAGCCCGGCTCATCCTGCATCTAGGCTGGCGCGCTCTGCCGGGCTAGGAAAAGGCATGACATCGATTTTCAAAGACCAGCTCGCCCCATCCGAAGCCGACTTCCTCGACATGGCCGAGGCGGCCTTTGCGTCCCTGCCGGAGCCGTTTCGCCAGCTCTGCGGCAATGTGGTGATCCAGATTGCCGATTTTGCCGACGAGGAAACGCTCATAGCGCTGGAGATGGAAAACCCGTACGAGCTGACCGGGCTCTATCACGGTGTCGATCTGACGGAGAAATCGGTCATGGATCCGGGCATGCCGGACCATGTCTTCCTCTACCGCCTGCCCATTCTGCTGGAATGGTGCGAGCGCGGGGATGTCGCTCTGGACGATCTCATTACCCATGTGCTCGTCCATGAGATCGGCCATCATTTCGGCCTGTCGGACGATGACATGCATGCCATTGAGGACAGTGTGGAGTAGGCTTTTCCCTCGTCCTTCGAGGCGGGGTGTAGAGACTGGCTGGCAACCCTTTTCTGGGTCCCCCGTCGGGGCGGGGGGACCCGGAGACGTTGGCTTTTCGATTAGTCCTGCAAGATTGATTGATGGCCTTTCCACCGGGGTCTCCCGCCCCGACGGGAGACCCAGATTGTTTTCCCGCGACTTCACCGCTTTGGTTCTGATCAACCCTCGACGGGCTTTCTGGAATGACGGCTTTGGGCGATCAAACCCGCCCCGCCCATTCGGGCACGATTTTCGTCGCTGGCCCGTAATGGCGCTCGTCAAAGAGCGTGCTCACCTCGCCCGGCTCCAGCGACAGTTCCACCGTCCAGGCGCCGGCGGCCTTGGCTTCGGTCACGAAACCGGCCGCCGGATAGACCGTGCCGGACGTGCCGATGGCCACAAAAAGATCACACGCCCCAAGCGCCTCATAGATCGTATCGAGCCCCAGCGGCATTTCCCCGAACCAGACGACATGCGGGCGCAGACCGCCGGACCCTCCACAGGACGGGCAGGGCGTGTCGGGCGTAATGGCGTGCTCATGCTCGAACAGATGGCCGCAAATGTTGCAGCGGCTTTTCAGCAGCTCGCCATGCATGTGCAGGACTTCGTTCGAGCCGCCGCGCGCATGCAGATCATCAATATTCTGGGTGACCAGCAGGAATTGCCCGCGCTCCTCTGCCTGCCAGAGCAGCTCCAGCGCGGCCAGAGCCCGGTGGGCATCGTTTGGCTGGGCGGCGAGGAGGTTTTCCCGGCGTGCATTATAGAAGGCGTGGACGCTCTCAGGGTCAGCGGCGAAGGCTTCCGGCGTTGCCAGCTTCTGCCAGTCAAACTTTTCCCAGATGCCGCCCTTGTCGCGAAACGTGCCGAGACCGGATTCGGCGCTGATGCCCGCCCCGGTCAGGATGACAATGTTGCGGATCTGGCGCGCGCTCATCCGGCCGGGCGCTGGAGGGTGTAAACGGCGAGCTGGCCCGCTTCAGGGGCGTTCACTTCACCGGCCAGTATAAATCCGCTCTTCTCCAGAACGCGGCGCGAGGCGGTAGCGGACACTCGGGTATGGGCGCGTATGCGGGTGACGCCTGGCTGGCTGAACGCCCAGCCCGAGAGTCCTTCAACGGCCTCTGTTGCCAGACCCTGCTCGCGAAAGCTTGGCAGCATGGAATAGCCGATCTCGACGAGACCCTCGCTGTCCGGAGGGCCGTAAAACCCGCCATTGCCAACCAGCCGCCCTGGCGCATCATCCGCCCAGCGCATGATGAAAACCCAGCCATGCCAGCCGGTCTGGCCGGGGTTTTCGGTCAGACGGTCGCGTATCTGCGTCATGCTCTCGGTATTGTTCAGCTCGGGCGGCCAGGTGGCCTCCGGCGAAACATTCAGTGCCCGGAAGAATTCGCGGCGATCATCCAGCTGCAAGCGTGCCAGGCCCGCGTCCAGCGCCACGAGGCGCAGCCGGGAGGTCGCCCACATCGGGCCTGCTGAAACCGTTTCATGCGCTGTCATGCTGCCGCCTGCCGGGAAATTGCGGATGCCGGTCAGACTACATCTGCATGGTCCAGCCTTCCACCCCCATGGCTGCCTGCCGGATGGCTTCCGACAATGTGGGGTGGGCGTGGCTGGTGCGGGCAATGTCTTCTGAGGCTGCGCGGAACTCCATTGCCAGTGCGATCTCGCCGATCATCTCGCCTGCATGCGGACCCATGATGTGGCCGCCGAGGATTTCATCGGTCTTGGCGTCGGCCAGGATTTTCACAAAACCGTCCGTATCGTGATTGGTGCGCGCGCGGCTATTTGCCATGAAGGGGAATTTACCCACCTTGTATTCGCGGCCCATCTCCTTGAGCTGCTCTTCGGTATAGCCGACGCTGGCGATTTCCGGGCGCGTATAGACGACGCTGGGCGTGGCCAGATAGTTGACGTGGCCCGCCTTGCCCGCGATCAGCTCGGCGCAGGCCGTGCCGTCATCCTCAGCCTTGTGGGCCAGCATCGGGCCGTGGGTGGTGTCGCCGATCACCCAGACGCCATCTGCCGTGGTTTTGAAGTGATCATTGGGGATGAAGCCGCGCTTGTCGGCCTCGATGCCGACGGTTTCCAGTCCCAGACCGTCCGTGTAGGGACGCCGGCCGATGCAGACCAGCACGACATCGGCGTCCAGCACCTCTTCCTCGCCGCCCTTGGCCGCTTCGGTCTTCACTTTCAGGGCCTTGCCGTCTTTCTCCACGCTGGTGACCTTGCGCGACAGCTTGAAGATCATGCCCTGCTTTTCAAACAGGCGCTTGGCCTGCTTGGAAATCTCGCCATCCATGGTCGGCAGCACCCGGTCGAGATATTCCACCACGGTCACTTCCGAGCCGAGACGCCGCCAGACCGAGCCTAGCTCCAGCCCAATCACGCCCGCGCCAATGAGCACCAGCTTGCCCGGAACACTTTCCAGCTCCAGCGCGCCGGTGGACGAGACGATCTGCTTTTCATCGATTTCCACGCCCGGCAGCGGGGTTACTTCGGAGCCGGTGGCGATGACGATGTTTTTCGTCTCCAGCGTCTTCTCAGAGCCGTCTTCCAACGCGGCAACCACCTTGCCCTTACCGGCGATGCGGCCCTTGCCGTGGAAATGCTCGACCTTGTTCTTCTTCATCAGGCCGGCGACGCCCTTGGTGAGGCCCTCCACCGCATCGGCCTTCTGGCCCATCATCTTGTCCAGATTGAGCGTGACCTTGCCGGTGCCGATACCCATGCCGGCAAACTCGGTATTGGCCATCTCGTAAAGCTCGGAGGCGTGCAGCAGCGCCTTGGACGGAATGCAGCCGACATTCAGGCAGGTGCCGCCCAGCGTCTTGCGCATCTCGATAATGGCGGTCTTCAGGCCGAGCTGCCCGGCGCGGATCGCGCAGTTATAGCCGCCCGGCCCGCCACCAATGATTACAACGTCATACGTGTCAGCCATGAGATGTCCTCCGGCCCGGCAAACAGGAAGGGAGAGGGGGTCCGGGCGCGTTTAACCGCAACCTAGCCAAGCAGCGCGGCGCGTCAATCGCAACTGCCTGCATGCCTGTCAT
The DNA here is from genome assembly GCF_051859565.1 of Glycocaulis sp. Lineage (GTDB taxonomy): Bacteria > Pseudomonadota > Alphaproteobacteria > Caulobacterales > Maricaulaceae > Glycocaulis. Next base: position 47,902 of record NZ_JBHYFK010000008.1, read on the forward strand.
GCCGCCTCGCATGCCTTGCGCTCCAGCATCAGGGCTTGATCCGCGCGCCGGTCTGGCTTTTGATCCGCAACGGGGGCTCGTAACGGGCAAAGGGACAGCAGTCTTGGAAACGTTTCTGGTATCGCTGGTGTCCGGCCTTCTGGCTGCGGCCCTGTTCGAGGTGCTTCACCACCCTGAAGACCGCAAGCGCGGCACGGCCAATGCCCGGCTGTCGGGGCGGCTTTTTGTCTCCGATCACAACCGTCCGCGCCACCGCGCCGCCCTGTGGGCGATGGCCGCTATCCGCTGGACACTGGTGGCACTGGGCGCCGGGCTGGCGGGCCTATACGGCCTCGATCTCATGGTGGTGCTGGGGGCCAATGGCGCTGACCTGCCGGCAGGTGCGCTGATCGGCCTTGCGGTCGTCACCGCCCTCTTCATCGCCAATGCCACACGCTCGCAAGGCCATGCCATAAGGGGCGTCATCAGTACGGCTGCGGGTATCGGCCTTGCGGCCCTCATCCTGCGCTTCAGCGGAGACGCCATGGTGACAGCCCTGATGGTGACAGGGCTGTCCATAGCGTTCGTATGGCGGGCGCTGGGGCTGGTGCCCCCGCTTCGCTAGATATCCAGCAGCAGGCGTTCCGGCTTCTCAAGGCTTTCCTTGACGCGCACCAGGAAGGTGACGGCTTCCTTGCCGTCCACGATGCGGTGGTCATAGGAGAGCGCCAGATACATCATCGGGCGGATCACGACCTGGCCGTTCACGGCCACGGGGCGGTCCTGGATCTTGTGCATGCCCAGAATGCCGGACTGGGGCGCATTGAGGATGGGCGAGCTCATCAGCGAGCCATAGACGCCGCCATTGGAGATGGTGAAGGTCGCGCCTTGCATGTCCTCAAGGCCGAGCTGGCCGTCGCGGGCGCGCTTGCCAAGGTCCATGATGCCCTTCTCGATGCCGGCGAGGGATTTCTGGTCGCAATCGCGCACCACCGGCACGACAAGACCGCGATCGGTGCCAACCGCCACGCCGATATCGTAGTAATTCTTGTAGATGATGTCGGTGCCGTCGATCTCGGCATTGACCGCCGGGATGTCCTGCAGGGCGGCCACACACGCCTTCACGAAGAAGCTCATAAAGCCGAGCTTGATGCCGTGTTTGGCCACGAAATCGTCCTGGATTTCCTTGCGCAGCGCCATGATCGCGCTCATGTCCGCCTCGTTATACGTGGTCAGCATGGCGGCAGAGTTCTGCGCTTCCTTCAGGCGGCGCGCGATGGTCTGGCGCAGGCGGGTCATTTTCACGCGCTCTTCGCGCTCGCCGGTTTCGCGCGGAGCCGAGGCTTGCGACACGGCGGCAGGCTCAGGCGCGCGTGCGCCCTGTTCCACGGCTTTGAGCGCATCGCCCTTGGTCACGCGGCCATCGCGGCCTGTGCCTTCGACTTTGGACAGATCAACCTTGTTCTCGGACGCCACGCGCTGGGCAGACGGCATTGCCTTCACATCGTCTGAGGATTTGCTCTCGGCTTTCGGGGCTTCGGACTTGCTTTCAGACTTCGCGGCGCCGCCAGAGGCGCCTTCGCGGATTTTTGCCACGACCTGGCCTGGCTCCACGCTATCGCCTTCCTTGACGAGGGCCTCTTCCAGCACGCCGGCCACCGGCGAGGGCACTTCGACAGCCACCTTGTCGGTCTCGATTTCCATGAGCGGCTGGTCGATGCTGACGCTATCGCCGACTTTCACCAGCCAGTTGCCAACGGTGCCTTCAGCAACGCTCTCGCCCATGACCGGCACCTTCGCGTCGGTCAGCGATCCGCCCTTGCTTTCTGCCTTGGGGGCTTCGGACTTCGGTGCTTCGTCCTTCTTGTCAGCCTTTTTTGGCTCGGCAGATTTCCCGCCAGACGCGCCCGCCTCGAACTCGGCGAGCGTGGCGCCGATCCCCACCGTCTCGCCCTCCTTGGCCTTGATGGCGGTGATGACGCCGTCTTCTTCCGCGCGAACCTCTACCGACACCTTGTCGGTTTCCAGCTCGACCAGGACATCGTCCTTCTTCACGGACTGCCCTTCCGAGACCAGCCAGCTTCCAACCGTTGCTTCGGATACGGATTCGCCAAGTGTGGGGACGGTAATTGCGCTCATGATACGGTCATCCAGATCGGGTGTGAGAGGGGTCAGTCTTTGGCGAGGGCTTCATCCACCAGGGCCTGCTGCTGGGCCTGGTGGCGCGATAGCAGTCCGGTAGCGGTGGAGGCAGAGGCAGAGCGGCCGACATAGCGCGGGCGTTTCGACTTGCCGCCTACCTTTTCAAGGCAGAACTCCAGATAGGGTTCCACAAAGGTCCAGGCGCCCATGTTCTTGGGCTCTTCCTGGCACCAGACAATGTCGGCATCGGGGAAGCGTTTCAGCTCGTCGATGATGGACTTGGCCGGGAAGGGGTAGAACTGCTCGACGCGCAAGAGGTAGACATCGTTCAACCCCTTGTTCTCGCGCGCTTCAAGCAGATCGTAATAGACCTTGCCCGAGCACAGCACGACGCGGCGAATATCCTTGTCGGCGGCGACAGGCTCGGCGCGTAGCTGCGCGAACTCGCCGCGATCGGTGCGTACGCTGGTATCACCATCATCCCACAGCACGCGGTGGAAGGAGGAGCCGGGGCCAAACTCGGAGAGATCGGACACGCAGCGCTTGTGCCGCAGCAGCGATTTGGGGGTCATGATGACCAGCGGCTTTCTGAAGCCGCGGTGGATCTGCCGGCGCAGGATATGGAAATAGTTCGCCGGGGTGGAGCAGTTGGCGACCTGCATATTGTCTTCGGCGCATTGCTGCAGGAAGCGTTCGAGGCGGGCGGAGGAGTGCTCCGGACCCTGCCCCTCATAGCCATGGGGGAGCAGCATGACGAGGCCGGACATGCGCAGCCATTTGCGCTCCGAGGACGAAATGAACTGGTCGATGATGACCTGTGCGCCATTGGTGAAGTCGCCAAACTGGGCTTCCCACATGACGAGCGTGTTCGGCGCGGAGAGCGAGTAGCCATACTCAAAGCCGAGCACGGCCTCTTCCGACAGCATGGAATCGATCACTTCATAGCGCGCCTGGTCCTCGCTCAAATGATTGAGGAAGGTGTGGCGCTCCTGGGTTTCCTGATCGATCAGATGGGAGTGACGCTGGGAGAAGGTGCCGCGCCCGCAATCCTGGCCTGAAAGCCGCACGGGGAAGCCTTCGGTCAGAAGCGTGCCGAAGGCCAGATGCTCGGCCGTCGCCCAGTCCAGGCTTTCGCCCTTGTCAATCGCCTCGCGCCGGCCATTGATGACGCGGTTGAGGGTTTTGTGGATGTTATAGTTTTCGGGAATGCGCGTCATCGCCTCCCCGACCGCTTTCAGGGCGTCGATGTCCACGGCGGTCTGGCCGCGCCGGTCATCCTCGTCCGGCAGACCGAGACCCGACCAGACACCGTCCAGCCAGTCTGCCTTGTTGGTCTTGTAGGATTTGCCGAGCTCGAACTCGTCGTCGAGGAAGGCTTCCAGCTCGTTGACCCAGCCATCCACCTCGTCGGGCGTGACGACACCTTCTTCAACCAGGCGGCTGGTATAGAGCTCGCGCGTTGTCGGGTGGCCACTGATCGCCTTGTACATGACCGGCTGGGTAAAGGAGGGATCGTCGCCCTCGTTGTGGCCGAAGCGCCGGTAGCAGAACATGTCGATGACGACATCCTTGCCGAATGTCTGGCGGTATTCGGTTGCCACCTTGGCGGCAAATACGACCGCTTCAGGATCATCGCCATTGGCGTGGAAGATCGGCGCCTGCACCATCAGCGCCACGTCGGACGGATAGGGTGAGGAGCGGCTGTCGCGCGGATCGGTGGTGAAGCCGATCTGATTGTTGACGATGAAATGGACCGCGCCGCCCGTGCGGTGGCCGCGCAGGCCCGACAGCCCGAAACATTCAGCCACGATGCCCTGGCCGGCAAAGGCCGCATCGCCATGCAGAAGAAGCGGCAGCACCTTGTGAGCGGAGGGCTCTCCGGTCTGCACCTGGTATTTGGTCATCTTGGCGCGCGCCTTGCCCAGCACGACCGGATCGACGGCTTCCAGGTGGGAGGGGTTGGCCGTCAGCGACAGATTGACCGTGTTGCCATCGAACTCGCGCGTGGACGATGAACCCAGATGGTATTTCACGTCGCCGGAGGAAAACTCGTCCTCACCGATCGTGGAGCCGCCCTGGAATTCGTGGAAGATCACGTGGTAGGGCTTGCCCATCACGGCGGCCAGCACGTTCAGGCGTCCGCGGTGCGGCATGCCGACAATGATGTCGCTTACCCCCATGGCGCCGCCGCGCTTGATGATCTGTTCAAGCGCCGGGACCATCGCTTCGCCGCCATCAATGCCGAAACGCTTGGTGCCGGGATAGCGCTTGTGCAGGAAGCGCTCGAAGGCCTCGGTCTCCACCAGCTTGCGCAGGATCGCCTTCTTGCCGTTTTTCGAGAACGCAATCTCCTTGTCCGGCCCTTCAATGCGCTCCTGCAGCCAGGCTTTCTCTTCCGGGTTGGAGATGTGCATGAACTCGATGCCAAGCGTGCCGCAATAGGTGCGCTTGAGGATGTCGAGGATCTGCCGCACGGTTGCGGTTTCAAGGCCCAGATAGCCGTTGATGAATATCTCGCGGTCGAGATCGTCCGCGCCAAATCCGTAGCTTTCCGGGTCCAGCTCGGGCTGCGGCTCGCGGTCGCCGAGCTTTAGCGGGTCGAGATCAGCTGCCAGATGACCGCGCATGCGATAGGCGCGGATCAGCATGATCGCGGAAATGCTGTCCTTGACGGCGGAATGCACATCAGCTGGCGAGGCCGCCTCGCCCATGCGCGCTGCCACTTTCTCGGGCAGGCTGGGCACCACGCTCTCGATATCGCCGAGCGCCTGGACCATCTCGCCATTGGCCTTGCGCGGCCAGCCTTCGCGTTTCCAACCCGGCCCTTTTGCGGCGCGTTTCGCGTTGGCGGCTTCGTCGCCGACGGCATCGAAGAACTTGCGCCACGAGGCCGGCACGGAAGCCGGATCGTTCGCGTAGCGCGCCGCCATGTCTTCTAGATAGATGGCGTTGGTGCCGAACAGGAAGGAGGTGTCGAGGAAGGTCTGGTTCGAGGAGGAGCGAGGGTCGGTCATCTTGGCCCTTCAGGGCAGGTTATCGTGAGCGCCAGAATTGGCGCCGGGTTGAATAATCGACACTTATGCTTCTCTGGCGCAAAAGAGAAGCCCAAATGGGTGTAAAACGGCTCCCCGAACGGTAACCCGCACGAACGGGCGTGCTAATTGGGTGCAGAGAAGCCGGATAACGCAAATTCACTGCGGTCAGCGGACAGCTACTCCCCGCCCGGTCTTAGGCAAAGCGAACTTTAACCAGTAATTCATCGTGTCATTGATTTGTCCCGGCGGATTGCGTGGGCCGGGCGTTAAAGTGGAAGGCAGTTAGCGGCCCACCAGTGAACCGTCATGAGTATTCTTTCAATGCTCGCCCAATACCGGGACTCGCTCAAAGGGGCGAGCCATCTGGAGACCACCCAGCTCCAGCTGATCAATCTTGACCTGTTCAAGACCCGTTATCAGGAGCGCTGGCCCAAGGTGCGCTCGCGCATTTTCGATACGTGCGAACAGTTTATCTCAAGCCGTATCGGACCTGGCGATGCGCTTTTGCGGGCCAAAAACGGCTTTGTGATCCTGCCGGGGCCTGACCGCGTCGAAACAGCAGAGTCTTTTACCGCCCGGCTCGAACTTGAGCTGAAAGCCTTCTTTCTGGGCACCGATTACCTGAAGGAGCTTGGGCTGGAGGCCCAAACGGTGAACCTTGCCGTGGCAGACCTGTTTGGCAAGGAAGCGCCGGAGTCTGGCGACGAAACATCTGGCAAGGGGCCGTGCGAAGACGGAGCCGTGGCTGATCAGCCAGTGCCCGGTCCTTTGACGTTTTCCCCGTTCTCGCTCAGCTTTGAACCGTTCTGGGCAAGTGCTACCGGCTTTGTTGCCCTCCACAGGGTCCGGGCCGTGGGGCGCATGGACGCTACCGGGCCGGTTGTCCGCGATCACCTTCTTTGTCCGGCAGAGGGTGGCGGGGCGCTGCGCCTCGCATTCGACCGGGCTGTCCTGGAGAAGACGGCCTGCGCGCTGGCAGCCTGTCCTGTGCCCGGCATTGTTGCTGTGCCGGTCCATTTCGACACCCTCGCGACCGTCAAGTTCCGCCTGCCTTACATGAAGTCTTTCGAGGTACTCGGCGAGGCCATCCGCGCCCGGCTGATGCTGCGCATAGCGAATATGCCGATGGACGCGCCTGCCGGTCTCATCACCGAGGTTACGCGCTTTGCCCGCGTGCTGACCCGGCGCGTCATGGTTCAGGCCGACCAAGCCGGGGTGAGGCTGGATCGGTTCGATGACGCAGTGGTTGATATCATGGCCATGTCTGCCCCGCTGCCTGCCCAGTTCGAGCGGCGGCGCGCGGTTCTGGAGCGGGTGAATGAGCGGCTGTGCCGCGCGGGGCGTATGCTGGCCATGGAGAAGTGTGACACGCCGCAGCAACTGGCCATCGCGCATGCGATGAAGCCGGCCTATCTCGGTGGCCTCGCGGTGGCACCGGAAACGCCCATCCTGACCGCGCCCTACCGTATGGCGCTCAAACTGCCGCGCGCAGCCGAACGGGAAGCCGAGCCATGTGCCGGCTTCCCGTTCTGAAATGATAACGGTCTAACCTTTAAGCGCTTCGACCAGCGTCTTGCCGAGGCGCGCCGGGCTGTCGGAGACGACGATCCCGGCCGATTTCATCGCCTCGATCTTGCTCTCCGCATCGCCCTTGCCGCCAGCGACAATTGCGCCGGCATGGCCCATGGTCCGGCCCTTGGGCGCGGTGCGTCCGGCAATGAAGCCTGCCATCGGCTTCTTGCGGCCCTTTTTCGCTTCATCGCGAAGGAACTGGGCCGCTTCTTCTTCGGCCGCGCCGCCAATCTCGCCGATCATGATGATCGACTTGGTCTCGTCATCGGCCAGGAACATCTCCAGCACGTCAATGAACTCGGTGCCTTTCACCGGGTCCCCGCCAATGCCTACGGCCGTCGTCTGGCCAAGGCCCTCTGCGGTGGTCTGGAACACGGCCTCATAAGTGAGCGTGCCGGAGCGCGATACCACGCCCACAGAACCCTTCTTGAAGATATTGCCCGGCATGATGCCGATCTTGCACTCTTCCGGGGTCAGCACGCCGGGGCAGTTCGGCCCCAGAAGGCGCGAGCTCGACTTTTCGAGGCGGGCTTTCACCTTGACCATGTCCATGACCGGAATGCCTTCGGTAATGCACACGATCAGCTCGATACCGGCATCAATGGCCTCGATGATGGCAGCGCCAGCGCCCGCAGGCGGCACATAGACCACAGAGGCGGTTGCGCCGGTGCGCTCCTTGCCTTCGGCCACGGTGGAGAAGATCGGCAGCGAAGCCGCGCCGTCCAGGCCGCTGGTCCAGCTTTCGCCGCCCTTGGCCGGGTGAATGCCGCCCACCATTTTCGTACCGTAATAGGCAAGCGCCTGCTCGGTGTGGAAGGTGCCGGTCTTGCCGGTCAGGCCCTGGACGAGAACCTTCGTGTCTTTGTTTACCAGTACGGACATGGTTCCTAGCCCTTCTTCACGGCAGCTACGATTTTCTGCGCGGCATCGTCGAGATCGTCGGCGGAGGTGATGTCCAGCCCGCTCTCATTGAGGATTTTCTTGCCAAGATCGACATTGGTGCCTTCAAGGCGCACCACCAGCGGCACTTTCAGGCCCACTTCCTTCACGGCTGCGACCACGCCTTCCGCGATCACGTCGCAGCGCATGATGCCGCCAAAGATGTTCACCAGAATGCCTTTGACGTTCTTGTCGGCGGTGATGATCTTGAAGGCGTGGGTGACTTTTTCCTTTGATGCGCCGCCGCCCACGTCGAGGAAGTTGGCCGGCTCGGCGCCATAGAGCTTGATGATGTCCATCGTCGCCATGGCAAGGCCTGCGCCGTTGACCATGCAGCCGATATTGCCGTCGAGCGCGACATAGGCGAGGTCGTATTTGGACGCCTCGATTTCCTTCTCGTCCTCTTCGGTGAGGTCGCGAAGCGCGCGAATATCGTCGTGGCGGAAAAGCGCATTGCCGTCGAACGACACCTTGGCGTCGAGAACACGCAGATGCCCGTCCTTCATCACGATGAGCGGGTTGACCTCAAGAAGGCTCATATCCTTCTCGGTAAAGGCCCGGTAGAGGATGGGGGCAAGCGACAGCATGTCCTCGCGCGCAGCGCCTTTGAGTTCCAGCGCATCGGCGATCTTCCCGGCATCGCCAGAGGTCACGCCCGTTTCCGGGTCGATATTGATGGTGAGGATTTTTTCCGGTGTCTCTTCGGCAACCGCTTCAATATCCATGCCGCCTTCGGTGGAGACCACGAAGGCCACACGTCCGGTATCACGGTTGATGAGAAGCGAGAGGTAAAGCTCGGTCTCGATATCGGCACCGTCCTCGATATAGAGCCGGTTGACCTGTCTGCCGGCCGGGCCGGTCTGATGGGTGACGAGCGTGTTGCCGAGCATGTCTCTCGCGTGGGCAATCACTTCGTCACGGCTGAAGGCGAGGCGCACGCCGCCCTTGGCATCGCTGGGGAGTTCCTTGAACTTGCCCTTGCCCCGGCCACCGGCATGGATCTGCGACTTCACCACCCAGAGCGGCCCAGGCAGCTTGTCGGCAGCAGCGCCTGCCTCGTCGGCAGAGAAAATGGCAACGCCGTCTGCGACGGGGGCGCCAAAGGCTTTCAGGACGGCCTTGGCCTGATGCTCGTGGATGTTCATGGGGCAGCACTCACCTAGTTACCGGGAGGAACGCACCGGCGAAGCGGCACGTCGCAGGAGAAGAGTCGCGTCGGCTTATACCATTGCCTTGCCGCAGTGCAACGCGAGGCATGTAGGCTATCGCGGTTACTTTCGGGTCAGGCGTAATCCCACCACGCAGGCGGCCCAGGCAATGCCGGCGCCCAGCCCTGCCACCAGAAGCGGGATAGCCAGCGGAGAGACCTCGCCCGGGCCCTGTGCCAGCATGAGGAATACGATCTGGCCGGTGAGAAGGGGGATGCCCGTGCCCACCAGAAGCCAGCCAATCCAGGTCAAAAATGCCAGGGCGTTCAGGTGCCGCCGCAGGCCGAATGCGGCGGCCACGCCCACCACCGTGCCCAGAAAAATTGCGATCAGCACTAGATGTCCTCCGCACGCCGGGGTGCGCCCTCGGTCTCGGGCGCGTCGATCTCGGCCAGTTCGGCTGATGTTGCCATCAGGTTGATGAAGGGCTCACGTTCCTCCTCCGGCACGGCCACGCGGGCCTGCGAGCGCAGAAGCGCAAACACGCACAAGGCCAGATTGCCGGCCACGCCGACCAGGAAGAGGCCGCGGCTTGCCAGCGGGCTCTCATAGGCGAAACCGGCAATGAGCGGCCCCACCATGGATCCGGCGGCCCAGAGCAGCAGGACGCCAGAGGCGATGGCTGGCAACTCCTCCGCCTTTGCCCGGTCGGCGGCATGGGCGACGGCAACGCCGTAATAGCACAGGCTTGCCGCGCCCCAGGCGCCTGCCAGAACTGCGCCCCATAGGAGGCCGGGCGCCGTAAAGAGGGCGAGCGCTCCCGCCATGATGGCAGCAAGGCCTGCGCTGACGGCGATGACGAGGCGGCGGTCGAGCTTGTCGGAGATGCGCCCTACTGGCCACTGGACCACCATGGAGGCGCCATAGATCACGGCCATGACAAGGGCGGCTGCGCCTGTGGCGCGGGCGGGATCAAGGCTGTCGGCCCAGATGGGCACAAAAGCCAGAAGGCCGGAATTGACCAGCCCGGCGGCAAAGGCGGCCACTGCGGCGGTTGGTGCTATGGCGAACACGCGCCAGGGCGGGGCCCGCTCGCCGTCGGGAATCGAGGGCTGGGCGCGCCTTGTGACTGTCATGGGCACCAGCGCCAGCGCCAGGAATATCCCGGCCACGATGAAGCTCTGGGTCAGTTCAAGGCCTGACAGGGCGATGATGAACGGGCCGAGGATCAATCCGGCGCGGCCCACGATCTGATACGCGGAAATGACTGCGCCGCGCCGCTGGGAAGGGGTTGCATCGGCGATCCAGCTCTCCGCGACGGCAAACAGGCCTGCGGTGCACACACCAAATCCGAACCGGGCTGCCAGCCACCAGATGACATGGGATTCCAGCGCCAGAAGCAGTATCAGCGCAGCCGACAGCCCCGCAAAAGCGGCATAGGCGCGAATGTGGCCGATGCGGCGGATCGAGCCGGGCGCGATCCACGCTCCGGCCATGAAGCCGGCCCCGTAAGCGGCGGCCACCAGGCCGATGGTCGATCCTGACCACCCGGCCGCCGCCATCGCCAGCGGCAGCGAGACGCCCAGCACCCCGACAGAAATCTGGAGCAGCATGGCGCCGCCAAGCACAGCACCGACATTTCTGTAAATCAGCATGGTTGTAGCAGTCCGGGGGCGTATGAAGCGAAAGATTGGCCAGCCAACTCATCATGCCCGCCCGTCCGGTTCAAGGCTGGGCACGCAGGGCGGCCCCTTGCAGGCTAGAGAAACGCCAGTGCGGGGTAGGCAATCGCGTTTGAGAGGCCATGCATCAGCCAGCCCGGCGCAATCGAGCCGCCCGCCCGCTTTTCATTGATCCATGCCATCGCCCAGCCGCCGGTGAAGCCGACGCCCGTCAGGGCCACCGCGAGGACCGGATCAAAAGCAGGCCCGCCCGGTGCCACGAATATCAGAAGGTGGATCGAGGCGAAGATCAGGGCGTGGACTGTGTTGCCCGCACCAAAACCAAGCCAGGCGATCAGCCGCTTGGCGATCAGGCCCCGGAACACGATCTCTTCCGATCCGGACGTTTTCAGGAAGGCGATGATAAAAATGATGACGGCGGTTTCGGGTGTCATGCCCAGCGCCTGAACCCGCCCGGTAACAGTATCCGGCCCCGCTGCGGCATCCGCCAGGCCGGGCAGCATGAACAGGGCAATGGTCAGCGGGGCGAATATCAGCGCGGCAATCAGGGCCAGACCCATCGCCTGGACAGGCGCGCCGTAAAGACCGGAAAACTTTAGAAACCCTGAGCGCTTGCGCGCAAATATCAGCCAGACCAGAAAGACAAGCAGCATTGCCAGCGCAATCTGGACGCCAGCATTGATCAGTTCCTGAACCATCCCAGCCTCCCCTGTCCTTACGCAGACCGTGGACCGTCTCTGGTGCTTTGGAAAGTTAAATGCAGTACAGACTGGACGAGGCCTACCCCATCCGGGTCAGACGGGCAGCGCCCCAGTCGATGGAAAGCGGTCCGGCCCCGCGCAAGGCAAGATAGAGCCCCAGCGCGCCCGCGATCAGGGCAAAGCTCCATCCTTGTGGTTCGATGGCGATGGTGAAGAAGACCGCACACAGCAATATGCCAAGTCCGGCAAACCGGGTGAGAAACCCGGCCAGCAGGATTACCGGCAGAAGCGTGCCCCACAGGACCAGCTGAAACGCCATGGCCTGGGCATCGGCCAGGCCCGTAAACCAGACCGAGGCGGCGGCCACAAGGCCGGGGTCGGGCTGGAACCAGCCCTGCCATTCCCCCCAGTCCCGCACGGGCAAGGCGTTGGCCCTCGCCCAGCTCCACAAGGCTGCCGCCAGCCCCAGGCGGACAGCAAGGCCGATAATCGCATCAATGGGCGTGCTGCCATGCCGGCGCGGGGGCGGGCAGGGCGGACACCATGAATCCATGGGATGAGCGCCGGGCCCCGCGGCTTCGCCAGCGGCATCGGCATAAAGGCTCATAAATCGCGTGGTGCGTTGATCGCGCATCCATCCCCCCATTGGCGCCGATCATAATGCCCGGCGCGGTCAGAGCAATGAAAACCCCTCCGCGCGGCCGGCGCGAAGGGGCGGGTATGGCTTTGGCGCCACGCCGCCGCGTCTATCAAGAGGCGGCTGGGTGCATGAGCCGGCTGGGCTATTTGAACATGCCTTCGCGCAGATTGATGCCGTGCTCGGTCCAGGCCTTGAGGGCGCACAGCATCTGCATCCAGCCGCCACAATTGCCGTAGGAGGCCTTCAGCCCTGCGGGTGTCTGGCGCCAACCCTCCTCGCGGATGGAGACCAGCGTGCGGCCGTCCTCCAGTGCTTCGAAGCTCATCGTCACGCGCGTCTTGTAGGGTGCGTCAGGCTCGTCGGCGTCCCAGTCGAACACGATACGCTCGTTGTCGGCGACCTCCACCACATTGACGGGGAAGCTGCCTGGGAAGTCGTGAAACGACCAGTACACGACGGCGCCGGTTTCCATGCGGCCCTTCGCGCCGCCGGTCGTGAAGTATCGTGAGAGTGTCTCGGGGTTCACGATGGCCTCGAACACCTCTGATACGGGCCGGGCAATACGCGCGCCGACCCGGAATTTCAGCTCCATTTCCATACTGCACCTGTCCTGCTTATGGGCTTGCCTTGATGGCGCCAAATCATGTTATAAAATTATAACATGTCAAGCGCAGATAAAATGGACAGTATTTTCAAGGCTCTGGCTTCGCCAGTGCGGCGGGAATTGCTGGACTGCCTGAAGGATGATCCGCAGACCACGGGCGCGCTGTGCGAGCGCTTCCCGGTCATTGACCGCTGCACGGTGATGCAGCACCTCAAAGTGCTGGAGCGCGCTGATCTCATAATCGTCCAGCGCAAGGGGCGTGAACGCTGGAACCATATCAACCCGCTGCCCATACGCCATATCCAGGAACGCTGGATCGGACCGCATGCCGATCATGCAGTTACCGTGCTGGACCGGCTGACATCAGATCTTGAAGGCTCGTCCTAGCGCTTGCGCCAGAGGATGAGGGCGCACGCGCCGATCACGGCGAGAATCGCGAGAAGCTCCAGAATGGACGCGCCAAACAGGCGCGGCTCTGCCAGCGGACCCAGCCGCGCTACAAGCCCGCCGACGCCGCGCGCGGTCTCTTCACCGCGAAAGCCCGCTGCAACGGCCAGCGCTACCAGAACCAGGGCCACCAGAACCGCCAGCCGCATGGTGCCGCCCGGATCGCCGGAGGCGTTCTGGCGGGCACGCTCTGCGCGGGCGCGATGGGTGCGGGAGAGGAAAGGGCGGCGGCTCATGACCGCAAGCTAGCATCCCTGCAGCCCGGTTCAACGCGGAAGCGCTTTTCGCCTTGTCTTGCCGGGCAGGCGATTTTACGGCATAACAGAGTGGCACGGGCGGCCGTTTCGGCCCGGCGGAATACTGGAAGACCCCGCGTGATACAACGCCTACCCCTTCAGCCTTCCCCGCATTGCAAGTCCGTTCGCCGCGACCGGGACGCCGGACGCGACTGAACTCTTGCGCCGGACGCGGCGCAATACTACGGGAAAGGTTACCCCGAAATGACGACCGGAACTGTCAAATTCTTCAACACCACCAAAGGCTTCGGCTTCATCACCCCGGATGATGGCGGCAAGGATGTGTTCGTGCACATCACCGCTGTTCAGGCTGCCGGCCTGACGGGCCTCAACGATGGCCAGCGCGTGTCTTTCGAGACCGAGCCGGACACCCGCGGGAAAGGCCCCAAGGCGGTTGACCTGCAACTGGCCGACTAGCCGTTTGCGGTTCGCTTCCTGATCAGAAGCGTGCCATGGATACAGAAAAGGCGCGGAAGGGATCCCTTCCGCGCCTTTTTGTATCCCGCGCCGGCATGTAATAGTATTACGGGATCACACCTTCGTGCGCTAACAGCGCGATGGCTTTAATTGTCCGCGCGCAGCGCTAGGATGCCACCCGATTTTCTGAACTCAAGCCCACTAACAATACCAAAGGTGAGGATATGATTGATCGTCTGATGTACGGTGCAGCTGCTGCGGCCCTGGTGCTGGCAGCCTGCGAAGAGCAGCCTGCCGCGCCCGCACCGGAAGTGACCGGCGCAAGCGAAACCGGAGCGGCCCCTGAGCAAGAGACGGCGGCCAGTCCGGCTGATATGCTTGCGGCGCAGGGCGGCGCACTGGCCGCGCTGGACAACAACCCGTTCGCCGAAGAGTGGACGGAGAATTTCGGCGCGCCGCCCCTCGACCGTATCACCGAAGCGCATTTTATGCCGGCCTTCGAGGCGGCGATGGCTGACCATTCGGCTGAAGTTGCGGCGATTGCCAATAATCCCGAAGCGCCCACGTTTGAAAACACGCTTCTGGCCATGGAGATGGCGGGCAGCGGCCTGAGCCGCGTCGGGGCGGTGTTCGGCAATCTGACCAGCTCGGCCTCGAATGAGGAGTTGCGGTCCATCCAGCGTGATGTCAGCCCGATGCTGGCCCGCCACAGCGCATCGATCACGCTCAATGCAGACTTGTTTGCCCGCATCGACACGCTCTTCCAGAACCGTGCCGATCTGAACCTGACCGACGAGCAGGCCCGGCTTCTGGAAGTCTATCACGACAATTTCGTCCGCGCCGGCGCCCAGCTGACCGAGGAGGAGCGTGAGCGCTTTGCAGAGATCCGTTCCGAGCTCGCGACGCTTTACACCCAGTTCTCCCAGAACGAGCTCGGCGACCGGGAACTCTGGTATATGGAACTGCCGGAAAGCGCCCTGGAAGACCTGCCTGCGTCCATGGTCAGCGCCGCCCGCGCTGCCGCCCGCGCGCGGGACATGGATGGCCATATCATCACGCTGGACCGCTCCAGCGTGGAGCCTTTCCTGGAGACCTCGCCGGACCGCGAGCTGCGCGAACGTGCCTGGCGCGGCTTCTATAATCGCGGCAATAACGACAACGAGTTCAACAACAACCAGCTGATCCGCGATATTCTGGCTCTGCGTCAGGAGCAGGCGCAGATGCTCGGCTTTGAAAGCTGGGCCCACTACCGCACCGGCGGCACGATGGCGGAAACGCCTGAAGCGGCGATCGACCTGATGGAACAGGTCTGGTGGCCGGCCCGGCAGCGCGCGCTTGAAGAGCTCGCTGATATCCAGGCCATGATCGATGCCGAAGGCGGCGATTATGAAGCCGAGGGCTGGGACTGGCGCTATTATACCCAGCGCGTGCGTGAGGAACGCTACAGCATCGATCCGTCAGAAGTGGCCCAGTATCTAGAGCTGGACCGGATGATCGACGCGATGTTCTACACCTCGGAGCGTCTGTTCAACATCACCTTCCACGAGCGCAACGACATCCCGGTTTACCATCCTGATGTCCGCGTGTGGGAAGTCCATAATGCCGATGGGGAGGTGATCGCTCTGTTCTACGGCGATTATTTCGCCCGCCAGGGCAAGCGCTCCGGCGCGTGGATGAGTGCGTTCCGCGCCCAGAACGGGATTACGGGCGATATCCCGCTCATCCTGAACAACTGCAACTACAACAAGCCGGAAGATGGTGAGCCCGCGCTCATTTCCTTCACGGACGCGACGACGCTCTTCCACGAGCTGGGTCACGGCCTGCATGGCATTCTCTCGAACACGGACTATCCGTCGCTGGCGGGCACCTCCGTGGACCGCGATTTCGTGGAATTCCCGGCGCAGATCCTCGAGCACTGGCTGGCCCAGCCGGAAATCCTCGAGACCTACGCAACCCACTATGAGACCGGCGAGCCGATGCCGCGCGAACTGCTTGAGCGGGTGCTGGAAGCCCAGACCTTCAATGCCGGTTTCGAGAATGTCGAATTCCTCAATTCCGGTTTTGTCGACATGGCCTTCCACCTGGAAGAAAACCCGTCGGAGATCGATGTGGAGGCTTTTGAAGCCGAGGTGCTGGAAAGCCGTCAGAATCTGCGCCAGATCCCGATGCGTCACCGCTCGGCCCACTTCCTGCACAGCTTCTCCGGCGAGGGCTATGCGGCGGGCTATTACAGCTATCTGTGGGCGGGCGTGCTCGATAATGACGGCTTTGCCGCCTTTGAAGAAGCAGGCGACATCTTCGATCCGGAAACCGCGCAGCGCCTCTATGAGGTGTTTTCGGGGGGCAATACGCGTCCGGCCATGGAGATGTATACCGGTTTCCGCGGGCGTGAGCCTTCGGTGGAGCCGCTGCTGCGCAACCGGGGCCTGCTGACCGAAGTCGAAGGCTAGACCCGCGACTGCGTCGTGAATGAGAAGGGCGCGCTTCTTGCCGGAGCGCGCCCTTTTCTTTTCCACCCGCTTTCACACAACTGACAAACGCCCCGCCTAGAGAGTTACGCCACCCGTCTGCTCAGGAAGGATCTGTTCCATGCTCCGCCATGCCCGTTTCGGTCTTGCCCTTTTCGCCCTTGCCGCCCTGCCGGCAACGGCGCTGGCCGATGCACCCTGGATTGCGTCTCCTGAAGTGATTGAGGGCGCGTCTGACGGCTTTGTGGGCGGTGTCGTGTTCGAGGACCTCAATGGCGACGGCGTCTATCAGCGTGATGAGCCGGGCGTGCAGCACGTCCTGGTGTCCAACGGGCGGGATGTGACGGTGACGAACCGGGTGGGGGCCTACACCCTGCCGGTACGAGAGGATATGGACCTCTTCGTCATACAGCCTTCGGGCTTCCGCGTGCCGGTCAATGAGCGCCAGATCCCGCAGTTTTCCCATACCCACAAGCCGGGCGGTACGCCGGAGGCTCTTCGCTATGGCGGCCTGCCGGACACGGGCGCTGCCCCCCGGGCGGTCAATTTCCCGCTGCGCCGGGTGGAAGGTGATGATGCTTTCACGTGTGCGATTATTGGCGACAGCCAGACCTATTCCAATTTCGAGATCAGCCAGCTGCGTGACAGCGCGATTGCCGACCTTGTTGCCAGCGGCCTCTCCGGCAATGACTGCATGCTCTATCTGGGCGATGTGGTGGGCGACGATCTTGATCTGCTGACGCGGGTCTTTGAGGTCGGATCAGCCGTTGGCGTGCCGCAATGGGCGCTGCCGGGCAATCACGATCTCGATCTGGACGCCAGGTCTCATGCCAACTCGGTCGACACATGGCGCAGGCTTTATGGCCCTGCCTATTATGCCTTCGAGATTGGCGAGGTCAGCTTCATCGTCCTCAACAATATCTACTTCCCTTGCGGGATTGAGGATGCGGACGTGCCGGGCCGCGAGTTCTGCACCGAGAGCGAGCGCGCCCGCTATAATGCGCGCGTTGACAATGTGCAGATGGAATGGCTGGCAAACCTCCTTGAGCATATCGATGAAGACCGGCTTATCGTCATCGCCCACCACGCGCCATTTGTGAGCTTTGTGGACGCGGCGAGCCCGGTTCACCAGACAGACAATGCTGCGGCCATATACGCGCTGCTGGAGGGCCGTGAGGCGCTGTCCCTATCGGGCCATACCCATACCACCGAGAACCATTCTCCCGGCCAGTATTTTGAAGGCTGGCAGGAAAGCGTGGGCGTCGGCCCGCTGCCTTTCCGCCATATCATTGCCGGGGCGGCATCAGGAAACTGGTGGCAGGGTGATTTCAATCTCGATGGTGATGCGCAGGCCTTGCAGCGCATGGGCGCGCCCAAGGGCGTGCTGATGATCGACTTTGCGGGTACGGCCTATCAGGAGCGCTATGTGGGCTCGCGGCTCGGTGAAGAGCGTGGCCAATGGGTCGATTTCAACACGCCCGCCTTCCGCAGCTGGTTTGATGTGCTCAATGCCTGGCGCGGCGAGCCCTGGCAGGAGCGCGACCCGGTCCCGCCCGTTTCCATCAACGATTTGCCGGATACGCGTATCCTGACCCGCCAGGATCTGGCCGAAGGCACGTATCTCACCGCCAATGTATGGAATGGCGCGGCGGAAACCATTGTCGAGGCGCGTATCCATAACGGTGCGGCCTTCGCACTGGAGCGCACGCAGGAAGGCGCGGGCGAGGCGGTGCGTATAGGCGCGATGTATGCCGACCCGTTCGCCGTGCAGCGTCAGGCGAGTGTCGGGCGCTATGCGGTCGAGAGCCGGTCGGGCGAGGAGCGCAATCAGGGCTTTGAAGCCTTTCAGGGGCGCAGCTTCCGTGGAACACCTCAGCCGCAAAGCTCGCTGGCTGACCGCAACATGCATCTGTGGACAGCGCGCCTGCCCGCCGATCTGGCCGAAGGCGTTCACCGCCTGACCGTCACCAGCACGGACCGGCACGGGCTCCGCTATAGCGATACGATTGTGTTCGAGGTACGCGGGGAACGCCCGCCTGCCCGCTTCCGCACCGATGTGTGGGAGGCGGGGGCGGTCAACTGACCAGGCTAGCCGGTCAGGGCTGGAAATAGCCCTTCAGATTGCGGGCCGCCTGGCGGATGCGCTGTTCGTTCTCGACCAGCGCGAGCCGGATATGGGTATCGCCGCGCTCGCCAAAGCCAAGGCCGGGGGCCACCGCCACGCCGGTCTTCTCCATCAGGTCCTTGGCAAACTCCACCGAGCCCATATGGGCAAAGCGCTCTGGTATGGGCGCCCAGGCGAACATGGTGGCGGGCGGCGAGGGGATGTCGAACCCGGCGCGCGAGAAGCTTTCCACCAGCACGTCGCGGCGCTTCTTGTAGGTCTCGCGGGCGATGGCGACATGATCCTGCGGGCCGTCAAGCGCCGCCACGGCCGCGATCTGTACCGGCGTGAAGGCACCGTAATCGAGATAGGATTTCACCCGCTTCAGTGCCGCGATCAGGCGCGCTGACCCGGCGGCAAAGCCGATACGCCAGCCGGGCATGGAATAGGTTTTCGACATGGAGGTGAACTCCACCGCCACATCGCGCGCGCCCTCGACCTGCAGGATGGAGGGGGGCGGGTTGCCGTCGAAATAAATCTCCGAATAGGCGAGATCGGAGATGAGAACGATGTCGTTGGCTTTGGCGACCTTCACCGCCTCGCGGTAGAAATCGAGATCGACCACCTGCGCGGTCGGGTTGGACGGGAAGTTCAGCACCATGGCCGACGGAGCCGGGACCGAGCGCTTGCAGGCGGTCACCGCGTCGGCGAGGAATTGTTCAGGCGAGTTGAAGCTGACCGCGCGAACGGCAGCCCCGGCAATGATGAAGCCGAACATGTGGATGGGGTAGGACGGGTCGGGCACGATGATGACATCGCCCGGCGCGGTGATCGCCTGCGCCAGATTGGCGAGGCCTTCCTTGGAGCCAAGCGTGACGCACACTTCGGTTTCCGGGTTCAGACCCACATCAAACCGGCGCTCGTAATAGCGGGTGAAGGCGCGGCGCAGGGACGGCACGCCCTGGCTGGCTGAATAGCGGTGCGCGCGCGGGTCGGCGGCGACTTCTTTGAGCTTCTCCACGATATGCGGCGCGGGCGCGAGATCGGGATTGCCCATGCCGAAATCGATGATGTCGCGACCCTCCTTGCGCCACGCCGCCTTCATCCGGTTCACTTCGGCGAAGACGTAAGGCGGCAGGCGGCGTTCGCGGTAGAAAGTGTCGTTGCCCGACTGGCCCATAGCCGCCTATTCCTCGTCCCTGACAGGTTTCTTACGTGAGAAGACGCGCTTGACGGAGTCGGCATTGGCGTGGCCCAGCGCGCCCTGCTGGAACACGGACGCCGCGCCCCACAGCACCACAATCAGTGTCAGCAGCATCACGGCGGTGGTGCCGGCAATCTCCCACAAAGGCGGATCGGATGGCAGGCGCGCAATCATGATGAAGGGCGTCCAGATAGGCACCCATGACACGATCTGGACAGCGACGGAATCAATCGAGCGCATGGCGAAGACGAGGATCATCAAGGGCAGCATCAGCACCAGGATAAGCGGGCTCATCAGGGTCTGCGCATCGTGCAGCGTCTCGCACAAGGAACCCAGCGCCAGGAAGATCGCGCCATACATCAGATAGCCGACGAGGAAATAGCCAAGCGCCGCCAGGAAGAGGCCCGGCTGCACGGCTTCGGCAATAAAGCCGGCAATCTCCGGGTCGATGCCCTGCAGGAAGGTGCCGGCAATCAGCATCAGCGTGGTGCCGATAAGCCCCCAGACGGCGAAGAGGGTGAAGGAGACAGCCGCGACACCCAGGAGCTTGCCGATCAGCAGATCACGCACGCGCACGGTCGATAGCAGCAGTTCGATAATCTTGCCGCCCTTTTCCTCGATAAGGCTGGTCAGCAGCATGTTGGCCACCGAGAAGATGGCCGTCCACAACATGATGGCCAGCACCACAGCGACGATAAACGGGGCCCAGTCGGCAGCGCCGACCTCACTGTCATCGACCGTAGCCGGGTTGAAATTGCGCATTTCCGGCTCCAGCGAGGACAGCTCGCGGATCTCTGCCGGGTCCAGCCCGCGTGCCGCCAGAGCCTGCTCGCGTACATGGTCGCGAAGCGCGCGGCGGGCGGCGCCTGACAGGCTCTGCTCGGTGACGCTGGTCGAGTAATAATTGATCAGCGGCAGGTCGGAGCCGGCTTCCTGGCTGATGAATATGGCGGCGAAGAGACTGCGCGGTCCGTCCGGTGTTGCCACCTGCCGCTCGCCGAGCAGATAGGGACGCAATTCATCCAGCGTGCGCGCGGGGGCTTCCAGCCGGATCATGCGTCCTGTTCCTGCCGCGATCATGTCGGCGCTGCCCTGCATGCCGAGGATGTCCAGCGCGTCATCAAGGCCGCCGAGACCAAGCGGATCTGCGTCGAAAGCCGCCAGTGCGCGTTCGCGCGTTGCCGTGTCAGCGGAGACGGCTGCGGCCGCTTCCAGGGCGGCGCGCGTCTGTTCGCGGCGTTCGCGTTCGATGGAGGCCTGTATCACGGTATCGAGACCGCGATCGGTTTCGTCGATTACGACGTAATGCCGTACCGGCTGGGCCGACTGCACCAGCGCGGGAATGGACGCGCCGATCAGCATGAAGAGCGGCACCGAGGCCAGCGACAGCCAGAAGCCCCAGGTCGCGACATAGGACAGGTATTCGCGGCGGGCGATGAGATAGATGGCGCGCATGGCTTACTGGCCTTCCACAGGCTGAAGGGGGTCACCGGCCGATACCAGCCGGACAAAGGCGTCGTGCAGATGGGGGCGCACCGGCTCGAACCGGGTAAGGCGCACGCCCGCTTCCACGCAGGCCCGCAGGACGTGCTGGGGGTCGACGCCCGGCTTCAGGGCAATCTGCCAGAGCGTCACACCATCGGCATCTTTCTCCGCGCGCGTAACCTCGCCGAACCCTGAGAGCAGGGCACTGATATCATCATCGGAGTCAACGCCAATGGTGACGAGGCGGGGCACGACGGCCAGCGCCTCATCCACCTTGCCATCGAAAATCTTCTGCCCGCGCGCCATCAGCACGATGCGGTCGCAGATGCGTTCAGCCTGAGCCATGACGTGGGTGGAGAAGAGGATGGTGCGCCCGGCGGCAGCCTGTTCGAGGATCACATCCTCCAGCATGGCCTGATTGACCGGATCAAGACCCGAGAACGGTTCGTCGAGAATGATGAAATCGGGTTCGTGAATAATGGCCGCGATGATCTGGACCTTCTGGGCCATGCCCTTGGAAAGCTCCTTGACCTTCTTGCCGGCGCTGGCGGCCAGCCCGAAGCGCTCCAGCGCTGCCGCGGCGCGTTTGCGCGCCTCCACTGCCGGGACGCCTTTGAGGCGGGCAAACAGGGCGATGACCTGCTCGGCCGTCATCTTGCGGTACACGCCGCGCTCCTCCGGCAGGAAGCCCACCCGGTCGAGCGCGCGCAATGTCGGCGGCTGACCGAAAAGTGTCGCGCTGCCGGCATCAGGGCGGATTATGCCCAGCGCCATGCGCAGCGTTGTGGTCTTGCCGGCGCCATTGGGACCGAGAAAGCCGGTAATGGACCCTGCAGGCACCGTGAAACTGACATCCCGGACCGCCGGAAAGCCGGAAAACGTCTTGGTCAGGCCGGTTACGTCCAGTGCAGGCGTTGTCATCGTCGAAAATCCGGTTGTCTGGCGGGAAATCACACTATGTTGGAGCCGTGTTTAGGATGCCCGCCCCGGCCTGTCATCCCGGCCTGGCAATAATTCGGACACCTGACTGGGATTTAATGTGACAGGAGCGCACGACATGAGCCGGGCCGGTACCTTTCCGCTGGATTTTTCATCTCTGACGCCGCCGCGTGAGCCGTGCTGGTTCCTCGCCTTGCCGGAGGGTTTTGACAGCCCGGCCGAGGCCCATAAGCGCACGGCGCCGGTTGCCATGACGCCAGCGGATGCGCTGGCTCGTTTCAAGGCAATCGCCCTTGCTGCGCCGCGCACGCGCCTTGTCAGCGAGGCCGGCCTGCAGGTGGAGCTGGAGCAGAAAAGCGCAGTCTTCGGCTTTACCGACAAGATCACAGCCGAAGCGATGGCGGCAGGACCGGACAGGGCCGTGCTGGCGGTCTATTCGCGCGCGCTGGTGGGGTATTACGATTTTGGTGTTAACCGCAAACGCGTCACGCGCTGGCTGGATGCGTTCTACGCTGCAGGCAGGGCGAAATAGAGCAGGTCCAGAGATGGCGGCTCGGTGACACCCAGTTGGCGCAGAATGTGGCTTGCCTGACCGCGATGATGGGTCTGGTGATTGAACAGATGGGCCAGGATCACGCCCAGCGGCAATTCCTTGGCTTCACCGCGCGTATTGCCATAGCGGATCACGGTTGCGAAGTTGGCCGGGTCCAGGCCCGCAACATAGGCGATCAGGCGCTGGTCCTCGGCCTCGCGCGCGGCGCGCAGCTCGCCAAAATTCTCGTAAAGGACGGCGTCGAGGCGGCTTGGAGCTTCGCCCTCGCCGGTTAGCCGGTAGAGCCATATACGGTCTGCGACCAGCAGATGATTAAGCGTGCCGTGCAGGCTGCGGAAATAAGCCTTCACATCCTTTTTGCGTTCGGTGTCTTTCAGCGCGGTCGCCGCGTCATAAAGCCGGGCATTGGCCCAGGCATTGTAGGCGGCAAAACGGCGGAAATGGTCGTGCACGGCTTTGTCTTCCCTCGCTGATGGCGATCTTTACCTGCCATCAGGTGTAGAGCAAGGAATGACCCGGTCAAATCCCGGCCCACATATCGGCAGGCCGGGATCGCCCGGTACGGCCTAGCGGCGTGCTATGGCCGGTTGAGCAGCAAATTGCGGTGCGATCTTCAGATCGCTGGCCCATTTGAGCTTCTCAAACAGCAGGAGCAGCGTGCCGTTATAGTCGACCACGCGATTGATCAGCCCCTTGCGCGGCAGGTGCAGTGCGCTTTGCGGATGCTCGTGATGATGGTCGTGGATGGCCTCGCCGCCGGTCAGCAGGGCGAGCGTCCAGTCCAGCCAGGCCGGTGTCTTCAAATGGCCGAACACGTTCACGCCCAGCGTGGTCGCGTGAAACTGCACACCGCGCGCCGTGACGGCTGCGGCGTGGAGAAGGAAGGTCAGAAGAAGCGAGCCGCCCGACAGGAAGACGGCCAGATAGATCAGGCCCGGGATGACCAGATGCACCACCAGCGACAACCAGTTATAGTGATGATCCACCCATTTCACGCCCGGCATGTCGCGCAGCCACATGGCCAGCGGACGCTGAAGATCGTTGGGATCGCGGAAAATGATCCAGCCGAACCACGCCCACACCTTGCTCTCATGCGGGTTGTGCGGGTCGCCGGGCTTGTCCGACAGGCGGTGGTGCTGGGAATGGTAGTTGATCCAGTCCTTGAACCGGCCCTGCATCGCGATCACGCAATTGAGTGCGGTCAGCATCTGGGCGGGCCATTTCAGCTCGCCGGAACGGTGCTGCCAGACACGGTGCAGGACGCCGATGCCAAAATTGCAGATCACCAGGGTGACCGCGCCAACGGTCATGGCCAGCGGCACATACCACCATTGAAATGCGAGGGATTCCAGCGCAAGGCCGAGCACAATGGCGCCAATCATGCCGATGACGCCGATGGCTGGGTAGATCAGCGCGGCAAACACGCTGGTCCAGTCCAGATTGCCCCAACTTTTCTCGATTGCTTCGGAGCGGGGGTGGGCAACAATTTTCGTCAAACTTGATCCTCAGACTTCAGGTACAACCGGCCGCAACGGGGTGCGGTCAGGGGACAGACGCTGACATGATATGACAGCTCTGACCAGATGGTTCGGCCATTATGGCCCGATCAAATTGACGTCATTATGGCCGGGGCGTTCATACGCGCGCGGCTCGACGCCGCAGCCCCTATCCGCTATTCGACGGGAAACAGTCTTGCGCCGAAGCAGAATCACAGCACGGCGCAGCCATCAATTCGGGAGGGACTAACCCCATGAGCGACAGCGTTTTTCCGGCCGGCAATCTGATGAAGGGCAAGCGCGGGCTTGTCATGGGCGTGGCCAACAAGAACTCGATTGCCTGGGGCATTGCCCAGCAACTCGCAGCCCAGGGCGCGGAGCTGGCCTTCTCCTATCAGGGCGAGGAGCTGGAAAAGCGGGTACGCCCGCTGGTGGAAAGCCTGCCCGGTTCGCCCTTCATGGTCACCGCCGATGTCACCGACGATGCCTCCATGGACGCCTGCTTTGACGCGCTGGAGAAGAAATGGGGCAAGATGGACTTCCTCGTCCACGCCATCGCCTTTGCCGGCAAGGACGAGCTGCAGGGCTCCTTCACCCATAATACCACGCGCGAAGGGTTCAAGCGCGCCATGGACGTGTCGGCCTTCTCGTTTGTGGATGCTGCAAAACGCGCCAGCGCGCTGATGCCGGATGGCGGCGCGATGGTGTGCCTGACCTATCTGGGCTCGGAGCGCGTAGTGCCGAACTACAATGTGATGGGCGTTGCCAAGGCCGCGCTCGAAGCGTCCACCCGCTATATCGCGCGTGATCTCGGCCCGCAGGGCATCCGCGTGAACGCCATCTCGGCAGGCCCGATGCGCACCCTCGCCATGGCCGGTATTTCCGGCGGGCGCACGCTGATGAAGACCGGCAAGGACTGGTCAATGCTCAAGGAAGACACCCGCATGGAA
Organism: Glycocaulis sp.; assembly: GCF_051859565.1. GTDB lineage: Bacteria > Pseudomonadota > Alphaproteobacteria > Caulobacterales > Maricaulaceae > Glycocaulis. The sequence continues at coordinate 72,703 of NZ_JBHYFK010000008.1, forward strand.
GGTGTGGCCGGTTCGGCGCTCTACCTGCTGTCAGACCTCGGTCATTCCTGCACCGGCGAAGTGCTGCACGTCGATGCCGGTTTCCACGCCGTTGGCGTGCCGGACTTGGGTGAAGAAGGCTGACAACGCCTGATTTCATCGCCTGCGGTTGAGTCAAAATGCTTATCCTGATAGTATCCCTTCACGCAGATATGCGGGGAACAATCAGGATATGCTCGATGAAAAGCACCCTGTCTCGGTAGACGAGACAGGGAAGGCCTCCTTTGATGATATATATAACTCTAATGATCCGCGGCTTTATTTCAGCAGGCTGTGCCAATACAACTATATGATTGCGGAGTGCGCAGCTCCGGTATTGCGCAACTGCTACCGGGCGATCCGCAAAGCGCGCGGGCTTAGCCGGTTACATGTCACCGATGTCGGCTGCTCCTACGGGATCAATGCCGCGCTTCACAAGTTTCCGCTGTCGGTTTCGCGCCTCCATGCCCACTATACCGCAAGGCTGATTGGCGGGCTGGAGCGCGATGCGCTTCTGGCGGAGGACCAGGCCTGGTATCGGTCACTGAAGCCGGTGGATGATCTGGTATTTACCGGGCTGGATAGCTCAGGCCCAGCCATCGCCTATGCGCGCGCCGCGGGGCTTCTCGATTTCGGTCTCGCCTGCGATCTGGAGGCGGACGGGCAGGGCCTGCCGCCCGAGCATGACGAGGCGCGGGTCTTTGCCCATAGCGATATCGTCATTTCCACCGGTGCGGTGGGCTATGTCGGCGCGCCGACCTTTACCCGCATTGCCGAGGCCGCCAATGGCTCGCCGCCCTGGATGGCGCTGTTTGTCCTGCGCCAGTTCCCGATGGAGGCGATTTCGCAAGCCTTGCAGGCGTTCGGCTATGTCACCGAGAAGCTCGACGGGCATGTGTTCCCGCAGCGCCAGTTCACCGGCGCAACCGAGCGCCATGGCGCGCTCTCGCGATTGAAGAAGGTTGGCCGCCCGCCGCTGGCGATGGAGGAAGCCGGCTGGTTCGCCGCCGAGTTCTTTCTTCTGCGCCCCAGGGGGGAAGCCGCCAGCGCACCACTGGAACGCCTGCTGCCGCCCGAAGCGCTGTCGTGCGCGGTCAGGGTCTGAACTTCATCCCCATCAGGGGCCGCAGCGGCGCGATGCGTGATGCGGCCTCCGCGATGGCCCAGCTGCCCAGAAGCGTGATCGCGGCGACGACCGCAAACTCGCCCGGACCCCCGAGGCGGATATCCCATGCCGTAATCAGATAGATCGCGCTGACCGTGATCGTCTGATGCAGGATGAAGACCGGGAAGATCAGCACGTTGAGCCGCGAGAGCAGGGCCGAGCCCGAACGGATCAGCCGCCTTGCGAGCCAGATCAGCGTCACGATCATCCACCACGCATAGGCAAGGCGCATGACCCGCCAGAGCGTGGCTTCTACGGAATCGGCAAAGCGGGCATCGAAATCGAGATAGGCGAAGACCAGCAATGCGCCGCCCGCAACGGTGAGGGCGAGCGCCAGCCTGCCCACCCGGTCCACCGCCTGCCAGAAGCCCTCGGAACGCGCGGCCAGCGCGCCGAAGATCACGAATGTGAACGAGTAGGCGTGATTGGCCCAGTCGCGCGTGAGATTGTGCGTGGTCGGGAAGTGGTCAGCCAGCGTGAAGCGGATCAGCAAGAGCGGCAGGACGGGCAGGATGAGGAAGGCGGCAAGGCCCAGCCGCCCGCTCCACACCCGCTCCAGCCGCAGGCGTGCCAGCTTGCCTGTATGGGGCAGGAAGGGCGCCAGGATCAGTGCATAGACGAAGATATAAGCGACATACCAGAGATGGTTCCAGGTCGGCGTGGTGACCGAGAATCCGCTGCCGAAATCGAGATATTGCGGCCAGAAGGCGAGAATGCCCGGTTCGATCTCGCCGTTGGTGCGCAGCTCGAAATAGGTTTGCGGCATCACGATCACCGCCATGCCAAAGACGAGCGGCACGAAGAGCCGCCAGACCCGCTCCAGCATGAACCGGCCCGTGCCGAGCTTTGCTGCCAGCATCGCCATCGCGACGCCGGAGATGAAGAAGAGCAGAGGCAGGCGCCACGGGCTCATCAGCATCATGGGCAGTTCCAGCGTATCGCCCGCATAGGCGCTTTTGACGTGCCAGCCCCACGTCACATAGCCCATGCCGGTATGGTAGAGGATCAGCATGGCGAAGGCGAAAACGCGCAAGGCGTCGAGATCCGGGCGGCGGGCGGAAGGCGGTGTATCGATCATGGGGCAGGTCCGTAGGCTGAAGGAAACTCGCCTGCCGTTCTGCGTCTGATTGCGGCCCCCGTCGCGCGGCATGTGATGAAACCGGCCGCTCACGGGATGGTGGTGTGCAGTTCCGGGCCAGACGGCATCTCATCAGGGACAGGCGGCATTGCCGGAATCGCCATGTGCCGCCATGCTCCGCGCCATGACGGCACAGAACACCCCCCTCGATCCGCAGCGCCGCGCCGAACGCCGGGCGGGCCTTCAGGCGGGGCTGATCTTCTCCGCCTTTGCCAGCGCGTCCGTGATCGTCAATGCGCTCTCGACCAATACCGAGCTGGCGCGCGGCGCCGCCGCGTTCAATCCGGCGCAGGCCTGGCTCCTGGAGCTGACGAGCCTTGTCGTACTGCTGGCGCTGGTTCCGGCGGTGATCGCGCTCGACCGGCGTATTCCGCTGGCGCTTGGCTGGCGGGTCGCTCTGCCCTTGCACCTCGTCGCGGCGCTCGCCTTCACCACCGCCCATGTGTGGGGAATGATGCTGCTGCGTGAACTGTTGTGGCCCGCCGTGATCGGCGGCAGCTACACCTATTTCGACGTGTTGATACGCGACTTCATCTATGAGGCGCGCAAGGACTTCCTCACCTATGCGACGCTGGTGCTGGTGATCCGCCTGGCCCGCCGGATCGAGGATTACCGGCTGGAACTGGCCGAGAGCCATGCCCGCGCCAAGGGCGATAGCGTCATCGTGCTCAAATGCGGCGGACGCGAGCTGCGCCTGCCAGCCGCAGAGATCATCTCGGCGGAAGCGGCGGGCAATTATGTCGAGGTCGCCACCCCCACCGGCTCGCATCTCGCGCGCATCACGCTGGGCGGGCTGGAGACGCTGCTGAAGGAAGCCGGCGCTGACACTGTGCGGGTGCATCGCTCCTGCCTCGTCGCCCGCCCTGCCGTGCGCGAGATCATTCCCGGCGAAAGCGGAGACGCGATCGCCGTGCTCTCCAGTGGCGCGCGCATACCCGTCAGCCGCCGCTACCGGGCGGGTCTGAGTGGAGGCTAAAACCGCCGCTTCAGCCAGTCGATGAGATGGGCGTTGAGTTCATCCGGTGCCTCGTACTGGGTCCAGTGGCCGATCTCGGGGATGACATGCATCTCCAGATCCTTGCACAGGGCAGGCATCCAGGCGGTGAGCTTGGGCGGCAGCATGAAATCGCACTCGGCCGAGATCATCAGGCAGGGCATGGAGAGCCGGTGATCGACACCGCCCATGCGCTGCCAGTTCGCATCGAAATTGCGGTACCAGTTCAGCCCGCCCCGGAAGCCTGTCTCTGCATAGATGCGGGCGTACTCGGCGCGAGCATCTTTCGACACCACCACATCGTCCTCTGATTTCAGCCCGCCGCGCGCGATGAAATTCTCAAAGCGCTTGGGCAGATGCGTGACAGAGGGTGGCAGTTTTTCGATGTCAGCGGAGGGAAAGGAGGCGCCGAACACGAAATCGAAGAAATCGCTTTCGCGGCCTTTGAATATCCCGTCGGCCGCTTCGTCCTGGAAGCGCACGATATAGTGCTCCTCCCCGCCCATCTCGCGGAAAACTTCCGTGGGCGGTTTGGAGCCGCGCGGCAGGTGCGGCGTGTTCACGCCTACCGCGCCGAGGAACCGCTCCGGGATCAGGCAGGCTGCCATCCACATGAGGATGCCGCCCCAGTCATGGCCGACGATTACCGCTTTTTCGATGCCCAGCGCATCCAGCAGGCCCGCAATATCTCCGGTCAGCCGGTCGACATGGTAGGCGCTTGTCTCATGGGGCGCATCGGACGCACCAAACCCGCGATTATCCGGCGCGATGACGCGGTATCCGGCGTTTGCCAGTGCCTCGATCTGCGCCGCCCATGACAGCGCCAGCTCCGGCCAGCCATGCAGGAGGAGGACAGGCAGGCCGTCCTTGGGTCCTGCCTCGTGTACGGACAGCGTCACCTCGCCCACATCGATACGGCGGGCGGGCGGCATGGGCGGATGGGACATGGATCAGCTCTGCGGTTGTTTGAGGGCGCGTCTTCGTGAGCTTAGAAGATCATAGGCGAAGACGGCCAGCCCCGCCCAGATGAAGGCGAAGGTGATGGCGTGGGCAAGCGTGAAAATCTCGCCCCAGATGATCCCCACCGCGAACTGCAGGGTCGGCGCGACGAACTGCAAAAGCCCGATCGTCGCAAAGTGCAGCCCGCGCGCCCCGATGATGAAGAGCAGCAGGGGTGCTACCGTCATCGGACCTGTGAGGATCAGGAGGAGGGCCTGCGACGGACTGCCAAGGAAGCTGCCGCCGCTACCTGAGGCTTCAAGGAAGAAGAGCGCGACCAGCGAAGGCAGGGAGATGATCAGCGTCTCCCAGAACAGGCCCACCCGGCCATCGGTTGCGATAGTCTTACGGATATAGCCATAGGCGGTGAAGGAGGCGGCGAGGAACAGACCGATCCACGGGATTTCCCCGACCGCGACGATCTGGTTGATGACGCCGATCACGGCAAGGCCCACGGCGATCATTCGTAGCCGTCCGAAGCGTTCGCCTGCGATGAACACGCCGACAGCCACATTCATCAGCGGGTTGATGAAATAGCCCAGCGATATGTCGAGCACCCGGTCAGCATTGATCGCCCAGACAAACACCCACCAGTTCGAGGCAATGAGGATGGCGCTGAGGAGTAGGGTCGCCATGGCCCGCCGGTCCAGTATCAACCGCCAGGCAGACGGCGCGCGGCCCGCCATCCACACCAGCAGCGCGAGCAAAGGCACAGACCAGATCGCCCGGTGCAGCACGATCTCGGTGGCGCTCGCAAAGGCGAGGAATTTGTAGAAGGCCGCCGACAAGCCCCAGATCACATAGGCAGAGAGGGCCGCGACGCCTGCCCGGCCTGCCTCCAGCCGACCGCTATCGGGCGGCGGGGCAACAGGGGCGGCAGACGGGTCAGCGGGAGTGGCCATGGCCGCGCTCTTACTCCTGCCAGTGCCCTGTAGTCATTCTGTTTCTTGCGGCAGATGCAGTACGCCATGCAAAGGCCCCGCCCGGAGGGGCGGTTGCCGTTCCATCGTTTCCAACGGTCACAGCTGGTATTCGAGAAGAGGATAGCGGGAAGGGGTGACGCAGGGCTTGTGAATGTCCCGGCTGAGCCCTTTTCTTGCAGCGTTATTTGTGGCTTAGTTGGGCTAGGGGGGAGTATCCTTGGAACACCATTTAGACCGGCGCGTGATCCTCAGCGAGGACTCAGAATACAAGAACCTCTACAAGTGGTCGCTGCAAGAGCTGGACGAAGAAGGGGCGAAAGTCGGACGTGATTTGGTCCCGTGGGTTTGGGGTCTGGACTTCACCGCTACCGAGCTCGTCTACAATGACGGCCTGACCATCGAGCCGGACTACAGCAGCGATGACGAAGAGATGCCAATTGTCACCCGCAAGCGCCGGAGAATTCGCGCGAAGCTGCGGCCCGGAAGCCCGCAAGAATGGCATCGCAATCGCCATCCCTCCTACTCCATGTTTGGCACGGACCGGACGATCACCGCATTCGAGCTTTCAATTGAGCCGCTCGCTGAGGACGAGGAACAGGACAGTTGCCGGGTATGGGGCAGCGTCAGCTACACGATGGACATCGACTTTCGGGACGAGACGACAGACGATGCTGTCACTTTCCATCTGTATGTCCGGCCAGAGACTTTCGAGCATTACGTGCGGACCGTCCTGGCCGCTGAGGTGGATGCGGCGGTCCTGTACGTGAAGCGCGTTGCCGGTTTCTATTCTGATTGGTCGCCGGCCATTTCGACCGATAACATCAAGGTGCTGACAGGTAATGAGAAGGACCATCCGGTCGAGTTGCTCGACGGCAGCGAGATCGTACCGCCCCGGCTTGGCGAGGTGGGTGAAGTATCACTCACCTTGGTTCGCAAGCTGACGTTCGAGCAATCCGCGCCGGAGGCTGACGAAGATGACGACTGGCAGGACGAGTTGGTAGAGGTGCCGCCAGACAAGGCATTGGTGGCCGCGCAGCGTTCCGCGAAGGCTAATGTCCAGACCGTCGCATTGCTCACGTCACTGGGGATCGCCGCTTGGGTAATAGCGGCACTCCTCCTCCTCATCCTTGTGACTTGATCAAAGGCCCCGCCCGGAGGGGCGGGGCCGGTTGCACGACACGCGTTGTGGAGGTCCTAGCGGTTTTCCATCATGGCATCGCGAAGGCTGCGGAATTCATTGCCCTCATACCAGTTTGGCCATTCATCGCTGTCGGCGATGCGGCGTGCGACGGCGTAGAGCAGACGTGTGTCCTCTTCCAGGCCGGAGAGGTCCCAGTCAGGGTTATACTCGTCGGCGGGCTGGTGATAGCGGTTCATCCGGTAGGCGAGAGCGGCTGTCTCCACAAATTCGCGGCCATGTTCCACATGCACCGAACCGCCCCCGGCATAGAGCATGGGCACGCCGACGCGCGCCAGGCTGACATGGTCGGAGCGGTAGAAATAGCCCGCTTCCGGGCTCGGGTCGGGTGTGAGATAGCGTCCGCCCTGCGCCTCGGCTTCCTCGCGCAGAATGTCCTCGATCTCGGATGCGCCATACCCCACAACCACGACATCTTCGGTGCGGCCAACAGGCAGCTCGCCATCGATATTGAGGCCTGCCACGATTGAGTTGAGCGGAACGGTGGGATTGGCAGCAAACCAGGCGGAGCCCAGAAGCCCGGACTCTTCGGCGGTCACAGCGACAAACAGGATCGAGCGGCGCGGCTGCTGGCCGAGCGCAAAAGCTTCCATCATTTCCATGATGGCGGCTGTGCCGGTCGCGTTGTCGACCGCGCCGTTATAGATATTGTTGTCGGAGGCAAAGTTCAGACGCACGCCCAGATGGTCCCAGTGCGCCATGAGCAGGACGTACTCGTCAGGTGCCTGCGACCCTTCGACCATGCCGACCACATTGTTGGAGGTCAGGCGGCGAAGGCTGGTGTGCAGCTCGGCGCTCATGACTGCCCCTTCCAGAGCTACGGGCGTGAAGCCCGGCTCCGCAGCGGCTTCGGCCAGCGAATCGAAATCATGGCCTGTTGCGGCAAACAGCTCTCGCGCGGCGTTCAAATGGATCCAGCCCTGCACCGGCACCAGGTCGGAAGGCGGCATGTCGAGCGTGAACTGAGAGCCCGTCCACGAGGCGGCCACCGTATCCCAGCCATAGCTCGCCGGTTCGGTCTGGTGGACGATGATGGCGCCGGCCGCGCCCTGACGGCCCGCTTCCTCGAACTTGTAGGTCCAGCGGCCGTAATAGGTCATGGATGCGCCGTTAAACCGGCCTGCATCAGGCCGGGCATATCCTGGATCGTTGACAAGGATGACGACCGTCTTGCCCTCGACATCGAGGCCCTCATAGTCGTTCCAGCCATATTCGGGCGCGACAACGCCATAGCCCACAAACACAAGCTCGGTGTCGGCGATTGCCACGTGTTCTTCGGGGTTCTGGCTCCAGTAGACGACGCTCTGGCCCATGGTCAGGCCCATCGGCTCGTCATTGATTGTGATATCGAGACGCGAACGCTCCTCGACGAGCGTGGCCTCGATCAGCGGGACGGGCTGGAACCAGCCTTGCGTGCCAGCGGGCTGGACACCCACACGCGCCAGTTCATCGGCAATCCACTGCGCCGCACGTTCGCCCGCCTCTGCCGCCGGTGCGCGGCCCTCGAAGCGGTCATCGGCGAGCGTGGCGATGCGGAAATGCAAATCGTCCTGTGTGATCTCGGCGCTGGTCTCGCCAACGGGCGGCCACTCGCCGCCATTGCCAGCCTCATCGGCGGATGATTCCGGTGCAGCCTGTTGTGCAGGTGCTTCTGCCGGAGCGGCGGGTTCATTGGCAGCCGGTTCGCCGCAGGCAGCCAGCAGAGCAGCGGCTGCTGTCAGGGTCCAGAAACGTAACATTATAACGCCCTCCCAAGGGTTTAGCCTATTTTTGGCCAGCATGCCCTGTCTGACGTAAAGGTCAAAGCCCGCATGCGCACCACTCGACAGAACGCCCGAGAACCGTCCAATGTGCGCAGCCTTTCCAGGTCCTGCCTCCGGGAGCGCCCGATGACCGATCCCGCCAGCCTTGATGCGGTCCAGCTCAGCCTCGGCCCAGTCTTCCAGAGCGTTCTTCCCGTTAGCCTTGCTGTCATCATGTTCACCGTGGCGCTGTCGCTGCGGGTGGATGATTTCGTTCAGGTGATACGCCGGCCGCTGCGTTTTGGCGGGGCTGCCCTGACACAGATCCTGCTGCTGCCCATGGCGACGCTGGCTCTGGTCATGGTGCTGCAGCCCCAGCCCTCGATAGCGCTTGGCATGATCGTGGTAGCGTGCTGTCCGGGCGGGAACATGTCGAACTTCTTTACCCATCTGGGGCGGGGCGATACCGCGCTTTCGGTGTCGCTGACGGCAACGTCGAGCCTGCTGGCGGCGCTCGCCACGCCGGTCTCGATCCTGTTCTGGAGCGGGCTTTACGGGCCCACGCGCGAGCTGATGGACGCGCTGGATGTCGATGCCGTGCCGTTTGTCCTGCAGACCATGGTGATCCTCGCGTTGCCGCTGGCTGCGGGCATGTATCTGGCGTCCCGGCATGCAGGGCTGGCCCGGCGGCTGCGGCCCTTCATGTCGATGCTGGCCATGGCCATTCTTGTCCTCATCATTCTTGGCAGCCTTGCCGGTAATGCCGATCTGCTGCTGATGGGGGCTATTGCCATCCTGCCGACCGTCATCATGCACAATGCCATGGCGCTGCTGCTGGGCTATGCGGCCGGATGGGCGTTGCGCTTTGATGCGCGCGGGCGGCGCGCCATGACGATAGAGGTCGGTATCCAGAATTCAGGGCTTGGCCTTGTCATCCTGCTGGGCGCGCTTGGCGGGCTGGGCGGCGCGGCGGCGGTCATTGCCGTCTGGGGTGTGTGGCATCTGATTTCGGGCGTAGGGCTTGCCTATGGCTTCCGCCTGACGGACCATTGGCGCAAGAAGAAAACAGCCGTGCCTGCTTCACGAGGCGTATGACAGCGCCCAGCAGGCCGGGGGACAATGTTCCCGGGAGGAGACAGACATGACCCATCAGCTGAAAATCGTGAACGGCCTTGTTTATGACGGCTCGGGGTCCGAGCCGGTAAAGGCCGATATCGCCATCGATAATGGCCGCATCAGTGCGGTGGGTACTGTTCCGGGTGACGCGCGCGAAGTGATCGATGCCAAGGGGTGCATCGTTACGCCGGGCTTTATCGACATTCACACCCATTATGACGGGCAGGCGACCTGGGACGACCGGATGGAGCCGTCCATCAACCATGGCATCACGACAGCCATTGTCGGCAATTGCGGGGTTGGCTTTGCGCCGGTACGCCCGTCCGACCATGACCGTCTGGTGCGCCTGATGGAGGGGGTGGAGGATATTCCCGGCACGGCCCTGCATGAGGGGCTGAAATGGAACTGGGAGAGCTTTCCCGATTACCTCAATGCGCTGGACGCCATGGCGCGCACCATCGATATCGCCGCCATGATTACGCACGATCCCTTGCGCGTGTATGTGATGGACGAGCGGGCGAGCTTTGATGCGCAGGCCTCCGACGAGGATATTGCCACGATGCGAAAGCTGGTGCGCGAAGCGCTGGAGGCGGGCGCTATCGGCTTTTCAACGGGGCGTTCTGATCTGCACCGTACCGCCGACGGCGAGTGGACGCCGGCCTCTGAAGCCACCGCCAAGGAGCTGACCGGCATTGCCGAAGCCTTCCACGGCCTCACCCATGGCGTGCTGCAGGCGGTCTCCGACTTTGACCTGCAGCGCTCCGAGGAAGCTTTCCCCAAGGAGTGGGAAGTGGTGGAGAAATACGTGAAGGCGGGCGGCGGACGCCCGGCCTCCATCTCCCTCATGCAGCGCGATCTCGCCCCCAATCAGTGGCGCGACATTCTCAAAGGCGTTGAGAAACTCAACGCCGAGGGCGTCGATATGCGTGTGCAGGTCGCCCCGCGCGCCATTGGCGTGTTTCTGGGGCTGCAATGCACCTTCCACCCCTTCATGGGTCATCCCTCCTACAAGGCCATCGCGCATCTGCCGCTGGAGGACCGGGTGGCGCGGATGAAGGATGCAGGCGTAAAGGCGCAGATCCTCTCCGAGAAGCCGGACAAGGTGTCGGTTGAAGGCTCGTCAGTGCCGCCGATCGCCGATGTGATGCTGGAAGCGATGGAGTTCGTCGCCGAGAAGCTCTTCATGCTGTCCGATGATCCCGATTACGAGCAGTCAGGCGAGCAGTCGATTGCAGGCCGGGCGCGGGCGCGCGGGGTTTCCGTGTGGGAGGAGCTCTATGACACGGTCATCGCACGCGATGGCAAGGAGCTGATCTACCTGCCGATCTATAACTATACCGAGATGAGCTATGAGAATGTGCTGACCATGATGTGCCACCCGCAGGCGCTCATCGGCCTCTCCGATGGCGGTGCGCATGTCGGCACGGTCTGCGATGCGAGCTTCCCGAGCTATCTGTTGAAATACTGGACGCAGGATCGCACCCGCGGTGATCGCATCGCGCTTCCCCGCGCCGTGCAGATGCTGACCAGCGATATTGCAGACTTCCTGGGGCTCAATGACCGGGGGCGGATCAAGCCGGGCCTGAAAGCCGACATCAATGTGATTGATCTCGATAATCTGAAACTCGAAGCCCCGCACATGGTGGCCGACCTGCCTGCGGGCGGTCAGCGTCTCTTGCAGGGTGCAACCGGGTATAAGGCGACCATCGTCTCCGGCGAGGTCGTGGTGCGCAATGACACAGTGACAGATGCCCGCCCCGGCCGCCTCATCCGCGCGGGACAGCAAATGGCGATGGCGGCGGAATAGTCCCCATCGACACAGGCTTCGTTCAGGCGCATGGTTCACCTCTAGGGATCAGCGCGCCATCCGCCAATGGGACGGATGGCAGACCGGCGCGCCCTGCCCGCACCGGCATGGGCCGAAGCTTTGCGGGTCAGCCGGCGGAGTGATGCCCATGGCCAAAGGTCAGATGCGGGGCAACAAGGAAGCGAAAAAGCCCAAGAAGGAAAAGCCGAAGGTTACGGCCGCCGCGCCGCCGCGCACGGCTGTTGACCGGATGAAGGAGTCGCAGGACCGCTCCAAGGCCCGCAAGCCGAGCTAGGGCCTGTCAGCATAATGGCTTCGCCCCGGAGCGAATTACGCTCCAGCTCTTTCATTGATGCGAGCCGCTGCCAGCGCGTTCAACTGGCACTGCGAAAGGCCGTAACCGTCCGGGAACCCAACGCCTTTCCAAAGCGTTCCGGCTAGCTGGGCCGGAACAGGTCCGGTTATGAGGGGGTGATCAATGCTCAGAGCACTCGACGTGAAGGCTATCGACGCCGCGCGCCTGTTTGACATTGCGCCCAATCCTTATGTTCTGATCGACCGCGATTTTGTAATTGTCGGTATGAACGAGGCCTATCTGTCGGTCACCGGGCGCACACGCGAGGCGATAGCGGGCAGAGGCATGTTCGAGGCTTTTCCCAGCGACCCGCAATCGGTGCCCGGGCGCATGCTGCGTACGTCCTTCCGCAAGGTTTTCGACACTGGCCAGACCGATCATCTGTCGCTGATACCCTATCCCATCGCACGCCCTGACGGGACGATGGAGGAGCGCTTCTGGAGCGCGACGAACACGCCGGTTCTGGATGAGGATGGCCGTGTAGCCTTTATTCTTCAGCACACAACCGATGTCACCGAACTGCACCTTCTGCGGCAGGAGGCTGCGGATCGCTCGATGAGCGTCCAGTCCGACATCATGCGCCGCGCCGACGCCGTCGGGGCCGAAAATCTGATGCTGGGCGAGGAGGGTGAGCGGCTACGGGACCTGTTCGAGCAGGCCCCCGGCTTCATGGCGGTGCTGACCGGTCCCGATCACGTCTTTACCCTCGCCAACGGCGCGTATGTGGACCTTGTCGGCGAACGCGCGCTCATCGGGCGGACAGTGCGCGAAGCATTGCCCGACATCGAAGGTCAGGGCTTCTTCGAGCTGCTTGACGGGGTCTACACCTCTGGCGAGCCGTTCATCGCCCATGACGCCAAGGTGACGATCAGGCCGGGTGGCACCGGGGAGCCCCAGGAACGGTTCGTCGATCTCATCTACCACCCTGTCCGGGACCGGCACGGCGATGTGTCGGGCATATTCGTGCAAGGCCATGACACCACGGCCAAAAAAGCGGCGCAGGAGGCCGCTTCTGAAAGCGAAGCCCGCTTCCGTACACTTGCCCAGTCACTGCCCAACCATGTCTGGACGGCGACACCCGATGGCCAGCTCGACTGGTTCAACCAGCAGGTTTACGACTACACAGGAGAGGCGGAACACGCTCTGGACGGAGCCAATTGGGGCAGGGTGGTTCACCCGGACGATTTTGCCGGAGTGGTGGGCACCTGGCAGGCGGCGATTGCGACAGGCCAGCCCTATCTGGTGGAATTCCGCCTCAGGAATGCTTCGGGCGAGTACCGCTGGCACATAGCCCGCGCGACCCCGCGCCATGACCAGCAGGGCCAGGTGGTCCAGTGGGTCGGCACCAATACCGATATTCACGAGCAGAAGCGCATCGAGGAGTCGCTTGCCCACCTGAACGCTCATCTTGAGGAGCGCGTCGCCGAACGCACACGGGAATTGCTTGATGCCCAGGAAGCCCTGCGCCGCAGCCAGCAGATGGAGGCGATTGGCAACCTTGCTGGCGGTGTCGCGCACGACTTCAACAATCTGCTGCAGGTTATCAGTGGCAATCTCCAGCTTCTGGGCGCGCTGGCCGATAGTGGCGAGGATGCGCACCGCTATATAACCGCCGCGCTTGAAGGGGTGCGCCGGGGTGCCAGCCTGACCGACCAGCTATTATCGTTCGGACGGCGCAAGCCCCTTGAGCCGCGGGCCGTGGCGCCGGGCGGCCTCGTCCTCGGCATGGAAGACATACTCAAGCGCACGCTGGGAGAGGCTATCGAGATCAGAACGGTCATTGAGCCCGAGCTCTGGAATGCGATGGCAGACCCGCTGAATGTCGAGAATGCCATTCTCAACCTTGCCATCAATGCCCGCGATGCGATGGGCGGCCATGGGCGGCTGACCCTGCGTGCGGCAAACGCCCGCATCGAGCATGGCGTGGGCGAGACCCAGCCCGGCGATTACGTGATGATCGAGGTGAGCGATACCGGCCAGGGGATGAGCGAGGCGGTACGGGAAAAGGCCTTCGAGCCCTTTTTTACCACAAAGCCCGAAGGCAAGGGGACCGGACTTGGCCTCTCCATGGTGTATGGTTTTGCCCGCCAGTCCGGGGGGTGTGTCACGATCGATTCCACGCCTGGCGAGGGCACAAGTGTGGCCATCTATCTGCCGCGCACCGAAAGGGCCGTTCTGGAGAGCGGCGACGCTTTGGCCGGTATTGAAGTCAGTGGCGGGACGGAGACGGTGCTCATTGCCGAGGACGACGCGGCCGTGCTGGCCACCGCAGCAGCCCTGTTTGAAGACCTGGGTTACACCGTGGTGACCGCACACGACGCGCAAGGGGCTCTGGATGCGATCAAGGCGGGTGCCCGGCCTGATCTGCTGTTCACCGATGTCATCATGCCAGGCCCGCTCAAGAGTACGGATCTTGCCCGGCAGGCCCAGGCGCTTCTGCCCGGGCTCGCCGTTCTGTTCACGTCGGGCTATGCAGAGGACGCTATCGTCCAGCATGGCCGTCTGACCGAGGGCGTTCATCTGCTGGGCAAGCCCTATAGCCGTGAGGCGCTGGCCATCAAGGTCCGCCAAGTATTGAACGCGGCAGGACAGAGCGCCTCTGGCGCGCCCGCGAGACACGATCCCCCGGTCAAAATGATGCGTGTCTTGTTGTGCGAGGATGATCCGCTGATCCGCCTGAGCACGTCAGCCATACTGGAAAGTCTGGGCATGGCGGTGGTCGAGGCTGCCGATGGCAGGCAGGCACTCGCCGCGCTCGGCGAGCACTCAATCGATATTCTTGTTACCGATATGGGCCTGCCGGACATGAATGGACGGGCGCTGGCCGATCAGGTCAGGCAAAGCCATCCCGGATTGCCGGTCCTGTTCGCCACCGGCAGGGCCGGGGAGGAGTGCCTGGAAGGGCTCGAGCATGCGGGTCTTGTCGCCAAACCCTATGACGAGCTGGCGCTCGACCGGGCGATCCGGCGGCTTACCGGTTCATCTGCGGGTTAGGGGCGCCTCAAGCCTTCGCTTTCGCCACCCCGCCGCTCTCCACATAGCCCGCCTCGAAGGGGCGGACATGACGGATGGCGCGTTTGCGCCGTTCCCAGTCGGCCAGTATCGCCGCGCCGTGGCGTGAGCCGGTGGCGGCGACATGGGTTTCGATCAGGGTGCGGCAACGGGTCTCCGCCTCGCCGTCGAGATCGCTGACGAAGACGGTTTCGGCGTTCAGGCGCGGCTCCAGCCTGTCATCCTCATCCAGCACGAAGGCTTCCCCGCCTGTCATGCCGGCGGCAAAATTATCGCCCACCTTGCCAAGGATCACCGCTACCCCGCCGGTCATGTATTCGCAGCCATTGGCCCCGCAGCCCTCGACCACGACCGTGGCCCCGGAGTTTCTCACGGCAAAGCGCTGGCCTGCGCCGCCCGCGGCATAAAGCGCGCCGGAGCTTGCCCCGTAGAGCACGGTATTGCCGATGATCGCGTCGCCTGGCGCTTCGCGCGTACAGCCACCAAAGGGCCGGATGGCGATGACGGCGCCGGACAGGCCCTTGCCGACATAGTCATTGGCATCGCCTTCCAGCTCGATACGCAGGCCCTTGGCGGCAAAGGCGCCGAGCGACTGCCCGGCAGAGCCGTTCAGATGCAGGGTAAGCTGGCCATCGCTCAGCCCATCGGGGCCGAACTTGCGCACGATGGCCGAAGAGACGCGCGTGCCCACCGCGCGGTCAGTGTTCCGCACGTCATAGACCAGCTGCATCTTCTCAGCCCGCGAGAAGACAGCGCTGGCGTCTTTGAGGATCTGCTCATCCAGGCTCGGTGCGACGGCATTGCGCTGTGTACGCGTGGAGCGCGGCGGGCGGGCATGGGGGTCCACGCGTACCAGAAGCGGGTTGAGGTCGAGATCGTCGAGATGTTCCGCGCCCCGGCTGACCTGATCGAGCAGGTCCGCTCGCCCGATCACGTCTTCAATCGATGCTGCGCCGAGCCTTGCGAGAATCTCGCGCGCATCCCGCGCAATAAACGTCATCAGATTGACGACATGGTCGGCAAGGCCGGTAAAGCGCTTCCTTAGCTCATCATCCTGCGTGCACACGCCGACAGGGCAGGTGTTGGAGTGGCACTGGCGCACCATCAGGCAGCCGAGCGCCACGAGGCTGGTCGTGCCGATGCCGAACTCTTCGGCGCCCAGCATGGCGGCAATGACCACATCGCGGCCCGTACGGATGCCGCCATCGGCGCGCAGGGTGACGCGCTCGCGCAGGCCGTTCAATGACAGAACCTGATGGGCTTCAGACAGGCCCAGCTCCAGCGGCGCGCCGGCAAACTTGATCGAGGTTTGCGGGCTTGCGCCTGTGCCGCCGACATTGCCGGAGATGAGGATCACATCGGCATGGGCCTTGGCGACGCCTGCCGCCACCGCGCCAACACCGGCCGCGCTGACGAGTTTTACCGCCACGCGCGCATCGGGGTTGATCTGCTTCAAGTCATAGATGAGCTGGGCCAGATCCTCGATGGAATAGATATCGTGGTGCGGCGGGGGCGAGATCAGCGTCGTGCCGGGAACGGCATGGCGCATTTTCGCGATAAATTCCGTCACCTTGAAGCCGGGCAGCTGGCCGCCCTCGCCGGGCTTGGCTCCTTGCGCGACCTTGATCTCTATCTCGCGGCATTCATTGAGGTATTGCGCGGTGACACCAAAGCGCCCGGACGCGATCTGCTTCACGGCGGAATTCATGTTGTCGCCATTGGGCAGGGGCTTGTAGCGGGCCGGGTCTTCCCCGCCTTCGCCGGAGACGGATTTGGCGCCGATCCGGTTCATGGCGACGTTCAGCGCGCCATGGGCTTCAGGCGAGAGCGCGCCAAGGCTCATGCCGGGCGTGACAAAGCGCTGGCGTATCTCATTGACGCTCTCGCAGGCCGAAATGTCTATCGACGGACCAAGCGCGCGCATATCCAGAAGGTCGCGCAGCTGGATGGGCGGCTTGGCCGCCTGCAGCTCCACAAAGCGGCGGAAGGAGGCGTAATCCTCATTACGCACGGCCTTTTGCAGGGCGGTGACGCTTTCGGCCTCCACTGCATGCACCTCGCCAGAGGCGCGCTGGCGATAAAAGCCGCCGACGGGCAGGCGCACCGCGCCTTCTTGTCCCCACGCCCAGCGATGCAGCTCGGCAAGTTTTTGTTCAAGGCCGGAAAGACCGACGCCGGAAATGCGGCTGGTCACCCCGCCCAGATATTCCGAGGCCACGGCGCGCGAGAGGCCCAGCACCTCGAAATTGCATCCGCCACGATAGGAGGAGATGACCGCAATCCCCATCTTGGAGAGGATTTTCATCAGGCCCGCATCGAGCGCCTTCTTCATCTGGAAGGCGCGCTTTTCCGGGCTGAGCTGGCCGAGGCCGCGCAGGGTGCGCGTCACCACGGTCTCAAAGGCGACATAGGGGTTCACGGTTGTTGCGCCGAGACCGACAAGGACCGCGCAAGCATGGGCGTCCATCGCATCGGCGGCACGCACATTCAGCGAGACATGGGTGCGAAGCCCTTCGCGTGTCAGATGGGTGTGGGCGGCGCCCACCGCCAGCGCCATCGGCACCGCGCAGCGGTCCGGCCCCAGAGCTTCGTCGGTGAGCAGCAGATGTTGTGCCTTGCCGTCGCGGACTGCGGCGGCTGCATCGGCGCGGATACGGTCCAGCGCATCGCGCAGCCCTGTTCCGTCGCCGGATGCGTCTTCAAGCGCGAAGGTGCAGTCGATCTCGGCCACGCCCTCACCCAGCACGCCGCGCAGGCGCTGATACATGCCATTGGTGAGGATCGGGCTGTCCAGCACGAACACATCGGTCTGCGTCTCGTCGCTGGCTAGGATGTTTCCGAGGTTCTTGAAGCGTGTTTTCAGGCTCATCACCCGGCCTTCGCGCAGCGGGTCGATGGGCGGGTTGGTCACTTGCGAGAAGTTCTGCCGGAAATAGTGATAGACGGGCCGGTAGCGCGTGGAGAGCACGGCCAGCGGGCTGTCATCGCCCATACTGCCGATGGCTTCCTTGCCGTCCTCGGCCATGGGCGCGAGGATGATCTCAATCTCTTCCAGGGTGAGCCCGGCTGCGGCCTGACGGCGCGCGCGCATTGCCTCATCCCACAGGACAGGCTCCGGGCCGGGGCCAACCTCCGCCTCGATATCGCGGATATTGGACAGCCATTCATCATAGGGATGCTTGGCGGCCAGATGGTCGAGTATCTCATTGGCGTCATAGAAACGCCCGGCATCGAGATCGACCGCCACCATGCGCCCAGGCTCGATGGAGCCGCGCCGCGCCACGCGTGACTGGGGCAAAGGCGTCATGCCGGTTTCAGACCCCACCACCAGCAGATCGTCATGGGTGCGCAGCCAGCGCAGGGGCCGCAGGCCGTTACGGTCCAGCCCCGCCACCGCCCAGCGCCCGTCACAAGCGGCGAGCGCGGCCGGCCCGTCCCACGGCTCCATCACCGAGTTGCAGTGCTCGTAGAGGCCGCGCCAGCGGGCTGGCATGATATCGGCCTTTTTCGACCAGGCTTCGGGGATGAGGAGGGCCTTGGCCATGGGCGCGGTGCGCCCGGCGCGCACCAGCACCTCGAACACCTGATCGAGGGCGGCGGAATCTGACGAGCCTGCCTGGATGACGGGTTTGACCACATCTTCGGCATCGGCAAAGGCACGGGAGGCCATGAGAATCTCATGGCTCTTCATCCAGTTCACATTGCCTTTGAGCGTGTTGATCTCGCCATTATGGGCGAGCATGCGGAAAGGCTGGGCGAGCTTCCATTCGGGGAAGGTGTTGGTCGAATAACGCTGGTGGAAGATCGCGAAGGAGGAGACGAAGCGCTCATCTTTCAGATCGGGATAGAACTGGTCGATGGCTTCGGCCAGGAACATGCCCTTGTAGATGATGTCGCGCGTGGAGAGCGAGGCGATATAGAAGCCGGGCAGGTTTTCCTCGCGCGCACGCTTTTCGATGCGCCGGCGCACGATATAGAGCTGGCGGTCGAGGATATGGGCCTTCTTGCCGCGCGGATCGTCAAACAGGATCTGTTCGATGGCGGGCCGGGTCGCATTGGCCTTTTCGCCGAGGCAGGACGGGTCAACCGGGGTCTGGCGCCAGCCATAGAGGCGGAAGCCCGCGCGCAGGATCTCGGTCTCCACGATGGTGCGCCCGCGCTCCTGCGCGGCAAAGTCGGTGCGCGGCAGGAAGATCATGCCCACGGCGACCGGGCCTTCGCCCGGCACGTGGCCGGTGCGTGCCACCTGCTCCTTGAAGAAGTCCTGCGGCACGCCGACGCGCACGCCTGCCCCGTCGCCGGTTTTGCCATCGGCATCAACCGCGCCGCGGTGCCAGACCGCTTTGAGCGATTTGATCGCCAGCTCCACCACTTCCCGGCGTGGCTGGCCGTCTATCGCGGCGATAAGGCCGACGCCGCACGCATCGCGTTCAGAAGCCGGGTCATAGCTGCCCGCCTCGATGAGACGCTGGCGGCCTTGCAGGTATTGCGTGATCTCGTTCATTCGGCAGGCTCCAGCTCGCGCGTCTGCTCTTCTGCGACGCGGGCCATCAGATCGGCATGGATGATGGTGGCCGCGTCCTGACCATCCCTGATGGCCCAGACCACCAGCGACGCGCCGCGTACGATGTCGCCGCCCGCATAGACGCCAGGGACGCTGGTGCGGCAGCGCTCTGTCACGCGGACGGTGCCGCGCGGGGTCAGCACAGGACCGCCCCCGCCGCAGGCCGTATCCACATCCTCGGCTTCATAGCCGAGCGCCGCGATGACGAGATCGCCGTCCAGATCGGCCTCCGCGCCGTCCAGCACGACCGGCTGGCGGCGGCCATCAGCGTCGGGCGCGCCAAGCCCCATGCGCTGCACGCGCACGCCCGACAGCGTCGTGGCATCGCCTTTCAGCGCCAGCGGGGCTGACAGCCATTCAAACACCACGCCCTCTTCCTCGGCATGGGCGACCTCGCGGACGGAGCCTGGCATGTTCTCCCGGTCGCGCCGGTAGAGACAGGTGACAGCGGCTGCGCCCTGGCGGATCGCGGTGCGCACGCAGTCCATCGCCGTATCGCCGCCGCCAATGACGACCACCTTGCGGCCTTTGGCCTGCAGGCGCGCCTCATCGGCAATCGTCTCGCCAAACCCGCGCCGGCTGGAGGCGATGAGATAATCCAGCGCCGGGATCAGGCCTTCACTGCCAGCACCGGGGCAGGTGAGGGCGCGCGCCTTGTAGGTGCCGATGGCGAGGAACACCGCGTCATGGCGCTCGCGCAGCTCATCAAGGCTCACATCTTTGCCGAGTTCGGTATTGAGCTGAAACGCCACGCCGCTCTGTTCGAGACGCTGCGTACGCCGCTCCACGACAGACTTGTCCAGCTTGAAATTGGGAATGCCGTAGACCAGCAGCCCGCCCGCGCGGTCATGCCGGTCATATATGGTGACGGAGTGGCCTTGCTCGCGCAGACGCTCTGCCGCCGCGAGGCCCGCCGGGCCAGCGCCGACAATGCCGACGCTGAAACCCGTCTCGTGCTTTACCCGGATGGGCTTTATCCAGCCCTCTTTCCACGCTGTCTCGGTGATATGGGTTTCCACCGCACCAATCGTGACCGCGCCATGGCCGGACTGCTCGATCACGCACGAACCCTCGCACAGACGATCCTGCGGGCAGATACGGCCACAGATTTCCGGCATGGTGGAGGTGGCGCTGGAGCGCTCCCAGGCCTCTTCCATGCGCCCTTCGGCGGCCAGCATCAGCCAGTCTGGAATATCGTTATGCAGCGGGCAGCCCGACTGGCAGAAAGGCACACCGCACTGGGAACAGCGAGCCGCCTGATCGGCGCCGGCCTTGGGATTGAAGGGCGCGTAAATCTCGTCGAAATCGCCGCGCCGCTCATTGGCGGGGCGCTTGGCAGGGTAGCTCTGGTCCAGCTCTGTGAAACGGAGCATGGCGCTCTCCTTCTCGGCGAGAAACTAGTGAAGGCGGTTGTCCGGCGCGCGCCAAACGGAGCCGCGCTTTGTCCGTACAAGTGCTGCATTGCAACATGAAGATGACACTTCCGCAAGCGGCTCTACGCCTCTTCCTGCCAGGCGTAATTGACAATCATTCGCAGGTGTGAGACATGCAAATGCGAATGCGTCGCGATAAGGCGCATTTCCCGGCAGCCAGAAGCGGTCCCGCCCATGTATGTGTGCATCTGCAACGCCCTGAAATGCTCGCAATTCCGCGAGGCCGCGCAAGGCGGTGCGCAGGACGTGACCAGCGCGTTCAAGGCGTGCGGGGCCAAGCCGCGCTGCGGGCGCTGCTTTGAAGAAGCCGCCAGCCTGATCGAGCAATCGATGGCACCCATGGACGCGATGCCGCACGCCATCGCCGCCGAATAGGCGCGCGCTGCAAACGCCTCTTAGAAACAAAAGCAAACAAAATCAGGGGCTTGGACTTTCGTCTCCACGCTCTATCCTGTAGTCTGCGTGCAAATCAGGCAAACCGGCAGGAGGCGAGAGCCATGAAAGGCGATAGCGGCGTTATCGAGCATCTCAACAAGGCGCTCAAACTGGAGCTGACCACGGTCAACCAGTATTTCCTGCATGCCCGCATGTTCAAGAACTGGGGCTTCAACAAGATCGCCAAGATCGAGTACGAGGAATCCATCGACGAGATGAAGCATGCCGACATGCTCATCGACCGCATCCTCTTCCTGGAAGGCCTGCCCAATGTGCAGGATCTCGGCAAGGTGATGATCGGCGAGACGCTCAAAGAATGTCTGGAGCTCGATCTCAAGGCCGAGCTGAAAGCTCACCCGATCTACAAGGACGCCATCGCCTATTGCGAGGAAGTGCGTGATTACGGCTCACGCGATCTGCTCGAAGTAATCCTGAAATCGGAAGAAGAGCATATCGATTTTCTGGAAACCCAGCTCGAGCTGATCGAGCGCATAGGCGAGGACCGCTATATGCAGTCCATGATGGGCGAGCAGGAGGCGGGGTAAGGCGGGCTGGGGCGCGCTAAAACTCAGATTGCCATGACGTCGAACGACGTTGGAATTTAGATCTCAGCAACATTGCAGCCCCTAACAAACCCTATTCGCGTACTCTAGCTTGGCGTTGCGATTGCGAAGCTTTGAGCGCTAGACTACCTCCGGCGTTGGGAGCGCGAATATGAAACCTGCCCTGAAAATCCTTTTCTCTTTTGCTGCGATATTTTTCTCGTTTCTGTTGCTTTCACGCCTGTGGATAGCGATGAGGGGGCATGACATTCCGCTGGACACGTCCGTGGTATCCGCGATTGGGTTCGCGGTGATTACCAGTGTGACTTTTCACCTATGGCGTCAGCGTCAACGATGAAATCCGCTACATGCAATCGATGATGGGCGAGCAGGAGTAGGCGGGCCGCCATTCTCTGACCACCCCTTGTCATCACCCGCTTCATGCGGGTGATCCATGCCACAAGCCCTCGTCCTTCGAGACGGCTTCTGACGAAGCCCCTCAGGATGAGGGCTTGGGTTGTGCTTTTCCCCTCATGCTGAGGGCGAGCGTAGCGAGTGTCTCGAAGCACGGGGGAAAGCACCTCTGAGGCATGGCTGGCCCGGACGCCCGCCTGCGCGGGCGCAGGCGAACTTGGCTTTGATGTCCAACGCCGCGCATTGCGGCGGCGACAGTTTGGCTTGAAACCTCCACAACCTCGGGGTATTATTTGGCAGTAGAGGCGATGAATTTAAATATATAGAATGAAGCGAGGGATGGGTAAATTTATCAATTATTCCATGAAATACATTTTAAAATTGGTCGGCATGGCGATTCTGACCTGCTTGCTTTTTGGTGCCTTCTTTCATTTGGACGTTTAAACATACTTCTTTCTTTTGTGGCATCGGCGATTGTGTCCTATATTTCTGTAAATAGCATTATACCTGATAGTGGCTTATTGATCAGAGTTTTGGTTTTTATCATTATATTTTTGATTTCATTTTTAACTCTGACATTTGGTGGGCACGATTTTCTTTTATAATATGCATTGCCGCTCATATATTATTTTCTATAAGATAATTTATTGGCCGTGACTCGTCTTGCTATTCTATTTCTCTCCCTCAAACTCGGAAACCTGACCCTGCCCTGCGAGACCCCCCACACTTTTCTCACCCGCCCCGCCTTGCCAGCGCGGCGCTGAACCGCTAAATCCAGACCTCGTTACAGAATAACATTACGGCAGCGCGCCGGATGGCGCTGATACTGCCGGTCTGGAGCCCTCTTGGATTCGGTGACGCTCACGCTTGTATTTGCCCTGCTGGCTGCGGGTGTGGTGCTGGCCACGCTCGCCGGCATGCGCTTTGCCGCGCGCTATACGCGCGCGCATTCGCCCCTGCTCGCCGCGTTTTCCGCTGGTCTCCTCCTTACCATTGCGGTCCTTCACCTGATCCCTGAATCGCTGGCCGGGTCTCCCATCGCGGTGTGGATGATCGGGGGCGGGCTGGTGCTGGGCCTCGTCCTGCGCCGGGCTGCGGGCCTGTTCGCGCCGGACCGCGATTCTGCCGCCGCGCTCGCGCCCGTGCTGGCAATTGCCCTGCACGCCAGCTTCGACGGGCTGACCTACACGATCGCATTCGCCTCGGACTCCTTTTCCGGTCTGGCCGCAGGCGCGGGCCTGCTCCTGCACAAGCCGGCCGATGCCGCCGTGTGCTTTATCCTTCTGCAGCGTGCGGGGGTCAGCGACGGCCGCGCCGCGCTCTGGTCCTTTGTGGCCGCTGGCGCCTCCACGCTGGTATTTGCGGGCATCACCGCCCCGTTTGCAGGTGCGCTGTCGCCTGCTTTGGTGGCGGGATTGCTGGGTCTGGCTGCCGGCGTGCTGATCCATGTCTCTGCCGCCCATCTTCTGGTACATGCGCGCACGGGCGGGCTTCGCCGCGCCGTTCCGATGGTGGTGCTTGGGATTGTGGCAGCAACCGGCCTCACAGCGGCCCACCGGGCCGGGCACGACCATCACCATCATGCCCACGATCATGACCATGATCACGCCCATGACGATGCGCTGGTGATTTCCGCCGCGCCGCATTTTGGCCCCGTGGGCGGTCCAGCCTCACCGAGGAACGGCGATGGCGCGGCCAGCGTTCATCGTGTGAGCCAATCAGGAGAGCAGCCATGAAACGTCTCATCCTCGCCACGCTTCTTGCCGGAACCGCCATCGCGCCTGCCCTCGCGCAGGAGCATGAGCATCGCCACGCGGGCACCCATGTTCACGGCCTTGCCGAGCTGGCCGTGGCGCTCAATCCCGATGGCACGCTGGTCGCCGAAATTGAAAGCCCGCTCTACAATCTGATCGGCTTTGAACGCGCGCCGCGCGATGAGGGCGAGTATGCGCTGGTGGGGCAGGCGATTGCCGCCCTCGAAAGCGATGCCCGCCCGGCCTTCAACGCAGAGGCCGGCTGCAGCCTGACCGAAACTCAGCTTGAGGGTTTCCCGCCCGCCAGCGCGCACGGCCACCACGACGATGATCACGAGCATGAGCACATGGACCATGATGGCGAGGAGCCACACGGCCATGGCCATGATGATCACGGGCACGGTCATGATGAAGCCGATCATGACCACGATCACACGCATGATCATTACGGCGATCACAGCGAAGCTGAAACACCGCCCCAGGATCACGCCCATGACCATGGGCACAGCCACAGCCACGGTCACAGCCACGGTCACAGCCACGGGGAAGGCGAACGGCGCTATTCTGACGGCTTTGTGACCTGGACGTTTGCCTGCACATCGCCGGAGCGGCTTACCCGCATTGATGCGGGCAGCCTGTTCGCCGGTTTTGACCGTCTGGAGCGCGTGAGCATTCAGTTTTTTGATGGCACGCGCAGTGCGGCAGAAACGCTGACGCCATCATCGCCAGCACTCTCGATCCGCTAAAGCCGTTATATTATAACGTGTAAGCCGTGCTTGCCGGGGGCGGAGTGTGTGCACACATTCCGCCCATGGTGTTACGCGCTCTTCTGATCAGCCTCTTTGTGACCGTCAGCCTGCTGGCGGGGACCGCCCATGCGGGCGATGGTGGCAGTGTGCGCTCCATCGTCTGGGCCGATCTGCTTCCCGAAGGCGAGGGGGAGCGTCTTGCCCGCCTGCAGCAGATGCAGGCAGTGGAGCTTGGCTTTGATCATTTCGGAACCGAGCAGTTTCCCCAGATCATGAGCTTTGCCGCGGTCGAGGCGCTGGACGGCCAGCGCGTGCGCCTCGGCGGCTATATCCTGCCGTTTGACTATTTCTCCGGCGGGCGTGTGACCCGTTTCCTGCTGGTGCCCTATGTGGGTGCGTGCATCCACGTGCCGCCGCCTCCGCCCAACCAGCTGGTCTATGTCGAGACCTCCGAGCCGGTGCAGGTCGATGGCTTGTGGGATCCGGTTTTCGCCGAAGGCATACTGCGCATCCAGCGCCAGGACACCGATCTTGCCAGCGTGGCCTACACGCTGGAGCTGGATTCGATCACGCCCTATCGTCCGTGAACGTGCCAGGCGCCGCCGCGCAATTGCCCTATTAACGGACATTAACCGCCTTTCTTGGCCGCTAGTCATGGGTGGCCGGAGATGCCGACTCCGGCTTGGCGTACGCGCGCAAGCACCATTCTTGCGAAGCGTGTGCCGGGATCCGCCCGGATGTCCCAGCGCGGCACACAAATCGCACTGAGGGGGGCGATGGAGCGCCAGCGCGGCGCCGTGGCGGGTCCCACTTTTCGCCTTTCGCGGTGCTTTTATTTCCCCGCTTTGCGACATATGCTGCCCTCGACTCATTGAGGGGAATCCCATGCGTAATTTTATTGTCTCCGGCCTTGCTCTCGTGGCGCTGACGGCCGGTACGGCCCAGGCCCAGATCAGCGAGTTCCGTCTGGGCGTCGTCGCCCATGATCTGGCACGCAATATCGAGGACGGGGTGCAGATAAGCGGGCAGATCGTGTTTGACAGCCCGGATTTTCTCTCGCCGGTGTGGTCGCCGCGCCCGTATCTGTATGGCTCGTTCAATTCGGCGGGTAACACCAATCTGGGGGCAGCGGGCTTCCTGTGGACCGGCAATTTCTCCGAGCGCTGGTCGGTCGATGGCGGGTTTGGTGTTGCCTATCACGACGGGGTGCGTGATGTGTCGCAATTGCCGCCCAGCGATCCGGACCGTATCCGGCTTGCCAATTCGCGCGCCCTTCTGGGCTCGCGTTTCCTCTTTCATACCCAGCTGGGGCTGGACTATGCCGTGACGCCCAGCGTTGCTGTTGGCGTGTATTACGAGCACTTCTCCAACGGTCAGATTCTCGGCCAGGGCCGCAATCAGGGCCTGGACGAGATTGGCGCGCGCATCAGCTGGCGGTTCGGGCGCTAGACGCCCATCTGACTGGATGCAGCGCTCCGGGCAGGGACAATCCACACTCACGTGAAGACGCGCCCTTGCCGGGCGCGTCCATGCCCTATAAGCCGTCATTCCGCGTATCAAGCGGAGTTTCTCTCATGGCCAATGTAGTCGTCGTCGGCGCCCAGTGGGGTGACGAGGGCAAGGGCAAGATTGTCGACTGGCTCTCCCTCAGGGCCGATGTGGTGGCACGTTTTCAGGGCGGCCATAATGCCGGTCACACGCTGGTCGTGGACGGGGTCGTCTACAAGCTGTCGCTGATGCCCTCTGGTGTCGTGCGCGGCAAGCTCTCGCTTCTTGGCAATGGCGTTGTCATCGACCCCTGGGCGTTCCTCGCCGAGGTCGAAAAGGTGCAGGCCCAGGGCGTCGCCATCACGCCGGACCTTGTAAAGATCGCCGAGACCGCCGCCCTCATCCTGCCCGTCCACCGCGATCTTGATGGCTTCCGCGAGAACCGCGATGACGGCATGAAGATCGGCACGACGCGCCGGGGCATTGGCCCTGCCTATGAGGACAAGGTGGGCCGCCGGGCCGTGCGCGTGATTGACCTGGCAGACGAGCAAGGACTGCGCGCCCGCGTCGCCGACCTTCTGCACCATCACAACGCCATGCGCCGCGGCTATGGCGAGACGGAATATTCTGCAGACGAGCTGGTGGCTGCGCTTCTGGAGATTGCGCCGAAAATCCTGCCCTATGCCGCGCCGGTCTGGCGGCTGCTGGATGAAGCCATCGCCGAAGACAAGAAAGTGCTCTTCGAGGGCGCGCAAGGCGCCTTCCTCGATGTGGATCATGGCACTTATCCGTTCGTGACCAGCTCCAACACGGTGGCAGGACAGGCCGCAGCCGGGACGGGCGTTGGCCCCGGCAAGACCGGCTATGTGCTTGGCATCGTGAAGGCCTACACCACGCGCGTGGGCGAAGGCCCGTTCCCGACCGAGCTGACCGACGAGACCGGCCGCCTGATTGGCGAGAAGGGCCATGAGTTTGGCACCGTCACCGCCCGTCAGCGCCGCTGCGGCTGGTTTGACGCGGTGCTGGTGCGCCAGTCTGCCAAGATCAACGGGCTCAATGGCATCGTGCTGACCAAGCTCGATGTGCTGGACGGGTTTGAAACGCTCAAAGTCTGCACCGGATATGAGCTGGACGGGAAAATCATTGACCGCCTGCCCGCCTCCACCGCCGAGCAGGCGCGCGTAAAGCCCGTCTATGAGGAGATGGAAGGGTGGAGCGGCTCCACGAAAGGCGCGCGCTCCTGGGCCGATCTGCCGGCCGAGGCCGTCAAATATGTGCGCCGCATCGAGGAGCTGATCGAAACGCCGGTCGCCATGGTCTCCACCAGCCCGGAGCGCGAGGACGTGATCCTGATGCAGGACCCGTTTAGGACATAAAGAGCTGGCTATCCACGGTCCGCCACCTGTGAAATCCCGGTCTGCGCAGCAGAACCGGGACCTCAGGCAGGTTTGATCGGGGAGACAGCGTTGCCTGCCTCTATCTCAGGTGATCCGGAGCGAGGCCCCGGGTCTCGCGAGAGCTCGCCCGGGGTTTCAGCACCAATTGAGGCGACCGCACTACTCCCCCACCCTCTCCAGCCCCGCAACCCGCCTTGCAATGCGGGCATGGCCGTCGAGCTGGCGGGCGGTTTCGTCGGCTGAGGGGTGGGTGTCGGCCAGATCAAGGTCTGTCGTACCGCCCAGCACCACCGAGCTGCGGCGCGGGAACATGTAGAGTATCCCGCCCTCCCACGCGCTATAGGCGTAATCGAGCTCCGGCTGGGGCAGGAGCATGGTCAGCTGGCCCGCCATGGGCCGCAGCTCGTCATCGCCGAAGAGATCGCGCGCGCCGAGCCCCGTGCAGTTGACGATCACCCGCTCGGAGAGGCGCGCCACATCTGACGGCGTTTCGAAACGCGCTGTCACGATGCGCCCGCCTGCATTCTCAAATTCACCCATCAGGGCGCGCAGATAAATGTCCGGGTCGATCATCAGAACGTGGTTTTCAACTACGCTTGGATAGCCGAACCAGCGGTCCGGGTCGGTATGACGGATGAGGCCCGGATAG
Organism: Glycocaulis sp.; assembly: GCF_051859565.1. Lineage (GTDB taxonomy): Bacteria > Pseudomonadota > Alphaproteobacteria > Caulobacterales > Maricaulaceae > Glycocaulis. The sequence continues at coordinate 100,595 of NZ_JBHYFK010000008.1, forward strand.
AGATGGTCGAGCGGCTGCGGCTCGCGCGGGGCATCGGGCGTACGCAAGGAAAAATCATACTGGCGCAGCCAGTAAACCCCGTAGCGCGGATCATCGGCATAGTGCTGGAAGGCGCGCTGACTGACGCGTGCCGCCGTCATGAAGCGCGCCACAAAAGCCTCGTCCACCGCGTGGCGGCGATAGAGGCTGGACGGTCCCCAGACCGCGCCTGCGATATTCGAGGTGGTATGTGGCGGCAGCGCGTCCGCATAAATGGTCACGTCCATGCCCCGGCGGCGCAGGAGCAGCGCCGTCGTCAACCCGATCACCCCGCAGCCCAGCACGGCGACAGAGCGCTCGGAGGTGGCGGTGAGAAGCGCGCGTTCGGCCTCGGCGGCGGTGCCCCAGCTCATCGTCACGCCCGCGCCGCCATGGCCGTAGTGGTGAACAAGCGTCTTGCGGCGGTCGAAGCGTTCGGCGCGCACCACATAGCCTGCCTCGCGGAAGGGCCTCAGCCCCACCACCTGCCGGATGATGCGCCGGGGTGAGATGTCGGCGGGCACGAAGTTGGGCGGTTGGTCCAGCGACGGCGTGCGTGCGCCAGCGCGGCCCGCAGAGACCAGAGGCGCGGCGGCAAGGCCAAGGCCCGCGCCAGACAGGAGTTTCAGGGCGGAACGGCGGTCCATGGGCTGGCCTCACGAGGATGTCGAAGGCGCCAAGCCTGCCCTTAGCCCAGCAAAAAATCTATTCCGCGTTCAGCATCTCCTCGCGGATGCGCACGGCCGTGTCGGGAAAGTCGGTGAACACGCCGTCCACGCCCAGCGCGAACAGGGCGCGCAGCTCGTCATCGGTATCGCCGTCTGTGAGCAGGGAGGGGCGGTCATCGCGGTGGGTCCAGGTGTGGACCACCAGACCGAGGGCATGGGCGCGTTCGAGATAACCGGTGCTGGAGCCGTCAGGATTGAGCAGCAGGCCCTTGTAGGCACCTACAGCGTCCGCGAACCCGGCCACCTGCTCCAGGCTGTAGCCATTCATGTTCCCGCCTTCCTCATCACCATAGTGCAGCATGGCCAGCGGCAGCGGCGTCAGCGGACGCAAGCGCTCCAGGAAGGGTGCGTCAAAGGACTGGATGATAACGAGGGAGTCTTCTGTATTGAGGCCGCGTGCCTCCAGCTCTGCAATGAGGATGGGAGCCGGATCAAGCCCCATGGCGGTGTGTTCAGCCGGCAGCTTGATTTCGGGCTCTACCGGGATTTCGCAGCGGCAGCGCGCCTGCATACCGTCCACCATGTCGAGGAAGTCCCCAAAGGTCATGACCGAGAAGCGGTCATTATGCTCTTGCGAGCGGTCGGGGAAGACCTGCCGCGCGTTGAGCGATTGCAGCTCCCCGGCGGTGAAGTCCATCACCCACCAGTCATTGCGGCCCATCAGTTCGCGGCGGCGGTCGGCAAACTCCTCGCGGGCTTCCACATCGGTGGAAGTGGAGAGATACGGGTCGTGACGCACGATCAGCACGCCGTCGCGCGAGACCATCAGATCGGGTTCGAGAATGTCCGCGCCTTGCTCATTGGCGAGCTGGAAGGCGGGCAGGGTATGTTCGGGGAAATATCCGCTGGCGCCCCTATGGGCGATGATGGCGGGCAGCTCGCCTGTCAGTGTGGGGAAAGTGCCGATCTCTGCGGCATCCTCGGCCAGCTGGCCGGAAATTGCATCAGGCGCGCCTTGGGGCGGGGCCACGTCCCCAGCGGGCGGCTCGTCTGCCGGATTGCACGCGGCCAGCGCTACGAGCAGGGCAGGCAGGAGAAGACTGGTGCGCAGGAATGACATGATGGCCCCCAAGGCTGGATTCGTTTCGGCCGGGAGGTTAGCCGGTCTGGCCTGCCAGTGGCAGTGACAAATCCATGACGGCCGGGCGGTATGCCAACACGAAAAACGCCCACCGTTGCCGATGGGCGTCTTTGCATTCCGGCAAAGCCGAAAGAATTAGTCGCGGCTCTCGATGCCGTGGCCCGAGGTGCGCTCGGCGATACGGGCGGACTTACCGCGGCGGTCACGCAGATAGTAGAGCTTGGCGCGGCGCACATGGCCCTTGCGCTTCACTTCGATGCTGTCGATCAGCGGCGAGTAGAGCGGGAATACGCGCTCGACGCCTTCGCCAAACGAGATCTTGCGCACGGTGAAGCTCTCATTGAGCCCGCCGCCGCTGCGTGCGATGCACACGCCTTCAAAGCGCTGGACGCGCTCGCGCTCGCCTTCGCGGATGCGCACGCCGACGATCAGCGTGTCACCGGCGGAAAATTCCGGGAGCACTTTCTCGCCAAGAACGCGCGTGGCTTCTTCCTGCTCGAGCTTCTGAATGAGGTTCATCTCGTCTCTCCATCCCGCCGCTGATGTCTCGCCCAGAGATCCGGACGGCGGTCCTTCGTTGCCTGTTCTGCCTGCTCGCGCCGCCATTTGGCGACCTTTCCATGGTCGCCGCCCAGCAGCACTTCGGGGATCTCCCGTCCCTCCCACACCCGCGGGCGGGTGTATTGGGGATATTCGAGGAGATCACCCTCGAAACTCTCTTCCTCGGTCGAGGCCATCTTGCCCAGTACGCCGGGGATCAGCCGCACGCACGCCTCGATGAGGTATTGCGCGGGTATCTCTCCACCGGCAAGGACGGCATCGCCGACGCTTACCTCTTCCATGCCGCGCGCCTCGATGACCCTCTGGTCGAAGCCTTCAAAGCGCCCGCATACCAAAATCACGCCCGGCCCGTCCGCCCACTCCCTGACTTTTGTCTGGGTGAGCGGCTTGCCGCGCGGTGTGAGGCAGATCAGCGGGCGCGCCTTACGCTCCACACTGTCTACCGCCTCCGCAATCACATCCGGGCGCAGCACCATTCCAAGGCCGCCGCCAGCGGGGGTGTCGTCAACGGAGGCGTGCTTATGACGGGAAAATGCGCGGATGTCCACAGTCTCTAGCGCCCATTTGCCCTCTTTGAGCGCAGTGCCGATCAGCGACACGCCAAGCGCGCCGGGAAAGGCTTCCGGATAGAGGGTGAGAACGGTGGCGGTGAAGGTCATGGGAGGGGGTGTATGCGCCAGCAGGCGCTACGGGGCAAGGGGCGGGGCTACCCCGTCGCGCACAAATCAGGCAGCACGTCAGGATCGGGTGGCGGCGCGGGCTGCTCGAGCCGCCTTCCCGGCATTACTATGACCGTGGCGTGGGCTGACACCTGTTCATCCAGACAGTACCGGACATCGACAGGCGCGAACCGATAACGTTCTGCGGATACTCGCATGGCGTCTGTGAGCAGACGGATGACGAAGGTGCTGTTGTGATTGCTGACGCACTGCACCTCAGGCGCGGGGTCAGCGCCGTCGGCCGCAGGACGCAGAGCGAGCGCACACATCATGTGACGGGCGCGATTTTCAACTGCGCGGGCAGGGAAGACCGGCACGCCTCTTACAAGGACCTGGCCGAGGGACGGTCTCCACACACCGCCGGCCGCGCGCTCCATCAGCAATGCATCTGCCGTTTCATGGACAGCTCGATTGCCGCGGCCGGTGATGCGCTGATGCGGCAAGGGCAAGTCGATCCTGGCAATCGCGGCTTCCGCGGCGGACTGCATGGCGGCCCCATCCGCGTGATCAGCCGGACATTCTACGGTGAAGCCGGTTGGTCCCTGATCGTATATATCGCTCCCCAACGCCGTCAGAGCGCAAGTAACAGGCTGGGAAGCGGTCAGAGCGATTGCCAGTAACAGGATCATCGTGGCCCCCTTATCGCGGTTCGCACAAATCCGGCAGCAGGGCCGGATCGGGACTGGGCGGTGCTTCTTCCTGCTCGCCGGTAGCGCGGTCCAGCCGGGTGGCCGAAACCTCGAAGCGTCTGTCCACGCAGTACGAGGCGCCAACAGGCGCAAAGCGCCAGAGTGATGCCAGTTGCGTCATCGCCGAGACTTGCTGCTGCACGATGGAGTCTGCCACAGGGTTGCTGGCACATGCTGCGCTTGGTTGCGGATCTGCCCCGTTTGCGCCGGGCGTGAACCCTACCGCGCACAGAATGCTGACTGATCCTCGCGCCGTGGTCCGGCCAGACAGGACCGGTGCTGCCTGAACCAATGACTGACCGGGCGCGGGCTGCCAAACACCGTTTTCACTCTGCATGGTCATCTGGCGCGCCCCCCCCACCGGGGGGCGCGGGTTTACGCCCTGACGGCGCGGGCGCGGCAGCGGCAGATCCATCGCGGCAAGAGAGGCTTCCGCAGCAGACTGGATGGCGGCGGCGTCTTCGTGATCTGCCGGGCAGGCCACGGTGAAGCCTGTGGGGCCACGTTGCTGGATGTCACGGCCCTGCGGAGCGAGTTCGCACACCACCGGTTCGGATATCAGCGCGAAGGCACTTGCCAGTATCAGGATCATTGCGCAGCCCCCATCTCCTGCAACTTACAGGAGAAGGTTAAGCGGGCAAAAGTCAGAGGCGCAAGCGCAAACAGGGCTGCGCGCTAATTCTCCACCCCCTCATCGCCCGCATCGATCGTTTCGGGCGGGTTGATGACGAGGCGGGATTTGGCAAGCTCCACCACCGGCACCGCCTCGCGGGTGAAGGGGATGAAGAGCGCGCCTTCAGGGGTGGTAAGCTCGAGTATCTCGCCTGCGCCGAAATCATGCACGGCCTTCACCCGGCCTGCGGGCGCGCCGTCCAGATGTTCGGCCAAAAGGCCGATCAGGTCTGAATAGTAGAACTCGTCCTCGTCCGGTTCCGGCAGGGCGGAGCGGGGCACGTGAAGGAGCGTGCCCTTCATCGCCATGATCTGCTCGCGCGTGACGGGCTCTTTAAAGGAGACGATCACGGCTTCACCACCCGATGAGCGGGCGGTTTTCGGCGTCAGGATGTGCTTGCCGTTTTTATCGAGGAACGGGCCGTAGGAGGCGACATTGGCCGCATCGCCAAAGGCGCGCAGCTTCGCCTCGCCCCTCACCCCATGGGCGCCCACAATGGCGGCAATGACGATGAGGGGGTTGGTCATGTTTTGTATGGCCTCATACCTTTTTCTCCCCCCGCTTGCGGGCGGGGTGAGAAGCGAAGCTTCGAACGCCTGAAAGGCCGAGGGGGGGGGAATATTAAAAAGCCCCCCTCCGCCTGCTTCGAAGGCACCTCCCCCGTAAACGGGGGAGGAAAAAGCCCTTAGGCCTTTTCTTCTTCAGAAGCAGCTTCTTCAGCCGGGGCTTCTTCGGCTGGAGCCTCGGCGGCAGCTTCCTCGGCAGCCGGCTCTTCAGCAGGCGCTTCTTCAGCCGGGGCGGCCTTGGCTTCGGCTTCAGCGGCCTTTTTGGCTTCTTCCTTCTCGGCGCGCTCGGCAGCACGCTCCTTGGCGGCCTGGCCCGGCTCGGCTTTCTTCGGGTTATTGCCCGCTTTCCACTCATAGAGGCCTTCAGCGGCGAGGAAGCGCGCGACGCGGTCGGTCGGCTTGGCGCCTTTCTTGATCCAGGCGGCGGCTTTCTCGGCGTCGAAGGTCACGCGCTCGGCGTGGTCTTTGGGCAGCATCGGGTTGTAGGAACCGATACGCTCGATGAAGCGGCCATCGCGGGGATCGCGGCTGTCAGCCACGACGATGCGATAGTAGGGGCGTTTCTTGGCGCCCGCGCGGGCAAGACGGATTTTAACGGCCATATTCGTAGTCCTTTTGGTGTTGAAACGATTATTTCTTCTTCGGGAAGCCGGGCGGCAGGCCATCAGGCCCCAAAGGTGCGCCAGTGCCCGGCAGGCCCGGCAAACCACTTAATCCCGCAGGGGATTTTCCTTTCAGAAGGTCATCGGCAGCGCCCCCGAGGCCGCCACCAAGCCCTCCCAGACCGCCCATGCCAGCGCCCATTCCGGGAGGCATACGCCCGCCCGGCATGCCCGGCAGGCCCTTGCCCTTGCCGGCGCGCTTCATCATGTCGGCCATCTGGATATGCATTTTGAGAAGCCGGTTCACCTCCGGCACGCCGACGCCCGCGCCTGCGGCGATGCGCTTCTTCCGGCTGGCTTTGAGCAGGTCCGGCTTGGCGCGTTCCTGCGGCGTCATGGAGAGGATGATGGCTTCCTGGCGTTTGAGCGCCTTGTCGTCAAAGCCGCTCGCGGCGGCCTGCGCCTTCATCTGCTTGTTCATGCCGGGCAGCAGGCCCATGATGCCGCCAAGCCCGCCCATTTTCTGCAGCTGGACCAGCTGGTCGCGCAGATCATTGAGGTCGAACTTGCCCTTCGCCATCTTTTTGGCGAGGGCTTCGGCCTTCTCATGGTCGATCTCGGCAGCGGCCTTTTCCACCAGCGAGACGATGTCGCCGCGCCCGAGGATACGGCCCGCAAGGCGCTTGGCGTCAAACGCGTCGAGCCCATCGATCTTTTCTGACGTGCCGAGAAACTTGATCGGCAGGCCCGTGACCCAGCGCATGGAGAGCGCCGCGCCGCCGCGCCCGTCACCATCCATGCGGGTGAGGACAAGCCCGGTCAGTTTCAGCCGCTCATTGAAGCGCTTGGCGGTTTCCACCGCGTCCTGACCGGTCAGCGCATCGGCGACCAGCAGGATTTCGCGCGGACGGGTCTCGGAGGCGATCTTCGCCGCCTCGCCCATCATCTCCTCATCGAGCGTGGTGCGCCCTGCGGTATCGAGGATGACGACGTCAAAGCCCTGCAGACGCGCGGAACTCATCGCCCGGCGCGCGATCTCGACGGCCGTTTGGCCTGTAACGATGGGCAGGCTCGGCACACCGGCCTTCTCGGCCATCTGGGCGAGCTGCTCCATGGCGGCCGGGCGGCGCGTGTCGAGCGAGGCGACCAGCACCTTCTTCTTCTCGCGCTCGGCAATGCGCTTGGCGATCTTGGCGGTGGTGGTGGTCTTGCCCGAGCCCTGCAGGCCCGCCATCAGGATGGCAACCGGCGGCTCGCCTTCGAGCACCAGACGCTCAGGCTCTCCCTCACCGCCAAGCAGCTCCACAAGCCCGTCATGGACGATCTTGATGACCTGCTGGCCGGGCGCGACCGAGCGGATGACCGCTTCACCGACCGCTTTTTCACGGACCTTGGAGACGAAATCCTTCACCGCAGGCAGGGCGACATCGGCTTCCAGCAGGGCCACGCGGATTTCGCGCAGCGCCGCGTCCACGTCCTTTTCAGACAGCGCGCCCCGGCCGGTGATCCGGTCGAATACGCCTGACAGTCTTTCGCTCAGCGCGTCGAACATGTTGCTGTCCAAACCCTTGGTCTGCATACCGCGCAAACGCAAAACCACCCCGCCGGGCGAGCCTTCGCCGGGCAGGGCACCTTCCCAGCCTCCGGGAGTTGTTCCGCCCCGTCGATGCGGGAAACGGCTCCGTGTGCTGGCAAGGCAAGCGGTCGTTACGCTTGCTTATGAGGGCGTGGCATTACGCGCGGGACAGCCAAGAGTCAAGGAAAGAGGGGGTTATCCCGCCAGCCGGTCCAGTATCCGCGCCCAAGAGCGGATGCCCTTGCGGAAGCTTTCCAGCTCATACTTCTCGTTCGGGCTGTGGATATTGTCGTCCTCAAGGCCGAAGCCGGCGAGGATGGTATCCATCCCCAGATGCCGCTTGAAATCGCCCACAATGGGGATGGAGCCGCCACAGCCCATCAGGGCGGGTTCGGTCTCCCACTCATCGCGCAGCGCCTCCACGCAGGCCTGCAGGGCGGGATTGGTGACGTCCACCGAGAGCGCAGGCGCGCCGGTATCGCGGCGCAGGAAGACGGCCTCACAGTCCGCGGGCAGGCGGCTGGTGACATGGGCCTCAAACGCCTTCCAGACCTTGTCCGGGTCCTGCCCCGGCACCAGGCGGAAGGAGATTTTCGCGCTGGCCTGCGCCGGGATCACGGTCTTGAAGCCCTCGCCGGTATAGCCGCCGATAATGCCGTTGATTTCAGCCGTGGGCCGCGTCCAGATCTGTTCCAGCACCATGCGGCCCTGTTCGCCTGCGGGCACGGAGAGGCCGATATCGCCGAGGAAACGCGCGTCAGAGAAGTTCAGCGCCTTCCATTGTTCCAGCACGGGCGCAGGCACGTCCTCCACGCCGTCATAAAAGCCTTCAAGCGTCACCCGGCCCGTCTCGTCATGGATGCTACCGAGGATCTGGGTGAGAAGCGTGATCGGGTTGCGTGCCGCGCCGCCATAGAGCCCGGAATGGAGATCACGGCTCGCCGCTTTCAGGGTCACTTCGCCTGCCGTCATGCCGCGAAGGCTCGCCGTGATAGCGGGGGTTTTGCGGTCCCACATGTTTGTATCGCACACGAGGGCAAAATCCGCCTTGATCTCCTGCCCGTGCTCAGTCAGCCAGGGCTCAAGGCTGGGCGAACCGCTCTCCTCCTCGCCCTCAAAGAAGATCGTCACCTTGCAGGGCAGGGTGCCCGTCTCTTCCTTCCAGGCGCGGCAGGCCTCGATGAAGGTGCGCAGCTGGCCCTTGTCATCGGCTGCGCCGCGCGCGCGGATGTATTTACTGCCATCGGCTCTGGTCTTGATCTCCGGCTCGAACGGGTCGGCCTCCCACAGCTCCAGCGGATCGACGGGTTGCACATCGTAATGGCCGTAGAACAATACGTGCGGCGCATCGGCCGTGGCCCCCTCATGGTGGGCGACGACAAAGGGATGGCCAATCGCCGGCGCAACGCGGGCGTCAAACCCCAGCGCGCTCAATTCATCGGCGAGGCTCTGCGCAGCCTGCAGGCAGTCGGCCTTGTAGGCCGGATCGGTGGAGATGGACTTGATGCGCAAGAGCTGGTCATAGCGCGCCAGCGCCGCCTCAAACCCCGCCTCCTGACGGGCCAGAACCGCGTCCAGCGTGCTGGATGATTTGGTGTGTCCGTCCATGGCGGTCTCTCCGGTGTCGCGAGGGGTAAGGCGTGAGGTAAGGCGTGAGGGGCCTTATCTACGCGCCGCGGGAAAGGCGGGCAAGGATGGGGGCGCATGTTCGCGTGCTGCGAACAACTGTTGACCATGCGCGAACAGCATACTAGATGTGGTGTGCGACCGGGAAGGCACCACGCAGATGCGGCGTCATTAGACGCTTGGAGGCTTTGGTCTCTTCCTCTTGTCGGCGGCGCGGCGTCGTTCCCCGGGTTCCGGTGGGCGGGCGTGCGGCACGGTAAGGATCGCCCCGCGTGAGCGGGCGATCACGGTAGCTTAGAGGTGCTTGGCCTGAGCCTGTCTCTGAGAGCGTGACGCTGGACAATCCCGTCCAGTGCTCTGAGACGAAAGGACTCAGTTATGTCAGTTTCTGACAAGGATCCCCCGGTCGCCGGGTCAAGCAATCTCGTAACGCCTGCGGTACGCTCGAAGTGGAGCCGCCGCGGACGCTGGAAGCGCAGCTTCTTGCTGTGTGTCCTGAAGCTAGCCACATCAATCGTGGCGATGTTTCGCGCTGTCCGTTGGGTGATTGAGAACCTCTAAGTTACTATTGTTTTGGAGGAAAAATGCTAAATGAAGCGCTGAGACTTGTTCGGGTTTACCACGACATGAGCAAGGCAGAGCTTGCCCGAGAGTTGGGATTTTCTCGGTCTTTCATTACCGAGCTAGAAGGTGGAAACAAGAAAGTCACTATCGATACGCTGGAACGATATTCCGAGTATTTTGATATACCGGTATCGTCGCTCATGCTTTTTGCGGAGCGGACTGTCGATGCCGACTTTTCTGAAGCGGCGAGAACATTCGTTGCCGATAAGGCGCTAAGAATGCTTGACTGGGTGTCGTCCATTTCCCGCCATGAACGCGAGTAGCGGGCTGGTCGGATGAAGCGCTACCCTCCCAACCAATCCCAACTGTACAAGGTAACTTCGCCAGCGGACCTTGCTCGGCGGCTCGAGGTTGAGTTGTGCGATTTGGAAGAGCTTGCCAATCGTCACGATAACTATAAGCGCTTCGACGCTGGAAAGACCAAGAAGCGACCTGTCCAAGAGCCGAAGGACCGGCTGAAGAAGATTCACCAGAAAATTGCCCGGTGGCTAAGCCGCATCGAAACACCAGATTACCTCCATTCGGCAATCCGTGGGCGTTCATATATAACTAATGCTAGCGCTCACCGAGCAGACGTCAACCTTATCAAGGTGGATATTAAGTCATTTTTTAATAACGTTAGAGCTCACTCGGTTTATTTGTTTTTTCTTCATTACATGAAGTGTCGCGCTGACGTTTCGATGTTGCTTGCGAAGATATTGACCGTGGACGGGCATCTCGCAACGGGAAGCTCCGTCAGCCCCATTCTTTCTTACTTTGCGCATAAGCCGATGTTCGATGAAATCGCACAGTTGTCCAATGAGCTCGACCTGACCTTCACCGTCTATGTGGATGATATGTGTTTGAGCGGCGAACAGGCTGTTCGCCGGACACTTTTTAACGTCAGACAGATCATCCATCGGCATGGATTGAGCTCTCACAAGTGCCGCTATTTCCCAGCCGGTGTGCCACGGGTCGTCACGGGCAACGCCCTAACGCCGAAAGGCACCCGATTGCCTCACCCTCGACACCTCAAGATCAAGAAGGCGTTCGAGGAACTTGAGCGCCTCCCAGCCGGGTCGGCCAGAGAAAAGGCGGTAAACGCACTTAAGAGCCGACTCTACGAAGCTGCCCAACTTGAACCGGTTTGGGCGGAACGGGCGCGCTCGCTGGCTAATTCCGAAGCTTTGAAGCAATAACCCCACCTTCCCATTTCCCCCCTCATCCCCTACCTCTAGCGCCTGATCCGCCCGCCAGAGCTGAAAGCGCTATCCCATGCTGAAAATTGCCTTCCAGATGGACCCGGTCACGGGCGTCAATGTGAATGCGGATTCCACCTTCGACATTGCGCTGGAAGCCTTCTCGCGCGGCCATGAAATCTGGGTCTATGAGCCGAAAGACATGGCCATGGAGGATGGCAGGGTGCGCGCGCGCGCGCAGAGAGTGCGCGAGCTGAAACGCGTGCAGGGCGAGCATGCGGTGCTGGACGAGGCGGTGGTGCTGGACCTTGCGAGCGTCGACGTGATCTTCCTGCGCCAGGACCCGCCCTTTGACATGGCCTATATCACCAGCACCCACATGCTGGAGGCGCTGCAACCCGGCGTGCTGGTGGTCAATGACCCGGCAGAGGTGAGGAACGCCCCTGAAAAGCTGTTCGTCACGCGCTTTGAAGGGCTGATGCCGCCCACCCTCATCTCGTCCTCGCTCGCCGATATCCGGGCCTTCTTCGAGGCGCACGGGCGCGACATCGTGGTGAAGCCCTTGTTCGGTAATGGCGGGGCGGGCGTGTTCCGCATCCGCGAGTCTGCCGAGAACCTCGCCTCGCTCTTGGAACTCTTCGCACAGGTCAGCCGCGAGCCGCTGATGGCGCAAGCCTTCGTTCCCGATGTGCGAAACGGCGACAAGCGCGTGATCCTCGTCGATGGCGAGCCTGCGGGCGCGATCAATCGCGTGCCGGCCGAAGGCGAGGTGCGCGCCAACATGCATGTCGGCGGCAAGGCGGTGAAATCCGATCTCTCGGCGCGTGATCTGGAAATCTGCCGGATTATCGGCCCGGAATTGAAGGCGCGCGGCCTCGTCTTTGTCGGGATTGACGTGATCGGGGATTATCTGACCGAGATCAATGTCACCTCGCCCACCGGCGTGCAGGAGCTGCGCCGCTTCTCCGGCATCGATGTCAGCAAGATGCTGATCGACTGGGTGGAGGCAAAACGGGGCGGCAAAGCCTCGTGATCGATCCGCTGCACCTGAAAATGCAATGGGCGCTCTCCTATCCGTTCACCCGGCCGGAGGGTGATTTCCTGTTCGTGGATGGCCGCACGCTCGATATCCGGTCGCGCCGTGGCCCGATCAGCGATTGGCAGGTGGCGGAGGGCGGTCATATCCGTTCCCTCGCCGATGTGGTGGGGGCGCAGAGGGCGGCACGGCTTGATGAGGGCGCGTATCACCCGGTGGTGGCGGTGGGGTCCAACGCCGCGCCGGTGCAGCTTCAAAGGAAGTTCGCAAGATATATCGATGACGTGGTGATCCCGGTCATCGCGGTCAGCCTGCCGGGCCATGTCATCGCCTGGGCCAACCGCATCGCGGTCTATGGCTCGGTGCCCGCCACGCTTGCCGAAGAGCCGGGCGCCAGCGTCTCGGCCTGGGCGACGCTGCTTTCCCCCCGCGACTATGCGCTGATGAACGCCACGGAGGATCTGGGCGTCGTTTATGAGGCCGTGCCGGTGGCCGTGGAGGGCGCGCCGGAGGCCGTTCATGGACCGTTCGAGGCCTATCGCTGCCTGACCGGGCATTTCAATGTGCGGGTCAGCGCGTTTGCCGCGACAAACTCCAACCTCCCCCAGGGCAATCAGTGGACCGCGCAGGAGCTGGCGATATCGCGCCTCGGTCTTGAAACGCCGGTGGACAGGTTCGTGGCCGAGACGGTGAGCGATGCCGGGCTGGCGGCAGAACGCGACCGGGCGCTCAGCCGGGCTGGTTAGCTGCCGGTTTCAGCCGGGCGCTGAGGGCGCTTACCCGCCAGACGATCCAGATCGCAGCCCAGATATTGCCCAGAAAGGGCAGGGGCAGGATGAAGGCCAGCGCGATCAGCCTGTTGCGCTCAAACAGCCAGATGATGACGGCCAGAAAGACAAAGCCGAGATAGAGGTCGATCAGGGCGACCACGCCCCACGGATCCTCGATCATGGCCGAGAAGCTCGCCCCGATATTGGCGGCTTGGGCGGCCCAGAGAATGCTGGCGAGCAGGGCTATCCCGCCCAAGCCGAGAAGAATGCGAAGAAGGGTCATGGCTGGCTCCCGTACGGGTGAGGTTTCCCTCATCGATACGGAAGCCAGCCATTGCCGGTTCAGGTTCTGGCGGTATCGTCCGGCGTGCTTGCCGGCATGGGCTTGTCGGCCGGGGCGCGGAAACGCTCCTCGTCCAGCTCGCCCTCCCACTTGGCCACGGCCACCGACACGGCAGCATCGCCGGTCACATTGAGCGCCGTTCGGGCCATGTCCATGATCCGGTCAACCGGCAGGATGAAGCCGACAATGATGGCGATCTGCTCTGGCGGCACGTTGAACGTGCTCAGCACGATGGCCAGCAGGAAAAGCCCCGCGCTGGGGATGCCGGCCGCGCCGATGGAGGCGATGGCAGCGGTGAACGCGATCATGAAATAGTGCGTCAGCGTCAGGTCATAGCCGAAGGCCTGCGCGGTGAAGAGCGCCAGGATGCCGAGATAGAGCGCAGTGCCATCCATGTTGATCGTCGCGCCCAGCGGCAGGACAGAGCCGGCCACAGAGCGCTTCACGCCGAGATTATTGACTACGTTGGAGATGGTCACCGGCAGGGTGGCCGATGACGAGGCGGTGGAATAGGCGACGGCCTGCGCATCGACAATGCCGCGGGCAAAGTCCAGCAGAGGCAGGCGCAGGACGAATTTGATCAGCCCGCCATAGACCAGCACCGCATGGGTGAAGAGGCCCAGATAGACGGTGAGGATGAGAAGGCCGATTGAGGCAAACGCCTCCAGACCCTGGCTCACCGTGGTATAGGCGACGAGCGCGAATACGCCGAACGGCGCCACTTCCATCACCATATGGGTGACTTTGAGCACGACATCAGAGGCGGAGTTGAACAGATCGCCCACCGGCTTGCCGGCCTTGCCCGCCAGCAATATGCCGATACCCAGCAGGACCGCAAAGAAGATCACCGCCAGCACGTCGCCATCGGCCAGCGCGGCAACCGGATTGTCGGGCACGATGGAGAGAAGCCGGCTGCCCAGCCCTTCGGCTTCCATGGAAACCGGCACGGCATCCGTCCCGCCCAGGTCTGCGCCCGCGCCGGGGCGGAAGAGCAGGCCAAAGATGATGCCAATGATGTTGGCAAAGAAGGTGGTGCCAAAATAGAGGAGCAGCGTCTTGCCGCCGATCGGGCCAAGGCGCTTGGGATCACCCAGCGCGTAGACGCCCGCCACCAGCGTGGTCAGGATCAGGGGCACGATGAGCATGCGGATGAGGCGGATGAAAAGGTCGCCGACCGGGCGGACATAGCTCTCGATGAGATTGGTGGCGGCCTCTGCACCCATCATCTGGGACATCAGCGCGCCAAAGCCGATGCCCAGCACGAGGGCACCCAGCACGCGCTTCCACAGTGCCGTTCCAAACCACCATTTCATGAGAGGCGCTCCCCGCAGCAAAGCATGAACGCCACAGCCTAAGCGCCGCGCGCGCAGCGTCAATCAGGCGATGCGGCAAGCAGAAGGGAGGCGCGGATCAGGAGCGGGCCTGGCGCCGGCGGGTGAGGGCATCAAAGCTCTTGATGAAGGCGATGCGCGCCATCAGCACGGCCCAGACGGACCCGATCACCAGCAGCAGTACGCCATGGGCCTCGCTCGCCCAGATGCGCGAGACGAAAACGATCGCCAGCGCAAAGATCATGTGCCGGCCGACATGGCGCCATGTCAGGTCGCGATAGCGCGAGGCCCGGCGCATGGTGCGCGCCGAAAACCAGCGCCATGCGCTGCCCGCCTGCCCGGCATCATGCCGGTCGCGGTCGGTGGCGCTTTGCGCGATATGGTGAAGCGTATCAGCCATAAGATCAGGATACGGAACTTAACCGCGTTCGTCAAGGTCAATCAAATTACTGATTTTTCGTAGATAAAATCTTTTACGACAATTTGGTGACTGTCGTGGTTTTTAAGAAAGCGTGAGTAGGTTCGGGCGCGTGCAAACAAAAACCCCGCCGCGGACGCTCCGCAGCGGGGCTTTCCAGGTGCCTGGGGCGCCGAAATTACGCCGCAGCGGCGGTTTCGGCCTCGATCACGCTGGCGGCGGCATTGACCACGGAGGCGATGCGCACGGCGGTCTGGATCTGGTCGGCACTGATGCCATGCTTCTTCAGCTCGGCCTCGTGCGCGTCGATGCACATGCCGCAGCCATTAATGGCGGATACGGCGAGCGACCACAGCTCGAAATCGGCCTTGTCCACGCCCGGATTGGCGATGACATTCATGCGCAGGCGCGCGGGCAGGGTCTTGTAGTCCTTGGCCGAGGCCAGATGCACGAAGCGGTAATAGACATTATTCATGCCCATCACGGCGGCGGCGGCCTTGGCGGCGTTCACAGCTTCGGGTGAAAGCTTGCCATCGACTTCACCGGCAATGGCGCGGATCAGCGCCGCATTGCCCGTGGCCCAGGCCGAGGCGAGGAAGCAGCCATATTTCTTCTGGTCGTCCAGTCCGGTCTCGCGCGCCAGCGAGGACAGGTTCAGCCGGATGTCCTTGGCGTAATCGGGGATGTGCTCTTTGAGGCTCTCAAGGCTCATGGGGAGGCTCCGTGTCGGTATGTAGCAGATATGAAAACGGGCCGCGCCGGGAGGAGTGACGCGGCCCGCTTTGCAGGGGCTTGAAGGGAATAAAGCCCTTAAGCCGCTTTGAGCGTCTCGCCGCCAACCGCGCGGTTGCACGGGCACAGCTCGTCGGTCTGCAGCGCGTCGAGAACGCGCAACGTGTCTTCCGGGTTGCGGCCGACATTGAGGTTGGTCGCGTAGACGTGCTGGATCGTGTTCTGATCGTCCACGATGAAGGTGTAGCGGTAGGCGACGCCTTCGGGCGAACGGATGCCGAGCTGATCGACCAGCGAGCCGGTCGTGTCGGCAAACTGCCACTGGTCCAGCTTGTTGAGGTCGGCATGCTCGCGGCGCCAGGCCAGCTTGCAGAACTCATTGTCGGTCGAGCCGGTCAGCACGACGGCGTCGCGGTCTGCAAACTCGTCATTGAGCTTGGCAAAGGCGACGATCTCGGTCGGGCACACGAAGGTGAAGTCCTTCGGGTAGAAGACGATGACCTTCCACTTGCCCGGGAAGCTGGCTTCAGTCAGCGTTTCAAACGCGGACTCGCCATTTTCCTCGTGATGGTTGAAGCCCGGCTTTACGCCCGTGATTTCAAATTCGGGAAGTTTCTGGCCGATACCCAGCATGTTCGTCTCCTGTCTGACTTGAATGATGGCCACGACGCGCGGGCGCCATGTGCTGCTGCAGCATGTGCTATGTTGCAGTTGCGAAAGCAAATCGATTGTCTCTGGATCAGCGATAGGCTATCTCGATAGCCATGAGTGCAAATCTTCCCACATTGCGGCAGTTGCAATTTCTTATTGTGCTGGCCGAGCATGGCAATTTCAGCCGCGCCGCCGAGGCCGCCCACGTTACCCAGCCTACCCTGTCGGCGGGTATCAAGGAGCTGGAGCTGAGTCTTGGCACCACGCTGGTAGAGCGCGGGGCACGCGGTGCCAGCCTGACGCCTGCCGGTGAAGCGGCTGCGGCAAGAGCGCGCACCATCCTCACCGAGGCGGAAGACCTTGTGCATGCCGCGCGCGCGGCTGGCGAGCCGCTGGCCGGGCAGTTCCGCCTTGGCGTGATCCCGACCATTGCGCCCTTCCTCCTGCCGCGCGTCCTCCCCGCCTTGCGCAGCGAATTTGCACAGCTGGAGCTGTTCCTGCGCGAGGATCTGACGCCGCGCCTTGTCGACGCCCTCAAGGAACGCCGGCTTGATGCTGCGCTGATCGCGCTGCCCTATGAGGCGGCGGGGATCGAGACGCGTTCCATTGCCATGGACGAATTCCTGTTTGCCTGCGCGCCAGGCCACAAGCTGGCGGATGCGAACCCGCTCAGCCCGGCCATGCTGGCTGATGAATCCCTGCTTTTGCTGGAAGACGGCCATTGCCTGCGCGATCATGCGCTCAGCGTGTGCTCAACCAGCCATAGCGCGTCAGGGCCCGGTTCGGGCCGGGCCGATGCTGCGCGGTCAGACTTTGCCGCCACCAGCCTGCACACGCTGGTGCAGATGGTCAGGAGCGGGCTGGGCGCCACTCTCCTGCCGCGCCTGGCGGTTGATGGCGGGGTCGCTGAGGGGCTGGGCCTTGTCATCAAGCCGTTTGACCCGCCGGTTGCAGGGCGCGAGATCGGCATGGCGTGGCGGCGCGGCTCTGCGCGTGCGGAAGAAGCGGCCAAGCTGTCCGGGGCGGTCAAGGCAGCGCTCGCACCGCGCTGATCTTTACCCTGCGGCAATAGCCGGTCTTCACGCTCGCGCAATAAAAGCGGTGCATAGCTGGCGGCGAGTTGTGCCGATGCGGGGAGATATAACGCCATGAGTCTGATGTTGCTCGTCCTGATCGCGATTGTGCAGGGCCTGACCGAGTTTCTGCCCGTCTCCTCCTCCGCGCACCTGATCCTTGCCCCTCTGGCCTTCGGGGTAGAGCCGCAAAGCGTGCTCATCGATGTGATGGCGCATCTGGGTTCGCTGCTGGCCGTGATGGTCTATTTCCGCAAGGAAATCGCCCAGGTGATCGTGGGCGTGCTGGCCTGGTTTAGCGGCCAGATGACGCCCGGCGGACGCCTTGCCCTGCTGGTGGTGATCGCGACGCCGCCGGTGATGGTCGTGGCGGCCGTTCTCTACTTCACCGGCTGGATGGATCTGGTGCGTTCGCCTGCCGTAATCGCGGCCGCCACGTTGGTCTTCGCGCTGCCGCTCTGGCTGGCTGACAGATATGGCCCGCGCGTGAAGACGGTGGAGACGCTGACCTACAAGGATGCTGCCGTGATTGGCCTTGCCCAGGCGGTGGCGATGATTCCCGGCTCCAGCCGCTCCGGCCTGATGATGACGGCAGCGCGCATGCTGGGGGCGGAACGCTCGGCCGCGGCCCGCTTTGCCATGCTGACCAGCATTCCCGTCATTGCCGCCTTCGGCCTGCAATCGGGTATTGATCTGGCGCGCGGTGAAGATCCGGGCGCGAGCCTCACGGACGGGCTGATTGCGGTTGGCCTCTCCTTTGCGGCGAGCCTTGTCGCCATTCACCTTCTTTTGAAGCTGGTGGACCGGTTCGGCTTTCTGCCCTTCGTCATCTACCGCATCGCGCTGGCTTTCGCGATTCTGGCGGTGATTATCTGGGTGGTGTGAAGGGGAAAACCCTACTCCGCCGGTGCGAACTGGCCGCCTTGCCGGAAACGGTAGAGATAGGTTGGCACGATTGCCTCGACAGAGGCCGGGCTGATCCCCAGCTCTGCGAGCCCCGGCGCACCCTCGGCCACGACATTATCGGCTTTCAGCAAGGTCACCTGGTCGCGCGTGAGCACGGTTGGCACGAAGGGCAGGGCGCCTGCGATCTCGCCGGCAAACCCGATGCCGTAAGCGGCAAGCCACGGCACCGGCACCAGAAGGCGCGGACGCCGGATGGTGGCCGTAATGTACTGGAGCACGTCCTTGAAGCTATAGCGGGCCGGACCGCCAAGCTCGTAGGTCTTGCCCTGTGCGGCCGGGTTTTCCAGCGCGGCCAGAACTGCCGCGCCGACATCGCCTGCCCAGACTGGCTGGAACACCGTCTTGCCGCCGCCGATCAGCGGCAGGGCCGGCGTATAAAGCGCCATCTGGGCAAACCGGTTGAAGAAGCTGTCCTCGGCTCCAAACACGATTGAGGGGCGCAGAATGGTGGCGGTAGGGATAGCATCCATCACCGCCTTTTCCCCGGCGGCCTTGGTCTGCGCATAGGCGGACTTGCTGTCTGCGTCCGCTCCGATGGCCGAAATCTGCACAAACCGGGTAATGCCCGCAGCCTTTGCGGCCTGCGCGATGCTCTGCGCGCCTTGCGCCTGCACCGAGCGGAAGGTCTGCCGTCCGGACTGCGCCAGAATGCCGGTGAGGTTGATGACGGCGCTGGCGCCTTCAATAGCGCGCTCGATGGAGGCCTTGTTGCGCACATTGGCCTGGACCAGCTGTATCTGGCCGACTGAACCCATAGGTTTGAGATCAATCGCGGTGTGGGGCAGGCGCGTGGCTACGCGTACCCGGTAACCGGCCTTGACCAGCGCGCGCACTGCATAGCGTCCGATGAAACCCGAACCGCCAAACACCGTGATCATTTCATCGCGCAGCATGTGGGCCTCTCCCTTGAGCCTGGCCGGTTCGCGGGGGTACCTCGCGAACACTGTCTGTGTCTTTAGCGGATAGACCAAATTTGCGGCCCGTTGGCAACGCCGCACAAGGCGCGTTGACAGCGCCCGCGCCCGCATTTATCACCGCGCCTCCGACGCCTTCAGAGATATGCCCAGGTGGCGGAATTGGTAGACGCGCTGGCTTCAGGTGCCAGTTCCCGAAAGGGAGTGGAAGTTCGAGTCTTCTCCTGGGCACCATCTGGTTTGGTCTGTTGCGCTAGAAATAGCCGTAGCGGTCCAAACCCAGATCATACCTCTTGGAAATCACCTCGTTGGACTTCGCAAATTTGCGCATGATCTTGGCTGCCAGCTGTTCAGGCATCTCGATGCGCACCGAATTCTCCTGACCGTCTTCCTGTCGAACCTTCCAGCGATTTTCACCTTCGGCATTGCTCGCGTGTATGGCTTTTTCGCGTTCGGCGGCGGCCATAAAGGAATCGTTTCCGTCGAAAAACTCCACGAGACGGCTGTAAAACAGGGGTGGATCGAGCCGGATGGCTTCCATTGGCAGAAAGCAAATATCATTCTTGCCGAGCGCCGATCGAAGGCAATCATCCATATATCGATAGTTTATCACCATGGCCGAACGATAGAGTTCAGATTTGGCGCTGATGAGCTTTCTCGCGGTTTTTTCAAAATGTTCCTGACTTGGAGCGCTGAATGTTGCGCCAGACTGCGCATATCGTGATGCTATCCACGTGTCTTGCCGCCGGATAGTTGTCAGAATCTTTACGCGGCTAAACCGCGAGCCTTTCAGTATGGCCTTGCGCATATGATTTAGATGGTGGGCAAGCACGATTGGATCCTGCTGCCGGCGTGCTTGGAAGTCGAAGAAGTGAACATTTGCTGAAATATTTTCTTCTGAAATAAGAATGTTTTCGCATTCAATAGAGTTTATTATTTTATTTATAGATCTCCCTGCGTAAGACGCCCATATGCCGGGAGATTTTGAAAATTTTGCCCTGAATCCCTCGTTATCTTCTTCATTGAATAACTCGTGAATATAGTTTCGGTCTATATACTTTATATTTTCAATCTGCGTGAACAGTTTTTCTTGTAAAAATGTCGTCGCCGTCTTGGGCAAGCCGATGTGAATGTAAACAGTGCCCATTTATGAATCTCCGTCGTGTGTCCGCCATTTATCAGGAATCAACGCGTTGGATACATTGTTGCGGGAGGCTGTAGCAGGCAATTGGGCAAGACACAGATGCCCGGCGTCGATCTGTCTGTGACCCGACACCAAAACGGCCCCGAGCGGGGCCGTCTTGCGTTTGGGATGATTGCTTGCGAAGCAGCGCTTCTAGCGCTGCAAAAGCCAGGCGCGGGCCTCATCCTCGCAGGCAAAGGGCTGCAGTTTCACGGCAAACGCGCGTGCAGTGCTTTCCATGACCATGTAGGGCCGTGTGCGCTCGCCATGGGAAACATGGGCGCAGCGGCGCGGCGAGAGCTCCTCCATGATGAGTTCGATCGCGCTGACTATATCGGCAATATCATAGGCTATGCTGGTGTCCGAGGTCTCGAACAGTACGCCGTTCACCCGCGTGCCGTGACCGGCAGCGACAAGGCGTTCGGCCGCCTCGCGCAGTACCGCGCTCGTCAATTCGCCCCGCAGGCGCAATGTGAGAATTCCGTCGATATCGGTTTCGATGCGGATCGGGTCCGCATCGGGCGTCTTGTGGTCGAGAGGCATGGGGAGAGGGCCTTTTATGGCTCTTGATGGCAGGTCGGGTTTGTCGGGGTATCCATGCCTAGCTGCTGATTATTGCCAAATCGTGGCAGACAGTGCGCAAGGCGCCCATGCAAATTGGCAAGGGCAGAGGCCGACGCAAGCACTGTCGGAGGCAAAGATCAGAAACGATAGCGCAAATTGAGCGCGATCAGCGGGAAGGAATCATACTTGTCCAGATCCCGCTGAGCGCGTTCCACCTGCAGCTGAAGATCGGCCAGAAAGGCCGGATCGTTGGCCAGCAAGCCGGTTACCTCGTAGCTGATGCTGGGTGTGCCTTGCCGGTATACACCTGCCTCAAGCGAGACTTCGACCGGGCCATTCCATGGCCGTCCGGCCACGCCGGCTCCGGCAAACCACGCATTTGGCGCAAACTGGGCTTCGCCCGTCAGCCGGCCCACTTGTGCGGCCGGATAGATATTGTTGCCGATCTGATAGTCGCTGGCGGGCTGGGCGTTGTAAACGGCCTTGTTGAAGTTGTAGCGGGCACCTGCGGTCAGAAAGAAGACGCGCCTGAAGGGGAAAACGTCCACCCCGACACCCACGCTAGCCAGCCGAAGCGAAAAGTCGCTGGCGATGTCGGCCACGGTCTGGTCGTCGGAATAGACGAGCCCTGCTGCATGTGTGCGTACCTGCAGGTAATCGTTGATGCGGTAGCCGCCCTCCACGCCCACTCCCAGTGTTCCCGCCCGCAAGCCGACAAAGGCCCGGCGGTCGGAGTCTGTGGATGCGGTGAAAGCTCCCGAACCGGCGAACGCAGGATCGCCCTGCATGCTTGCTGCGCCAAGCGCGGCGGCGAGTGTAGCGGATATGGACATGATGACCCCAAGCTAGCCGCGACGTGGCGCTGATTCAACCTGCCGGTGTCCAAATTGGTTCCCCCGGAGCAGGCCGTTGATTGACGCCGGGTGCGAGCACGGCCCATAGGAAGGGTTACACGCGCTGAGCCAAGAAGGGGTTGCACGTCCATGACCATCCATTTCCACAAGGCCGACCTGCCCGCCGGGCTGGACCTTGGAAAACGCGTTGCAATCGATACCGAGACGCTGGGCCTGTCGCTGGTGCGCGACCCGCTATGCCTGGTCCAGTTGTCGGCAGGTGACGGGGATGCGCATATCGTCCAGCTGGACCGTTCCTCCTATGACTGCCCGAATCTGAAAGCGCTGCTGGCCGATGAAGGCGTAGAGAAGATTCTCCATTTTGCGCGCTTTGATGTGGCGATGATTGCGCGCGATCTGGGCGTTACGCTGCGGCCTGTGTTCTGCACCAAGATCGCCTCCAAGCTGGCGCGGACCTATACCGACCGGCATGGCCTGAAGGACGTGGCACGCGAGATCGCTGGAGTGGAGCTGTCCAAGCAACAGCAAAGCTCTGACTGGGGCTCAGGCGATATCAGTGAAGCCCAGCTCAAATACGCCGCTGACGACGTTCTCTACCTGCACCAGATCCGTGACGGGCTGGAGGCCATGCTGATCCGCGAGGGGCGGATGGAGATGGCAAAGGCGTGCTTCAGCTTCCTGCCCACCCGGGCGGCGCTGGATCTCGCCGGTTGGGCGGAAGCCGATATTTTCGCGCACAGCTAGGGCGCCATTGCCGGCAGACGGCGCGCCTGCCTTGAAAAGGCCGCGGCCAGGGTCCACAAAGCCCTGCGGGGACAGTTTTTCAGGCATTCGGGATGAACACGCTGACATTCGCAGCCGCAGAGCCATCGGCAAGCCGGGCGGTTGAGGCCGCCCGTCTGCGGGCGCGTGTCGTGCGTAATGCGCGCATTGTTCTGATTGTCCTGATCGGCGCGCTTGTGTCCAATCTGCTGGTGCAGTCGTTCCTGGCTGGCGGCCACGAGCCGGCTACCCGGCCAGCAATGCTGGGCGACGGGGAGCGGATCGTAAACCCGCGCTTTACCGGCCGCGACGCGCACGGGCGCGCTTATGTGCTTACGGCAGATTCGGCTGTGCGGCGGATGGTAGGGCTGGGCAATCTGACCGATCTGGAGAATCCGCGCATCGACTATGCCCTGCTGTTTGGCGGGTCGCGTCAGCCCGATGCATCCGAGGTATTGTCGCGCCTGGGTGTCTATGACGATGCGACACGTACCTTGCGCATGTCCGATACGGTGCGTTTTACCACCCGGTCGGGCTATGAGTTCCGCACTGAAGGCGCTTCGATAGACTTGGACGAAGGTGTGGTATACGGCGAAGAGCCGGTGCAGGGGCGCGCGCCATGGGGCGGCGTGCAGGCATATGGTTTCGAGTTGCATGAGGAAGGCCGGCGTTTGCGCTTTACCGGCGGTGTGGTGACGCGCTTCTATGTCGGTGACGGCGCGCCTGCGCCCGAGGAGGACCGATGAGGCTGATTTTTGCCGTTACCGCGCTGGCGTCCGCCATGGCCGCTGCCAGCATCCTGACCACTGACGCGCTCGCGCGGCAGGATGCGCCCGATTTCCTTGATATCAGTTCGGATGACCAGGAAATTCTCGACCAGCAGGATCGCGTCCGCTTCATAGGCAATGTCAACGCCATTCGCGGCGATACGCGCCTGCGTGCGGACGAGGCCGAAGCCCAGCTTGCGCGTAATCCCGAGACCGGACAGCGCCGTATCGAGCGCATTACGGCGCAGGGCGATGTGTTCTACGTGACGGCAACCGAGACCGCGCGCGGTGACCGGGCCGTCTATACTCTGTCAGACGAGGTCATTGTTCTCACCGGCGCGGTGGTTCTTACGCAAGGCTGCAATGTTTCCACCGGCCAGGAGCTGCGCATAAACCTGCAAACCGGCGTATCGCGCCTGACAGGGGGCAATGGCCGTGTGCGCAGCCTGTTCTTTTCTCAGGATGGCGAGCGGCCGGCTGCCAGCGGAAATTGTCCGGCACCGCCCGTCCCCGGGCCGGCGCCGCGCAGCTATAGCAATGAATTTCCGGACGGGCAGTCCGGTGCGCCGGCAGCGAACTAGCCGCTTCTGACCTCATTGAACGGGCGCGCATTGGTGCGCCGGGCTGTGTTTTGCAGCCGTTGGCCTTGTCACGAGGGGGCGGTCCCTTGCAAGGATGGGGCCAGTTGCGCACGCTTCACCAAATATTAGGCCTGCGCCAGTAACCCTGTTAGCGGGAATTAAGGGTGGTGACGGGAATGACCATGCCAGACAGCAGCGCTGACGGCCTCCATGTCGAGTCAATCGGCAAGGCGTTTGGCCGGCGCGTGGTGGTCAAGTCCGTCTCGCTCCAGCTGTGCCGGGGCGAGGTTGTCGGTCTGCTGGGGCCGAACGGTGCCGGCAAGACGACCTGCTTTTACATGATAACGGGGCTTATTCCGGCCGATCACGGCCGGATCTTGCTGGACGGGCAGGACATCACATCCTTCCCGATGTTCCAGCGTGCACGCCTTGGTATTGGCTATCTGCCTCAGGAAGCGTCCATTTTCCGTGGCATGACAGTGTTTGAAAACGTCACCGCCACTGCCGAAATTGCAGAAAAGGACAAGGCGGCGCGCAAGAAGCTGGTCGAGGATCTGCTCGAGGAGCTGGGCGTCGACCATTTGCGCGACAGTCCGGCGATGGCCCTTTCAGGCGGGGAACGCCGCCGGGTGGAGATTGCACGCGCGCTGGCTACCCGTCCGGGCTTCATCCTGCTGGATGAGCCGTTTGCCGGCATTGATCCGCTGGCCATTGCCGATATCCGCGACCTGATCCTCTTCCTCAAACAGCGCGGTATCGGAATACTCATTACAGACCACAATGTGCGCGAGACGCTGCAGATCACGGATCGCGCCGCGATCATCCATGACGGCGAGGTATTGTTCGAGGGTAAGCCCGAAGCGGTACGTGCCGATCCGTCCGTGCGCCGGGTCTATCTCGGCGACAGTTTTCAATAGGGCGCGAACGGATGGCAAAGCTCGGACAAAGGCTGGAGGCAAGGCAGGGGCAGGGTCTGGTAATGACCCCGCAGCTTCAGCAGGCCATAAAGCTGTTGCAGCTTAACAATATGGAACTTGCCGAGTTCGTCGAGGAAGAGCTGGAGCGCAACCCGCTGCTGGAGCGTGACGAGCGCCCGGAGCCCGGCGGTGACGATGAACGTGCGCCGGCAGGAGATGCTGCAGACCCGCATGGCGAGCTCAGCTTTGATGCGCCGTCCTCCGCTGCCGACGATGCATTCGATGCCGACCGCGAGGCGATGTATGCCGACAGCGCGCCCGACATGGCAGGCGCGCGCGATACCGGCGGAGCGGTGGACTGGTCGCGCGCCGGAAAGGGCGGGGGCGGGTTCGATGGCGAGGATTATGACGCCGCGGCCCATGCCAGCCGGGACAAGACCCTACGTGAGCATCTGCATGACCAGCTGGCAGATCTGGCGCTGACGAGCGCTGACCGCATGATCGCGGCCCATTTGATCGATCTGGCCGATGACGATGGCTATATGCGCGCAGATCTTGCCGAAACGGCAGAGCGTCTCGGCGTCACCTTGTCCGAGGTTGAGGCCCTGCTGGCGCGTCTGCAGGAGTTTGAACCGGCCGGTGTCATGGCGCGCGGCCTGCAGGAATGCCTGGCCATACAGCTGGCCGAACGCAACCGGCTGGACCCGGCCATGGCGGCGCTGGTGGATAACCTGCCCTTGCTGGCCAAGCATGATTATGCGGGCCTGCGGGGCCTTTGCGAGGTCGACCAGGAAGATCTCGAAGACATGATCGCCGAGCTGAAACGGCTCACCCCCAAGCCGGGCCTCGCCTTTGGTTCTGACAGTACCCGGGCGGTCGAGCCGGACGTCTATGTGCGTGAGCGGCCGGACGGCAGCTGGGCGGTGGAGCTCAATACCGACACCCTGCCGCGCGTGCTGATGAATAATCGTTACGCCGCGCAGATCGCGGGCAGTGCGCGTTCGGCGGAAGAAAAGACCTTCATCACTGAATGTGCACAGAACGCGTCCTGGCTGGTGAAAAGCCTGGACCAGCGCGCGCGCACCATCCTGAAAGTCGCCAGCGAAATTGTCCGCCAGCAGGACATGTTTCTGGCCAAGGGCGTGGCCTGGCTGCGGCCCTTGAACCTGAAAACGGTGGCCGATGCGGTCGGCATGCATGAGAGCACGGTCAGCCGTGTCACCTCCAACAAGTATGTGTCGACGCCGCGCGGCCTGTTCGAGCTGAAATATTTCTTCACCTCCTCCATCGCGTCGGCCGATGGGGGCGAGGCCTATTCGGCCGAGGCTGTACGCTACCGCATCAAGGCCATGATACAGTCTGAAACGGTGGACGATGTGATGAGTGATGACGCCATTGTTGACCGTCTGCTGTCTGACGGGATCGAGATTGCCCGGCGTACCGTGGCAAAATACCGCGAGGCGATGAATATTCCCTCATCGGTACAGCGCCGCCGCATGATGAAGCGCTAGGCTCCCCCGGGATTCCAGTCCTGATTGGGCCTGTAGCCTAGGATATTGGTAACCCCAAACCTGTCCGCTGCGTCATTAACCAGTTATCTGGATTGACGCCCCCGCCCGGCTTGCTACCGTCACTGCATCCGGCACAGAACCGGATATCCGGCCACGCGTTGTTTCAAGCGCCAGGGGCCTTTTTGAAAAAAGGCTCCTGCAGCCAGCGCAACGCGCCAGCAGCAGATGGAGCTGACATGCACATCCAGTTTGTTTCCAAAGGTATCGACGTATCGCCCGCCCTTCGTGAACGTATCGAGGGCAAGGTCGAGGAAGGCACCGCGAAATATTTCAGCCGTCCCGGCGAGGCGTTTGTCACCGCCGCCAAAGAGGGCTTCGGCTTCCGTGTGGAGTGCGCACTGCACCTGCCGTCAGGTGCCTTTCTGCAGGCCACGGGCGAAGGCGCAGATGCCTATGCCGCTGCCGAAATTGCGGTTGAACATCTGGAAAAACGCCTGCGCCGCTATAAGCGCCGCCTGAAAGACCATCACGCTGAAAACAAGTTGGAGTTGCCCGCCGAAGAGACCCCGATCGTGGTCTTCAGGGGCAATGGCCGGGCCGTCACGCTGGACGAGGATGATGCCGAGCTGGACGATGGCGGTGCCACGGGCGGCAACGAGCCGGTCATCGTGGCGGAAACCGTCGGTGAGTTGCGCACGCTTACCGTCTCCATGGCGGTTCACGAGATGGACGTGCTCGATACACCGTTCATGCTGTTCCGGAATGCAGCAAGCGGATCGCTCAATGTAGTCTATAGACGTCCTGATGGTCATGTGGGGTGGATTGATCCGGCCCGAGAGGCTAAAGACGGCGCCGTTCGCTGAGAGGGGGCCCTTTGCCCCGCCGACAAGCAAAGGCGTGACATGGCATTGTCAGACCTGATTCCGCCCGGAGGGGCGGTGGCAGACCTGCCCGGCACAAGCCGCAAGCAGGTGCTCCAGTCATTGTGTGATCTGGCGCAGCGTACGCTGCATGTGCCGGCGCGCAAGGTGCTGGACGCGGTTATGGAGCGCGAAAAGCTGGGATCAACGGGTGTGGGCGATGGCGTGGCCATCCCCCATGCCCGCACGGGCGATGTGGACCGGGTGTGCGGTGTGTTTGCACGCCTGAAGACCCCGGTAGATTTCGACGCCATGGACGGACGTCACGCCGATCTGGTCTTCCTGCTGCTGGCGCCGGAGGATTCCGGGGCTGAGCACCTCAAAGCCCTTGCCCGTGTGGCGCGCATGTTCCGGCGCGAGGATGTCCGCACCGCGCTGCGTGCCGCGCCGGATTCAGCTGCTGTGAACGCCATTCTGTCGGGCATGGCCCATACCGACGCGGCGTAGGTGAGCGTTAGCGCGTCATGCCTGCTTCGATCCGGCCATCGGCGTGAACAATTGCGTGCTTCATGCCTTGCGAGTTGTATTGCGCGCTGACATGTCCTTTTGAATCGACTGCGATGATCCCGCCATCGCCGCCCAGCTCCGCGATATCGTCCAGCACGCCCCTGACTGCCTCATCCAGACTTGAGCCCAGATAACGCATGCGCGCGGAGACGTCGGCGGCGGCGTTGGCGCGCATGAAGAACTCGCCCTGGCCGGTGCAGGAAACGGCTACGCGCGCATCCGCCCAGGTGCCGGACCCGATGATGGGCGTGTCTCCCACCCGGCCCCAGCGCTTGCGCAGCGTGCCGCCAGTGGAGGTCGCGCCGCAAAGCATACCGTGACTGTCCAGCACCACGCAGCCCACAGTCCCGGTCGCGATCTCGCGGCCATCGGGCACCGCGGCAGGCCGGTAATAGCTGTCCGGATCAGCGATTTCCTCGATGGCGTGCGCACGGGCTATGTCGGCTGCGCCAGCGCCAGCGATCAGTACATGGGGCGTCGCCTCCATGACCACGCGCGCCGCTGTAATGGGCGAAATGAAGCCTTCCAGTGCCGCGACAGCGCCCGCCTTGCGCGAGGGGCCTTCCATGATGGAGGCGTCCAGCTCGTAGCGGCCAGCGGTATTGGGTGAGGCGCCGCGCCCTGCGACATAAAGCGCGCTCTCTTCCATCGCCCGCACCAGCTTCACCGCGATATCGACGGCATGTGCGCCCTGTGCCAGCAGCGCCTTGCCTTCGTCGGCAAGAGCACGCAGATGCGCCACTTCGCGCTCATAGGAGCGCTCGGCGAGCACGCCGGCTCCCCCGTGCAGGACAAGTGCGGTGGGACGGGTCATGGGCGGGTCTCCATTGGCGAGGGCGTCGTGAGCTGAGGCTCATAACATCCCCGCGCTTCCCTCTGAAGCGCCAAGGCGCTATTTCGTCAGGGAAAGCGCGGTGCATCTGCACATCGCTGGTGCAGCGACAAAACCATTCCAACGGGGAGAGAAATCATGCAGTTCAAGGGCG
The DNA here is from genome assembly GCF_051859565.1 of Glycocaulis sp. Classification (GTDB taxonomy): domain Bacteria; phylum Pseudomonadota; class Alphaproteobacteria; order Caulobacterales; family Maricaulaceae; genus Glycocaulis. The sequence continues at coordinate 129,022 of NZ_JBHYFK010000008.1, forward strand.
CAAGCGCGGTTGTCACGGGCGGAGCATCGGGTCTGGGCGAAGGCACAGTCCGGCGTCTGGCCGCCGAAGGGTGCAAGGTCGCGATTTTCGATCTCAATGCCGAGCGCGGCGAAGCACTGGCCAGAGAGCTTGGTGGTGTGTTCGCGCAAGTGAATGTCGCCGATGTCGAAAGCGTGAAGGCCGGTTTTGCCAAGGCCCGCGCGGCCAATGGCCAGGAGCGCATCCTCGTGAACTGCGCCGGCATTGGCTGGGCGGAAAAGACCGCCCGCCGTTCTTCTTCCGGCGATATTGTCGGCCACCAGCTCGACAAGTTTGCCCTCGTTGTGAACATCAACCTCATTGGCTCGTTCAACTGCGCCGTGCTGGCCGCCGAGGGCATGCTCACGCTTGATCCGGACGCATCGGGCCGCGGTGTCATCATCAATACCGCATCCGTTGCCGCGCAGGACGGCCAGATCGGCCAGGTGGCGTATTCGGCGTCCAAGGGCGGGATTTACGGCATGACGCTGCCCATGGCGCGCGATTTGGCCCGCGAAGGGGTGCGGGTGAACACCATCCTGCCGGGCTTCTTCGAGACGCCGATCTACCAGCAGATGCCGCCGGAAGTGAAAGTGAACCTCGCCAGCCATCTGCAGTTCCCGCAGCGCTTTGGCACGCCGGCGGAATACGCCGATCTCGTCGCCTTCATGGTCGGCAATGACTATATCAACGCCGAATGTGTCCGCCTTGATGCCGGCGCGCGCATGCCTCCGAAATAGGGCTTTCTGGCGCAACGCGTTCAACCTTTCGTCGTTCCCGCGCAGGCGGGAACCCAGAGCCTTGGCTGAGGTCTTCGGCCAAAGCACTGGACCCCCGCCTGCGCGGGGGTGACGCGTGTTGAATGGAGCGCCGCTGCCTGCGACCCTAACTGCAATTCATTCTCAAAAGCTATTGGCAGCGCCCCGCGCGTCCTGTAGGTGAGACTTATTCTCAGTTACACCAGACGTCAGGGACGACGCCAACCATGCGCACGCTTCTTCTCGCCAGCACAGCCGTGCTGGCTCTTGCCGCCAATGCCGCCGCCGAAAATTCCAGCGAGGCTGACGTCAATGTCGAGACCATCACCATTATCGGCCTGAAGGGCGATGCGCGCGAAGTGGCCGGTTCTGCCACCTTGCTGCCCAGCGAAGTGCTGCAAGTGCAGGACTATACCGATATCGGGCGCGTGCTGCGCCAGGTGCCGGGCGTGAATATCCAGGAAGAAGACGGGTATGGCCTGCGCCCCAATATCGGCCTGCGCGGCACGGGCCTCGATCGCTCGGCCAATATCGTGCTGATGGAAGATGGTATTCTGGCTGCGCCTGCGCCCTACTCGGCTGCGGCAGCTTATTACTCGCCTTATGTGGGCCGCATGGCAGGTGTGGAGATCGTCAAGGGCGCGTCCGGGGTGCGTTATGGACCGCGTACGCAAGGCGGCTCGGTCAATTTCCTCTCCACGCCGGTGCCGGAAAGCTGGTCGGGCCGGCTTGCCATCACGGCAGGTGAAGAAGAGGCGCGCCGCATCCACGCTTATGCCGGTGGCATGACCGAGGTGTCGCAGGGCGTGCGTCTGGGCGGGCTTGTCGAGGCCTATACTGATAGCGCGGAAGGCTTCAAGACGATCGATTTCAACGCTGGCCAGTCCACAGGCTTTGATCTGACCGATTTCGGCGCCCGCCTGCGCGCCGAGTTCGATGGCGCAGGCGTGACCCATGCTGTGGAGCTGCGCTACCAGACCTCGGACGAAACCTCTGACGAGACCTATATGGGCCTCACGGATGCGGACTTTGCCGCTGATCCCTACCGCCGCTATGCCGCCAGCGCCAACGACCAGATCAATGTGGATCAGTCCCGCTGGGTGCTGCGCTATGACGCCGCGTTTGACAATGGCCTCAATTTCACGGTGCTCGGCTACCGCAATGAAGTGGCCCGCAACTGGTTCAAGGTCGAAGGCGTCAATGCCGGCGCAGGCCGCCGCTCGCTGGGCGCGGTGCTTTCCGATCCGGTCACCTATTCGGCGGAGTACGCCATCCTGACCGGCCAGCCGGGCCTCGTCTCCATCGATGGCGCCGTCATCAGCCGCAATAATAACCGCTCCTACGTGGCCGAAGGCGTGCAGGCCGAGCTCGTGGGTGATGCCGCCCTGTTCGGTGCCAGCCATCGCTGGCGGGTGGGGGTGCGTGCGCACCGCGACTCTGAAGACCGTTTCCAGAACGAGGTCTTCTACCGCATGGACAATTCGCAGCTTATTCAGACCGGCGCGCAAACGCCGGGCTTCCACGACAACCGTGTTGTCGAGGCCGAAGCGCTGGCCATCTTCGTGCAGGACGAGATCAGCTTTGGAGCGCTCACCCTGGTGCCGGGCCTGCGCTATGAGCGCATCGAAGGCACGCAGACCCGCTGGGCCGCCACCGACCAGACCCGCTCCGGAGCCACTACGGTGACAGGCAGCACCACGGATGTGTTCATTCCCGGGCTTGGCGTACGCTATCAGCTGAACGACAGCGTGATGCTGTTTGGCGGTGTGCATCGGGGCTTCGCGCCATCCTCACCCTCCTCCAGCAGTGATCCGGAAGATGCGGTGAACTGGGAGGCTGGTGTGCGCTGGTCGGGCGGGTCCGCCTTTGTCGAGGCCGTCGGCTTCTTCAATGACTATTCCAACCTGATCGGCACGTGCACGGCCTCCACCGGCGGCGGCTGCACGATTGGCGCGCAGTTCGATGGCGGCGAGGTCGATGTGAGGGGGCTGGAGCTGTCAGCTGGTGTCGATCTTGCGGCATTTGCCGGCTGGAGCGGTGTGTCGGTGCCCGTGCGCGGCGCCTACACCTGGACCGATGCTGAATTTCAGACCGCCTTTGCTTCCGGCTACTCCCCCTGGGGGAGCGTGCAGGCAGGCGACAAGCTGCCCTATCTGCCCGAGCATCAATGGTTCGCCTCCATTGGCCTTGAACAGGGCCGGTTCGGCAGCCAGCTGGCTGTGACGTGGAATGGCGAGCGCCGCACGGTTGCCGGACAGGGCGCCATTCCGGCCGCTCAGTTCCTTGATTCCTATGCGGTGGCTGATCTGGCGGTCTGGTATGATCTGACCGAAGCGCTGCGCGCGCGGGTACAGGTCAGAAACCTTACCGATGAGGTCTATGCCGCCTCGCGCAGCCCAGCGGGCCTGCGCCCCGGCGCGCCGCGCGCGGTGCTGTTCGGCCTTTCGGCGAATTTCTAGGCTGGGACACCATACTGACAAGGAAAAGCCCCGGACCAGCGGTCCGGGGCTTTTTGCTTTACCGGCCAGCACCTACTGAACGGGCGGGCGGACCAGCGGGCCCAGATTGCGGATCACGTCAGCCGCGTCGAACGCGTCGGGGCTGTCGGGTGTTGCGCCCCGGCCAAGCTGGATCTCGGCCATCGCCTCATAGCGGGTGACCTCACGCAGATTGATGTCGTCCCAGAACGGATCGCGCCAGCCATACCAGCCATGGCGCGGGTGATAGTAGCGGTAGAACACGTCAAACCGGCTGCGATAGGCCGGGCCGGGCGAACCCGTAATACGGCGTTCGGCTTCGGTATCGCGGCGGATCAGGCGGAAATAGTCATAGCCTTGCTCGCGGGTCAGCTCGGCGGCGCGGTAAAGCAGGAAGGTTTCCACCGACTGCCGCTCGGTCAGCGAATTGCCGGAAAACCCGACCATGAAACGGTTCTGCTCGATCTGTTGCTCGGAATAACCAAACCCGCCTGAAGTGGCGCGCTGGTAGGGTGTGGATTCGGCGCAAGCTGCCAGGATGGCGGCGCTGGCGGCAAGTCCGGCGATAAGGCGCTTCATGGCTCATACCTCCCAGATGGATTTCGTCCCAACCTGTCAACCAGTATGAGGCGCAATCGTTCCGCGGCAAATCAAATCTGCGCGGGGTAACTCATGCCTCAAGCGGCAGCAGGCCCAGCCGGTCCAGCTCGCCCTTCAGGCGGGGCGCGCCGGTGAAATGATGCACGGCAAAGCCAGCCCTCGTGGCGGCCTCGATATTGTCCAGCCGGTCATCGATGAAGAGTGTTTCGTGCGGCGGCGTGATGATCCGCTCTGCGGTCAGCGCGTATATGGCCGGATCGGGTTTTACCAGCCCTTCCTGTCCGGAAATGATGGCGGTCTCAAAGAGGCTGAAAGCCGGATAGAGCGCCAGAACATCCGGCCATTTCTCGGCGGGCATGTTGGACAGGGCAAATTGCGGGACGCGGCGTGCGTGGAGCGCGTCTACCACACCCTCCATACCCTCCACATAACCGTTGAACATGGCATTCCAGCCGGTGTCCCAGGCGTGGATGAGTGCGGCCTTGTCCGGGTGATTTGCGATCAGCGCTTCGCGGTTGGCGGCCATGGAGACACCGCGATCGTGCGCCTCATGCCAGTCCATGGTGCATACGGATGTGAGAAAATCCCGGCGCTCTGAAGCATCCGGGATTAATCGGCGATAGAGATAATCTGGGTCCCAGTCGGCCAGCGTGCGTCCCAGATCCCAGAGGATGGCACGCACAGCCACAGGCCGGCCCGTCCGTGCTAGCCGGCGCGGGCCTTGAAGCGCGGATCGGTCTTGTTGATCACGTAGACACGGCCACGGCGGCGCACCACCTGGCAATCGCGGTGCCGGGCTTTCAGGGAGCGGATGGAGCTGCGCACTTTCATGGTCTTGTCTCGTCGGTTGAGCGGGGCGGGACGCGCCCTCGTCTTCAAGGGAGCGCAGGTGTTACAGAACGCCCCGGCTGAAGTCAACCGGGGCGCCTGGCCACTTGCACTGGCGATATGGGGCTACTCGATCAGCCGGACGTAACGCTCGCGGGTCGTGTCCAGCTGCGGGCACTGCATGATGATGCGGATATCGTCATAGTCACGGTCGGTCCAGCCCATCTGCGTCCAGTTGGCCGTGCCGCCCGGCAGGCCCGGCGGGCGGTCTTCCCAGCCATAGTACATGTAGCGGCCGGGGCTGCAGCCTTGCGCGGCCCGCTGGGGGTTGCGATTGCCGCCAGTGGGAATGACACCGCCCTGACTGACGGGTTTGCACTCATCGAGGCTTTCGCACAACACGGTTTCCAGGATGTCGTATTGCAGGCCGTTGTGATGCTCCTGGCCGTTCACATGCGCGGTGTCGGTGAAATAGCGGTGGCGGCACGGATAGGGGAAGTCCGCTGTCGCCGTATGCTGGCACCAGTTACGGTCATTGCTGGGGCTCTGATCTATCCGCTCCGGATTGGTGCGTGAGAAGCGCAGATTGTACAGCTCGAAACTGATCGTCTCGCCCTCCTCGCAACGCGGCCACTGATACTGGTTCGGCCAGCGGGTGAGGAAGTTGATGCCATTATTGTCCTGCACAGGCGTGCGCTGGGTCCGGCGCTGTTCGGGCGTCTTGTTCGCGTCTGGATCCGGATCATAGCAATAGACATAGATGCGGTTGTAATCCCCCGCTTCCGGGTCCAGCCAGCTCACTTCCGGCGGCTCATACTGCAGCATGGGCTGGTGCAGGCGCGCGGTGGAACGCACCGCGACGCGTACGCTGTCATCAAGGCCTGGAAGGGTGTGAATGAGGACGGTCGATACGCGTGCGCTGGCATTGACGCGGAAATCCAGCCCGTTCCAAGCGCCATTGACGTTGAGGTCTGACAGGCCGGAGCCGCCGAACGATGCCATCACCCGGTCATTCATGGCGTTGATCTGGGCTGCGAAATTGCTGTCTGGCCCGCCGACCGCCGCATTGAGCGCGGTCGCGTCGGCTTCGGCCTGAAGCGAGGTGCGCACATTGATGAGGCGCGCCGTATCCACCGATACGCCCGCCATGCCGATTACAGGCACCAGCGACAGGGCAAATATCACTGCGATATTGCCGGCGCGGTCCTTCAGGAAGCCTGATAGCCGTTTCATGTCCGTCCGCCCTTGCCCGAACCGGCACACTTGCCGGTTCACCCCGATGAGACATGCAGATTTCATGCCTGAATCTGGCGCCGAATTTAGCAGGCAAGGCTTAATGAGGCGTAAGAAAATATAATTAATTTAGTGTGTTAGCGTAAACTTCACGCTAACCATGGCCCGGCTGGCGTTCATCGCGCATTGATCTTCTGTGTGCTAACAGGAAGACTTGCCGTCCTGCGGGGATGGGCCAGATACGCGGTGAGGACCCTTACATGCTGACTATCCATCGTTTTTCGCGTCGCGCTGCGAGCCTGACCGGCGCGTGGCTCGCCGGGCTTGTGCTCGCCGCCAGCCATGCGGGAGCAGCCCTGGCCCAGGACATTCCCTTCACCGCCTGGCGTGACGGGTTTGCCTCTGATCTGCGCTCTGAGGGCGTGCGCGCCGACATCGTCGCCTCAATGCTGGACGGGCTGGAGCCTGATCCGCGCGTGATCGAGCGCGATCAGACCCAGCCGGAATTTGTCCGCCCGATCTGGCAGTATCTGGAAGGGGCGGTCTCGGAGACCCGTGTCGCCAACGGACGCCGCGCTTCCGCACGCATTGCCGATACGCTGCAGGCGGTGGAAGAGCGTTTCGAGGTCGATCAGCATATTCTCACCGGCATCTGGGGCCTGGAAAGCGCCTATGGCGAGATTCAGGGCAATTTCGACATTGTCCGTTCGCTGGCGACGCTGGCCTGGGAAGGCCGCCGCCGGGGCTTCGCCGAGGCCCAGCTGCGTGCCATCGCCCAGATGCTTGATCGCGGCTATGCGACGCGTGCCGAGCTGATCGGCTCGTGGGCAGGCGGCATGGGCCAGACCCAGTTCATTCCGGCGACCTATATGGAGCGCGCGGTCGACTTCAATGGCGACGGGCGGCGCGATATATGGCGCAATGAGGGTGATGCGCTGGGCAGCGCCGCCAACCTGCTGGCGCGTGCGGGGTGGGAATACCGCCAGCCGGTATTTACCGAGGTGCGCCTGCCGGAAGGCTTCAATTTCGCCGGCTGGAATGAGAGCCAGCGCCGCCAGGTCTCGCAGTGGGCCGGGCTGGGCATCGAGCCCGTAGCGGGCAACTGGGAGGCCGATGATCTCAACCGTTCGGCGCGTCTGGTTATCCCTGCAGGGGCCAATGCACCTGCCTTCCTGGTCTATCGCAATTTCGAGGCGCTCTTACGCTACAATAATTCCACCGCCTATGCGCTGGGTGTGGCCTATCTCGCCCGCGCGTTCGAGCATGGCGATGCCGGCATGGCGACGGGCTGGCCGGTGGATAATCCTCCAATCAGCCGATCGCAGTCACGCGAGCTGCAGGAAGCCCTCGCCCGGCTGGGCTATGATCCGGGCGGGCTGGACGGGGTGGTCGGCCCCAATACGCGCCGCGCCATCCGCGCCTTCCAGAGCGCCAACGGGTTTGAACCGGACGGCTATGCGGGGCTTGCTCTCTATAACGCGGTGATGGCGGCGGACGCGGCGCGTTAGACGCTCCCTCAATTTCCGTGAAACCCCGGAAGCGCGCAGCGCTATCCGGGGTCGCTCTCCATGGTCCTGCAACAGGTCCCGGCTCTGCGCTTCGCTTGACCGGGAGTTCAGGGTTGTAGGAGGGCGCTACACCACCCCGCTGCTATCCTCGTCCTGTTCGACAGGCTGGATGGCCACGCGCACGCGCGGGTGGAAGAAAGCGACGCCGAGCGCCACTACAGACAGCACGATATTGAGCATGAAGGGCGCTGTGGGGCCTACCGCCTGATAGAGCCAGAGGCCTGACAGGGGCGCGATCAGGAAGCCGAGGCCTGCGGTCGCCGCCGTCACGCCGGCGGCGCGGCCCTGCTCGCCCGGTGTGACAGCAAGGCTCGCTCCTCCGGTGAAGCCGGAGCGGGCAAAGCCAAAGCCCAGCGAGTTCAGCAAAAAGCCCAGCACGATGGAGGCATAGCCGCCTGAAAAGATCAGCTCGATCTGGCCGGCGAGCGTCAGACCCGCCCCGATCAGCATCAGCATGCGCGGAGACACTTTCAGCGCCGGTATCGCCACCAGCTGGGCAAAGATAAGCGCCGCTGCGCCTGCGGTCAGGGCGACACCCGCCAGCTGCAGGCCGGCGGTCGTGTCCAGCTCCAGCCGGTCCATGACGAAAAAGCCGATAGCCTGCAGGCTGGCTGCCTGTACCAGCCAGGCCGCGCAGCCATAGAGCACGAAGGCTCGCACCCGACCGTCGGCGGCAAAGGCAAACTGGGTGAGCGGGCTGAGCGGGCGGCGGCCACTCTCTCTGGGCGGTGTGTTTTCCGGCAGGGTAAGGCGGACAATCAGCGCGCAAGCGCCGACCAGTACCGCAATCATCACCATGAAGGGCACCATGCCGATGCGTTCAGAGAAGGCGGCGGCCAGAGCCGGGCCGATCATGCCGCCCAGCGCAAAGGCAGCCGTCATGCTGGCCAGCGCCTGTGTGCGCTCTGACGGCGCAGTGCGGTCTGCCACATAGGCCTGGGCTGCCGGGCCGGTAGCGGAACCGAACGCGCCAAAGAGGGCGCGTGCCAGCGCCATGGCCAGCACGGCGATCAGGGGCGGCAGGAAGCCGCTCTGGCCCGCCCACGCGCCCGCAGCAAGGATCAGGGTGGAGGCGGCATAGGTCGCCAGCCCGAAAATGACCAGCGGGCGGCGGCCATACTGATCAGACAATCCGCCCCAGACCGGGCTCATCGTCAGATACATGAGGGCAGAGAGGGTGTAGATCGCGCCGACATAGATCTCGGCAATACCAATATCGCGCGCCAGCGGCGGCAGGATGGCAAACAGCATGGAATTGCCGACCCCCACCGCCATCAGGCAGATGAAGAGCAGGCGGAAGGCGCCGCGCCGGTCCGCCCGTGTCTGCTGGTTGGCGTTCAGGGGCATGGGGGGAGGCATAGTCCGCGCCGCCTGCGTCGTAAACGCTCCGCTAACAGCGTGAAAACCGGGCTTTAAGCATCTTCGCGTAGAACCGTCTCGAAACCGGACATGGGCCGGGGGAAGAGAAGCGGAAAAATCCGCCCTTTCACCCGGTCCGGCCAGAATGGCCCCGGAGAAGTGCGGGATGGTGGGTATATGTTTCAGATAATCGGCATTGTCTGCGTGTTCGCGATGGTGTTTGGCGGCTTCATGCTGGCCGGCGGCCATTTCGACGTCATTCTAAAGGCGTTGCCCTTCGAGCTGATGATGATTGGCGGGGCGGCGATGGGCGCCTTTTTCATCGGCAATTCGGGCAAGACGGTCGGCAAGACCGCGGGCGATCTTTCCAAGCTGTTCGCCGGGCCGAAATGGAAGCCGCAGGATTACCGCGATCTGCTCGCCCTGCTGTTTGCGCTGACCAAGACGATGAAGACCAAGGGTGTCATCGCGCTGGAAGCCCATATCGAGAAGCCGCATGAAAGCGCGCTCTTTTCCAAGTATCCGCGCATCATGAAGGACCATTTCGCGATCGACTTCATCTGCGACACGCTGCGCATGATGACGATGAATCTGGAAGATCCGCACCAGGTCGAAGACGCGATGGAAAAGCAGCTGGAAAAGCACCATCACGAAGCTTCCGGCCCCGCCCACGCCCTGCAGAGCATGGCTGACGCGTTGCCCGCGCTCGGGATCGTGGCGGCGGTTCTCGGTATCATCAAGACGATGGGTGCGATCACCCAGCCGCCCGAATATCTGGGCGCCATGATCGGCTCGGCGCTGGTGGGTACCTTCCTGGGCGTGTTCCTGGCCTATGGCTTTGTCGGCCCCTTCGCCACGCGCATGAAGGAAGTTTATGACGAGGAAGCGATCTTCTACAAAATCATCCAGAGCGTGCTGGTTGCGCACCTGCACGGCAATGCGGCCCAGATCTCTGTCGAGATCGGCCGGGGCAATGTGCCAAGCGCCATGCAACCCACCTTCCTGGAGCTGGAAGAAGCGCTGTCGAATGTCGGTACGGAATAAGCCTGCAACAAGAATAATCGGGGGAAGCACCTTGAACGGGCCGGAGCTGATGCTCCGGCCCTTTTTATTGGCCTGATCTCCACCCATTGCCCGCCTGCTTCATCGCGTGTAGCCGGTTGGCCATGAGCGATAGCCTCGTCAGACCCTTTGCCAGTGTCGACTGGAGCGAGCCGGGCACCCCGCGCGCGGCGGGCGGCGATGTCTATTTCTCTGCCGAGGACGGGCTGGCCGAGACGCGCGCCGTGTTTCTGGAGGGGTGCCGTCTTGAGACGCGCTTTGCTGCTGGCGGCACCATCGTCATTGGCGAGCTGGGCTTTGGCACGGGGCTGAATTTTCTGGCCGCATGGCAGCTTTTCGATGAGGTGGCGCCCGCCAGTGCCCGCCTGCATTTCATCTCGCTGGAAGGCTTTCCCTTAAGCCAAAACGATGCGCGCCGCGCCCTGTCGGCCTTTCCGGCGCTGAGCGGGAAGGCGGGTGCGCTGGCAGACCAGTGGCCCTCACCGCTGAAAGGTCCGCACCGGCGGGTGTTTGCAGGCGGGCGGGTGGCGCTGACCGTCTTTCACGACACGGTGGAGGCGGCGCTGGCGCAAATGGATTTTGCCGCCGATGCCTGGTTCCTTGACGGATTTGCCCCCTCGCTGAATGGCGAGATGTGGTCTGCCGATGTGTTCGCTCATATCGCCCGCCTGTCAAAGCCGGGCGCGCGGCTTGGCACGTTCACCGTGGCCGGGGCGGTCAGGCGCGGGCTCGCCGAGGCGGGCTTCGCAGTAGAGAAAGTGCCCGGTTTCGGGCGCAAGCGCGAACGGCTGGAGGGCGTGTTTGAAGGTGCATCGGCGGCGCCCTTACCAGCGCTTCCGGGCCGCGTGGCCATCATTGGCGGCGGCATAGCGGCGGTGAGCCTCGTCCATGCTCTCGGGCTTCGCGGCGTCACGCCTGTGGTCATTGCGCAGGGCGGGTGGGGCGCAGGCGCATCCGGCGGGCTGGCCGCCCTGTTCACGCCCCGTCTTGAGGCTGCAGACCGGCCCCATGTGCGCGCTACCTTGAGCGCGTTCGATTATGCCCGCGCACTTTATGAGGGGGTGGACGGATTTTGCGCGTCCAGTGTCTTGCGTGCGCCGTCCGGCAATGATGGCGCGGGGCGGCTGGCGCGCATTGCCGCGATGATGGAAGGCGCGGGTATCACGGCGAAGGATGATGGCCTGCTGCTGGAATGTGCGGGCTGGATTGAGCCTGCACGGATACTCAAAACGCTTGCTGGTGATGTGCCGGTGGTGGATGCGCGGGCGGCGAGGGTTGAACAGGCGGGGAGCGGTGGCTGGCAAGTGCTGGACGGGCAAGGGCGCGTCCTGGCCGAGGCAGACCAGCTCATCCTCGCATCCGGCGCAGACGTCCTGCCGGAAGGCCTGGACATCTGCCTGCCGATAGAGGGCCTACCGGGGCAGACAGCGCGCTTTGCCTATGATGGTCCGCCCATCTCTCTGCCCATGGCGTGGGGACATTATCTCGCGCCGCTGCCCGGCGGATCCGTGCTGGCGGGCGCCACCCATGAGCGGGTCGAACGCCTCACACCGGAGCAGGCGGCAGAGGATATACGCGCAGCGGTGAACGCATTTGATCCACGCATGGGGGTAGGGCTGGGCCCGGTACTGGAACACTGGGGGGCGGTGCGCTGCGTGCTGCCGGACCGTCTGCCTGCGGCGGGTCAGGCGGTGCGCGCTGACGGCAGTGCGATAGCCGGGCTTTATGTGCTGACTGGCTTTGGCGCGCGCGGCTTTGCCCATGCGCCGCTGCTGGCCGAGCATGTGGTAAGCCGGGTATGCGGCGAGCCGTCTCCGCTGGAGCGCTCCGGCGCGGCCAGTCTTGACCCGGCCCGTTTCGCCCTGAGAGCGCTGCGCAGACAGGGGAAATCGGCGCTCTAGCGAAGCCTGATCCGGTCTGAAGCTTGCACATCAAGTTCCTGAGGGCCGCAAAGCTGGCCCGTAACGGGACGTTCGATGACGCTGCCACTGGACACATCAACGCTTCAGGCCCGCCCCGTAAGGGGTGCGGATCGGCGCGTGCGTGCGCGGCATATCTGGTTTTTGAACTCCGCTTTTGACCGGATCGGGTTTGATACCGCGCTGGAGCGCATTGTCCGTCGCGACCCTGAGCGGCCCTTCGCTTTTGTCGTCACACCCAATGTCGATCACCTTGTGCGCCTGTCGCGCGGGGGCGAGCTGGCTCCGCTCTATGCGCAGGCATGGCTGACCGTATGCGATAGCCGCGTGCTGGAGCTGATTGCCGCCTTTTCCGGCGAAGAGGTGGAGGTGACGCCGGGGTCTGACCTGACGGCGGCCCTCTTTGAACACGCTATTGATCCGGCCGAGCCTGTTGTGGTGATTGGCGGGGACGGCGATGTCATTCAGGGCGTGACCGCGCGCTTCGGCCTGAAAGATGTGCGCTGGCACCAGCCCCCCATGGGTCTGCGGACCAACCCTGCGGCCGTTGCTGAGTGCGCGGCTTTCGTAGCGGCCAATCCGGCGCGTTTTGTCTTCCTGTGTGTCGGCTCGCCCCAGCAGGAGATGATCGCTGCGGCCTGTATCGAGCGCGGCGACTGCACAGGCGTCGGCCTGTGCGTCGGCGCATCGCTCGATTTTCTGTCGGGCAAGACGCAGCGTGCGCCGCAATGGATGCAGAATGCGCGGCTGGAATGGCTGCACCGTCTGATGGAAGAACCCAAGCGCATGTGGCGGCGCTACCTGGTCGATGGCCCGCAAGTCCTGCTGATCTGGTGGGAGTGGCGCCGGGCGCGGGCCAAGCTGCGCGCGTTTGAAAAATCTTTCTCTGCGAGGCTCCGCGCCTGACCCGCGCACTTGATCGATGAGCCAATACTCGCTTGTCTTGTGAAACCCGCTATGCGGGATAGCAGCAGCAGGCGGGGGTATTTCTCATGACGACCAAGCCGGAGCGGCCATCGCGCCGCGATTTCTCATGGTTTCACACCTTGCGCGTACGCTGGGCTGAGGCCGATCCGCAAGGCATTGTCTTTAACGGCAATTATTTTCTCTATTTCGATGTCGCGCTGACGGAATACTGGCGCGCGGCGGGCATCCTCATCCCTGAAGATCTCACTGCTGATGGCAGCGAATCCTTCGCCGTCAGCGCGCATGCGGATTTCTACGCGCCGGCCGTGTTTGACGAGCTGATCGAGATCGGCGTGACGCTGGAGCGTGTGGGCAATAGCTCGGCGACGTTCCGCCTTGGCATCTTCCGGGGCGATGAGGCGCTCACCGGCGGGCGGATGATCTATGCCTGGGCCACGACATCCTTGCCGCGTACGCCCTGCCCGCCACCGGCAGTGCTGATCGAGAAGCTGCGGGCTTTTTAACTGATGCTCCGCACATCCGTGCGTCGCTTCGGGCAATCCCCGATCGAGCCGGGGACAGGCAGTGCCCGGCGGCCGGTCGGCCTTGCGGGCGGCGGAACGCCGTCCGAAAAGGGCAAACGCGCGTTTTTTGTTGATGCTCAGCCCATCCGGGCTTCGCTTCCTCGCTTCCGGGCTCGCAAAGCTCACCCTTCGCTGCGAGCGCGCGGTCGCGCTTGCGGCGCTGCACGCCGGGGAGACGGTCCGGCCCCGTCTCAGGGGCCGCAAGGCCGACTGGCCGCCCGAGCCTATGCGAGGAGCGAAGCCCGGATGGGCTGAGCATCAGGAAAAGAGAAAAATGGTGGGCGCGACAAGAGTCGAACTTGTGACCTCTACGATGTCAACGTAGCGCTCTAACCAACTGAGCTACGCGCCCGGTCCGCAAGCCTGCTCGCGAAACGAGCGGGCGATATAGCCCGCCCCTCGCAGCTGTGCAAGCGTTCGTGCTGAAGGTTTACGCTGCTTCCATGGCGCGGGCGACTTCATCGACCAGATCGCGCAGATGGAAGGGCTTTGACAGCACCTTTGCCTCGCGCTTGGCCGACAGGCCTGCATTGAGTGCCACGGCGGCAAAGCCGGTGATGAACATGATTTTCAGGCCCGGATCGATCTCTGCAGCGCGGCGCGCCAGCTCGATCCCGTCGACACCGGGCATCACGATATCGGTGAGCAGAAGCTCAAACGCACCGGCCTGATCGCCCAGTGCATCAAGGCCTTCTTCACCGTCGGCAACGGTTTCCACCTCATGCCCGGCGCGTGTCAGCGCCTTGGCGAGGAAGTCACGCATGGAATCGTCGTCTTCTGCGAGCAGTATCTTGGCCATGGCCATCCCCTCTGGAGTATTTTTATCCACCGCAAAGGCACTTTAGGGCAAGGAGGTAAAATTCCGTTGAACGCCGCGCCATCTGCTGCAGTGATTTTTGCGGCTGCGGTGACGCTTCGCGATTGACGCTGCGGGCGTGGGGGCGATGATGGGCTGATGAGCCCTGATCCATCCCCTTGTGCGCCCGCTGACGGGCATCGCGCTGTCGAGGTGCTGCAGCCTGCCGCGCGGGCAACGCCTGTTGTCTTTGCCTCGCCCCATTCCGGGTCCGATTACGCGGCCGGATTTCTGGAACGCTCTTCACTGCCTGTGAAAGTGCTGCGCCGCTCTGAAGATGCGCATATCGACATATTGTTTGGCGCCGTGCCGGATCTGGGTGCGCCGCTGGTGAAGGCCTTGTTCCCTCGCTCATATGTGGACCCTAACCGCGCTGAGTATGAGCTCGATCCCGCCCTGTTCGGGCCGCGGGTTCATGCCTTGTCGGGGCAGATAAGCCAGAGGGCCTCTGCCGGGCTGGGTGTTATCCCGCGCCTCGCCGGAGAGGGCAGCGCGATCTATGATGGCATGCTGCCTCTGGATGAAGCGTTTAACCGCCTGGCATCGTGCTACCGGCCCTATCACGCCGCGCTGGCGGCTGAGCTGGCGGCGGCACGCGAGCTGTTTGGCAGCTCGGTGCTGATTGACTGTCATTCCATGCCCGCGGCGAGCGCAAGAGGCGCGGACATTGTTCTGGGCGACAGGTTCGGTTCGTCCTGCTCGCCGGAGCTGACCGGGCATGCCGAACGGATATTCCGCTCTCTGGGCTTCAAGGTGGTGCGCAACCGTCCCTATGCAGGCGGATTTACCACAGAGCTTCATGGCCAGCCTGCGGAAGGCCGTCATGCCTTGCAGATCGAGATCAGCCGGGCGCTCTACATGGATGAGCGTACGCTCGAACCCCATCAGGGATTTGCCCGCCTCAAGGCGCAGCTGGAAAGCTTCGCTGCCAGCCTGCTTGATGCCTACCGGACGCAGGCGCTGGCCGCAGAATAACCATAAGTTGTTGTTTGCATTAAAGCACGCTAACTATACGCGTGCGGCGCGATTCGTGCCGCCTAGCGCAGCCGGCGGGGACACATGCAGTCACAACCGAAAGACGGCGCCGCCCAGCCGGTCAAGCATCCTGATATCGACAGACATGTCGGCGAGCGCCTGCGCCACCGCAGGCGGCTTCTGGGTCTTACCCAGAAGGAGCTGGCCGAGCGCGTCGGCATACGCTTTCAGCAGATCCACAAATACGAGACCGGGATCAACCGCATATCTGCCGGCCGGCTGTTTGAAATCGCCGAGGCGCTGGGTGCGCCTGTCGAGCATTTCTATGATGGGCTGAAAAGCGAGGGTGCCGGCCGCGATCTGCAGGGTGACCTTCTTTCCCGCCGGGAGACGATGGAGCTGGTGAGCGCCTATTATCAGCTTGGAAGAGCGCCGCGTCAGCGCCTGCTGGAACTGGCCAAGACGCTCCAGAGCGCGCTTGACCCGTCCCTGCGCAATCGCGATACCGGGTAGACCTGACGCAGCGCCGCCAGCCTTCAGGCACAAGATACCCGTGCGGCGCACCAGCCTGAAACGGGGGACCGGCCTTGGATCGATACCAGAGCGATGCGGCCTTAATGGGCGTTCTGGCGGACGCCGCGCGCGCTGCCAGCCTTCCCCATTTCCGCAACGGGGTCGCCGCTGACAACAAGGCGGCAAGCGGGTTTGATCCGGTGACCGCCGCCGACAAGGCCGCCGAGGCGGGCATACGCGCCCTCTTGGCCGAACACCGCCCCGAAGACGGTATTCTCGGCGAGGAGGAAGATGCCAAGCCGTCACGCTCTGGCCGGACGTGGATCGTCGACCCTATTGATGGCACGCGGGCGTTTCTTGCGGGCTTGCCTAGCTGGTGCGTGCTGATCGCACTGGTGGAAGAGGAGGGCCCGGTCCTTTCGGTCATCGACCAGCCCCATATCGGAGAACGGTTTTTTGGCTCGACCGGCGCGGCGGGGCGTAGCGCCCATATTGAACGCGGCGGTGTGCGCCTGCCCCTGAAAGTCCGAACGGGCCGCGCTCTTGGCGAAGCGATAGGCGAGACGACCGACCCCTACCTGTTCGAGGGTAATGAAGCGCCGGTGTTCGAGGCGGTGCGCAGCCGCGCGCGCCTGATGCGCTACGGGCTCGATGCCTATGGCTATGCGATGGTGGCGCAAGGCGGGGTGGATTTCGTCATCGAGTCGGGCTTGATGAGCTGGGACGTTGCAGCCCTTGTGCCGGTAGTTGAGGGCGCTGGCGGTATACTGACCGACTGGCGGGGGCGTCCGGCCCATGAGGGCGGGCAGGTGGTGGCGGCGGCCAATGCGGACCTGCATGGCGAGCTGCTGGCTCTGCTGGCCCCGGCAGCGCGCTAGCGGGTTTCCACCACGACCCGGCGCGGTGTTTCTTCGAGCACTATTTCACCGCCCGCGCGGGCAATCCGCCCCGTCATCCGCAGATAGAGCGTATCGTGCAGCGCGCTGAGCTCGCGGCGCTCTCCGCGCGATGTCACATGCCAGCCATCCGGCGCAGGCCCGTCAAAGCGGAATACGATGACGTCAAAGCGCGGGGCCATCAGGGCCGCCAGGCCCATGCTGGCGCGCTGGAACTGGTCCAGCTCGCGTGTGACAGCGGCGAGGTCGGCTATGGCGTAGCGCGCCGTCTGCTCCGCCCGGACATGCAGCTCCAGGCGTATGGCGGGCAGCGGGCTGCCGCCATCGTGCAGAAGGCGGGTGGTGCGTGTTACGAAGCCCGCATTATGGGCCTCCGCCGGCAGGGTCAGATACCCGTCCGCGTCAATGCCCAGAGGCAGCAGCCGGGCGTCTGCGGCCTCCAGCCAGAAGCCGGACATGCCGCTGGCCTCCGCCGGGGGCGGGTCGAGCCGGTAGGCCGGAATGAACGGCGCCTCACTCTCCTCGTACCGGGCCGTGTACTGCCGCCAGAAGGGCAATAGCCGGTCTGCCGGGTAGGGGTTTAGCGCCGATGCAGGCGGCGCACCTGCGCTTGCCGGTGCGCTCCAGCCCAGCAGGACACTCGCCAGCAGCAGGCGAAGCGCAGAGCCGATCACTCAGCCCCCGCATTCCCCGGCTTGCGGAAGAGCAAAGTCATCCGGTCAGACTCGCCAATGGACTCATAGGGCGCGCGATCAAAGTCCGGATCAGGCTCATCCCCGCGCGGGGATGACCTCAGAACCGGGGGCAGGGTCCACACGCCAAACGGGTGGTCGGCCGTGTCGGCGGGGTTTGCGTTGACTTCAGAGGAACCCACCAGCTCGAACCCGGCCTCTGTGGCCAGCGCAATGACATAGTCTTCCTGCACATAGCCAGTGGCGGCACGCGGGTCCTGCGGCTGGCTGGCAGGCAGGCGGTGTTCAACTACGCCCAGAATGCCGCCCGGGCGCAAGGCTGCATAGAAATCGGCAAACGCCTTTTCCTCAAAGCCGCGGGCCATCCAGTTGTGTACATTGCGGAAGGTCAGAACGGCATCGGCGGTCCCTTCAGGCACGATCGGGCCTGTTTCGGGGCCGAAGGCCGCGATCCCGATCTCGCCAAACAGCGGCGCGGAAAAGCGTTCGGCATAGGCATCGATAAAGGCTTGTGTCTGTTCGCTGCCCTCGGGATCGAAGTGCGCCGCGACATAGGTGCCGCCATTGGCAGCGATCCAGGGCGCCAGAATCTGCGTGTACCAGCCGCCGGCCGGCCATATCTCGATCACGGTGCCGGAGGGATTGATGCCAAAGAATTCCAGTGTCTCGCGCGGATTGCGCCAGACATCGCGCGCAACGGCATCAGCGCGCCATTCCCCCGCCACAGCCCAGGCGAGCGAGCCGGTTTCCGGCTCGGTGGACAGGCTGGCGGTTTCGTCTGCTGCGTCACTTGCCGCGATATCGGCTTCAGGTGCGTCCGGCTCGCCGTCTTCGAATTCAGCCTCGTCATCGATATCCGCCGACAGCGATGCATCGACAGCGTTGTCAGTATCGATGGCGGCGGGCGCCGGTGCTTCGGTGTCCGAACTGTCCCCGCACGCCATGAGAGGCAGGCACAGGGCAAGAGCAGAGACGGTGACGAGAAGGCGCATGCGGCAAATCCCCTTGGCATGATCTGGGCGTTTCGCTTGCCAGACTAGCGCTGCAATCGCTGACGGCAAAACCGCAAAACATCAAAATGACCCTCTTGCGCACCCGGAAAGCTCCACCCATGTCAGTATCACCGGGGTGCCTGACGGGCTCCGGCGAGTAATGGAAACCTTGATGCCTGACTTTGGCTCCGCGCGCTCAATCGAGGCGCGGAACACCTGCCGGAAGGCATCGAACTGATCGCTTCTGAAGGAGGATCTTCATGCGTACCATCGACTACACACCGCTTTACCGCACGATTGTCGGCTTTGACCGTCTGGCCAACATGATCGACTCGGCGGCCAAGCAGGAAACGGGTAATGGCTACCCGCCCTACAATATCGAACAACTGAGCGAACATGAATATGTCATCGAACTGGCCGTGGCCGGGTTCGGCGACAACGATCTTGACGTTCAGGTGCAGGAAAACGTGCTGACGGTTTCCGGCAAGCGCGAAAGCGATGACAGCGAACCGCGCCAGTTCATCCATCGCGGCATTGCCGAGCGCTCCTTCGAGCGCCGCTTCCATCTGGCCGACCATATCCAGGTGCGCGATGCGCGCCTTGAAAACGGCCTTCTGGTGCTGCGCCTTGAGCGCGAGATACCCGAAGCGAAGAAACCGCGCCAGATCGCCATTAATGGCAAGTCCGGCGCGAAGCTGATCAGCGGCTCGAAGACCAAGGCCGCTTAAAGCTGCGCATACCGCTCCGCCGGAACGGAGCGAAGGCTGGCCAACTGACCGGAGTGTTGCGGTTTTCCCCTGCCGCAGACCCGCTCTGATCGACCCGCCAGCAGACTGACATGAAGACGCCCGCGTGCTTTTCCCCTTGGCACGCGGGCGTTTTTTATTTTTCCGCCAGATATGAACTCCCGGACGCACGCAGTGCGATCCGGGACCTTGTGCAGGAGAAGCGCAAGAGAGGCCCCGGATCGCTTCGCGTCCGGGGTTTCAGCCAAGGGGGCTTAGTCCCCCAGCTCGTCCTTCAGCCGCTCGATCGCCTTGCGCCAGAGCTTTGCGCTCATGTCAGAGGGCATGCGCCAGTCCCCGCGCGGAGAGAGCGCGCCAGCGGAGGTGAGCTTGGGCCCGTTGGGCACGGCCGAGCGCTTGAACTGGCTCTGGCCGAAGAAGCGGGCGTGGAACACGTCCAGCCATTTTAGGATGTCAGCCATGGCGTAGTGATGGCGGTCAGCCTCGGCCACATGGTCTGGCCAGTCACTGCGCGAATTTTCGCCCCAGGCGGTCTCCTGCAGGAAGGCGATTTTCTCCGGACCAAAGCCATAGCGCACCACGTAGTGCAGGGTGAAATCCTGCAAGGGGTAGGGGCCGATCACGCCTTGCGTGCTCTGGATTTGCCCGTTCTCTCCGGCCGGCACCAGCTCAGGGGAGATTTCGGTTGCCAGGATACGCTCCAGCACCGGGCCTGCCGCCTCGCCTGCCCGCCCTGTCCGTGCGGCCCATGCGATGAGGTGCTGGATCAGGGTTTTGGGCAGGCCCGCATTGACATTGTAGTGCGACATGTGATCGCCGACGCCATAGGTACACCAGCCGAGTGCGGCCTCGGAGAGGTCGCCGGTGCCGATCACCAGCGCGCCCTCATGGTTGGCGGCGCGGAAGAGATAGTCGGTGCGCAGGCCCGCCTGCACATTCTCGAAGGTCACATCGTATTCGGCCTGGCCTTCAGCGTAAGGGTGGCCGAGATCGGCCAGCATACGCTCCGCCGCGGGGCGAATATCGATCTCGCGATGGGTGACGCCCATCGCCCCGGCCAGAGCGATGGCCTGTTCGCGTGTCGCCGCGCTGGTGGCAAAGCCGGGCAGGGTGTAGGCGAGGATGCTCTCGCGTGGCAGGGCCAGACGATCAAAGGCGCGCGCGGTGACGATGAGGGCCTGTGTGGAATCCAGCCCGCCCGAAATGCCGATAACGGCGCGGCTGATGCCACTGGATCGCAGGCGCTGAACGAGTGCCTCAACCTGTATCGACCAGGCTTCAAAACAGTCTTCGTCCAGACGTTCGCGGTCTGACGGTACGAAGGGGAAGCGCTTTATGCGCCGCTCCAGCGGCAGGGTTTCTTCCAGCGGCGGGGCAAGAGTGAAGCTCACCTTCCGCCAGCCGGTCAGGCGCTCGCGCGCATTGCGGGCGCCGTCCCGGAAGGTCGAAAAGCGCAACCGGTCCTGCACGATGCGCTCCACATCAATCTCGGTGACGAGGCCCGCATTGTCTTCAAAGCGGGGTCCCCGCGCGATGGTTTCGCCCAGCTCGCAGGCAATCGTCTGCCCGTCCCAGGTGAGGTCTGTTGTGCTCTCGCCTGTGCCGGAGGCGGCGAAGATGTAGGCGCCAAGCGTGCGCTGGGACTGCACGCGCACCAGCGCCTCGCGCTCGCGTGCCTTGCCGATCAGAGCGTTGGAAGCCGACAGGTTGACGATGATGTTCGCGCCCGCCAGCGCGCCATCAAGGCTGGGCGGATGCACCGCCCAGAGATCCTCGCAGATCTCCGTCATGAAGGAGAAGCCGGGCAAATCGCTGGCGGTGAAGACGAGTTTGGTCCCAAACGGCGCATCCTGCCCCGCATAGCGCACCGTGTCTGCCAATGCAGAGGGGCCTTCGGCGAACCAGCGCTTTTCGTAGAATTCGCGGTAATTGGGAAGGAAACTCTTGGGCACGGCGCCCAGCACCTCGCCGTGCGCGATCACCACGGCGCAATTGTAGATGCGGCCATTGCGGCGAAGCGGGGCGCCGATCACCAGGGCCGGTGTAAAAGCTTCACTGGCCTCACGAATGACTTCGATATGCGCTTCCACGCTGTCCAGCAGGGCGGCCTGGATATGCAGGTCGTCCAGTGCGTAGGAGGACAGGCACATCTCCGGATAAAGCAGCAGGTCAACGCTCTGCTC
>NZ_JBHYFK010000009.1:0-46242 GCF_051859565.1 Glycocaulis sp.
CTTGGGCATCACCTTGGTGGCGGGAAGGACGCGCGTGCCAAGACCGGCAACGGGAAGGACGGCCTTGCGGACCGGCTTTTTCGACATGCTCGATACTCCGTGGGGAGGCTTATTCGACGGTGACGGACTTGGCGAGGTTTCGCGGCTGGTCCACATCCGTCCCCTTGTAGACGGCGACATGATAGGCGAGCAACTGCACCGCACTGGCGAACAATAGCGGATTGGTCAGCTGGCTGCCCCTGGGAAGCGTGATAATGCTGGCGGCTTCGCCTTCCAGCGCGCGGGCGCCTTCCGGGTCGGTGATGGCAATCACATGCGCGCCGCGGCTGGCCACCTGCTGGATGGACGAGCGCGTCTTGTCGAACAGCGCATCGTGCGGCGCGATGACGATAACCGGCAGGCCTTCCTCGATCAGGGCGATGGGGCCGTGTTTGAGCTCGCCAGCGGCATAGCCCTCGGCGTGGATATAGCTGATTTCCTTCAGTTTCAGCGCGGCTTCAAGGGCCAGCGGGAAATTCTGGTTGCGGCCCAGATAAAGCACGGTCGGGTGGCTGGCGATTTCCTGGGCCAGCGCCTCGATCTCGCCTTCGCGTTCCAGCGCTTTGACCATCAGGCCCGGCGAGGCCAGAAGGCTGGCCACATGACCGGCTTCCTGCGCGCGGTCCAGATGGCCGCGATGGCGCCCGGCCAGCACCGCCAGGCACGCCAGCGCGGAAAGCTGGCTGGTAAAGGCCTTGGTCGAGGCCACGCCGATTTCGGGGCCGGCCAGCGTCGGCACGACGAGGGAAGCTTCGCGCGCAATCGTGGAATGGGGGGTGTTGACCAGTGCCAGCGTCTGCACACCCGCCGCAGCCGCGAGGCGCATGGCTTCGAGCGTGTCGGCGGTTTCACCCGACTGCGAGATGAACAGGGCGATGTCGCCGGGCAGGAAAACCGGGTCGCGATAACGGAACTCCGAGGCGATATCGACCTCGACCGCCAGACGCGCGAGCGAGCCGAACCAGTAGCGCGAGATTTCGCCCGCATAGGCCGCCGTGCCGCAGCCGACGATTATGAG
Source organism: Glycocaulis sp. (assembly GCF_051859565.1). Classification (GTDB taxonomy): domain Bacteria; phylum Pseudomonadota; class Alphaproteobacteria; order Caulobacterales; family Maricaulaceae; genus Glycocaulis. The sequence goes on from NZ_JBHYFK010000009.1 coordinate 1,058, forward strand.
GCGGCTGGCAGAGCGGAAATCGAGGCCGGCGATCTCGTGCACGCTGTTTTCAAATGCGTCCGCATAGTGGGATACGGTGCGGCCGATCACTTCGGGCTGCTCATGGATTTCCTTTTCCATGAAGTGGCGGTGATTGCCTTTTTCGGCCAGCACATGGCTGGTTTCGGCGGGCACCAGCTTGCGGGTCACGCCAGCGCCTTGTCGGTCGAACACCTCGATTGCGCCGGGGCGGATCACCACCATGTCGCCATCGTCGAGAAACATGATCTGGCTGGCATGGCCGGACAGCGCCAGCGGGTCCGATCCCAGATAGCCTTCCGTGCCGCCGAGACCGGCAATCAGCGGCGCGCCCTTGCGTGCGCCCATGATGAAGCCGGTTTCGCCCTCGATCATCACGCCCAGCGCAAACGCGCCTTCAAGGCGGGGCAATACCGCTTTGAGGGCGGCAACAGGATCGCTGCCCGCCTGCATTTCGCGGTCGATGAGATGGGCCACCACTTCGGTATCGGTCTGGCTGGTGAAACTGCGCCCCTGCGCGGCGAGTTCTTCGCGCAGTGTCTTGAAATTCTCGATAATGCCGTTGTGTACGACCAGCACGCGGCCGGCCTTGTGCGGGTGCGCATTGTCATCGCTGGCAGCGCCATGGGTGGCCCAGCGCGTATGGCCGATGGCAGTGCTGCCGCCAAGTGCGGGGGGAATCTTGTCGGCAAGGGCCTGCACCTTGCCGGTGGCACGCAGGCGATGCAGCGTCCCGCCCTTGTCTATCAAGCCTATCCCGGCGGAATCGTAGCCACGATATTCAAGCCTGCGAAGACCTTCGATTATGAAGCCTTCCGCCTCGCCGTGACCGACCACACCTACAATGCCGCACATTCAGCAACTCCCGGATTTGCCGCAGACGCTACGCCCCTGATTTCAGCCTGCTTAGTGGCAGGCCGCACAGCGTTAGGCAAGGCGGGGCGCAATCACGCTTGATGACGGTTTGTGAAATGACGAGCCCCATGGCGGTTTGCGCACGTCACGGGCCATGGACGCCCCGGACCCGATGGGTTAGGAGTTCAGGTTCATGCTAGGGGACATTTGTGGAGCATTGAGGGCATGAAACTGCCGTTCAGGACCATGTGTGCGGCAGCTGCCCTGCTCACCGGACTGATGTTCGCAAACGCTGCCGCCGCGCAGGAAGGCGAGCGCCCGGTCTATCTTGACGCCATCGAGATCGAGCAGAACCGCGAAGGCAATGTCATCACCGCGCGCGGCGAGGTCAGCGTCCAGTCAGGCGAGCGGATGCTGTTCGCCGACGAGGTGGAATACCGCACCGACGAAGACCGCGTGATCGCGCGCGGTAATGTGCGCCTGCATGACGGGGATATGCCTGCCCAGACCGCCGAAGAGATCGAGCTGACCAATGAATGGTCGGAGGCGATGGCCACCGGCTTTGCCATGCTGATGGACAATAATGGCCGGGCCGCCTCGGCCTATGCCATCCGCAGGTCGGACGGGGGCGTGACTCTCCACCGGGCTTACTATACCGCCTGCGATATCTGTGAGGACAGCCGCCGCCCGCCGACCTGGCGTTTTCGCGCCCGCGAGGTGGTGCAGGACCCTGAATCGGAGATGATCTATTACCGCGATGTCCGGCTGGAGGCGTTCGGGGTTCCGATTTTCTACTCGCCCGTCTTTGCCCATGCAGACCCGTCTGCGCCGCGGCGTTCGGGCTTCCTCATTCCGACGGTGGATCTCTCCAACCGGCTCGGCTTTGTCTACCAGCAGCCCTATTACCATGTGATGTCGCCGCATCGCGATCTGGTCGTGACCCCCATGGTGATGACCGAGTACAATCCGGTTGTCCGCTATGAATACCGCCAGCGTTTCTGGTCAGGTGCGATCCGGGTGCGCGGCAGCGCCACCTATGAGCAGGAGTTCGACCGCGATGGCGGGTTCGGCGATTCCGAGCTTCGTGGTCACATTGCCGGTTCTGGCGCATTCAATATCGCGCCGGGCTGGGTCTGGCGCTTCAATGTCCAGCTGACGTCCGACCCGCTATATATGGAGCGCTACGGGCTGCGAGGCGATGCGGACCGGAGTTCGGACTTTGCCAGGCTCAATGCCCGCCTCCTGCCGACCGAGATCAATGTTCGCGGGCGGACACGGCAGTATTTCGCCAACGCAACCGTCATGGGTTTCCAGTCGCTGGCAGACAATATCGCCGATGAAACCCTGCCCATCATAGCCCCCATCGTGGAAGCCGAATACCGGCTGCCGCTTCCCGGCTGGGCGGGATTTGCCAATGCCAGGGCATCCGGCATCTACCTGACGCGCGATCTGGGCAATGATTACGCGCGGGCGACGGGCGAAATCGACTGGTCGCGCAATTTCACCCTGCCCGGCGGCATCCGCGTTTCTCCCTATGCCGGCGCGCGCGGCGACGCCTACCGCTTCACACGCACCAATGCGAGCGGCGTGACGCTGGAGACGCGCGAATTTACACGCACCATGGCGAATGCCGGTGTGGACGTATCATGGCCCTTCCTGCGGCCGGGCGAGCTGGGCGACACGATTTTGGCGCCGCGCATCCAGCTGGCTTCCTCGACGGCGCTGGGCGACGATGAAATCGCGCCGGGCGAGGACAGCCTCAATCTGGAGCTTGATGTCTCCAACCTGTTCGCGCGCAACCGGGCCAATGGCTATGACGCCTGGGAAGAGGGTACGCACCTCAATGCCGGCCTGACAGCCAGTTTCCAGTCGAAGACGCGCTATCTGCCCGACACCGAGCTGTTTGTCGGCCGCAGCTTCCGTCTGGATGGCGATGCCAGTTTTGGTCCGGGGTCCGGCCTCGATGAACAACAATCGGACTGGGTGGCACAGCTCGATGTCAATTTCGGCAACCAGTTCGAGCTGGGTGTGAGAGGCCGTTATGACGGCGACACGACCCAGGCCAACCGGATCGATGCTTTCTCGCGCGTATCGATCTGGCGGGTGACGGGCAATGTCACCTATTCACTGGTCGACGATGCAGCGGTTAATACGCGGGTGCGCGAATCGGTCAATCTCGGCGGTAATTTCCGCGTCACCGACAATTGGTTTCTGGCCTATTCAGCCGTGCGCGATCTGGAGCGCGGGGTTACGCGCCAACAGGATGTCAGCCTGATCTATCGCGATGAATGCACCGATCTGCGGATCATTTACGACCAGACCAATTACGATATCGGCAATCTGGGCCCCAGCCGGTCGATCATGCTGCAGGTGACGCTGTTCTCGATCGGGAACCGATAGCCCGCCAGCCCCGCACAAGGACCGTGTCCTGCTAGAACTCGCGGATTGCGGCGATGACCGCGTCCTGCGCGGCTTCGTCCAGATAGGGGTGCATGGGCAGAGAGATCACGTTTTCTGCCTTGCCTTCCGTGACAGGCAGTCCGCCCGGCCCGGCAGGGTATTTCGCATACGGCTCCTGCTGGTGGATCGGGATCGGATAGTACACGGCGCTTGGAATGCCGCGTGATTTGAGATGGGCCGCCAGCGCGTCACGGCGGCTGTGCTCGATCGTGTACTGCGCCCAGACAGACACCCCATTTGCGACGACCTGCGGCACGGCATCGACATGCTTTTCCAGATGCGTGTTGTAGCGCCCGGCAATGCGGTTACGCGCCTCGATCTCGTCGGGGAATATGGCGAGCTTTTCCAGCAGCACCGCCGCCTGGATGGTGTCCAGGCGCGAGTTCATGCCGATACGGACATTGAAGTATTTGGGATCGTGCTCGAAGGCACGCTTCTCGATGTCGCGCGGCATGGCTTTGCCATGTACGGCGAGCGATTCCATGATCTCGGCCAGATCCGCATCATCGGTCAGCACCGCGCCGCCATCGCCATAGCAGCCCAGCGGCTTGGCGGGGAAGAAGGAGGTGGTCGTCACATCGCTCCAGTGCGAAGGGTGCTTGCCGTCGAGCGTGCAGCCAAAGCCCTGCGCGCTGTCCGCGATCAGTTTAAGGCCATGGCGCTGCGCAATCTCGCCAATCTGCGGATAGTTGGCGGGCTGGCCGAACAGGTCGACCGCAATCACGGCGCGCGGGTTCAGCTCGCCTTTTGCCTTCACCATCTCGATGGAGGCCTCAAGATGGGCCGGGTCCATATTGTAGGTCGCCGGGTCGATATCGACGAAGACTGGCGAGGCGCCAAGCCAGGGCACCACTTCCGCCGTGGCGGTAAAGGTGAAGGACGGACAGAATACCGCGTCACCGGGGCGCAGCCCCCACGCCATCAGCGGCAGGACCAGCGCATCGGTGCCATTGGCACAGCCCAGCGCGCGCGATGAACCACTGAACCGGGCCAGCGCGGCCTCAAGCTCCTGAACTTCCGGGCCCAGAATAAACCGCCCGCTGCGCACGGCGGACATGATCCGGGCGTCCACCTTCTCCGCGATACGGGCGTATTGGGCTTGAAGATCAATGAATTGCATGACTGGATCCTGTGGGTCGGCTGCCGCCATCGGGCGGTGTTCTGATTGGCGCGACCATGATGCAGGCCTGCGCGAGGAGGGAATCACAATCTGTTTCGATGTCTGCGGGCAAGCCCTCACGGGCCGGGAAGGCTCACTTCACCCGGTCAGCCAACCTTTTAAGGTATAGCGCATAGGCGCCGCCACCCATCGCATCGGCGAGCGCGCGCAAATCCTCGCGGGCGATAAAGCCCTGCCGGAACGCGATCTCTTCCGGGCAGGCAATCTTCGAGCCTTGCCTGCGTTCCAGCGTAGAGACGAAATCGGCTGCTTCCAGCAGGCTGTCGGGCGTGCCGGTATCCAGCCACGCATAGCCCGCGCCCATGGTTTCCACCTCCAGCTCGCCTGCATCGAGATACATCTGCAACAGGCAGGTAATCTCCAGCTCGCCGCGCCCGGACGGCGTGACCTTGCGGGCGCGCGCCGGGGCGTTTCCGTCGAGGAAGTAGAGCCCGGTAACGGCAAACTCGGAAGGCGGCGTTTCAGGCTTTTCGACGATGTGCGTTGCACGGCCCTCATCATCGAAAGCCAGAACGCCATAGCGTTGAGGGTCGGCAACTTCGTAGCCGAAGACCGTCCCACCTGATGGACGCGCATCTGCCGAACGCAGCATCTCGCGCAGGCCCTGGCCAAAGAAGATGTTGTCGCCCAGCACCATCACCGATGGCGCACCGGCGAGGAAATCTTCGGCCAGCAGATAGGCCTGTGCCAGCCCGTCCGGCGATGGCTGGGCGATATAGCTGAGGGAAAGCCCCCACTGGCTGCCATCACCCAGCAGCGCCTGAAACAGAGCCTGATCGTGGGGCGTGGTGATGATGGCGATCTCGCGCACGCCGGTCAGCATCAGCACCGACAGCGGGTAATAGATCATCGGCTTGTCGTAGATCGGCAGGAGCTGCTTGGAGACCACAGCCGTGACCGGATAAAGGCGCGAACCTGATCCGCCAGCCAGAATGATACCCTTGCGTTCTGTCACGGCCATTTTCCCGCAGCGCGATCCATCCGGCCCCCTGTATCCGGCGCGTGCTGCCGGACGTCAATGCGCGCCGCGCGGGTCAGACCTTCGTGCCGAGCCGCTCGCCTGCACCCTTGCGCGCCAGCAGCGGCCGCCACCAGCGCTCATTGTCCAGATACCATTGCACCGTGCGGCGCAGACCCTCTTCAAGCGTCACAGAAGGGCGCCAGCCCAGCTCGCCGGCTATCCGGCTGGCGTCAATCGCGTAGCGGGCATCATGGCCGGGCCGGTCATCAACAAAGCGGATGAGGCTGGCATGGGGCTGCGTTGAAGGACGCAGCTCATCGAGCACCGCGCACAGGGCCGTCACCAGCTCCAGATTGGTGCGCTCGCTATTGCCCCCGATATTGTAGGAACGCCCTGTCTCGCCGCGTTGCAGGACGGTGAGCAGCGCGTCGGCATGATCCTCGACATAGAGCCAGTCGCGCACATTCGAGCCATCGCCATAGACCGGCAAAGGCTCGCCCGCGAGCGCCTTGATGATCATCAGCGGGATCAGCTTTTCGGGGAAGTGATACGGCCCGTAATTGTTCGAGCAGTTGGTCAGCACCACGGGCAGGCCATAGGTCTCATGCCAGGCGCGCACCAGATGGTCGGCCGCCGCCTTCGAGGCCGAATAGGGCGAGCGCGGATCATAGCGCGTCTCTTCGGTGAACTTCACTGACGGATCGGCCGGCAGGGAGCCATACACCTCGTCGGTGGAAATATGGTGGAAGCGGAAGGCTTCCGGACGGCCCTTGCCCGCCCAGTATTTGCGCGCGGCTTCGAGCAGGTTGAACGTGCCGTTGATATTGGTCTCGATGAAGTCCGCCGGGCCATCAATGGAGCGGTCGACATGGCTTTCAGCCGCCAGATGCATCACGGCATCGGGCTGATGGGCGTCAAAAATCCGGTCCAGCGCAGCCCGGTCGCGTATGTCTGCGTGCTCGAAGGCGTAGAGCGGGGTGGTGGCCACAGACGCCACATTCTCCAGCGAGGCCGCATAGGTCAGCGCATCGAGATTGACTACTGCCAAGCCGCGCGACACCGCCAGGCGGATGACCGCCGATCCGATAAATCCCGCCCCGCCTGTGACCAGTACTTTCATCGCCCTGCCCGGCTCCCCCGCGTTCAGATTTCCTGATCGAACGCGCCGACTTCAGGATATTTCGCCAGCTCCTGCTTGATCGCGGCGAAAATCGCGCTGACATCTTCTTTGGAGGCGAGGCTTTCCACCACCACGACCAGGTTGGGCGTGTTGGAGGAGGCCCGGATCAGCCCCCATGCCCCGTCAGCAAAGGTGAAGCGCACGCCATTGACGGTGTTCACATCAACGATTGCACGCCCTGCCACCGTCTCACCCTTCGCCTTCTTGTCTTCAAAGCTGGCGATGATGCGCTCCACCACATCGTATTTCACCTCGTCCGCGCAGGCGGGCGACATGGTGGGCGAGCCATAGCTGACGGGAAGAGCGCGCTTGAGATCGGCCATTGAGCTGTCCGGATTATTGTCCAGCATGGCGAGGACGCAGCGCGCCGCCGTCAGCCCGCAATCATAGCCCTTGCCGACGGGCGGCTGCAGGAAGAAATGGCCGGACTTCTCAAAGCCCGCCAGCGCGCCCAGCTTGTGGGAGCGGCGCTTGATGTAGGAATGGCCGGTCTTGAAGTAATCGGTCTTCGCGCCATTGGCTTTCAGCACCGGATCAGTGGCGTAAAGCCCGGTCGATTTCACATCGACCACGAAAGTGGCGCCCTTGTGCTCAGCGGAGAGATCACGCGCGAGCATCAGGCCCACCTTGTCGGCGAAAATCTCCTCGCCCTCATTATCAACGACGCCGCACCGGTCCCCGTCGCCATCGAAGGCAAGACCGACATCGGCCTTGTGCTCGCGCACCGCCTCGGCCAGCACGTGCAGCATCTTCATGTCTTCGGGGTTCGGATTGTATTTGGGGAAGGTGTGGTCCAGCTCGCAATCGAGCGCGACCACCTCCACGCCCATCGCTTCCAGCGCCTGCGGCGCAAAAGCGCCCGCCGTGCCATTGCCGCAGGCAGCGACGACTTTCAGCTTTCGCTTTGCTTTGAAGCCGCCCACCAGATCGGCGATATAGCGCTCGCGCACGCCATCGGCGCGCACATAGCCGCCCCCGGCGCGCGCCTTGCCAAGACCATCCAGCACGATGGCTTTCAGCCGGCTCATCTCGTCCGGGCCGAAGGTGAGCGGGCGTTCCACGCCCATTTTCACCCCGGTCCAGCCATTGGAATTGTGGCTGGCCGTGACCATGGCGACGGCGGGAATATCGAGATCGAACTGCGCAAAATAGGCCATGGGCGACAGGGCGAGGCCAATATCATGCACCGTCACACCGGACTGCATCAGGCCCACTTCCAGCGCCTGTTTGACCGAAAGCGAATAGCTGCGGAAATCATGGCCCGTGACGATATGCGGGGCGACACCCAGCTCGTGCATCAGCGTGCCAAGGCCCAGCCCCAGCGCCTGCACACCATAGAGGTTCAGCTCCGGTGCCTTGTCGGAACCGGGATGACCGAACCACCAGCGCGCATCGTATTCGCGAAACCCGGTCGGCTTGATGAGCGGGCGGGTTTCAAACTCCCAGCTATTGGGCGGGATGTCGGCGGCGGGGCGCTGGCTATCGGTCATGTGTGCCTCTTTGGGGGGTCAGGTCCGGTCCGGAGTGAGCGCGTATCAACCTAGCTGAGACCGGCACGCAATAGATCATGAATGTGCAACAGGCCGAGCGGCCGGCCGGTTTCATCACAGACAAACACGGACAGGATTTTGTGCGTTCCCGCCGTCATCAGGCGCAGCGCATCGGCAGCGAGATCGCCGGGCCGGACGCTTTTGGGATTGGCTGTCATGATCGCCTCGACCGGCGAAGCAGTGAGGTCCGGGCTCATATGGCGGCGTAAGTCACCGTCCGTGATGATGCCGGTCAGCTTGCCGCCGCGCGTAATGCCGACACAGCCAAACCCTTTGGCGCTCATCACGATCAGCGCATCGGACATGAGCGTGCCTTCTTCGGCCAGCGGCATGTCGGTGTGCATGAGATCGCCCGCCTTGAGGAAGGCTGCGCCCAGCGTGCCGCCGGGATGGAAGGTGGCAAAATCAGCCGCCGTAAAACCACGCGCCTCAATCAGCGCCACGGCGAGCGCATCGCCATAGGCCATCATCAGCGTGGTGGAGGTGGTCGGTGCGCGCGTCTCCGCGGCGGCTTCCGGCACATCGGGAATGAGCAGGAGATGATCGCTCGCCTTGGCCAGCGTACTGTCCTTGCCTGCGGTGAGCGCGATCAGCGGCACGCCGAAGCGGCGGCAATAGGCGCTCAGATCGCCCAGCTCGCGCGTCTCGCCCGATTTGGACAGGGCCAACACCGCATCGCTGGAGGTGATCATGCCCAGATCACCATGGCTGGCTTCTGCCGGGTGGACATATTGGGCCGGCGTGCCGGTAGAGGCGAGCGTGGCGGCGATCTTGCGCGCGACATGGCCCGACTTGCCCACACCTGCACAGATGAGACGGCCGCTCAGGGTGGCCAGCAGGCTGACCACGCCAACAGCGCGCTCATCGAAGGCATCTTCCAGGGCGGCCAGCCCCTCGCGCTCGATACGCGCGGTCCGGCGCATGGCATCAAGGATACGCGCCGTGTCTATCCGGGCAGAGGGGCGGTTCAGGCTTTCAGGTTCAGACATGGAAAAGGGGTCGACCTCAATCACGGCCCACGGCCTGCACCGGGTGCAAAGACGCCGGGCCGAGGGGTTTCACTTGGCTTGAGGCTTTAGCAGCGCTGTTTCGTGCTGGCCAGTTCAGAAGGCGTGATTGCCGATCTGGGTGGCGACGAAGGACAGGAAACGGTCCAGCGTTTCCTGGGTTTCTGTCTCGATGATACGTGCGCTGGCCTGGCCGCCCGGTTCGGTCATGTAGAACATGCATTCGGAGGTCCGCGCCGCCAGCTCCTCGGTGAAGCTGGCCACCAGCCGGTCGAGTAACGCGGCCTCATCCCCGTTCGCGGGGGTAACAACCTGCCGGATCATCCCAACACCCCTTGCACTCTGCCGGACGCCGTTTGCCGGCGCCTCCTGAAGCCGTCATCTCACGATGATGGCCTCCTTCTAGCCGGACACTCTGCCCCTGCCCCCCGGTCATGCAAAGAGAGCGCCGCAAAAACCCGCCCGGTTTGAGCCCGATGTGTGTCTTTTTTGCCAAGGGAGCGGTATGGGAGTGGTCAAGTGAGCGCCTGCGCGCTATTGCCCGGTCCCGACACGGATCAGCCTGCTTTTTTGGAGTTCGCGATGCCCCGCCTAGTCCTCACCCGCCACGGTCAGAGCCAGTGGAATCTGGAAAACCGCTTTACCGGCTGGGTGGATGTAGACCTGACGGAACGCGGCGAAGCCGAAGCGCGCCGGGGCGGCACGCTGATGAAAGAGGCAGGCTTTGCCCCCGACATCGCCTTCACCAGCTATCTGCGCCGTGCCATCCGCACCGCCCAGCTAGGGCTTGATACGCTGGACCGGCTGTGGATCCCGATGATGCCGGACTGGCGGCTCAATGAACGCCATTACGGCGCGCTGACGGGGTTGAACAAAGCCGAGACCGTGGCCGCCCACGGCGAGGACCAGGTGCTGGTCTGGCGGCGTTCCTTCGACATTCCGCCGCCGCCGCTGGATCCGTCCGATCCGCGCCATCCCTCGCACGATGAGCGCTATGCCCATCTCGACCCGGCTGCCCTGCCCGGCACCGAAAGCCTGAAAGATACGCTGACCCGCGTTGATGAGTGTTTCCGTGCGCTGGTGGCGCCGCGCCTCGCCGGCGGCGAGAGCGTGCTCATCTCCGCCCATGGCAATTCGCTGCGCGCGCTGGTGAAAATCCTCTTCCAGGTCAGCAATGACGACATCCTGAAAGTGGAGGTGCCAACCGGCAATCCGCTGCTGATCGAGCTGGATGGGCTTCGCCCCGTCGAGGCGCGCTATCTCGATGAAGACCGCGCCGAGGCCCTGCCCCCATGCCCGAAGGGCTGACCCCTTCCGATCTGCGTTTCATGGACGCGGCGCTGGCGCTGGCCTTTTCCGGGCTGGGAAGCACCGCGCCCAACCCGTCCGTCGGCTGCGTCATCGCAAAAGATGGCCATGTGATCGCCATTGCCGTCACCGCGCCGGGCGGACGCCCGCACGCCGAGGCGCAGGCGCTGGAGAGTGCGGGAGAGGCCGCGCGCGGCGCCGATGTCTATGTCACGCTGGAGCCCTGCTCCCACCATGGCCAGACACCGCCTTGCGCAGACGCACTCATCCGGGCAGGCGTGGCGCGCGTGTTCATCGCGTCCGGCGATCCTGATCCTCGGGTGTCGGGACGCGGCGTGGCCATGCTGCGCGAGGCAGGCATTCAAGTGATCGAAGGCGTCCGGCAGGCGGCAGGCGATACGCTCAATGCCGGCTTTTTCAGCCGCGTACGCACCGGCCTGCCGCTGGTCCTGCAGGACCGCCGGGCCAATATCTTCGATGCTGATCTGGTGCCGGGGCCGGATGAAAGCGTGGATCAGGCGATCCAGCGCCTTGGCCGCGAAGGGATGACCCGGGTGCGCATCGCGCATTAGCGATATTGCGTGTTTTGCTGAAAATAGCTAATATCGCCACATGAAAGTGGAGGCATTGGCGAAATGAGCAAGATTTCCGTGACGGCTACCGAGTTCCAGACCCGTGCCGGGCTCTATATCGAGCAGGCAGCCAAGGCCCCGGTCTTCATCACCAAGCACCGGCGCACGGCGCGCGTACTGATCGATATTGATGAGTATGAGCGCCTGAAGGCGCGCGACACGCGCCAGAACCATCTTACACACGCGCTGCCGGACCAGTGGGCCGACGCGCTGGCTGGCGCACAGTACGGCGATGCCGATCCCGAACTGGAAGCGCTGCTGAAGACGGAATCCGGTGAAAAAGCCTGACCCGGCACCCGGCCTTGTCATCCGCTATGACTTTCTCTGGTCACACGAGCGCGAGAAAGGTCAGGGTGAAGGCAGCAAGGACCGGCCCTGTGTAGTGGTGGCCGCGATTGTCCAGAAGGCTGACGGCAAGACCGAGGTGCTGCTGGCGCCTATGACACACAACCCTCCAGAGGCGCAATCAGGTGCGGTCCCGATACCCGCTGCCATCAGCCGCCATCTCGGACTGGATGACTTGCAAAGCTATGTCGTGACGACCGAGGCCAACGCCGTCTCGTGGGATGATGCGGGCATTATTCCGGCTAGGCCCGGCAAGGACTGGGCCTATGGGCGTCTTCCCAAGGGACTCTACGAAGACATCCGCTTGGCCATGATGGAACGGCTTCGTCAGCGAACGCTGAAAACAGCCAAGCGGGAGAGCTGAAACCCGCCCCCTAACCCTTATTCCGCCGCAGCCGTCTCAGCCTCCGCCAGAAGCGTTTGCGCTCCGGGCGGGGCTGGGGTTTGAGATTGGCGACGAACTGCTCGGTACAGGCGCGCCAGGAGTTCTGCTCGGCGAAGGCGCGCGCATCCTCGCGGTTCAGCTCCAGCGCCTGCAGGCAGGCTTCGCGCAGATCGTCTGACACCACACCGGCATTGGAGCCGGGGATGATGTCGCGCGGACCCGGCGCAACAAACGCCGCCACCGGCGTGCCGCAAGCCATCGCTTCGAGGATTACCAGCCCGAACGTGTCGGTGAAGCTGGGGAAGACGAACACATCGGCGTCAGCAAAATGGCGCGCCAGCTCTTCGCCCGACTTTCCGCCGGTGAAGTGCACGTCCTTGTATTTGCGTTTCAGCTCTTCCAGCTGCGGACCCGGCCCGACGACAACCTTGGAGCCGGGCAGGTCGAGCTTCAGGAAAGCCTCGATATTCTTCTCCACCGCCACCCGGCCGACATAGGCAAAGACCGGCTTTGGCAGGTCTTTGTAGACCCCGCCATCAATGCCGCGCAGGTCCGGGCGGAACTGGTCTGTGTCCACCCCGCGAGACCATGGGACGAGATTGTTGAATCCGCGCTTGACGAGCCCGGCCCGCATCGTCTCGGTGGCGACCATGATGCCGTTACCCGCATTGTGGAAGCGGCGCATGAAGGCATAGCCCGCCGCCAGCGGAATAAAGGGGAAGCGCGCATGCACATATTCGGGAAACTGGGTGTGGTAGCTGGTCGTGAAGGGCAGCTTCCATGACAGGCAGATGCGCCGGGCAACATGGCCCAGCGTGCCTTCGGTGGAGATATGGATCGCTTCCGGCTCGAAGGCGCGGAAACGCGCTTCCAGGTCCTCACGCGCGCCCAGCGCCAGCTTGATATCGGGATAGGTGGGCAGGGGGATGGTCTTGAAGCCAAGGCCCGGATGGATGACCTCCACCTCATGGCCCATGGCGCGGCATTCATCGACCGTGCGCGACAGGGTACGCACCACGCCATTGACCTGCGGCTCCCAGGCGTCTGTCACCAGCAGTATGCGCAGCGGCGTGTTGTCCATGTCCCAGCCTCTTCTCGAATGCCGCAAGCCTGTTCGGGGTAGCGGCAGGATGTCGGGCCGGTGCTCATAACGTGTTTTTCCGCCCAAGCGAAGGGTAACGGTGCTGTGGCCTTGCCTGCCCGTTCGCGTTGTGGGCAATGTCGGCCCAGCTCTGGCCTGGAACACGGATTGACAATGAACGGTATAACTTCTCCTGCCTCCGGTATCGACTGGGACGCCATTGACGCCCTGAAATTCGCACCTGAAAGCGAAGCCGTGCGAGCGTTGAACGCCAAGGCCGGGCTGGACACGGCTGCGCGCGCGCGCGTTTCGGCAGCGGCGATTGATCTGGTCGAGCGGGCCCGCGCTGCCAAAACCCGCACCGGGCTGATGGAATCCTTCCTTCAGGAGTTTGGCCTGTCCAACAAGGAAGGCCTCGCCCTGATGTGTCTGGCCGAGGCGCTCTTGCGCGTGCCGGATGCGAAGACCGCCGATGCGCTGATCGCCGAAAAAATCGGCTCGGGTGCGTGGGCGGAGCACGCCTGGAAATCCGAGAACTGGCTGGTCAATGCGTCCACGCTGGGCCTGATGCTCTCCGGCTCGCTGATGGACGTGGATCCGGCGGCTCGGAAAGATCCTGGCGCCTATTTCCGCAATATCGCGGGCCGGGTCGGTGAGCCGGTCATCCGCACCGCCACGCGTCAGGCCATGCGCATTCTGGGCGAGCAGTTCGTGCTGGGCCGCACGATTGGCGGCGCGATCAAGCGCGGTCATGCCTGGAAAGTGCCTGAAGGGCACTTGCCGCTCTTCTCTTTTGACATGCTGGGCGAAGGCGCGCGCACACACACGGACGCGGCGCGTTATCACACCCGCTACATGGACGCGATTGCGGCCGTGGCCAAGTCCCGCCAGCAAGGGCCGGTGGAGGCCGTGGACGGCGTATCGGTGAAGCTCTCCGCCCTGCATCCGCGCTATAATATCTTCAAGCTCGAAGCGCTCTGGCGCGAGCTTTATCCCAAGGTGCTCGAACAGGCGGAGGCGGCAAAGGCTGCTGACATAGGCTTCTGCCTGGACGCCGAGGAATCAGACCGTCTCGTCCTGCAGCTGATGATACTGGAACGGCTGGCGCACGAGCCATCGCTTGCCGGCTGGAACGGTCTGGGCCTTGCCCTGCAGGCCTACCAGAAGCGCGCCTACGCGGTGATCGGCAAACTGGCCGAGCTGGGCCGGAAAAGCGGACGGCGCCTCATGGTGCGCCTCGTGAAGGGCGCCTACTGGGATACGGAAGTGAAATTCTCCCAGATGAATGGCTGGCCGGACTTCCCGGTCTGGACCACCAAATCGGCGACCGATCTCAATTATCTTGCCTGCGCGCGCGCCATGCTGGGCGAGCCGGACACGATCTACCCCCAGTTTGCCACCCATAACGCGCATTCATTGTGTGCTGTGCGCGAGATCGCCGCCGAGCTCGGCAATGGCGCGTATGAGTTCCAGCGCCTGCACGGCATGGGCGAGCCGCTTTATCTGGCCGCCGCCAGCGCATTCACTCTGCGCCCGGTACGCGTCTACGCGCCCGTGGGCAGCCATGAAGACCTTCTGCCCTATCTGGTGCGCCGCCTGCTGGAGAATGGCGCCAACACCTCCTTCGTGCACTCCTTCCTCGATCCGGATGTGCCCGCTGCCGATGTGGCGCGCGGCCCGTTCGAGGGCGCCGACAGCATGGACCGCCACCCCTTCATTCCGGCCCCGCCCCGGCTTTACGGCCCGCACAGGGAGAACGCGGCAGGCACTGACCTCTCACAGAAAGGTATGCGTACCATGCTGGCAGACGCGCAGACGCGTTTCGACAAGGCGATGCCCCATGCCTGCGCCCCGATCATTTCCGGCAAGGTGAAAACCGGGGCGGAGCGCGGGCAGGCGAGCCCTGCGGATTCGTCTGTGATTGTGAGCAAGATCACCGAGGCTGATGAAGCCATGGTCGATGCTGCCTTCACTGCGGCCCACAAGGCGTTCGGGGCATGGGACCGTCAGGGCGGCGCAGCCCGCGCGGCGATTCTGCGAAAGCTCGCCGATGCGCTGGAAGCCGATACCGACCGCTTCATGGCCATCCTGACGCGCGAGGCCGGCAAGACGCTTAATGACGGTGTCGCCGAAGTGCGCGAAGCGGTCGATTTCCTGCGCTATTACGCGGCCGAAGCCGAGACCAAGTTCAGCCATGCCGACCGCATGCCGGGACCGGCCGGTGAAACCAATCATCTGGAGCTTGCGGGCAAGGGTGTCTTCACCTGCATCAGCCCGTGGAATTTCCCGCTGGCGATCTTCACCGGCCAGATTGCCGCTGCGCTGGCAGCGGGCAATACGGTCGTCGCCAAACCGGCCGAGCAGACACCGCTGGTGGCGTTCGAGGCGGTAAAGCTCTTCCAGAAGGCAGGCCTGCCCAAGGATGTGCTGCAACTGGTGCCGGGCGATGGCAAGGTCGGCGCGATGATGACGAGCCATCCGCTTCTGGCAGGGGTTGCCTTTACCGGCTCGACGGAAGTCGCGCGCATCATCAACCGCACGTTGGCATCGCGCGAGGGTGCCATCCTGCCCCTGATCGCCGAAACGGGCGGGCTCAACGCCATGTTCGTCGATACCTCCGCCCTGAAAGAGCAGGTGGTGGACGATGCGATTCTCTCCGCCTTCGGTTCAGCCGGACAGCGCTGCTCGGCGCTTCGCATCCTCTTCCTGCCGCGCGAAACCTCTGATGGCCTGATCGAGGCCCTCAAGGGCGCGATGGACGCGCTCGCCTTGGGTGATCCCGCCGATCCGGCGACGGATGTCGGCCCGGTCATTGATGACGAGGCGCTAGCCATGCTGACCGCCCACGCGGAGCGCATGGAGCGCGAAGCGACAATCCTGCACCGCGCGCCGCTGAGCGATGAACTGAAGGCGCAAGGGCATTACTTTGCGCCCTTGCTGGTGGAACTGCCCTCGCTGGACGTGGCCGACCGCGAAGTGTTCGGGCCGATCCTGCATGTGATCCGCTACAAGCGCGCCGATCTGCCAAAGCTCGCCGCCCAGCTCGCGGGCAAGGGCTACGGGCTGACGCTGGGTGTGCATTCGCGTCTCCAGCGATTCCTTGATTCGGTCCGCGAGGCGGTTCCGGCGGGCAATACGTACGTGAACCGCAACATGACCGGCGCGGTCGTCGGCGTGCAGCCTTTCGGCGGCGAGGGCCTCTCCGGCACCGGGCCGAAAGCCGGGGGACCGCACTATCTCTACCGCTTCGCCGCAGAGCGCGTCGTCACCATCAACATCGCGGCGCAAGGGGGCGATCCCGAGCTCCTGAATCTGGGTTGAACCTGCCAGCCGGCTTTCCACATTTAATGTCAGCTGGGCTACAGCCCCGAAAGCGTTAAAGAGTCCGGATGCGGAGCGGTCCGTGGTAAGGCTTCATTAACCAAAAAGTTGGGTTGAAGCGTGTTTGGGCCGTTGACGCTGGGCCAGACCCTTAGCACTATATGTTGCGGTTTCCGGGGGAAGCCACACAGCATGTATAGGTTTTGTTAAGGCGGCGCGCATTTTTCTGCCCAGCGCCTAGGATTTTTGCGCCCTGCACGAAGGAGCGGTTTGGACCATGACGCCGTTTGACTCTAGCCCGATCTCCGGCACCGCAACGCAGGGCCCTGTACGCTCGCGGCGGGGCAAGCCCAAAGCCGTCACGCTGCGCCTCGTGGAGAGCGTGAAGACCGATCCGTCACGCGACGAGCTGCTGACCGATTTCGGCAAGAAAACGCTGGTCGACCGTTATCTCCTGCCCGGCGAAACCTATCAGGACATGTTCGCGCGCGCCGCGACGGCTTATGCTGACGATACGGCCCACGCGCAGCGCCTTTACGACTATATGTCGCGTCTCTGGTTCATGCCGGCCACGCCGGTCCTCTCCAATGGCGGGGCCGAGCGCGGCCTGCCGATTTCGTGCTTCCTGAATTCGGTTGGCGATTCGCTGGACGACATCGTGGCCACCTGGACGGAGAATGTGTGGCTGGCCTCCAATGGCGGCGGCATCGGCACCTATTGGGGCCATGTGCGCTCCATCGGCGAGAAGGTCGGCCAGAACGGGCAGACATCCGGCATCATTCCCTTCATCCGCGTGATGGATTCGCTGACCCTTGCGATTTCGCAAGGTTCGCTGCGCCGTGGTTCGGCGGCCGTCTATCTCGACATCCATCACCCGGAGATCGAAGAGTTCCTCGAAATCCGCAAACCCTCTGGCGATTTCAACCGCAAGAGCCTCAATCTCCATCACGGGCTGAATATCACCGACGAGTTCATGGTGGCGGTGCGTGAGGATGCGGACTTCCCGCTCATCTCGCCGAAATCGGGCGAAGTGGTGAAATCCATCTCCGCGCGCAAGCTGTGGCAGAAAATCCTGGAGCTGCGCCTGCAGACCGGCGAGCCCTACATCATCTATTCCGACACGGTGAACAACGCGCTGCCCATGTTCCAGAAGAAGCTGGGCCTGAAAGTGCGCCAGTCCAATCTGTGCTCGGAAATCATGCTGCCGACGGGCGTCGACCATCTGGGCCGCGACCGCACCGCCGTGTGCTGCCTGTCTTCGGTCAATGCGGAGAAATTCCTCGAGTGGAAGGGCGATCCGCTCTTCATCGAGGATCTGTTCCGCTTCCTCGACAACGTGCTGCAGGACTTCATCGACCGCGCGCCCGACGAGATGGACCGCGCCACCTATTCAGCCTGGCGCGAGCGGTCTGTCGGCCTTGGCCTGATGGGCTTCCACTCCTTCCTGCAGGCGCTCAACATTCCCTTTGAGTCCGCCATGGCAGCCAGCTGGAACCGCAAGCTGTTCAAGCATCTGCGTCAGGGTGCGGACCGCGCCTCGGTAAAGCTTGCCGAAGAGCGCGGCGCCTGCCCGGATGCGGCAGAGAGCGGCGTGAAGGCGCGCTTCTCGCACAAGCTGGCCATCGCGCCGACGGCCTCGATCTCGATCATTTGCGGCGGCACCAGCGCAGGCATCGAGCCGATCCCGGCCAATGTCTACACGCACAAGACGCTGTCTGGATCGTTCACGGTAAAGAACCCCTATCTGGAGAAAATTCTCGACGAGAAGGGTATCAACACGCCTCACACCTGGAACTCGATCCTGGAGCATGAAGGCTCGGTCCAGCATCTCGACGCCCTCACCCAGGACGAGAAAGACGTCTTCAAGACCGCGTTCGAGCTGGACCAGCGCTGGGTGATCGAGCACGCCGCCGACCGCACGCCCTATATCTGCCAGGCGCAGTCGCTGAACATCTTCCTGCCGGGCAATGTCGATAAATGGGATCTGCATATGCTGCACTGGACGGCATGGGAGCGGGGCATCAAGTCGCTCTATTATTGCCGCTCCAAATCGGTCCAGCGCACCGCCTTTGCCGGAACCGAAGGCAAGGATAACATGGAAAGCTCCATGCAGGCTGCGGCCAAGACCGAGTACGAGGAATGCCTCGCCTGCCAGTAAGGCACTGGAAAATATGCGAGCGGGAAAGGGGAGGCGTGCAGCCTCCCCTTTTTCATGGCAAGGTTGCAGGCCTCTTAATTGCGGGTTAACGCCGTTCGGGCGAATTTAGGCGCGCATGCTCAGGGAACATGATACGATCTGAGGTGTTTATTGAGGTGACGAAACCGGCACTGGGGAGCGCCATCGTGACCACTGCGAAGCACATTACAGGACGTTTCACCGCGAGGGCACATTGCCTTGCGGGCCTCATGGTCCTTGCCGGCGCCAACCTGGCGGGCGGCACGCCTGCGTCCATGGCGCAGGAAGCCCCCTCCCTCGACACGAACACCATCATCATCACGCCGCTGCTCGAAGAGCTTGCTGCCGGGCCTCTGCCCTCCATGCGCCTGTCTATGGACCGGGGCGAGTGGGTACAGACGCCTCATGGCGCCCGCGATGCAACGGCGCTCGCGGTGTCCGGCCTGTCGGCTGCCGACACAGGCGAGTTGCGCCAGAGCTTCGGCGCGTTCAATGCACCGCAGACCGTTATTGCCCGCAGCGCGGCTGGCAGCGAATTGCGCGTGGCGATGTTCGATGCTGAAGAGCCCGACTGGGTGACAGCCGCCCTTTCCCCGTCAGGGCTGGACATGCCTGCCTGGCAGTTCTCCTCCAACCGGATGCGCGGGCGGGCCATGGCCCTGCGCTATGAAGGCCGCTTTGACAGCGCGGGCGGACAGGGCGAGCTGGATATGGGTCTGCGCCCGCGCGCCGGTGTCAGCTTTGGTGATGGCGGGTCGGCTACCGAGTTCGGCGCCACGGTGCGTGTGGGTCAGTATGTCGGCAGCGAAAACTCGGCCAATGGCGGCTGGTGGTTCTTTGCCGGCGCCGACCGTCAGGCGCTGATCTACCGCCCCGGCGAGTCGCGCTCCTTGCGCGAGACGCTCACCCTCCAGCCCTATGCCATGGTGGGAGATCAGCAGGCTGGCCTCGCCATGCGGGTACAGGGCGTGGATGTCTCGCTCGCCTATGTGCGCCGTGAAACCAGCTGGTCGCTGCCGACCCAGTCCTGGGACACATCTGAAGACTTCGCTGCCTTCTCGCTGACCTGGCGCAGATAGGGGCGGCGCTAGAGCGCTGCGAGAGCCGTCTCCAGATCGCGCCAGAGATCGTCCACATCCTCCAGCCCCACAGACAGGCGCACCAGCGAATCGCTGATGCCGGCATGGGCGCGCGCCTGCGGGCTCATCGCGGCATGGGTCATCAGGGCAGGCACGCTGACCAGGCTTTCCGCCCCGCCGAGCGATTGCGCCAGCGAGAACAATTCCAGCCGCTCCAGAAACACGCGCGGATCGCCTTTGACCTGAAGGCTCAACAGCGGCCCGAATAGCCCTGCCTGCTGGCGTACTGCGAGGCCATGGCCGGGATGACCGGCAAGGCCGGGATAATCGACGCCGGCCACGCTGCCATGCCGGGCCAGCCGCCCTGCCAGGTCCAGCGCGGCCTCTGACTGCGCTTTCGCCCTCAAGGGCAGGGTGCGAAGCCCCCGCGTCGCCAGAAACGCATCAAACGGCCCAAGCCCTGTGCCTGACGCATTCAGCCACCAGGCAAGATCGTCCAGAAGCGCGGCTTCGAGCACGCTCACCACACCGCCCACCATATCGGAATGGCCATTGATGATCTTGGTCAGCGAGCTGACGGATATGTCGGCTCCCAGCTCCAGCGGGCGCTGGATGGCGGGAGAGAGCACGGTGTTGTCGACCGCCACCAGCGCGCCTGCCGCGTGCCCCAGCGCGCTCGCCGCCGCGATGTCGGTAATGCGCAGGCGCGGATTGGACGGGGTTTCCAGAAAGAGCAGCGCCGCGCCGGGCGCAAGTGCGGTTTCCAGCGCAGGAAGGTCTGTCGCATCGGCATAGACAATCTCGAAGCCGCGCTGGGGGCCGCGCGCATTGAACAGGCGCTGCGTGCCGCCATAGCTATCATGCGCGGCGACAATGCGCGCGCCTGCGGGTAAGAGGTTCAGGACCAGATCGATCGCGGCCATGCCGGAGGCTGTCAGGCAGGCCCCCGCACCGCCTTCAAGACCGGCAATGGCCTCTGCCAGCACGGCGCGTGTGGGCGCATTGGTGCGCGCATAGTCAAACCGGCCGGGTATGGCCGGGTCTTCACGCAGATAGGTGGCGGCCACATTGATCGGCGCGACGATGCCGCCATGGCCCGGATCGGCGTTTATCCCGGCGCGCGCGGCGCGCGTGGCAAGGCTTTCGCGTGTCCGGTCCCGGCTCATACCGCCTCCAGAAAGCGTGTCACGGCCTCCACCTCCTTTAAAAATCCGTCATGGCCATAAAGGCTGGAACAGGTCTGCAGGCTGGCACCGGGAATGGCATTGGCCAGCGCCTTCATGTCGGCCAGCGGCACCAGCCTGTCTTCGGCCACCGCGAACAGCCGCGCAGGCGCACGGATGGCGGCCGGATCGATGCGCACCGCATCCATGGAGCGCGACAGGGCCAGAAAGCGCTGCGGGCTGGTATGGGCGGCATAGTCCGCGCCGCGCGCCGCCAGATAGGCCTCTACGCCCCTGACATCGCACGAGCCCGGCGCCGGGCTGGCAAAGCGCGCCTTGAACTCGTCTGCGGTGCGATAGGTCGTCATGGCAAGGCGGCGCGCCAGATCGACCCCGCCTGCTCCATCGCCGCGCGCAAGGCCAAACTCGACAATATCGCGCTGAATGGCGCGCAGCGCCGTCGTCATCGGATGGGGGCAGGCGGCCGCGCACAGCACATGCAGGCCCGTCACCCGGTCCGGCGCGAGGGCGGCCAGCGCCAGCGCAATGCTGCCGCCATAGGAGGCTCCCACGATCTGGAAGGTCTCAAACCCTGCCGCATCGGCGAGCGCCAGCAGGGCCTCTGCCTGATCTTCCACGCGCGGGAAGGGCCCCACTTCCTCTGCCAGAAAATCGAAGGCGAGAAGCTGGTGGCGCAGCGGGTCGAGCGCGAGGCCCGGCCCGGCAATGCCCGGCCACCAGCTGGCCCGGTCTGCGTGATCACCCAGCAGGAAGCGGTGCGCCGAAATCCCGCCCAGCACGATAATGCCCGGCGCGCCGGTAGGGCCGTAGACACGGCCCCTGGCGGTTACGAACGCACCGGAGGACAGCTCCAGCGTGGTGATATGGTCGTTTATGGGGAAGGGACAGGCGGGATCGGCTGCCCTCTCCCCCGCCTCTGTGGCGGCAAGCACGGCAGGCATCAGCCGTGCTCCGCGACCAGACGGGCAATGTCTCCGGCCATGCTGGCCGCCGTCGGCGCGCCGCCTGCGCCCTTGCCGGTGAGGATCACGCCCGGCGCATCCTTCAGCGCGATGACCACGCCATTGCCTTCACGCTCCACACGGTAGAACACGCTGTCGGCGCCCACCGCTTCGAGACGCACCGCGGCGTGAACGCCGCCGCCTGAACGGGCGAGACGCCCGACCTGCCGGATGCGCAGCCCCTCACGCGCCGCCTTGGCGGCAAAGCCGGGGGCCAGTTCAGTGATCGACTGGCGGGCTATGGCCTCAATATCAAGATCAACACCCCAGGCGGCGCGGGCGGTCAGCACCAGCTTGGCTGCCGCGTCATCACCGTCGAGATCGGCGCTGGGATCGGCTTCGGCAAAGCCGGCGGCCTGCGCGGCGCGCACGGCATCGTCCAGCGCCTCGCCCTTGGCCAGCCGGTCCAGCACGAAATTCGATGTGCCGTTGAACACGCCCTTAACGGTCGTGATTTCGCGTCCGCGCGCATTGAGGGCGCTGACCGTTTCCAGCACGGGCACACCGCCGCCTACCGCGGCGCTATAGAGAAAGGCGCGGCCCTTCTCTTTCGCCGCGCGCTCCAGATCGGGGCGGCGGGCGATGACGGCCTTGTTGGCGGAGACGATGTGGGCACCGGCCTGAACCGCGCGCTCCAGCGCCGTCTCGGCGCCCGCGCAGCCCGGCAGGGCGTCAATGACCAGATCAGGAGCAAGGTCCAGCGCGGCATCGAGACTGTCGAGCACGCGTACCGGACCCTTGCCCAGATCACGCCAGCGGCTCACCGCAATGGCCTCAATCGCCACGCCTTGCGGCAGGCGGGCGCGAAGCGCGCTGCCGACCGTGCCGCAGCCCAGCAATACCGCGCGCATGGGCCGGCTGCGTACGGTTACGGGAGACACAAAGCTCGGTGCGTAATCCAGCGGGGCCATGGCAGTTCCACTCTTCTTTTTTCCGTCGCGCGGGAGAGCGGAAAGGCAAATGCAAGAGCGCCGATGGCAAAGGGATGCAGGACTATTCCGGTCGTGCCCGGTCCGGGCAGCGTTGTCTTGTCCTGCTTCGCTTTAGCTGCATTTGTTCCGCGCCCGCAAGCTGAAGCTCAAATCGGCGCAAGATCAGGACATAAAGATATCCTTATATGATGTCAAGCGCGTACTTCGCGCTGCGCAAAAGCGCTGGCGTGGCAGGCTTTAGCCGCTAGTCTGGCGGCCATGCGCACCACCCCTCTTCTTGCCCTTGCGGGTCTGGCAATCGTCCTTTCGGGCTGTGTGTCCGTGCCAGCGCCGATGACCGACCCGCGTGAGCGCGGGCCGTTCATGCCGCAATCGCAAATGCCGCTCATGCCCAATATTGCCCGCATGGCCCCCAGCGAGGGCTGTCAGGGCGAGCCCTTGAGTGCGGTCCATGCGCCTCTGCCCGAATACCCCGCGCGCGGCTGGGCACGCGGCGAGCAGGGCTGGTCCATTGTCCAGTTCGATGTGGACGGGTCTGGCGCGGTGGAAAATGTGCGTATTGCGCAAGGCGTGCCGGGCCGCTTCTTTGACCGCGAGGCCCGCCGCGCGGTCGAACAATGGCAGTTCGCACCCCTGTCCGAAGGCGCGCACCTGACCGGCTGCACGGTGATGTTCGAGTTTGTCCTCGGACAGGTGCGCATACGCTGATAACCTCTCCTCGCTTGCGGATTTACCTTAAGTTAAGGTGGTGATTCGACCGGCTGCACTGACACGATGGCCACGTGTCCTGATGATGCAGCCGCGCAGTGAAGGGGGCATGCCATGATGGCCACCGAGCCGGCTCAGCTGGCAACGTTGATCGTTACCGGCGGCGCGGTGGGATTTGCCGTGGCGACCGCCCTGTGGGCCTGGCGCCTGACCGAAGGCGTGCGCACTGCAAGATCCCACTGGCAAAAACGTATTGCCTGGCTTGAAGACCGCCTGGCCCGCGCAGACAGCGTGTTCGGCGCCCATCCCGGCCTGGTTCTGGTCTGGGAGACACCGCCCGATCCTGACGCCGCCGGCTGGTCCTCGCCGCGCGTCTATGGCTCACCCACCGCCCTTGCCTCTCTGGTCCAGTTTGCCGATCTGGGCTCTGGCGTGATGAACGAGCCTGATCCGGCGACCGCCCTTCTGGACGGCATCGCCGATTATGAGGCGCGCTCGGCAGGCGGAATGGAAACCACGCTGCGCCAGCGCATGGGCGAGCTCATGCGCGAGGGCAAACCCTTCTCGCTGACCGTATCGGGCCCGTCGGGACGCTTTATCGAGGCCGATGGCCGCCCGGCCGGATCGCAGCTCGTCCTCTGGATCGCCGATGCGACCATTCGCGGCCTTGAGGAATCCGGTGCGCGCGGGCGGCTGGAAGAGGCCCGCTCGGTCGTGGCAGACGATCCACTGGCTTTCCTGGACATGCTGGGCAAGGCGCCCTTCCCCTCCTGGCGCATCAGCGCATCCGGGCGGCTGCACTGGGTCAATCCGGCCTATGTGGAGGCCGTCGAGGGCAGAAGCGTAGCCGATGTGATCGACCGGCAGCTCTTGCTGGAGCCGGGCCTGCCTGCGCAGGCGGGTGAGGCGCTGAAAGCCAGCGCTCCGGTGGCCCATGTGCGCGGCGCGGTCATCAAGGGCGAACGCCGGGCGCTGGACGTGGTGGTCTTCCCCATCTCTGGCGGCGTGGCGGGCGCAGCCTTTGACATCACGCGCGGCGAAGAGGCGCGCGCGGCGCTCAAACGCTTCCGCGAGGCGCATGACGAGACGCTGAACCACATGGCAGAGGCGGTCGCCATTTTTGACCGCACCAAGCAGCTCATCTTCTACAACCGCGCCTTTGCCCGGCTGTTTGCGCTGGAAGAGGCGGTGCTCAATGACCGGCCCTCGCACGGCGCGCTGCTTGACCGGCTGCGCGAAGACCAGCTTCTGCCGAACTCCGCCAATGCCGACTACAAGAACTGGAAAGCCGGCGAGCTGGCCTATTATGAGCGCCCGCCGGGCACCGAGACGCCCGATGAGCTGTGGCCGCTGGGCGATGGCCGCACCTTGCGCGTGGCCCGCCAGCGCCATCCGCTGGGCGGCGTGCTGCTGATCTTTGAAGACATGACCGACCAGCTGGCCCTGCAGGCGCGCTACAACACCCTCATCAAGGTGCAGCGCGCCACGCTGGACCGGCTGCATGAGGCGGTGGCCGTGTTTGGCCCGGAAGGCGAGCTGCAGCTGCACAATCTGGCGTTTGAAACGCTGTGGAAGCTGGCCCCGGAAACGCTGGAGAAGGCCGACTTCACCGCCATCGCCGATGCCTGCCACGCGCTTCACCCCGACAAGGAATCCTGGGCGGCCATCAAGGCGCGTATCACCGACACTTCACCGGAATCGCGCACCGCCAAGACGGGCGAGGTACGGCGCGCCGATGGCTCGGTGCTGACCTGGCTCAGCCGTCCGCTGCCCGATGGCGCAACCCTGATCGCCTGGGACGACATCACCGATACACGCCGGGTGGAAGAGGCGCTGCGCGACCGCGCCGAGGCGCTGGAAGCGTCTGAAAAGATCAAGACCGGCTTTGTCGGCCATGTCAGCTATCAGCTGCGCACGCCCCTGACGACTATTGGCGGTTATGCCGACCTGCTGGCAGGCGGGTTTGCGGGCCCGCTCTCTGACCGGCAGAAAGACCCGATCGCCGCCATCCAGACCGCCTCTGCCCAGCTGGCCAAGCTGATCGACGATATTCTGGACATTGCCGCCATTGATGCCGGCCAGCTGGAGCTGGATCTCGGCGATACCCGGCTTGATGCGCTGGCCGCCGAGGCCGCAGAGCTGGTCATGCCGCGCGCCGAACACGCCGGCATCAAGCTGAACGTCAATGCCGGCAAGGGCGAAGGACCAGTACGCGCCGATGGCGCCCGGCTGAAACAGGTGCTCTACAACCTGCTCACCAATGCGCTCGATCATGTCGATCAGGGCGGCCGCATCGAGGTGGGCGCCGAGGTGAAGGGCGGCGAGGCGCGCCTGTGGGTTGCCGACAATGGCGAGGGTATCGACAAGGACAGGCAGGCAAGCGTGTTCGAGCGCTTTGAACGCGGTCAGTCGAACCGCGCCGGGGCGGGCCTCGGCCTCGCTCTGGTGAAGGAAATCGTGCGCCTGCATGGCGGCTGGGTGGAGCTGGACTCCACGCCCGGACGCGGCACGAAAGTGACCTGCCATCTGCCGGTCAACGCGCCGCTGGACCATGCCGCGCCGGAGCTGGACCTTGCCAGCGCCCGCAAGGAGCGGGGCAAGGCCTGATCAGTTCAGGGCTTCGGCGACCATGTCGGGATGGCGGGCAATCACCTGCACATAGGCAATCGCGAAATCTGGCGCGGTAACGCGCGCCTGCTCCCAGTCGCGCAAGGTGCCGACCGGCACGCGGAAGCGCTGGGCGAACTCGGCCTGCGACAGGCCGAGATTATTGCGCGTCTGCCGGATCAGCCGGGCCCGCTGCCCGCGCTCCATGCCTTCAGCGGAGACGGCGAAATCCTCGTCATCCATGGGGTCAGCCGGCAGAATGATAGGCTCTTTCTTCACCGGAATTGCTCCTGCGAACCGAGATGAAGCGGGGGCGGCCACCCCGCCACGTAAACACACCAGTGAACAGCTTTGCCTCCACCGCGCCGATCACCTTGAACCGCTCTTCACCGTCAACAGGACGGATAGACGGCAGGATCAGATGCCCGGCATCGCGGAAAATCCGGTCACCAAAAGCCAGTGACAAGCCGTGCTTTGCCAGATTGGCGGCATCCTTGGCCGGATCAAACCTGTCGCTCACCGCAAGACTATACGGAATTTCCGTATTTTGGCAAGCAACCTAAACCCGCAGCTCCCCGCTCTCGATAGCGGCGCGGATCTCGGCGGTCAGGGGCACATAGGCCTTCTGTTCGGGGTGATCGATATAGAGCGGTTCGGAGATTTTCGCCGGATCCCACCCTTCGGCCACCAGATCGGTCTTCTTCAGCTTGAACGTGCCGGTCGTGTGCTCTGACGGGTCTTCCTGGTGGATGCGCACAAAGAGCGGGCGGGCATAGGCCGGCAGCTCCTTGGTCACATGCGCATGAACGGTGGCGAGATCGAAATCCTTGTTCACCACCAGAGCGGCCATGCCGGCCTTGCCGGGATAATCCGCCACCGGCACGCCATAGATATTGGCCTGCACGATGCCCGGCGCCATGCCCATGATCTCGGCCACTTCCGAGGTCGCCACATTCTCCGATTTCCAGCGGAAGGTGTCACCCACCCGGTCGATGAAGTAGAAATAGCCTTGCGCATCGCGCTTCATCAGATCGCCGGTGCGGAAATACAGATCGCCCTTCTTGAACACGTCGCGCAGGAGCTTCTTCTCGGTCGCTTCCTTGTCGCCATAGCCGTCAAAGCGGTAGCGGGCATCATCGGGGCGTATCTCGCCAATGGCCTCGCCCACCTCATCGGGCCCGCACGGAATGCAGCGCCCCCTGGCGTCACGCACAGGCGCCTCGGAATCGAGATCAAACTTCACCAGCGCCGAGTTGAAGCGGCTCCGCAGATAGGGCGGCACGCGGCCAATGGCGCCGGGCTTGGAATCCAGATTCAGGAAGCTGACATTGCCCTCCGTCGCGCCATAGAACTCCATGATGCGCTTGATGCCGGAGCGCTCGACAAAGCGCGGCCAGACATCGGGGCGCAGCCCGTTGCCGATGGCGATGCGGATCTTGTGCTTCTTCTCGTCCGGCGAGGGATCAGCGGCCACAAGGAAGCGGCACAGCTCGCCGACATACATGAACATGGTCGCGCCATGCTCGGCGGCGTCCTTCCAGAAGGCGCTGGCGGAAAACTTGCGGCGCACGATCAGCGCCCCGCCCTTGGAGAGCGCGCAGCCCACACCGCACAGCCCGCCCGTCGCGTGATAGAGCGGCAGCACCATCATCATGCGGTCTTTCGGCGAGGCGTTGGACGCCACCGCAAAGCCCTGCAGGTAGTAGAGCGAACGGGTGTGCGCCACGATGGCCGCCTTGGGCAGGCCGGTCGTGCCGGAGGTGTACATTTTCAGGCACGGATCCTTGGCCAGAAGATGCGCGCGGTGCTCACGGCCGGGGCGCTCGTCAGAGACAGCCGCCAGCGCGCCACCGAGATCCTGCCCGCCGGGCACGGACGCGGCATCGCCATCAAAGACCCAGGGCGTGATCGGGCCGATGGCCTCGGCAGAGGCTGCGTAGGCGGCGCTGAGTTCCCCCTCGAGAATCACATGGGCGGCCTCGGCGATATTCACCCCGTGGGCGAGCGCCTTGCCGGTCACCTGATTGTTCAGCAGCGCGGCAATGACGCCCACTTTCGACAGGCCGAACCAGAAGGCGATGTATTCCCAGCGATTGCCCATATAGAGCGCAACCGTGTCACCGGGCTTGATGCCGCTGGCCAAAGCCCAGTTGGCGACCCGGTTCGCAAACGCATCAAACGCGCCATAGCTGATCGTCGAGCCGTCCTCGAGGATGAAGGCCGGGCGGGCTTTGTGCGCGTCCACATTGCGCTCGAGAAGGTCCGGCGTCAGATCGGTTGAATCCGGCGTGATCGACTTGAGCGTTTTCAGGAGCCGGATCAGCTCCTTGGTGTAGAAAATCTCACGCTGGATTGCGCTGAAAAAACCCATCTGGTCTGATCTCCCGCTAGCCGCCTCTTGCCGGGCGAACCCGCGACAGTAAATGGCACGGGGGACGGGTCAAGACAGGGCCGTGTGCGCGACGCCGCAAAGCGCAGCACGTGCAGCATGGCTGCGGCCAGACCTACTGCTGTGACATAAAAACATGCATGCATCCGTGTGCCAGCAGGTTAATCCGTATTTCTGGTGGGGAAATAAACGGGGAGTATATGGTTGACGAACGACAATGGGGCCGGGCGTGAGGGGACGCCTGGCAGGTGGGGACTAGCGCTGCGGGCTTTGCGGCTTCGCAGCAATATGAAGCAGGACGATGCCGCGAGCCGGCTGAAAGTCAGCCAGTCTTATGTCTCGCGGCTGGAGAACGGGGTGATCGAGCCGTCGCGCGAGATTGCCGCGCGCCTGCGCGAATTGCTGCGCAATCCGGTGCACCGGCCTCTGGTGGACCAGCTGCGCGCCATCGTGCACCACTCGCCTCATGCGGTGGCGCTGCTGGCATACCGGGACGGCGCGGTCGCGGTCATCGAAGCCAGTTCACGATACCGCCACGCCGGGCCTCCTTTTGAGGCCTACACGCCGGGCATGGAAACCGCCGATCCGCTGGGTCAGGCCGTGTCGGACATAGTCCGGGAAGTCCTCGCATGCGGCGCGTTCGAGGGTGATGTCGCCTGCGTGGAGCGGATCTGGCGGGCGCCTGTCGATGGCGAGAGACGCTGCTTTCATTCAGTGCAGACGCCGGTCTTCACCGGCAGTGAATGGCTGGTGCATTCCGCCACCGCCACGATGAGTGCTGAATCGTACGATGCTTTCCTGCGCAAGAATGGCGGACCGGAAAGAGTGCACGATTTCCGGGCAGCGCAGACAGAGTAAGCGCCGGAATTCGTTTATGCTTCGCTCTGAGACGAACACCGGCACGATTAACTGCCGCGGTCTCTCAGGGGGCGCGGCAGCGGCATTTTCAAGGATCGAAACCCATGTTCCTCACCCGCCTCGTCTATCACAGCGTCGCTGATTTCATGTCCGGATCGCGCAATGTATCCGACGAGATGGGGCGCATATTGTCAGCCGGCTTGCGCAACAATCCGCCCGAAGGGCTGACCGGCGTGCTGGCCGTTGATGGTGACCGTTTCCTGCAGGTGCTGGAGGGATCGCGCCAGGCGGTGTCCGCCACCTTCCGGCGCATCGCGCGGGACACCGCACACCGGGGACTGGAAATCGTGTTTTGCGGCGAGGTGGACCAGCGCTGCTTTGCCGACTGGTCGGTTGCGGTCCTGCGCGAGGAAACGCTCCCGGCCGCAGAGGGCCGGGACGTGGATTATGAGCACATTACCGCCGATGGCCTCGTTGAACGGGCAAGGCGGATACGCGAGACGGGGCTGATCGCGCGCAGGGACACGATGCACCCCGTCTCATCGTGAGCGGCCTTGCCGGCCTGCCTACCAGCGGGCCGCTTCCTCGCTGGAGCCGCTATCGCCTTCATCGCCCAGCGACATCTCGTGCCACATGGCGTTCAGGATGGCGAAGGAGCAGGCCAGGCCAATGCCGAGTACCCAGGCAAAATACCACATATCAATCCGGTCCTTTCAGGGCCTAATAGTAGTCGCCGCCACTGGTCACATCCTCGGTCGTCACCCGGCCCCACATCACCTTGAAGGCCCACGAGGTGTAGGCGAGGATTATGGGCAGGAAGATCGCTGTCGTGATCAGCATGATGAACAAGGTGAGATGGCTTGATGAGCTGTTCCACACCGTCAGGCTGGCATTGGGTTGAATGCTGGACGGCAGGATGAAGGGGAACATGGACAGCCCCGCCGTCGAGATGATCCCGAAGGTGGAGAGCTTGGAGCCGATAAAGGTGATGCTCTCCGAATTCAGCCTCAGGCCTGCCAGCGCCGCAAACGCCCCGCCAAAGCCCAGCACGGGTGCCAGGATCATCCAGGGATGGGCGGCATAGTTCGACAGCCACGCGCCTGCCGCCGCCACCGTCTCGGCCCGCAGCGGGTTTGACGGGCCTGCCGGATCGACATCGCCCACTTGCGCAAAGCCGTAAGGGCCATAGGCCATGACCAGGCCGCCGCCGGCAAAGAGCACGATCGAGGTAATGGCGAAGATGGGGGCAAGCGCGCGTGCGCGGTCCCGCACCGGGCCATATTCGGCCTTCATCGACAGCCAGGCCGCGCCATGCAGGCCCATCATCGTCACCGACAGCAGGCCGCACAGGATCGCGAACGGATTGAGAAGGTCGAAGAAAGACCCATCCCAGAAGGCGCGCAGATCGTCATCCAGCCGGAAGGGCAGGCCCACCAGCACATTGCCGACCGCCACCCCGAACAGGAGCGCGGGCACAAAGCCGCCGGTAAACAGCGCCCAGTCCCACATGGCCCGCCAGCGCGGATCTTCCCGCTTGGAGCGGTATTTGAAGCCGACAGGACGCAGTATCAGCGCGGCCAGCAGCACGAACATCGCCAGATAGAGGCCAGAGAACGAGACTGCATAGACCATCGGCCAGGCGGCAAAGATCGCCCCGCCACCCAGGATGAACCAGACCTGGTTTCCTTCCCAGGTCGGCCCGACCGTGTTGATCGCAACCCGGCGTTCAGCATCGGTCTTGGCCACGAAGGGCAACAGGCCCGCCACACCAAAGTCAAACCCGTCCGTCGCGGCAAAGCCGATCAGGAGGACGCCCAGCAATCCCCACCAGAGGACGCGCAGGACTTCATAAGAAATCGGGATTTCCATCTTGCGGTTCTCCTATTCGGCCGGAATGGGGGTCATGCCGTCATCGGCAATCGCGGGCTTGTGGGTGGGGCGGCGCGCCACATCACCGCCCTTGCCCGCATAGGGGCCCTTGCGGATGAAGTGCAGCATCAGCATCACCTCGACCACGGCCAGCGCGCCATAGAGCGCGGTGAAGCCGGCAATGGTCATCCATATCTGCGTGGCGTTGAGGCTAGAGACGCCAAGGAAGGTGGGCAGCATACCCTCGATGATCCAGGGCTGGCGGCCATATTCGGCCAGCAGCCATCCCAGCTCCGCCGCGACCCATGGAAGCGGCAGGGAGAACAGCGCCACCCACAGGAACCAGCGCGTCTCGTGTTTTCGCATCGTGCAGAGCACAAAGGCGGTGCCGAAGAGAAGGATCATGTAGAGGCCGATCCCCGCCATGAAGCGGAAGGACCAGAACATGACCGGCACGTCGGGTATCGTGTCGAACGCAGCCTGCCTTATCTGGTCAGGCGTCGCGTCCCGCGGATCTGCCATATAGCGCTGCAGGAGCAGGCCATAACCAAGGTCGAACTTGGTCTCCTCAAACTGCGTGCGCGCTTCAATATCATTCTCGTCGGCGCGCAGTCTTTGCAGGGCGTCATAGGCGCGTATGCCGTTCTCCACGCGCGTCTCGGCGATGGCGACGAGGGGCAGAATGCCCTGCACCTCCTGATCGAGCGAACGCGTGGCGATAAGGCCCAGCACCCAGGGCACATCCACCGCAAAATGCGTGGTCTGGTTTTCCACGTCCGGGAAGCCCACAAGGGTGAGCGGTGCGGGCGCCTCGTGCGTCTCCCACATCGCTTCAAGGGCGGCGAGCTTCATGCGCTGGTTGTGGGTGAGCGCGTAGCCGCTCTCATCGCCCAGCACCACGACCGAGAGCGAGCCCATCAGGCCGAACGCGGCCGCGACCGTCATCGAGCGCTTGGCAAAGCCGCGATGGCGGCGCTGCAGCAGGAACCAGGCCGAGATCGCCAGCACGAAGAGCGCGCCGGTGACATAGCCGGCCGCAACCGTGTGGACGAATTTGGCCTGCGCCACCGGATTGAAGAGCACGGCCATGAAGTCAACGACTTCCATGCGCATGGTCTCCGGATTGAATTCGGAGCCCACCGGGTTCTGCATCCAGCCATTGGCGATGAGAATCCACAGCGCGGAGAGATTGGTGCCGATGGCCATGAACCAGGTGACGGCCAGGTGCGCCTGCTTGCTCATCCGGTCCCAGCCGAAGAAGAACAGGCCCACGAGCGTCGCCTCGAGGAAGAAGGCCATCAGGCCTTCAATCGCCAGCGGCGCGCCGAACACATCGCCCACATAGTGGGAGTAGTAGGACCAGTTCATGCCGAACTGGAACTCCATCGTGATGCCGGTGGAAACGCCGAGCGCGAAATTGATGCCGAACAGCGCGCCCCAGAATTTCGTCATGTCTTTCCAGACCTGACGGCCGGTCATGACATAGACGCTCTCCATGATGGCGAGCATGAAGGCCAGGCCCAGCGTGAGCGGCACGAACAGGAAATGGTACATGGCTGTCAGCGCGAACTGCCAGCGTGATAGGTCGGCAACTTCCATGTCGATCATGGAAAAACTCCCCGCAGCGAAACGAACAAACCGCTTCGGGAAATATCCCTAGCTGATTTGCGGACTTTTATCCCTATGCACGTTCGGGTTTTTTGTGGATAGCGCGCATTCTGACGCAGGGGGGGGTGACGCACGGGGGAGCGGCCGCGCTTACCGCTTCTCGTCATGCCCGCGCAGGCGGGCATCCAGAGATCGTAAGGCGAGGACAGCGCCAAGTGGCTCTGGGTTCCCGCCTGCGCGGGAACGACGAGAGTAAGGGAGATCCCCCTTCCACCCAAAAGCGGGACAGATTGCGGGGATAGATCGCTCCCTCTGACGCCCATCTGCCTGTGGCGGTTTTGCCACATGTGAAAATGGGCCTTCCGAACCTATGAATCGGGGGTGCGCGTACCCACGTTCGGGCGTTCAAACCTATAAAACGGGGCTTTCATACCCATGGCCGATTTTGACTATGATCTCTTCACCATCGGGGCCGGTTCAGGCGGGGTGAGGGCCTCGCGCCTGGTGGCCATGAAGGGGCATAAAGTGGCCGTGGCCGAAGAGCACCGGCCCGGCGGCACCTGCGTGATCCGCGGCTGCGTGCCGAAGAAGTTCATGGTCTATGCCTCTGGCTTCAAAAAGCAATTCGAGCTGGCGAAGGCTTATGGCTGGTCGGTGGAGGCGCCGCAATTTGACTGGCCTAAATTCCGCGATGCGATGAATGCGGAGGTGGACAGACTATCCGGCATCTATGCGAAGAATTTGGCCAATGCGGGCGTGGAACTGATATCCGAGCGCGCCGAATTCATCGATGAGCACACACTGGAGCTCAAACCCAGCGGACGGCGGATAAGCGCAAAAACTATCCTCATCGCAACAGGGGGAAGACCCAACGTGCATGAGGGGCTGGAGGGGTGCGAGCTGGCCATCACCTCCGACGAGCTCTTCCACCTCAAACGCCTGCCGAAATCCATGGTGATCGCGGGCGGCGGCTATATCGCGTGCGAATTCGCGCAAGTGTTTGCGCAGATGGGCGTGGAGGTGACGCTGGTCTATCGCGGCGACATCGTTTTACGCGGGTTTGACGATGATGTGCGCGAGTTCGTCCATGAGGGGTTGAAAGCCTCCGGCGTGCGCGTGATCACGCACACCGTGTTTGAAAAGATCGCTGATAACGGCGATGGCACCAGGATAGTTCACCTGAAGAATGGCGATGAATGCCCTGTAGATGAAGTGGTTTTCGCGATTGGCCGCGATCCGCACACTAGCGGGCTGGGCCTGGAGAAGGCCGGCGTGGAAACCGGCGCGCGTGGCGTCGTGAAGGTCGATGAGTACTCGCGCACCAGCGTGCCGCACATCTATGCCGTGGGCGATGTGACCGACCGGGTGAATCTGACGCCGGTGGCCATCCGCGAGGCGATCTGCTTTGCCGAAACGGCATTCGGGGACAATCCAAGTGCCTATGATCACAGCAATATCGCCAGCGCCGTCTTCACCCAGCCGCCTGTCGGCACGGTGGGTTTAAGCGAGGCGCAGGCCCGCGCCGAGTTTGGCGATATCGATGTTTATAAAAGCGTTTTCCGGCCGATGAAGGGCATGCTCGGGCCCAATCCCGACCGCATGCTGATGAAGATGATTGTGCAGCGCGGCACAGAAAGGGTTCTCGGCGTGCATATTGTGGGCGATGATGCGCCAGAGATCATTCAGGCCGTCGGCATTGCCGTGAAAGCCGGGCTGACCAAGGAACAGTTTGATGCCACCTGCGCGGTGCATCCAACCGTTGCCGAAGAGCTTGTAACCATGCGGGAAAAATGGATCCCGCCGGAATTGAAGGTGACGCCATGAGTGGATGGAATCCGTCTAGCTGGAGGACGAAAAAAGCCCTGCAGCTGCCGAACTATCCTGACGCGGCCGCGCTGGAGGCGGTCGAGGCGGAGCTGTCGCGCCGTCCGCCGCTGGTGTTTGCCGGCGAGATACGCCGCCTGCGCCGCCAGCTGGCCAATGTCGCCTCTGGCCAGGCTTTCCTGCTGCAGGGCGGGGATTGCGCGGAGAGTTTCAAGGAATTCTCCGCCGGTAATGTGAGGGATACATTCCGCGTGCTCTTGCAGATGGCGGTGGTGATGACCTTCGCCGCGGCAAAACCCGTGGTCAAAGTGGGGCGGATAGCCGGGCAGTTTTCCAAGCCGCGCTCGGCCGATACAGAAGTGATAGACGGCGTTGAGTTGCCGTCCTATCGCGGTGATTCCATTAATGATATGGCGTTCACGCCGGAGGGGCGCGTGCCTGATCCGCAGCGCCTTGTGCGGGCCTATGACCAGTCGGCTTCGACGCTCAATCTCCTGCGTGCCCTGGCCTCTGGCGGCTATGCCGATCTGCACAATGTTCACCAGTGGACGCTGGATTTCCTGTCGGATAGTCCGGCCGGGGAGCGCTATCAGGAATATGCCGACCGCATCACCGAGGCATTGTCCTTCATGCGCGCCTGCGGGGTGACGGCCGATGCCGCGCCCTCGCTGGAAGGCGTTGATTTCTATACCTCTCACGAGGCGCTGCACCTGCCGTTTGAGGAGGCGATGACCCGGATGGAGACCCAGTCCGGGCGCTGGTACGGCACGTCTGCGCACCTGATCTGGATCGGGGATAGAACCCGCCAGCCGGACGGGGCGCATATCGAATATTGCCGCGGTGTCGAGAACCCGATCGGGCTGAAGTGCGGGCCCACGCTCGACCCGGATGAACTCATTGAACTGATTGACCTTCTCAATCCGCGCAATGAGGCGGGCCGGCTGGTGCTCTATGCCCGTATGGGCGCTGGCAAGGTGGAGAAGGGCCTGCCGCCGCTGGTGCGCAAGGTCGTGGCCGAGGGCCGCAATGTCGTCTGGTCGTGCGATCCCATGCACGGCAATACGATCAAGGCTGGAAACGGTTATAAAACAAGGGCCTTCGACCACATCCTCTCCGAGCTGAGAAGCTTTATCGAGGTGGTGCGCAGCGAGGGCGCGGAGCCCGGCGGCGTCCATTTCGAGATGACCGGACAGGATGTGACCGAGTGCGTGGGCGGGGCAGGGCATCTGTCGGAAGCCGACCTTTCCAGCCGCTATCACACGCATTGCGATCCGCGTCTGAATGCCGACCAAGCCCTTGAAATGGCATTCCAAATTGCGGATGCGCTCAAACCCGCTGCGGCCGTGCGCGAAGCGGCTGAATGATCGCTAACTAGCTAATATATATGCGTTGTCATGCGCCGCGCCTGCTTCATGGGCGTGGCGCATGCTGCCGCCAGTTTCAACTGTCCACCCGGCTTGATCCCCGCCCCAGACCGGCTATGTGACGGTCCCGTGACACTTTGGTGACAGGGCGGGCGGACGTGATCATGAGCAGGGGCAGGGGATTGTTCGCGGCCGCCGCGATCTGGCTGTCCGGTGCCGCTGCTCACCCGCAGGCTCCTCAACCTTCTGTGGAATTGGAGTTTTCCGGCTCTGCGCGTGTACGCGCGGAAACGCTCGGCGCGCACTACCGGGCCGGGATGAACGGTTCGGACCAGCTGCTTTCAACTCAGCTTTTCCTGCGCGGCGAGGCCCGCCTGGAATCGGTTACGCTTGTCGGAGAACTCATTGATGCGCGCGGCTATCTTCAGGATGACGGCTCGGTCATTTCTTCGAGCGCCTACAATGCGGCGGACATTTTCCAGCTGTATGCCGAAGCTCAGGTGTCGAGCCAACTTACTGCCAAAATTGGTAGATTTACGATGCCGCTCGGCTCGGGGCGCCTGTCCGACGCCAGCTCGTTCTCCAACATGCCAGCCAATTTTGAAGGTGTGCGGCTCCAGCTCGACATAGATGAAAACTGGCGGGCCATTGGCTTTTTCACGGCGCCGGTGATCCGCGACCCGGCAGACCGGCAGGCACTGGCGGATAACCGCATGGGACTTGACTACGCGGACTGGCATACGCGGTTTTACGGCGCCCATCTGTCGCGCAACGGCTTGCCACATGGCCTGCGGGCAGAGGCCTATGTCTTCGCGCTCGACGAGAATGGCGGCGCACGCCTGGTAACCCCGGGCGTGCGTCTGCGCCGCCCTCCGCAAGAGGGGCAGTACGACTTCGATGCCGAGCTAATGCTCCAGACCGGGCACACCATTATCGGCGCCACCCGCCGTGATGTCAGTGCAGCGGCGTTTCAGGCGAATACGGGCTATACGTTCGAACGCGAAAACCCGGTCCGCCTCTCGGCCCATCTCAGCTATGCCAGTGGTGACCGGCAGCGCAGCACAAGCTGGAACCGCTTCGATCCGCTGTTCGGCGGACGCGGGTCTGATTACGGCCATACCGGCCTGTTCGGTCCAATAGCGCGGGAAAACCTCATCAGCTACGGCGCGCGCGCCGAGTGGAGCAACGGGCCGGTACGCGCACGCCTCGTCGCCCATGATGTCTATCTTGCCTCACGGACAGATAGCTGGGAGCGTGCACGCCTGCGCGATGGTAGCGGCAATTCGGGTCGTCATATCGGCCAGGTGATCGATACGCGGGTCCAGTGGGACGCCGTTCCCGAGCGCCTGACGGTGGAGTGGGGCGCAGCGGCGCTCATCAAGGGCGACTTCGCCCGCCACGCGCCGGGCGCTCCTGATACTGGCAATTCACTATACAGCTATCTCTCTCTGAGCACACGTTTCTAAGCGCCAACCGCCTGCCTGTGTTGAATAAACGGTCCGGATCGCAAGTGCTGGCAGGCGGTGCTGCGCAAGATGATTAATCGTGAAGTCACGAATTTAAGACCATATCGGCCCATCTTCCCCGTTGGAGCCCGATATGAAACGTCTTGTACTTTCGACCATTCTTTCGTCTGCGGCTGCCTTTGGCGTCGCGCCTGCCTTGCACGCCCAGGCCGGCGATGCAGAGGCTTCCCCTTTCACGCTCTCCGGTTCGGCGCGCATCCGCTATGAATCGATCAGCGACCTGTTTCGCGCAGGAGCAAACGGCTCTGACCAGATGCTCTCTACCCGCGTGCGCATCAAGGGCGAGTATGATGCCGGCCGCGTCGTTTTTGGCGGCGAGTTTCTGGACGCCCGTGCCTGGCTGACCGATAGCGGTTCGGTGATCCCTAACGGCAGTGTCAACGCGGCGGAGTTGCTTCAGGCTTATGTGCGCGTGCCCTTCGAGGGCGGTGAGTTTCAGGCCGGACGCTTCGTGATGAATGTCGGATCCGGCCGTCTGGCGACCGAGCAGGGCTTCCGCAACTCGCCGAACAATTTTGAAGGTGTGCGCGGGCGTTTCACCCCGGCGGAAAACTGGAGCGTCGAGGCATTTTTCACCGCGCCGGTGCGTATCGCGCCCGGAGACCGTAATGCGCTGGAAAACAACACGGCCCAGCTCGATGAAGCCGAGTGGGGCACCCATTTCTGGGGTGTTCATGCCACGCGTACCGGCTTGGCCGGCAATCTGCGGGCCGAAGCCTACCTGTTCGGCTTGAATGAAGAAAACGGCGCCGATCTGCTCACTCCGGGATTCCGGATTTCCAGCCCGCGTGCTGCTGGCACCTACGATTTCGAGGTCGAGCTGATGGGCCAGTTCGGCGAGCAGCCGCAGGGCGCCAACACGCTGGACGTGCGCGCCTGGTCGGCCTTTGCAGCCCTTGGCTACAGCTTTGACGCGCCATGGCGTCCGCGTCTGTCAGGGCAGCTGGTCTATGTCAGCGGTGACAGCAATCCTTCGGACGGGGAGTGGAACCGCTTCAACACGCTGTTCGGCCAACGCCGTGGGGATTATGGCACGACGGGCCTGTCCTTCACCCATTTCCGCGAAAATCTGATCGCGTTCGGTCCGCGCCTCGACCTGCGTGATGGTCCGGCAGCGATTACCCTGCAGGTGCAGGAATCCTATCTGGCTTCCGACACCGACCGCTGGCGTGTCGCAAACCTGCGCGATACCACCGGCCAGTCCGGCAGCCGTATCGGTACGCTCGCCGAAGCGCGCATGAGCTACTGGATCCGCCCCGACAGGCTGCAGATCGAAACGGGCGCCATGGTGCTTTTCCGTGGTGATTTTGCCAAAAACGCGCCTGGCGCGCCGACCGGCGACAACCCGGTCTACGGCTATGTCATGCTGAGCGCACCGTTCTAGCCTGATCTTTCTCAGAGTGCGTATCAAGGCCCCGTCCCGGTCAGGACGGGGCCTTTTCGTTCAGCGCTTCCGCTTGCGCCGCCGGGTGAATGTCAGCCCGGTCAGAGCCAGCGCTATCAGGGCGGCGATGACCGCCATCATCAGCGTGTCACGCACATCGCGGCCCAGCGGGTTGGCGAACTGCCATTTGTGAAGCTGGTCAAAGCTGCGCCCCTCCAGTGCCGCAACCGGGCCTGCCTGTCCGGCCTGCGCGAGCAAACCATCTACCGGATCAGCGAACACCGGGCCGCCTTGTGTTTCCACCCGCCAGACCGGCAGGCGCTTGCTGGCAAAGCCGTAATCGCCATCGAATCGGGTCTGCAGGGCGGTCACGCTGTTTGATGGCGCGTCCGCAAGGCGGAGCGCGCGGGCAGCATCATCAAGGGGCAGGTCCGTGCCGTCCCCGGCGAAATAGCGCGCCTCATGGCCCTCTGCCGCGCGCCAGAGCCCGCCTTCAGTGTCCGCCGTGGCCGCCAGATGGGCAAAGCGCCCTTGCGGTACCTCATCAAGCCTGGTGGGCGCAAACAGGGCGGCGTCGGCGCGTTCGGCGGCAAATAGCGATGAGTTCACCCAGGCATGGAAAAGCCCCGATACAGGAAAGGCGAGGGCAGGCAGGGCGAGCGCCAGCCCGGCATAGCGGTGCCATCGGCGCAGCCCCTTTCCCTTTGCGGTAAACGTAAGGCTGATGCCTGCCAGCACCGTGCTGATGAAGATCAGGGTGAGCGCGGTGATGATCAGCAGGCGTAAGGGCTCGACAGGTTTCAGGAAGGAGAGCGTGTGTACGCTCTGGAAGACACGCAGCATCACCCGGCGTGGCGCATTGGTGACCGCGGCCAGCCGGTCCGAGCCGGTATCGACATAGATGGTAAGCCGGTCTGACGTGTCGAACATCACCGCCGTGACCGGCAGGAGCCGGTTGATGGCCGGATAATCCACGTTGAAGGCTGTGATCTCCTCCACCTTGAGTACCGGCACATCGGGGAGGGCGGCGTAGTGGCGGGCGAGCGTGATGGCGTGCTCGCGCGCCGCTTCCGGTGCTGGTTCGCCGGTTGCGGCATTGAGGGCGAGGCGGGGCGTATGCGGATCAGTGCGCACTGACCAGTAGGCGCCGCTAGGCGAGGGCGCCAGCCGGATTTGCCGAGCCTCGGACGGCATGGCGGCGAGGGTGGAGGGGGCCGAAGCCCCCTCCGTTTCGATTTCCAGCGCGGGCGGCATCTGGATCGCGGCTCGCGGCGCGGTCCAGCTCATGATGGGATGGAGGAAGCCTGAAAGCCCCCACATCACCACGGCAAGAACCGCGAGTTGCGGCCCCGTCCGGTGCAGCCGCCGGACATCGATCCTCATTGCCCGCCCCCGAAGGCCAGCGTCACGCCCGCATAGACGGCGCGGGTTTCGCCGGGGGTAAACCGGGTAGGGTTGGCCGTAGCGGCATTGGCCACGGTGGAGACCGCTGACACATAGGCTTCGTCAGTCAGATTGCGGCCCTCGACATAGAAGCCGAGGCGGTCATTCACACCATAACGCGCCGAAAGGCCGACCAGCGTGTAACCGGGGAGCTTTTCCGAGTTCATGTAGTCGGTGAAGCCATCCCCGCTCTGCCAGGTAAGGCTGGGCGCAATCTCGAACGGCCCGATGCCGTAGCGCAGTTCTGCCACCAGACGGTGACGGCCCACGCCCGGCAGGCGGTTATCGCCATAGGTCGTATCGCCGTCGAAACGGAAATCGCCATAGGTGTAGGCCAGACGCGTGCGCCACGTTCCTGCTTCACCCTCATGCAGCAGGGCTTCAGCGCCGAGTTCGAAGCCGGTACGTACCGTGTCATCGGCGTTGAAGATCGCCGCCGGAATGCCGGGCACGATCGTGAAGGCGGTGAACTCGTTATCCAGAGGGATGCGGTAGAGCGCGGCCTCGAAGCGGAAACGCTCATAAGCGCCCCTCAGGCCGATCTCGTAGCTCGTGCCTTCCATCGCGCGGATAGGCGTAAAGCCGCCCACGCCGCCCTGTGTCACGTCGGAGAAGGTGGGCGGCTCGAAGATCTGGCTGATATTGGCAAACCCGGTCAGCGCGTCATCAAAGCGGTAGAGCGCGCCGATGCGGGCCGTGACGCTGGAGAAGCTGACATCCCCGTCTGCCGCCGGGTTGATCCGGTCCTCGACTTCGCGCCGCGTGGAATTGTTCACCAGCCCCGCCAGCAGGTCGAAACGCTCAGTCACGCCCACGCGGGCATCGATAAACGCGTTCGCGCCTGAGCCCTTCTGGCGTGCGTTACCAATCTGGAAGCCGGGCGTGCCGCCATTATTGAGGAACACGCGTGCGTCCGTTTCACCGCGCCGCAGATCGCCGCCAAGCGTGAACTCCACCGGCAGGCCGGCCAGCTCGGCCTCATGGCTCCAGCGGGCAAACAGACGGTAATCCTCCATGTCCTGATCGACGATGACCGGAACCGGGTGCCAGAGCGTGCGCGTGGTCGCGCTGCCGCCGATGGAGAGGCGGCCCGCACCTGTATCAAAATGGGACACCGTCCAGCCGCGCCAGGCGTTCAGGTCACGGCCATAGCGCAACGCGATGGCGGCAGGATCCTGCTGGCGCGGATCAGCCCGCAGCTGGGCCAGCGTCAGATTGCCCGGCATCTCCTGATTGATGTCGCTGCCGAGCACGCCAAAGCGCGTTTCCACCTGATCGTTCCAGCGCCAGCCGAGATCGGCATAGATGCGGCCATTGGACTGGTTTGCGTTGGGACGGAAGCCGTCCTGACGCTGCCAGGTAGCGGCGAGGGCATAGTCCAGATTGCCGTGCGTGCCGCTGGTGCGGCCATGGGTGCGCGTCGTGCCGAACGAGCCGGCTTCCAGCCGGACACCCGACTGGTTGTTCAGCGAGGCCGCGCTTAGCCCCTCAATCTCGATAGACCCGCCCAGCATGGTGGAGCCGGTGCGGAAACCGTTGGCGCCGCGATTGACCGCCATGTGGGAAACGAAAAGCGGATCAAGCTCCTGATAATCGCCAAACCCGTCGGCGTTATTGATCGGTACGCCGTTGAAGATCAGCTCCACACCGCGCAGGTGCATATTGTTGGCAAGACCCGAACCGCGCACGGACAGGCGCGAATCCTCGCCGAACTTGGGCTGGGCCACCACACCGGCGGTAAAGGCCAGCGTATCCGCGAACCCGATCGCGTAGCGCGTGGCGAAGCTTTCCGCGTCGATGATGGAGATATTGCCGGGCTGGCGCGCCGCTTCGGCTGCCGCTTCTTCAGCAGGCGCGGACAAGCGGTAGCCAGTGACGACAACGCGGTCCTGAAGTTCGCCGGCTTCGGCGATATCGGCAAGGGCAGGGGCAGACAGGCCGGCAGCGGCCAGCAGAACGAACCCGGCAGTGC
This sequence comes from Glycocaulis sp., assembly GCF_051859565.1. Classification (GTDB taxonomy): domain Bacteria; phylum Pseudomonadota; class Alphaproteobacteria; order Caulobacterales; family Maricaulaceae; genus Glycocaulis. Next base: position 43,265 of record NZ_JBHYFK010000009.1, read on the forward strand.
GGGCATGGTATTGGGTTTTCATTGGGGTGTCCCCGAAAGCAGATGCTTGAACAGTGGCCCGCAGCCCCGTTCAGCGTCATGCCGAGGGGGTCAGGCCGTTTGGAGGTCTGTCAGGCTGTTTGAGGGTGGTCCGCGCTGGCCGGGCAGGGCGATATGACCGGATGCGGATTTGCCTGCTTCTGGCGCGTACAGACGGTGAAGCGGCAGGGTGTGGCTCAGCCAGGCCGGGCTGTCGGGCATGACCGCAATGGCGGCAAGTCCGGCAAAGGCGCACGGTGCCTCAGGGGTAATGGGATCTGCGCTATCGGGCGATACGGCCTTGCCGTCGGCATCAAGGACCAGTTCGCGCATGCCCTCGGATGTACAGATGACAAGGGTGAACTGCCCGTCAGCGCCTGCCTGCGGCATCCACCCCGATGGCACCAGGCCACTCATGCACGCCGCGACAAGCGCGAGCGTGGCCATGATCTGGCGAAGGCTGGAAAGCCGGGAGGGGCGGGCGTTCAACATGGGTTGATCTGCTAATGCCGGTTTCTGATGCGTGCAACATCGCGAAGCTGCGGCGAAACGCGCAAACAAAAACGCCGCCAGTTGCCCGGCGGCGTTTTCGCGAAGGGGTGTCGCCCGTCCCGTCCGGGGCGGGAAACGGAAAATCCCTTAGATGTCTTTCAGCGCAGACGCCGGGCGGAACGCCAGCGAGGTCTTGGCTTTGGACTTCATTTTTTCGCCCGTACGCGGGTTGCGGACTTCACGCGCTTCGCGGTGCTTGGCGTGGAAGGTGCCGAAACCGGCGAGCTGAACCGTGTCGCCTTTCTTGGCAGAGGCAACGATGGCATCGACGAAGGTGTCGATGGCGTCGCCGGCCTGGGCGCGGGTGATGCCAGCCTTGTCGGAGATGGCTTTGGCGAGTTCTGCTTTGTTCATGAGGGTTCCCCCCGGTTGTTTGACGCCTCGCCAGCCGCAAGCGGCAGGGTTGGCCGTTCATTGGACGGATGAATCAATCGCGATTCTCATAAGGCATAGCAAGGAAATACAGGGGAGTCGGCAGGTTTTACGCAGGCATCTGCCATTCATCCGATCCATATGGTAAACAAAAGCTTGAAATCTGGCCCGGTGTTTGCGCTACGGAAAGCATGGAACCCAAACGCGCCCCATTATTGAACATCGTCGCCGCGACCGGCCTGGCTGTCAGCGTGGCTGTGCTGAGCTATGCGGGGTTTGAAGCCCTGTTCTCCAGCCCCACCCTGTCGGCCCTGACGGGCGCGGTTGTGGGCGGTTTCGTTCTGGGACGCTTATTGCGTCAGCGCCGGGACACGGCTCACCGCGCGTAAAGCACCATCTGCGTACAGCGGAAGAGGGCGAGCACCTTCCCATCGGCTTCCCGCCGGGCGGTAGCATCCCAGACCTGTGTTGTGCGGCCGAGATGCACCGGCTTTGCCTCGCCCAGCACCCGGCCATCGCGGGCTGTGCCCATAAAGTTCGATTTCAGCTCCACCGTGGTGAAGCTGATCGCGCCTTCGGGCAGATTGGCCATGGCCCCATAACCGCATAGGGAGTCCAGCAGCGCCATGATGCTGGCAGCATGCAGGAAGCCGTTGGGCGCCAGCAATTCCTCGCGCACATCTATATAGCCTTCGACGCGCGCGGGATCGCCATTGGTAATGACCAGACCCACGAGGCCGGGCAGCTTACCGGCGCTGACGGCATTGATGGCGTCGAGATCTGACGTGTTCACACTTTCACCAGCATCTTGCCGAGATTGGCGCCTGTGAACAGGCCGGTGAACGCCTCGGGCATCTTTTCAATCCCCTCATAGACGGTTTCGCGGCTCTTCACCTTGCCGCTCATCATCCAGCTGGAGAGATCCTTGATGAACTCACCCTGCAGGTCGAAATGCTCGGTCACGATAAAGCCGCGCATCATCAGCGACTTCGTGACGATATTGGTCATGTTGTGCGGGCCGGGCGAGGGCGTCTCGTCATTATAGCGCGAGATCATGCCGCAGGCGGCGATGCGCCCGAACTGCTTGAGCACGTCGAGAGCGGCCACCAGATGATCGCCGCCGACATTCTCGAAATAGGCGTCCACGCCTTCAGGGGCCACCTCCTTGATGGCTTTGCGCAGGTCAGGCACGTCCTTGTAGTCGATCGCGGCGTCGGCCCCGATCTCCAGGCAGAAATCGGTCTTGGCCTTGCCGCCGGCGGTCGCGATGACGCGCGCGCCCATGGCCTTGGCAAACTGGATACCGGCAGAACCCACCGCGCCTGCGCCCGCGCTCATCCACAAGGTTTCACCTTCTTTCAGGCCGATAATGCGCTTCAGGCCCGCATAGGCCGTCAGGCCTGTAAGGCCGGCAATGCCCAGATAGGCGTGGGCGGGCAGAAGGTTTGCATCCACCTTCATCAGGCCCTTGGCGGGTGCCACATAAGCTTCGCGCCAGCCGAGCATGCTCATCACGTAGTCGCCCTCTTTCAGGGCGTCGGAGCGTGACTTGATGACCTTGCCGACCGCGCCGCCTTCCATGGGCTTACCGGGCATGAACGGGTCGATATAGGTCTTCAGGCCCGCCATGCGCGGGCGCATGTAAGGATCGACCGAGAGCCATTCATTCGCCACCAGCACCTCGCCCTCGGCCGGCTCAGGCAGGTCCACCTCCGCCAGCGTGAAGTATTCGGGCTTCACCGCACCGGTGAAGTGACGAACGAGATGGATTTCACGAGATTTCATGGACTTACTCTTCAGTTGCGGAAGGGGGTGGAGCTTCGGCCGGCGCGTCGCCGGAGTCGAGGCTGATGGACATGAGTTCAAGGAAGGAGACATCGTAGCCGAGCTGCAGCACCAGTTCCATACTGGCCATGGTCAGGGCCATGATCAGCACGGTTGATGGAATGGTGACCAGAAGGCTCGCAATGAGCAGGCCGACCAGGGCCAGCGGGTGCAGACCATACCCGCCAGAGCCGATCCTGATCAGGGCCACG
>NZ_JBHYFK010000009.1:46266-70128 GCF_051859565.1 Glycocaulis sp.
ATGCGAGCTCGCTGAAGATGAGCAGCGGAACCACCAGCAGCGATGCAATCAGCATCGCATTGTTTGCCGTCAGGTAGCACTGCAGATGGTGCCACCAGCTGACCGATGGCCGGAACAGCTTGATGACCACAAGATAGGGCACCATGCCGGCCACCAGAATGGGCCAGTTCAGGAGTCCGCCCCAGCGCGATACCGTTGCAGAGACCTCCTCAAACGTGTGTCCACGCTCGGCAAGCGCTGCGCGCACCCTGTCCCAGCCATCTGCCGCCATCATCGTCTCAAGCGAGAACATGTTGGGCAGGCCGAAAAATGCGATGATCGCGAAGGTCAGCCCCATCAGGCTGAGAAACAGCCGCAGAGGTGAGAAGTAGGCGTTGGTCCCGTTTAATACATCGCGGGCGATGCGCGGCGTAAACACCAGCGTGTCGATCACCGTGCGGACAATGTTCGGCCCTAGCGGAAGGCCTGCAACACCGGCGACCGCGCCACGCAGCTCTGACTGCGGCGTTACGGGCCCGGAATCCCTCTCTGAATTGCTCATTCGTGCTCTCCCCGCCCTGTTGCGCGTCATGCTAGGGGCGCTTTGCGGCAGCGGAAACAGGAAAATCCCGCGCCGGGGCGAATTGTGAACTTCCCCTTTGTCAGCTTCGCCGCAACGTGCAATCTCCGCCTCCATGAGCAATGCATCCCAACCCTTGCGCGCCGGGGTCGTCGGCGCGGGCGTTTTTGGCGGCTATCATGCAGGCAAGTATGCCGGTGATGCCCGCACCGAGTTCATCGGCGTGTTCGATCCGGTGCGCGACCGCGCCCGGGCGATTGCCCGCCAGTACGGCGCCATCGCCTTCACCTCGCTCAACGCGATGATCGAGGAAGCCGACATCATCACGGTTGCCAGCCCGGCCCTGTTTCACCATGACGCCGCGCATCGCGCGCTGGCTGCGGGCCGCCATGTGCTGGTGGAAAAGCCGATCTGCGCCACCGTGGAAGAGGGGCGTGAGTTGCTGGAGCTGGCGCAGAAATATGGCCGCGTCCTGCAGGTCGGCCATCAGGAGCGCTTTGTCTTTGCGGCGATGGGATTGTTCGGCACGCTGCCGCCTGCGCGCACCCTGTCGGCGCGCAGGATGGGCATGCCGTCGCCGCGCAATCTGGATGTGTCGGTGACGCTCGACCTGATGATCCACGATATTGACCTGGTGCTGGCGCTGGCCGGCAACGCCCCGTCTAAGGTTGAGGCAGGTATGCGCGCCGAACGCGGCGGGCTGGCCGATCACATAGTTGCACGGCTGGAGTTTCCCGGCGGTCAGGTGGCAGAGCTGGAATCCAGCCGCGTGGCCGCAGACCGTGACCGCGTCATGACCATCGAGTTCGAGGGCGGGGCGGTGCTGGACGTGGACTTCATCCGCAAGCGTTTCGAGAACGGAGCCGGGCTGCCGCTGGATCCCGGCTTTGCCGACGCGCCCATGGCGAAGGATTCGCTGGGCGCCAGCGTGCAGAACTTTGTGTCGCGCGTGCTCGACCCTGCTCATGTCAGTCCGGCCGCGGACGGGCAGGCAGGCGTACTGGCACTGGAGACGGCCCTCGCCATCGACGCCGCAGCGGGCAGCCTCAGCCGGATGTAGGCGAGCGGCATTTGACGCCTGACAGCGGGCATGGCAAAGCCAGCCGCCTTCACCTGCCGCTCTCACCGTGTTGGAAATACGTCCATGTCCGTCAAAGTCCGTTTTGCGCCGAGCCCGACCGGCCTCATCCATGTCGGCAATGTGCGCATTGCCCTGATGAACTGGCTGTTTGCGCGCCGCGAGGGCGGGACTTTTGTTCTGCGTATCGATGACACGGATCTCGAACGCTCCACCAGGGTGTTTGAGGACCAGATCGTGGAGGACCTCCACTGGCTGGGCCTGAACTTTGATGAGCGCTTCAATCAGTCGGCGCGCTTTGACCTCTATGAAGCCGCGCGCGCGAAGCTGGTCGACACCGGCTTCCTCTATCCGTGTTACGAGACCGAGGACGAGCTCGATCGCAAGCGCAAGCTGCAACGCGCGCAGGGCAAGCCGCCCGTCTATGACCGCGCCGCGCTAAGCCTCACCGATGCGGACAAGGCAAAGTTCGAAGCGGAGGGGCGCAAGCCCCACTGGCGTTTCAAGCTATCCGGCGGGCGTATCGAGTGGAACGATCTGGTGCGCGGTGCGAGCCACATCGACACCAGCTCTGTCTCTGATCCCATCCTGATCCGCGAGGATGGCAGCTATCTTTATACGCTTCCCAGTGTTGTCGATGACCTGGAAGCGGGCGTCACGCACGTGATCCGCGGCGAGGACCATGTGACGAACTCCGCCGCGCAGATCGAGATTTTCGAGGCGCTGGGCGGGAAAGGCTCATCGCCTGCGCTGGCGCACTTCCCGCTTCTGGTAGGCTCTGATGGCGAGAAGCTTTCCAAGCGTATTGGCGGCCTGTCGGTGAAGGCGCTGCGCGAGGAGGAGGGTATCGAGCCGATGGCGATCCTCTCGCTGCTGGCCAAGCTTGGCACATCTGACGCCATCGAGGCGCGCAGCGATCTTGCCTCGCTCGTCTCAGAGCTGGACTTCTCGAAAGTCTCGCGTACGCCTGCGCGCTTCGACTTTGCCGAGATGGAGCGGCTGAACGCCAAACTGCTCCATGAGACAGGTTTCCTCGCGGTCAGGGACCGGCTGGAAGCCCTTGGCATCACCGCTGGCGAGACGTTCTGGAATGCCGTGCAGCCCAATCTCAACCGGCTGAAAGAGGCCGCGGACTGGTGGCAGCTGGTCGAGGGGCCTGTCACGCCGGTGATCGAAGATGCGGACTATGCCGCCAAGGCGGCGTCACTGCTTCCCGAAGGCGAGCTGACCCGCGAAAGCTGGGGCGCGTGGACCAGCGCCATCAAGGCCGAGACAGGCCGCAAGGGCCGCGAGCTGTTCATGCCGCTGCGTCAGGCGCTGACGGGGCAGAACCACGGCCCGGAGATGGATGTGGTGCTGGTGCTGATCGGGCGGGATAAGGCGCTGGCCCGTCTGTCGGGGCGTTCTGCCTGATAAGCCCATATCACCCTGTCATGGCCCGGCTTGTCCGGGCCACCCATGCCTCTGGCCTTTGAACAACAGGTTACTTGCAGGCCGAGCAGCGGCCTGAAAAGCGCGAACGCGCGCTCGCGACTTTTCGCGGAACATCGCAACGCGGATGCGTTGCGAAACTAAAAGAGGCATGGGTCACCCGCATGAAGCGGGTGATGACACCTTGAAACGACCCCTCACAAAAACCCGTCTGGCACCGGCTTGTGAGCGCGGATTTCCTCCGCTGAGAGCCCCTCCAGTTCGTGGGGAAAGACCAGCCAGTCGTTGGTCTCATGGACGTGGTAGTCGGGCCGGATTGTGGTCTCGTTGCGCTCCGGCTTGAACCAACCGACAGCCGTGCGCACCTCATAGCGCCCCGCCAGTGCCTGCAGAACAGCCGCCAGCGTGTGGCCCCGGTCCAGCACATCATCGACAACCAGCAGCTTACAGCCGGCGGGCAGCACTCCTGTCAGCGCATCCAGACCAGAGATAGCGATCTCGCTCTTACGCTCGTCTATCCCGGTGTAGGAATGGGCGGCGAGGGGTGAGTGGCCGATTTTCACGCCCTTGAAGGCCAATGCCTCATGCAGGGCAATCGCTACCGGACAGCCGCCGCGCCACAAGCCGACCAGGTGGTCGGGCCGCCAGCCGCTTTCCAGTACGGCGAGCGCCAGCGCGTACCCGTCGCGCACCAGGCTGTCAGCGGTCAGAAAGCGTTTTACCATGGGGCTTTACCGGCTTTTGTGTGTTGTTTTTTGAGTGCTATGGAACGCTATCTGCGGGGCGGCGTTATCTGTTCGTGTTCATAATGCGAAAGGATAGCAATATGCTTCGTCTAGCACTGGCCTTCTTTATCGTTGCGATAATTGCGGCCCTGTTCGGTTTTGGTGGTATTGCTGCCGGTGCGGCCAGCATTGCCCAGATACTTTTCTTCCTCTTTGTGGTCCTGTTCCTTGTCGCCCTCGTGGTGGGCTTGGTGCGCGGACGCTCACCGAGGATATAGTTCTCCCCAAGGGTAGAACGTCAGTGAGGCCGGGCTTTCCCCTTAGCCCGGCCTTACTAATGCGTGACGTTTCTTGCCGACAGACAGCTTGATCGCGCCATCTTTCACATCAGCCTCACCGAGTGAGCGGGACTGATCACTTTCGGTCTCGTCATTCACCTTCACGGCGCCCTCGGCAAGCTTGCGCTTGGCTTCACCTTTTGAGCCAGACAGGCCCGCCTCGACGAGAGCATCGAGAAGGCCGATACCAGCGCCCAGATCAGCGGTGATCGTCGGCAGGGCATCGCCCGTGCCGCCCCCGGCGAACGTCGCCTTGGCTGTGCTCTCCGCCTCGTTTGCCGCCGCATCCCCGTGCAGCATGGCGGTCGCGGCATTGGCGAGCGCGATCTTGGCGTCATTGATCTCCGCACCCTGCAGCGCTTCTAGCCTCGCGATCTCGGTGAGCGGCAGATCGGTAAAGAGCTTCAGGAAGCGGCCCACATCCGCGTCTTCGGTATTGCGCCAGAATTGCCAGTACTCGTACGGGCTTTTCATATCGGCATTGAGCCAGACAGCGCCGTCGGCGGTCTTGCCCATCTTCGCGCCTGACGCGCTGGTAATCAGCGGCGTCGTGAAGCCATAGACTTCCTTGCCATCGACGCGGCGGCATAGCTCCACCCCGTTGATGATATTGCCCCACTGGTCGGCTCCGCCGAGCTGCAGTGCCGTGCCGAACCGCCGGTTCAGCTCCAGATAATCGACCGCCTGGAGGAGCATGTAGTTGAACTCCAGGAAGGTCATCGGCTGCTCGCGATCCAGGCGCAGCTTCACGCTATCGAAGCTGAGCATGCGGTTGATCGTGAAATGCGTGCCGTAATCACGCAGGAAGTCGAGATAGCCGTATTCGGCCAGCCACTCGTCATTATTGACGACGATGGCCTCCTTCATGTCGAGGAGTGCGCCGAACGGCTTCAATATGCCTTCCTTGTTCTCGGCGATGATTTCCGGCGTCAGCATGGGGCGGCTGGTGTCACGCCCTGTGGGGTCGCCCACTTTTGTGGTCGCTCCGCCCATCAGCACAATCGGCTTGTGCCCGGCTTGCTGCAGGCGGCGCAGCAGCATGATCTGCACCAGCGAGCCGACATGGAGCGAACGCGCGGTCAGGTCAAAGCCGATATAGCCGCTAAGCGTTTCGGACGCGGCGCGCTTGTCCAGCCCCTCGATATCGGTCGCCTGATAGAGATAGCCGCGCTCCACCAGCGTTTTTACGAGTTCTGACGCATAGGTGTTTGCGGCCATGGCTAAGGGCTTTCCTGCTGAAACGAATATGGCGCTAATAGCAGCAATGTACGCGGATATGGAAGGCGCAGAGCCATCGCATGAGAAATCGAGGTTGCGAGTGGGTCACGATCCCCGCTTTTGCACCGGCAAATGCGGCAAGGCCGACTTGCCGCGCCGGCAACTGAGGCAAACAAATAGAGAGAAACCATGAAACTGGTTGGCTTGATGAGCGGCACCTCGCTGGACGGGGTGGATGCAGCGCTGCTGGAGAGTGATGGTGAACGCCTGATCGGCTTCGGACCGGGGCTGGAGCGCCCCTACACCGCGGATGAACGTAAAGTGCTGCAGGCCGCCGTCGATGCCGCGCTGCAATGGCGCTGGCAGGGCGAGGCGCCGGGGGTGTTCGCGGACGCAGAAGCCGTGCTGACCACCACCCATGCCGAGGCGGTGGAGGCCGTGTGTGCAAAGGCGGGCCTTGAGCCGTCAGAGCTGGATGGCGTCGGCTTTCACGGTCAGACCGTGCTGCATCAGGCACACAGAGACGGCGTGGCGGGCCGTACCCTGCAGATCGGCGACGGGCAGGCGCTCAGCCGCCGGCTCGGCTGCCGGGTGGTTTTCGATTTCCGGTCAGCAGATGTCGCGGCTGGGGGGCAGGGCGCGCCTCTGGTTCCGGTCTATCACCGCGCGCTGGCAGAGTGGTCCGGGCTGGAGCGCCCTTTGGGCGTCATCAATATTGGCGGCGTCGCCAATATCACCCATATCGCGGCTGATGGCACGCTGACCGCCTTCGATACCGGGCCCGGAAACGGCCTTATCGACGCGTTCATCGAGGCTCACACCGGCGAGGCCATGGACAAGGATGGCGAGATCGCTGCGCGCGGACGCATCCATGAGGCGGCGTTCGCGGAGTTCCTCTCCAATCCATATTTCACTGCGCCGGGTCCGAAATCGCTCGACCGCTGGGACTTCTCGCTCGATGCGGTGCGAAACCTGTCAGTGGAAGATGGCGCAGCGACGTTGACCGGCCTTACGGCGAAGACCATTGCGCTGGGCGTGGCGGCTCTGCCTGACGCACCGGGGCGGCTGGTGCTGTGCGGGGGCGGACGGCGCAACAAAACGCTTGCAGAACTGGTCGCGGCGGCAACCGGCCTCAAGGTGTATTCCGCCGAATCTCTGGGCTGGCGCGGCGATCTGGTGGAAGCCGAAGCCTTCGCCTTCCTCGCTGCGCGGGTGTTTAGGGGACTGCCCTATACCTGGCCCGGCACGACGGGGGTGGCAGCGCCGATGGGCGGGGGCAGGGTGGTCGAGTAGCGCTGCGTGCCCGGATCGTCCAACACCGCAATTTTCCTGATAGTTTAACGACAGACGGCAAAAATTTATCGTTTTTCGGAAAAAACCCTTTCATATCGAGTTTCGATATGTTATCGAGTTTCGATATGGTTGGTCCCTCATCGAAAGAGGTAAGAAAAATGAAAAACCGTCTTCTCCTCTCCACCGTCACCGCCACGGCGGTCATTCTTGTGGCCTGCGGCCTGCCGCCGGTTTCCTCAAGCTCCTCGGCGCAGGATGGCACGCGTATCACTGGCGGCGATATCCGCCTGTCGCTGAATGAGGACGCTGATGCGCGTATCACGGGCGCCGATATCAGGCTTGATGGCCGGGTCGGCGGCGAGTTGCGTGTAGCTGGCGCCGACATCACGCTTCGCGACATGTCGGTGGGTTCGCTGAGCGCGACCGGCGCTGATGTCAGTTTTTCCGGCGCAGTCCTGGGCAACGCCAGCGTAACGGGCGCTGATATATCTATCCGCGGCAATATCGATGGCGATCTGCGTGTACGCGGCGCTGATCTTCGCCTGGAGGGCAATGTCGCCGGGGAGGTGGATGGCAGCTTTGCCGACGCCAGTTTCAACGGCCGGCTGGGCAGTCTGCGTGCCAATGGCGCCGATATACGCCTCGCGGCGGGGTCCACTGTTGATGGCGATGTCCGGCTCAATGCCGCCGCTTTCGATAACCGTGCCGCCATCGGCGGAACCATGTACGCCAATGTCCGCACGGCGCGCCTCGGCGGCACGGTTTCCGGCGATGTCGACATCAATGCCGATGAAGGAAATCGCCGCCGTTTGCGCGACACGGACGGGCTGGTCGAGATCAGCGGAGAGCTGTCGGGTGGAACGATCTGCGCCCGGCGCGTTGTTATCTCGGGCACCGTCACCGGGCCTTTGAATGTTCGCGCGCTGGAGCCGGTCAGCTTTATCGGAAATGGCACCGCCCCGCAGCTGGAATACACGCCGCGTGGCACTGACCGTTGCCGCCGCTAGTTTCCGCCAGATTGAATTTCCTGAGCCATCACAGAAAGGCTTGAAACCATGATCAGCAAATGGATAGCGCGTTTCGCCCAGGGCGGCGTGGTGGCGGGGCTTCTGCTCGCTCTCGCGCCCGCCCACGCGCAATATATCGGTGGCGATCTCAATCTTGATCTCGATCAGGACCGTTCGGCCCAGTTCTTGGCAGGTGACGTGACCCTGCGCGGACGCGTCGGCGGTGACATTAGCGGACTGGCGGGCAATGTTGACATAACAGCCGACATTGGCGGCAGCGTACAGCTGGCGGCTGGGGACATCGTCATCCGCGGCACGGTAGGCCGCGACGTGTCGCTGGCGGGGGCCAATATCTCCATTCTGGCAGATGTTTCTGGCAGTGCAGATCTGGCGGGGGCCGATATCCGCATTGGCGGTCGCGTTGGCCGCGATCTGGCCGCTGGCGGCGCGCTGATCGCTATCGATGAAAGCGGATCCATTGGCGGCAATATGGACCTTGCTGGCAGCGAAATCCGCATGTCTGGCACGGCGCAAGGGCGCCTGAAGGGGCGGGCTCGCACCGTGATCATCGAAGGCACGGTGGCCGGCGATGTCGAGCTTCATGCAGAGAACGTGGAAATCATGCCGGGTGCGCAGATCGCCGGTCAGCTCCGGGTTCGCGGCCCCAATGCGCCCGTCATCGCGGATGGCGCGCAGATCATCGGTGAAATGACTTATGAGGAAGCGCCGTTTAGCGAACAACGCCGTTCCCGCAGCTATACCGGCCCGCGTGTGTCGGACTTTGGTCCGCCGGCCTGGGCATTCGGAACGGCCATGGGCATCGCCGCCTTCGTGCTGGGACTGCTGGCCTGCCTGATCTCGCCGCGCGCCGTCTCCGGTATTGCCGACCACTTCCGGGCGCGTCCGTGGGCATCGGGCCTGCTGGGGCTGGTACTGGCCGCTTTCCTGCCGATCCTGCTGGTGGCAGTGTTTGTCTTCCTGGCCATCACGGTCATCGGCATACCGCTGGGCATCATCCTGCTGTTCGCCTTCCCCTTCATCATGGTGCTGGCCTATGCCTTCGGGGCGGTGGTTCTGGGTGATCTCATCTTCAACCGCTCGGGCGAGGGAATCGGTCTTGGCATGCGTGTCCTGTCACTCTTCCTTGTGCTGGCGGTTGTCGGGGCGCTGGGTGTTGTGCCGGTGCTTGGCTTCCTCATCGGTTCGATCGTGTTCTTCATCGGTCTCGGTGCCTGGACGCTGGCCCTTTTCAACCGCAACCCGCGTCTCGTGGCAGCCGAGCGCAACGGTGGTGCAGCGATCTAGCCTGCAAACGCATAACTGACTTGCGCAGCGGCCCGGTTCACAGCGCTTGAACCGGGCCGCTTTGCGCGCCATGTTCCCGCCATGACAACACTCTTCGATACCCGCCAGCAGCAGCGCGCCGAACGCCATCCCGAAAAGCAGAAGCGGCCCGATACGCCGGTCCTGCGAAAGCCGGAATGGATTCGCGTGAAGGCCCCTGCAGGCGGAGTCTTCTCCGAGACACGCAAAGTGGTGCGCGAGAACAATCTCGTCACCGTGTGCGAAGAGGCAGGCTGCCCCAATATCGCGGAATGCTGGGCGCAGAAGCACGCCACCTTCATGATCATGGGCGATACCTGCACCCGCGCGTGCAGCTTCTGCAATGTGAAGACGGGCATGCCCGCGCCGCTCGATATTGACGAGCCGCGCCGCGTTGCCGAAGCCACCGCTACCATGGGGCTGCAGCACGTCGTCATCACATCAGTGGACCGTGATGATCTGGCCGATGGCGGGGCAGAGCATTTCGCACAAACCATCCGCGCGATCCGCCAGCTCAATCCGAATACCACAATCGAGATTCTCACCCCTGACTTCCTGAGGAAGCCCGGCGCGGCAGAGATCGTGATTGATGCGCGCCCGGATGTGTTCAACCACAATCTGGAGACCGTGCCGCGGCTCTATCTCTCCATCCGGCCCGGTGCGCGCTATTACCACTCGCTGCGCCTGCTGGAGCGGGTGAAGGAGCGCGATCCCTCCCAGTTCACCAAGTCCGGCATCATGGTCGGCCTTGGCGAGACCAAGGAGGAGGTGATGCAGGTGATGGACGATATGCGTTCAGCCGGTATCGATTTTCTCACCATCGGCCAGTATCTGCAGCCGACGCGCAAGCACGCTGCCGTTGATCGCTTCGTCACACCTGACGAGTTCAAGGGCTATGAGACGATTGCGCGCGCGAAGGGCTTTCTGATGGTGTCCGCTTCGCCGCTGACCCGGTCCAGCTATCACGCAGGCGAGGACTTTGCCCGGCTGCGCGATGCGCGCGAGGCGGCGCTGAAAGCAGGCCGCAAGGCCCGAAGCGCGGCGAGCTGATGACCTCTGAACACCGCGAGAGCCTGCGCTTGCCATACCGGCCTGACGAGCTGTTTGATCTCGTCAGTGATGTGCGCGCCTATCCCAAATTCATACCACTTATCAGTGCGCTGCGCGTGATACGTGAGAGCGTTGTTGAAGGTGTGGGCGAGCTGGATGCCGAAGCGCGCGTGCAGTTCCGCTTTGTCCGTGAGAGCTTCACCACGCGCGTCCTGTTGGAGCGGCCAGCCAGGACTATAAAGGTCTCCTACCTTTCCGGTCCGTTTCATGATCTGGCCAATGAGTGGCGCTTTGCAGAACTGGCTGACGGTTCGACCGAAGTCAGCTTCTGGATCCGCTACCGCTTCCGCAATCCGGTGCTGAACGCCCTGATGGATGCGAGCCGGTCGCGCGCCATCCGCTATCTGATCGAGCGTTTCCGTGAGGAAGCCGCCCGGCGCTACCAGCCGGTGGAATCAGGCACTGACCGCCTCGGTCAGGAGGCGTAGGGCTTCCGACGCCGCCGCTTCACGCACACCGTGGCGGTCCAGGTGGGCGAAGAAATGCCGTTCGGTGTGTGTGGCTTCTCCGCGCCGGGCCAGACCGAACCAGACCAGCCCCACAGGCTTGTCCTCTGCGCCGCCACTCGGTCCGGCAATGCCGGTAATGGCCACGGCAATATCGGCGTGGGAGTTGAAAAGCGCGCCTTCGGCCATCGCGCTCGCCACCTGTTCGCTCACCGCGCCGTACTGGGCGATCATCGCGACCGGCACAGCCAGGCTCTCGGCCTTCGCGGCGTTGGAGTAGGTGACAAATCCGCGCTCCAGCACGGCTGAGCTGCCGGCGATCTCGGTGATGGAGGCGGCGACCAGCCCGCCGGTGCAGCTTTCGGCCGTGGCCAGGGACACACCCCGCTCAGTGGCAAGCTCAACCAGTTCACGTGCCGCATGGGTTAGCAGGGCGGGCAGGGTGCTCATCGCAGAACTCCGGTGAAGGCGGCCTGCGCGGCGATCCCTTCGCCCCGGCCGGTGAAGCCCAGTTTCTCGGTGGTGGTCGCCTTGATGTTCACGCGCGCCAGCGGCAGGCTGGTGAGCTCTGCCACACGTGCCCGCATCGCGTCGCGTACCGGCCCGATCTTCGGGCGCTCGCAGATGAGCGTTATATCGGCGTGAACGGGGCTTATGCCCGCCTCGCGGGCGAGCTGCATGGCGTGAACGAGGAATTGCGCGCTGTCAGCGCCGCGCCAGCGCTCGTCACTGGGCGGAAAATGCTGGCCGATATCGCCTGCGCCGGCAGCGCCGAGAATGGCGTCCGTCAGGGCATGCAGGCCCACATCGGCGTCGGAATGGCCCACCAGCGCCAGATCGCAGGGCACGAACACGCCGCACAGATGGACGCCGTCTCCCGCCGTCAGCCGGTGGACATCAAAGCCTGTACCCATGACCGGCAGGCCGGACGGTCCGCCCAGCAGGGTTTCGGCGCGTGCAAAATCGTTCGGGTAGGTCACTTTGAATGCCGCCTCATCGCCTTCAACCAGCTTAACCTGAAGTTCCGCTGCGCGGACCAGCGAAATTTCGTCGGGATAGTCTCTGCCGCGCGCCTCATCGAACGCCCAGTTCAGCGCGGCGAGATGAAATGCCTGCGGCGTCTGCACGCGCATCAGCCCGTCGCGGGAAACAGCCTCGACGCCCGCCTCGGTTTCGCGCGCCAGCGCATCGGCGACGGGCAGGGCTGGCGCGGCGCCCGATGTGTCCTCCAGCGCGCGCAGCAGGCGGTCGATGAGCGTCTGGCTCAATCCCGGACGCGCCGCGTCGTGAATTAAAACAAGCGGCTGCCTAGCCTTTCCAATGCAGGCCTCTACCGAGCGCGTGCGGCTCTCCCCGCCTTCCACCAGAATGACATCAAGTCCTTCGAGCGCCTGGCGGGCCATTTCGATATGACCTTCGGCTACGGCGATGATTATCTCCCGGCAGAGCGGATGGCTGGCAAACGCTTCCACAGACCATCGCAGCAGGGGCTTGCCCGCAACACGCTCGAATTGCTTGGGCAGGCTGCGGCCAGCCCGCGTGCCACTGCCTGCGGCAACGATGCATGCACTGAATGGCGTCATCGGGTCTCTTTCGTGCAGCACTCTGGCACCAAAACCGGGCAGAGCGCTGTGCGGCGTCTGGCGGTCCGCGTCCATACACTGTATCTGCACGCCTATGACAAGGGTGTCACATAATGCCGTCGAGGCAGGTTTCAGCGTCGGCGCGGTGCGTGTGGATGTGCCGTGCATTCTCGCGCCGATGTCTGGCGTGACCGACTACGCCATCCGCAAGCAGGCCAAGGCCTTCGGTGCGGGCCTCGTCGTATCCGAAATGGTCGCCTGCGAAACGCTGGCGCAGGGCCGCGCTGATGTGGTGCGGCGCATGGCAGGCGATGCAGATGTCGCGCCTCGCGTCATCCAGCTGGCCGGGCGTGAAGCGAAATGGATGGATACAGGCGCGCGCATCGCCGCTGACGCGGGTGCTGAAATCATCGACATCAATATGGGCTGCCCGGCGCGCCAGGTGACGCGTGGCCTGTCGGGATCTGCCCTGATGCGCGATCTGGACCATGCGCTGGAGCTGGTCGAGGCGACGGTGAACGCCACCGATGTGCCAGTGACGCTGAAAATGCGCCTCGGCTGGGATCACGACACCATCAACGCGCCGCAGCTCGCGCGCCGCGCCCAGGATGCCGGTATCCGTATGGTCACGGTGCATGGCCGCACACGCCAGCAATTCTATACCGGGACCGCCGACTGGGCGGCGGTGCGGCCCGTGAAGGATGCCGTGTCCATCCCTGTAGTGGTCAATGGCGACATTACCAATGCCGATGAGGCGCGCGCGGCGCTAGCGGAGTCGGGCGCCGATGCCGTGATGGTAGGACGCGCTGCCACCGGACGGCCCTGGCTGCCCGGTGCCATCGGCCGGGCACTGCTTGAGGGCGGCGATGCGCTCGATCCGCCCATGGCGGATATGATTGGCGCGCTTGTACGGGCCACCGAGGATTCCGCGGCCCTTCATGGCGAAATTCTGGGCGTGCGGTGCATGCGCAAGCACTATGCGGGCTTTGTGGACCATCTCTTTGACGATCCGGGCGAGGCGCGAAACTGGCGCGGCGTGCTGTGCAAGGCCGCCAGCGTGAAGGCCGCCACTGCCGGGCTGGAGCGCCTTGCTGGCGAAGCCGGGATACGCAGCGCCGCATGAGCCAGCCCGATATCACAACCGCCCAGGCTGCCGATTTTCTGCCCAGTGCGGTGCTGCTGATCAATGGCGGTGGCGTCATCTCTTATGTGAACGACGCTGCCGAAGCGCTGTTTGAACGCTCCGCGCGCCGGATGACGGGCGAGCCTCTGGACGCGCTGGGACCGTGGGGCAGGGCCGCGCGCGCGGTAGCCAGCCGGGCGATCAGCGAGGGCAGGGCGGTTTTCGCCCACGATGTGCGCGTGGAGTTTCCCGACGGTACCCGGCGGGCGGCGGTTGATGCCGCGCCCCAGATGGATGGGGCCTGTATCTCCATCCGCCTATGGCCGGAGGCCGGTGCTGTCGCGCGTGGCGACCGGGCAGCGAACGCTGCCGCAGGGTTCGGGCGGATGCTGTCTCACGAGCTGAAAAACCCGATGGCAGGTGCGAGAGGCGCCGCGCAGCTTATCGCCTCGTCCGCAGACCCCGAAACGGCCGAGATGGCTGCGCTCATCATGACGGAGCTGGACCGGGCGCTGCGTATTGCGGACCGCTGGAGCAAGGTTGGCGATATAGCCCCGCACCCGTTTGCGCCGCTGAGCCTCAATGAGGTGGCCAGCGAGGCACTGCGCTCCATGTCGGCGGCCAGCGGCAAGGGGCTGGTGCTGGTCGAGGACTACGACCCGTCACTGCCCGATGCCTTTGGCGATCGTGATCTTGTGCTTCAGGCCGTACTCAACCTGCTGGTCAATGCCGCCGAGGCTCTGGCTGGCCAGAGCGACGCCACCATCGAGATTTCCACGCGCTACCGCATGGCGCGGCCGGGCGGGGTCGCCCCCGAAGCGCGTCTGCAGATTGATGTGACTGATAATGGGCCCGGCGTACCTGAAGAGCTGGGCGAGTCGATTTTCTCACCATTTGTGACCGGCAAGCCCGCCGGCGAAGGGCTCGGACTGGCGCTGGTGTCGAGGGTCGCGGAGCTGCATGGCGGCGGGCTGGAATATGAGAGCCGGGCCGGACGTACGGTGTTCCGTATGTATTTACGCGAGGAGGGGACATGACGCAGGACAGCAGCGCCGGGCGGCGTATTCTGGTTCTGGAGGATGACGAGACCTTGCGGCTGGTCATCTCCCGTGCGCTGACACGCGCCGGTTTCGACGTACGTGCGACGGCTTCGCCCTCATCGGCCATTGAGCGGATGGCGCGCCGCGATGCCGACCTTCTGGTCGCGGACGTGCTGCTGGGCGACGAGAACTTCCTCGACCGGCTCGAAGAGCTTCAGCATGTGCGCCCCGACGCGCCAGTTCTGGTGATAAGTGCGCAAACGACGGCCGCCACGGCGATCCAGGCGGTCCGGGGCGGCGCGTATGAGTACCTGCCCAAGCCGTTTGATCTGGACGATCTGGTAGACGCCGCCTGCCGCGCGCTCGACACCGGCGAGCGGGCAGGGCAGCAGCGCTCGGGCGCCAACCCGTTTCCTGATTTGGTGGGGCGTTCTCCGGCCATGCAGATGGCGTTCCGTTTGCTGGCAAGGCTGTCGACGGCCAGCGCGCCGGTATTGTTCACAGGGCCGGACGGGTCGGGCAGGGCCAGCGCCGCGCGGACATTGCACCGCGCCTGCAAGCCGGGCTCGCCGCTGATCGAAGCCGGGCCTGACAGGCTGAGGCGTGAGGGAGTTCAGGTTTTCGCCGAGGCGCGCGGCGGCGGCCTGCTGCTGCGCCGTGCCGAACGCTGGGACGATGGCATTCAGGACCTCGTACTGGAGCAGCTTGGCCAGATGAGCGATACGCGCCTTTATGTCACCGCGCTGGCTGATGTGCGCACCATCATGGTGCCGGCCCTGTTCGAGCGCCTGGCAGTGGGGCATGTCGATATGCCGCCCTTGCGCACGCGCGGCGATGACCGCCTGCGCCTGTTCGAGCATTTTCTCAAAAAGCACGGCCGCACCGACTTTGCGATTGCGCGCGACGCCGCAGAGTTCATCAACGCCTACCCTTGGCCCGGCGAGGTGGCCGAACTCGAGCGGACCGCTGCGCGCCTCGCCGTCCAGGGCGATCGAGGGGCGATGGGCCTGGCGGCACTGCAAGAAGCTCTGACAGCCCCTGTGGCGCCGGGCACAGGTGCAGCGCTGGAGGACGCAGTGCGTGCCTTTGCCGCTGCGCGCCTTAGCGAGCACAGCCATGATGTAGCCAATGATGTTGCGGCCATCGTGGACAAGGCCATGATTGAAACCGTGCTGGCCCATTGCGGCGGGGTGAGGCGCGATGCGGCACGCTACCTCGGACTTAACCGCAATACGCTCGCACGGCGCCTGACCGCACTGGGGATGGATTCGGTCGGTGAGGAATAGTTGCAACACTGGGCGTTGATATTTGGCCACACCCGGTCCAACATGGGTATTGGGGCGATTTACGAATAGGCGCACACGCTTGCCATCCTGGCTCAAAGACGGCTTTCATTCCCTGCGCATGTCGCTGTTCGCCACCGGGTTTCTGGTGGCGGCTGTGGGCGTGGTTGCCTGCGCGATTCTGGCCGTATCGGAGCAAGGCGCAATCGGCAGCCTGGCTCCGCTTTTCTACACGCTGCTGACAATATCTGCGGTCATTATCGCCGCCCTTGCAGGCGCGGTCAGTGTACGGGCCGCGCGGATTTTCATGGGGCGGCGTTTTGGGGCGCCTGCACCCCGTTTGCACATGCGGTTTATGGCGCTGTTCGCGCTGGCTGCGGTTGCCCCGTCCATTCTGATGGCCCTGCTGCTGGCTCTCGTTTTGGGCCGGGGGGTGGAGTTCTGGTTCGGTGAACGTGTCACCACGCTTGTTGAGACCATGGCCGAAGTTGGCCGGGCGCAAGCGCCGCTGGAGCTGAATCTGGCCGAGCTTCAGCTGGTCAGCATGGCGGGGGATCTGTCCTATCCCGAAGCCGTTGCGGCGATGAGCGAGAGCCGTATCGAATACACGCAATATCTGCGCAACCAGGCCATCGGGCGTAATTTTGCTTCCGCCTACGTGATCGACAGCCGCTCTACGATTCTGGCCCGCGCAGAGGCGCCCGGCGCGCCGCCATTTGTGGCCCCGTCACAGCGCATGTATGAGTTTGCGGCCTCTCGCGATATTGGCGTTAGTGATCCGACCCAGCGTGAGAACGCGCCTGCCTATGTTCGGCTTCTGGTGAACCTGCCGGCCTATGATGACGCGTATCTTTATGTGGTCTGGTACGTCGATCTGGGGGTGCTGACCGCCGCCGAGGAGGCGACTGCATCCTACCGTCAGGCGGTGGCGCGTGAAGAGGGGATGCGCCAGGTCTTCATCCTCGTCTATTTCGCCGCTGTGGCGCTGATCCTCGTTGGCGCGTTGTGGCTGGCGCTGAGTGCGGCGACGCGGGTGGTCACGCCTGTTGCGCGCCTTGTAGGCGCTGCAGAGCGGGTGCGGCGGGGCGATCTGGACGCGCGTGTCCTGGTCCAGCGTGAAGACGACGAGATTGCTGCCCTCGGCCGCGCCTTCAACCGGATGACCCGCCAGCTGCGTAGCCAGCGCCGCGCCCTGCTCGAAGCGAACGCCGAATCGGAAAGCCGGCGCAACTTCATTGAGGCGGTGCTGACTGGCGTCAGTGCCGGCGTGGTGGGGCTGGATCCTGATAACCGGATCACGCTGGTCAACCGCTCGGCAGAAGCGCTGCTGGATGTGGAGGCAGGCACGCTGACGGGTGAGCAGGTTGATACAGTGCTGGGTGTGTTTGCGCCCATCGTGGAGGAGGCGCGGCGCTCGCGTGCGGTGCTGATCGAACGGCAGATCGACATTCCCGCCAGTGATGGCGCGCTGCTCAATCTGAACGTACGCGCGTCCACCGACGACAAAGGCGAACTGGTCATCACGTTCGATGATGTGACGCGGCTCGTCTCGGCCCAGCGCAATGCCGCATGGCGTGATGTCGCACGCCGGATTGCCCATGAAATCAAGAACCCGCTGACCCCGATCCAGTTGTCTGCCGAACGGATCCGCCGGAAATACCGGGCTGCGATACCAGACGACCAGGCCGAGATATTCGACAAATGTGTCGAAACCATCGTGCGTCAGGTCAGCGATATCGGGCGGATGGTCGACGAATTCTCTGCGTTCGCCCGCATGCCGACGCCGAAGATGGAAGCGGCCGACCTCGTGGGCGTGGTTGAAGGCGCAGTCTTCTCGCAGCGCGTGGCATCGCCCCGCATCAAGCTGCCGCTGGAGACGCCAGACCATCCGGTCATCGTAGAGTGCGATAGCCGTCTTACGGCGCAGGCGCTTGCCAATATTCTTAAGAATGCTGGAGAAAGCGTACTGGCACGGCTTGATGAGGATGGCGCCAAACAGGGCGGTGAGGTTGCCGTGACCCTCAAGCTTGAAAACGACACTGCGGTGATAGAGGTCATCGATAACGGGCTTGGCTGGCCGTTTGCCGACCGGGCAAAACTGACCGAACCCTATATGACGACACGCGAGAAGGGCACAGGCCTTGGCTTGGCCATCGTGCGGCGGGTCATGGAAGACCATGGCGGCCGGCTGGAACTTGAAGAACGTGACGACGGGGCGCGTGGCGCAGTTGTGCGGCTGGCCTTTCCCTTGCTTGAAATAACGAATGCGGCCAATGAGTCCGCTCTGTCCAGAGAGGCATAAGGTATGGCACACGACATTCTGGTCGTTGATGATGAAGCCGATATCCGCGAGCTGATCGGCGGCTTGCTTGAGGACGAGGGCTATATGGCCCGCTATGCCGGTGACGCCGACGAGGCTCTGGCGGCTGTGCGTCAACGCAAACCCTCGCTGGCCATTCTGGATGTCTGGCTGCAGGGCAGCCGGCTGGACGGGATCGCCCTGCTCGACGAAATCCGCGCTGCCGATCCCGGCCTGCCAGTCATCGTGATTTCCGGGCACGGCACGATCGAGACCGCCGTGGCCGCCATCCGCAAGGGCGCTTACGATTTCATCGAAAAGCCATTCAAGTCCGACAAGCTGCTGCTGACGGTGGAACGGGCGCTGGAAGCCAGCCAGCTGCGCAGGGAGGTCGCCGAGCTGCGCGCCCGCACTGAAATGCATAACGAGCTGATCGGAAGATCGACAGCTGCAAACCAGCTTCGTCAGACTATTGATAGAGTTGCGGCAGCAAATTCACGTATTTTGATAAGTGGCCCCGCTGGTTCCGGCAAGGAGCTGATCGCCCGGCTGATCCACGCGCGCTCCCCGCGTGCAGGCGGTAATTTTGTGCCTGTCAGCGCCGCCATGATGAACCCGGACCGGGTTGAGGAAGAGCTTTTCGGTGCCGAGCGCGCGGATGGCGGCGTCGAACGCGTCGGCCTGCTGGAACAGGCCCATGGCGGGACGCTATTCCTTGATGAAGTCGGGGACATGCCGCTCGCCACGCAAGGCAAGCTGCTGCGCATGCTGGTCGAGCAGCGCTTCCGGCGGCTGGGCGGCGGCGTCGATGTGGAAGTGAATGTACGTGTGCTGTCCTCCAGCTCGCGCGATCTGCGTTCGCTCATCAGCCAGGGACGCTTCCGGGAGGATCTCTATCACCGTCTGGCGGTCGTGCCGATTGATGTTCCGCCATTGTCGGACCGGCGCGAGGACATTCCGCTCCTGGTGAGCCACTTCCTGGAGCGTCTGACGGCGATGTCGGGGCTGACACCGCGCAAGATCGGGCCCGATGCCATGGCGGCGCTGCAGGCGCATAGCTGGCCGGGCAATGTCCGTCAGCTGCGCAACAATGTGGAACGCGTGCTCATTCTGGCAACCGGCGATCCCAATGAAGCCATCACGCTTGATGCGCTTCCTTCAGAGGTGGTGGGACGCGATAGCGGTCCTGGCGGACTGGATACAGAGCGAATGATTGCGCTGCCTCTGCGCGATGCGCGCGAGAATTTCGAACGTGAATACCTCAAGGCACAGATCAGCCGGTTTGGCGGCAATATCTCCAGGACGGCCACCTTTATCGGCATGGAGCGTTCCGCCCTTCACCGGAAGCTGAAAAGCCTAGGCGTGGGCGGTACCGACCGGCCTGGCGAGGGTGAAAGCGACGATACACCTGCGGCGGGGAGTGAAGGCTGATGAAAGCCGTCGTCTGCGGAGCAGGGCGGGTCGGGTACGGCATCGCCCGCGAGCTGGCCGCCGAAGGCAATTCGGTCACAGTGGTGGACTGGTCGCAAACGCTCATCGACCGGGTGACTACCGACCTGGATGTGCGTGGTGTTGTCGGCCACGGCTCGCACCCGGATACGCTTGAGCGCGCCGGCATTGCCGATGCGGACCTGTTGGTCGCAGTTACTTATTCGGACGAGACCAACATGGTCGCG
The DNA here is from genome assembly GCF_051859565.1 of Glycocaulis sp. Taxonomy (GTDB): domain Bacteria; phylum Pseudomonadota; class Alphaproteobacteria; order Caulobacterales; family Maricaulaceae; genus Glycocaulis. The sequence goes on from NZ_JBHYFK010000009.1 coordinate 65,799, forward strand.
TGCCAGGTGGCGCATTCCCTATTCGATACCCCGCTGAAGATCGCGCGGGTGCGGGCCCAGAGCTATCTTGCGAAATCTTGGCGTGATCTCTTTGCCCGCGGTGCGCTGCCGATCGATGTGACGATCTCGCCGGAGCTGGAGGTTAGCCGCGCCATCCTGCAACGTCTGGAGACGCCGGGCGCATCGGCGACGGCGCCCTTTGCCAATAACCGCCTGCAGGTGCTGGGCCTGCGCGTGGATGAAGGCTCTCCTATTGCTGGTACGAACCGGGAGCATCTTCGCGAGTTGTTTCCCGATCTTGGCATGGATGTCGTCGGGGTGCGCCGGGACAATGCGGTTTTTATTCCTGAAGAGCGCGACCCGCTGAGTGTGGGTGATGATGCCTATGTCGCCGTCGCGGGGCCGCACGTGCCGCGTGTGCTGGATGTGTTTGGTCATCAGGTGCAGCGCGCGCGCCGCGTGGTGATTATCGGCGCGGGCAATATAGGGGTGTATGTCGCCCGCGCGCTGGAGCGCATGGCGGGGGTGCGTGTCCGCGTCATCGAGGCAGACAAGGCGCAGGCAGAAAAGGCCGCCGACAGTCTTTCGCGCACCGTTGTGCTGCATGGTGACGGGCTTGACCGCCGCCTGCTGCGCGAGGCGGGAGTAGAGGATGCGGAGCTGGCGATCTGCCTGACCAATGACGACAAGGTGAACCTGCTCTCGGCCGTCATGGCCAAGCGTGAAGGTGCGCAACGCACGCTCTGCCTGGTCAACGAGCCGGGGCTGAAGGATGTACGCAGTGAGTTGGGGATCGACATCATGATCGATCCGCGCGGCGTCACGGTCTCCACCATCCTTCAGCATATTCGCCGCGGCCGGATTACCGGCCTGCAGACGCTGGCTGACGGTCAGGCCGAGGCTCTGGAAGGTGTGGCGCTCGCGACATCACCGCTGGTGGGCAAATCTCTGCGGGATCTGGACCTGCCCGAGGATGTGTCGGTCTGCGCGCTTGTACGCGGCGACAAGGTCTATTTCCGCAATGACAAGGTGACCATCGAGACCAATGACCGGCTGGTGGTGTTCGCGCTGAAAGCTGCGGTGCCGAAGGTTGAGCAGCTGTTCCGGGTCTCCCTGGAATACTTCTGATCCCATGCAGCCCTCTCCCCGCACGATACGCGCCCTGGGCTGGAGTTGGCTCACGATCGGTCTGTTTGCGCTGCCGGTGACACTTTATGCCACCGCCATGGGCGAAGTGGTGGCCGCGCGCGGGCTGGGCGCCAGCGCCCTGATTGGCATATTTGCAGGGGGCGGGTGTCTGGTGGCTACAGCTGGGCTTGACCGCCGGGTTCGCGCGCCGGCTGCCTTGCGCCTGCTTATTCTTGGCTGGATTACCGGCCCGCTAGTGGTGGCACCCTCTTTCGGAACCGTATCTGACGGGTGGGTAGAAGCGATCTTCGAGGCGGCCTCTGCGCTGACAACCACGGGTGCCACACTGACCGAGCCGGACGCGATGCCGCGCAGTCTGGTCGTCTGGCGCTCCATGCTGCAATGGCTGGGCGGACTGGCAACGCTGGTACTCGCAGTCACGGTGCTCGCGGGGCTGGACGACCGCCGCGCCGGCCTGCGCCGGTCATCACTTCTGACCATCGATAGCGGCGATCTGTTCTCAAATCTGGGCCGCGCCCTTATCCGCCTGGGCGGTGTCTATGCCGGGCTTACCGTGATCGGCTTTCTGGCGCTGGCATTTGCCGGAGCGAGCAGCTTTGAAGCGCTCAATCTCTCGCTTTCGGGCATTTCCACGGGCGGCTATCTGCCCCGTGGCGGGGAATTGACAGAATGGCTGCCCTGGCCCGCGATAACCGTGCTTGCCGTGCTTTGCGTGCTGGGGGCGGGGAATATGGCGGTGCTGTATGAGCATGTGTCGCGCGGGCGGGTTACCCGCCGGTTCGGTGATGTCCGGGCCATGCTGATCCTCTCTGCAGTCTGCGGGGTGCTCCTTGCTGTACTGGCCAGCCCCGCTGCCGGTCTTGCTGGCTTTTTCGACGCGCTGTTTGCGGTCACGACGTCGGGCTATTCAGTCAGTCCTGCAGGCGCGGGCCTGCCCGTGATTGCCCTTTTGATGCTGGCGCTAGCCGGTGGCGCGGCCGTTTCCACATCGGGCGGTATCAAGATGGCGCGCCTGCGCCTGCTGGTCCGGCGGGCAGGGCGCGATATACTGCTGCTGGTCCAGCCCTCTGCGGCCGGTGGATCACGCTTTGCCGGACGCGCGGTCAACGAGGCGGCTCTGGTATCGGTCTGGGCCTATGCGCTGGCCTATCCCGTGGTTCTGGCGCTCGGAGCGCTCGCGCTGGGCCCGTTTGCCGCCGATATGGGGATTGCCTGGTCGGTGGCTGGGGCTGCGCTGACAAATGCCGGGCCGATAGCGGGAGAAGCCTATGGTGATGTCGGTGCAGGCGGCCTGATAATCGCCTCGATCCTGATGATTCTCGGCCGGATCGAGATTCTGCCGTTTGCGGCGGTTGTGTTCCTTCTGTTTAGCGGAGACTGACGCGTTATGGCCCGCATCGCCTACGTAAACGGCTGCTACCTGCCCATCGATGCGCCGGCCATCCAGATCGAGGACCGCGGCTTTCAGTTTGCCGACGGTGTCTACGAGGTGTGGCTGGTACGGGACGGCCAGTTCCTCGACCATGCAGGTCATCTGGCGCGCCTGAAACGCTCGCTTGGTGAGCTGCGCATCGACTTGCTGATGAGCGACGCGGCGCTGGATATCGCCTTGCGTGAGACGCTGCGCCGCAACCGGCTGGGCGATGCGCTGGTCTATCTGCAGGTCACGCGCGGAGCTGCCAGGCGCGATCATGCCTTCCCGCTAAAACCCGTTCGTCCGACAATCGTCATCACGGTCCGGCCCGCCCCGCGTGCGCCGGTGGCTGCGCGGGCAGAAACGGGTATTGGCGTCATCACGACCAATGACATCCGCTGGAAACGCTGTGATATCAAAAGTATATCCCTTCTTCCTAACGTTCTGGCCAAACAGGCTGCTCGTGAAGCAGGGGCCTTTGAAGCCTGGCTGGTCAATACTGCGGGTGAGGTAACCGAGGGCAGTTCCAGCAATGCGTGGATCGTGACGGGCGAGGGGGCGCTGGTAACCCGGCCCGCAGGCGATGACATCCTCAACGGCATTACACGCCAGCGTATTATCCGCATCGCGAAGGCCCAAGGACTGCGCTTGGAGGAGCGGGCTTTCACGGTGGAGGAGGCGTTGAGCGCGCGCGAGGCGTTCATCAGCTCGGCCACCTCCATGGTGATGCCAGTCGTCAGCATTGACGGGCGGCCGGTAGCCAATGGCGCGCCGGGCTCGCTGGCAGGCGCGTTGAGAGAATCCTATGAAGCTGGCGACGAAGCCTGACCGCCGCATTCGCCCTACCCCATTGCAGGCGCGGCCAACGCCCGCTACCTATGGCGTTCCTTGTGTGTGATGCCCTTTATGTGGGCGGGGAAAGGTGGATGGCCATGTCGAACGATAAAAAACAGAACCTTCAGGACGTGTTTCTCAATACGGTCCGCAAGACCAAGACACCCTTGACGATTTTCCTGGTGAACGGGGTGAAGCTGCAGGGCATTGTCACCTGGTTTGACAATTTCTGCGTACTCCTGCGCCGCGACGGACAGGTCCAGCTCGTCTACAAACATGCGATCTCGACCATCATGCCGAGCCAGCCGGTTCAGCTGTTTGATGGCAATGAAGACGGCCCTGACGGGGATAGCGATTGACCGAAACTGCCCAGGCACCAACCCGTGCACTTGTAATCCACCCGCTGCCACCGGGCGCGGATGACAGCCGTGCCGATGCGCGTCTCGAGGAGGCCTCTGGCCTCGCCATCGCGCTGGGGCTTGAGGCCGTTGACGCCATCATCGAGCCGGTGCGCAAGCTGGAAGCGGGCACGTATTTCGGCAAGGGCAAACTCGAAACCCTGCATGAGCGCATGCAGGCGCTTGAGGTGCAGGCTGTCATCATCGACACAGCTCTTTCGCCTGTCCAGCAACGCAATCTGGAGAAGCGCTGGCAGGTCAAGGTGATAGACCGCACCGGGCTGATCCTGGAAATTTTCGGTGAACGGGCCCGCACCCGCGAGGGCCGGCTGCAGGTGGAGCTGGCGCGCCTCACTTATGAGCGCTCGCGCCTGGTGCGCACCTGGACCCACCTGGAGCGTCAGCGCGGCGGCCGCGGCTTCCTGGCTGGCCCCGGTGAAACCCAGATCGAGACCGACCGCCGCTTGCTGGCCAGCAAGATGGCCAAGTTGCGCCGCGAGCTGGAGCAGGTAAAGCGCACGCGCGCCCTGCACCG
>NZ_JBHYFK010000010.1:0-47472 GCF_051859565.1 Glycocaulis sp.
GATACACGCTCGACCGCCTCGCCGAACTCGCGGAGTCGAGCAAGAGCTACATTTGGGAACTCGAAAACAAGAATCCGCCTCGCCCGTCGGGCGACAAGGTGGCCAAAATCGCCGCAGCTCTTGAAGTCACCACTGACTACTTACTCGACCTCAATGCTAACGTGCAGGTGGAAGACGCCAAGGACACGGCTTTCTTTCGAAAATACAGGAATATGGATCCGACGGTAAAAGACAAAATTCGCCGTATGGTAGACCTTTTGGGCGACGAAGAATGACCGCCACCATCTCTCCTGAGCGCTGGGCAATCGACATTACACTATTGCTAAACGCCGTGCTTGGCGGGGAGAGATTCCCCATCGATATTCCAATGATTGCGCGTGAGTACACAGCGAACAAATGGCCGGAAGACCCGATTATCAGTGTCAAAGGAGACAACCTGCCGAAGTTCGACGGCGCGCTATTCAAGGCACCGGCGGGCAAGAAAGGCTGGGGCATTATCTACAACAACGCGATGACATCACAAGGACGCATCAATTTCACGCTGGCCCATGAATTTGGACACTATTTGCTGCATCGGCTGGCTTATCCTGACGGGTTTTATTGCAGTCAAGAGCAGGTGGCTTGGGACTCAGAATATGGTCAGATCGAACACCAAGCCAACGTCTTCGCGGCCAACTTTCTAATGCCGCTCGACGACTTTCGTCGCCAGATACCCGACGATATCAAGGTAGACCTAGACATGGTCTCGCACTGCGCGAACCGCTACCGTGTCTCTCTGATCGCAGCTGTTCTTCGCTGGCTGCAGTACACAAGGAAGCGTGCCATTCTGGCAGTCTCGCGCGATGGTTACATCCTGTGGGCTAAGTCTAGCCAGCCCGCGCTGAGATCGGGCGCCTACTTCCGCACAAGCTCCGGACCTATTGAGATTCCGTCACCGTCTCTTGCAGCGCGACAAGACCTGTTGCTCGACAATCGCGCTGGCGTCGAACACGACGCGGGCGTTTGGCTGGATGAGCCAGTACGGGAGATGACGATTTTCGCTGAGCAATACGAGTTCGTCATCTCGTTACTAATGTTGGAGGACCATCGTCCTTCGGGGCTCACCGATTGGGAAGAAGAGCCCGAACAGGATACCTATGACCGTTTGGTTAACAGGCCTCGCCGAGAGTGGTGACGCACAGCTAGAAAGCTGATCTATCGGAAGTAGGCAAGGCGGCGCTAGGCCGCCACGCTCACGTCTTGAAACGCCTGAAGGAAGTCACACGCCTTGGCGGCTTGCGCGGCGGCGGTGAAGATGGCGCGATTATCGGCTTTGAGAACTTTGAGCCAATGATCGATATAGGCGGCGTGATCGGGACGCGGGGTTAACGCGATCCCCAGATCGGCGCACAGGAACGCTGCTCCAAGCTCGGCGACCAGCTCTTCCATGGCATAGGCCTCATCGCCAAAGCGTTCGCCAAACTGGCGGTCACAGCGCTTGGCAGGACCGGTCCAGTGGGTCAGCTCGTGCAGAAGCGTCGAGTAGTAACACTCGGTCGCAGAACTGGTCGGCGTACCGAGAAAACGCGAGACTTCCGGCATCTGGATGCTATCGGCAGACGGGCGGTAATAAGCGCGATCTCCACCATGGGAGATATGCGCGCCCGTCGCCTTGATGAAGGCATCGGCCTTGGCGATGGCCTCAACAGGGTTGATGGCCACAGGCGGCTCTGGACGTTCATAGCCGTCCACCTGGTCGGCATTGAAGACGTAGGATGCACGCGCAAAGCGGCGCTTGCCGTCGGTGGTCTCACCGGTCTCGGCATTGGTCTCTTCGGCGTTATATTCCTTGTAGAAGATGACGAGCGAGGCTTTCTCGCCCTTGCGGACCTGCGCGCCTTTGGCTTGCCATTGGCGATAGGTGCCCCAGAGCCCGGTTGAAAACCCGCGCACCTCAGCCGCCACCCAAAGCGAGAGGACATTGATCCCGCGATAGGCATTGCCGGCATCGGCATTCATGGGGCGATTGAGGCCCTCGCCGGTGCGGTGCCAGGGCATCTGCCAGTCGCCAGCGCCTTGCTCGATGGCGGCGATGATCTGGTTGGTGATCTCGGTGTGGATATCAGGCCGCTTGACGGCTGGTGTCGATGATGGATGGGGCATAGGGGTCTCTCCTCGTTTGCGGTTGAGGACAGGCCCTCGCCCTGCTCGGGGCGGTGAAAGCGCAGCTGAAAACCGCTGCTCCCATGCGGGCTGTCCGTTGACTGGCTTGGAGAGACGCAAGGCTTCCGGCAGGCGCACCGGTACGGTCGCAGCGAAGCGGAGAACGGGCTGGGGCGGGTTTGTTGGCTTGCGCGAGGAAGGCGTCAGCCGGGGAAGAAACCCGTATCCAGCCCGTTGCGCCTATGGGCCGGAACTTGCGTCAGACAGTCACCGGATCAGGACAGCCCAGCCATGGGAAGCCGGTCATAAATGGACGCCACTTCCCGCAGCAGGGCCGTTTGGCCTCACACGCGATACTGACGAGGATAAGAGCCCCACAGCCCTTCAACGCCACACGGGGGCCTTGTCAGCGACAAACCGGACACACCCAAGAGCACGCAAGATCAGGAGCTTAGATAAGCCGCCGGGCGAATGCCCGCCCCAGCCCCGGCTGGCCGTGGTATAATGGGAATAGGCCGCGCACCACGCGGAGAATCGGGGCGATTTGGGGGACTGGATTTCAGCACATGAGGGCTTCATAGCCGCTGATGTCGTCCGCTGGACCGAAGGCATTTACGAGAAGCGGCGCAGCAAGAGAGCCAAGGCCCGCCGTATTGGCGAAAGGCTGATCTCAGCAGAGGTGATTGAAGACAGCGATGGCTGGCTCACCCTTCTGGTACGCGCCTGTGTCATCACTCAAGACCTATATGCGGGCACGACGATCCCAATCTTGCGGATCGGCGACACCATCAAGCGCGCCCGCAGAACGGTTGAACGCGGCAAGCCGGAGCGCCTCACATGGAGCGATGAAAGTGTCCGCGACATGGTGCTCGAAACAGATTGGGACGATCACACGTCAGCACCCTAAAAGCCTGAAAAGGCTAGAGCCCCCACCCCGCGCGCTCAAGACCATGACGGTCTCAAGCGCAGAGATGGCAGGCAACATCACCATGGTACATCATCAAACAACGAGGGCTGCTCGAACTGGGTCTGGACCTTCAGCCAGTGAGGCGCGTAAGCCTCACGCTTGATCCAGGCCAGCACATAGGCCGCAGGCCCGCCAGCTTCTTCGATGATGGACGGATGAATGAAGTGCGAGCGATAGCCGGTCTCGGTGATCGGCAACGGCGCGCGCACAGGCTCAATCGTCTCGATATCCAGATGACCGGCCAGATACTGGAGATCAGGATCGTCTTGGCGACGGTTTAGCCAGTCAGGTTCATAGCGCACCTCGATGCGGCGACCTTCCCATTCGATGATATGGGTCTCGAAGTGACGGGGGCTCATGCGAGCCTCCCGTCGTGATCGGCGAGTTGCATCTCGGCAGTGATGCTCACGAAGAGCGGGCGGATGATGACCTCGCCGTCAGTTTCTTCGACGACTGCAATGGCGGAAGCGGGTTCTCCGTTCACAAAGCAGGAGACAAGGGCGAAGTTTGCGAAGGCTCCGGAAAGCAGCGCGTTAAACGCGCTGCGATGCTCGAAGCGGATATTGGTCGAGCGGCTCATTTGCGGGCTCCTTTCGAGGAGGATTTCGCGGGAGCGGAAGCGGATGCTTCCTTGGGCTCGATCAGGCGCATCACGATGCGGCCGGAAACGGGCAGAGCCTCAAGCTGAAGGGTGAAGCCTTTGGCGTCCTTGTTGGACCAGGCGGCACCGATTTCTGTCCAGCGGGCAGTATCGCCATCGCCTGAGACAGTGAAGAGCCTGTGGGTAGGCCGTGAAGGGTTGAATTGATCAGACATGTTTCTTCTCCTTTTTTGAGACTTGCCAGCGGACCATCCGCCGGCCTCATGGGGAGAAGAGCGACCAGGACTATCGGTCGGGGATCAAACGCCTATTGCCCACGCATGCGGGGGCGGAGCTGCACAGAGCAAGCGGAGTGAGGAACGAACGGAAGTGACGCGGCGGAAGCGAGCCGCGTTGAAGCCCGACGGGACTGGTCGATAACCCCATGAACTGAGGCACGGCTAGATGGTGTGCACATCAAGATCGGGAGAAGACAAAAAGGCTGTTGCAATCCACGGCCTCCCCCCCTCGCGCGTCGATCCGTTGCGGCACACAGGGTAGTCACTATTGATGCGGGCGATTCACGTCGGACAGGAAAGCCTAAATGAAATAACATCTTGAATGATAAGCAAGTTTCCCCTATTTTCAACTGAGATAGACTCGCTTAGAACCCATTGGCATGTCGGGCGACGCAATCCAGACACTCAAGGAATTGACCAAGTATCTCAAGATTGCTGGGAAAACGGCTTACCGATTTGCCTCAGAGGGCAACGTTCCCGGGTTCAAAGTGGGCAGTTCGTGGCGGTTTCGGAAGAGCGAGAGCGACCGCTAGATCAGTGATCAAGAACAATGAAACGAGGGGCACTAACCGAATGACCAGCCACGAGCAACGTGCAACCCTGCAACGGAAAATCTGGGACATCGCGAATGATGTGCGTGGTTCGGTCGATGGCTGGGACTTCAAGCAATATGTCCTCGGCACGCTCTTCTATCGCTTCATCAGCGAGAATTTCGCCGCCTATATCGAGGCAGATGATGACAGCATCAACTATGCTGAACTTCCCGACGATGTTGTCACCGACGCCATCAAGGATGACGCCATCAAGACCAAGGGCTATTTCATCTATCCCAGTCAGTTGTTCGCGAATGTCGCGAAAACCGCGAACACCAATGACAGTCTGAACACCGATCTCGCGCAGGTTTTTGCAGCGATCGAATCTTCCGCCAATGGCTACCCCTCTGAGCTGGACATCAAAGGTCTGTTCGCCGACTTCGACACGACCAGCACGCGGCTTGGGAATACGGTCACGGAGAAGAACAGCCGCCTGGCGAAAGTGCTGAAGCGGGTTGCTGAACTCGATTTCGGGGACTTCCATAACAGCCAAATTGATCTGTTCGGCGATGCCTATGAATTCCTAATCTCGAATTACGCCGCCAATGCGGGCAAGTCCGGCGGGGAGTTCTTCACCCCGCAACATGTCTCAAAGCTAATCGCCCAACTCGCCATGCATGGGCAGGAAAAGGTCAACAAAATTTACGACCCAGCCTGCGGCTCCGGCTCACTGTTGCTGCAGGCAAAGAAGCACTTTGACGCGCATATCATCGAGGACGGGTTCTTCGGGCAGGAGATCAATCACACAACCTACAACCTCGCTCGCATGAACATGTTCCTGCACAACATCAATTACGACAAGTTCAATATCCAGCGCGGCGATACGCTGACCCAGCCACATTTTCAAGACGACAAGCCCTTTGACGCCATCGTCTCCAATCCGCCATATTCGGTAAAGTGGATCGGCTCGGACGATCCGACCCTGATTAACGATGACCGTTTTGCTCCGGCGGGAGTGCTGGCACCCAAATCAAAGGCCGATTTCGCCTTTGTGCTTCATGCGCTCAGCTATCTCTCGGCCAAGGGCCGCGCGGCGATCGTATGCTTCCCGGGCATCTTCTATCGCGACGGCGCGGAGAAGAAGATCCGGCAATATCTGGTCGATAACAACTATGTCGAGACGGTGATCGCGCTCGCCTCCAACCTTTTCTACGGTACGACTATCGCGGTGACGATTCTGGTCCTCGCCAAGAACAAAACCGACACGGCCATCCAATTCATCGACGCCAGCGGCGAAGGGTTTTTCAAGAAGGCCACCAACACCAACCTGATGACGGACGATCACATCGCGCGGGTGATGGAGATTTTTGATCGCAAGAAAGACGTCGATCATGTCGCCGCCTCGGTGCCGTATGAGGCCATCGTGGAGCGCGGCTATAACCTCTCGGTCAGCTCCTATGTGGAGCCGCGCGACACGCGCGAGATGGTTAACATTGATAAGCTGAATGAGGATATCAAGACCACGGTTGCGAAGATCGATCAGCTACGTACTGATATAGACGCCATCATTGTGGAGATTGACGCCAACGAGGCTCAATCCATAAGCGCGGCAGGGTTTCTGGATAAGCTGCTCGGTGGGGCTGAGGTGGGGTGGGTGCCTTTGGGCGATGACCACTTTTTTGAAATTGCCAACACCGCTCGCCGACCCGTCAAAGCGTCTCTGCGCGCCCCCGGAGCGATCCCTTACTACGGCGCTAATAACATTCAGGACTATGTGGAGGGCCACACCCACGACGGTGAATACGTCCTTATCGCTGAGGATGGTTCCGCGAGCCTCGAAAACTACTCGATCCAACATGTTCGCGGAAAATTCTGGGCCAACAACCATGTTCACGTTGTCAGAGGAGCCAACGGTGTCGATACGCGGTTTCTGTACCACTATTTGACAACAGCAAACTTCCTTCCCTTCCTGTCAAGCAAAGGGCGGGCAAAGCTGACAAAAGCCAATTTAGTTCAGATCGCCGTCCCCATCCCATGCCCGGATGATCCGGAGAAATCGCTAGCGATACAGGGGGAGATCGTTCGGATACTCGACAGCTTCGCCGAGCTTACCGCCGAGCTTACCGCCGAGCTTACCGCCCGCAAAAAACAGTACACCCACTACCGCGATCAGCTGCTGAGTTTTCCCAAGCCAGACGCGGAGGTTGCCTAAATGGGACAGACGCTGACAGAGATCGCGCAGACACTGCGGGACGCCGACAAAAAGGTGCAGCTGATCTATGCGTTCAATGCCTCCGGCAAGACACGCCTGTCCCGCGATTTCAGGGATCTCATTGATCCGAAGACCGAAGAACGTGATCTCGATTACCGCCCCAAAGTTTTATACTACAATGCCTTCACCGAAGACCTGTTCTACTGGGACAATGATCTGACCGGCGATACCGAGCGGAAGCTCTGTATCCAGCCGAATGCGTTCACTAAATCCGCCTTTGAAGATCTCGGGCTCGACATCAATGTCATCACTGCCTTTCAGCGCTATACCCAGCCGAACCTGACGCCCCGCTTCAACCAAGAATACAAAATCAACGACAAGGACGGCAAAGAGGTCACTATCCCGGCTTTCTCGGAAGTTACCTTCTCGCTCGAACGCGGAACCGATGAGAGCACCGGTAATCTGAAAATATCGAAGGGTGAGGAGAGCAACTTCATCTGGAGCGTCTTCTACTGCCTGCTGGACCAGGTCATCAGCACCCGCAATGTCACCGAGGTCGAAGAGCGTGAGACTGATCAGTTCAACGACCTTGAATATATCTTCATCGATGACCCGGTTAGTTCGCTGGACGAGAACCACCTCATTCAGCTCGCCGTCGACGTCGCCGACCTGATCAAGAGAAGCGAGACGACGAACGGCCTGAAGTTCATCATCACGACGCACAGCCCGCTATTTTTCAACGTGCTATACAACGAGCTGAACAACAAAACGTGTTACATGCTGAACCGGCTTGAGGATGGGACGTTCGATCTGACGGCCAAGAACGGCGATTCAAACCAGAGCTTTTCCTACCACCTTTACCTCAAGCAGGCGCTAGAGCAGGCGATCGCGGCGGACAAGATCGAACGCTATCACTTCACACTGCTGCGCAACCTCTATGAAAAAACGTCGAACTTTCTGGGCTATCCGCGATGGTCAGAGCTTCTGCCGGGCGACCAGCAACTTTACCTGAACCGCATCATTCAGTTCACGAGCCATAGCACGCTCTCTAGCGAGGCTATTGCCGAACCCTCTCCGCAGGAGAAGCAGACGGTGAAACTGCTGCTGGAGCATCTGCGCAACAATTACAGCTATTGGCAGGAGGGCGCGCCGAATGGCTGAGCAGACGACACCCATCGCAGAGACCAATCGCTTCATTGTTCTTGATAAATATGTGCGCGCCTGGGAGGCGGCTGACAGCTATCAGTCTGAGGCCGACCTTGAGCGCGAGCTGATCCAGGATTTGCGCAATCAGGGTTATGAATATCTGGCTGACCTGAAATCAACCGGCGCCATGCTGGCCAATGTGCGTGCGCAAATTCAGGCGCTGAATGATGTGTCGTTCACCGATAAGGAATGGGCGCGCTTCGTCGAAACCTACTTGGACAAACCCAACGACAGCTCGACGGACAAAGCCCGCAAGCTCCATGACGACTATATCTTTGATTTCGTCTTCGATGATGGCCGGATTCAGAACATCTATCTGGTCGATAAGGCCAATGTCTGCCGCAACAAGGTTCAGGTCATCAAGCAGTTTGAGCAGGCTGGGACGCATGCGAACCGCTATGATGTGACTATCCTGGTGAACGGTCTGCCGCTGGTGCAGGTCGAGTTGAAAAAGCGCGGCGTCGCTATACGCGAGGCGTTCAACCAGATACACCGCTACAGTAAAGAGAGCTTCAATTCAGAAAGCTCGCTCTTCAAGTACCTCCAGATCTTTGTGATCTCGAACGGCACGGATACGCGCTACTTCGCCAATACGACCAAGCGGGACAAGAACAGCTTCGACTTTACGATGAACTGGGCGCAGGCCGATAACAGCCTGATCCGAGACCTGAAGGACTTCACTGCGACCTTCTTCGAGAAGCGGACCTTGCTGAAGGTATTACTGGACTATTCCGTCTTCGACGTGAGCGACACGCTTCTGGTGATGCGGCCCTATCAGATCGCGGCGACTGAACGCATCCTTAGAAAGATCAGAAGCTCTTTCGAAGGCAAGACGCTGAGTAAGCCGGAAAGCGGCGGCTACATCTGGCACACGACGGGTTCAGGCAAGACACTGACCAGCTTCAAGGCGGCCCGCCTCGCCACCGAGCTTGATTTCATCGACAAGGTTTTCTTCGTGGTCGACCGCAAGGACCTCGATTACCAGACGATGAAGGAATATCAGCGCTTCTCGCCGGACAGCGTCAATGGATCAGATAGCACTGCCGGATTGAAGCGGAACCTGTCAAAGGACGACAACAAGATCATCGTCACCACGATCCAGAAGCTCAACAATCTGATGAAGACCGAGGGCGACCTGCCGGTCTATACCCAGCGCGTGGTGTTCATTTTCGATGAGTGTCACCGCAGCCAATTTGGCGAGGCGCAGAAGAACCTCAAACGCAAGTTCAAATCCTTCTGCCAGTTCGGTTTCACCGGCACGCCGATCTTTCCGGAGAACGCATCTGGCGCGGAGACGACAGCCAGCGTTTTCGGGAGCGAGCTGCATTCCTACGTGATCACTGACGCGATCCGCGACGAGAAGGTGCTGAAGTTCAAGGTCGATTATAATGACGTCCGGCCACAGTTTAAGGCGATTGAGACCGAACTGGATGAGAAAAAACTCACAGCCGCTGAGAACATGCAAGCCCTGCAGCACCCTGAACGCATAGCTGAGATTTCTCGGTACATCTTGGACAACTTTCGCCGCAAGACACATCGGCTTTATGGGGACAACAAGGGCTTCAATGCCATGTTTGCCGTCAGCAGTGTCGAGGCTGCAAAGCTCTATTATGAAAGCCTGAACAAGCTGCAGGCGAGCAGTGACAAGCCGCTGAAGATTGCGACGATCTTTTCATTCTCAGCAAATGAAGAGCAGGATGCGATTGGCGATATCCCCGACGAGAGCTTTGAGGTCTCTGCGCTGAACAGCAGCGCCAAGGAATTTTTGAACGCCGCGATCGCTGACTATAACGCTTATTTCCGAACAAATTTCAGCGTCGATAGCAATGGCTTTCAGAACTATTACCGGGATCTGGCCAAACGGGTGAAGTCCAAGGAAGTGGATCTGCTCATTGTGGTGGGCATGTTCCTGACCGGCTTTGACGCGCCGACGCTAAACACCCTGTTCGTGGACAAGAACCTGCGTTTTCATGGCCTAATCCAAGCCTATTCTCGCACCAACCGGATTTATGATGCGACCAAGTCTTTTGGCAACATCGTCACCTTCCGCGACCTGGAAGAGCCTACAGTCAAAGCGATCACGCTCTTTGGTAATGCGAACACGAAAAGCGTCGTTCTCGAAAAAAGCTACGCCGAATACATGGAAGGCTTCACGGATCAAACAACCGGAGAAGCAAAACGCGGCTTCATGGATGTTGTGAAGGAGCTTGAAGAGCGTTTCCCCGACCCTGCGGCGATTGTGAAAGAGGCTGATAAGAAAGCCTTTGCGAAGCTGTTCGGCGAGTATCTGCGTGTTGAGAATATCCTTCAGAACTACGATGAGTTTGCCTGCCTACGGGAACTCCAAGAGATCGATCCGAATGATGTCGAAGCGCTGACAGCGTTCAAAGAACGCCATCACCTAAGTGATGATGACATAGAAGAGCTGAAAAGTGTCAAAATGCCAGCGGACCGGAAGTTCCAGGATTATCGTTCGACTTACAACGATATCAGGGACTGGCTTCGCCGTGAAAAGGCAAGCAACGAGCAAGCTGAGTCAACGATCGATTGGGACGATGTCGTATTTGAGGTCGACCTCCTAAAGTCGCAGGAAATCAATCTCGACTACATTCTCGAGTTGATATTCGAGCATAATAAAAAGACGAAAAGCAAGTCTGAGCTCGTTGACGAAATTCGACGTGTAATCCGTGCGAGTATCGGCAACCGTGCGAAAGAGAGCCTCGTCGTCGATTTCATCAATCAAACCAACCTCGACGAGCTAGGCGACAAAGCTGGTGTGATCGAAGCCTTCTTCGCCTTCGCGCGAGCGAAGCAACGCCGCGAAGTTGAAGAGCTTATTTCTGATGAACAACTGAATCCGGATGCTGCTAAGCGCTATATCGCGACGTCGATCAAGCGAGAATATGCGAGCGAAAACGGTACAGAGTTGAATTCGATTTTGCCAAAAATGAGCCCCCTTAACCCACAGTACCTATCCAAGAAGCAAAGCGTCTTCGAGAAGGTCTCGGCTTTCGTGGAGAAATTTAAAGGCGTGGGCGGGCGAATCTAATCAGGGCATCTAGGCGTCTGCCCAAATTATGGGCCTGGGAGACAGGGGAGATCATGCAACCTCTTGACGATTCGAGCCAATGTCCACTCTATCGCGGTTCATTCTTCGTTCCAATGCCTTTGGGCTTGATGTCGGCCTTCTGGAAACTGGACAGCCTCGGCGGCTTGGGCGGGATCACGGCCCGGACGGCGTTGAAGATATGGCGAAGCGGCAAGACCTCCCGCAGGGCGGCTATCATTCTCGATAAACGGCTGTCTGTCGCAACCCGGTTGAAACTCCGGCTCGGCTTTGGTTGCAAAAAGCGCGAGCCGGTCAGCGTGCGCTGTCGGGCGGTTCTGGCCCCGAACTCTGCTGCATAAGCTCTCTCGCACGCTGTCGGATCATCTCCTCGCGCTGCCGCTCCTGCTCCACCAGCTGCTGAACAAGACGCTGCGCCTCTTCATAGTTGCGCACGCGGCGCACCAGCTCCTCGTCAAAGAGCGCTTCACGTTCGCGCGCCTGCTGCGCCTGCCGTTCGGCAAGGTCGGCGATCTCGGCGGCTCTGGCGGCATCAAGGCGCGCGATCTCCTGGGCACGCTCGGTCTCCAGCGCCTTGATGGCGGCGGCGCGTGCTTCATCGCGTTCTGTCTGACGCTTCTCGGCCCAGCCGGGAGCAACAAAGCCGATCACCTGATCAGCCAGACGTGCCCAGCCTGTGCGTTCGGCCTGCGCGTCATAAAGCGCCAACGCCTCGGCGCGGCGCGCATCGGATTTGGCAAGACGGGCGGCGATGCGTTCGTCCAGCATGCTGGCGCGGCGCGCACGCTCTGAGGCATGGAACTCGGCAAGCCGGTCCATGTCCTCGCGGTGCCAGAGACGCAGAGCCTCATCAATGGCGATACCGCTCTCCGCGCCATCGGCGGGAAGCGGGGTTTCGGGGGTCTTGGCGAGGGGTTCGGGTTCGGGCGGCGGACGCTCGCGCTGGAGCGCCTTGGCCGCCGCCACACCCGGCAACGTCTCGGGATCAATATCCGCCATGAAGCTGCGCAGATCCGTGGCGGTCACGCCTCTGATCTGACGCGAGAGGCTGTAGACTTCGCCGAAAGGATCAACCAGCACGAAGCCGCGCCGGTCGCCTTTGGCGATCATCAGGCCTTGCGCGTCCAGCGCACGCTGGAAGGCCGCGCCGCTCTCGCTGGCCTGATAGAGTGCGGTCACCTGATCCTTGAAGGCGCGCGGATCAATGCCGGTGCGTTCGGCCTGCTGCCATTCGGCGTGATTGATTTCTGCTTCGGGAAGCGGGAGATCAGGATCACGCTTGGCGTGCTTGCCCGGCACATGCGCGTGGCCGAACTCGTCCTCCAGGCTGCGGCTGGCAGCCTCGTGCGCGTGGTAATTCTGGCTGTCAGAGATCAGCGTCATGGTGGCGATATCGGTACGCTGCCAGACGACATGCAGGTGCTGGCGGCCATGCTTTTCATGCATGACGACGGCGCGGGGCTGGCCATCAAGCCCCAGCTCGCGCTCCAGCACCTCAACCGATCTATGCCATTGCTCGGCGGTCATGGCATAGCGCGCATCCGGGTCGATATTGGCGTGATAGAGGCCACGCTTGCCTTGCGTGCCCTCGGCAATCATCTGCCATTCCTTGAAGGCATCGGCGAGCTCGGAGTGTGAGGATTGCAGCTCCAGCACCCTCACCCGCTCGTTGGTGTCGGCCCGGAGCAGATGGGTCGCCAGCTGTTTGGGTCCGCCCCGGCTCTTGCCTTTGATAATCAACGGTGCGGAACCCCCAATGCGCTGAGGATCGCCTGGCGCATCTCCTCATGCGCCGCGAGCGCCGCCTGTAGCTGGGCGGCATCGTGTTCACCGGTCGTGTTCACACGCCGGGCGATCTGGTTGAGGTTGTTGCCCGTCCGCCCGACTTCGCCGAGCAGATTGCGCAGGAGTTTGGCGTCCACCGGGACGCGGCGGCGGGACCGTTTGCCCGGATCGCCAAGGGCGGCAGCACGCAAAAAGGCCCCCACAGAGAGGCCTTTGCGCATGGAGAGATCGTCGATGACAGCCCGCTCATCGGGGGTCACACGGATGGTGATGGTGTCGGTGCGCCGACGCTTATCAGAGCCGCTCGCCATGGCTGCCTCCCTTCACCGCATCTTGCGGCGATCTTGATGCGGGGCCAAGGGCAAACGCCGCATACATAACCAAGGGACAGTCTCCCTTGGCGGGTTCAGCAGGCTGCTGACTCTGGCTCCAAGGGCGAGGAGCATCCATGGTCAGGTTCCAAGGGCACGAAGGCCCTTCGGTCGTCGCTGGGGGCGAAACCCCAGTCAGGTTTCCAAAGGGCTCGAATGGCTCTTTGGTCGGGTGCACGGGGTGAAACCCCTGCGGCCTGGGGATGCAACGGGGACGCAGTGACCCCCTTGCCAAGCCAGCCAAAACGTTAACGATTTGGCGGCGTGCGGTGTGACCGCACATGGCTTGCAGACTCCCGATTAGCTTCAGGATAGCAAAAATTCGTTAACTTTTTGCCCTGAGCCGGGAGTCCCTTCCTGTGGGTGATTGGACCGGGATGCGCGCCTCTCCTGCCCCTCGCGGACCAGACGGCTGAACGGGACAAAGGGACAAGCTCTATCCGTTGGGCAGAACGTCACCGATTGAATATCAGAACATCGGATCAAGTGTCATCAGATCGCCCCGTGCGAGCCCTGCGCGCTGCACGTGGGCGTAGGCGTGAAAACGCCCCATCGCGATAAAATCGGCCGGGGTCAATGCGGGAGCGGACGCATTGCCTTCGGTGCGATAACTGCGCTCCCTGTCCTCCTGCCGCCAGGCTACCGAAACAAGAAATAGCGCCATGACCAACAAGCTACCGAGAACTCATTGCCCGGACAAAAGACGCAATCAACAGCGCCATCAAAACATACCCTAGAGAAACCTCTATAATGACTAGCCATCGGGCGTCGGGTGCGGGAATAAAATCACCATACCCAAGTGTAGTCCACGTTACCACGGAGTAATAATAGGCAGTCCAGATGCTGTCCACCCGAGAACCGGCAGGGTCTAATATGCCCAAATGGAGGTACATTACAGCAAAGTGCATTGGCAACATCAGAATTCCAGCAAGTGATATTATAGCTATTTTTATAGCTGATCCTGCGCTTTCTATCCCTCTGGAGAGAATAGACGAAAAAATAAGAAAAAGCAGAAGAGATGTTAAAATTATCGATATGCCGCCAAAAATAAACCCTATGCGCCCTGTTAAATTTGCCGACAGCACAACCATCACCGCAAATAAAGAAATATAAATTCCGGCTGATATCGCTGGATGCAATTTCTTCTTATTTTCAGCGTCACTTGTCATTTTCTTCTCACGCTATCCGGCGTGAGATTGGCAATTATTCCATTTAATCGCTGAACTTCTTTCTCGAGCTCATCCCGTTGAGAGCTCAAATCACGAATTCCTTGCGTTAAAACTTTAACCTTGGCTTCCGATTTCTCATATAGAGATATCAAGTCCCTCTGTTCAACCTGAACAGCTTCAGCCTTTTCTAAAAACCTTAGAAAAGTCGACCTAAAATCTTCAATAAGCAGATCGACCCAAGAAGGCTTACCGGACAAATCACCGCCCTTTATGAGTTTGCGAACCTCTCACGAGGGCTAAGGCAGCGTCAGCGTCGGCAAAGACCCGAGGAGCTCTATCAATTAGCTCTTGAGTGCGCTCTCTGATATGATCAGCCTCTCGCTCCTTTTCTTGCAAAAGCGAGGAGAGCTCCTTAAATACAGATCTAATTTTTGACCCTAAAAATTTATTACCCATATAATTATCCTTTTCGGTAACAGTAATTTTCTTGCCTGACGAGCTTGAAAATTCTACATCTTCTTTAATAATTCTTTCAACAGTAAAATTTTTATTCGCCCTAAATATCACTTCCCTTGTTGGGTTCGCATAGTCAACAATTTCAATACCAAGCCCCATCTCACGGTCTGTATGCACCCCAGTAGTTTTCACTACCACACCGACCTCATGGGTCTCACCTTCCAAAATCGAAAGCCGAACCTGCTGCTCAAGCAGATCGAATACCTCCGACAGAGTGGCGGATGGCGCCTCAGGAGTGGTGAGACGGTACGGCATGGGGCACTACTCCAACTAGGAAAATATGCGTATTACATACCATCCTTGCCACAATGGGCCAAGTTAGCGGCCAGATCGTGGCATGGTACTCTCTCAGAACATCGGATCAAGTGTCATCAGATCGCCCCGTGCGAGCCCTGCGCGCTGCACGTGAGCGTAGGCGTGAAAACGCCCCATCGCGATAAAATCGGCCGGGGTCAATGCGGGAGCGGACGCATTGCCTT
This sequence comes from Glycocaulis sp., assembly GCF_051859565.1. Classification (GTDB taxonomy): domain Bacteria; phylum Pseudomonadota; class Alphaproteobacteria; order Caulobacterales; family Maricaulaceae; genus Glycocaulis. The sequence continues at coordinate 15,327 of NZ_JBHYFK010000010.1, forward strand.
CGGTGCGATAACTGCGCTCCCTGTCCTCCTGCCGCCAGGCCGCCTGCTGGCGCGCACTGAGTGCGGCGAGCTGGGCGGACTGATCCTCGGCTTTGGCCTCGGGTATAAAGCGCTCATCTACAGCGTAAGCGGGCTGCCCTTCGGCCACGCCAATACCGGAGCGCCCGAGATAGCTGCGCGCCACCTGAAAGAACGCCCAAGGCCCGCCGGTCACTGCCGGCGGGGCGGTATCGTCAATCGGCTCGAAGGGCGACCAGCCGCTGACGAGCTTGCGCTGGTCGAGACTCTCCCACTGGCCATCACCGAAGACACGGTTGCGCTCGAACTCGCCCGCCAGCCAGCACGCGTAAGAAACCGTCGCTTCATCCTCGGTGCGCAGAAAGACCTTGCTGCGCGCCTGCTGAATGAAATTGTCAGCGGCGGCCTCGCCCATGGACTGGACCAGAGCCGCGATGGTCTGGGTGGCGAAGACACCGGCAAGGCCGGTCGAGCGCGCAACATTCCAGAAGGTCGCATCAGAGAGGCCAGAGGCCGGGTCAACGGTGGCCAGCTCCTGCACCTCGTCCATGATGACGAGGCAGGGCTTGTCCTGCGGGTTGTCGCCAGAGCGTTTGAACGCGGCCTCGCGCAAGCGGGCCTCGCGATAAAGCACGGTCTTCAGGAGCACCGCCACCAGACGGGCTGGAAGGCCGTCGTCCATGGTGTTGAGGGTGACAAGCGCGATCTTGCCATTGAGCGGGGCGTAGAGGCTGGCGGTCCTGTCATCAAGGCCGCAGATAAAACGCTCGCGCAAGACTGTGGCTCCGGCGAAGCCGTCCATCAGCTGGGAGATATTGGCGACGATGCCGGACTTGGTTCTCTCGGCCATCTCCGTCCATGCGGTCGTGAGATAATTGCGGCTGGCCAGAACATCGGTTGAATAGATGATCCGGGCGCTTTCTTCGGCGTCCTCGAACGCCTCGCGGTCGAGGGCTTTGGCCGCCTTCCCGACCTTGTCGTGGTGCGCGCTGATTTCGCGGGTCACGACCGTGATCGCGTCATTCAGGCGTTTCTCGTCGAGCACGGCCTGATAGGCCCACCAGAGACTATAGGGGTTGAGATATTTTGCTTCCTTCTTGCCTTCGGGCGTGGCGGCATAGGCGCGCCCGATGGTCAGGACATGGCGCATCACATTCGCGGCCATGTCGGGCCAGAAACTGTCACTGCGCCCCCCGCCGATCTGGGTCAGGACAGAGCGCAGCACACCGGCGATCTGATTGGGATCGAGCTTGCCGGTTATGTTCACACCAAGCTCACCGGTGGCCGTGCCGATCTTCACGATATCGCCGCTGCGCCCGAGAGACTCCGCGATCTGTTCGGCATCGCGCCACAGCACGCCTTTGGCGTCGGTGATGTAAGCCCCAAATTTCGGCGCGGCGAGCACCTGCGCCATGAGGGGTTTGAGGATAGCGGTGGTCTTGCCATCGCCCGTCCCGCCGAAAACCAGCAGGTGCTGGAACAGCGACTCCCGGTCAAGGCAGATGGATTGCCCGGTGATGGGCGCTGTGAGGTCGCCGCGCACCCGCAGCGTGCCGGTGGCCTCGCCCACCTTGAAGAGCGGCGAGTCCTTCAGATAGCCCGTCGCATGATGAAACTGGCGCAGATAGCCAGTATGCGCGAGCGCCCGCGCCTCGGCCCGATAGGGCCAGCGCACATGCGCATCCTTCGAGATCGTCTCATAGGGCGCTGAGGCTTCGGCGCGCCAATGCTCGACCATCGCCAAGGTGACCAGCAGACCAACACCTAGCGCCACCAGCAGCGATGATATCAGGGTCACCACCAGAGCAGCGAAATCCAAGGCGGAGCTGGCGGCGGTTTCAGCCAGCACCACATGCCAGACAGCCCAGTCAGAGACATAGACGGGCTCCTCGCCCGGAAAGGCCTCGTGCAGCACGCGCGCATCAGCGGCGTCCTGTGTTCCCGTCATCGCCATGACGGCAAAGATCACCGCTTGGACCACAAGCGCGATCAGCGCGGCAGTCAAACCGAAACGGCCTGCCGCCTGCGTCAGCTCTTCGCTGAAATGCCGGTCGGCCATCCAGCTAATGCTGTGACCGCCGGTGAGCTTGCCATCCTCCCAGAGAGGTCGGCGGATATCTTCGGGCAGTTCATCGCTATAGAGAAAAGCAAAGCGATCCTCCGGCCAGGCTTCCTTTGCGAAGGCGAGCCGGTCGCCCGAGGCCAAGCCTCGCTTGCGTGTGCCAAGCCGCTCAGCGGAGCGCGCCAGATAAGCGACCATTCCCGACAACACGCCGATATGGCTGATGAGCCAGTGGATGGGTTTCCACAGCGGCAGAGCCGCGAGCCCCACCACAAACAGGATGATGGCCGGAATGATGTTCAAGAGGCGCACGATGAAGCGCCGTGTGACCGGCACCAGCAGCACCACAATCAGCACCAGCCATGAAAGCCCCATCAAGAGGACAGGAACCATCTCCATCATGTGCCACCCTCCCCGCGACGGGCTGAACGCGGCATCAAGCCGTGCATGGTGCGCGGAATATCCAGCGGATAAATCTCTGCGCGGCCACAAGGCGGACCGTCCGGCATGGCCAGACAATAGGCGCGCCACTCCCGGTCCACGCCGCGCCGTAACAGTGTGATCTGCCGGAGCACAATCGGCTCCGGTGGCGTCTCTGCATCTGGGTCTGGCCAAGCCAGATTAACGAGCTGGCCGATCAGGATCGTGCGGTCTTGGCGTAGGCCATAGATCGTCCCGGCCTGCCAGCGGCCTTCCCAGAAGGCTTCGCGGTTCACGGTCTCGATCTCGCGTGGCAGGCGTCCAGACTCGTTGAGCGTAGTGAGCACCTCGGCGAAGCGGGCTGAGCCGTCGGCAAGAGCCGGAAGCGCCTCGGGGTTTTCAGGGATCTCGGGCGGGCGGTCAATGCGCCGCACAAAGGCGATGATATTGGCGCGCTGCGCGTTGACATGGGCTGCCTTGCTGTCAGCGACCTGCGAGGACAGAGCTGCGGAAGGCAAGGCATTTGAGAAGAACGTGCCGACCAGAATGGCGGCAACACCTACAATCGCCACGGGCAGTGCGATATTGCGCCAGCGGGCTGCCCGCACGTGCCCTTCGGTAACGAGCCACTCCCACTGCGCCATGGTGGAGCCCCTCTGTTTCACACAGCAGCCAATCACGCTACCCGTGCGATTATCCCCTGAAGTCTACAACCACGCCCTGATCGAACATCGCATCTGCGGGCGCGTCAATCTTTAGTTAACGGTCTCTTGTCTTTTGTCCCGGCGTCGAATGGATGGGCATAGGAGCGTTGATCTCCCCTATCGCCACTGCCTGCCTTCACCTTCTCCATGAGCAAGCTGACAGCGCTTCGCCTGCCAGGGCCGCAAGCCCGTAAAGGGCTTCTCCACTGCGTTGCGCGCGAGTGCGGCCCGGCGAACACGCTGTTTCCAATCCTGCGCATGAAGGCTGCGGCAGTCGCGGCTTCGACAAGTAGGGAGAACACTCATGTCCATGATATTCACGCCATCGGAACTCAATGGATTGACCGAACAGGAATTGCGCGCCTTGCGCGTTGCGATCCTCAACGATCTGGCCGCCAGCGGCCTCAGACTCGAAGATTGCCCGCACGTGGCCATCAGCCTGCGCTTCATCGATGAAGCACTGGCCAGAGCCGTCCGCCAGCGTCCGGTATTCCGCCCCAAGGGGCCGGGGTTTTAGGCTGGCGGCACGTAACGCCTTAGCCCAATAGAAGGCTCTCAAGCGCATCTGCCAGAGCACGGCGCTTTTCTGCTGGAAGCAGATCGAGATTGTGTTGCTTCCACAATACGGCGGGAAGGTTCTGCGCCTCGGGCAATCCGAGTAATGCCCAGTCGGGCGCGCCCCGTTTGAAGCCAATCAGAAAATGGCGGTGCGGATCGGGCATCGCATTTACGAGTTCAGCGATCATGGCCTCGCGCGCCGCAACAAGATCGTCGAGGCTGACCGGCTGATCGGTCATCCCAACAAACCCGCGTTGATATTCATCCTCCAACGGCTTGCGCGTGGGCGAAAGCAGTTCGGCGATGGGTCTGGGGTGGCTAATCACGTAAACGATGAACGCGCGGCGTAACTCATCGCTGATACCTTCACTGGCCAGCAGCTCACGGACGTCGAAAAGGTCGCGCGGGTGCTGGCGGTCAAGGGCGGCAACAATTTTTCCGGCATAGAGATCAGCAGGCGATACCACCTGCATCTCAGCAAAGCCAAAGTGGTCTTCCACCTGTGGAGCGACGCTGAGGATGACGGGATCGTAGACCGTGCCGCGCAAGACGGGCGTGACCTCGATGATGATCTGCACATCATCGACACGGGCGACGAGCTTGGTCACCACGCCATCGCCAGACAGGCGTGACGGCATGACCCGCACACGTGCTATGGCGTCTTCAATCTGCGTCCTTATTCGCAGCATGGCCGCGTCAATATCCGCAAGCGAAGCTGGCCGGTCCTGCACGGGCAGATATGTCAGGTCGATATCAACCGACAGGCGCGGGAAATCCCGGACAAAGAGATTGATGGCCGTGCCTCCTTTGAGGGCGAAGGCCTTTTCCTGTGCGACGAAGGGCAGGATGCGCACCAAGAGGGCCACCTGACGCTGGTAGAGATCACGCAACGCCATCAAGGTCTCCCGGTACGGTTATCTGATAGCGCTGATCCAGCTTGCCGCCCTGCACGAGTGCTCGTTTGCCCGAGCCGAGGTCGATACGGGACTGGTCAATCTTCGGGAGCCACGCATGCTGGTGACGGTCTGCAAAGAAGAAAAAGAGGCGCTTCACCTTCACATTGGCGCAGGCTTCCAAGAGAGTCTGCAACCGGCGCGGGCTAAGATCGCTGAGACCGCCCATGAGTGCATCTGCCTGATAGAAGGTTTCGTGCTTGGGTACTTCGTCGAGCATTTCGAGGAGCGCCCGTTCCTTGCTCGAAACCCTTACACGCAAACCACCGCTATCAAGCATGACAGTGGCTGGCATGCTGGCGGGTGCCTGTCCTGGCGTTTCGTGATGGATATCTGGTTGAGGCTGCGGGTCGTCTGGAAACAGACGCTGGGCCTTGCGCCAATGAAATTGAACATTGATCGGCAGGTTACCTAACCATGATGGCGGTCGCACTGCCCCATGGAGATAAACTTCCCTGACGGCTTTGCTGAGATAGTGACCATACCCCTGCTCTTCGAGCGCCGTGCGCCCGCCCACAACGAGGGGGTAGTCCAGCAGAGTTTGCAGGGAGACGACAATTTGCTGCCAGCTCAATGAGGACTGGGAACGCCGGTAAACCCGCCGAGCGGGATTGTGCAGCCACCCTGAGCCAACATATTGGCTTCGCAGGGCTGACGAATAGCCTTTTGCTTCTAGCCATGCGGCATCAACGAGAAGGTCCTCTGGGAGCTCTCGCTGAAGTCGGTTTAGCTTTTTGTCAAAACCCTTAGTCATACTTTCTATTTTGCCAAATTTTTAAACCATTGTCCAGTTTAAGTTTTATGAATTTTGCATAGTATAGCTTAGTCTTTTCAACGTATTTCAAACCAAGCCTTATAGTGCGATCACTCGCACACCTGTCTTGAAAGCGATGGCTGATCCCTGTGCAGGGATCTTCTAGCCACCGTGCGGAACCGTACAGTCCGCACTTCGCGTGCTCCGTCACAGGCCGTTCAGCCTTCAGGACGGTCGCAATCGGCAGGAATGCCGATAAGCATGTTTTAAAGGGAATGGTGCCCCCGGTCGGACTCGAACCGACACACCTCGCGGTACCGCATTTTGAGTGCGGCGCGTCTACCAATTCCACCACAGGGGCAATGCTTGGGAATATAGCCTCAAGCACTTGTTTCTACAAGTGGTTTTTAAGCCTCTCATTTGCTAGGCTTTTTAGGTTTTCTCTTCGGTCGCTGGACGTTCAAGGCGTCCGCGTCGATCATATCCTTGATGTGGTTGGCGTAGAATTTTTGAATCATCTCCACGCTGGTCCGGCAGTTCTTGGCGACGTTGTAAATGTCCGCACCTTCCATCAGCCGGAGACAGATATAGGTATGCCGCAGGCTGTAAGCTGTACGCCGCTGGCCGTCCCGGTCCACTTTCAGATCAAGCTCTTCCAGGACGTTATTGAGCAGCTCGCGCTGCGGCTTTCCAAAGACCCGGTCGGTCGGTTTGGTCAGGCCTTTGCGTTTCACCGTCCGCTCAAATGGCACCACCGCGCCGGGCATGCTCTTGCAATAGCCGACACCGCGTTTTCCCCGCACGTCGATATCCAGCCGCTTCTTGCCAGAGGCATCTTCAACGATGGTCACGTCGCGGAGTTCAAGGTTGGCGGCCTCGTCAGGGCGAAGGCCGGTATTGACCATGAACAGGATATAGTCGTGCAGGTTTTCGCTCTCCTGCTTCCACCGCTTGTTGCGGGGTTTGGCGGCGCGTTCCCGCGTCGCTTCATAAAGTCGCTTGTACTCCTCCGGTGAAAACCAAGCGCGCCGGGTGATCTTTCCGGCGGACTTATAAGGCACGGTCATATCGGGAAGATGTTGAATCCACCCATGCCGCTTGGCGGTTTTGAGCACCTGACGGATAGCGACGATTTCTTGATGGATAGTGCTGCGAGCCGGTGGCTTGCCGGTCTTGCAGGTCTGGGCACGGTGCAAACGATAATCCTGTATCGTTTGCTCGTTGATCTCCGAGAGATACTTGTTCCCGAGATAAGGCAGGATGATGGATCGGATTTTGATCTGGTAGGCTCTGATCCAGCTTTCCGCCCGCTGGCCTTCGGTGATGATCGGATACTCGATCAGGAACCGTTCGGCGGCATCCTTGAATTTCTTGCCACCTTTGAGCAGGCCAGCGCGGGCTTTGCCCCGCAGCTCAAGATACCAGTCTTCGGCAAAATCCTTGGCATGGGAGAGGCTGTCATGCTTGGTCGAGACGCGCCAGTTGCGGCCGTCGATGTAGGACGAGCATTGCCAATATTTACTGTTCTCTCGCCGGTAGACGTTGACCTTGCCGCCGAGGATTTGGTGCGTTTCTGCCATCTGCTGCCTCCGAGCCTGAGGCTCGAAAAATGTGTAAGAATGTGCAACACATGTGTAAGAGTAGCGAGATAGGCAAATTTTGTCAAAAGATATTGTTTTTAAATGGTATTTTTTCTCACGAATTAGACATATTTTAGCTTTTGAGTCCGCTGCGTCTACCAATTCCGCCACGCCCGCAGCCTGACTGGTAACGGGGTTCTAATAGGCGAGGCGGGCCCCAGCGTCGAGAGGGAATGGGCAGGCAGGGCCTGTGCTGGACGCAATGCGTCCGCCATGCCAAACAGCGCTTCGTTCCTTGTTCCAGCTTCTCCCGCCCCGAAGGCCGTTACCGATGGAAAACACGGCGCACGACACCGGCATGATCTCCCGTCTGGAGACCATTGCAGCCGACGCGCCTGAAGACGGTCTGACGCTGGGCGAGCTGACAGAGCAGCTGGGCGAGCAGGCCTTCGGTGTTGTGCTGTTCGTGCTGGCCGTACCGGTCTGCATGCCTTTCCTCTATGGCATCCCCCAGATCGTCGCCCTGCCCATGCTGGCCATCTGTGCGCAGCTGGCGATGGGCCGCGAAATCTTGTGGCTGCCCGGGCGCTTCGCGGCGCGGCGCCTGTCCAAGGCGGATCTGGTGAAAACTGCCCAAGGCGCAAAGAAATGGTTCGGCTGGATCGAGCATTTCGCCGCGCCGCGCCTGGCCTTTCTGTCGGGCGCGATAGCTCACCGGATTGCGGGCGCCATGTTCTGCCTATTCTGCCTGTCGATACTGGTGCCGCTGCCCCTGACCAATTCCACGCCCGGCGTGGCGCTGGCGCTGGCCGCTCTTGGCCTCATCAATCGTGACGGGCTGCTGGTGCTGGCCGGCGTGATTATCGGAACGGGCTGGATCATCATCCTCTATGGCGGTCTGATCATCCTGGGCCCGGCCTTTATCGAGCTGCTGATCGATGTGCTCCGCCGGGCGCTTGATGAAGGTGTGTGGGCGATTATGCTGCTGGGTGTGCTCGGCCTTGCCGCACTGGCCGCCATCGTCATCTGGCGGCGCAGGCAGGCACGCACAAAGCCCTGACCGGCCCTGCGGCAGTTCTGCCTCTCGCCCGTCCCCGTCAAAGCGCATAAGGTGACGCCATGAGCCTGTTTGCGCCCCTGCCCGCTCCGCTGCGTATTGCGCTGGAGCCGCGAAACTGGCCGCTGATCGCGGCGGGTGTTTCGCTTGCCTTGCTGGCGGGCGCCTTCGCGTTTGAATATATCGGCGGGCTGCTACCCTGCCCGATGTGCGTGACCCAGCGCTGGGCGCACGCCGCCATCGCGGGCGCAGGCATCACGGTGTTTCTCGCGCTTCGCGCCCTGCCGCTGCCAGATTTGTCAGCGCGCCTTGGCGTGGGGCTAGTCGGTGTGCTCAGCCTCGTCAGCGCGTGGCATGCGATCCACCACGTGCTGGTGGAGTACGGAATTCTGGACCTGCCACCCTCATGCGCGGGCGTCTCCAGCGGGCCGGTCAGCCTTGCCCAGATGGAGGCGCTGTTCGATAGCGCGCGCACCATCCCGCAGTGTAACGAGGTGGTATGGTCGCTCTTCGGTGTATCCATGGCGGGGTGGAACGCGATTGCATCGCTCGGCCTTGCCGCGATCTCGTTTCTTGTCCTGATCAACGCCATGAGGAGGCCCCGCTAATGGCCATCCGCCGCCCCGGCCCCGCCCGCAATGCAGACGCCATCGCACGGATGATCCGTATCGACCATGCGGGCGAATATGGCGCGGTGCACATCTATCGCGGCCAGCGCGCCGTGTTTGGCCGCCTGCCCTCCAAGACCCGCATTGCGCGCCAGCTGGAGCATATGGAAGCCGACGAGCAGGCCCATCTGGATGCCTTTGACCGCTATATCGCCGAGCGCGGCGTGCGCCCGACAGCGCTCAGCCCGGTCTGGCGGCTCGCGGGCTTCGGTCTTGGCGTTGCCACCGCCCTGATGGGCGAGAAGGCCGCCCACGCCTGCACAGAGGCCGTGGAAAGCGTTATCGAGGGCCATTATGGCGAGCAGGTCAAAGAGCTTGAGGCCATGGGCGAGATCGAGCTGGCAGCGGACTTTGCCCGCTACCAGGAAGAAGAAGTCGCCCACAAGAATCTCGCCGTGGATGAAGGCGCACACGATGCGCCGGGCTATCCCCTGCTGTCCGCGCTGATCAAGACCGGCTGTCGTATCGCCATCAAGGTGACGGAGCGGATCTGATCGTTTCCAGCGCGGCAATACTGAGCAGCCATTCGGCATGATTATGCCGCTCGTCCGATTGCCTACATTTCCGGTCAACGTTCAAGGGCTCAACAAGGAGGTCTTGCCATGATCGTGAAACGCGAATTTTCCAGCCTTGGCGGCTTTTCCAACACCTGGCTAAACGCCCGCCACCATTTCAGCTTCGGCCAGTATTATGATCCCAACCGGATGGGCTGGGGTGCCTTGCGGGTCTGGAATGACGATGCCATCCGCGCCGGTACGGGCTTTGACCCGCATCCCCATTCGGACATGGAGATCATCACCTATGTGCGTGACGGGGCCATCACCCATATGGACAGCCTTGGCAATCAGGGCCGCACCGTCGCCGGTGATGTGCAGGTAATGAGCGCCGGCTCCGGCATCCGTCACGCGGAGTATAACCGCGAGGACGAGACCACCCGCATATTCCAGATCTGGATCATGCCCGATCAGCGCGGCGGTGAGCCGTACTGGAATGCGCGCGAGTTTCCCAAAGACAGTCGCGCAGGCGAGCTGGTCGTGCTGGCTTCCGGCATGGAAGGCGATGACGATGCCCTGCCGATCCGTGCGCAGGCCCGCGTCCTCGGCGCTACCGTGAAGGCCGGTGACAGCATCGAATACAAGCTGGCCGACGGCCGTCACGCCTATCTGGTGCCGGCCACCGGGAAACTGGAGGTCAATGGCGTATCCCTCGACGCGCGTGACGGTGCGGCCATCAAGGATGAGCCGGTCATCACCATCACCGCGCTGGAGGAGTCCGAAGTCGTGATGGTGGATAGTCTGTAGTTCGCCCGCGCTGAAATCCCGGCCGAGCAAATGCGAGAGCCGGGACCTGGCGCAGTTACAGCGGCGAGAGGCCCCGGATCGCGCGGAAAGCGCGTCCGGGGTTTCAGCCTTCCCCGATTATCCCCACCGCTTTGGGCTTTGCGGCCATAGCGCGATCACCTGTGCAATACACCATACTTCGCTAACCATTTGGGGGCAGGATCAAGGCTGACCAGTCCAAAGGATGCTCCATGCCCCGCTCCACAAGCTGCGCGCCCCGCCTGCTGGCGCTCGTTGCAGGCCTTGGCCTTCTCATGCTGCCGGGATGTCTGGCAGCGGCGGCGACCGGCGCCGTTGTCGGGGCAGCCGGTGCCACTATTGGCGCTGCAGGCAGTGTCGCCGGGGGCGCGGTCGATGCCGTGACGACAAGCGATGAGGAAGAAGAGCGCAATCGCCGCCGCCGCGAGCGGGACTAGCTCATACCGGCTTGAACTCCCGGCCAAGCGCAGAGCCGGACCCGGCGCGTAGCGCCGCAAGCGCGACCGCGCGCCCGAGCCAATGCGAGGCGCGACGCACGGATGTGCGGAGCATCACTAAAAGAGCTAATCCACCCCGATCCATTTATGGGTCTGGAGCGACAGACTCCATTGCGGATGGGTCAGGCAGTATTCAAACGCGGCTTTCGCGTTCTCCATCTGGTGCGGCCCGTCCATGGGCTGCAGGCGGAAGGCGCCGAAATCGAGATTTTCAAACAGGTCGGGCATGGCGTCGGCCTGCGGATAAACCAGTTTGAGTTCGTGACCGGAACGCTGTTTTAGCGGCGCGGTTGATTTCGGGCTGACACAGATCCAGTCGAGGCCTTCAGGTGCCTCGATAGTGCCATTGGTTTCCACCGCGATCTCGAAGCCCTCAGCCTTCAGCGCCGCAATCGCCGTCTCATCCAGCTGCAGCAGCGGCTCACCGCCGGTACACACCACCAGCGGCTTCCCGCCGCCCGGCCAGAAGCTTTTTACATGGGCCGCGAGGCTTTCAGCGCTGGCGAACTTACCCCCGCCCGGACCATCCGTGCCGACAAAATCGGTATCGCAGAACTGGCAGACGGCTTTTGCCCGGTCGCGCTCCAGCCCGCTCCACAGATTGCAGCCGGCAAAGCGCAGGAAGACGGCGACGCGGCCCGCCTGCCCGCCTTCGCCCTGCACCGTCAGGAAGGTTTCCTTGACCGCATAGCTCATGCGCCTGCCCATTCCTTCCAGCCTGCCGCGCGCAGCTCGCACGCCGGGCAGGTGCCACAGCCATAGCCCCAATCGTGGCGATGCTCGCGGTCGCCCATATAGCAGGTGTGGGAATGCTCCACGATCAGATCGACAAGCGGTTTGCCGCCCAGCGTCTGCGCCAGCTCCCAGGTCTCACCCTTGGTCAGGAACATGAGCGGCGTATCGATCGTCACCGGCATATCCAGGCCCAGCGACAGGGCGCGCTCCTGGGCTTTCAGCGTATCTTCGCGGCAATCCGGATAGCCGGAATAGTCGGTCTGGCACATGCCGCCCACCAGCACATCCAGCCCGCGCCGCCAGGCATGGGCTGCCGCCATGACCAGAAACACAAGATTGCGGCCCGGCACGAAGCTCGTTGGCAGGCCACTTTCACCCATCTCGATCACGCGCTCTGAAGTCAGCGCGCTTTCGGCCAGCTGGCCATAGCCGGAAATGTCCACCGTCACATCGCCGCCGAGCCTTGTGGCCCATTCCGGCTGCAGCGCGGTCATCGCTTCGCGCACGGTCAGCCGGGCCTCCATCTCCACGCGGTGGCGCTGGCCGTAGTCAAAGCCGATCGTCTCGACGCGCGGATAATGCGTCAGCGCATGGGCAAGGCAGACAGCCGAATCCTGCCCGCCCGAGAACAGGACGAGCGCGCCTTTCGCGCCGTGTGCAGCCGCTTTGCTTGCTTGGACAGCCATGATCTAACCTCTGTGCTATCCGCTATATCCGGGCAGACGGCCCCGACTGCAAGAGAGGCAGCCATGACGATGCACACCGATGAGGCTGCCGAGAGTGTGGTCCTGCTGTACACAACCTGGCCGGATGGCGCCGCCGCAGAGGCCGCCGCGCAGACATTGCTGGCAGAAAGACTGATCGCGTGCGCGAACATCTTCCCCGCCGGACGGTCTGTGTTCCGCTGGAAGGGGGAGGTGCGAACGGAGGCCGAAACCGTAGCGCTGTTCAAGACCTCAAAGGCGCGCGCGGGGGCGACCCGCACACGCCTGACTGAACTTCACCCTTATGAAGAACCCTGCATCCTCGCTCTGCCGGCCGATCCCGGTCTGAGCGCCGCTGGCTTCGTTCAGTGGGTTGAGTCGGAAACCGCTTAAGCCGTCCGGCGCAGATACGCGATGGCGGAGGGATCCTCGACCAGTGCCTCTTCGAGCGCCTGCAGAAGCGGCTCGGACGTTACCGGCGCGCGCACCAGCACCTCGCCGCCTGCACGCTGGACGGGAATCTGCAGGCCCGGCGCCAGACGGACAATTGGCGTCAGCGAAGCCGTGGACGCCAGCATGCGGATGTCCTGCACAGCGTCTTCCGGTTCGATACTGCCAAGGTTCAGCCCGAGGATGATCGCATCATAGGCAGACGCGCCAAGCCCCTCGATCATGTCGCTCACGCTGCTGGCACAGCTGACCACGCAGTTGAAGGATTTCAGATATCCCAAGAGGACGGCGCGCCGGGCCGGATCGGCCTCACATACCAGCATGCGCAGCCGGCGGTTGGCGAAGGCCAGGCGCTCGTCGCCGGTGCGGCCAGGGCGGCTGGCTGTGCGCACTGGCACCTCGAACCAGAAGACAGAGCCCGGATCGCCGGGGGTATAGCCCACCTCGCCGCCCATCATTGACGCAATGCGCTTGGCAAGGTGCAGGGACAGCCCGGTACCGCCGCCAGTGCCCGGCTTGGCGGCTTCCTCGGCGAATACGTCAAACAGGCCGGCACGATGAGCCTCGCCCACACCGCGGCCCGTGTCACTGACCGCAATGCGCAGGCAGCTGGTGCCGTCATTGCCGGGCTCGGACGCGCTGCAGCTGACATGCACCTCGCCCGTCTCGGTGAAGCGGACGGCATTCGCGATAAATATCTCCGCCATGTGCACCAGCCGGTCCTGATCGCCGCGCAGATGCAGCTTCTCATCGATATTCAGATCAACCCGGAAATCGAGGCCTTTCGGCGCAGCACGCTGGGCGCCAAAGCGCTCCAGGCGGTCGCGCAGGCGCTCGGCGGGAAAATCATCAAGGCGCAGCTCAAAACTGACCGCCTCTATGCGCGACACATCCAGGATTTCCGACACCAGCTCGGCAAGCGTGTCGCCGGATTCTGCAATACGCGCCACCATGCGGCGGGCGTCAGGCGTCAGGGCCACGTCCTGCAGCATTTGCGTCTGGGCGAGAATGGAATTGAGCGGCGCGCCAAGCTCATGGCTCATATTTGCCAGCATGGCCGCCTTGTGACGCGCGGCATCCTCGGCAGCGCCCGCAGCCGCTTCATGGCGTTCAGCAAGACGGGCCAGCGCCTCGCGCTGCGCCTCTGCCTCGTTACGGGCCTCCTCCAGAGCGGCATTGGCCTCAACCGTTTCGACCAGACTCTTGCGGTATGTCGCGGCCAGACGCGTTGTGACGGTAAAGAACAGCAGCGCCATGCCCGCCAGCACGAAACCTGTAATGCTGCCAAACGAGGCATACCACAGAGCCGCCAGCGACAGGCAGGGCACGTTGTAGGCCAGCACGACACGCGGCTCTGCCGCCGATGTCATGGCAGCACCCGCCGACATGCCCGAAATCATTACCGCCACTGCGAGCACGGCACCCATGGACGCATCGGCAGGCAGCAGGAAGCCTGCCCCTCCCCACAGTGCGCCGACAAAGCCGGTGCAGATCATGTAGCTGGTCATCTGGCCGGGCGTCGGCACCGAACCGGATTTGCGCGCACGGTTTATCGAGAGCAGGCGCAGCACGGATGCGACGACCATCGCGCCTATCCACGCGCCGAGCAAGGGCAGTGGCACTGATGTGTAGAGCATCGCCCCGATGCCTGCCGCGCCGATGACATTCATCGGCACAGCCTGCTTGGCGCTGCTGGTTATCAGAAGACGCGCTGCCTCACGTACACGCTGCGCAGTCTCTTGCTCGCGCGCAATTGCGCGCGCCTCGGCAAACCCCATATCACACCCTCCAGCCGCTTTTTTCTGCGGTTCTGGAGCGACTATGCGTCAAAGGCCGTTAAAACGGGGTGTGCAGCCTGTTAACCTCGCAGCGAGACTTCCTTCCGGAGCATTACCTTATGCGCAAGATCACGCCGCTAACCCTGATGGCTGCCGCCCTGCTGGCCGCTTGTTCGCCTGCCGGAAACGGTGCTGACGGGCAGCCGGTTGCAGAGGTTCAAGGCGACCTGCATGTCGATCCGGCCGCCGAGGCCGAACTTCTCAACTGGCGCGACCTCCTGCCTGACGGGGAGCTGGAAATGCTGCTGGCACTCGAGGAAGGCACCGCGCCGCCTACCCTGATGAGCCAGTTCCAGACACGCCGGGACGAACAGATCGGCACGTTCAACGTCGTCGATGAACTTGACGGCCTCATCGTGCGCATGCCGGGCTATATCCTGCCGCTGGACTATGCCGAGCGCGGGCAGGCGCGCGAGTTTCTGTTCCTGCCCTATCACGGAGCCTGCATTCACTACCCCCCGCCCCCGCCGAACCAGATCGTCTATCTGCGCTCGGCAGAGCCGATCCGGTTCAGTCAGTTGTGGGACCCTGTCTGGGTGGAGGGGCGCATGGAGATACAACGCGTGGAAACAGACCTTGCGGATGCCGCCTACGCGATGGCCGTGCGGTCCGTGCGCCCCTATGACGGTTAGTTTCAGACCTAGTAGCTGACGCGAACCCCCGCCATAAACATGCGCGGCGCACCGGCGAAGGCGGCAGGTTGCTCATAGACCGTGTCAAACGCGTTCGTCACGGTGACATAGGCGCTGAGCTGTTCGCTGAACCGCCACTGGCCTGAAACATTGACCAGCTCATAGCCTGCCACCGGCGCGTTGCCGCTGACATAGAAGCCGTCATCGTCATAGGTCACATCGCGCCGCGCGCCGGTGCGCTGATAACGCGCGGACAGAGACAGCGCCTCGACCGGCCGCCAGACGAGACCCGCCGACCAGGCATGTCGCGGACGGCGCAGAAGCGGCGTAGCGTTGACGGCGTTTGTGGCCTCCACATAGGCATAATCGACATCAAGCTGCAGATTGGCCGTCAGGTCGAACGTGCCTGCGGCTTCGACGCCTGAAAGCTCTGCCCGGCCCACATTCTCGTTGGTGCCGGTAAAAGTGACAAAATCGAACACGTTCTCGATCAGATTATCGATATCAGTCTCGAAATAGCTGATGGACACGCTGGCCTGGCGGCTGCCCTCCAGTGAAAAGCTCGCACGCGCGCCCACTTCCCAGCTTTCAGCCTCTTCGGGCTGCAGATCCGGGTTTGGCGTGGTGAAGGCCGAGCTGGCAAACCGCTCTGAGAGGGTCGGCGCCTTGAAGGCGGTGGCATAGCGGGCAAACAGCTGGAACGGCGTTTGCGGAACACTCCACACAGCACCGAGCGACCAGGTGGTCTGCGTGCCAAATCCGTCGAAATCATCGACACGCAGCGAACCGGACAGATCAAGCATGTCCGCTGCCAGCGCCTGAATGTTGAGATAGGCACCCAAATTGTTCTCAGAGCGCGAGAGCGGATTGTCCCACGCGGTGGCCGTGTTGATGGAGTCCCGTTCGGCCTGCACGCCGAACGCCACCACCGGCTCCAGCGCTGCAAACCCTTGCGGCTGCCAGGTGTTCAGCCATTCAACGAAGCGTCTGCGCGCGGCATAGGTGTCGGTCACGACACCGGCATCGCTGCTTTCCCGATCATTGCGCACCTCACCGAGGCGCAGCGCGCTGGTCAGGCGGGCGTCCGAGCTCTGCCAGCCAAGACCGGCCCGCCAGAGGGTCTGGTCATTGCGGGACACTTCAAGACCTGGATCATCCGCGCGCTGGGAGAAGCCCGGCCCGCCGGAAAAGGTGTCAAAATCGCTCGCAGACTCCCGGTGCCGGACGATCCCGGACAGGGTGAAACCATTGCCGAAATCGTAGGCGGCGTTGGCCGTGATGGTGGTGATTTCCCCGCCATCGCGCTCATTGCCAGACAGCGCCATGCGGGCGGGCGTCGCGTTAAAGCCATCGCTCTGATAGCGCTCCGCGCCGAGGCCGTATTCAAGCAAGCCGGTAGTGCCAGACGCGCCCGCCAGCAGACGTATCGTGTTGAACGAGCCTGCCGACAAATCGAGATACGGTGAGAATTCGCTATCCCCGCCCCGGCGCGGGACGAGATTGATGACGCCGCCAATCGCATCGGACCCGTAAAGCGAGGAGAGCGGCCCGCGCGCAATCTCCACCCGGTCCAGATCGCCCAGCGAATCCTGACCCGCATCAAACTGGCCCGAAGGGGTGGAAGCGTCGTTCACGCGAATGCCGTCAAACAGGACCAGCGTGTGCTTGGCATTGGTGCCGCGCGCGAAGAGCGAGGTGGTTGCCCCGATCCCGCCCGACTGAACGACAGAAAAGCCCGGATAACGCGACAGGGCGCCGGCCAGATCGGTCAGACCTTCGACTTCAATGGTATCGCGGTCCAGCGTATCGACGCGCAGCGCCAGACGTTCGGCGGTCACCGGCACGCGCGTGCCGGTGACGGTGACGATGTCGGAAATATCGCCCGCCTCGCTGGCCAGAGCAGCCGATAGCGCAAGAATACTGACTGAAAACATGAGAGTTTCTCCTGGTTGAAATCAGACCGGTGAGAAGCCCCCGTCCGGGGCCTCCCGGACGGCAAAAACATTGGCAAGAATGGTGGGGCTCAGAGCGGCTGCGGGCGGGCCATCGGCGACGATGCGCCCTTCATCCAGCACAATGACGCGGGCCGCATGGCGGCGCGCCATCGCCAGATCATGCAAGGCGAGGATTATGGCGGTGCCGCCTGCCGCCTCTGCGCGCAGCAACGCCATGACATCCAGCTGGTGGCGCGGATCGAGCGCGTTCAGCGGCTCGTCGAGCAGCAGCAGCGGCGCACCGGCTGCGAGCGTGCGGGCCAGATGGATGCGCGCTTTCTCGCCGCCTGACAGCGTATCGACCGGACGGTCTGCAAAGCCGGATGCCCCGCACCGTTCAATCGCTGCATTGACACTTTCGCGGGCGGCGTCAGGCAGGCGCTCATAGGGCCGCCCCTCATGGGCAAACCGGCCCAGTGCGACAATGTCCACGCCGCGCATGGCCCAAGCCGCACCGCGCTCCTGCGCCAGCCAGGCCATGTGGGAAGCGCGCTCGCGCGCGGACATCGCTGACACGTCCTGCCCGCCAAGGCGCACTTCGCCCGTCCGGGCGGGCAGGATCCCGGCGGCGAGTTTCAGCAGGGTCGATTTGCCGGCGCCATTGGGTCCGACAAGGCAGATGAGTTCACCCGGCTGCACGCAGAAGGTCACGTCACTCAGCACGGTGCGCGCGTCGTGGCCCGCACTGGCCGCGATAATGTCGAGGCGCGCACTCATTGGCCCATCCCCCGCGCCCGCGCCGCAATCCAGATGAAAGCCGGCGCACCGATGAGCGCGGCCGTGACGCCAAGCTTCATCTCCATCGCGAACGGCATGGCGCGCACCGCCGTGTCGGCAAGCACCAGCACCGTCCCGGCGAGCAGCGCCGATGGCAGCAACAGATCACCGGGATCATGGCGCACAAAGGGCCGCACCACATGCGGCGCCACAATGCCGACAAAGCCGATAATTCCGGCCACCGCCACGCTGGCACCGGTCAGCAGCGCGCTGCCGGTGATGACGAGCAGGCGTATGCGCGGCACGTTCGCACCAAGCCCGGACGCGCCTTCTTCGCCCAGCGTCAGCGCGCGTAGGCCCGGCCCGGCCATCAACACCAGAACGAGACCAGTTACCCAGAAGGGCGCAGCAAAGCCAATATCGGCCCAGGAGCGGTTGGCAACCGATCCCAGAAGCCAGTTGATGAGGTCGGAGAGCGAAAACGGATTGGGCGCGAGGTTCATGAGCAGCGCCATCAGTGCGCCTGCAAGGCTCGACAGGCCCACACCGACAAGGATCAGCCGCGTGGTCGAGACAGAGCTGGCACCCAGCACATAGAGCAGGACGGTCGTCCCCAGCGCCATCACGATTGCAAGGCCCGGCATCGCCCAGACGCTCAAGGCCGCAAGGTTGAAATAGACCGCGATCACGGCGCCAAGCGCGGAGGCACCCGACACACCCAGCACGCCAGGATCGGCCAGCGGGTTGCGCAAAAGCCCCTGCAGGGCCGCGCCAGCGAGGCCCAGCGCCGCACCAACGCCAAAGGCTGCCAGAATGCGCGGCAGGCGGATTTCCAGGACCAGAATGCGGGCAAGATCACCCTCTGCACCGGACTGGCCAAGCGATGCGATGTCGGCCCAGCCATTGGCAGGGGCCAGAGCGGCCAGCACGGCAAGAAGCGCCATGCCCGCCATCACAAGATTGACCCTGATTGGCATCATGGCTGCGCTCCTGTGCCAGAAAGAGGTTGCTGCCTCAGGGCAAATGCGTGAAGGCGCGCCGCTTCTGCGCCTGCCAGCCACGTCGTGCAGGCGATAACGCCGGTGTCGAGCGCCAGCACAGGGCGGGCGCTAAGGGCACGGCGCATGACGGGGTGACGGCTGGCGCTCCAGCGGTCCACGCGGTCGGTGGCACTGCCGGCAAACCCGGTGACGAAGATGGCGGGCATCTGTGTTGCCACCGCTTCCAGCGGCATGCTGACCCAGCCAGTCTGTTCACCGGCTGCATTGCGCAGTCCCGCCGCGCTCAAGAGCGCATCAATGAACGTGCCCTGCCCTGCCGTGACACCGCCCGGCGTGACGTAAAGCGCTGATGTAGCGCTGGCGGCGGACACGCTGGCCAGTGCCGCGTCCATGGCCGCGAGCACGGCATCACCACGCTCTGCCTGGCCAAAGGCCGACGCTGCGCCGCGCGTCTCGCGGCGGATATCGTCAAAGTCCGAGATGTAGCTGATCTGGTGGACCGGGATATCCAGCCGTTCAAACAGGGCAAGGATGCGCGGATCACCGCCCCAGCTGCGCACTACCATATCGGGCCGCTGAGCGAGTATGTCCTCGGCCAGCGGGCGCGCCTGCGGGAGGCCTTCGGCAATAGCGGCATGGGATGAATAATCTGCGCGCGCATCAGGGGAGAGCGCCGCGATCTGGCTGCGCTCAGCCAGCCCCAACACATACTGGTCAGCGCAATAATCCAGCGAGACGATGCGTTGCGGCTGGGCCGAAACCCCGCCGGTGAGCAGCAGCCCCGCAATCGCCATAAGCAATACACGCACGCGCATGGCAAATGCCCCGCCCTGCCCATGCGGGACGGCGAACCGGCCCGCTACAAACGTTTCAGGCTGCCGGAACTGCGCTACACGCCTCGCGAAGACCCGCGAAGCGCGATGCGCAGGCCCGAACGGCCCGGCTGTTTGCCGCTATGACGGAGTAAATCCGTGTGCCGAAGGACTGGACCCGGTCCTGCACAAGCGACTGCGGTGGCAGGTCTCCTGACTTGCGGGTCAACGCCTTGTCTGATGCCGCCTTCCCGGGATCGCTCCCAGTGGCTCATGACATCAAGGCTCGCCGCCTACAGTTGCGGGCACAGTCCCGGACTTGGAGATAAATCCCCTGACCGGAGTTCCCTCTTAGCTTTCTCGCGAAAGCACCACCGGCGACAGGGGTAACCGCAATGTTGCGGATGCGTCAAGCGCGCTCACATCTCCTGGAAGGAGATGATAGCCGGGCCAAGGATGACGATGAACAGGACCGGAAGGAAGAACACGATCATCGGCACGGTCAGCTTGGCGGGCAGGGCGGCGGCTTTTTTCTCCGCCGACGCCATGCGCATATCGCGGTTTTCCTTGGCCATGACGCGCAGCGCCTGACCCAAAGGTGTGCCGTAGCGCTCGGCCTGCACGAGCGCCGTCGATACCCCTTTTACGCCGGGATGGTTGGTGCGCATGGCAAGGTTTTCGTAGGCCTGCCGGCGATCCTGCAGATAGGCCAGTTCCGCCGTCGTCAGCGACAATTCCTCGGCCAGCTCGATCGAGTTGGTGCCAACCTCTGCGGCCACTTTCTGGAAGGCAGCCTCGATGGACATACCCGCTTCCACGCAGATGAGCAGCAGATCCAGCGCATCGGGAAAGGCGCGCATGATGGAATCGCGCCGCTTCTGCGCCGCATTGGAGAGATAGATGCCCGGCGCATAATAGCCCAGCAGGGTCATGCCCATCACAATGGCAAGGCGCTGGATGGTCGGCAGGCCGAAATCGTTGAGCGCGAAGAGATAGGCCAGCGACAGGGCAAACAGGACAATCGGCGCGATCAGGCGGGCAAAATAGAAGACAAAGACCGGTCCCTGCCCGCGCATGCCAGCCTGTATCAGCTTGCTTTTCAGATTGGGGTCTTCCAGCAGTGTCTGGAGGTTAAGGCTCTCGACGACCTTGCGGAACAAGGAGCGCGTATCCTTGCCTCGCAAGGCGCTGCCACGCGCCTCAAGTTCCAGCGCCTCGCGTGATTTGCGGCGCAGTTCCTCGCGCCGGTTGGCAACCGACTTGATGCGCTTGTCCAGCTTGTTGCCGCCCAGGGCCGGGCCCGACACGGTGATGACTGTGGCAAACACCAGAAAGAAGGCCAGCAGGCCAAACAGATTGGCTGGCGTCGTGATCCACTGGGCAAACTGGGTGACCATCGCGTACCGGCCTAGTGCTTGAAGTTGATCATGCCGCGCATGACGAAAATGCCGATGCCCATCCACACCAGCCCGCCGAGCAGCATCATCTGCCCGAGCGGATGGGTGAACATCAGGCCCATATAGTCCGGCGCCACAATCATCACGATGCACAGCACGAGCGGAGGCAGCGCGCCGATGATCATGGCCGATGCCTTGGCCTCGGACGACAGGGCCTGAATCTTCTCGCCCATCAGCTTGCGGGCACGCAGCACGGCTGAAAGATTGCCCAGCGCTTCGGCCAGATTGCCGCCGGTTTTCGCCTGAATGACCAGCACGATGGCAAAGAAATTGAGTTCGGAGACGGGCATGCGCTGGGTCATGCGCCGCATACCCTCATCGAGATCGACGCCGACCGCGATACCCTCATTGAGCTTTTCAAACTCGGTGCGGACCGGCTCGGGGCTTTCACGCGCAATGATCTTCAGGCACTCGTTCAATGGCAGGCCGGATTTGACACCACGCACCACGATATCGATGGCGTCGGCGAAATTGTTCACAAACTGCTTCTGGCGGCGGGCCACCAGAAACCCGACGATCCAGCGAGGCAGGCCCAGCCCGGCAACAAAGCCCGCGGACAGTGTGATGAGTACGTTCATGCCGGCTGCAAAGACCACAAACGCCGCCAGAACGCCGATTACGGCTGACGCAATCCAGAAATGTTGCGGTGTCCAGCTGACACCTGCCTGCTCCAGCTTCGCACGCAAGGTGAGAGCCCGTTTGCGCGCAGCCTTCTGGCGCTCTTCCAGCTCTTTCAGCGTTTCCTGAACCTGACGTTTTTTCTGCGCAGTCTGGTCGAGCGCACTGGTCTGGCGCCTGCCGGCCTGCAAGGGCGCGCCGACGGCAATCTGCACGCGCTGGGCCTGACGCTTGTTGCCGCCGCTGGTAAAGGCAATCCCGACGCCGGCCACGGCCACGAAGGCGGCGATGGCAGCGATGATGAAGGAGAGATCGCCCATGGCGCGTCAGGCCTCCGAGGCGTCGAGAGCGGCGGCCAGTTCGCGTTCCAGACCGAAATAGCGGGCCCGGTCCCAGAATTTCGGACGGGCAATGCCCGTTGAGACGTGACGGCCGGTGATATTGCCGTGTTCGTCCTCGCCTGTGATCTCGTAGACAAAGAGATCCTGGGTGACGATGACATCGCCCTCCATCCCCAGCACCTCGGTGATGTGGGTGATCTTGCGCGTCCCATCGCGCAGGCGCGCGGCCTGCACCACCACGTCAATCGAGCCGGAGATCATTTCCCGGATGGTCTTGGTAGGCAGGTTGTAGCCGCCCATCGTGATCATGGACTCGATACGTGACAGCCCCTCGCGCGGGGAGTTGGCGTGCAGGGTGCCCATGGAGCCGTCATGGCCGGTATTCATCGCCTGCAGCAGGTCGAAGGCTTCGGGACCGCGCACCTCGCCAACGATGATGCGTTCGGGACGCATGCGCAGGCAGTTCTTCACGAGGTCACGCATTGTGACCTGGCCTGTGCCCTCCAGATTGGGCGGGCGGGTTTCAAGACGTACCACGTGGGGCTGCTGCAGCTGCAGCTCGGCGGCGTCCTCACAGGTGATGACGCGCTCTTCTTCCCCGATGAAACCGGTCAGGCAGTTCAGCAGCGTCGTCTTGCCCGAGCCCGTACCGCCGGAGATGAGCACGTTGCAGCGCGATGCGCCGATGATCTGGAGCACCTTGGCGCCTTCCGGCGTGATCGATCCGAAATCGACCAGGTGCTGCATGGTCAGCTTGTCTTTCTTGAACTTCCGGATGGTCAGCGTGGGACCGTCAAGAGCCAGCGGCGGCGCGATGACGTTGACGCGCGAGCCATCGGCAAGGCGCGCATCGCAGATCGGCGAGCTTTCATCCACCCGCCGGCCCACCTGGGACACGATGCGCTGGCAGATATTCATCAGCTGGCCGTTATCCCGGAAGCGGATATTGGTCTTCTGGACGCGGCCATTGACCTCGATGAACACGTCGCCCGCGCCATTGACCATGATGTCGGCGATGTCGTCGCGCGCCAGAAGCGGCTCCAGCGGGCCATAGCCCAGCACGTCATTGCAGATGTCCTGCAGCAGGTTTTCCTGCTCGGCAATCGACATCGCGACGTTCTTGATCGAGATGATCTCGGTGACGATATCGCGGATTTCTTCGGCCGCTGTCGCGTTGTCGAGCCGGGCCAGCTGGCCAAGGTCAATCGTATCGATCAGCGCGTTGAAGATCGTCGTCTTGATCGCATAGTACTCGGCGGAGCGCTCCTGACCGACCTGTACCGCAGGGCGGGGTCTGGGTTTGCTGCTGGCTTGCGGCGTAGCACTGGCGCGCGGTTGGGGCGCAGGCGCAGCGGGGCGCGGGCGTGGCTGGGCAGATGGCGCCGGGCGTGCGGCAGGCGCAGGCGCGGCGCTGGCAGGGGGCGCTGCCGGGGTGGGCTGTGGAGCGGTGGTGCGCTTGCCGAACATGCCTTGCCTGCTGCCTCTAACCTTTGCGCCCGAACAGTGATTTCAGGCCTGAACGCTGCTGGCGGACCGGCGCGGAGCTACGTCCTGTAAGCTGGCTGGCCACATGGGCAAATCCGTCAGCCGCCTTCGACTTGGCATCGACCTCTGCGATCATCTGGCCGTTATTGGCTGCCGCCCCGAACAGCGCAGGCTCGAAGGGCAGCACCAGAAGGGGCGCGGTACCCAGTGCATCGGAGAAGTCTTTCAGCGGAATATCGGGTTTTTTCGGGCACCCGGCCATGTTGACGATGACCTTTGGCGGCTCATCATTGGGCCGGTTCTGGCGCACCAGATCGAACAGATTCTTGGCGTTGCGCAGGCAGGCCAGATCGGGCGTGACCGTGACCACCACCTGCTCGGCCGAGAGAAGCGTGCGGCGCACCCAAGGCGACCAGGCGTGCGGCAGGTCCAGCGCCACATAAGGCGCCTGACGGCGGACCTTTTCCAGCACGGTCTCGAACGCTTCGGGGCCAAAATCCCAGTCGCTTTCCAGCGTTGCAGGCGCGGAGAAGAGGCTCAGGCGCTCGCCGCACTTGACCAGCAGGCGGTCGAGAAGCGCGTCGTCCAGCCGGTCCGGATCGGCCAGTGCATGGCCGATGGTCTGGGCCGGGTCCTGGTTGAAATCCAGCCCTGCAGTGCCAAAGCTGAGATCGAGATCGACCAGCACCGTGTCCATGTGCTGCAGCTCGCCCATGCACCAGGCGATGTTGTGGGCAATCGTGGACGAGCCAACGCCGCCCTTGGCACCGATAAAGGCAATCGAACGGCCCGCGAACGGGGCATCGGGATCCACAAACAGGCCGGAGATGGTGCGGATCAGGTGCAGCGGCGTCATCGGCGGCACGAGATACTCGCTCACGCCCCGGCGCATCAGCTCGCGGTAAAGCGCGATGTCGTTGGCCGCGCCGATAATGATGATGCGCGTATCGCCGTCGCAGACCGAGGCCAGCTCGTCCAGCTGGGCAAAAAGCTGCGCCCCGCGCATGCCGGTCTCGATAATCAGCAGGTTCGGCGTGGATTCGTCATGAAAGCGCTCGATGGCGCCTGCCAGCCCGCCGAGCTCGACGTTGACGTGAGCGCGTGCCAGCCGCCGGTCAGCGCCAGCGTTATGGATGAGCGCCCCGGTTTCCGGACGCTCGCAGAACGCCTCTATGGAGATGCGCGGCACCGGCTGGATCACGTCGCCAGCATCCGCATCAACCTCGCCATAAAGCCCCGGCGAGACAGCTGACACGTCAGAGGCACGGGCCTCGACGCGCGGGCGGCTGGGCGCGGGGTCTGCCTCGCTGATGAAATCAGGCGCGGTCCTGTTGGCCGCAGCCAGCTTTGCGCCAAACCCGGATGTTCCAGCCGGTTGCGGGACAGGCTGCAAGGGCTCGTCAAACGAGTCAGCGGCACCGGCGATCTCACCGCGCAGGCGCGCCTCTACCGTGGCGGCATCCAGAAACGGATCTGACGGCGTGGAAAAGTCGTCGCCCAGGAATTCATCCCCGGCATCGAACCCGTCATCTTCGTATGGTCTGGCCTGTGTCATCGTGTGTCTGGTTCCAGCTGGACGGTCTGACTATTCAACGGCGCGGCTGACAGTGCCGCTCTCGCTGGCGCTGCGCTCGCTTGTGGTGGACTGGCCCTGACGCCAGCGGTCGAGAACCGTCTGGCGGCGGGCGGCATCGGGATCATCGAAGGTGCGCGGGGTCACAAGATCACGCGGATCAGCGACCATAGCCGCAATATTCTGCTCGGTGGCGCAGCCAAACCCGCCCCAGCGCCCGCCCGGACGGGCATTGCGCACATCGCTCCAGCGGTTCTCGCACTCCGGCGCTACGGCGCGGTAGCGGGTGAAGGAAAAGACGACAGGCGCCTGAACATAGCCGCCGGCTTCGTAGGCGCCGCCGCCGATCTGGCGCCAGTCCAGCCCGTGGCCGTAGAGCGCAGTGCGCACATCGGCGATTGCGCCCAGCGCCGCTTCGGCATTACCGGCATTCTGGGGGTAGGAAATGATAAAAGGCCCCTGGCCTCGCGCCTTGTACTCACCGGCCAGCGCCTCGATGAGTTCCAGCTGGGCCCATGTCAGGCCATTATCGCGCGGATCAACGGGCATCTCCACGCGTACCGTCTCGGCCATGGCGGTGGCGCGCGGCAGCTCGCGGGGCGCCGACGCACAGGCGCTCATCGCAAAAGCCGCGGCAAAAGTCAGGCAGATGGCTCTGATCATCATGGCGCTACTCCACGCTGAAGCCGACAGGGCCGGTCCAGCCCTGCCCTTCCACCTGCGCACCCGGCGCGGCGTAGACACGGTTCAGGCGGCCAAGGAAGACGTGTGCCGCCGTCGAGGCAGGCTCGAACCCGTCGCCGGGCGACGAAAGCTCGTTCGGATTTGCCGGATCGACCAGATAGGGCGTGACGACAATCACCAGCTCGGTTTCGCTATTGGCAAAATCGCGCGAGCGGAAAAGCGCGCCCAGAACGGGCAGGCGCTCCACCCCGGGAACGCCGTCCATGGCCTGCCGGGTTTCTTCCTTGATCAGGCCGGCAATGACCAGACTGCCGCCGGAGGGCAGCTCCACGGTCGTTTCCGCGCGGTTCACGGTCAGCGAGGGAATGGTCAGCGCCGGGACACCGCCAATGACATTGCCGTCCGCATCGGTCTGCGTGCTGCCCCCCAGCGTGATCGAACCCTGATTGGACAGCTCGGAGACCTCGGTGGAAATGCGCAAGGAGATACGCCCCTCCGACAGAACCACGGGCGTGAAGCCAAGGCCGACGCCAAACGGCTTGTATTCGATGGTGATATTGCCATCACGATCACGTCCGACAGGCACGGGGAACTCACCGCCCGCCAGGAAGTTTGCCGACTCGCCGGAAATCGCGCTGAGATTCGGTTCGGCCAGCGTGCGCACAAGGCCGACACGCTCCAGCGCCGCGAAGGTCGCACCCAGACGCGTGTTCGCTCCGAGAGCATTGAGCAGATCTGCCCGGCCCGTAAGCCCGCCGAGCGCACGGCCCGCCAGGCCAAAAGCGTTTTCAGTGTCGATACGGTTTACCGTCGGGCTGGCCGTATTCAGGTTAGCGCTCAGATTGATACCGAGCTGACGCACCAGCGTGCGCTGCATCTCCACGATACGGACACGCAGGAGCACCTGATCGCGCCCCTCAACGGTCAGAAAACTGATCACCTGTTCCGGGTCATCAGCCCAGCGCCGCGCCACCTGCAGGGCGGTGTCTGCGGCACTGGCCGATGGCACCGTTCCGGACAGGACGATATTGGCGTTCATCGATTCAGCGGTGATACGGCCATCGGGCACGAAGCGCCGTAGCGCATCGCTCAACCCGTCCATATCGCGCTCCACACGCACCGCCAGATCAAGGATCAGCGCGCCATCACCATCAAAGAAGAAAACATTGGTGCGCCCGACACCCTGACCCAGCAGCACGGCGCGGGTCGGCGTGCGCACCACAGCGTCAGCAACAGACGGGTTGGCGACCATCACGTCGGCGGCGTCAACGGGCAGATGGATCACGGCGGCCTGCCCGAGGGGCAGTGTAATGCGCTCTGACACCGGACCGTCTCCGGGCTGGCGGATCGTCACCTGAAGCGTGTTGGTCCGCTCCACACCTGCGCCTTGCGGATAGGCCGGGGCACACAGCAATAACGGCGCAAGCGCCGCCAGCGTGGCCAGAAATCTCGCTGCCATCATTCCCCTCCCCGCGCGCTGAGCGCTACACGCTCTTCACGCCCGTAGCGGAAAACGCGCACCACGCGCTGCCCGCCTTCGGTGACTTCCCCCGCTTCGGCAGATGGTTCGTCTGCATCGGAAAGGCTGCGCAGCGAGAGTGTGAGCGTTCCGCCCGCGATAGCCTGAGCGGCCACGCGCGCCTGAGCGGGCGTCACTTCCAGCGTGGCGGTTGAACCGACCACCGCGCCCGAACCGTCCTCGGAGAAAGACTGGTCAATCGCCAGAACGCGTACGTTTTCCAGCAGGGTTTGCGCGGAGAACGTGTTGCGCTCGCCCTGCGTCGTCACAATCAGGTCAACCCGGTCATTGGGCAGGATGAAGCCACCAGCGCCGGCGCGAGCCGATGTCGGCACGGCGATCGCGCGCATGCCGGGCGAAATTACCGCGGCCATGAAGCCGCTGGAGCCGGGCGCCACCAGCCGGCGCTCTGTTATCGGCTCTCCTTGCGCGATAGCAGCGCGCACAACCGACCCTGCAAGCCTGCTTACTGCCTCGCGGTCAGCTGATTCGCGGATATAGGTGGGCGAGATGGCCTCTTCGGGCCAGGGCTGCCAGTAGAGGTCGCCGGGCGCCACGCGCTGGCCCATGGCCAGATCAGAGCGTGCTGCCAGAACCCGGACCGCAGGCGCTTGCGCCACAGGGGCTTCTGTTACCGTGCGCTCGATCACCTGCGGCTGCATGGCGTTGCGCACGAAGAAGGCCGCAACGATGGCGGCCAGACCGGCGGCGACGAGTATGGCTATACGGGTGGCGTTCATGGCAGCTCGCGGATCCCTCGGCGCGAAAAGGCAGTTGTGCCTGATTTCACCGGCAAAACCTCAAGGCCGCGTTAATAATCCAAGGTGTTGTGTGTCCCGCGCAGGGAATGTGCCAGTTGGGTCACTGAGACGTTAACCGGCAAACGCCGCCATGAGCGGGGAATGCGGCAGCGCCCACAGCATCCCGCCCGCTATGGCCACGCCATAGGGTACAGGCGCCCCATGCGCCAGCGGGCTGGCGGCAAGGCGCTCAGGCGACATGGGCAGCGCGGGCGCGAAGCGGCGCGCGGCCAGCAATGCCGCCGCCAGAATGCCGCCGCAGATCATCGCCAGAAGCAGGAAGGTGAGAACGGACGGCCAGCCGAACCAGAGGGCGAGAGCGGCAATCAGCTTGGCGTCACCGCCGCCGAGCCAGCCCGGCATCCACAACGCCATCATCAGCGCCAGCACGCCAAGCCCTGTGAGCAGGTTTAGGCCAGCGCCCTGCCAGCCGAGCCCGGAGAAGGGCACATACACCAGCCAGAGAACAATCAGTGCGCCGGGTATCCAGTTGGAGATTGTGAAGCGCCGCACGTCTTCCAGTGCGGCCAGAAGGGTGAGCAGAATTGCAGCACTCACACAAAAATAGATCAGCATCACGCCCGGCACATCTTCAGTTCCTGAGACGGCCAGACCATCATAACAGGCTTAAGATTGGGTGCACGGCGCGCCGGGCCGATGCCACCGCCCGCTGCCCTAGCGGCAAAGCAGGAAGGCGAGGATGCCGGTATAGCGGCAATTGCTTGGGGGCGGTGCTGGCGGCTCTGGAGCCGGGGCCGGAGCTGGCTCCGGTTCCGGAGCGGGCGCAGGTTCTGGCTGGGGCTCGGGGGGCGGTGTCGATCCAGTACCGCTGCCTGAGCCGCCGCCACTTCCCGGGTCCTGCGGTTCATCAGGTTGCCATTCGCCACTGACGAAACCGACGCGGCGGGGCCGCATATAGACGGTTTCGGTGAGATTGAACTGGCCAAGCCCGCTGCCCGTCAGCGGTGTGCGATAGGTGTAATCGGCTTCCACGACGACAACGCCGCCACCGGGCAACAGCACGCCAGCTGGCAAAGGCGGCAGATCACCGGCAGCGCGTGGATTGGTGCCCCGGCCCTGACTCCATTCAAGTGAGGGGTTGCCCTGCGCATCGGCGCTCAGCGATGAAACGCGCACAACCAGGTTGGCCGTCGAATAAGGCTGCATGACAGCCTCCCCCGCAGCCAGGATGTCGCCGAACGCCACGTCGTTCACAATGTCAGACTGGGCGACCAGGTCCGCGATCGTGCTCGCAGCCGCTGTCAGCTTGCGGTCAGCAGACAGGCCGAGCGTAAGCTGGACGATCCCGACATAGAGCGCGATCAGCAGTGGCGCTATCAACGCAAACTCCACTGCCGACACACCCCGGCGGTCAGCAGCAAGTGTAGAGATCCGCTTGAAGGCCATCATTGCAGCGCCTCCTGGAACGGCTCGTTGCGGAACGCGGCAGTCGCCGTCAAAAGGCGCCGGTTGCCCGCCATGTTCGCAAGCCCCAGACCCAGATTGGGAACGATGAGCGGCCAGTCATAGTAGGCCCGCACCAGCACTATCTCCCCTGGATTACCGGGGAGGAAGCTGATCTGGCCAACATCGACCATCCCGTTTTCATCGACTGGCAGGGAGGTCGCGCCGCCGAAACTTTCCAGCGTGCGCACATCAATGCGTAATCGTTCACACCGCAGCAAACCCGCCGAGCGGCTGCAGACAGAGTTTCTGAACGCCTCTGGCGAGCCGCCTGCCAGCTGGAGCTGTCCGGTGCGTATCTCGCGGGCAGATTGCGACAGCCCGTGCTCCATCATCATGCCGGCGAAAAAGATGAGCGCGGTTTCGATAATGGCGCCCAGCAGAACCAGGAATGGCAGCGCAACCATTGCGAACTCGACAGCCGTCGCGCCCTTCTTGTCGTCTGCCATACGCCTGGCGAGGCGCTTAACCGGACTCTTCAGAAACACGCCGCGATCTCCCCGCAAGACTGCACTGGCGGCAGTATCGCGCAGCGCGCTTAATTCGCGGTGAAAAAACCTGGTTAAGAAAGCGTGATGTCTAACGCCCGCCACCGGCCGCCGCACGGTTGGCCTGCTGGCCCGACACGCCGGAGAACCAGTCCGATGCATCGCCGATCACCGGCACGGCCTGGCATTCGGGTGCGCACACATAGCTGTGGCGTTCGGTATTGCGGAAAACCTGCACGCTGCCCCGGCCCGACTGGGTGACCAGCAGGTCCGAGGTGTAGAGCACCCGGCCATTATCATCGAGCGCGATCATGTTGGTTCGGCCGAACACACGGCCCGTCACGAAGATGGTACGCGCATCATAGAGCGTCGCGTCGGCTATATTGGGATTACCAATGACAATGGCGGCGGCATCGCCCGGCAGGCGAATCAGCGCGGTATGGTCGGCTGGCACCTCAAACCCGCGCGACTGGGCCTGCGCCACGGCAGCGGCGGTCAGCGCGAGAAGGCTCGCAAGAAAGAGCTGAACAGGCTTCATGGCCATTATCCCGGTGCAAATCTGCGCCAAGCATCGTTGCGGCCGATGAAGGAAGTCTAAACGTCTGCTTCATCCAGCAGGCGGAACACGCGCTCGCAGGCAAGAAGGTCACGCTTGCGGTTGGCGGCGGCCTCGGCGGCTTCGCTGTCCTCGCCCCAGCGCTCGGCCTGATAGTCCTCATCCAGCCGCGAAAGCATGTAAGCCTGCTCGCCATCGATCTCGGCTTCGAGCAGCGCAAAACCGAGCACGGCAGACCCCAGAAGGGGGACAGCGCTGGTCAGTGCCGTCAGCCGCCAGTTGTCCAGCGCGCCCGCACGGGCCCGCAGAGCGGCCAGAGAGGCCTCCGGCTGCTCCAGTGCCAACAGTGTCGCCGCGCTCTTCAGCGGGGCTTCCAGCGCCTTTGCAGACCATTCCAGCAGCGGGTCCCAGCCAGCGGCCTGACGGGCAGCAAGCTCAGGATCGTCACTGCGATGGGACAAGAGGTCTGTTCCCGCAAACCGGACAATTTCCTCTGCCGCCGCCGCGCGCGCCGCTTCCATACGGTCAATAGCCACATGAGCCAGCCGGGTCAGCGGCATGGTGAAAGGATCAATATGCTTGGCTTGCGCATCCCACTCAGCCGCCATCTCCACGGCCAGCGTCTCGCAAGGAGCTGCCAGCACATGGCGCTCAGGCGTTTTCACCGGGCGGCCGTCAAGAAGTATGGCCCAGCCATCGCCCGAAGGCCCCGCGCTGGCCTCGGAATAGAAACGCTTGGGCAAAGGGCGGTTTTCCGCCTTCGCCTTGGACATGCTCATCGTGAAACCTCTTCCCCCGCCGGCACAAACCGGCTCAATGCGCCATTGAGCGTGTCGTAGCTGTCGTGAATCTCATGGGCACCGCCAGAGGCAATTTCATCTGCTGTATGAAAGCCCCAGCTTACACCGAGCGCACGGGTGCCCGCCGAACGGGCCATAAGCATGTCAAAGCTCGTATCGCCGATCACAACCGTTTCTTCCGGGCGCGCGCCAGTTTCGGCCATCGCGTCGAGCACCATGCGCGGATTGGGCTTGCCGACGCCGTGATCTACGGTCTGCAGGGTCTGGAAATAGCGATGCAGGCCATGATGGCCAAATACGATGTCGAGCCCTCTGCGCGCCTTGCCGGTGGCGACGCCCAGCAGCCAACCCTCATCGCTCAGACGCTCCAGCGTCTCCAGCGCACCCGCATAAAGCGGCTCCTCAAAGCCGGGATCAGCGCGCTGCTCGACGAAGGCTTCCTTGTAGTAATTGCACAGGAGCAAGAGGCGCTCATGGCCAATGTCTGCCGGTGCGAGACGGCCAATGGCCTCTGACAGCTCAAGGCCGACAATCGTGCGCACCCGGTCATAGGGCATCTCGCCAAGCCCGGCGCGCGTGAAGGCACGGTCCATCGCCCGGTGGATGATCTCCCGGCTGTCTATGAGCGTGCCATCGACATCGAACACGGCAAGTTTCAGGGTATTCATTCGGGTACAACATCAAACGGGGCGGTCATGCGGCTCTCGCCTGCAAGAATTGGCTCGGTGCCGTGCCACATATACGACGGGAACAGCACCACCAATCCGGGAGAGGGCCTCACCCAGTGTTCAGCGGGTGCCGGCCGCGCCGTTTTGAACGACGGTTCTCCAAACTTGATGCAGCCCTCCTTGCGATCACCACTGACCGTGCTGCTTGGGACATCGACAT
>NZ_JBHYFK010000010.1:47482-52423 GCF_051859565.1 Glycocaulis sp.
GATCCAGCCTGCCGGATGAAAATGGTTCACATGGCGGCCACCGCCATACAACCTGACAGACCAGCACCCTGACAGGCGGAACTTGCCGGTATTGCGGCAGGTCAATTCATGGTTTTTGTCACGTCCGATCTCGTTCAGATACTGGGAGATGGGCCCTCTAAGAGCGGAGAGGTAGGCCCTGACAGCCGGAGACGGATCACACAAGAGGCTTCGCGGTGTCTGTATCCCGTTGCGAAGAGACTGGTTGAATGGGCTGCGGGCCAGGACGTGACGTGCCTCAAGCACGCTTTTCAATGCCGAGTTCAGGCTTTCGCCATCGGGATAACCGTCGCAGCCCGGCAGGTGGTAAGCTCTCACAAACCGCTCATAGTCGTAGAGCTTGCGATATTGCGGATTGTCAGTCAGACGCCATAGCGTTGCCTGATAGGCCAGCCAGCCTTGGTCCAGCGGGTAGCGTGAGCGGAACTTCGATATAAGCTCATCGGCCTCGCCGTAGGCCCCGGTCATCAGCAGTGAAACAACAAGATTTATCGCGCAGCCGCTATCGTGCGGCCGGGCCGCATAGTCGATACGCGCAAGTTCAAGCGACTGTTCGCCCTCACCCATGCCCTGAAGCACAATAGCCCTCAGGCCGGCGATCTGGGGATTCGCCAGCGATGCCTCGGGTAACCGCGCCAGCAGCGCAAGCGCGTCGGCATGACGATCGATCTGGTAAAGGCAGTCAGCAGCTACTGCTACGAAAGCGGGATCCCCGGTTCTCGCGACGGACTCAATGAGGGCTTCAAACTCTTCTGTCTTGCCAGCCGTCCACAAGGCCTGCGCGAGATCGCGGAAAGTACTGATGGTTGCCTGGCGCGACCAGATATCTTGAAACATCCGGACAGCGTCGCTCGGCTTGCCGGCAAGGAATGTCGCACGGGCGCAAGCCGACTGCACAGAGACATGGCCGCGAAGCGATGCCGGCTGTTCGTCCAGCATCGCGGCAAGTTCGTCCGTCCTGTCCATCAGAGCCAGGGCGTCGATCCGTCCTGCCAGGCAGGACGCTGGATCGCCGCCAAGATCGGCCGCCTTTTCAAAAGCCGATATTGCTTCCAGGTACATGCCGGCCGCATAGTACGCTTTTGCTGCCGCTACCCAGCTATTGGAGCGTGACGCACCTGATCCGGCCGTCAGCGCTCGCGCAGCGCGCTCGGCGGCCTGGTGATCTCCGCTGGCACTTAGGGCACTCACCAGCCCCTCAGCATAAACCGCCTCAGCGGGGCGGGCTTTGGCAGCTTGCTTCCAAGCATCTGCTGCCTCGGCCGACCGCCCCGCGGCAAGCAGGCACCCGGCATAATTGTTGAGATACTCATGATTGCCGGGATCGAGACGCAGTGAGTGGCGCATCCACCCCAGAGCACCGTCAATATCTCCGAGACGGCGGGAGATTAGCCCTTGCAAATGAGCAGACTGGGCCGTCTCAGGGTTTGCCGCACGGTAGCTGTTCATCATGCCTTGGGCAGCCGCATAGTTGCGGGCCGTGTATGCAGCAAAGATGGTTTGCAGCGTTACACTCATGCCAGCTGGGCCTCTATCGCGCGCATATCCATCCCGGCATCAAAGCCCAGCGCCTCAAACGTGTCAGCCATGTGTTTGGGTAGCGGCGCCTCGAGCACGAGCGGCTTCTTGCCTTCGCGCGGGATAACCAGTTTGCGCGCATGCAGGTGCAGCTTTTGCGACACCCCGCCGAGCGGCGGCACGTCACACACATATTTCCCGTCGCCCTGAATGGCGTGACCGGCAGCGGCCAGATGCACGCGCAGCTGGTGGGTCCGGCCCGTCTCCGGGCGCAGGACAACCCAGCTCGCACGGCGGCCCGCCTCATCTGCCGTGGCATAGCGGGTAAGCGCGTATTGCGCGCCTTCCTCGCCATGGCGGGCAGCGACCATCAGCTCGCGGTCGCCCTGCGTGGAAGCCGTCTTCTTCATATAGCCGGTGATCTCGCCCGCGCGCGGCATCATGATGCCCAGCGCGATCGCCCAATAAGTCTTTTCAAGATCACGTCCCTTGAACAGGGCCGCCAGCGTGGCCGCATGCGATGCACCCTTGGCCACCACGATCACGCCGGACGTATCCTTGTCGAGACGGTGGACGAGGCGCGGGCGCCTGTCGCCAGTGCCGAACGCGTCCAGCAGGCCGTCCAGATGGCGCACCACTTTCGAGCCGCCCTGCACGGGCAGGCCAGGCGGCTTGTTCAGGGCGATGAGCGTATCATCCTCATAGAGCACCATGGAGCGTGCGAACGCCTTGTCCTCGGCGCTGATGGTCTTGGGCGGCGCAGCCTCACCCGGCGCAGGCAGCGGCGGAATGCGGATTTCCTGACCCGCCTCCAGCCGGTGATTACCCTTCACCCGTCCGCCATCAACACGCACCTGCCCGGTGCGCAGCAGCTTTTCCAGCGCGCCATGCGTTACATGGGGGAAATGACGCCTGAACCAGCGGTCGAGGCGAATGTCGGCCTCATCGGGGGCCACGGTGCGGGTTTCAACCTTGCTCATGGCGCGAAGGGATAGTGCCGCGCAGGCCCGCCTGCAAGACGGACGCTCTGCTGACGGCGCTCAGGGACGGACCGGACGCAACCGCGCACCGGCCAGCTTCCAGCCCGCAGCCACGCCAGCAAACCACAGCACGATCGACAGGACGAGGTAGAGAAGGGCCGGACCCGCCTCACCCGCCTGGGCAAGCAGAACAATCTCAAGACTGAAGATGGAAAAAGTGGTGAACCCGCCGCAAAACCCCGTCACCACGAAATGCCTCTGCACCAGGCCGGGCTTAATCCGCCCGCACACCATCGCGCCGGCATAGAGGCCGATCAGCAGGGAACCACACGCGTTGGCCGCCAGCGTTCCCCACGGCAAATCACCACCCGCGAGCGCCAGCGCAACTGCGTAGCGGGTGAGTGCGCCGAGCGCGCCCCCCGCGGCCACTGCCAGCAGGAGGTAAGGACGCGCCTTCATGCGCCTGCCAGCCCCGTCACAAGAGCAAACCCGCCTGCTGCCAGCATCAGACAGCCCGCAAGCGACAGGAGGGCCAGCGCGCCAGCCGCCACGATGCGGCCCGCCTGAAACAGCTCCAGCGTCTGCAGGGAAAAGGACGACACAGTCGTATAGCTGCCCAGCACGCCGATCACGAGAAACGTCCAGGCCGTACCCGCCGCACCGCCTTCTGACAACCATAGCCCGGCCAGCAGGCCGATCAGGGCAGCGCCTGTGAAATTGACCGCGAGCGTACCCCACGGAAACCTGCCGCCCAGACGCCCGTCGACAAAGGCCGCCAGCGCGTAACGTCCGAGCGCCCCAAGCGCGCCGCCAGCAGCGATGAGAAGGATGTGTTGCATGGACTAGTGGTTAGGCTCGGCAACACGCGCTGGCAAGTGAGTGGCTTAACGCCGGTTAGCCCCGCCTCTTCTCCCGCATCGCCCTCCAGCGCGCCAGCCGCTCGGCAATGGCGGCTTCACGCCCTGAATCCTTCGGCTCGTAAAGGCGCGGGCGGTCTTTCATGGCGCCAGGGAAATAGTCCTGACCTGACACGCCGCCGGGCGCATCGTGATCGTATTCATAGCCCTTGCCGTATCCCTGATCCTTCATCAGCCGGGTTGGCGCGTTGAGGATGTGGGCTGGCGGCATCAGCGAGCCGGTCTCTCCGGCGAGACGTTGGGCGGCCTTCCACGCCATGTAGACAGCATTGGACTTGGGCGCGCACGCCAGATGCACCACCGCCTGCGCCAGCGCCAGCTCGCCTTCCGGGCTGCCGAGGAAATCATAGGTTTCCTTCGCGGCCAGCGCGGCGTGAATGGCGGTCGGGTCGGCAAGTCCGATATCCTCATTGGCCATGCGCACAATGCGCCGGGCCAGAAACAGCGGATCCTCGCCAGCCCCCAGCATGCGCGCCAGCCAGTAGAGCGCCGCATCCGGGTCTGAGCCGCGCACCGATTTGTGCAGGGCGGAGATGAGATTGTAGTGCTCCTCGCGGTCCTTGTCGTAGACCGGCGCGCGGCGCTGCAGGAATTTGCCAAGCTCCGGCGTGGACAACGGGGCTTCAGGCTCCAGCCGCAGCACTTCCTCGGCGAGGTTCAGCAGGTAGCGCCCGTCCCCGTCGGCCATCGCTATCAACGCCTCGCGCGCCTCCGGCGACAAGGGCAGTTCATGACCCTCTGCCGCTTCCGCCCTCTGCAAGAGCAGCCCCAGCGCGCCCTCATCCAGACGTTTCAGCACCAGAACCTGACAGCGCGACAGAAGCGCGGCATTCAGCTCAAAGCTGGGATTTTCGGTCGTCGCCCCAACGAGCGTGACCACCCCCTCCTCCACCACGGGCAGGAAACCGTCCTGCTGCGCGCGGTTGAAGCGGTGTATCTCATCGACGAACAGGAGCGTGCCCTTGCCTGCCGCGCGCCGGCCACGCGCCTGCTCGAAGGCTTTTTTCAGATCCGCGACACCGGAGAACACCGCCGAGAGCGGGTGGAACTCCAGCCCCGATGCCTCGGCCAGCAGGCGGGCAATGGTGGTCTTGCCGACGCCCGGCGGTCCCCAGAGAATGATCGAGGATAGCCGACCCTGCGCCAGCATGCGCCCCAGCGGGCTGTCAGGCCCCAGCACATGGTCCTGCCCCACCACCTCTTCGAGCGATTGCGGACGCAGACGGTCGGCCAGCGGACGCGGGGCGTCGCTTTCAAGGCCAGCGGATTGGAAGAGGTCTGACATGGACGCAAGTGTGGCGCTCGCCAGGCCCGCGCGCAATCGCGCCGGTCAGAGTCGCTGCGATGTCTCCCCCCGTTTACGGGCGGGGTGAGAAGCGAAGCTTCGAACGCCCGAAGGGCCGAGGGGGGATTGTTCAATAAAAGCTCCCCCCACCCGCACCGTCGCCGCCCACACCCCCCCAAACACGGGGGGACACCGCACCGCC
>NZ_JBHYFK010000011.1:0-28961 GCF_051859565.1 Glycocaulis sp.
CAAAGGGCACGTTCCCACGCGTTACTCACCCGTCTGCCGCTCACCCCGAAGGGCGCGCTCGACTTGCATGTGTTAAGCCTTCCGCCAGCGTTCGTTCTGAGCCAGAATCAAACTCTCAGGTTGATTCGACCCCGACACTGCATAAAACGTACTCAAAGTGACGGAGATTGTGGTCGCCACCCCCGAAGGAGCGACGAACAATCGTCACTATAGAGAAACGCGACAATTTCGGCGCCTCATGAGCGGCCTAGGCCAGTGGCCAGTTCCGCCCGCAGAGCGCCGCCGCCTGCGTTTCTCTTTCCAAAATCAACAATGTCAAAGAGCTGGTTCAAAATCAGGAACTTCCGTTCCGATCCGAACCCGCCGCGCCGCCCGTCTTGGTGGGCCACCCGGCGTTGGGAGCGCGGTGTCTATTGAACCCCGAACCCCCTGTCAACGTCCGCTTCCGACTTTGTGCAGCGCTTCTGCAGTCCGGTGTGGAAGGCAACAGCTTTCCGCCCCGGCGCTCAACAAGGCCGCCGCCGATGTCGTCCGCTTGACGCGAGGTGGCGGCTTTTATGGAACCGCCAACCCTGTGTCAACCGAGTATTTCCGAACTTGCTGCTAAACCTCATCGGCCTGGCTGCAGAGCATAAAACTCCGCGGCAGCGCCGTAAGCGCGGCCTTCGCAAGTCCTGTCCTACTCGGAAAGGACGCGCAATATGACGAGATTTCGCGGCCAGCGCAAGAGCGAAATGAAGCTTTTCGCCGACTTATCCACACCCTCGCGCTGCAATCGGGGCGTCAGGCCGTTTCGATATAGGCTTTCAGCGCCCCGGCCTCGGCCTGCACGCTTTCGATCTTGCGTTTCACTACATCGCCGATCGACACGAAACCGCTCATACGGCCATCATCCATAATGATGATGTGCCGGACGCGCTTCTCGGTCATCAGCTCCATGAGCGTGTCTATATGGGTGGTGGAACTGGCCGTTACGAGCGCCCGAGTCATCACCGAGGAGACCGGCTGGTCCAGTACGGCTGCACCGTCACGTGAAATGGCCCTGGCCAGATCGCGTTCGGAAAACACACCGGCCACATCACCGTCCCTGTCGGCCACCACAACGGCACCGATGCGGTGTTCGGCCAGTACGTGCGTCGCCTCTGCCAGCGTTGTGTGAGGCGCAATTGTAATGACGTCCCTGCCCTTTTGGGCGAGTATCGCGGCAACATTCATGGCTGCCTCCATATCGGCAAGATTGCCTGTAGGGATGATGCCTCAAGCTGGTCCCGGGCGCAAATTGTCTCCGGGGACCGGCAGAAACATGCCGGAGGGATGCATTCCATGAGCAAAAGACGCGGGCTCGAACGCGATCTCGATCGCTGGATTGCTGCAGGCTGGGTCGAACCGGCGCACCGCGACGCCATCCTCGCCGATCACGCGCAAAGGCCCGGCCACTGGAGCGCTGCAGGCGCCGGCCTGATTCTCGGCGCGGTTCTGCTGGCGCTTGCGGCCCTGTCTTTTGTTGCAGCCAACTGGGCAGCGATGCCGCAGCTGGCGCGTTTCGCGCTGATTCTCGCCGCACTATGGGCGGCGCTGGGGGGAGCCGGCGAAAGCTTCCGGCGGAACAACCCTGCGCTCGGCCACGCTCTGGCGCTTGTAGGGGCATCTCTGTTTGGCGCCGCGATCATGCTCACAGCCCAGACCTTCAATATCAGCGCGTTCCGCAACACCGGCATATTGATCTGGGCGCTTGGCGCGCTTGCGGTCGCCGTCGCCATCCCGTCCCGGCCAGTGCTCGCACTGTCCGCCTTGCTCGCCGGTAGCTGGATGGTGCTTGAAACGGTCAATCCGCTGACGCCCCGCATCGTCTGG
This sequence comes from Glycocaulis sp., assembly GCF_051859565.1. Taxonomy (GTDB): domain Bacteria; phylum Pseudomonadota; class Alphaproteobacteria; order Caulobacterales; family Maricaulaceae; genus Glycocaulis. The sequence goes on from NZ_JBHYFK010000011.1 coordinate 1,855, forward strand.
CTGTTTGTTCCGCTATGGCTAGTGGTCACCGGCCTTGCCATCCGGATGGAAAGCCGGCTCACGGCAAACCTGCTCGGCGCGGGATTGCTGGCCTGGCTTTATACGCTGGTGCGATGGGCAGGCGGCGGTGAAGGCGAGCTTTCCACACCCGCCCTCTTCGTTTCCCTTGCACTCATCTGCGCGGCTGGAACGCTTGCCTTTGCGGTTGCAGAGGAACGCGGCCTGGCCATGAGCCGAATCATTTCGCGCTGGCTGATGACCGGCGCCGTCATCAGTGCATTTGCTGCCCAGTTCGCCATTGCCCGCGCCAGCGGCGGGGCGACCACCGGCCTGCTCTTCACAGGCATGGTCAGCATTGCCGCCATCACCATGCTTGCTCTCATGCGCGTGCGTACAGGCGCCATGCGGCCGGCCACGGCGCTGACGGTGCCGGCAATCGCGCTTGCCGGCCTGCTGCTCGCACTGATTCCCTGGTTCGCTCCGGGATGGGTAGGCGCGCTGGAAGTCCTCGCAGGCATTGCTGTCTTCGCGCTGGCTGCCGCCATGGTGGCTGAGGGCGCACGTGCAGGGCGCGGCTTTACTGGCGGGCTGGGCCTTGTGCTTTTCATCGCGCAAGCCTTGCACGTCTACACCGCCCTCTTTGGCAGCCTGCTCGATACGGCCCTCTTCTTCCTGGTCGGCGGGCTGTTGCTGATTGCGATGTCGGTCATCGCCATGCGGCTTCAGAGCCGCAAACACGCACGCACGACGGAGACCCAGCCATGAGCGTGATGATTCGCCTGTCTCTCATCGCCGCCGCCATGACGGCGCTGCTGGCGCTGATGGTCATCAATCAGGCCGCCGCGCGCGCAGGCGGAACCGAGATTCGCCTCACCATGGAGCCGGTTGATCCGCGCGATCTGCTGCTGGGCCATTATGTCGAGCTGGTTACGCCCCTGCAGCGCCTTGAAACTACGCAGCTGCGAGGCGGAACTGAGCATGTGTTTGAGCAGGGCGACCGGATATGGGTCGAACTGGAAACCGGCCCGGACGGCTCCTCCCTGCCCGTATCGGTCTATCCCTCCCCGCGCAGCGGCACGTTTATAGAGGGCCGCGTCCGGTATGCCGGCAGCCTTGGCGAAGAGCCCGGCCAGTGGCTGACGGTACACTACAATATCGAGCGCTATTTCGCCTCGCCTGAGGCGGCACTTGAGCTGGAGACTCTGCGCAACGAATCGCGCCTGCGCCTGATCGTGTCACTGGGTGATCGGGGCAGCGCGGTGATCCGTGGCCTCGAAATCGATGGCGAGGACCATATCGACAGGCTGTTTTGAAGGAGGAGCACCCGATGACCATGCATCTCTACGCCAATAAAGGTTGGGGATCAGCCATCGTGGAGGCACAGCTGGCCTGGTACGGGATTGATTTCCAGCTGGTGGAAAGCGGTGACCTGTTCCAGGACGCCGCCGCGCGCGAAAAGCTGGCTGCCATCAATCCGCTCGCCCAGATACCCACGCTCATTTTGGACTCCGGCGAAATCCTGACAGAAAGCGCTGCCATCACGCTGTATCTGGCTGACCTGACGGGAAGCGACGCGCTGGTACCCGGCCCGGAGACACCTGAGCGGTCCGCTTTCCTGCGCTGGCTTGTCTTCATCGTCGCCAATATCTACCCGACCTACACCTACGCTGACGATCCCTCCCGCTTCGTTGCGGAGGAGTCCGCCCGCAAACCCTTCTTCAAGGCCGTCAACGCATACGCCCAGAAGCTGTACACGCAGCTGGACAGTGCGGCAGGCAGCCCCTGGTTTCTCGACGAGCATATGAGCGCGCTGGATATCTATATCGGTGTGATGACCAACTGGCGCCCCGGCAAGGCGTGGCACGAAGCGAACTCGCCCCGTCTGACCGCAATCGCTGCCAGCATTGGCGAGAACCCTGCCGTGGGCGCCGTTCTGGCGCGCAATTTCCCTGACGGCTAAGCGGACCGGCCCCGGTCGACGCAAGACGCTAATCGGCGACTACCAGCGGCCTTACCGTGTTCACCAGCTCGATCAACGTCTTGCCTGGTTCTTCAACCGGCATCAAATGGGCAGAGTGCTCAAACCAGACTACCTGCTTGTGAGGCGCTTCCAGCGTATTGAACCAGTCCAGCACCGGCCCGGTGGGCGTATTGATATCGTGACGCCCCAGAAAGAGTACGACCGGAACATCAAGCCGGGATATGCCTGTGAGGTCGATCCCTGCGAAATCATCGAACATCTCGTCAAAAATCCGCAGCGTGGCCGGGTTGATCTCGGCCACATCCTCGCGGTCATAGTCGGGCGACAGGCGCGGCGCGCGGAAGAAATGGCGGGCATTGTCCCGATAGGCTGCCAATCCGCCGTAACGGCCGACCCAGCTTCGCTGCACGCCCAGCCGTTCAAAGGTGAGATCGCCGGGATAGGGCGCAAGCGCTTCCAGCTCTGCCAGCGCTTCGGCATCATTTCGCGCCCGCGCTTCCTCAAGAAGCATCGCGTAGCCTGCTGCCTCGTTGGCAGGTATGGAGACAACCGGACCTATCGCGACATAGGCTGAAACCTGTTCCGGCACCTGATGCACGGCGCTCAGCCCGACCAGTGTTCCCCACGAATGACCCGCGACAATAACCTGATCAACGCCCAGGTGCGCGCGCAGCCAGGCGATGAGTTCAACCGCATCGCTGGCAACCTGGTCCAGCGACAGTGTTCCGGCCACGGCCTCTACCGGGTTGGTGCGGGCCGTCCGGCCAGCACCGCGCTGGTCCCACTGCACTACGGTGAAATAGTCCTCCCAGCCGCGCTGGAAGGTCCACGAGACGGGCATCATCGTGGCGCCCGGTCCCCCGTGAATGTAAAGGAGCACCGGATTGGTCCGGTCTGTGCCGCGAATGGTGATCCACTGCTCGAGACCGCCCAGCGTGACCGTGCGCTGCTCCTCAATACCGTCGGGTGTCGCGATATGCTGAATGTCGGCGATCAGCTCGCGCGCTTCTGAATACGGATCTGCTGGAGGCTCAAGGCTCGCAGCCGTGCCAAACAACATAATGGTAAGACCGAGTGTCAGCAGTGACATCTTCATGGGGAGAACCCTTCCGGTTGCTTGTTTTGTTTATTGAGATGCCTCTCCCCGCAGAATTGGATGCAAGGCTTCCTCAGCCCCGCCTGAACACCCTCACAAAGACCGGGTAGAGCAGCATGCCCGCGAGCAGGCCGCCGACATGGCCCGCCCACGCAATCGGTATGGAATAGAAAATTCCGCCAATAGCGATCAGCGCATTGATCAGCAGCCATGGCACGGCCAGGCGCAACATCCCGGCCCGCCCTCCTGATGCCCACCCGGCAGCGGCAAACACGCCCGACACCGCCGTTGACGCCCCGACCATGAAGGTCGGCTCATTTACATGGACGAGCGCATGCAGGCCCGCTCCCGCGATGGCACAGGTGAAATAGAAGGCCAGAAATCCCGCAGCAGCGGAAACGCCACGCCCGAACGGCGCCGCTGCAGCGCTGCCTGCGGCCAGCAAAATTCCCATGTTGAGCAGGACATGCCACCAGCCCGCGTGCACGAAGACGTGCAGCACATAGGGGCTGAGGCCCGCCAGCGGCGCTTCGGGCGGCGGGCGCGGCAGCATGTCGGGCGCTGTCACCAGCGTGCCGGACCACATGATCAGCCCATGCAGGGCAGGGTTGTTGGCGGCCGCCCAGCTATCCACAGCGTGCACGGCCAGCGTCAGCACACACAAAGCCAGCACCAGCCCCGATACGCCTGGCCCCAGAAACGGCGTCCTGACCGGCCCGGCGCTTGCAGCCGGTGGCAGGGGCGGCTCTGACCTGCCGGGGCCATCGGGTTCGCGTTCGGTCAATGGCTCTTCCTTCTTTGCAGGTTCACCCGAACCGCAACTGGCACACGCGTTGCAGCAATCAGGTCCAAGCGTATCCAAACAGGACACTGGAAAAGATTATGCCGCGTTTTGCCAAAGTCACCCTCACCGCCGCAGCGCTGGCCATGATTGCCACACCGATGGCGGCTGCGCAGCAGGCCGGCGACAACTGGAACCAGCCCTACGGCATGGCGCGCGGCGAAGAGAGCAGCCCGTATACCGGCCAGCGCGGGCGCGGTGCCAACCGGGTTGTTATCAATGGCATCATACAAACAGGCGTTGGCGTCTCGGCGCAAGGCACCGTCACGGGTTCTACCGGGCTTGGCGGCGGCGTAGGCGGCAGCGGCCAGTATACCGGCTCGTCTGCGACCGCCATCGCCAACCAGCTCAATGTCGTGGTGAACGGCAATTACAACACCGTCGTCGTGAACTCGCGCCAGATCAATAATGGTGACGTGACAGCCAATGCCAGCAGTTCCAGCGCCCAGCCCCGCACGGGCGGCCCGCTCATCTCCAGCGCGGCGCCGTCTGTTGCTGGCATGGAATCTGCTGGAAGCACGCTGAACGTCATTCCTCAGGCGACCGTGCCTGCCCCCTCCTCTGATCCCAATCGGGAGCCCTAGACATGACCCGCATCAAAAGCCTCCTGGTGGCTGCCGTATCGGCGCTGACCGTATCGGCCTGTGCCACCTCCAATTCCGGCTCTGACGGGCTGTACGCCACACCGACGGGCAATGCGCCGGTGACGGCCAACCCGACCCCCTATTCGCAGGCTCTGGTCTGCCTTTCCGGCCATGCGCGCCAGCAGGGCCGCCCCGCCCCGCGCGTCGCGGTCGGCCGCATCGCAGACTATACTGGCCAACTCGCCCCTGAAGGCGGAACGCGTGTGACGCAAGGCGCATCGCTGATGGCGATGAGCGCCTTTGCCAAGGCGGGCGCCCGTCTGGTGGAACGTTTTGACACGTCTGTCGCCGAACTGGAGCTGCGCTATACCAATAGCCAGCTGATCGGTGACGAGAACGAGCAGCAGGGCTTCCGCCAGATCTACGCGGGCGCCATGCCCGGCTCTGACTATTTCCTCGTCGGCGGCATTACCGAGCTGAACTCCAATATCCGCTCCAACGGCCAGGATCTATTTGCCGGTGACAGCGTGGACTCCAGCCCGGCGGGCGTCTTCTCGCGCCGCATTTATGTGATGAATGTCGCGCTGGACCTGCGCCTTGTGGACAGCCGCACGCTCGAAGTGGTCGACGTGGTTTCCTACCAGAAGCAGATCATCGGCCGCGAAATCTCGGCTGGCATGTTCGCCTTCTTCGGTGACGCGGTGGTGGATCTGTCCGCCGGTGGCCGCTCGCTGGAACCTGTCCAGCTTGCCGTTCGCGCGGTTATCGAGCGCGCCGTGCTTGAAATGTCATCCCAGCTCTATGGTGTGCCGGCGGAAGCCGTCTGCCAGTTCAATGACCCTATCGGACCGTCGAATGTTACCGGCGGTGTCCAGCTAAATACGGCTTATGCCGGTTCGGAGGCTCCCTATGTCCAGGCTCGCACTGACGTCAATCGCGGCCATGACCGCCGCGATAGCGACATCCGCAGCGTCCTTCGCGGCGTCTATCGATAGGGTGGAGAACGACCAGGCCAATAGCGCCCCGGTCGATGCCACTGTCGAGATTGACGCCGCCACGACGGAAATTGCGACCGCCATCGCAACCGCGCAAAGCAACTCCGCCGGCGGCAGCTTCGCCAGCGAGGCGGAAGTCACGTCCACCCAGGTGACCAATGGCGCGACGAGCGCCACCACCGATATCGAAGCCGATTCGGTGTGGGGGCTGTCGACCGGGTTTGCGACCGCTCAAGGCAACGCCCTGACGGTGGACGCCGAAAACGGTCTGGAAATGGACGCCGGGCAGACTGCTGGCGCAGGCGCCAGCGTATCGGCCCTCTCCGCCCTGCGCCTGAACACCTATGGCGGCAATACCGCGCAATCGGCGATGGCAACCGCCAACGCTGTCGAGGTTATGGGCTCGGGCAATATGCCGATGAATGTCCGCCAGTCTTCCGAGGCGGATGTCGAGGCGCGCTCGCAGATTGAGGCCGAAGAGGTTGAAACCGCGCTTGCCACCGCGCAGAGCGCGGGCAACAGTCTGACCGTGACCGGCTATGAGGCCAACATCATCGCGCTCGCCGACCAGGAAAATAGCGGCAATGTGCGCTCAACCGTCGATGCCGACATCGCCCATGCCAACTGGGGCGTCACGGCGATGACCGAGGCCGCCGGCAATACAGCGTCCAGCCAGAATGACTGGGGCTATGGCCATCTGCAGGGCAGCCAGACCAATTCCGGCGAAGTGCGCGCCACGACAACGCTTGCCGTTGGCACGTTCGGTGACGGCCCGGTGGTTGGCTCCGCTCACGCGGTTGGCAACAACGCGCTGGTGTCCAATATTGGGGCAGATGCCTTTAGCGGCGTGACGCAGAACAATTCCGGCGCAGTGACCGGACAGGTCTCCATGCAGCTGGGAACCGGCATGGCCGCCTATGGCACCAGCTCGGCTATCGGCAATGCGCAGTCTGCCTATATCTGCGCGACCTGCCCTGTGGGGCTGAACGCCCAGGTCAATCAGGTCAATTCCGGTGCGATCAGCTCGATCACCCAGATGCGGGCCAATGGTTATGTCGGCGGCATGACTGGCACGGCAACAGCCGTCGGAAATGTCTCGACGTTCTCCACCATTGGTGGCGGGAACTAGACGAGGTCAGCGCCGCACTGGTGAACCGGGGTACATCCAAGGTGTCTCCCCCCGTTCCCGGGGGTAGGACTCTCTGCGCGGGTGACGACAATGGCTTAGGCACCGTCGCCAAACTGCAGCCGCCAGACAGCGTTTAGAAAAACCCCAGCGTGCCAGCCTGGGGACTGCTGGCCATCAGCCGGTCAAGACCGGCATTATAGTTGGCGAGCTGGGCCTGCAGATAGGCTGGCACCTTGCCGCCCTTTTTGCCCGCACCCGGACCTTCCAGCAGCTGTTTGAGCGCAGGGTCCTGCGTCAGCTCACGCCAGGCGCGCTGGACTACGGTCATCGCTTCAGTCAGCGCTTCATTCGCGGCAAGAGCCGCATCGCGGCTGCCGACATTATAGCTGCCGCCGAGGCGCAGCGAAAAAGTTGGCGGCGCGGCCGCGCTTTCATCGCGCGAGCCTTTCTTGGTCAGCGATTTGCCCGTGATCGTGCCGGAGGGAAGCCCGAGGCTTTCCAGCGCATTCTGGCCGTCGGCGCCGGCTTTCAGCTCGATGCTGACCCCGTCGCGCGGTGTAATCCGCAGAAACTCTTCACCTGTACGCCGCCCGACAGCCGAAGTGCCGCCCAGCAGCAGCGCCGCATTCAGCTTGAAGGTCAGCGAGCGCATGGTCTCGCCGGCCTCGATCGTAATCTTGCGCTGGCGCCCGCCATTGACCGAGATATAGAAATGGTCGCCCGTCCGCGCTGCGCTCTGTGCCGTTACCACCCGGCTGTCGGCATAGACGATCTTGCCACTCGGCAGGCCGAGTTTTGACAGGATTGAGTCGCCCTGCGGATCGACGACAATGCCTGCGCCTTGCGAAACACCGCCGCGCCCTGAAATCTGCTGAGTCCACTCATGCGCGCCGGTGGCCGCATCGAACCCGGCCGCGAACGCATTGCGCGTACCGTTCTGGTTTGCGCCGGGCAGTTCGCCATTTGTCGTGCCGGACAGATAGACCTTGCCGCCCGACACCTGAATGCCGGTGGCGAGATCATCTACGCCCGTGCCCAGGAATGTGGTGTAGCTGACCGAGGCGCTGGCCCCGTCCTCGATCTTTACCAGGAAGGCATCCCGGCCGCCCTCATTCGCTGACAGCGGCGCGCTCGGCGCGAAGGCCGCCCCAGCGCCGCCTGTCAGATAGATCGCGCCATCATCATCCACGGTGATGGCCGTTATGCGGCCGCCGCCAAGCGAGCCCATATCGAGCGTCCAGACCGGATCTCCCGTGCCGTCATCGCCGGGCGCGAACTTGGTGATGACCGCCCGCCCGTCAACCTCGCTGGCAATCAGCAGTCCGCCATCCTGCGCGGTTGTCACGGCACGCGCGCGTTCAATACCGGCGCTGGCTTCCACGCCGCGCGTATAGAGTACGCTGCCGTCTGCCCCGATCGCGCGGACATAGCCATCAAGGCTGCCCTGATTGGTCATGCCGCCAAAACTGCCGCGCGCTTCACCGACGACATAGATCGTACCGTCATCGCCAATGGTTACGGCGTTGGCACGGTCATCGCCGGCGGCGCCAAAGCGCTGCGCCCACTGCTCCACCCCGTCGGCATTGAACTTCACGACGAGGGAGTCTTCGCCGCCCAGATCGTTCGTGCCGCCCAGCGCGCCCTTCACCGATCCTGCGACAACGACATTGCCGGCACTGTCCACGGCAACCGATGCGCCATTGGCCTCGCCCGCCGCGCCCAGCACCCGGCTCCAGACTTCCTTGCCGTTGGAATCGTAGCGCATAAGGACAAGATCAGACTCGCCCTTGATGTCCTGCCCGTTCACGCCCGAACTGGTCCGGCCAACAACATAGATGCCGCCATCGGGCGCTTGCGTGATGGAATCGATGGTTAGCGGATTGGCGGCGGTGGAGCTGCGCGTCTCTCCGCCAGGCAAGGGCACATCAGTCACGGTGCCGTCCGCTTCTATGCGCTGCGCAAACTGAACTGTGGGCGTGCCATCCAGTCCGATAATCTTGGAAAGCTGGCCAGCCGCGCTGTCGCCTGTGCCGGTCACGCCTGCCATATAGATGGCCGGTTTGCCCTGCGGCGCAGAGAACGACACCTGCTCGGTCAGCACTCCATTGATGCGTAGCGCCCAGTCATTGGCCGTGACGATGCCCGCAGGCCCCACCTCGCCCACGCGGACAGCCGAAAAGCGGGTGATAATCTCCTGCTCTTCCAGCTTGGAATTGATGAAGTCGGTGACATTGCCCATCGTACGCGGCGTCGCGCCCATTTCATTGAGGTCAATGGCGACATTGATGTCACCGCCATTCTTGCGCACCGTCACCGTGAACTCGACATCGCCCTGAAAGGCCGTGACCGCCTGATCAGCCGGCCCTCTGTGAACAATGCCGGTGGTGTATTCGCTGATACCCCGGCTGACCGCCACTTCGCTTTCCGCTCTGGTCAGCTGGGTGTTCTTCAGCACCGAGATCTCGTCCAGCTTCAGCTTGGAGAAGAAATCATCCATCTGGCCAAGGCCTTCCTGGAAACGGCGATTCCAGAAGGCGAGATCGACCGGATTGGCATTGCGTTCACTGGCCGCAGCGGCCAGCGATTGCAGCGCGCGAAGGCCGGTGAACATCGCATAGAGCTTTTTCTCGTCCTGGCTGACATTCAGCCCGGAGAAGGCGCTGGCAGTGGAGTCGAAGAAGCGGCCATTGGCCAGAACCGAGCGGCGTACCGCATCCAGCGCTGTCACTTCGCCGCGCGGATCCCACGGCGGCAGCACGTCCTTGTCACGCGTGGAGCCAAGCGTCTGCTGCAGGGGCGCGCGCGTGTTCGCCGCTGCGTTGCGTGCAGCGTTCTGTGCGGAAAACCACGCACCCAGAACATCGCCTGACAGGCCAGCTATCACGGTCGGCTCCCTGCGGACAGAATCATCCACCGGCCATTTTCGCAAAGCATCACCAACAAAAGGTTAGCCCGCTGCTCGGCTACGCCCGCGAACGTCAACCAAGGCTAAGGGAGTGTTAACGGCTAAAGGCGGAAGGTTAACGTCAGATTTTTGATTCGATGTTTGCCTTGCGAGGACAAATGAGCGCCATAGCGTCCAAAGCCACCGCCCGGTCTGGAACCGCTCTTCCTCGGCCGGGACTTCCGGTCCCCGCGCATGAATCTGGACGGCAAGATCGTGCTGATCACCGGCGGCACAGGCTCCTTCGGCCACCATTTCGTGCGCACCGTGATCGATGAGTTCAAGCCGAAAAAGCTCATCATCTTTTCGCGCGACGAGCTCAAACAGTACGAGATGGCGCAGCTCTTCCCGCCCGCGCAATACCCCTTCATGCGCTATTTCATCGGCGATGTGCGCGATGAGGGGCGGCTGGACATGGCGATGCGCGGGGTGGACGTGGTGATCCACGCCGCTGCGCTCAAACATGTGCCGATTGCCGAGTACAACCCGTTTGAATGCATCCGCACCAATGTGTTCGGTGCCGAAAATGTGGTGCGCGCCGCCATCAAGCGCGGCGTGAAGCATGTCTGCGCCCTGTCCACCGACAAGGCGGCCAACCCGATCAATCTCTATGGCGCGTCCAAGCTCGCCTCGGACAAGATTTTCAGCGCGGCCCAGAATATCGGCGGCGAGGATGGCCCGGTCTTTTCGGTGGTGCGCTACGGCAATGTGGTCGGTTCACGCGGCTCGGTCGTGCCCTTCTTCAACAAGCTGATTGCCGAAGGCGCAGACCATCTGCCCATTACCGACGAGCGCATGACCCGCTTCTGGATCACGCTCACCCAAGGGGTGAACTTCGTCCTCTCCTCGCTGGCCATGGCGAAGGGCGGCGAGATTTTCGTGCCGAAAATCCCGTCCATGCGCACGACGGACCTCGCCCGCACGCTGGCGCCCGGCCTGCCGCACAAGATTATCGGCATCCGTCCCGGCGAGAAACTGCACGAGATCATGGTGCCGGAGGACGATGCCCGCTCAACGGTCGAGCTGGAAGACCGCTATGTCATCGTGCCCGCCCAGCGCACAACGCTGATGGCGCAATGGCTGGACGCGGGCGCAGCCGCCCCTGACGGCTTCTCCTACGCCTCTGACAGCAATCCTGAGCGGCTCGACGCACGTGCGCTGCAATCCCTGCTGGGGCAGGCGTTCGGGGGGTAGCTGGCTACCCCAGCACCTCACCCAGCGCGGCGCACACCCGCGCCACATCGCCCGTCTCCATCCGCGTGAAGAGCGGCAGCGATAATGTCTGCGCATAATGCGCCTCGGCCCCCGGCAGATGCAGAACGCCATAGCGCTGCACGTAATAGGGCTGAGTATGGACCGGGATGTAATGCACCTGTGTGCCTATACCGCGCGCTTTGAGCGCATTCATCACCTCAGCGCGCGTGCGTCCGGCTGCGTGGAAATCTATTCGTACATTGAGCAGATGCCGGCACGGATCACTGCCCGGCGGATCGGCAGGCAGGCGCACTAGCGGCGCGAGCGGGCGCAAAAGCTCGCGATAAGCCGCCGTCAGCGCCCGGCGCTTGGCGGCGAACTGCGCCATGCGGGCGAGCTGTGCCCGGCCAAGCGCGGCGTTGATGTCCGGCAGGCGGTAATTCCAGCCCAGAGATGCCATCTCATGATACCAGGGCTCGTCCGCGCCTTCGGCACGCTCAAACCTCGCCGCATCGCGTTCAATGCCATGGCTGCGCTGACGCGCCATGCGGGCGGCGAGATCGGGACTGTTCGTGGTCACCATCCCGCCCTCGCCCGTGGTGAGCGATTTGACCGGGTGGAAGGAGAAGGTCGCCGCATCGCTATGCGCGCACGCTCCAACCATGGCGCCTGATGCGCCGCGGGAGGCGATGGCGTGGCAACTGTCTTCGACAATCGCAAGGCCATGTTGGCGGGCGAGGGCCGCAATCACCTCCATGTCGCACGGCACGCCCGCCAGATGCACCGGCAGCACCGCCTTCGCCTTCCCGCCAGCACGCTTCAGCGCGGCGGCCAGCGTATCAGGCGTCAGCAGGCCCGTCTCAGGATCCACGTCGGCAAACACCACCTCCGCCCCGCAATAACGCGCGGCATTGGCCGTCGCCATGAAGGTGATGGACGGGACAATGCAGAGATCCCCCTCGCCTACCCCCAGCGCATCCAGTGCGAGATGCAGCGCCGTCGTGCCATTGGAGCAGGCAGTAGCGTAAGCCGCGCCGGTGAACTCCGCGAACTCCGCCTCGAAAGCGGGGATTTCCGGCCCGGTCGTCAGATAGTCCGATTGCAATGCGCGCACTGCCGCTGCGATGTCGTTCTCATCAATGTCCTGCCGCCCATAGGCGAGGAAATCGGCCTGCTCGGTCATTGATCCGCTCCATGGCGTTCGTGTTGCGCGCCAGCATGACGTGAGTCGCGTGTCCGCCAGCTCCCGCCCCGTTTGCGGGCATAGTGGCCCCATCAAGGAGCACAGACGGCAATATTCGCGTTAACAACCGGGAAATACGAAGTCCATATTGACTCATCTGGCGCCGCGTCACGCGATGTTCGTGCGGTTCTGGTGATCCGTATTTGCAGAGAAACTTGAGGCCGTGTCCACACGGCCTCATTTCCTGTGCGCACAAGACATATTCCCCTTTTATATTTATACCAATTAAACATAGAGGCATTTTTGTCACATTTCGCTGCGTTGCAGCGAAACCGCATCAAATGATGTTGCAGCGCGTCAATGCCTACGCAAAGCTATTGTGACAAAGCGCGGCGTCAGACCAGCGCGAAGCCTCTGCAATGCGATCCCGCCAGCCCCGCACAACGACGCGGAGGAGACGGCGCGATGTATAATTCTGCAGCGTTCGGCTGTGACGGCATGTCCGGCACCGGACCGATCTCCTCTGTTTGCCCGCCGGCTTCCGGCTCAAAAACATATAACAGGGGATTATCCATGCATTCAGACACAATCGGCGCGCCGCGGCGCGCGCGCCCGCTTGCCTGGGGCTGCGCGCTGGCGCTTGGCGGTGCGATAGCCTTCGCCGCGCCCGCAGCGGCCCAGGTCACAGATGAAGCGGCCTATATCTTCAACACGCTGCTTTTCCTGATCGGCGGCTTTCTGGTGATGTGGATGGCGGCGGGCTTCGCCATGCTTGAGGCCGGCTCGGTCCGCGGCAAGCACGCGGCTGCCATCTGCCTGAAAAACATCGGCCTTTATTCCATCGCTGGCATCATGTTCTACGCCGTTGGCTATAACCTGATGTATTATGGTGTGGACCAGAGCGGGGGCTATTTCGGTATTCCCTTCCCCTGGTCGCCGGGCGAACTGACCGGCGATGAGGTGATCGACGTGGCCGAAAACGGCTACTCGACCGCTTCCGACTGGTTCTTCCAGATGGTGTTTGTGGCCACCACGGCCTCTATCGTATCCGGCGCCGTGGCAGAGCGTATCCGCATCGGGGCGTTTTTCCTGTTCGTGGTGGTCCTGACCGCCGTGATCTACCCCATCCAGGGCGCATGGACATGGGGCGAAGGCTGGCTGGACGCTGCAGGCTTCTCCGACTTTGCCGGCTCGACGATCGTTCACTCGGTCGGCGGATGGGCAGCACTGGCCGGCGTCATCCTTCTCGGAGCGCGCACGGGCCGTTTTGTCGATGGCAAGGCCATACCGATGCACTCCTCCAGCCTGCCCCTGGCAACGCTCGGCACGTTCGTGCTCTGGCTCGGCTGGTTCGGCTTTAACGGCGCCTCACAGCTCGCGCTGGGTTCAGCAGCGGACGCGACCGCCGTCGCGCAGATCTTCGCCAACACCAACATGGCCGCTGCCGGCGGCGTGGTGGCCACCTACCTGCTCACGCTGGCTCTGGGACGCGGCAAGGCCAATCTGGGGGCCGTGCTGAACGGCGCGCTGGCTGGCCTGGTCTCTATCACGGCAGAACCGCTCACCCCCACTATCGGGCAGGCCATCCTGTTTGGCGCCGTCGGCGGCGTCATTGCAACCTTCGGCGCGATCCTGCTGGAGAAGCTCCGCCTGGACGATGTGGTCGGGGCCATCCCGGTCCACCTGTTCGCTGGCATCTGGGGTACGATGATCGTGCCGCTGACCAATCCGGACGCCGACTTTGTCACTCAGGCTATCGGCATAGGCGCTATCGGCGCATTCGCCTTCACCGCCAGCTTTATTGTTTTCCTGGTGCTGAAGATCACGGTCGGCATCCGCCTGAAGCCTGATGAAGAGACGGTAGGCGGCGACTACACCGAGCTTGGCCACAGTGCCTATCCGGAATTTCTGCCGGGAAAGGACAAAGCCCCGGCTACCAGCTGACAAAAATGGCGGACCGGGGGGAGCACCCTCCCGCCCGGCCGCCCTTCATCGGTCAGCCCGGGGCAGGACAGCCTGCGCCAGACACGGCTTCACACCCGCGTCCGGCGCCAGCAGGCAAGCTTCGCAAACGTGAAAAGCAGGTGCGCCCGCCAAAACGGCAACGCCTGTTCCAGCTGACCATTCTCGATCTCACCTGGGCCTCGCCAGCGCCAAAAAGCTGGCCGGCTCCGGTGCGGTCCAAGGCGCGCGCAAGCTCAGGGGCCCGCACGCCTTTCAGAACCGGCGGCCGGAAATCCGGTCAGCCATACACCCAAGGGGATTAGACATGAAACATCTCATCAGCTCACGCTACCGCGCATACAGCTTGGCCGCGCTTCTGGCGGCATCTGCCTCTCCGCTCGCCCTGGCACCGTCCGCCCAGGCACAAGAGGCCATCACCATCGAAGCGAACGTCGCTCTGGTCAGCGATTACCGCTTCCGTGGCATCTCGCTTTCGGACCGCGACCCCGCCATTCAGGGCGGCTTTGACATCAGCTTTGCCAATGGCTTCTACGTTGGCACCTGGGCTTCCAGTATCGAGCCGGTGGGCAATTCCGAACTGGAACTGGACCTGTATGCCGGGTTCGCCTTTGAAGCGGCCGGCGCCGAATTTGACGTCGGTGCGCTCGTCTACACCTATCCGGGCGAGTCCGACGTGCATTACTGGGAGTTCTATGGATCGGTCGCGTTTACGACCGGGGCCTTGGAGTCCACCTTCGGTGTGGCCTACGCGCCTGAGCAGGACAATATCGGCGGAGATGACAATCTCTACCTCTATTACGATGCCAGCTATCCCTTGGGCGATAGCGGCCTCAGCCTGATCGGCGGCATCGGCTATGAGACGGGCGCTTTCGGGGACCCGGACGGCGATGGCGATGACAAGTGGAACTGGTCGCTGGGACTGGCATGGAGCGCCCTCGGAGTGGACTGGTCACTGGCCTATATCGACACGTCCGAGAGCCTGAGCGAGGGTAACTCGACGGCAGTTCTGACTATTTCCAAGGCCTTCTAGCGCTTTAGCGGAATGCAGAAAATGCGAAGGGCGCAGCTTTGCGGCTGCGCCCTTTATTCGTCCCCCTCGGACGAAACCTATCGTCCGAAGAGCGACAGGATGATCTGCGGTTCGGAGTTGGCGATCGAGAGGGCCTGGACACCGAGCTGCTGCTTCACCTGCAGGGCGGTCAGCTGCGCGCTCTCACGTGCAAGATCGGCATCTACCAGATTGCCGACACCGGCGGTGAGACTGTCACTGAGTTTGCCGATAAAGGTCCGGTGTGCCTCCATCTTCTTCAGGTCAGAGCCGAGCCGTGCCAGCGCAGCGTTCACATTATCAAGGCTGGCATTGACGAACGAGACGGCGCTCGCCGCCAGCGTGACTGTACCGAGGCTGGCAGTGGCAGACAGGGTCATGATCGCCCCAGAGAAGCTCATATCCTGTGTGTTCAGCGTGACCGAACGGGCGGCGTCCGCGTCCGCCAGGAAGGCGATGCCCCCAGGGATCGTACCGTTGAGCATGTTCGCGCCGTCAAAGTCGGCATTCTGCAGAATGACCTGGATCTGGTTGATCAACGCCTTGAAATCGCTGTCATAGGCAGCACGCGAGAAGCTGTCGATGGAAGCGTCCATCGCGGCCGTGGCTTTTTCGCGCATCTCGATGAGAAGATCCGAGATCGCCTCGCCGGCCGCTATGGCCACATCGCCAATGGACACCGCACGGTCCAGCGACGTCTTGACCGATCCGAGCGCGCCAATATCAGCACGCATGGACTGGGCCACCGCAAACACCGAAGAATTGTCTTTTGCGCCCGCAATCTTCAGGCCGGTATTGATCCGGTTCTGGGTGGTCTGCAGATCCTGGTTGGTCTTGTTCAGGTTCTGCAATGCGAGCATCGCGGATACATTTGTCTGGACGCTTAGCGCCATCGGTCTTCTCCCAGAGTCCCGCCGCCTTTTGGCAGCCCTTCGCGCTGGACCGAGCAAGAGCGGGGCCATCAGGGTGAATCTGAGATTAGATCAATATATTCAGTGCGTTTGCCGGAATCAAAAATGCCTTCGCCGGGCCAGCGGGCCGAGCGAAGGCAAAAATTCCCTGCCTGTGCCGGTCAAAATCTGCCGGGCAGGCGATGTGGTCAGGCCGTTTCGTTTATCAGGCCGCCGGTCTCGTTTTTCAGGAAGGAGACAAGGTCACCGAAGCTTTCAGGCGGCCAACGGCGCAGCGTTTCGCCCGTGTCAGGGTCCATGAGCTTGTAGATGAAGCGGCCGGCCTTGTCCTCGTCCCGCTCGATCTGCAGACGGGTCCGCCCGGTCGCGCTTAGCTGGGCGCGCATCTCTTCAATGGCCTCGCTCTGGCGCAGAGTGTCACGGGCATCGGGGTTGGGCTGGCGTGCGCCCTGCTCCACGGGCTGGACCACGTTGACCGCCGCGCTGACAGGGGCGGCGCTCATGGCGATGCCTGTGACCGGCACAACGAGCTCTCGCCCGGATATGGCTGTAATAGCGTTCATAACGTCACCTGGCTGGCGCTCCTATATTCACGCGCCCCCACTTCCCCTTAAAAAGTCCAATCCCTTTCAACGCCCGAAGGGCCAAAGTCCCCTTGAAAAAGAAAGCGGCGGAGGCAGAACCCCACGTAATGCCCCCGCCACTCTCCCCACCACTAACCTAGCGGAAGAAGCCCAGCACCGTGGACGGTGCGGAGTTGGCGATCGACAGCGCCTGGATGCCAAGCTGCTGCTTGACCTGCAGGGACTGCAGACGGGCCGATTCCTTCGCGAGATCGGCGTCAACAAGGTTGCCGATACCTTTTTCAAGGCTGTCGGACAGCTTGCTCACGAACGTTTTGTGGATTTCCAGAGACTTTGAGCCCGTACCCAGACGCGACAGCGCCGAGTTCAGGTTGGTCAGGGCCGACTCGATAGCCGTCACAGCTGCACTCGCGTCGGACTGGGTCGCGATATCCGTACCACCGGACAGGCCGAGAATGGTGCCGGACAGCGACATGTCTTCGTCGGTCACGCTGATCGTGTTGGTGCCCTTGGCATTGGCCAGAGCCGAAATGCCGCCAGAGGACGAACCATCGATCAGGTTCGTGCCGTTGAACTCGGCGTTTTCGACGATCGTCGAGATCTGGTCACGCAGAGCCTTGAAGTCTTCGTTCAGAGCCGTACGCGACGCACTGTCCAGCGACACGTCCGAAGCGGCCAGCGCCTTTTCTTTCATCTCGATCAGAAGATCAGAGATGGCGTCACCGGCGGCCAGGGCCACGTCGACAGTAGAAATGGCAAGATCGAGGGAGTTGGTGACAGCCCGCAGGCCGCCGACTTCCGCCCGCATGTTCTGGGCGATGGCGTAGATGCCGCCATTGTCCTTGGCAGACGAAACAGCCAGACCCGTGTTGATACGGTTCTGGACGGTTTGCAGCTGCGAGTTGGTTTTGTTGAGGTTTTGCAGGGCGACCATTGCGCCCGCATTGGTATTTACACTAGCCATTTCTTGGCTCCTTTCACGTTCTATGGTGTGACGCGCGTTTTGCGTGCCAGGTCTTCTGACCCGTACGCTCCCCAGCAAGGGCGGGGCCAAGTCGAACCACTTTCTCCGTGAAGTCTGAATTTCAAATAGGTTTCAGTGGCTTGGCTCACGCACCAAAAAAGCCGCCTCAACGGCACCCGGCAGTTTTTGCCCGGTAAGCACGCATTTACCCGGCAGATATTGCCCAGGCGGCACTTCTTGCCGGTTTCCGAATCAATAATTTTTGTTGAAATTCAACGATTTGCTAACAGACTCTTAACGCCGCGCCTGACCAGAAAAAGGGGCCGCCCCGAAGGACGGCCCCGCCATTCTGCCCTTACCGGAAGAAGCTGAGTACGGATTGCGGCGCAGAATTCGCAATCGACAGGGCCTGGATGCCAAGCTGCTGCTTGACCTGCAGGGACTGAAGCTTTGCGGACTCTTTTGCCATGTCCGCATCGACAAGATTGCCGATACCGCTTTCCAGAGCGTCAGAGAGTTTTGTGACGAACGTCTGATGGATCTCCAGCGCCTTTGATTTGGTGCCCAGACGCGCGAGCGCGCTGTTCACATTCTCCAGCGAAGTGGCGATCTGCGAGGCGATGTCGGAAGCGGCGGTGGCCGTGCCAAACGAAGCGGTCGAAGTCAGCGTCACGATGGTGCCGGACAGAGAGAGGTTCTCCGTGCCGACCGTGATCGTCTTCGAGCCGTCCGCATTGGCAAGGGCAATGAAGCCGTTCGTTGCACTGCCATCGATCAGGTTGAGGCCATTGAACTCGGCATTCTCGACGATTGTCGCGATCTGGTCGCGCAATGCCTTGAAGTCCTCGTTCAGAGCAACCCGGCTTGGCGT
Organism: Glycocaulis sp.; assembly: GCF_051859565.1. GTDB lineage: Bacteria > Pseudomonadota > Alphaproteobacteria > Caulobacterales > Maricaulaceae > Glycocaulis. The sequence continues at coordinate 20,145 of NZ_JBHYFK010000011.1, forward strand.
ATCAAGCGACGTATCGCCGGCGGCCAGAGCCTTTTCCTTCATTTCGATAAGCAGATCAGAAATCGCCTCACCCGCGGCCAGCGTGACATCCGTCGTCGAGATGCCGCGGTTCAGACTGTCCTGAACGACACCATACGCGCTCACATCCGACCGCATACGCTGGGCAATGGCGTAGATGCCGCCATTATCCTTCGCGTTTGCGACCTGCAGTCCGGTATTGATCCGGTTTTGCGTGGTTTGCAGTTGCATATTGGTCTTGTTCAGGTTCTGCAGGGCCACCATGGCCCCATAGTTCGTGTTCACAGAATTGGTCATTGTGGGGTTCCTCCATTCTGGAAGTGGGTAAGGGACGTTTTGTCCTGCTGCGCCACGCGCAAACCCCATGCCGGTTCGGCGCCTTACGCCGCCCTCGCAGGCCTATGATTTCTATGTGGAATTATTCTGCCCGGCGGACAGCTCGCCCTGCCCGGTCAAATCTGCCGGACGCGTTTGGCCTGACCGGCAAAAAGCGCCGCTCCGGCAGCCGGGCACAAAAAAGGCCGGACAGGGGTCCGGCCTCACTGCTCGCCATGCCGTCCGGGCATCACGCCGCGCTGGCGGCACCCTGTCCCTGGGGCGCGAGCCCCTGCATGATGGTGCGGTTGATCTCGATGAGAGTATCCACCGCGTCATTGTCGCGTATCGCGTCGCTGGTCTGGCGCGAGACAAAGATGGACAGCGAAATGATCGCGGCCCGCAGCGATTCCGGCAGCTTGTTGTCCTCACTGGAACAATCGGCGGCAAACGCCGTCCACATCCGGCGGTTCCAGTCCAGCGCGTCGGCGCGTTTTGACAGCTCCGCTGCCCCGCACTCACGCGCAGCCAGCAGCGCGCGCGTCACCTGGCCGAACAGCCGGTATTCTGCCGACCGGGGATCTTCAGTGCGCGCAGCAGCGGTCTGGTAGGCTTGGTAAGACATGAAACGGTCTACCCCTTCGCGGCGGCCGGCGTGCGGCCCGTGCGTTGATCTTCGTAAGTGATGAGCTTGCGGCAGCGGATGAGCGCCTTGTAGAAATCCCCCGCCATCACATCGCGGCTGACCGATACGCAATCTGCCAGCACTTCGGGGTTGGTCAGCGCGTTCATGAACTCGGTCATGCGCAGGACGAACTGGTCATAAACCGCGCCCTCGGCCCGCCCCTCCAGATACATCATCATCACCGGGAAATAGATGCGCCGTGCAGGGCTGTCGGCCTCATGCTCCTGCATGATGTCCTTTTCACGCAGCACCGACGCCTTGTTCTGGAGAACCAGCGTCGCGCGCCGGTCGCCGTTCTCGACAACAGCGCCGTTAAGCACGAATTTCTCGCCCGGCTTCAAGGACAATTTGAGCGGCATGGATGGGCCCCCTTAACAGATCATGCAGATGTGCATCCCCCGTTGATAGCGATGTTCTGCAAACGGGGTGAAGAAACCGTTGCGCACGCCACACAAACTGCACATCGCCAATCGTTAGCAGCTTCTTAATCGAAGCAGGCCTGTTTCGTTCAGACCTATTTGATTCAGCCGGCAGGACGCGACCATGAGCATGCTTCTCGATCTTGATGCGGAACTCGCAAAAGGCGTTGAGGACATCATCAACCCGTCGCAGGACGCGCGCACCACCGCCATACCCGGCCTGGACCTGGACGCCAGCCCTGCCGTCAAGGCCGATCCGAAAATCGCCGCCCGGCTGCGCCGCTCCATGTCGCTGGTCGACGAAGGCAAAGCCGCAGAAGGCGCACGCCTCGTCCTGAAGCTGCTGGACTCACACCCGGATCACCCGGTGGTCAACCAGGCAATGGGCATGGCGCTGGAGCATCTGGGCCGCCTGTCCAAGGCGCTGGAATTCTATGAGCGCTCGCTGCAGCGCGATCCGGCCAATCCCGAGATTTACAAAAGCCTTGGCGTGTTGGCCTCCAAGTTGGGACTGTTGCCGACCGCAGAAAAATTCATGCGCATCTATTTGCGCATGACCCCAAATGCGAAGGGCGGCGCAGTGCAGCTGGCCAGCATATTGCGCGACCAGTCCAAGTTCGAGGATGCGATCGAACTCCTGCGCCAGGCGATCTATGGCGATCCGGAAAATGCCGATCTGTGGAACGCGATGGGCACAACGGTGATGGAGAGCGGGGACGCCGCCGAGGCCATCACCTTCCACGCCGAAGCGCTCCGGCTCCGGCCGGGCTATGCCCGCGCCGCGCATAACCTCGCCCATGCGCTGGAACTGACCGGCGATGTTGAAGGCGCGCTGGAGCACTTCAAGACAGCCATCGACAATGCGGAAGCCGAGCCCGACCGGATCATTTCCACCCATGGCTATTCGCACACATTGCTGTCTGCGGGGCGGCTGGCGGAGGGCTGGGACCTCTACCGGGCGCGCCTGAACATGCACTACCGCTTTGCCACCAATTTCCTCATTCCCGCCCGCCCCTGGGATGGGGCAGACCCCGCCCAGCTTAAGGGCAAGACCCTCGTGGTCGTTGGTGAGCAGGGCATTGGCGATGAAGTGCTGTTTGCCAGCACCTTCCACGACGCGCAAAAGGCTGTCGGCCCGGAGGGCGAGCTGCGCATCGCGTGCGAGAAGCGGATGGTCCCGCTGCTGCAGCGTTCCTTCCCGAAAGCCATTGTCGAGCGCCACTACACGGTGGAGCGCGAAGGCCGCCAGCACCGCCACGCCCCGGATCTGTTCAAGGACGGCAAGGCCAATCTGTGGACGCCAGCGGGTAATCTCTGCCGTGCCTTCCGCTCCAGCACGGATGACTTCCCGGATGAGCCCGGCTTTCTGACCGCCGATCCGGCCCGCGTGGCTGCCTTCAGCAAACAGCTTGCAGCGCTGGGTAGCGGCCCCAAGGTGGGCGTGCTGTGGAAGTCCTTGAAGATGAACGCGGCCCGCTCCAAGCACTTTGCGCCCTTCGAGATGTGGAAGCCTATCCTGAAAACGCCCGGCGCCGTGTTTATCAACCTGCAATATGGCGATGTGGACGAGGAGCTGGCCGACGCCGAAGCGCGCTTCGGTGTGAAAATCCATCAGCCGCAAGACATTGATCTGAAGGATGATCTCGACGGCGTGGCGGCGCTTGGCAAGGCCTGTGATCTGGTGCTTGGCCCGATGAACGCTACCACAAACCTCACCGCCTCGGTGGGCGGGCAGGTCTGGTTCATCCGCCCGATTGCGGTAAGCTGGACGCTGCTGGGCCGCGACCAGATGCTCTGGTATCCCCAGACGCGCACCTTCACCGGCAACCGCTATCGCGACTGGGCAGGCGGCATGAAGAACATGGCGGAAGCCTTTGAAGGTTTTGTCAAAGCGCACAAAGCTGAAGCGGCCTAGGCCAGCGCCCTCACCACCTCACCCAGCGCATCGCGCAGGAAGAAGGCACCCGCCTGCCCGCGCCCCAGCACCAGCGTATCCGGAAAGAGCTCGGCAAGCCGCTCCCCATGCGCTTTTTGCTGGGCGGCAAGGCCCGGTGTGGGCAGCGGAAAGCCCTGACGCACATGGGTAATCGCCTCTGCCAGCACACAGGTGCCGGGCGCGAGAACGCCCATGCGGGCCAGCTCGTCCAAGATCTGCGCTGACGGCGGAGCCTCGCTGCGGTGGGCGTTGAGGATGACCTCCACGGTCAGATGATACTGCCCCTCCCGCATCGGCATCCCTTGCACATTCGGGTAGAGCGTGACGCGGTAGCTGGCAAAGGCCGGATCATAATTTGTGATGTAAAACAGCTTCGTAGCAAACGGGCGATCGACCACGGCATGATAGAGCGCGAGGCCTGACGTCATCCTTGGCGGCGGGCCCGGCGGCAGCGCGCCAGCCGCCCGCAGCAACAAGGCACCCGGCACACTCCAGACCAGCCTGTCTGCCTCAATCATGGATCCGTCCGTTAGTGCCAGACGCGCGCTGCCCGACGCGCCCGGCTCCACCTTTTCGGCGGCGAGGCCGGTGCGGATGGTGACGCCTTCTTCCCGGGCAATGGTCTCAAGCCTCTGGGCCCAATGACCAATTCCGCCCCGCCCCGGATAGCGGAACACTCGCGACGGGTCAGACGGCGCGCCCTCATCACGTGAATGGAAGGCAAGGCGGGCATCGTGAACCGGATCGGTTTTCAGCTCGCGCGTGCGTTGGGGTGTGAACATCACGAGCCGCGACAGGCCGTAAAGCGATGCCACACCTGGCGACAGTTCTTCCGGGGCAAGCCCGGTGATCTTGGTCAAAGCAGGCGCCAGCACCTGGTCCAGCGCCGCTGCACCGAACCTGCCTCTTAGAAATTCATCAACGGTTTCCGTATCTTCACCGCTACCGCCAGCATCAAAATACCCTGCCTCCACCGTTTCGCGCACGGGAGCAGACAGGCCATTGATGTCGAGAAAGCCGGTCGCCTCCTGAAACCGCCCGGCAAAGAAAGAGCCAGACGGCAACTGGTTGAATTCCAGCCAGTTTTCACGCGGGTCCAGCGCATCTGCATCGAGCCTGGCATCGCCCAGGCGTGGTACGAAGCGTGTGCCATTGTCAAACTCGAACCCGTTAATCACGGGCAGCGAGCGCATCAGCCCGCCAAGCTCGCTGTCGCGCTCCAGCAGCGTGACGGCAAAGCCCTTGCGTTTCAGCAGGATGGCCGCCACCAGCCCGACCGGGCCGCCTCCGACAACGACTGCGCCGCTCATCGTCCCGTCTCCGTGAAGTGCTTCTGGTATACGCCGCCATTCATGGCGGCCACCTCCGGGTGAACGTCCAGAAAAGCGACGACATCATAAAGGCTTATCGCCAGCGGATCGCCGCCAATGCCCTCGAGCAACGCCTCCATCATCGCCATGTCAGCCGGCTCATCGACCGTAATGCGGTAATCTGGCCGCCTAAGCTCTTGTGGGGCCTCCATTTTTACCAGCCGGAAGCGGTCGGGACGCGTATAGAGGAAGGGCGTCACGTGCTCGCGCTCGAAGGGTTCGGCGGCTTCCCGGGCCGCGAGCTCCAGCGCGGCACGGGCGATGATTTCTGCGTTGATCCCGCGTGGATAACCGCCATCCGACCCGCAGGAGAGATGGTCCGGGCGCTCAGTGGCGAACACGCCCAAGGCGTTGTCGATCAACGCAGAATCGATGAGCGGGCAGTCCGCCGTCACGCGGACAATCGTGTCGGCTCTGGTGAGATGAAGAGCCCCGGCAAAGCGGGATAAAACATCATCGCGGGAGCCGCGCGCGACGGGAATGGCGAGATCAGCGCAGAGATCGACAATCGGGTCATCGGCCTCCTCCGCGCTGGTGGCGACGATGATGTCAGAGAGGTGTTTGCTGCGCTGGAGCCGCCCTAGCACGAGCTGGAGCATCGGGCGATTACCCAATTCCATCAACACCTTGCCGGGAAGGCGTGAGGAGGTCATGCGCGCCTGGATGATCGCTGCAGCCTTCATGCGAACCCCTCCAGACAGAGCGCCGCGACCCGGCCTGCCGCCCCGGCATCCACGATATTGAAGGCGCGCGCGGCACGGGCATTGATATCCGCCGGACTATCCAGCGCCGCAAGGATCGCCCGCGCGGCCCGTTCCGGTTCACGATCAATGGCGAGCGCCAGTTTCTGCGCATCCAGCGCGAAGACGTAATCCGCCGTCGTGTCCCACGGCAGGCAGAAGGCCGGCCGGCCAAGCGCAAAAGCCTCATAAGTCGTGCGCCCGCCCAGCGTCACCACGGCATCGGCGCTGGCAATCGCACCGGCAAGCGACTTAGGTTGATCAATAATTTCAATGCCTTCACCAACCGATTCAAGCAGGTTCAGCCGTCTCTGCGCCTCCCACCCTGCCCCGATGAGCGCGGTCAGATGGAGGGATAGACCGGAATGGTAGGATAGACGATGAAGCGCCTCCACCAGGGGTTCGGTGAGCCTTCCGGGATCAGAACCACTCAAGGCAATCAACAGCTTGGCATAACTCCCCCCCAGCACGCGCGGGGCTGGCGGGCGCAGGGCCAGCACGTCACAGCGGACCATGTGGAGATGGGCGCCGACCTCTATCCGCCGCGCCATGGGCGGGCCGGCCTCGGTCAGAACCGGATCATCGACTATCGCCAAGTCGCTGGAATAATGACCCATTCTGGAACTGGCGAGGAGGGCGATACGCGCCGCCCCGGCGGCATAATGAGCCTCGCTATCCACCTGCGTCAGATCCGGCCGGTCTGCGACCAGCACGTCCGCCGGGAGCGCGCGTTTCAGGGCGGATAAAGCCGCACCTGCATCAGGGATAAGTTGGACGTCAGCGCCCTCCGCTTCGATGAAGGCACTAAGAGAAACCGGTGCTTCGGCAATGACTTGCACCTTCGCGACGCGTTTCAGCAAAGCGGGGATAAGTGACTGGCAACGGGTGAGATGCCCGATCCCGGCATCCCCGCCTCCCGCCGTCCAGATCAATACCCGCATCAGGCCTTCAGCGCCTCCCAGGTGAGGACAGAGCCCTGCTCAAGGTCGCGCGGAACGGCCATTCCGATAATCTTTTCAGCATCATAGGGGTCAATGCCGTGGCCCGGACGTTTTGTTTCCAGGTGATCGGCCGTGATTACCTCGCCCGCCTTGAGGCCGCGCTTAAGTATCAGGGATCTAACGGAAACTTCGCGTTCACGCACCTCGGACGGCAGAATTCCGGTGCGTACACCGCCGATTGCCGCCTCCAGACGGCGGATTTCGCGGCAGAGATCGCTAAACTCTTGAGGCGATGAGGAAAACCAGTGGTCCGGCCCGTCCGCGTCCTGATCATAGGTGACGTGCCGCTCCACTATCTTGGCCCCCAGAGCCACAGATCCGAGGGCCGCCGTTATACCTATCGTATGGTCTGAAAAACCTATGACCGCGTCCGGAAATACCCCTTTGAAGGCGGGGATTGTCGCAAGGTTCACCTCTTCCATCGGAGCGGGGTACTGGGCGAGGCAGTGGAGCACCGCAAATGGCACATTTCCGGCGCGCAACGTGTCGACCGCGCGGACGGTTTCGGGCAGCAGCGATTTTCCGGTCGAGAGGATGACCGGCTTGCCGGTGCGTGCCAGATGCTCGAGCAGGAATCTGTCACGCACATCCGAGGAGGCGACTTTCCAGAGCGGCACGTCGAGACGCTCGAGAAAATCGACGCCATCAAGGCTGAACGGGGTGGAAAAGGGAATGATGCCCTTGGATTTCGCATATTCAAACAAGGACTTGTGCGCCGCGCGCGGCAGAGCCAGCCGGTCAAACAGCCCGCCAATCGTCTCGGTGCGCTCGCGCCCTTCCCGCCCCCAGGTCAGCACACGGTCCGGGTCAGCCACCAGCTCGGCGGCGCTATAGGTCTGAAACTTAACGGCATCTGCCCCAGCAGCCGCCGCCATATCGACCAGCTCTCGCGCGCGCTCAGGGTCGCCATCATGGTTCGCGCCGATCTCGGCGACGATGAAGCAGGGCGCGTCCCCGCCGACCGTGCGGCCCGCAACATTAAAACTCGCCGCCATCAGCCTGCCTCCGCCCAGAACACCGTCCAGACATGGCGTTCGGTTTCGTTTTTCTTCCAGAGCTCCACCCGCTCCGCGTTGGAGATGGCAAAGCCCGCCGCTTTCAGCATCGCCTCGCCCGCCGCCCGGTCGTGGAAGGAATAGAGCGCGCCGGCATAGGGCCCAGCCCGATCATCGAGCAGATACGTGCCCCCGCCCCGATGCGCGCCGAGCCCGGCAAACCAGCTTTCCGGATGACGGAACTTCACCCACAGCATGCCGCCGGGTTTCAGGAGCGCGCGGGCGCGCGCAAACCCGTCCGCCATGCCAGCTTCCGTATCGATGAAGGGGCTGTCCCAGACGATGAGGTCAAACGGCTCAGCGGGTGTCAGCACGTCCTGAAACGCGCCGGTCAGCACGCGCGCCTTCATCCCCGCAGCGGAGAGGATCGCGCGGCAGTTATTGGCGGCGTCTTCGGAGATGTCGACGCCCAGCGTTTCAAAGCCCTGCCGCTCCAGCGCGAAGAGATTGCGGCCATTGCCGCAGCCAATCTCCACAGCGCGGCGGCTCGCGTTTCCGGCACGGTCTGAAAAGCGCGTGCCCAGGAAGCGCACCAGATTCTCGTCCGGCCAGCTCAAGACATGGGCCAGCGCCTCCGCCCCCCAGAAGGCGGCAACGCCGGTGCGCACTGCGCTTTCCTCCGCCATCACTTGCTCTCCACCGGCACCAGGGCCGCCAGCCGCCCGGCCATGCGCATGCCCTCCAGCTCGTCTGCGGTCAGCATCACCATGAAGCCGCGCTGCAGGGCGCTGGCGCCATCAATCAGGGGGCCAAGCAACTCGCCTTTTTCCAGCTCGCACTTGACCGCGATTCGCTCCACTTCCGCGATCAGGCCTGCAAAGTCCGGCGTGGCGGCGACGCGCCCCGGCGGCACGGGCAGGAAGGAGAAGAAGGCGGGACGCTGGAAATTCAGCGGCGCCATCACCTGCCCCATCAGCACCAGCGAGATGAAGCTCTCCATCACGTTCTGCCCGTGGCAGAGCGGCAGCAGCGCCGAATGGATGGCGTGGCCGGAGGGGCGCGGGGCAAGCTCGATCAGGCTGACCCGCCCCTCATCGCTCACCATCATGTCGGCATGGAAGAGCACGTTATCGCACTGAAGCGCGCCAAAGGCCTTGGCGGCGATGGCAGCGACTTGGGGGCTGACGGCTTCGCCTGCCGGGTCCTTGGCGAGATAGCTGATCGCCTGGCGGTGCGGCGCAGGGGTGAGCATTTTCCAGCGGATGGAAAGCAGCCGCACCTCGCCGCCAATGACCGCGCCATCCACGCCAATCTCCCGGCCCGTCAGCGCTTCCTCGG
>NZ_JBHYFK010000012.1:0-16556 GCF_051859565.1 Glycocaulis sp.
GGGACCCGATATAGCCGATGACCGGCACGCCCGCCGGCACGCCAAGCTTCGCGGCCAGCGCTTCATCGCGCGCCTGCGGCAGGAAGCGTGCCGCATCGACACTATTGTGAACCAGCGTGATCTGGCCTTCGTCCACACCGCGCTCGATCAGCTCGTCCTTCATCGCCGAGGTCAGCGTAATCGCCGCATCGGCTTCACGTGCGCAGACCGCCTCCAGCCGCGCCATGCCCCGGAACTGGGAGCTTCGGCGGAAGGCCGGCTCGCGCGATGCGCGCGTGATCTCCCAGAACCCCCTCGCCTCATAGATGAAAGGCACGCCGCAGCGCCGCGCGGCAATCAGGGCCGGGAAGCCGGTCATGTAGTTCGATGCAGCGTGAACCACCGCAGGACGCACCTGGCGGATCAGCTTTTCAAACTCGTCGGCGGTCTTGTGGATGTATTCCGGTTCGGTGTGTTCGGGGCGGCCGAACACGGTATTGTAGATGTAGGTCACACCATCAATCTCAAGCGTTGGCGGTATGACCTCCGGAACGGACGGACCGAGATCAAGATCGTGCGGGAAACCTGGCCGCGTAGCAGGAACCACCTGGATACCTGCCTTGATCAGCCCCAGACAGATGCCATGGCTGCGCGTGGCGTACCCCGCCGAGGCATAAGGCAGAGCATTGTGCAGGAAGTAAATGGCTTTCCCGCTATCAGGCTCGAACGCAGACTCGCCCGGCGCACCAAGACGTGCCAGCTCGGCTTCCGCGTTTTCCCAGAGAAACTTCTTGTCGATCAGCTGGGCAATCTTCAGCACGTCCTCGCGGCCTTGCGCATCCTCGCGCGCACGTAGCCGCTCGATCAGCGCGCGGGCCTCCGTCACATCACCGCGCCGTGTCAGGAAGCGGGCCATCTCCACCATATGCGACGGCGATGCGTATATATCGATCGCCTTCGACAACAGCTCACGCTGGACATCTATATTGCGCAGCGCGCCGGCAGCGGCGGCGGCATAACCGTAGAGCGCCGAGCGCGCATAGTCCGGCCGGCCCTCGCCGATGCGATCCAGCCATTCTTCCAGCTCCCGCAACTTCTTGGCGCTGATCTGTGAACGCGCGAACGCGCGAACGCGGGCACGGTCAACCGGCAAGATCGGCCCATACGGCGGACTGACGAGCACTGGCGCCCCGTCTTTTTCCGGAGCCGGCGCCCCGGCAAAGAGGGCCGCGCGCGCGGCCGCGCCGTCAGCAGGCGGATTGACCGCCGTCTGGCGGAAACGGTTGCGCAACGTGCGCACCACCCCACCCAGCCTGACCATCACATTGCGCCCCACACTGTCCTGCGCAGAGGAGAGTGCCAGCACCGCCTGGTTCAGAGCGACTACGTCCGCCGCCAGACCACGGCTGAGCTGATCTACCTCATTGAGCCGCATCTCGGCCCTGCGGGCGCGGATTTCAGCGCTCTGCATCCGTCCCAAGAGGGACTCAACCGATATCTGGGTTGTCTCCAGACGGTCTTGCACCTGCCAGCGGCTGAGCGGAGCCAGCCAGTACAATTCCGGCAGAAGCGGGGCCAGCGCCACAGGGGCGTCGACGGGCTGGAAGCGATTGGACAGCCTTGGTGCGTGCTCCTCGGCAATCCCGGGAGCAAGCAGAGCCAGCCGCCCATCTTCCTGCAGCATACGGTCAGCAAGCCTCGCAAACGCACGCCCGCCGACATCAAAAAACACATCACCCTTCCTGGGTGCCACCGTAACAATGAGCTCGAACATGGCCCCGGAATTGGCGATATCCGCCAGTGCCTGCCCGCTGTCCGGCGACCACAGGGAAACGGCGAAACCTGCCTTGGCCAACGCGGCAGGGACCTTACTGCCCGGCAGGGCGCATACCAGCGCGGCGCGCTCACCCTGTGAATGAACTGTTTCCATAACCTTGTCGCTCATATGTGTCGCTGCCCTTGCAAATGCAGGCGAAGTGAACGCTTCGACGCCTCGAAAATGCGGGCTATTTCCCCGCTTCGCAGCGTCTACGATATTGGCCCCCGGGGTCACCGAAGCGAGGCAATAACAAATGCCGGTGACCAGCGCGCTGAACACCGCGAAAATGATTATTCCCCCGTTTAGATCGACGTTTTGGTAACCATGGCGAATTGCGCTGGCAAGTGCTGAACCGGCGTTCGAGCGAGATTTTCAGGTTTACTTCCGGCCGTGCACGTTACTGGTGCGTCCACCGCGCTCCCGAACACCGCCCGCACGTCCCGCAAACGGAAATGAGACAGAAGGCAGAGTTACCCCATCTATTTCTTTTGGTGCCGTTCGATGGATTCGAGCTCAATCCGCCATCGAAAACTGACCGCGCGGCCAGAGCGGCGCAAGGCAAGTGTATGGCAGGGTTCCAGCTGACGGTATGACTTCGACCGCCAGCCATAGCGGGGGCTGGTGGAGCCGTAATAGTGGTGGAGCCTCCCGCCACTCCAGGACACATGAACCCTCGTCTTTCCCCGTTCGATAATGATGGTTGATCGCCCAAGTTTTCGGACGCTGGCCTCACCATCGATCTGTAACAAACTTTCCGCCGCGTACCGGGTGAAATTTTCTACCTTGTCTTCAACTTCGACGAGAGCGCCGGGCCGGTAAAGCAGCTGTCTGGACTGGTGGAACAAGCCTGGGCGATACACCTCTCCGCGCAGCAGCAATCCATTCTGAACACACGAATTGATTTCCTTTATGCCGCTTCCGGATGCTGGCCATTCGATTGAGTTCGGCGCAGGCAGTTGAGAAGCCAACGAAACAGTATTGTGCGCCCGGCATGAAACGATGAACTGCCGCAGCTCATCTTTATCATAACTATATTTTCCAGAATCGATAAACAATGGCGCAGCACCATCCGACCAAATAAATGATAAATCGTCTGCATGCTTATGGACACCCGAAAATGCGGCTGCATAAAAAATAAAGGACTCAGAGCGACGCTTGGATATTATATATCCGTCCTGCGACCAGTCAGACAGTTGAACTTTTTTTCTAGCCAGAATGGCATTTTTATCTTTGGGGGCTCCTTCAGATTTTCGTCGGGCGTTCGTATCGCCGATTGCGAAAAGCCTGTTATCCGGCCCGACAAACTGGTCAGTTACGCGGTCTGACAGGCGCAGCAGCCGGGACAGGCGCTTGGTGCGCAACGCCTTGGGCAGGCGCATCAACTCACGCGTTACAAACGCATGATACTCTGGAGAATGCTCTTTATGGATTCCGCGCGGCGTAAACCATTTGGCTGTCCTGTCTTCGAGAAACTCGCTCGCCAGCGCTCGCGCGTTGGCTCCGGCCTCGCCCCCCACGGCCAGGCCTGCCGCGTAAAGGCCGACGATCTGAAACAGCGCATGATTATTGTGCGACAGAAAATCCGGGTCGCTCAGGGCCGCTATATGTTCGCAGGCCAATGCGCGCAATTTGTTCAGCTCATGCGGCTTTAACGGAAAGCCGGCAGCTTCAGCGTGTTGCAGCACGTAAGCGATGCGCCCGGCGCGTAGCCCGCATGCCATGTCATGGTTGGCAAATTCGCTTGCCGTTCCCTCGATTTGTGCACGCCTCCAGTCGAGTATCCATTTGAGTGCATACTCAAGTGTTTGGGGCTTACCCGTTCGCAGGTGTTTGTCCAGGGCAGGGTCGATGGCCCTCAGCGCGTGCAGATTGAAACACCAGTTGCGATCATTGAAAGGGTCCTGCTCCCAGTCTATCGGCGGTTTGAGAAGGAGAGGCACACCGCCCTTGCGAAACACGACGCCCTGCTTCTTCGTCTGGCCAAAGGGCTGGACAGTAAGCAGGAACAGCATGTCGCGCGTAATTGCAGTTTCCATCGTGTCGGCGGCTTTCCCTGAACTGCCTCCCGCGCCAATTGGTCCGGGGTGTTGAGACCGGTCCGCAAGGCGGGCAGCGTGTGAGTTCCCCATTCATCCGGCATGCCGGTCCGGCGCACCCTCCCGGCATCATCACGGCCTCACGAAGGCCGCAGATATTTGAGGGCGCACTACTCGTCCAGACTGTCCTCGATCTGAAGACTGGCATCGGCTGGCCCGTCCAGCTCGGCTTTGGCAGCCAACACGTCCTTCAACTTGCCACTCATCCTCAGGACACCGCGATCCAGCCAGATCGCTTTGGTGCAGAATTTGCGGATAAGGCCGAGGTTCTGCGACGCTAGCACGAAAATCCGGGACTGTTTCAGCATCCCTTCAACGCGCTTGCGCGCCTTTTTCTGAAACTCGGGATCGCCGGCGCCGAATACCTCGTCGATCAAGAGGATCTCAGGCTTGAGCGAACTGACGATCGAAAAGCCCAGCCGCGTCCTCATACCGGTAGAATAGGCGCTGATCGGCAGGTCGAGATAATTGCCAAGCTCGGAGAAGTCGGCAATCTCTTCGGCCAGCGCGGGAATGTCCTTCGGCGGCACATCGTACAACATGCTGGCAAAGCGGATATTCTCCCAGCCCGTCGCTTCGTTGCGCAATCCAAGCCCGGACGAGAACAGGCAGGTCACCCGCCCCTGAACCTCCATATGTCCCGACGACGCGTGATAGATGCCGGCCAGAAGGCGCAGCAGGGTTGTCTTGCCGCTGCCATTGCGCCCGATAATGGCGACCTGCTCGCCATCGCGTATATCGAGGCTGATATTGTCCAGCGCAGCGATGCTCGCCTTGCCAGTGCCTTTGGTGATCCGTGCGCCGACAAGCGCTTGCGCGGCCGAGAGCTTCCCCCAGACGCCTGAATGGCGCACGGGCAGGTCGAGACTGACATTCTCCAGGTGGATATAGGGCTTCTTGCTGGCCATCAGACAAGCGCCGAAATGCGGGGGCGGATAAGGCTGAACAGCACCACGCCAACAGCCCAGAAAACCAGCAGGCAGGCCACAACCACACCATAGTCGAGCAAGGTCGGCATATTCCCGCGCAAAGGCTCCCGCACAACGTTCAGAAAATAGGTGAACGGGTTGTAAGTCGACAGCAGGCCACGAAACCCGCCACGCGTTTCTGCGACCCAGAAAACGGGTGTCATGAAAAACAATAGCCGTGTCATCGCTGCGAGAGCCAGTATCAGGTCGTGCACCACGACGCAGGCGGTACCCATCGCAAGAGCAAGCCCGGTGAATGCGGCGGCGACAAGAACAATGCCTGCGCAGGCGACGAGCACCTCTAGCACGCCCGGCCACTGGTTTGTGTAAGCGATGGCAATCAGGATGATCGGGGCCGCGAAGAACGCCAGTATGATCTGCTTGTAGAAAAGCCGGAAAACGTAGAGCGATATCGGATGAGGAACGTTCTTTATCAGCCCTGCCTGCTTGGAAAACGTCGTCGAGCCATCTACCAGCCCGATCGAGATGAACTGGTAAACGGTCACGCCCGCGGCCAGATATATCGCGTAATCCGCAACGTCCTGACCGCGCAGATCACCGAACAGGAGATACAGGATGAGCACCAGCAGGCCGATTTGCAGGCTCGCCCAGACCAGCCCCAGATAGGAGCTGCGCAGTGGCATGACCGTATCGTTCCAGCTCAAGGCCAGGCCAAGCTGCCAGCGCTTGAGCCCCCCCAAGAGGTCCTGAAGCGGCGTGCGGATCATTTCGCGTCCAACTGCGGTGCGCCGACGGGAATTACGGTGAATTGCGCCGCGGCCAGCGCTGCCCGGTCAACAAGGTTGCGGCCATCGGCAACGACGGATCCGGCCATGCTGGCGAGCGCCTTTGGTCCGAGCCCGCGATAGTCAGAATGATCTGTCATGATGATAGCCGCGTCGGCCCCTTCCAGCGCTTCTTCCAGATTGGCGCTGATCGGTATCTCCCGGCCGCCATGGAGCCGGAACCGCGATACATACGGATCGTGCACAGCATAGCTGACGCCATCTGCCTCCAGCGCATGGATAAGGTATTCGGCCGGCGTGTCACGCGCATCATCCAGATTGCCGCGATAGGCTGCACCCAGGATGGCGACCTTGCGGATGGTTGCACCCGTTGCCTTCACCCGGCTCCAGATGCGGGCCGCCTGATTATCATTGATATTGCGCGACTGGAGCAGCAATCCGGTCTCTTCCGGGAAACCGTCAATCAGGAACCACGGATCAACCGGAATACAGTGCCCGCCCACACCCGGCCCCGGCGTGTGCACGTTCACCCGCGGGTGCCGGTTGGCCAGCGCGATCACCTCGTTCACGTCAATACCGGCAGCTTCGGCAATATGACCGAACACGTTGGCCAGCGCGATATTCACGTCCCGGTAGGTGTTCTCCATAAGCTTGGAAAACTCGGCCGTTGCCGACGTCGTTCTCAGCTGGGGGCCTGTACAGAAGCGCGCATAAATGGCGCTGGCACGTTCCGCAGCGCGCGGTGTCAAACCGCCGATGATCCGGTCATTCTCGACAATCTCTGAAATGGTCGAGCCGGGAAACACACGCTCGGGGCAATAGCAAAGGTCAAGGTCTTCACGAATGTCAAACCCTTGCGCCGCCAGCTCTTCGCCGACCGTAAATTCGGTTGTGCCAATCGGGCTCGTTGACTCAAGGATGATCAGATCACCCTTTTTGACATGCTTGGCCAGCGCGCGCGTAGCAGCGCGTACGATGGAAACATCGGACTTCTTGTCGTCGGTAACCGGGGTAGGCACGCAGATGATAAAGACATCACCGGCCTCAGGCTGGCTGGTGGCCTTGAAGCGGCCAGATGCCAGCGCATCTGTCACGAGCTGGACAACCTCCGGCTCGCCAATCGGACAGCGGCCGGCATTGAGCGCGTCAAGCGTATCAGGATTGATATCCACGCCGTGCACATCAAAACCGGCTTTGGCCATGAGGGCGGCTGTGGGCAATCCGACATAGCCGAGCCCGATTACAACGATCTTGTTGTCACTCATAATCAGTCCTTGAATTCAAAAACCGGGAAAAATTGACCCGTTATGGCTGGAAGGGCGCGTAATCGCGTCCGGTCAACACATCACAAATGCGTTTTGACGCCAGCCCGTCCCCGAACGGATTGGGCGTATCGCGCGCCGTGAAACGTTCCGGGTGAGCAAGCAATTCGTGGGCCCGTTCAACCATCCGCTCCGGGTTGTTGCCAACCAGTTCGCACACCCCGGCGTCCACCGCTTCCTGGCGCTCTGTGGTCTGACGCATCACCAGCACCGGCACACCAAAGCTGGGGGCCTCCTCCTGGATGCCGCCGGAGTCCGTGCAGATGACCGCGGCCCCCAGCATCAGGCGAACAATCTCGGGATAGCTCACCGGCTCGGTCAGCTGGATGTTCGCCTTGCCGCCAAGATGGGCCCGTGCCGCCTTTTGAACATTCGGATTGAGGTGAACCGGGTAGATGAAGTCCACGTCCGGGTTCATTTCGGCCAGACGCGCCAGCGCGCCGAACAGGGCGTCAAACGCCGCCCCGTGATTTTCGCGCCGGTGCCCCGTGATGAGGACATAGCGCCGGTCGCGCGCCGTCACGTTCGTCTGCTTCACCCGTTCAGCCGTGCTCAGCAGCGCATCGACAACCGTGTTGCCGACAATGTGCACGATACCCTGCCCTTTTTCGTCTCGAACGGCAGTGGCCGCGCGCTGCGTGGGACAGAAATGCCAACGGGTGATCCGGCTGACCAGTTGCCGGTAGCCCTCTTCCGGGAAGGGGTGCTCAAGATCGTAGGTCCGCAAACCCGCTTCGACGTGACCGAACGGGATCTGGCGGTGGAATGCAGCCAGCGCAGCAGCAAAAACGGTTGCCGTATCACCTTGCGCTACAACGGCATCAGGCTTGTGCTCCATGATCAGCCCGTCCAGCCCCTTCATTGCCTGAGTGACAACGTCGGTCAGCGTCTGGTTGGGCGTCATGATTGCCAGGTCATGATCCGGCGTAATTCCGAACCAGTCGAGCGCCGTGGCGACCATCTCGCGGTGCTGCCCGGTCGAAACGAGGATGGGTTCGATATCGGGATCCGCGCGCATCGCTTCGATCACCGGGGCAAGCTTTATTGCCTCGGGCCGCGTACCCAGAACTACCAGAACCCTCATACCGGCCCCTCATCTTCACCATTGCGCGGTAACTATCCTAGTGCCATGTCATACGCAACAGCTTACGCGTGACCCGCGGTGCGCAACCAGAACAGAGTCGATGACAAAGCAAGAATCCGAAGTCGATCCGTTGGCGGATGATGCTCCTGACTCAAGCGTTTCAGCCCGCGAACAAATGGGATGGCTTCTCGCCAAGGCGGCAATATCCCCTAGGCAGGCACCCGGACATTTGTTCACGGCGGCCAGGATATTTCTGGTGTTCATGCGCACACGGCGCCGCTTTGTGCGTATATTGAGAGAGCGCCATGACGAACCAGTCTTTCACAGCCTGCTCCCCATTGAACCACAGATTTCGGCGCACCTTTCCATCCCCGAGCTGCGTCAGCTTGCAGCTCTGGCCCGTCAGGACGATCCCTCAGCGCTCATAAACCAGCTCCTGAACGCACCGTCCGCTCAAAAGAGTCTGCCGCTGACGGTGCGGGCAAAGCTCACCCGCTTCAACGAATTCATGATGGCCGCAGCCGGCAGATTCCTTGAGCTGCCCGCCTCACCGGCACCTGCCCCGTACAGCGATCGCCGCACGGTAGTAATGGCGTTTCACTCGGGCGCCCCGCTCGTCATCAATGGCTATGCCGCCCGCTCGGACGAGATGGTCGCGGCTGCCGAGGCCGCGGGCTGGCAGCCAAAGCCGGTCTTGCGTCTGGGCTACCCACAGGAACTGAACCGCTTCAGGAGCGAACCGGCAACCGGCACCGAACTGGTAAATGACCGGGAATGGCGGCGGCTGCCGGACGACCGTATGGGGCTGCTGACGCGCGGGCTGAACGACTATGTCGAAGCCTATGCCCGCCGCCTCGCTGACGTGTCGCAAGACACCGGAGCCAGCATCATTCACGCGGCATCGAACTATGTGAACGGGCTGGCCGCATCGTATGCAGCCAGGCTTGCCGGCAAGAAGAGCATCTACGAAGTGCGTGGCCTCTGGCACGTCACCAAGGCCGCGCAAGGCAGCCGGATCGACAGCGACATCTTCTATCAGGGCGCTGATGCCCTGGAGGTGGAGGCCGTACGCCGGGCAGACGCAGCCATCTGCATCAGCGGGGCCGTACAGGAGTATCTCGCCGCAAGAGGAGCCGACACAGCGCGTATCAGTGTTATCCCGAACGCTGTGTGCACTCGTCATTATGCGCCGAGGGAGCGGGACCCGGCGCTTGCCCGCAAATGGGGTCTCGACCCCGACCGCATCACCGTCGGCTATTTCGGGAGTTTTGCGCCGTATGAAGGGCTCCAAATCCTGGTGGACGCGCTGGAACTGGCCAGCAGCGGCGGCGCGAACATTCAGGCCCTTTTTGTCGGCGGCGGTCCGGCAAAGGATGCCATCCGCCAGCAGATCGGCCGCGCTGGCCTTGCTGCCCACGTGCAGCTTGCAGACCATGTTCCGCGCAGCGTGATCGCGCAACTGTACAGTATCGTCGATATTGCTCCCGTCCCGCGCATTGACCGTCCCGTCACGCGGCTGGTCCCTCCGATAAAACTTGTCGAAGCCATGTCGAGCGGCGTCAGCCCTGTTGTGTCGGCGCTTGCTCCCCTTACCGAAATAGTAGAGCACGAGCGCACGGGCCTTGTAGTCCCGCCCGGAGACGCCAATGCTCTGGCTACCGCCATCACCCGGCTGGCAGGAGACACGCCCCTGCGGTTACAACTGGCAGCTGCAGCACGCGCAGAAGCCGAGGCACGGTTCAGCCGCGAAATCGTGGCGGCAGCGCTAAACGCCGTCTATGCAAAGGTACTTGAGCAATGACTGGCGCCGGCCCATCGAAAGACCGGAACCCGGAGCGTATTGCAGAACTCGAAGCGGAGCTCGAGCGGCTGCAATCCTCTGCGCGGTTCCAACTGGGCGACCTGCTGATCAGCCTGCGTTCTCCTGCCAGCTGGCTTCAGGCTCCGTGGCGGGCCACACGCATAACCCGTTCACTGGTAGCCCGCTCCGGATCCAGGCGTCTGGCGATTGCGCTGGAGTGGGGTGCAGGTGACAGGACATTCCCGGACATCGCTGCCCTTCCCCCCGCCGAACGCCGCGCCCTCACACGCATCTGTGCAGGCCGGGCAGCAAGTGCGCTACCATCGTCCAGCTCACTGGAGGGTCTGGCCGCACTGGTGAACGAGCTTCGCGAGCAGGCCGGGAAGCCGGCGGCGTTGTTCGCACAGGGCGCCGAACGCACCCTGCAACCACGCCCCGCCGCCAGCAGAGTGTTGTTTGTGGTGCGTAGCGCGCTGCCGGCTGTACGAAATGGATACGCCTTGCGCACTCACGCGCTGGCACGCGCGCTCACCCAGGCCGGTTGGAGTGCCTGTGTAGCCGTGCTCGACCAAGCTGACGGCACGCAGACGGACATTGACGGCGTGATGTATCACGGCGCCGGAACGCACGCCACAAGGCTTGGACCCGAAGCCTGGATTTCCCCCCGCGTGGAGAAAGTATCCCGCATCGCGGCCAGCTTCCAGCCGGACATTATCCATGCGGCTTCAAACTTTCTGTGTGCAGCGGTCGCCAGCCGGGCTGCAGCAGTCCGAGGAACGGCGTGGACCTATGAGGTACGCGGCCTCTGGCACATCACGCGCAGCAGCGTCGAACCACGCTTTCCCGGCGGTCCCGGTTTCGCCTTTCAGGACAGCGCCGAGCGCGAGGCTATCCGGCAGGCAAAATGCGTCTTCACCAATGGGCCAGCTCTTGAGAATTGGGCGAGAGAGGCCGGAGCGCAGCACACTGTCAGCATCCCCAACGGTGCCTCGGACCGGGCAAAGCCCGATGATGCGGCCGTCCAGACCCTGCGTCGGAACTGGGGTGCGAAGCCGGACATGCCGGTCATCGGCTATCTGGGAAAACTGACCAGCTATGAGGGCCTTCCGATACTGATGGAGGCCAGCGCCATGCTGACCAGACGCGGCATCCAACATAGGCTGGTGATTGCAGGTGATGGCCCTGAGCTGGGCAGCTTGCGGCAGGCAGGTGGCGCCCGCCCCGATGTGGTGTTTACAGGTTTGCTGGACGACGGCGATGCCTGGACGGCGGCCCACGCGTTCGACATCCATGCGGTTCCCCGGCTGGACCGGCCCGTGACCCGTCTGGTGCCCCCCTTGAAGCCGCTTGATGCCATGGCCGCCGGACGCGCCCTCGTCGTGTCCGACCTGCCGTCCATGGCGGACATTATCGCTGCCGGAGCGGGCATTGGCTGCAAGGCAGGCGATACGAAAAGCCTGACCGCAGCCCTTGCACAGCTTATTGCAGACGAAGCGCTCCGGGCCTCAACGGGCGAGGCGGGGCAGCGTCTGGTGCGCGAGCAGCGCAGCTGGACTCAGGCCGCAAGCAAGCTGGCTGAGAACTGGCGCGGGATCGCCGCCGCGCCCTGAGGACCACATTCTGATGTGTTTCACCCGGACTGGCTGACATTCCCCCCGCCGGCTTCCATCCATGACCGCAACTGCACGCCGGTCTCCTCAGACGTGGGCGGGACAGGCAGCACAATACCTTCCTCCTGCCCGGCGAGAACCGCCGGCGCGTTCACGCGCTGCCAGCCTGCCTCGGCCACCCAGTTGCCGCCGCCCATCACAAGCACGGGAACTGCGCTGGCGGCATACTCGAAAAGCTTGCCGGGCACTGCAGGGCTGTCCGGCGCGGCAAAGACAATGCCCAGATCGGCAGCTGCCTGAAGCTCCCGCGCGCGGGCAAGCGGCAATATTCCATGCAATACGATCGTGTCGCCCAGCCCGGCATTGGCGGCCGCAGCCTGTTCAGCCTCTGTGAGACGCCCCGCAAGATGCACAACAAGGTCGCCATTGAGAGACTTCGCCTCCCGCACCATTTCGATGAAGTCTTCTATCCGTCGGCTCGGGTCTGACAGGCTGAACGAGCCTGTGTGAACGACATGACGCAAGCCAGCCTTCAGTTTCATGGCGCCGGGGGTTGGATCAGCGGCCTGCGGCAACACGTGTCGCTTTTGCACCGTGCCCGGCGCCAGCCCGGCCAGCTCTTCGTCGATACGCGCGTTGACACTCGTCAGCAGGTCAGCCGCGCCGAGATAGCGGCGGGCCCAGTGCCGCTCAATGACGCGCCTGAACGCGCTGTGCCGGATCGGACGCAGCGGGCTGTCCAGCCAGTGGTCGCGAAAGTCTGCGAGCCACCGGCATCCCAGCTTGCGCTGCAGGATCAGACCACACTCGTGAATGGATTCCGGCGGTGCGCTGGTGATGACCCAGTCAGGCTGCCAGCCGGCTTGAGTTGCGGCGCTCGCCGCACGGCGGGCCCAGCGAACATCGGGGTCGGGCAACAATAGCCACTCACGCAGATAATCCTTGAGCCGGGGCGGTGCCGGCGGACCTTGCGACGGTGAGACGTTGGGATGATGCACTTCATAATCCACATCCCCGCCGCCGCATTCCGATTGGGGCGCAACCACCCGCACCTCGGCCCCGACTGCGCGAAGGCCCGCCGCCATGGTGTATGCCCGCCGCGATCCGCCCGAAACCGTTGGCGGAAAATGTCTGGCGATCAGCAGAATCTTCATCGTCAATGCCCCTTATGCGGAGCCTAGCTCTGCCGTGCTTTGCCAGGTTACGCCAACACCAGCCGGCTCTCAGGCGATGGCACCGATCCAGAAGGCGTATTTCGTATCGCCAAACTCCTCGCTGACACGCACGTCCACCGGGCTTGCATCGGCGTGAGACGAGCGGATGCAGGACGGGCTGACGCCGAAGCGCTGGCGGAAGCAGCGCGAGAAATGCGCCGCATCTGCAAATCCCCAAGCATAGGCGATATCGGCGATCTGGCGGTGATGGCTGGCGGGTGATGCAAGGTCGGTAAATGCCCGGCGTAATCGCATTTCCCGGATATAGCAGGCGATCCCGCCACACGGCTCGAAAAGCCGGTACAGCCGGGCCCTCGACACGCCGGCGGCCTGGGCGACCAGTTCCGGTCCCAGTGAGGGCAGAGCCAGGTTTTCCTTTATGAAGACCTGAGCCTTCAACAATAAGGTGTGATCGGCGACGAACGGCGTATCTTCCGCTGCCACCATGCTGCCATTCATCGCCAGTGCCGCCAGCTCGATCAACGGCTGGGCAGCAGCCGGGGCTTCGGCCAGCGACAGCCCGCCCGACACACGGCAAAGCGAAACGATGTAGTCTCGCAGCAGCAGCCCGGCACCGCTGCCGGAATCGAACACGTGTCCGTGCACGCTGTCCGGCGACTTGAGTAACGGCGCCAGACGCCGGCGCGGTATGAAGACGTTCAGGATTTCATAGTCGGTCGTGCGCGAGCTGAACGTGTCCCCGTGATCGAGCACCACGAAGTCCCCGGCGCCGGCGCCGATGGACCGCGAGCCGCACTCCATCTCCACCGAGCCGCGCAAGAACACGTGGATCTGATAGTGATCGATACCGTCACGCGCTATGCGCGCAGCCGAACGCGAAAAGCGCTGAGCCCCAAGCCGGCAATGGTTGATCACGATCCCGTCGAGCAGAAAACTCTCCACACGCGCAGAGAAGCGTTCTTCCGATGTCCGCTCATGCGGGCTAACGTCAAAAACCACACCGATATTCTCGCGCCACGCGGCAAACCTGCCCGCAGGCGCGATGCCGCGCGTATTGAAATACGATGTTTCGATTAGCCCCATCGCGAAAACTGCCCGCCCCGTCGCCTATGGTCGGGTTCACCATACACGAAAACGTCACAGGACCAGAAAAAACCTGCAAAGCAGCGGCGTGAAGACAGAGCGGCCGCCCGAACCGGCGACAGGCTATTTCCTGCTCTGCCTTATGTACTCAAGCGTCGCACAGATCTCATTGTGAAGCGTCTTGTCAAAATTGCGATCATCAGGATCGTGCTCGGCCTTCTGCCTAAAGTTTGGCTCCAGCCTTTCAAAAACAGGAAGAAGCTCGGGAAACGCCCGGAGCGCGGCAAGAGCGGCAATCTGTGACGGAACAAAAGTCTCAAAACCAGGCTGGCCGTCCGTGCGGAGCCTTCTGGCGTCACCCATGCCGATGCCATTCTGCATGAGCTTGTACATCAGCTCCAGCCTGGCGCACTCCACTTCCGACTTTTTGGCCCTTGCGTGAACCGTCACAGCGACGACCACGCCGCCGACCGCCAGAAGCACCGAAATTATGGAGATGAGGAAAGCATAGGACGCAATTATCTCGGATATGGCCTGATTCATCGTGTTTGCTCCGGCTCGCTCGTACGGAATCCTTTTTCCCGCGTAAGGCATGATTGTGCGCCGGGCATCAGCCTTTGTATATCGGGCTTGAGGCGCCGCCGGCAATCGCTGAGGAACCCTTCAGGCCGCCCCGTCATGTCTTCAGAAACGCAAAAAGCGGCGAGGCCGGCCTTCACGTGGAAGGGGACCTCGCCGCTTTCATGCAGATATCTGAGGGCAGTCAGATAATTATGGGTGCGGGGGCAGGATTTGAACCTGCGACCTTCAGGTTATGAGCCTGACGAGCTACCGGGCTGCTCCACCCCGCGTCAGTGCCGGTATAACCCCCGGCGATGGGGAGCGGTGTAACTAACCAACACACGAGGGTCCGTCAACCGGATGTAACGCCTCTTGAACAGCACTGGAATTCGCAGCACAGCCCGCTAGTCTGCGGCATCGCAAGCCTGACGGGAACATCGACCCATGTCTTCCCTCTTCGACGAGGCCATAGAAGCCGGCAGATTGGGCAATAGTCACGCCTCACGCCAGCTTTTGCAGTCCGCCCTTGCCTCCGGCGATGAGCGGGCACGCCTGCCACTGGCAGGCATGATGCTTGATGGCCGTGGCGGCCCTATCGATCTGGACGGCACGGTAGCGGTACTGGAACCTGTTGAGCCTGGCCACGCCATTGCCCGGCGTATGCTCGCGACCGCCATGGCTCTGGGCCCGGGCGGGTTCCCCGGCGCCATCCAGCGGCGGCTGGAACATGCGCAGGCAGGCGATCGTGACGCGGCGGTGCAGGTGGGCGTACTTCTGTTGAACAGCCACCCCGCACAGTCTTTTGAGCTACTGCAGGGCGCAGCCCGGCAGGGGGCCGGTCTCGCAGCAGCAGCCCTGCTTCATCACGCAAAGAATCACAAAGGGCTCTGGCCAGAGCTCGAGCGCTGGCTGAACGAACTGATGGCTACAGGCTATCCGCTAGCAGGCCCGTTGAAGACGGAAATGGCGCAGATGCCGCGTACATCCCGCGCACCTGTCCTGCCAGCAGACACCGAAGGGTTTGAGATGATCGGCCTCGCCCGGCCAATGTCAGCGACGTCGCCGGCCGAACTCAGCGAGGCGCCCTCCATCCGCTCCCATACCGCCGTGGTCAGCCACGCATCGTGTGATTACCTCCTGGCTGCGGCGTGGCCTACCCTGCGCAGAGCAGAAGTTTTCGATCCGGTCACCGGCCGCACCAGCCTGGATGCACACCGAAAAGCTTACTCGGCCAGCATTCCGCGCTCCTTCCAGGATCTTGCTATCGCCCGCGTTGTCGCCGACATGGCCACTTGCGCCGGCACCAGCGCTTCCTTCGCAGAAAATCTCGCGATCCTGCTGTATTATCCCGGAGACGAGTACAAACCCCACCTTGACTGCTTCACATCCGATGATGGCTTGGCAGGTGCCGAACTGGCCGCGCAAGGGCAGCGCCGGGCTACCTCCCTCGCGCCCCTTAATGGCAGCTATGGCGGCGGGGAAACAAGGTTTCCCCGCCTGGACATAAATTGGCGTGGTGAAAAGGGCGACGTGCTGACCTTCGTGAATGTGACCGCCGACGGCTCCCCCGATCCCCTGAGCCTTCATCAGGGTGCGCCGGTAGTTTCCGGGTGGAAAGCGCTCGCCAGTCTATGGGTGCGTGAGCAGATGCCTGGCACTGCCGGCATCGCGGAGCGCACTGCCTGAAGCGCACCGCCTCTGGAGATGAGGGCAAACTGAAACCTGAATAAAACAAAACCCCCGCCGAAGCGGGGGTTTCATCATTTTGATTGGAAAGAAAAAGGATAACTGGCGTCAAACGGGCGGACCGGGCGGCGACCTACTCTCCCATGCCTTAAGACATAGTACCATCGGCGCTGAGGGTCTTAACGGCCGTGTTCGGGATGGGAACGGGTGGGGTCCCCTCGCTATAACCACCCGGTCGGCACGTTTGACGCGGTTTCACAGAGACATTTTTTCCTGAACTTTCGGGCTTCATGAAGGACGAGGCGATCGCCATTCATGAGCTACGCAAATCAAGCCTATCGAGCAATTAGTACTGGTCCGCTCCACGCATCGCTGCGCTTCCACTTCCAGCCTATCAACGTGGTGGTCTTCCACGGCTCTCAAGGGATACCTGGTTTTGAGGGGGGCTTCCCGCTTAGATGCTTTCAGCGGTTATCCCGTCCGCACTTAGCTACCCTGCTATGCTGCTGGCGCAACAACAGGTCCACCAGAGGTGCGTCCATCCCGGTCCTCTCGTACTAGGGACAGCTCCTCTCAAGTATCCGACACCCACGGCAGATAGGGACCGAACTGTCTCACGACGTTCT
>NZ_JBHYFK010000013.1:0-9870 GCF_051859565.1 Glycocaulis sp.
GGGGGGGGGGGGGGGCGGGCGCCCCCCCCCCCGCCCGGCGCGGCGCCCCCGGGGTTGTGGGGGGCCCCCCCCCCCAAAAACACCCACCCCGGGCCGGGGGCGCGCCCCCGGCCCCGTCCGTCAGTCATTCAGACCATGGAACTTGCGACTAGCGCAGGTCCATCGTCACTTCCGCACGACGGTTGAGCGGCTCGCGCACACCGTCACGGGTTTGAACGGCCAGACGGGTCTGACCAAACGCGTTCAGAGAAATCGAACCCGTCGGGACGCCCAGACGAACCATCTCGTCACGAACCGCGCGGGCGCGGCGCTCGGAGAGGCCCTGGTTGTAGGTGGCCGAACCGGACGTGTCGGTGTGGCCGTCGATCTGAACGCTGGCCACGCCGCAGTTGCGGGCGTTGTTGACAGCGTTGTTGATCACTTGACGGGCCTGATCGGTCAGGTTCGCACGATCCCACTCGAAGTACACCACAAACTGCGCGTCTTCGCATGCCGGCGGAGGCGGCGGGGGCGGGGGGGGGGGGGGGGGGGGGGGGGGGGGGGGGGGGGCGGTGGCGGAGTTACCGCAGCCGGAGCCGCAAACAGGTAACGCAGGCCAATCCAGGCCTCGTGGCCACGCAGCGAGCTTACGCTACCGTTGCCATAAGAGGTGGAGCCATAACCGAAATAGCGATACTCGGTGTCGAGCATCAGGTTCTCGGACAGAACCCAGCCAATGCCGGCGAGCAGGTGGTAGCCCAGAGCGCCATCATCGCCACGGATTTCAACCGGCACCGAAGTCGCGGTAGCCGTACCCGTGCTGGCACCAACGCCAGAGAAGTGCGAGCGCACATAGCCGAGACCAGCACCGACATACGGGCGGTACCAGTCCGAACCAGCGAAGTCATAGATGGCAGACGCCATCAGCGACCAGGCGTGAACAGAGCTGGTGCTCTCTTCGAAATTACCCATGGCGCCGGTCTGGTTGAAGCGGTGAGCAAGCTCACCTTCAATCCGCCAGTTGCTGTCCATCTGGTAACCGATCGCGAGAGCTTCGCGGAGATTGCTCTTGCCGCTGATTTCGCGAGACGGGTTGGCGGTGAACGCCGGGCTGGTGACATCGGCATCACCAGGAGCACCATAACCAAGAGCGCCGCGGACGTACCAGCCTTCCTGGGCCGCCGCTACGGACGGCAGAGCAAGAAAGGCACCGACAGCAGCAGCTGTAAGAAGCCGTTTTTTCATAATTCCCCCTCCGGACGCGGAATACGTCCTTCGTTGAGTGTGGTGTACAAAGCGCCGTTTGGACGCACGAAACAGCCGGAACCCGGCGCTTCTGCTACTGGAGTAGCGGATTTCTAACGCAGATGCCAGAGCTTCCGTTCCAAAAAGAATACCACTCAGGCGAGTATTCCCCGTTCTTTCAGTGCTGCAACATCATTTTGTGACAGCCCGAGGCGTTCTTGCAACACCTCTATCGTATGTTCTGCGAATCGTGGCGGCGCCTTGCTGTAGCGAGGCGGAGTTTGTGACAGGCGCATGGGATTCGCCACAAGAGTCGCGGATCCCGACCCCGTTACATCCATGCCGAATGTCAGGTTCCGGGCCACCGCTTGTGGTTCAGCGAACACACCGTCGAGCCCCTGAATCGGCCCGCAAGGAATACCTGCGGCATCCAGTTCCACCCGCCAGTCATCACTTGCGCGGCGGCGCATGATGCTGGCGATCTCCCCGCACAGCTCTTCGCGATACTCAACCCGTGCCGAATTGCGCGCATAACGCGGATCGTCAGCCCACTCGGGACGTCCCAGCACAGCGGCGAAGGCGCGGAACTGACGATCGGCACCAACAGCAACAGCGACCCGGCCGTCCGCAGTTGGAAAATCCTGATACGGAACGATATTGGGGTGCCGGTTGCCCATGCGGCCTGGCACCTTGCCGCCGACGAGGAAGTTACAGGCCTGATTGGCCAGCATGGCCGCCTGCACATCGAACAGGGCCATGTCGATATACTGCCCGCCCTTGCCCTGATCGCGCGCCACAAGCGCGGCCAGTATGGCGCCAGCGGCGTAAACGCCGGTGAAGAGATCGACGATTGGAACCCCCACCTTCACCGGCGCATCCTCGCCGGTGACGCTCATCAGGCCGCCCATCGCCTGGATGAGGAAATCATACCCCGGCAAATGCGCGTTCGGCCCCGTCTGCCCGAATCCGGTTACTGAGCAATACACAATAGAGGGGTTGTCCTTTTTCAAGGACTCATAATCCAGACCGAAACGTTTCAGGCCGCCCGTCTTGTAGTTCTCAACGACCACATCGCTTTGCGCCGCCAGCTTGCGGATGATCCCTTGCCCTTCGGGTTCGCGCAGATTGACCGCAATCGAGCGCTTGTTGCGGTTTGCGCACAGATAGTAGGCCGCATCACCCTGCCCGCCGCCCTCGTCGGGCATGAAGGGCGGACCCCATCCGCGCGTATCATCGCCCCCGTCAGGATTTTCCACCTTGATAACGTCTGCGCCAAGATCGCCAAGGATCTGGGCGCACCACGGCCCCGCGAGCACACGCGAGAGGTCCAGAACCTTGATGTGGGACAACGCACCGTCAGACATATCGCTATTACTTCCTTATCTTAGAGTGGCCAGACAACCAGGATCACCGGCACGCCGATTGCGACAACGACAACCTCCAGCGGCAAACCAAGGCGCCAGTAATCGCTGAACTTGAAACCACCCGGCCCGAGGATCAGCGTATTGTTCTGATGGCCGATTGGCGTCAGGAAAGCACAGCTCGCCCCGACAGCCACCGCCATCAGGAAGGGATCAGCGCTGACATTCATAGCGGCAGCAAGGCTGATCGCGACGGGGCACATGACCGCTGCTGTAGCGGCATTATTCATGAAGTCAGACAGCGTCATGGTCGCGATCAGGATGAGCGCCAGCAACAGAACAGGCCCTGCCTGCCCGGTGAGAGAGATAAGCTGGCCGGAGAGGAAACTCGCAGCGCCCGTGCTCTCTAATGCTCCGGCAACCGGCAGCAAGGCGCCGAGAAGCACGATCACCGGCCAGTCCACATTGTCGTAAATATTCCGCAGCGGGAGGATGCGCAGCACCATGACGGCCAGCACGCCCACCGCAAACGCCATGGCGGCCGGCAGCGTGCCCGTGGCGGCCAGCGCCACCGCGCCGCCCATCACTACAGCAGCCGTTATCGCCTTGCGCGCGTCAGGAATGCGCAGCGTACGTTCAGCCAGCGGCACGCAGCCCATATGCGAGGCAAACTCTGCGATCGCCTCTTCACTGCCCTGCAGCAGGAGGACATCGCCCTCTCTCAGCTTCATGGTTCGCAATCGGGCGCGCGAATGCGTGGCATTGCGCGAAATAGCGAGAAGATTCACCTGAAAGCGTGTACGCAGGCGGATGTCGCTAGCCGAGCGCCCGGCCAGTGCCGAGCCGGGCGATACGGCATATTCGGCCAAGTGCACTTCATCAGCGTGCACGATGCGGCGGCGGCCACCGGGCGTTTTTTCTTCCGGCTGAGCGGCCTCCTGCCCGTTTTCTTCCCCCTCAGGGGCGGTAGATGCCTCTTCTTCCAGTTGCAGGCCGAGCGCGGAAAGAGCCGTTGTCAGCCCTTCGGGATCTGCCTCGATCACCAGAAGATCACCAGCCTTCACCTTGCGATTGGCATGGGGAGACGGATAGCGCTTTTCGTCGCGGATGAGGGCGAGCACATGCGCGCTGGCTTCATCCAGCTTGGACTGGAGCTCGCGCAGCGTTTTCCCGTTGGCCGTACTGTCATCGAGCACGCGCGCCTCGGTCAGGTAGTTGCCTGTCTCGAACCCTTCGGCGCTCTGCGAGTGGCGGCGCGGGACCAGAAGCCATGACAGCGCCAGCACGAAAACGATGCCCGCTCCCGCAATCGCAAGCCCGACCGGCGCGAAGTCAAACATGGCAAAGGGGCCAAGGCCTGCCTCTGCCCGGAAACCCGATACTATCAGGTTGGGCGGCGTGCCGATCAGCGTAGTCATGCCCCCCAGAATGGAGGCGAAAGATAGAGGCATCAGCAAACGCCCGGGCGGCACGCCCTGCTTGCGGGCGATCTGCAGCGCTATCGGCATGAGTAGAGCCAAGGCACCGACATTGTTCATAAAGGCGGAGAGAAACGCAGCCAGTATGGACAAGGCCGTCAGCATGACCATCGGGTGCGCATTTTTGGGCAGTACGGTGCGCGCGATCACATCCACTGTCCCGGCCGATTGCAGCGCTCCGGACAGAATCAGAACGCAGGCCACCGTAATGACCGCCGGATGGCCGAAACCTGAGAAGGCATCGCCCGCAGGAACCAGTCCCAGCAACACACACGCCACCAGCGCGGCCAGTGCAACGGCGTCATGGCGCAGCTTTCCCCAGAGGAAGAGCGCCATTGTGGCCGCCAGGACGATTCCAAGAAGTATGATCGGCAGCGACATTGAGGGAGGCCCTACAGAAAAGACAGCGCGCTTAAGTCCATGCCGTCATGGACTTAAGCGCGCCCTCCTGCAAGGGGGCACCCCGGGGCCGGCGATACAGCCTAGAACGGCGTCAGGTCGGACACTGCTGCAAACACGGCCAGCGAAATGGCTGCCAGCGCTGTCAGGATTATTCCGGCCAGCGTGCCGATTGCCATGCGTCCCGACGACAGGCGCGCACCCGCCACCAGGAAGAGGGCTGCAAGCCCTGCAAGGCCGCCGAGCAGGATTGCCCAGGCCCCGATACGCGCCGGGCCGGCAAAACCGGCAATCAGTACAATCGGAGAAATCTCGCTGGTATACCAGGCGGCATATCCCAGCACTGCCAGCCCTCCCACGCCCAGTACGGCTGCGGCCACGCTGGCAGCGCGCGCGCCGCCAGTATTGGCAGAGGGCGTGCGGTCGATACGGCGCAGAACGAATGCCACCGGGAATACCAGCAGGGCAATCCCAAGAATGAGCGCCGAGATGCCGCCCCACGCAAGCGTGGCGATCAGGGCGGGGCGGTCTTCTTCCCTACTGACGATGGCTTGTGCCACGAAGCGAGACGTCATCGGAATGACGAATGACGGCTCGGCATTGGCCGTTTCCACGCAAGACGTGTCCAGCTCGGCCGCGGGATCGTCGAAAAAGGCGACCATGATGCCGGCCGTGCATTCATCAGAGCGGGTCGGGCCATGTCCGGCAAACGGCACTTCAAGATACTGGCCATTGGCAAAACCCGGCATGATCTGGCGGGCAAGGTCGGGCGGCGTAATCGGATCCCACGCCCCGTTCACCACCAGCGTTGGCCCGTCAAAACTTACGGGCATGTAGTCAACCCGGTCTCGCAATCCCATCCCGTATTGTTCGCACAGGGCCTGGCTGGCCGCTGCGCCCTCCACCGAGCCGATAAGGCCGGCGAGACCGGGAACCTCTCCCATATCCTCGGCGATCACCTGCGCGCTCTGCCACGTGTAGCCGTCATTGCAGGAGATGGCAGCGTTCATGCCGGGCGAGAAATCCCCGCCCGCCAGATTACCGCCCCCGCCCAGCGCTATCGCGGTAAAGACCGTCTCGTCGCGCCGCTCGGCTGCCCGCACCAGCGCGTTCAGTACGCCGGCGAGGCCAGCATAGGTGCTCTGCTCGTACATCATGGAGAACGGTGCAAAGGCGATCGCCGCACCGCCGACAGCGACCTGCCCGCCCGGAAACACCTCCGTGTCGGATACTGTCACGACCACCGGGTTCTCCTGCAGCGAGGCCATAGCCGCATAGGTCCGGGCCTCCAGATCAGGGTAGGCGCGCGCGCAGGCTGCGTCGGCCTCGCATGTCGTGACGATATGATCGAGAACTCGCGCAGCCCAGCGATGGATGCGCATCAGGTTTTCAAGATCGTTGGGTACAATGGCGTCCAGCACCAGTGCGCGGATGCCTTCCGGGTCGACCCGCGTCAGCATCTGCCCCAGATGGGAGCCATAGGAGATGCCCCAGACATTCCAGCTTTCGTAGCCGAGCGCCTCGCGCAGCACGCGCACATCGCGCGCATTCTCCACCGTGTTATAGGCCGACAGGTCCACGCCTTCGGCCAGCGCCCGCTCGAAGCAGCGTGCAAGACGGCGCCGCTCGAACTCTTCCTGCTCGGCAATGGTCTGTCCGGTATTGAGCGCAGGCTCTTCCAGAGAAAAGAGCGGGCAGAAATCGCCCGACTGGGTGATGCCCCGCTGCTGAAGGATATAGAGATCGCGCGTCTCGGTGGCCGCATGGTCCACGAAACGCTCCACATAGCTCGTCACGCCAACGCCCGGCCCGCCGGTCAGATACGCGATCGGGTCGGCCAGTGGCTCGTAAGGCTGGTCCTCGCCTTCATCATCCTCGCCTTCGCCGTCTTCGTCTTCCGGCCCGCGCGCGTGGATTTTCACGTAGAGAAGCTGGATCACCCGGCTGGCTTCGGACTCGCGGTTCTCTCGCACCGCCAGCAGACCGCAGCTTATATCGCCCGGCTCATAGTCGATGGAGCCGCGAAACGGGCAGATGACGGGGACAATATCGCCCTCGGCCAGCGAACTGAGCGCTGGCGGCGGCGTGTCCGTGAAGGAGGATGCAGCCGTTTCAGGCGGCAATTCCTCGTCGGAGTTCAACGGATCCGGCGTGTCTTCCGCCCCGGCGTCCTCAGCCGCGCTTTCAGGTTCTGCAGGCGGATCGGCATCCTCCTGAAACGCCCAGCCAGCCGCCGATACACCAAACGCGAGTGTCAGCGCCGCCAGCGCCCCCTGCCAGTCCCGAACCATCGCATCCCCCATCGTGCGCCGCGCCCTCACTGACCGGCGTTAACCACCTGCTACACTAGCGCAAGCAAGACGGCCCGCAAGCAGACAGTGGCCACATCACGGCTCGCGGGCGTGGGCAGTACCCCAAACCGCTTCGGTGTGCAGGATGAAGAGGCTGCGAAGGCTGGTGACTTCCCTGCCCTCATCGGCAATTCCACGGGCATCTGCCTGCGCGCTGGCGTGACCTATGAGGCTGGCAGACGCATCCCTCACGCGGTCTAGCGCCGTGCCAGGACGGTGCAGATGATAGAGTGCTATCACGGCCAGGCTGCCGTCCCAGTACATCGCGTCGAAGGAGCCCGGTGCGGGATCGGCCAGTTCCCGGCCGCGCAACAGGTCCGCATAGGCGTCCTCATATCGCCCGGCACGCCGGGCGATGGCGCTGCGCTCGGAATGGAAGTTCTGCAAGTCATGAGCCGTTGCACCACCAGCCTCCAGATCAGCTTGCGCTTCACCGGCAAGGCGCAAGGCTGACGCGTGGTCACCGTCGAGGCTCAGCAAGCGGGCTTCGGTCATGGCAAGCACTGCCCGGTCCGTCCCGCCCAGCCGTCCCTGCAGAGCCGCTGCATGACGGGCAAACACCGCGCGGGCTTCGGCGTCCTGCCCATTATTGGTCAGCGCGGTCACGTAGGTGGATAGGGCATGCGCCACACTGACCGGCCTGTCCTGCATGGCAATGGTCACGAACTCGAAGCGGCGTCCTTGCATCGCAAGGGCCTCGTCGGGGCGGGCCTGCTCCGACAGGGCAAGCGCAAGCGCAGCCATGGCCGCGCTCATATAGACCGGATCAAGATCGTGCTCGGCCTGCCATATTTCCATGGCCACCGCCGCCAGCACCTCGATCTCGGCGAAGCGCCCGGCCTCAAATGCTGCTTGTGACTCCAGTGATCGTGCCAGCAGGAATTCGGACAACTCCACGCGGCGCGCGGCGCGGTCCTGACCTGCCCCGGCCAGTGCGGCCCGGCCCAGCATGGCATCGCGTGTCCCGCTCCAGTCGCTCGCCCGGCGCGCGCTGTCATACCACTCGCCATAGGACCTCGCAGCGAGAAAGCCAGCCTGCCCGGATAGCCCGTCAGGCTGGTCTGCCTCCGGCACACGCGTCAGCATGACAAGGGCGCGCGCGGCGAGGCGCGCGGCGGCGGGGTAATGAGCCTGCGCGTCGGCCGCCTGTGCGAGCTGATAGAGCGTGACGGCCGTGTAGGCGTGGTCCCCGAACGCGGCCTCATATATCGGCAATGCGGCACGCAATTCGGTCTCTGCCTCAGCGCCCCTGCCCTGATCGAGCAGCGCAGCACCCAGCACCGAGTAAACAGCTGCGAGTGCGGGCGAATCCGCCGGCAGACGGCCGGTATCAATCTGCAGAGCGCGCCGCGCCATTGCCTCTGCCGCGTCCGGGCGGTCCGCCAGCCTCAGCGTTTCGGCATAATGAAACAGCACATCGGAAAGGATGGCCGGATCAAGCGCTTCGTCAGCGTCCAGAAGGGCTTCCAGCAGGTCAGAGAGCATGAGGGCAGCGTCCACTGGCCGCCCTTCACTGCGCACCTCCAGCGCCGCGTCCACGTGACCGGCCACCAGCCCGGCTATCTCATCGCCCTTCGCTGATACCAGCCCCGCCAGCGCCAGCGCGCCGGCCAGCAAGATCAGCCTGGCAGTGAGGAAGAGATGGTACACGGGCGCGGACTCCTGTGTGGAACCCGCCCAGAATAGAGGTCAGTGACCAGGCTGTAAGCCCAAAAACCCTGTCAGACCCGCTCCACCACCATCGCGCTGCCTACGCCCGACCCGCCATGAGCGACGATCAAGCCCAGCGTGCCGCCAGAACGCTCCAGCCCCGCCACCATGGTGGCGAGCAATATACCGCCTGACGCACCCATCGGGTGGCCCATGGCCAGATGCCCGCCTTCCGGGTTCACCTTGTCGAGGTCCGGCGCGTAATCGCGCTCGAACTTCACCGGGGTGGCGGCGAAGGCCTCCATGAATTCGATCCGGTCAAAATCGGACAGCTTCAGGCCCGTGCGCGCAAGCAGCTGGTCCATCGCCGCAAAGCCCGCGGTAAGCTGCAGCACGGGATCGGCGCTGGCTTCGGTAAAAGCACGGATGCGCGCTTTGGGCTTTATCCCTGCTGCTTCCCCAGCCGCCTTCGCGCCGACCAGCGCCAGTGCCGCGCCATCGCACACGGGCGGGCAGTTGGCGACCGAGTGGACATGGCTGATCTCTTTGAGTTCGGGCCGCGCTTTCAGCATCACCGCGTCGAATCCGGCCGCCCCCATCTCGGCAAAGGCAGGGGCAAAACGGGCAAGTCCCTCGACCGTGGTGCCGGCACGCACGCTTTCATCATGGGCAAGAGCGGTCTGCCCTTTGGCGTCCTTTATGGCGATCACCTCATCAAGACCGCCCTTTTCGCGCGCCGCAGCGGCACGCTGGTGGGAGCGGGCAGTGACTGTGTCCAGCTCCTCCTTGGTGAAGCCTTCCATGGTGGCCATCAGGTCGGCGGAGAGAACCACCGGCACATAGCGCAGGGCAGATGCCGTCTTCGGGTCCGCATAGTAGAACGCCTTGTCACCCATGAAGGGCACGGCGCTCATCATCTCCACCCCGCCAGCAAGGCGCAGCCGGTCATCATCGGCCGCCATCGTCTCATTGGCTGCCAGGCCGACCGCCGTCAGGCCGGAGACGCAGTAATTATTGATGGTCAGGGCCCGTACGCTGCTGGGCAGGCCAGCATGCATTCGGGTGACAAGGGCCAGGTGGCCGCCTTGCGCGCCGACCTGCCCGACACAGCCCAGCGTAAGGCCCGCCGCGCGCTGCAGCGCGTCTGTGCCGTTGCGCGCCTCCAGCGCGGCGATGATCTGGCCGGTCAGCTCATGCGGTTTCAGCGCCGCCAGCCCGCCATCTTCCTTGGCCTTGCCACGCGGCGAACGGACAGCGTCATAGATATAGGTGTCGGTCATGGGGGATTCTTTTTCTCTTTAAAGCTCTTGTGCCTGTCATCACCCGCTTCATGCGGGTGATCCATGCCTGCGACGGGATGTCCTCCCCCGTTTACGGGGGAGGTGTCTGGCTTGCCAGACGGAGGGG
>NZ_JBHYFK010000014.1:0-5894 GCF_051859565.1 Glycocaulis sp.
AAACTCGGTGGCGGCGTGATCACGCATCATGTCCATGCAGTTGCGCCGTTCGATCAGCGTCAGGCCTTCGGCCGTCAAGCGCTCGATCTCGGTGGATTTCACCTCGGAGCCGTCCTGCTCGCGCTGGAGGCGGCGCTGCGCCTGCTCGTTCTCTTCGAGCGACCGTTCGATCCGGGCCGTGGCGCGGTGAAAGAGGTTGACCTGGCCCCAGAGCACCTCTTCGAGGTCGGGTTCCATGCGGGTGTCTTCCAGGGTCGCGACGAGGGCATCGAAGATGTCGGCGACGGCGACTGCAAGGCGCTGCCCATCGGGCATCGGGCGCGGATCGGGCTCGTCAAAGGGACGGAAGCCATAAAGCTGCAGCTCATCGAGCGCATGGGCGGTCTGGGATGCAGTGTGGGCGGGTTCATACGCGTCGTCATGGGTGTGGATCGTCATTCTGGTCTTGCCTCCGGGCCTCAACTCGTCCGCGCGTCATCCCGCGCGGCCTTCATGGGCAGCTCTGAGCCGTCATGGCGGACGCACCTTCACCCCCCTCTTCGGGGCCGAAACGCAGTGGAGGAGGGCGGCAGGCAGGCTATTTGTTTCGCGATGTAAAGCGGGGGCTCGTCCCCGCGGCGGAAATAGCCTGAATGCCGCCCTTGAGGGGGCGGACCCTTTGACGGCAGCACGCCCATCTCTGAGAAGGCCGTGTTGGTAACGGGTGGATGAGATTTGCCCGGGAAGTGGCAAAGGGGATGATCCACACCCGCGACAGGACTGCAGAACCCCTGCCCTCCTCAGCCTTGGACCGCTCCCTGCTTGATGGGGCTCACGCCAACAGGCGATGCTGATCCTCAGGCCCGATCTGCCCTGCCAGATGCTGGCGCAGCGCCAGCCTGCCGTTCGCCCGGAGATCATCGTTGAAATCCCCGAGCCTCGGTTCCAGCACCCGGACGGCAATCCCGACCTCGGTCGCTCTGGCGCTCAACCTCTCTGCCGCGCGCCGGCCAGCGGGATCGCGGTCGATGGCGATGTAGAGGCGCTGCAGCCCCTCCGGCAGCAGGACCGCTCCGAGGTGACCCGACGAGAGCGCCGCCCAGACGGGAAGGCCGGGTATTGCCTCAACGAGCGACAGCATGGTCTCGATGCCCTCGCCAACAACGAGGATGTCGTCATGCGGGGTCAGCCTGACGGCATTGCCCAAAAGGTGACCCATGGCCCGCCGCTGCGTTTTGACATCTGCCTTTCCTTGTCCGTCAGGCGCCAGCCAGGTGCGATGCACGCCCTTTAAGCCCCCTGCCTCATCAGTGACGGCGGCGATCAGCGCCGGTCTGGGGATGCTGCGGGTCTGGCCATCCTCCCGATGCCAGCACTTCGGGTGGAAGCGCAGCGCGCTCATCGTGCCGCCATGGGTAAGGCCCCGGGAGCGGAGGTAGCTGTCGGCAAGCGTGCCTGCGACCGGCTTTGAGGCTGCAAACAATCGCGCCGCCGCCGCTGGTCTGCCGCCGGGGGCCTTGGCCTTCTTCGGCACTGGCACATCCGGGAGGACCGGCTGCGGGCGGCCAAGATGCGCGCGGGCCTCCTCCAGAAGTTCAGGAAACCGCGTGATCCCCGTGCGCGCACGGATGATGTCCAGCAGATCGCCATATTCTGACGTGGCGGAGTCCTGCCATTTTCCGCGTGCGCCCGGCCCTGAGGTCGGGCCGGTGAGGCGCACAAAGAGCGAGCGGCCCGCCGTGTTTTGCAGATCGCCCACCATCCAGTAAGACCCTTCCCGCCGTCCAGCGGGAAGATAATGGCGACACACGCCTTCAGCGTCCTGCGCCAGCGCGCGCAGAAGCTCTTCTGTTTCAACGGACATGAGATGCGCCTTTTTTCAACTATTGCGTGCATGTAGGCCAGTGACCGGCACACGCGCAAGCAGGCGCTCCAGCACCGTAATGCCGCTCGGATCCGTCGGGCAGAACAGCCGCAACTTCCAGGCGATGATTTCAGAGAAGAAGCCATCGGCCTTGAGCCGGTCTCTGCCGGCCTCGGTGAAGCTGGAGAGCTCGATCCGGTTCACGCCCATGACGCGGGACCGGTGCAGCTCCATCCCCTCAGCCAGCCGCACCACGGTCTTGCCCTCCAGAACGAGAGCATGGACCTGCGCGGCAGTGAGTGTCGGCGCATCGTCCGCAAGCGTCGTCGCGACCCAGGCAGGCGAGACACGGCGGCCGATGATGCGCTGGCCATCGTCGGTTTGTAGCCGGTAGACGCGGGTTTCATCCTGCGGCAGTTGCTTCCAGATCGGCAGCAAGAGGCCAGCGACGATGTGCAGCGTGGATTCCGAGAATTCCGGCATTTCGGCCAGCTCGGACGTCCAGGCTTCGGTGAATGCCGCGCGGTCGGCCTCAAGCCAGTTTGTGTCCTCCATGATTTTGGCCGGAACAGTGCTGGCCTCCGTCGGCCGGATCAGCCGCAGGCGGGGCTCGATCGTGCCATCGTCCAGCATCAGGCTGGTGGCGGGCACCTGCACCGCCGCCCGGTTTGAGCGGCTGTTGACCAGCAGGCGCGCTTTGGGGTCCTCGAGCCAGTCGAGCGCATCCGCCAGCGATAGCGGCGTGTTGCGCTGCTTTTGCGCGATGGTCAGAAGCTGGGTTTCGGCACCAGAGCCGGGATGGGTGTAGATCACCCTCGCATCCGTGACGCGGAAGCTTTCGGCGCGCAGCGTCTCGAGCCCAAGGTCGTAGACCCCGGCGGCGATGGCGCCCTCGATCCGTTGATCAAGGAGTTCCTCGAAGGCCGAGAAGAGCACGGCCTGCAAATGAATCGTCAGCGCCAGCAGGCGATTGAGGAAGGTCGTGATCGGCGGCAGGTCGTCCTTCAGACCGTTGTCATCCGTCAGGCTGAGCCCGGTCGCATCCTCAAAAGCCCCGAGAGAGCAGCCAACCACATCACCGCGATAGATGCGGCGGTAGAGCTGACGCAGGGCGTCGCGGGCATAGGGAGACTCCAGATTGTCCTCGGGCCGGAACAGCCCCTGCCCGCCGGTTTGACGCTGGCCGCGCGTGATCGCCCCGAGCGTGTCGAGGCGGCGCGCGATGGTCGAGAGGAACCGCTTCTCCGCCTTCACATCGGTAGCAACGGGCCGGAAGAGCGGCGGCTGCGCCTGGTTGGTGCGGTTGGTCCGCCCGAGGCCCTGGATGGCGGCATCAGCCTTCCAGCCCGGCTCGAGGAGGTAATGGACCCGCAGGCGCTGGTTTTTCGCGCCAAGGTCGGCGTGATAGCTGCGCCCCGTGCCGCCCGCATCCGAGAAAATCAGGATGCGCTTCTGGTCATCCATGAAGGCCGCGGTTTCCGCAAGATTGGCAGACCCCGCCCGATTTTCGACGACGAGGCGCGCGGCAGGACCCTCGCCTTTGCGCACGATGCGGCGCGACCGGCCCGTAACCTCGGCCACGAGATCAGTGCCGAAACGCTGGACGATCTGGTCGAGCGCCCCGGGCACCGGCGGCAGGCTGGCCAGATGCTCGATCAGCGCATCGCGGCGGCGCACTGCCTCGCGGCATTCGACGGGCTGGCCGTCGCGAACGACAGGCCGGGACGAGAGATTGCCCTCGCTGTCGGTGAAGGGCTCAAACAGCTGCACCGGGAAGGAATGGGCGAGGTAGTCAAGACAGGCCTCGCGCGGCGTAATGTCAATGCGCAGATCGTTCCATTCATCCGTGGGGATGTCCGACAGGCGGCGTTCCATCAGCGCCTCACCGGTCGAGACGATCTGGATGACGGCTGCATGGCCCGCCGAGAGATCGGCCTCGATGCTGGAAATGAGGGTGGGGGTTTTCATCGAGGTCAGGAGATGGCCGAAGAAGCGCTGCTTTGCGGACTCGAAGGCCGAGCGCGCGGCGGACTTGGCCTGACGGTTCAGCGTGCCGCCGGATTCGCCAGTAATGTTGGCGGCCTCCATCGCGGCGGCCAGGTTATTGTGGATGATGGCGAAGGCCCCGGCATAGGCATCATAAATGCCGCGCTGCTCCGGCGTCAGAGCGTGCTCGAGCATCTCATATTCGACGCCGTCATAGGACAGCGACCGGGCGGTGTAGAGGCCGAGCGAGCGCAGATCGCGGGCGAGAACCTCCATCGCCGCCACGCCACCAGCCTCGATGGCCTGAACGAATTCCGCGCGCGTTACGAAGGGAAAGTCCTCCCCGCCCCAAAGCCCGAGGCGTTGCGCATAGGCGAGATTGTGGACCGAGGTCGCGCCCGTGGCCGAGACATAGACCACGCGGGCATTGGGCAGCTTGTGCTGAAGGCGCAGACCCGCCCTGCCCTGCTGCGAGGCTTCTGTATCGCCACGCTCGCCCTTGCTGCCTGCGGCGTTGGCCATGGCATGGCTTTCGTCAAACAGGATCACCCCGTCGAAATCTGCCCCCAGCCATTCGACGATCTGGTCGACGCGGGACTTTTTTGCGCCCCGCTCTTCCGAGCGGAGCGTCGCATAGGTGGTGAACAAGATGCCTTCCGTGAGCGGAATGTCTTTGCCTTGGGCAAAGCGCGAGAGCGGCGTGACCAGCAGCCGCTCCTGGCCAAGGGCCGACCAGTCGCGCTGCGCATCTTCCAGCAGCTTGTCGCTCTTGGAAATCCAGAGCGCCTTGCGGCGGCCTTGCGCCCAGTTGTCCAGAACAATCCCGGCCGACTGGCGGCCCTTGCCCGCGCCAGTGCCATCGCCAAGAAAGAAGCCACGGCGGAAACGGACAGCGTCCCCAGCATCGTCGGGCGCGGCAGAGACCGTGTCGCCGGTCTCATCCACGCACCAAGACCCCGCGAGATAGGCGCCATGCGCCTCGCCCGCATAGATCACGGTCTCGAGCTGCGCGTCCGACAGCAGGCCGTCGTGCAGAACGACGGCGGGCAGCTTGGGGCGATAGGTCGGTTTTGGCGGTGCGACCGAGGCCATGGCCGCCGACTGCACCAGCTTCGTCGGATGCGTTGCCGCGCCGGGGATGTCTATCGCCTGCAGACG
The DNA here is from genome assembly GCF_051859565.1 of Glycocaulis sp. GTDB lineage: Bacteria > Pseudomonadota > Alphaproteobacteria > Caulobacterales > Maricaulaceae > Glycocaulis. Next base: position 4,988 of record NZ_JBHYFK010000014.1, read on the forward strand.
GAAAGTCTCATATATGGCATCCGACAGGCGCGCGCTGGTATCGTCCTCGGTTGCATCGCGCAGGCTGTAAGCGAGATCGGCGGCCTCGATCTGCGCGGCGGTGGTGGTGAGGGTCGTGGTGGGGGTCGTTGCGGGCGTGGCGCGCGATGAGCTGATGCCTGTGCGCGCGGCACGGGTAGGATTTCCCGGGAAGTGGGAAGTGGGGCCCTGTCCGGATTGTGCGACCTGCGCCAGCGCGGGGCGCGGCGGGACATGGGTGGTGATCAGCGAGAGCAGGCTGGCCACATCCGGCGAGGTCGGGCGCGCCAGATCGGCTGTGATGCCACCCAGCTCGCCGCCTCGGCATTTGTCGAAGACCGAGAGACGGGTCTCGAAGCTGGTGCCGTGCTTGGCAAACGCTGCACCGGACACGGCGCCAGTGAAGACCAGATGGGCGGACTCGGTCAGGCGGGTGAAGGTCTCCGCCCAGGCGGGGGCATCCGGCGCGAAACCGGCACCAGTGATGGCAACAAGCCGTCCGCCGGGGGCCAGCCGCGCCAGCGCAGAGCGCAAATGCCGCGCTGTTGCGTCTGTCGTCCGGGCGTCGACATTGGCCATGGCCGAGAAGGGCGGGTTCATCAGGATGACGCTCGGGCTTGAGGAGACATCGAGATGATCATCGATCTGCGCGGCATCAAACCCCGTGACCGGTCGGCCCGGGAACAGCAAGCGAAGAAGGTCGACGCGGGTGTCCGCCAACTCGTTCAGAGCCAGAGTGCCGCCTGCGATCTCCGCGAGGATCGCCAGAAGCCCGGTCCCGGCAGACGGCTCTAGGACAAGATCACGGGGCGTGATCTGTGCTGCCGCCACAGCCGCGAGCCCCATGGGCAGCGGCGTCGAGAATTGCTGAAAGCGCTCCATCTCTTCC
>NZ_JBHYFK010000015.1:0-5422 GCF_051859565.1 Glycocaulis sp.
AGGACGAAGACCTGGCCGCCGCGCTTGAGCAGCCCGAATACGGGGATTTTGCCTGCTGCGCCGCGCCCGCGCTTTCCTTTGCGCACCCCGCCGAAATAGCTTTCGTCGACTTCGACCTCGCCGGCCAGTTCGCCCGCTTCAGCCGCCAGATTCTCGGCGATGACGGTGCGCAGCCGGTGATAGAAGGTCGCCGCAGTGTCCTTGTTCACACCAATCAAAGCAGACGCTGTTCGAGCCGGCGTCCCCGCCACAAAGTGTTCGATCAGCCGGTTGGTCTGATTATGTGTGAGCCTTGAATGCTTTAGCCGCATCCCGCCATCCTAGATGTCTCAGACATCTGGGACAGCCCCAAATTATATGATTTCAAGATTGATAACAGCATCCTCTTTGTCTGTATTTATTATTATTCTTGGGGCAGTTGGTTACTTGGCCTATAATCCCCCTGTAATGATGTCGCAGCCCGACAGGGGGCAGGCGCGCTATGCACTGGTGATTGGAGCTGGGCAATATCGAAGCCTGCCGGTGCGCCCGGGCTATGCTGATAATGCGCGCTCCATGGCCCTTATGGCTGAGCAGGCCGGTTATGCTCTGATCGGAAACGGACCCTTGCTGAACCCCAATAAGAGTGAATTACGCCGCGCAGTAGATATCCTCGGGCGACTTACCGAGGATGGCGCCGAGGCGTTTATATACTTTGCCGGTCACGTTATCCCCTGCCAAGGGACGCTTTTCCTGTTGCCAATAGATGCTGAACGGCCGCCTGTTGTACAGTACGCAGAATGCGGGATGCGAATTGAGGAGGCTTGGAGCCATCCGTTAGGCCGGGGTGCATCCAGCACTACGATAATTTTGGAAACAGAAGGCGTCACAGGGTTTCTGGGCCTTCCGCCTGGCAGCGCGGGTACTGGCTTTGAAGCTTTGGACGTACCCGACAGCGTGGTGGTGGCGATCAGTGATCGAGGCGGCCCGATAGCTATTGACACCCAGGCATTCCACCAGTTGGACCCTGCTGGGCCGCGTCTTCTCTACAGGTTCGGTGCGGATCCCCAAGCTCGTGAGACAATCTTCACTTCTACGCTCATCAGTTTGAATATTCTCGGGGAAACCAATCTGTCCGAGGCCCTCGAAATGGCCAGCCTGAGCGTGTTCGAGCGCTCCGCGGGGCTAATAACGCCAGTAATCTTCGACCGGAGTCGCATGATCCGGGCGCTCGCCCCGAGAGCCGAACTGGCGCCGCTTGCATTGACAGAGGAGAGCGATGACGCCTTGGGCAGGATGGCGGATGACCTGCACGCCAGCCCGAATGGGGGAGTGGGTGCAGTCGCCAACCGCAGCGGGCAGTCCGTGGTCGAACTGATCCAGATGTTCGAGGCCTTCCGCAGCACCACTTATCTCGACGCTGCCGGCGTGCCGACCATTGGTTTTGGCCATACAGGCCGGGAGGCCCGGCCTGGTAATGTCATAAGCTTTGATCGCGCTATCGAGCTTCTCATGGAAGATATCGATACTGCCGCCAGCGCCGTTGATGCTGCTGTCACCCGCCCGCTTACAGACAATCAACGCAACGCACTGATTTCACTCGTCTTCAACATCGGTGGCGAAGCGTTTAGCAACTCCACCCTGCTCCGCTTGATCAATAGCGATATCCAGTCTGTCACTGCGGCTGAATTCCTGCGCTGGGTTCATGCGCGCGTGCCTGGCGTGGGTATGAGCCCTCTACGCGGCTTGGAAAGCCGGCGCCAGCTTGAGGCCTTCCTGTTTCTGGTCGAGGACGATGGTATAAGCGCGCGTGAACTGGTGCTCAGCTTCGAGCCCTTTCGCTCCCGTGCGACGCGCATGAATGACTGTTCCTTTATCGGCTATGCGCGCCCCTTGCATCCGTGCGATCAGGTCTTCGATCTTGAAATTAGTCAGATCGAAGCACTGCAGTATTTGCGTCGGGAGTTAAGGCAAATCGAAATCGATTTGAGGGCTGTCGTGGATGTGCCTATTTCTGAATCGCAGATGGCTGCGCTAGTGTCCTTTGTTCATCAAAATGGCCTCGAGGCGCTTCTGCGCTCTAGGATTATGTCTAGACTCAATCAGGGTGACTTCAAAGGGGCGGCAAATGCACTTCGCCTGCACGATTCCTTTATCGGAGATGCAGGCATGTCGCTCGGTCAGAGACGGGTGAAGCGCCGGGCAGCGGAAGCTGCGTTGTTCTTCGCCGACGGCGGCGACTATGTGATCATGAACGCCGGAACCGAGACATGAAACGCATAGCTTTGTTTCTGGCGGTTTTTGTGATCTCGCTGGCTATCCTGCTGACCGAGGGATGGACGCCGCTTGGGTTCAGCCACGGCCTATTCTACATCTTTCCAATGCTACTCCTTAGGCATCAGCTGCTGGCGCTTCAGGCTACCGCAGCCGGATTCATGACTGTGATGATCGTGCTCGGTTTTCTGGGGTCACCTCCTGGGTTGGACCAGGCGTATGTGATCGTCAGTCGACTGCTCAGCGGCGTGGCGCTATGGGCGCTCATCCTTGTCCAGCTTGATGGACGCGGCCAGCCGCGTTGATGGCAAACCGCGATCCCGGCGTCCGGGAAGTCCGCCTCATGCTGGCGGCCGTTCTCACTGCGGATGATGACGTGGCTGGTGCTCATATCTCCCGCCCGAACCAGCGGATCCGGCCGATGATCTTGATCTCCCCGGCGGTGCGCTCGTAGGGCGAGTAGAAGGCGTTGTCGGAGATTATGCGTACGCGCGGCGGGTCAGAATTTGGAATGTGTTCGAGACGTTTGGCCACCAGGCCGATGCCGTCGAACAGAACGAAAACGCCCGGCGGTGTTGGAAGGGCGCGCGCGGTATCGACCAGCACCACGTCCCCGTCATGAAGGCTCGGCATCATGCTGTCGCCCTCCACATGCATGATCCTGAGGTCAGCGGGATCGGCGCGCAGACGATGGGTGATCCACGAGCTCTTGAAATGATAGGGCTCGCCGTTCTCGACCTCATCGGCCGTGATCCGCCCGCCTCCCATGGATGCGGTGACCTCAACGCAGGGAATGGCGACAAACGCGTCCGCCGTGTCCAGAAGAGGCGTCTCGCCTTCGATTTCACCCTTGCCATGCAAAAGCCAGTTGCGATCCACCTTGATGACGGCGGCGACCTTGTCGAGCTTGGCTGCGTTGGGCTGTTCGGATCGTCCGCGCATGATGTCGTAGACGAAGGACCGGTTGACGCGCGCCTGCTCGGCGACCTCCCGGGCGTTCATGCCGAGCTGGCGGGTGCGAGCTCTGAGCCTGTCGGCAAGTGTGGCGTGCATGTGTCCCATCCTGTCTGCGGAGCCTGTGGATAAAAGAGGATTGCTTCGTCCGCGTCAAGCGAATAGAACATAGCATGAACAAAAACCGGATGGCGAGCGTTGCGTGATGGCCAGGATCGAGAAGGACTATTTCGCTCTGGACGAGCTTGAGGAGCGGTGGGGCATGGCGCACCGCGATCTGGTCTATCTGGCGGAGAACGGCCTGCTCAAGGTCTCCGTGCGCCTGTACGGCGTGCGCCTGGAGCAGGGCTGCTATGAGGAAGTGGAGGAGGGCCAATGGTGCTCCATCCCCGAGGAGTACGGCGTTTTCCATGGGCTGCAGGACGTGCGCGCTCAGGACGCCTATCGCGCCCTGCGCGAGGGCGCTGTTCGCACCGGCTGGTTTGACACGCCCGAGCGCCGTTACTGCATGGTGCGCCAGCCTGAAGAGGGCATCGTGATCAGGAAGGACGAGCTGGTCGTTCGCCGTGATGAGCGCGATCGCGCTGAATCCCGGCACGGTCTTGGCGCAATCGGGCGCACGCGCGAGGTCATCACCGAGAAACGACACGATTTCAGCCAGGTCGCCCTGGGCGATCATGTCTATATGCTGGGCCCCATCCAGGCGCGTGTGGTTGGCATTCTTCATCGGGCCGCGATGGATGGAAGCCCCTGGCGCCATGGCAAGGTGGTGCTGGCTGAAGCGGGGTCTTGCTGCACGAGGATGTCTGATCTGTTCAAGACACAGTCCGGGTGGCGCAAACTGATCCAGTCCGACCGTCGCGGGCGTTACCGGCTCAACATGGAATTTTCCTGATCCCCCTGCGCAAGATCACCAAACATCTCGGGTTTTACGGTTGGTGCACGGGTTCATCCCCCAGCCATCCCCCACTCATCCCCCAGCCCATCCCCTTGTGGGGGCCATAAAAGTCCTATTTGATCCCCCTGCGATCCTCCTGCGATCCCCACGACGCGTGCATCGTCCTCTGCCATCCTCTCCACAGGTTCACCAGAGCCAATGGAGACACAGGTGGCCACAAGGCACCTCAACCAGATCGACCTGGCTGCGCGCTGGAACATCAGCCACCGCACGCTTGAGCGCTGGCGCTGGTCGGGCGAAGGCCCGGTCTACATCAAGCTGGGCGGCCGGGTGGTCTATCGCCTCGAAGACGTCGAGGCGTTCGAGCACGAACAGGCCCGCGAGAGCACTGCACATGTCACGCGTGGAGCGGCGTGATGACGCGCCATTCAATATCGCGCGCCATGCAGCCGGTCTCGTTTTTCAGCCGCCCCGCTGGCGCCATCAGTGATGTGGAGCTGTGCGCGTGGATCGCGCAGGCCGAGCCCGGCGCCTGGCTGGAATACCATCGCGGCTTTCTGGTCATCGACGCCATGGCGGGCATCTCGAAACTGCCCGGGCCTGACCGGCGCCGGCTTGAAGCGCTCGCGGCGGGCGCCCATCGCGCCTTCCACGAAGGTCTCGTCCATCTGGTTCAGGTGCGCATCGGGCCTGACTGTTTTGCCTATGTCGCCATCGCAAGGCCGCGCCCGGCCGCCGCGCCGGTGCGCCTCAACACGCTTCTGGCGATGAGCGAGGCCGCATGACCCCCCAACACAGGAGACCTCCCATGGAGAACCACGCCAACGCGCCCGGTCTTGAGGATCTGGCGAACCTCTCGCGCGGGGAGATCGCCGCGCTTCCCGCCGCAATGCTCGCAGACCTCCAGGGCGAGCTGGCCGAAGCCTCCGCCCGCCTCAAGACGCTGTCCGCGCGTCTGAGCGGCGCCCTTGAGGCGCGCTATGGCGAACGCGCGCTCGAGGCCCTGCGCTGCGATGGCCGCGATACGGGCACGGTCCGGTTCGATGATGAGGGCCTGACCGTGATCGCCGACCGGCCCAAGCGGGTCGAATGGGATCAGGCAAAGCTCGCACGCATCGCCGCCAATATCGCGGCCTCCGGCGAGGACCCGGGCGAGTTCATCGACACCAAGCTGTCGGTCGCCGAGCGCAGATACGCCGCCTTGCCTGAGGCCTGGCGCAAGGGGTTCGAGCCCGCGCGCACCGTGAAGACCGGCGCGCTGAAGGTGGCGATCGTCCCGCAGGGGAGCAGCTAATGACCGCACTGGCCCCCATCGCC
>NZ_JBHYFK010000016.1:0-2351 GCF_051859565.1 Glycocaulis sp.
TCTTGTGCGGGCCGTATTCCTTGGGCGCATCGCACCACCGCAACCCATTGCGGTTGATGAAGATTATGCCGCTCAGCACCCGCCGGTCATCGACGCGTGGCTTGCCATGGCTCTTGGGAAAGAAGGGCTGCAGCCGCGCCATCTGCGCGTCGGTCAGCCAGAAAAGGTTGCTCATCATCCAGTCTCCTTTCGGAGCTTGAATCAGGCAGAGAGTCCAAAATCAATGGGTCCTGACCCTAACACCGTGAATGCCCTGATCAGCCGGTTCCGCGCCTTCATGCAGCCCTCCTGCGGCCCCGCGTCCAAGAACCTTGCCGCCTACGGCCGCTGGTACGCCGCCCGGAACAACGCGGACCGCTTCTACCTCGATGCGCTCAGGCTGCTGCTCGCACCCCAGCCACACCCTCACGCCAACACGATTTGCTGACACCGCCATGGCTGTCGTAAGGTCACGCCGAAGAGACTGGCCCACTTTGGACAGGTTCTTGGCGGCCAGCACGCCCAGCGCCCCGACATGGTGGCGGCGGGTGCGCGCAGGTCTTTGAGGCTCTTGCGCAGAATGCGCAAGACCGAGCGGTTGGTTTCGCCGCCGACGCGCATCCGCACCAGCACCTCGGGGCACGTAGGCCAGCCGCAACCGGCCCCGCGTCAGCCAGCGCATGATCGCCTCATAGTCAGAGGCGATCAGGTAGGTGGTGTTGTAATCGCTGTGGCGAGCAACAAACTGCGCGCCGCATGAACAGCGTCGGATGCCCTCCGTCGAGCCGCTGTCCTGGATGACATGCTCTATGTCCGGATAGATTTGTTCCTGCAGGCTAAGCAGCCCGTCGCCGATAGTGTTGGCGCGGTTCCAGACGGCGGTGATTACAGAGATCGTGGTCATGCCCCCTGCCCATCAGCCGCGATCGCGCGCCGCATTGCTTCGAGCTTCAGCATCCCCTCAACCATACCCGCCACCCCATCCCAATCCGGCAATCGCGGCCTCGTGGGCTTTGCGCAGTGCTCTTGCCATGCAGGATCGCCCCGAAGCGCAGCGAACCATGCTACGGCCTCCTCAACACTCGCCACTTCGCGCCACCACGTATACTCCGGCGCGAGTGCCCTGACTTCCTCGCCGATTTCCGACAGGCTGGCAATCGCATCGCCGACATAGAGCATCTGCATCAGCTTCAACTTGAAGCCCACTGTAAAGCGGTCAGGGATCAGGCCGAAGGAGGGGCCGGGGTGCGGGCCGAAATCCTCGATCCGTAATCCTGCAGTCGTGATCTTCGCCTGCTCATCCGGCGTCAGGCGCGACAGCCGCTTGGGCAGCCAGCCTTCGGAGCCAGACATATGGATCACATCGGCGCAACCCGGCCCGAGCGCTACCCGCTGGGGCGGGGGCGGCAGGATCAGGCTGCGGTTCTCGATCTCTGGGAAATCGGCGACTGCGCAGCGGTGATCGCGGTGCGAAACGAAGACCATGGCCTTGGCGTTGGCGAAGGCGCGGCCGAAATAGGCGCGGCTGCCGGTGCGGTAGTAGAGTTCAAGCGGCCGTTGACCGGGAAAGCTGAAGCAGGGCATGTAATTATGCACGATCAGCAGATCGACTGGCATTCGGTGCGCTATGCCGAAGAAGCCCTCATGGGACAGCACGATCCGCGCCCCACTCCGCCGCGCGCGGCACAGTTCGGAAATTAGTGCGGGCAGTTCGACAATCCGCCCCTGCCAGAACGGCGGGTGGAGGCCGCGTCGGCGTCTCGGGTGCTGCGGCACAAGCATAACGCCGCGCTCCGCGAGCGCCGCGAGAAGATTGTGATCGAAGATCTGCGCACCATCGGCAGAACCGGGAAATCCGCAGATGTAATAGATTTGAGATGAGAGCACGGTAGGAGCTTCCAAGATTATGAATTCCTAAGGAACGTCTGATCAACGGCTTCGGCTGCGCCAAGATGGGCGCATGACTCGTTGTGACGCCCGAAGGCCTGGCTCCGTAGACTGTTTTCGTGCTTTGCGAGCCGCCTGAGCGACCCTTTCGCGGTTTTCGGGCAGACTCGTCCTCATGAGATCAGCCTCCGTCGCACGAGGAACAGGTTGCCGAGGGCGAAGAGCGTGAACAGCTGGGCGCGGTTCTTGGCGAGGCCGCGGTAGCGGGTCTTCACATGGCCGAACTGGCGTTTGATGACGCGGAAGTGGTGCTCGACCTTGGCACGAACTATGGCAATGATGCGATTGATCTGCGCGTCGACGGGATGAAGTTCGCTGCCCTTCGGCGCCTTGCGCATGACACCCCAGACCTTGCCTGGCCCCTTGAACGCCTCTTCGCGCTCCGCGCTGACATATCCCTTGTCGGCCCAGACCGAGGTTTCTTC
>NZ_JBHYFK010000017.1:0-1716 GCF_051859565.1 Glycocaulis sp.
CATCGGTTCGCTCCTGCGCAAGGCGCAAGGCGAGGGGCTTGAGCCCGGCCCGGTGCAGGTCAGCCATGCAGCCGAGGCCGCGCTGGTGCGCCGTCTGGACGGGTTCGACGCAGCTGTGCAGCGCGCCGAGGCGGGCCGCGCGCCGCATCTGTTGTGCGAGCACGCCTTCAACCTGGCCCAGGCCTTCTCCGCCTTCTACACCCAGTGCCCGATCCTGCCGGAGAAGGACGAGGCGATCCGCGCCAGCCGCCTGCGCCTCGCGCGCACCACGCTGACCCAGCTCCAAACCGTGCTGGGCCTGATTGGGCTGGATGTGCCGGAGCGGATGTAGCCCTTCTTGAAAATTCAGGGTCTTTCGCGTATCTTGTAAAAATCCGTTACACCCGTAGGCGGGTATGTATATAAACCCCTGAGCGAAAGCTTGGGGGTTTTTCTATGCGTGTGGCGGTTCTCATGGATGGTGGCTTCTGCCGTGTCATGGCCCGCGCCGCAGGCAGAACCTACAATCCTGATTTCATAGAAGCCTTGGCTCACCGTGCGCTCGTTGGCGGCGAGACTTTATTGCGCGCGCTCTATTACGACTGTGCGCCCTACCAGGGCAGGGCGAAGCTGCCCGTGAGCGGGCAGGACATGGTATTCGACGCCTCGGGAGGGTGGCTGGATGAACTAGCGCGGCGCGATCTGATCGCTGTTCGCAGGGGTGTTCTGAAGTTTCGTGGCTTCAAACCCCGGCGGGTTCCCGTTTCTCCCCGAGCGCTGACCGATGACGATTTCAAGCCTGACTTCGAGCAGAAAGGGGTCGATATGAGGATAGGTCTCGATATGGCGGTGCTGGCGGCCAAGCGCTCGGTTGAGCGGATCATTCTGATGACCAATGACACTGATTGCGCGCCAGCCATGAAGCACGTGCGCAAGGAAGGCCTGCAGGTGGCGTTGGCGCAATTGCCCGGGCAAACGCCGCCTCATGAATTGCTGGAACACACGGATATCTGCCGTGCGGTTGAGTTTCCGGCATAGCCCACGCCTCTGCCCGATTGACTCGACTCTGTGTCTGGCTAGTTTGGCGCGTCGGTTGCGAGCGCCGGGAGGCGGACGGGATCGGGCATGCATGAAGGCCCCCTGCGGGAGAGACCGGCCAAAGACGCCGGCGCCGAAGGCGCAACCGCCCCGGAAACGCTCAGGCGACAGGACCGCAGGATGATGGCCGACGCTGGAAAGCGGGCGCGAACGCCATGTTCGCCGCCCCACCGAAGGAGCAATGCGGCGCCGGGCTGACAGGCTGGCGCGCGCAGGAATCTCTCAGGTCTCGGGACAGCGGGGGCGCATACGATGCCGGTTCGCGCCGGATCGTAGCCGCCAACCCGCGCTTGAGGAGTCTGACGAGATGGCCGACCCGGCAAACCTGAAAAAGACCCCGCTTTACGATCTCCATGTGGAGCTCGGCGCCAAGATGGTGCCGTTCGCGGGCTACGCCATGCCGGTCCAGTATGACGGCGTCATGGCCGAGCATAATCACACCCGCGCCGCAGCGGGCCTGTTCGACGTCTCCCATATGGGCCAGGCGCGCGTCAGCGGCGATGAAGCCGCGTTCGAGGCGCTGATCACCGCCGATCTGGGCGCTCTGGGCGCGGGCGAGCAGAAATACACGCTCCTGCTCAACGACCAGGGCGGGATCATGGACGATCTGATGATCTCCCGGCCCGACGAGGGCGATCT
>NZ_JBHYFK010000018.1:0-1223 GCF_051859565.1 Glycocaulis sp.
GTGGTGGCGCTGGGCCTCGCCTCAGGCTTCCTCGAACCGCTGGAATCCACCTCCATCCACCTCATCCAGAGCGGGATATCACGGCTTCTGGCGCTCTTCCCCGATAACGGTTTTTCGAACGTCGAGATTGATGAATATAATCGGCTGACCGACCAGCAGATCAGGTTCATCCGTGACTTCATCATCCTGCATTATCACGCCAATGAGCGCGAAGGTGTGCCGCTCTGGGATGCCTGCCGCCACATGGCAATCCCGGAGACATTGGCGCGCAAGCTCGACCTCTTCCGCTGCAAGGGCCGCCTCTTCCGCTATGAGGATGAACTCTTCGCCGAAGCCAGCTGGTATGCGGTCTTGCTGGGCCAGAACGTGATGCCGGACGGCTACGACCCGCTGGTCGATACCGCGCCGGTGGAGGATGTAGCCGCCGCGCTGGAAGAGATACGCGCCATGGTGCGCGGTGCCGCCGGCTCCATGCCACTGCACGCCGACTTCATCAATCAGCATTGCCGCGCACCAGAGGCCGCCTGAGGGGACGAAATGGACGGGAACCGGATACGCAAAATCGTGATTGTGGGCGGCGGCACGGCCGGCTGGATGACGGCAGCTGCTTTGGCGAAAATTCTTGGCCCCCGCTATGCCGACATCACGCTCGTTGAATCTGAAGAGATCGGCATTGTCGGTGTGGGCGAGGCCACCATCCCGCAGATCAATATCTATAACCGCATGCTGGGGTTGGATGAGGACGATTTCGTCCGCGAGACGCAAGGTTCGTTCAAGCTGGGCATCGAGTTCGTCGACTGGGGCCGGAAGAACCACACCTATTTCCACCCGTTCGGCCCGTTCGGCGTAGACATGGAAGGCGTCTCCTTCCACGCCTACTGGCTGCGCATGATGCATGGTGGCGATCCGCGCCTTGTGACCGATTACTCGCTGACCTCGGTCGCGGCGAGCCAGAACCGCTTCATGCGGCCGGTGAATGCAGGCAATTCACCCCTTTCGCGCATCGCCTACGCCTTCCATTTTGATGCCTCGCTTTATGCGCGCTTTCTGCGCCGCTATTCCGAGGCACGCGGGGTGAAGCGCCAGGAAGGCAAGATCGTGAAGGTCCACCAGCGCGGCGAGGACGGCTTCATCGAGAGCGTCGAACTGGAAAGCGGCCAGCGCGTGGAAGGTGAGCTCTTCATCGACTGCTCGGGCTTCAGAGGCCTTTTGATCGAGCAGAC
>NZ_JBHYFK010000020.1:0-956 GCF_051859565.1 Glycocaulis sp.
GGGCAACGCCACACTACCATCGGCGCTGGCCTGTTTCACTTCTGAGTTCGGGATGGGATCAGGTGGTTCCAGACCGCTATGGTCGTCAGGCAAAACGGTTGATCACTGGGGGACGAGAAGGAACTGAGAGATGTTGATTTCGTTTGAGCGGTTAGGCTCTGCGTTATCCGCAATTGTCTTGGGTGTTATATAGTCAAGCCGCACGAGCAATTAGTATCGGTTAGCTCAACGCCTCGCAGCGCTTACACACCCGACCTATCAACGTCCTGGTCTTGAACGGCTCTTTAGGGACCTCGAGGGTCCAGGGAGATCTCATCTTGGAAGGGGCTTCCCGCTTAGATGCTTTCAGCGGTTATCCTGTCCGAACATAGCTACCGGGCAATGCGACTGGCGTCACAACCCGAACACCAGAGGTTCGTCCACTCCGGTCCTCTCGTACTAGGAGCAGCTTTCCTCAAATCTCCAACGTCCACGGCAGATAGGGACCGAACTGTCTCACGACGTTCTAAACCCAGCTCGCGTACCACTTTAAATGGCGAACAGCCATACCCTTGGGACCGGCTTCAGCCCCAGGATGTGATGAGCCGACATCGAGGTGCCAAACACCGCCGTCGATGTGAACTCTTGGGCGGTATCAGCCTGTTATCCCCGGAGTACCTTTTATCCGTTGAGCGATGGCCCTTCCATACAGAACCACCGGATCACTATGACCTACTTTCGTACCTGCTCGACGTGTCTGTCTCGCAGTTAAGCGGGCTTGTGCCATTACACTAACCGCATGATGTCCGACCATGCTTAGCCCACCTTTGTGCTCCTCCGTTACGCTTTGGGAGGAGACCGCCCCAGTCAAACTACCCACCACACAGTGTCCTCATCCCCGATAAGGGGACCAAGTTAGAACCTCAAACATGTCAGGCTGGTATTTCAAGGTTGGCTCCATGAGAACTGGCGTTCCC
>NZ_JBHYFK010000021.1:0-771 GCF_051859565.1 Glycocaulis sp.
AAATCGGAACTCAGGAGTTTTCTGGCTGAAGCAGACGAACCACCGCCGATGCTGCACCCGAGCATGGCCCTGCAATACCGCAAGCGGGTCCAGCAGCTCTATGAGGCTCTTCAGGGGGACGACGAGGCGCGGCGGGTCGAGGCCGCGGACACCCTGCGGACGCTCGTGGACCAGATCATCCTGACGCCTGCGGGGGACCGGCTGGAGATCGACGTTCAGGGCGATCTTGCTGGAATCCTTGCGATTTCCGCACAAAGCAAAAACCCCGCAGCGTTGGCTACGGGGGCGCAAGTAAAGATGGTTGCGGGGGCAGGATTTGAACCTGCGACCTTCAGGTTATGAGCCTGACGAGCTACCGGGCTGCTCCACCCCGCGCCGGGTGTGGTGATGGCCGTGCATGCTGGTGTTGCGTGCCGGCGAAGTTTTGTGGCTGTTCCCAGTTTGCTGCCTGGAACTGTGTGGGTATTGGAGGCAGCGTCGGGAGCGTGAAGTGGACATGGTGTGTGGGAGGTTCTGCCGGCGCCTCGATCACCCTCGTGAGAGGGTCGATGCGGCGCTTGTTGCTGCTGGCCCCTGTATCGGGTCCCAGTATTGGGCCGGGATCGGCATGTTCCTGGACGGAAGCGTGCTTGGAAGATCTGGCAGCGACCTACTCTCCCGCGTCTTAAGACGAAGTACCATCGGCGCTGGGGCGTTTCACGGCCGTGTTCGGAATGGGAACGGGTGTTTGCCCCCTGCCATAACCACCAGATCGTCAAAGCACGCCCCCCT
>NZ_JBHYFK010000022.1:0-713 GCF_051859565.1 Glycocaulis sp.
TCAGATTGTGAAGGATCTGCCCCACCCGATGAGGGTCGCCACGACGCGGCAGTTTCAAATCGGCGGCGCTGTCGATCTGCAGCTTCAACCCTTTCTCCTGGCAACAGGAGCTGTGCAGAGCGACAACATCGGCCACGAGTTTACCGGGATCAAAGCGCGCATCCTCGATCTGCATCTTTCCCGCTTCGATCTTGGAAATGTCCAGAATATCGTTCAGTACCTGCAGCAATCCTTCGCCGCTTTTGCGAATGATCTCTGCCATCTGCCGATGGGCCGGGTCCGTCACCGCCTCTTGCAAAAGCTCCGCCATGCCAAGGACGCCGTTCATGGGCGTGCGTATCTCATGGCTCATATTGGCAAGAAAAACCGACTTGGCACGGTTTGCGGCTTCCGCCTGCTCGCGCGCGCTTTGCATGGCGGTCACATCCATGCCCGCGCCGCGATAGCCTGCGAACTTGCCCTCGCTGTCAAAGATGGGCGTGCCCGATATCTGAAACCAAAAGGTGCTGCCGTCATCCGTCACGACGCGGTAGACAAAGCCCGAGAAGGCTTCATGTCGCGCCAGTTTCCGGTCCAGTTCGGCCCAGTCGGCACTATCCCGCGTTTCCGGGCGTTCCGCATAAAACTCTGATCGTGTGTGGCCCAGCACGATCGCCCCCGTAAAACCGGACAAGCGGTTGAATGTGTCGGAAATATAGGTGAAGCGCAGATCC
>NZ_JBHYFK010000024.1:0-531 GCF_051859565.1 Glycocaulis sp.
GTCACCGCGGCCTCTGGCGCGCCGCCCAAAACCGCACGGCGGCACCGCACCGACCATCACGGCACAGGAAAATTTCAATAAAAACAGCGAGATGAAAAACGAGCCGCGGCGATGCGACGAGATGGCTTGCAATGCTCAAGCCCTTGGTTTTACTATCGAAACCCCTCTGCGGGTGTAGCTCAATGGTAGAGCAGAAGCTTCCCAAGCTTAAGACGAGGGTTCGATTCCCTTCACCCGCTCCAAGCCTCTCCAACCCTTTGATTCGTCTCGCGTCTCACCTCAGTGGGGGGTGATGGCTACACGTGTGGCTACACCAATGGCTACGGTAGCGACAGGCTAACGGCGAGGAACCCCAGGCCCTGAAAGCGAAAGCCCGGCCATGAGGCCGGGCTGGGTCTTCGCTTCCTTTCCACTTCCTCAAGCCTCCTGCTTGAGCCTCCTTGGTTCCTGAGTCTCCCTTGACGTGTCCTTCCCTGAAGGGCCTCCGTGCCCGATGCGCCTACTATGCCAGCCACGACGTGCGCCATGTAT
>NZ_JBHYFK010000026.1:0-514 GCF_051859565.1 Glycocaulis sp.
GACGCTCTGGTGGATCATGTTCTGGGGCGCGGCGGTGCTCTTCGCGATGGTCGGGGCGCTCTATACGCTCGCCTGGTATCGGCCGGCGCTGCTCGCACGCTTTTCGGTCGGCCAGTGGCTCGTCGGCGGGGGGCTGGTAATGCCGAGCGTCGTCCTCGTCGGGCTCGTCGCCGCCGCGTTCGTGCTCGGCGAACGCATGATCCCGCGGCCGCTGGAGGAGCCGCCGCTGAGAGTCTACGCCCAGGCCTACCAGTGGGACTGGCGCTTCGGCTATGACGACAGCGATGCGACGACGAGCGAACTCCACATTCCGGCCGGGCAACCCGTCGATGTCGTGGTGACGACGCTGGACGTCATCCACTCCTTTTGGGTGCCGCGCCTTGCCGGCAAGATCGACGCCATACCCGGCCACGAGAACGTGCTGCGGATCGAGGCCGACCGGCCGGGGAGCTATCGCGGCATCTGCGCGGAATTTTGCGGCAACGGCCACACGACCATGCGGTTCACCGTCGTC